>JAVJSU010000014.1:0-107927 GCA_040219275.1 Aggregatilineales bacterium | reverse complement strand
TAAACGACTGCGCCATTTACCATAATTTCTAGAGCTGAACATTGGGGGTCTCCTCCAGGCTGTTTTGTGAGAAATTCAACCTTACCAGAGACTTCCTTTTGTTCAACTCGCTCATTTGTTCAGTGTACGGTTGCTAGAAATTACACGTTATTAACGTCAGTTCTGGATAAGCAAACGATCATAAATGACAGTCGCTTTGCGGCAAAATACCTTGACTATCGTTAGCTCTTGGCTATTGGCTTTTAGCAAAAGCATTGTTTTTTCAAACTAAAAGCCAAAAGCTAACGGCTAAAAGCTATTTTTCACAAATGTTCACCTTAAACAGAATTCAGGTTATTAAAGGAGCACACCATGACACAACCAATCCGACGGGCGCTGTTATTCATGCCCGGTGATGATCGTAAGAAGATCGAAAAAGGCGCGGCGTTAGCGGTGGATGGCATCATTATGGACATCGAAGACGGCGTGGCGCTCACCAACAAAGCCACCGCCCGCCTGACAATTAACCATGCGCTGAAAGAAGTCGACTTCGGCAAAAGTGAACGACTCGTCCGCATCAACGCGCTCAATGACGACAATCGCATCTATATCGACGACATCGATCACACCATCGAAGGACATCCGGACGGCTACGTGATCCCCAAAGTCGAATCCGCTGAACAGGTTAAACAGGTAGCGGAACATCTCACCCTTAAAGAGCGCGAATATGGCTATCTGGATGGCAGTATTCGCCTGTTTGCCATCATCGAAAGCGCCTACGGGGTGATTAATCTGGAAACGATTGCCAGCGCCGACCCGCGCCTTAAGGGGTTGATGTTCGGGGCGGAAGACCTTGCCGGCGATATTGGCGCGGTACGCACACCCGATATGTGGGAGGTGTTTTACGCACGGAGCAAGCTCGTCCTGTATGCAAAGGCGCACGGCTTGGACGCGATAGACACGCCTTTCGTCGATCTCACCGCCGATGATAGCCAACTCATCGCTCAGACGGAGCAAGCGCATTACATGGGCTACACGGGGAAATTAGCGATCCATCCCAAGCATGTGCCGGTGATTCAGCAGATTTTCACACCTTCCATTGAGCGCATCCGCAAAGCAAAGGCGCTCATCGACGCACATGACGCGCATCAAAAAGCGGGCGCGGGCGTGTTTGCATTCGAGGGGCGCATGGTCGATATGCCGATGGTACGAGCCGCGCAAACGGTCATCGCGCAGGCAAAATCAGCAGGCATTGATGTGGACAATCTGCCGGATGGTGGAGAGTAAATCGTGCCATAGAGGTTGAGCCTAAATCCCGTTGCGACCTTTACGAGCGTTTCGCGTATAGATGTATAGCATATCTGTATAAAAATGAACTGCGGGGAGATAACCCATTATGGACGATGAACGCGGTTTTTTGATATCCCTATTTGATCCACAAACCTATCGCAATATCCTGTATCTCGGCTTGAGCTTTCCCGCAGGCTTACTCTATTTCTTGCTACTGACGATTGGCTTATCGCTGGGAGTCGGCTTGTCTTTCATTTTGATCGGCATTCCAATTGTGCTGGCGACCATGCTGGCAAGTCAGTGGGCGGCAGATGTGGAACGGGCGCTCTCAAATTCGTTGCTCGGCACAGATATTCCGCTGGCATCCAACTCCACCCTGCGCGAGATGCACGGCTTGGGTGGAATGCTCAAGGCGACGATTCGAGGCAGTAGCTGGAAAGCCCTGATTTACATCGGGCTAAAATTTCCGCTCGGATTGATGACGTTCGTTATCCTGTCTGTCGTAGGCGGGATCGTCGGCGGACTAATCAGCACGCCCTTTGTCGTCAACGATGGCGCAACCTTCGAGTTTCTGGGCTGGACGATCAACTCACCATTTGAGGCGATCATCGTGATGCTATTCGGGGTGTTCATGTTGCCATTTGCCCTGCGCTTATTCTCCGCAATGGGCGATATGTGGCGCGGCATCAACGAGGCGTTACTCGATGACCCTGACCTGCATCAAACGCCGATGTCCAAACGTAAAGCGGTGCTCTATGGCGAGTCGCGTTATGACGACGATCCGTTTGATGATTACGGCTACACCGATGAAAAGCCCAAACGCACGCTCGGCGATCTGCTGGATGACAATTTTTCGTCAGCACGACGCTAAACAATCCCATAAATCGAACGACGTAGACGGCGCAGGAAGTTAATCCCCGGCATGGATTTGTCGCGCACATCGCCAAATTGAATGTCAATCAGGATGGCGAATTCCTGCCCGTTCAGCAACAGCGGGAAAATCGGCTTCTGATAGCGTTTGGCGAGCAACACCTCTTTTTGCACCCACTCGGAGCTTTCCGCTTCCGGCGACATGACAATCACAAAAGCGGCGCAGTCTTTGATGGCTTCGTGGATTTTATTGAACCACTGATCGCCGTGTTCGATGTTGTCGTCAATCCACACATTGAAGTTATTCTCGCGTAAATACGTTTTGAGTGATTGGGCATATGCCGTGTCGCGCCGACTATAACTGATGAAGAGGTGCTTGTCGGTGTTGGCGAGCGCAGATTCAAACGCCCGCGCAAAGTCAATCACACTTGGATAGCGATCATCCGGCTGGATAGCGAGCGCCCGCGCAAACACAGCATCCAGCAATGCCGGACTCATCGAATTAACCATCGACGGCGGAATAAATGTCGCTTCGTGGATTTTGAGCATCATCGGCAGGGAAAATTCCTCACCGAAATACGGATGTTGATGCGTCAGCAGGCGATAGGCAACCGAAGCCAACGCATATTGATCGGTTTTTGGGCTGACGGTTTCATCAATCAGGCGTTCCGGCGCGCTATAAAATGGCGTAGAGACAGCAGGCTTGCTCATCATAGCGATTCCGGCAACGTGAAAATCCGCGATATAAGCGTTCCCCGCATCATCAAAGGCGATGTTGGCGGCGGAGGGATCACCATGCACCACATCCCGCGAATGAGCGAAATCCTGTGCGCGGGCGATATGGTTGATGAGCGTGGCGATCTCGGTGACGGATAATGCGCCATTTTGCATCTGATTCCGTAAAATGCCACCCCGCATATACGCAGTGACGATTCCCGCGAGGTCATCATCAACGATGTAATCATGGGTCGGGACGATATGCGCGTGGTCCAGGCTGGCGGCGATTTCTGCGGCTTTCTGGAAGCCTGCGCCGAATTCATCGTTGTAATACGGGTCAAGTAATTGAATGGCGACATCACGCTTCAGCGCGGGCTGATGGGCGAGATATGTCACCACCAGACCCGCGTCAGAAATCACATTTTTTAGCTGATATGCGCCGAATGTCTTGCCGGAGAATTTGCCCGTGTTCATCGTCAGACCCATCTAATGCGGTTGGATGTCCCTGATCTGATTGTAGCCAACTCCTTCAATGCTCACAAACGCGTTAAACCACACATTCCGCCACACGCTCAACCACTTTCTGCAAGGTTGCGTGCAGATGCGGTTGAATTTGCGGCACGCTGACCGTCGCCATGCCAGTCGAATATTCCAGTTGACCTTCCACCAGACGGAACACACGGCTAGAAGCAATCATGCGCTCATCATAGGCGATGTGCTTGCTGGTAAGATTCAGAAAAATTTCCGTACCACGCTGTTCAATCGTGCCGACTAAGATTTCAGTCCGACCACTATTTTGCCCGTTGGTCAGTTCGATGCTATTGCCACTGATCGGGCGGATAAACCCACACTCCTGATGCGCGGCAATTTTTTGCCCGCTGGCGTTATTGCGCCATGTGTATTGTTCATAATAGAGGAGTGGGTCGTTACCAATCGCATGAATCACCATTTTTTCGGTGTACTCAAATGGATCAATCGTCGGGAATGTGCCCCGTCCGATTCCTTCCCATGTCCCCACCAATTGCCGTAATTGTCCCATCACATCGCTCATTGCTTACTCCCTTTTCACAATTGTTAGTTTTTACATTACAACTGATGATATAAAGTGAGCGTGTGAAAAGGTGTGTGAATTTAGACGGCAATCAACATAATGGCGACTAAAGCGGCGGCGATGCCAAAAAGTTGATGCGGAGAGAGGCGCTCCTGTAAGAGGATGCGTGCCAGTAAAATCGTCACGGCGGGATACAGCGACGACAGCACCGCGGCGACATCTAGCCTGCCCTGTTGCTCCGCCAGCACAAAAAACGCATTGCCGCCCAGGTCAAGCAACCCGACCATGACCATCGCCGGAACATATTTTTTATCCGGCAACCAGCGCCGTTTGAGCATCAACGCCAGCGCGATCATAAACAGCGTAGACCCTCCCCGCGCCGCGATGAGCTTCCACACTACTGAGGTCGTCTCTGCCTGATCGATCAGGATGAAGAAGCCACCAAATCCGAGTGCGCCGATGATCGCCAGTTGTAAACCCCGCCGTGAGATGACCGCCAAACCATCCCCACGAGAGACAAACCACACGCCGATTAACGCCAGCATAAAACCCAGTACCTTAAGCGCATCTGGCAAGCCATCGGTAAAAATGGTAAACACCACCGGAATCGAGGTCGCCAGCACCGCTGTAATGGGTGCGATCAAGCCCATATTACCGAGCGACAAACCGCGATAAAATGCCGCCAGGCCGATCACCCCCGCGATGCCCGCCGCCGCGCTCCACAACAGGTCATCTGTCGGCGGGATAGCCTCGCCGGAAAACAGCGCCAACCCGACCAGAAGCACAAATCCGGCAAAATGGGCGACGATCACCACGCCGAACACATCCGACTGTTTGGTGGTCAACCCACCCGTAAAATCCCCCGCACCCCAGAAGGCGGCGGAGATCAAACTCAGCACAATAGCGGCGACTTCTGCTGGCATAAACAATTCCTCTTGTTAAAGACGTTAAAGGCTTACTCTCCGCCACCGCGCCACGCGATGTCCTGCAAATGGGGGAGAGCACGGACGATCTGCCGCAGATTGTATCCGTCCGACTCGATAATATACGTGTTTTGCTGACCAACATCAACAGCCATAAACGCAATAGTCCTGCCATCCGGCGACCACGCAAAATCCGCTACCGTAAATATTTCAGCTAGAGGATGAATTATGCCATCCGCTAGAGTCAGCCGATACAATTGGGATGTGCCCGTATAGCTGGAGTTAAAAATCAGACTATTCCCATCCGGTGACCAACTTACAGGTGGATCAGATATGTGAGGGTTTAGACTGAATGCTTCACGGCTGGTTTCGGCTTGAGTCAGATCATCAACAGCATAAGTCGACTGATCTTCTATGACCATGAGACGGCGTACATCCGGCGACAACAAACTGACTCGTTCATCGTAACGCCGCACGACCTCTGCCCGCCCCATACGCAAATCATAACGGCTGATTCCGCGTTGTAACTGCGCGTCCTGTGAATAAAAGTAGATGTTCCCGCCATCGGGTGACCAGACAGGCGCGCGGTCAAAGGGTGCGCCCGTCGTGGGGAGTAAGGTTAACTGTGCGGTGCGGGCATCCATGATGTATAACTTGAACAACCCGCGATCCTGATCGGAAATCAGCGCCAACCGACTACTATCCGGCGACCAAGCAGGCGCAGACGGGAACACCGGACGACTGCGAAAAATAACGCGTTCTCCGGTGCTGGGTGTGTAAATATGGAGTTGATGCTCGCCCGGATTAAGCACATGATACGCCAGCTGTTCACCATCCGGTGACCAGACGAGGTTATTGATAGACGCGGCGTGTCCGGTAAGGCGCAGGTGGAGGCGATGTTGAATATCAACCAGCCAGATATCCGTGCCATAGCCACTTTCGTTGGGGAGGGTATAGCTGAGTTGTGGCAATGGGGGCAACCGCCCACCAATGTCCAGCATCAGAAGGCACAGCGCCACACCGATGATAAACAGCACACCCGTCAATTTAATCAGTGGACGAGTCAGGGTCGCCATGCCATCGCTAGCGGTGCGCGTGGAAAGCTCAGGCGGTGCAAGCCATGCCCATCTGCCCCGACCACGTAAATCGTCTCCCGTTGCCCACTGACCACCGAGAAAAACGCCACACTACCACCATCCGCTGACCATAGCGGTTCAGTCGGCGCGGTGTTTGACGGCAGATCGGTCAGGCGAATCGCAGTCTCATTTTCAGCATCGCCCGTCGCGGAGACACGATACAGGTCGGTATCACCATCACGATTGGACACAAAGGCGATCTGTTCGCCATCCGGTGACCATGCCGGATAGGCATTCACACCAGCATCGGTGGCGACGCGCTCAGACTCATTCGGATTGGCATTTTCAAAGATATCCATCAGATACAAATCGGAGCGTTGTACCATGCCGTTGGTGCGCGACTGCGGGAAGGCGATTTGCTCCCGCGACGGCGACCACGCCACCGGAATCAAGCCGGAGAAATAATCAGGCAATAAAATGCGCGCATTTGTGCCATCTGCATTCACGCTAATCAGGACATCGCGGTTGCTCCGCCACGCCGTATAGTGCAATGCTGTACCATCCGCAGACCAGATCGGCGTATCTGCATTGACCGTGGAGGGGGTCAGGGAGCGGAATTCACGCGTTTCAAGGTTCATCACATACAGGAAAGAATACCCGCCCTGATTATTGGACACAAACGCGATTTCACTGCCATCCGGTGACCACGCGGGTAAGCCGTTATAGGTCGTGCCATCCGCCCATGAAAGGCGCGTTTTGCCCGTTTCTAAATTATAGATATAGAGGCGATGACCATCTGCATGATACACACGATAAATCATCTCGCGCCCATCCGGTGACCATTGCGGGCGGGAAATCATCGCATCATAGGTAACGAGAGTCGTGGATATATTCAGGCGGGAATCCGTCAGGTAGAGGCTATACTCGCCGTCATCACCCTGCCCGACGACGACCATCTGTGGCACTGCCGCGCCCACCTCACCGATGAAAAAGGCGCTCCCGATACCGAATACACTTAGCAGAAGTACAATCGCACTCAGGCGAAACAATCGATTTGAAAGGGTCAAAGGCATCCGGTCATCCTGACATTACGCAATCTGTGTGGTGAAAATCTTCTCAACCATACCGGAAATAACGCCGCAATGCACACGATTTAAAAAGTTTACATAAGACGATCCTATAGGGGATCAGGGTCGCCATGAAATTGCAATCGGGACACGATCCCGCGTTAAGGCATAGACCGCGTTGCTCGCCACATCCAGAATCATCACCGACCACCCGCGTGTTTGACGGGCGATAAAGGCGATCCGTGACCCATCCGGCGACCACCCCGCATGGACGAGATCGGTATTGAGGTGCGTCAGGCGTTGGGGCATATCCTGCGTCGTGCCCACCATGTAGAGGTCGTTGTCCCCATCACGATCAGACACAAAAGCGATGCGATCGCCCTCCGGTGACCAGATCGGCACGATGTTGCTCTCCGCGCTGTTGGTCACTGTGCGGGAGTCATCCAGCGCCATGCCCGTGTTGCCATCCACCGCCAGCACATAAATCGACGATGACCTGACCGCGTTAGAGCCAGTGCTAGAAAAGGCAATCTGCATCCGATCCGGCGACCATGTTGCGCCGTACATCGAAGAAAATTCCGGCAGTAAGATGCTTTCGTCAATCGCTTCAGCAGAGGATTCAACATCAATCTGTGCGCCGACGATGCGATCTTCCCGCCACGCCGCATAGACGAGGCTTTCACCATCACCTGACCATACGGGCGTAAAATCATTAATCGGCTCACGCGTAAGTTGCCGCACACCCCCCTCTTCCAAATTGGCGATGTACAGATGAAATTCGCCCATCATCTCATCGGAGACAAAAGCGAGACTTTGCCCATCCGGTGACCATGCCGGCAAAGATAGCTGTGTCGTCCCATCTCGCAGGCTGATGATCTCGCGCCGATCCTGTACATCATAAATGGTCAATTGATGGCGGTTCAGCACATATTCCCGAAAGGCGACATAGCGTCCATCCGGTGACCAGACCGGCGTGGAAATCCGCGCTGAATAACGGGCTATCGGCACTTCCAAACGATGCCGTGCATCTGCCAGATTCAATGTGTAACTCTGCTGATCGATGGCTACGAAGGCGAGTTGTGGCGCGGCGGGCAACATCAATAGCTGAATCACGCTAATCGCAACTGCACACAAAACGAGCAACGGCGCAGACAGCCGGAGTAGCAAGCGAGTGAAGCTCATGGTCGCCATGCCGGGAAGTTATCCTGACCGGGATCATGTGTGAGGCGACGCTCCGCACCACCGAATGGACGAGCGAGATAAATTTCTGCGTTGTTATCCCGATAAGAGACAAACGCGATGTACTGCCCATCCGGTGACCAGACCGGGTTGCGATCCGCCGCCAGATGAGTCGTAAGACGCACCACATTTTCTGGATGATCGACTTCCAGAACGAAAATATCATCGTTGCCACTACGGTTGGACGTAAAGGCGATGTACCGCCCATCCGGTGACCACATGGCGCTATGATCGTTCCCGCGTTCGCTGGTCAATTGCCGGATATTCTGCCCATCCGCATCCGCGACGAAAATATCAAGGCTGTCCCCGCGATACGATTGAAAACTAAAGCGTTTACCATCCGGCGACCAATGCGGCGACGAATCAATATATTCATCATGGGTGGCGAAGCGTTCTACGCCCGTGTGTGGATCGTATCCTAAAATATCATATTGCCCGTCGCGGATAGACACGTATAACACCTCTCCGCTGACAGGCGACACATGCGGCGCATACGACGAATAATCCACGCTCGTAATCCGCTGATGCTCAAACGGACGATCATTGATGTTCATCTGATAGATGCGATTGGTCACACCAGGGGAGGATACATACAAAATCGTTTCCGCCTGATCCATCGACCACACCGCACTCCCGTCACCGCTCAGATTGCCCGTTAGTCGCCGTTCATTGTAGCGTGTCCCACCCAGCAGGGTGACATACAGGTTAAAATTCTGACGGGTCAACGCCCGCGATTCATACACCAGCATAGAGCCATCCGGCGACCACACGGGCGTGCGATCCGGCGATTCTGCGCTGGTGAGGGAATAGGCTAGACCGTGCCGTACCGACAGCAAATAAATGCTGGATGTGCCATCGACTTCGGTACTATAGGCGAGTTCGGGTCCACGGGGCATAAATTGTGCAGAGACGAGCGACCCGCCGATAAACAACACGGATATTGCGCTGAGGATAAAGGTGAGAGTCAGGAGTAATTTATGGAGCATCGCGCCACACAGATTACTTTATATGCTTGATTGGGAGACTAAAGCCAAAGGTACTGCCTTTGCCGTGAACACTTTCAAAGCTCATCTTGCCGCCGTGCCGTTCCACAATGTTCTTGACCAGATGCAAGCCCAGCCCCGTGCCTTCTATGTCGGCAGTTTCTGCGGTACGGGCGCGATAAAACGGTTGGAATAAACGTTCCTGCAAGTCTTCACGGATGCCAAAACCATTATCGCGCACTTCAACAATGATGTCTTTTTTGCCATCTTCAGGCACGAACAAGCGCATCTCAATTTTGCCATTATCACGGGTATATTTGATGCCGTTGGTCACGAGATTGGTGATCGCCTCACGGATTTGTACCAGATCACCGAGCACCTCAATGCGTTGCTCCGGCAAGCTCACCGTCAATATTTTCCCGCGCATCCTCGCCTCAGATTCGTAATCCGCATAGATAGCCTGCACCAGATCATTGATGTAGAAATCATAAGGTTCGGTCTGTTCCGCCATTTCCTGGATGCGTTCCAGAGACAAAATGTCGATGATGATTTTCTGCATCTTGCGGGCGCTCTGGTAAATCATATCAATATAATCTTTGAGGTCGCCTTCCTGATCGGCAACTTCATAAGTGGACATTTCCGCATAGCCCAGCACCGTTGAAAGCGGATTACGCAAATCATGGGACGCAATGCGGATCATATCCGTCTTCAGTTGCTCAAGATTGCTGATTTGATCGTAAAGCACCTGCAACTGCGCCAACTGCCCCTCCACCTGTTGATAGAGATAGGCATTATCAATCGCAACAGTGATGCGGCGGGCAACCAACTTCACAAAGCTAAAAATTTCTTCCGTAAACACACCAAAGCGATCTGTTTCCAGGTTTAGCACGCCAATAATATCATGACTCTGTGACAGCAACGATACAGTGATTTGCGCTTTCGTCTTGGAACGATTCACGATGTAATCCGGGTCGAGCGATACATCAGAGATCAGTTCCGCTGATTGATTCCGCACGATTCGACTTACCGCGCCTTTTTGTGATTTCAGGTTCGCATTGGCAACACTAACGCTATGATCCCCCGCGACTTTTGCAATCTGAAACGTCCCATCGGTATCTTTTAGCGCAATATAGCCGGAATCTGCCTGACTCAAGCGTATAGAGGCATCCATCGCCATATTCAACACATAATCAATATCCAGACGATCCGCGATTTCCTCATCAAATTGATGCAAAATCGTCAATTGTTCGATACGTTCGGAAAGTTCGGACTGCACAATCTTTAAGTCGCTGATGTCACGGATGATAAAGATCGCTTCATCATCATTTAATGCCGCCACGCGTGCCTCAAAAGCCCCGACAAGGTCTTCCGCATCATTCATCAGCGGCTCGTACACATATTTTTGAACAGCGCCCGTTTTTAACGCACGCTCCAAATTTTCTAAGGTGAGTTCAAGCGTAGGTTCATCGAACCCAAAATCCGTGACGTTCATCTTGACATCGGATTTCGGAAAAACGTTAGCCTCAGAATCTGACCAGTCGAAATCCACATAATCGCCCTGTTTATCGAGCACGAAGATCAAATCCGGGATGGCTCTCAAAATCGCACGATTCCGGGCTTCACTGGCAAGCAGGGCTTCTTTGTTGCGTTTCTCTTCCGTGATATCCTGACTGACGATCATCCCAGCGAAAATAGCGCCCCGACCATCATAGATCGGCAACATTTGCGCGGCGAATATCCTGCCCCGCGAGGGAAGTTCAAAACTTAAGGTCTCGCCCTGCAATGCTTGACGATACAAGGGTTCAAGTCTTTTAGCAGTTTCTTCCGGCAAAACCTCATGAATGGTCTTGCCTTCCATATTGGCGGTAACATATCCACTGTCTTCTAAAGCATCCCCCTCAGCGATGAGGTAACGCAGGTCATGGTCATAGAGTAAGATTGCCGAATTCGGCAGGTTACGGGCAAGTGTGCGGTAAAGCGTCTCCCGATTACGGAGTTGCTGTTCTACGTGTTTACGATCACTAATATCGCGCACAATGCTTTGGATATGCAGGGGATTGTCCGCGTCATCTTTGACGAGTTGAACATTGACCTCGCACGGAAATTCGGTGCCGTCTTTGCGGCGGAAGATGCGTTCGTAGATGGGCAGTTGCTCACCATTCAGCAGTTGTTTGAGTCGTTCGGCACTTTTTGGAAATTCACCAACGGCAACCAGCATATCATACGGTTTGTTGACGATTTCTTCACGCGGATAGCCGAATATTTCCGCCGCACGTTGATTAACCGCAATATGCCTGCCTTCCAGATTCATGATGAAAATGGCATCATTGTTCTGGTCAAACAGGGCTTGATACTGCATCTGCTCGCGTTTACGCTCGGTAATGTCCTGACAAATCGCCTGAAACATTTGCTCAGGTTGATTTTCCAGCAATATCACAGTTTGCTCTACCCAGCGTCGTTCACCAGATTTCGTAATAATAGGAAATTCATAACGCGCTTCTGTCTGTTTTTGTTTCACTTGCATGACGAATAGATCAACCATCTTTTCTCGCCATGAGGGGTCAATCAATTCGGTGAAATGCTTACCGATGACCTCGGATTCTTCGTAACCTGTCAACTTGGTGACCGCGCTACTTACAGTAAAGAACTTACCGTTACTAGCAGTCGTAAAAATCACATATCCAGCAGATTCCATAATGTGCTGATAGTGACTTAATAAATGTGCGGATTCGACGACCATCTTTAAGAATAATTTCCCAACGGCTTTTTTTACGAACACTTCGTAGCTTAAGTCTGTGACTCATGCTTAAAGACTGACAATTGCTAGCTTTTCCTTAACTGTAACGAAAAATTTAATGCAAGCCAAGTTGAGGCTTTGTGCACAGCGACAAAACAGGTCACTATAAATAGTATAACAAGAAAATGCGCTACGAAAATTACGATTTTAATAATCCGGGCATGGGCAGACGAAATCCGAAGACACTGCCTCTACCATATTCGCTAGAAAAGAGGAGTTCACCGTCTAGCCGCTCGATGATATTCTTCACAAGATGTAGCCCCAATCCTGTGCCTGTTATCTCGCTTGTTTCAGCCACTTGTGGGCGGTAAAACGGTTCAAACAGGCGGTCTTGCTGATCTTCCGGTATGCCATAGCCATTATCCGCCACTTCTACGCGTATGCTGACTTTGTCGATAAAGACCGACACGACAATTTCGCCCTGTTCCGGCGTATATTTGATCGCGTTAGAAATCAGGTTAGAGAGTGCCTCATACAGTTGGGCAGGATCTCCATTTACAATTGCCTCGCCCTGTTCAGGGAAATGCGTGCCAATATATTGTGATTTCGCCTCCGCTTCTGGCTGATGACTATGAACCGCTTTATTGACCATCGCCACCAGATCAATCGGATCACTGATTTTATCCTGCGCCACCTGTTGAATGCGCTCCAATGATAAAATGTCGTCGATGATGCCCTGCATCCGGTACACCGAACGCGCAATCGAATCGATATAATCTATTTCCGCCTCGGTTAAGCGATCCAGCACATCCATCCGCAACAATTCAATGTAGCCATTAATCAAGCCCACCGGATTCCGCAGATCATGCGAGGCAATCCGGATCATATCGGTTTTGAGTTGCTCCAATTTGCTGACCTGCGCGTACAGATTTTTGAGTTCTTCCAGTTGTTGTTGGGAAATCCCGTACAACCATGCGTTATCAATGGCGGCGGCAAGACGATTCACCAGCAAGTTGATAAACTCAAAGACTTCCTGCGTAAAAATGCCCCGTCGGGAGCTTTCCAGCACCATCACACCGATCACCCTATCGCGCGAAACCAGTGGGAACGCCATCAACGACTTCGTCTCGGCAATATCAGCACTATAATCAGGGTCAAGATCAACATTCTGCACCAATTCAGGGCGTACCCGTCGCATGATCCGGCGGGAGATGCCATAAAGTGTCAGCGGCGTGTCTCGTTTCTCAAGCGATTTGTACTTACCATAGCCGTGCACCCGTTTGACTTCGTTACCATCCAGCAGGACGATAAAGCCATTATCAGCGGCGCACAGGCTGACGGACGCGTTGATCGAAAACAACAACACCTGATCGAGTTCCAGCGTACTGCTAATTTCCGCGTCTATCTGGCGTAGCGCGGTCATCTGATCGGCGCGATCCTGCACCGCATATTCGGCATGTTTGCGGGCGGTAATGTCGTGGTTGACGATCACCATACCCACCGGACGACTGTGTGCCTCCCTTAATAAGGACACCGACGACAGCACAAAAATCACATCTCCATTGCGACGGGACTGCACAACTTCATTGCTCCAATGCCCCCGCATGAAGTATTGTTCCTTAACGATCTGTTCCTGATGCCCAACGCCACCCAGACGGGTTTCCAGTACTTCATCAATATCTTTGCCGAAGACTTCGTTTTCATCCCAGCCGTACAGCTTTTCCGCCGCCCGATTCCATGTGCGGATGCGCCCCAGCATATCGGTGGAAATAATCGCATCGGAAACGTTTTCCAGCAGATGCGCGTGATAATACAGATCATCTTCGATGGTTTTGCGCTCGGTAATATCCCGCACAACGCTCTGGATATGAAGCGGATCGCCAGCGTTATCAATCACCAATTGCGAATTCACCTCGCCGACAAAGGTCGAGCCATCGCTCCGCTGAAAAACACGCTCATACACCGGCACAATCTCGCCGGCTAAAAGTTGCTTAATCACCGCATCCGCATTGGCGCTTTGTGAGTCAGCGACCACATCCACATACGCCATAGTTGCAAATGCGTCCTGATCGTAGCCGAAAAGCTCCTGTGCACGTCGATTGACCGTGAGATACCTGCCCTCAAGGTTGAGGATAAAAACGGCATCGTTGGTCTGCTCGAATAACGCGCGATAAAGGTCTTCTTCGTGCATGTTGGTGTTATTGGGAGGCATAGGCGCAGTTTTTGAATCCATGAACATAACTACCGATAAACGCTAATCCGTAAGAAGGGTGGTCAGCGATACCTCTAAAAAAGTGTTAGGTATCGTCTAAATAAAGCACACTGATTGAGTAATACATATCATAGAATGTGGAGTGCGTCAATTTAAGAGGATACCTAACAGGGTACTTCACACATGGATTGCGAACTTGAGTGTTTACAGCAATAAAATGTGGCTTTTTTCAAGTTTCTGATTACCTTTTCGTTTGTTATTTAAACAGGGACGTGTGCGAATACCGGAATCAATTTTTCAAACAGGGGCAAGTCGCCTTTGATGATATTGAATTGTCCCGCTTTGATCGCCTCATGCACGGGTTGTTCGCCACCAATCAGGCTGATGAGCACATGGCGCGTCGTCTGGACGATCATATCCGGCGCATTATTGGCTGACCCTTCCACCAGCGTCAACTCGCCCTCGTTGATGGTCAATGCCAGCGTGGTATCATCCATCCGAAATTCATAACTCGCATGAATCCCCTGTGCGGCATCTGGCTTAAAAAATGAGCGCAACGCGGCAATAGACGGCACCACGCCCACAAAATCGTCTTCTGGCGGCGGGAATTGCATGAAGTTCATGCCCCAATTAGAGATCGCGCCAATCACCGGACGCAACCCATCACCAAATTCGGTCAGTTCATACACCTGTGAGGCAGACGGTGGCGGCAGGGTGCGTTGCTGAATAACGTTCATTTCCTCAAGCGATTTAAGGCGACTGGCAAGTAAATTGGTGCCGATGCCGGGCAATCCGTTCAATAAATCGGTATAGCGGCGCGGACCTAACAATAATTCGCGGATGATTAACAACGTCCACCGTTCGCCGATCACATCCAGCGAATAGGCAAGCGGGCAAAATTGATTATAGCTACGTTTTGACATATGCGTTACTTCATTCTCATTCGTTTCATTCGTGGGATTACAATAAATAATTTAACGCTTCGTAGGGACGTAATACTGCAACTGTACGGCGCGACCCGTCAGGTTATTCACATCTGGTTAAGGCTTAATTGCGTCAACCCTCACCCTAAATCCTTCTCCCATAAAAGGAAAGGGACTTCCGAGAGCCGTTCTTACTCCCCCTCGCCCCTTGTGGGAGAGGGGGCTGGGGGGTGAGGGGCAAATAAACGCTAAACCGGACGCACATTACCTGTCAGGTCGCCCACCGTTCTATGATTAAATTTTAACCTGCATTATTGCGACCATTTAGATAGCACTGAATCCAGTATAAGTTGGATGAAACATTAAATCAACAGACCACTTTAAAAAATACTAGTCCATTGTTGACATATCGAATAGACTTCATTATCATAGAACATATTTTCGTTTTAAGAGAGGAAAAATGATGACGTTTAACGGATTTTCTGACGCGGGTTTAAGATTTTTGGACGACCTGACCGCCAACAATACCCGTGAATGGTTCGAGGAACATAAGGACATCTACAAGAATGAATTGCAGGAGCCTGCGCTGGCGTTCATTAGCGCCGTTGGTGAACGCTTGCAGGAAATTTCACCCGCTGTGCGTTACGACTCACGCACCAATGGCGGCGGCTCTTTGATGCGGATTAATCGTGATACCCGCTTTAGCAAGGATAAATCGCCGTATAAGGACAACATTTCTATGATGTTCTGGGAGGGCGACGGCAAAAAGACCGAGGAACCCGGCTTCGGAATGCGAATCATGGATGGCAATGGTGGCTTAATCTCTGGTATGTTCGGCTTCGATAAACCGATGCTAGAAGCCTTTCGTCAGGCGGTGCTTGATGATCGCTTTGGCGCAGAATTAGACAAAATTATCAAGACGCTGAAAAAGCAGGGGTATGAGATCGAAGGTGGTGATCTGTACAAAAAAGTACCGCGTGGCTATCCTGAAGATCATCCTCGTGCAGACTACCTGAAATTTCGTGGATTATATGCCCGTGTAGAAACCCTCACACGCGAAACATTGACCTCGCCGAAGTTGGTGGATGAAGTTGTCGGGCATTTTAAGGCGATGGCTCCCCTGCAACAATGGCTGGTGAAAGTGAAGCAGACGATCTAACGTCTAGCGGAAGTAAATATGCGTGATGAGTTCGCCGAAATGCACTTCGTCGCCATCATGCAGGATGTAGGGCTTGCCGGGGTGAATTTGCTCCCCATTTAGCGCCACTCCATTACGACTGTTCATATCAACAATCGCCGCGACAGAACCGATTTGCTCAAACATGGCGTGGATGCGCGATACGCCTTTTTCCAGCGCACCAAAGGGGGTTAAATCAATATCCGGTTTACGAGCGCCATTATCGTCGATCCGCCCGACGACCTGCCGATTCCATGAATGTAAGATAATGGGATTTTGCGAGCCGCGTACATAGATATAGAGAGGGTCTTCTGTCGTAATCCGTGAAACCGCGCCTTCTATTACTTCGGAGACGGTTTTCATCTTGCGTGCAGGCAGAGTGAGTGGTTCAGTATCGCCTAAAATCAGGCTTTGTCCGCAATCTTCACAGAATAAAGTGCCAGTGCGATACGATGCGCCACAATAGGTACATTTATTAGTCATTGTGTTGATTCTCCTTTTTCATCTTTGACGATTACACCAAAATCAACACCTCCTAATTTTAAAATACCGTATTCAGGCAATCCTACCTATAGTACCTATCTCCTGTGTAAAGAAATACCATCACTAGCAGTTAGCATGACGAGTATGACAGTCTATTTATAGCTATTCAAAATAAATGTGAGCGACCAATCGCCCAAATTGAAGCTCATCACCATCGTTTAATGGTTGGCGCGTTTTCGGTAAAATTTGCCGCCCATTTAAAAACACGCCGTTGGTGCTTCCCATATCGGTAATGGTTGCCGACCCTTGCGTGCAATCAATCATCGCGTGCAAGCGGGATACGCCTTTTTCAAGCGCGCCATACGGGGTTAAATCATAATCCGGCGCATCATTATCCGGGTCAATCCGTCGCCCCAATGTCGCGCAGGCATGACCATCAATGACCAACGGCTGTTGTGCATCACGAATGTAAAGCAATAAGGAATGCGCGTTCGTGCCGGAGGACTGCATCGAAGCGGCGGTATTTAAGGCTTTTTCTAGCGAGTCTTTAAAGTTATGTTGTGTTTTAATCGTAAGTTCGGCTGTTTTGCTATACAAACCACGTCCGCAATCCTCACAAAAAAGGATGCCTGAACGATTTTTATAGCCGCAGAATGGACATTTTGCTGACATCTCTCATCTACTCTCCACAATTGGCAGTTTCATAATAGTAAATTGGTTGCGTAAGAGCTACCTGTTTCATACTATTACTTTACTCCCGTTTCTATAAAATCGGTATAGATATATCAAATTATTCAGAACGATTTTACCTAACACCCATCTTCTATGTCCTGTAAAATGACTCGTAATACTCTTTAAGGCAAAATCGAATTATGTATCTTAACTAATCCAGGCGGGATGCTATAAACTATTTACTTTCTTCATAATTTTACTTGTGGATCGTTTAATCACATCGGATAGCACGCCGCATAATCTTGATACTCGTTTACACGTACTTCCCTTCACAGGCAACAGCACAAAGAACGTTATTGACGTATTCTCTGTGCCGTCTGTGGGTCAATTGTTTTCCTAACTGACGTTACGCACAGGATTGACAGAAGGAATTGTGCATCCTGTGACCGCCAATGGCTCAAACCCATTGGCTAATTTGATGGTAAAACCCTGCTGAAGCAAGCTCTTCTTCCCGAACATTTGTGAAAATAGCCCACTTCAGTGGGGTTTTAGAGAAATTCTAGCGATGAGGTTTCAGCTCATCGCGGAAAATTGGCGAAACGGATTGAAACTGCGTAACGTCACTTCCTACAAATATCTACACTTTACGCCCTAAGATAATGAGGTGATGATTGACGAAGCTCGCCTCATCCGTGCCGATGTGCTCGGCTTGCATCCACTCTGCGGCGGGTTTAGGCGCTTGCTTCAGCAGAACGGTCAACCGCGTGATAACCTCCGGCGAACATCCCTGTCGCGCCACCCAACTGACGAACTCATGCCGTTTGGTGAGTTGCTCGGTATGCTCAACAGTAAAGCCCGCATCAAGGAACATCCCCGTCCATTCGTATTCAGCGAAGGCACGATGATGACTCGGATCACGCAATTTCTCAAACGCATCCACGTAACGGGCAGCCTTCTGGTCATCCGGCAAAACATGATCCTGTACCAGCAAAATTCCGCCCGCTTTCAACACCCGAAAGCCTTCCTGCACAAATTTAAACACATCCGGGAAGTGATGCGGGGCGATGCGACACGTCACAAGGTCAAACATCGCGTCATCAAACGGCAAATTTTCCGCGTCTGCCAGCTTAAAGTCAATATTCGTCACACCCTGTTCGCTGATAAATTTCTGCGCCGCGTCCAGCATATTCGGGGTGAGGTCGCTCGCGATGACCTGTGATACGTGCGGAGCGAATTTCAGCGCAGTGTGTCCGCCACCCGTCGCCACATCTAAAACAACCCAGCTAGATTGCGGTTGTGCCAGTTCCACCAGACGGTCAAGATCAGCCCCTTTAGCGTGAGTTTCACTTTTTACGTAACCGTCGGCAAATTGGTTATAACGTTCTTTAGATAAAGATTTTGAATCGGTCATTTTGTCGCCTCCACATAGATCACATAATTCTCGGTTATTTGGACGTTCGGGGAGAATCCCGCTTTACGGAACGCGGCATCCAGAATTTCCGGCGTGTAGAACACTTTATAAATGGTATACGCCTGCCCATCATTGAGTAAGCGCATGTGGGTATGATTTTCCAAATCAGGGTCGGGATGATTCTCCGCGCTACTATACGCATTGTGGCGCGAATCGATCATGAAGACCGTCCCGCCCGTTTTCGTCGCCTGATAGACCTTCGCCAGAAACGCATCGAGTTTTTCCGGCGGGACATGCGAAAGCCAATAGGCGAAAAACACCAGATCGTAGGATGTTTCCGGCGACCACTCGAATAAATCGACCTGCTGAAAATCAATGGTCGCGGCAGCGTGCTTGCTCCGGTTGATGGCGTGCATCTCCGAAGCGGCATCCAACGCGGTGATGTGTCTTGCCAGCTTCAGCAATTCACCCGTCCAGATCCCCGTTCCGCTCGCCACTTCCAGCACGGAGTCCATCGGCTGAATGGTGTGCAAAGCATTCCGCACGATGTCCATTTCCGCGAACCATTGCGCGTTGGCTTCCTCACCGCGATCATAACGCCCATGACGGTAAAACCATTCATCATATTCCGCCGCCCGCGCCCGATAATACGCCATCTGTTCTTGCAAAATATCCACCATGTTTATAGGTCCTGAATAAACTCCAACCGATTGCCGAACGGATCACGACATTCAAAGCGATCATAACCGGAAATCGGCACAGAGTCGCCAATGTCTATCCCGTAGTCGCCCAGTCTTTCCCGCCACGTCGCCACATCAGCCACCTGATAGGCGATGTGCGCCTTACTCGCAGAGCGATTCACGCCGTCCTCCGTGCCGATGTGAATTTGCTGTGTGCCGATCTCCAGCCAGAAGCCACCACGCCCCTGTAAACTCTCCGGCTTCGGGATTTCTACCAGACCAAGCGCGCCACAATAAAATTCGCGTGCAGTCTCTTCCTCCCCCTTCGGAATCGTAATCTGTACATGATGAATAGCAATGATGGTCATACGTGCGCCTCTCGTTTTCTCAGCCACTTATTTTGATCTTAACGCGATTTCTGGCATAATTTCCTACTATATTGGTTTGGTATGGTATAAAGAAATTTTATGGAAATCGGACAGCTTCAAGCCTTTGAACGTGCCGCACGCGATGGCAGTTTTACCCGTGCGGCGGAAGCACTCGGCTTAACCCAACCGGCAATCAGCACGCGCATCAGCACGCTCGAAGTCGAACTCGGCGGCACGTTGTTTGATCGCGGTGGCAGAAAGCTCACATTAACCCCGCTCGGCGAACGCTTTTTGCCCTACGCCAAACGGATGCTCGCCGTGATGGATGATGCCGTGCGCGAGGTGGAGGGCTTCCATAGTGGCAAACTCGGCGAAGTGCGTATCGCCGCGCCCGCCCCGTTTGTGCTCAGTTTTCTGGTGGAAGTGCTCAAGAATTTTCGTTTTCAGCACCCGACCGTCGACATACTCATCCGCGAACGCAACAAAACGACCATCTACGATATGCTGGAAGACCGTGTGATGACGCTCGGCTTGGTCAATGCGCCGGTTTATGACGGGCAATTTTCTGTGCTGGCACGCTTTCAAGACCCCATCCGCGCAGTCGTCGGTGCGTCGCATCCCCTAGCCGGACACACGGAAAACCTGCGTATGGAAGACATCTACGGGCATACGATTTATCGCGTGTCTATGTTCCCGCGCATGACGACCTTCGTCGATAAATTGGTGGAATATGCGCGGCGGGGAAGCGGCGGCGCGATCATCAAAGTGCCAATGGTTATGGCGCGTCAACTGGTGACCAGTGGCGAGGGCGTGACCTTTCTGCCAGAAAGTTACGTCAAATCTGCCGTAGATCGCGGAGAACTCGCCTATCTTAATCTGGAAGACATGCCCCGCCTTATCAGCCAGCCGACGCTCATCGCCCGCAAAGGCTACGAACCGGACGACGTACACCGTGAATTTACGCGCATCCTCCGCGCCACCCTGCGCCATCTCAAAAGTTAGTAGATCGTAATGCAGAAGTTCATAAATCACGCTATAATTGACCTATCCTTGGTCATGAAATAGGGGAAAAAGATGCTCAACGGCTGTCTAACACAACTATCCTTTTTGTTCGGCATTATCATTTTCGCATTTTTAGCATTAATTGGTCCAGCAGTGGGCAACGTCTTTGAAGATGTCATCACAGAGCTTGATGTTTCCACCGCTACCTTCGTCCCAACAGCCATTCCTACGGCAACCGACACACCCACCGCGACCGCGACCTTTACCGAAACGCTAACGCCGACAGTCACAGCATCCAATACCGCCACACCAACCGAAACATTCACGCCAACAAATACCGCTACAGCCACGGAAACACCCACATCAACACCCACATTCACATCAACGGCGACCTTCACGCCGACCTTTACGCCCACACCTGCGCCTGTTTGTTCGGTACGCAATAATCGGGACGCGCTGATTAACGTCCGCACAGAAGCCTTCGCCGGTTCTGATCTTGTCGCGCAATTGCCTATCGCCGCAGAAGTCGACGTGTACGCCGTCAGCGACACAGTTGATCCCGATGGCTATTATTGGTACTACATCGAGACAGAACTCGACGGCGCACCTATCGCCGGATGGCTACGTGAAGACGTGGTGGACGAACTCACACCCTGCCAGCCCTAACCAAAAATCTACGTTCGGGGGCATAAACAATATGCCCCCACCCCACCTCATCAAAAATAGGTGCAGTTTCTAATTGACCATTGCAGTCCAAATTGGTATTATTGGCGTGCTAACGACGAATCAACAGTCCTGTGGAGCACCCCCCCATGTTAGATACCCCAAATCTGTCCATCGCTCTGGATAGGGATGGCGAAGAACCGATTTATCGCCAACTCATTCGCCATGTGCGTGTGCAAATTGAAAGTGGCGATCTACCCGCCGGAACGCGCCTGCCTGCCAGCCGTGATCTTGCCCGCCAACTCAACATTAGCCGGATTAGCGTGGTCAATGCCTACGCGGAATTACGTTCCGAGGGCTATTTAAGCGCCCATGCCGGACGTGGCACGTTTGTCGCCAAAGATAGCAACGGCGGCACACCGATGAACGACCAGATGAGCAATGATGGCACCAGCAATCCCATTGACGACCTCGGACCGAATCGCTCTCTGCGCGAGATGATGCGGATGAGTCGTAAAACCGGCGTAATTAGCTTCGGCGGTGGCTCTCCACCCGATGAATTTGTGCCATTTGCCGCCCTGCGTGATGCCATCAACACGGTGGTTGAGCGTGACGGACATCGCGTGTTCGGTTATGAAATGCCGGAAGGCTACGGTCCCTTACGCAATGCCGTGCGTGATTATGTCAGCGCATTAGGCATCCGGTGCAGTCCGGCGGATGTGCTGATTACCGGTGGCACTCAACAGGCGATTGATCTGGTGATTCAGGCATTGTTGAGCGAGGGCGAAACCTTCGTTACCGAAAACCCGACCTACATCGGTATGATCGACATTGCCCGCACCCGCAGAGTCAACGTGCAGGGTATTCAAACCGACGACGAGGGCATTCGGCTGGATTGTCTTGAAAATTACATGATCGACAACAAGCCCAAGCTCATCTATGTCATGCCCACATTCCAGAACCCCACCGGACACGTCATGCCCCTGCATCGTCGCCGTCAATTGCTCAACCTCGCCAACGATTATGGCGTGCATGTGCTGGAAGATGCCATTTATCAGGAGTTCCGCTTTGAAGGTGACTCCGTTCCACCGTTGAAAGCCCTCGATGAAACCGGAATCGTCATTCACGCCAGCGGATTCACCAAAATGCTCGCGCCGGGGATGCGAATCGGCTATATCATCGCCAACAGTCGCTATTATCAACGTCTGCTCTATGTGAAGCGTGCGGCAGATATTTCCACATCGTCGCTTAATCAACGTGTGATTCACCTCTTGCTAGAACGGGGCACGCTTTCCGGTCAATTAGAGCGCAACAACACCGAAATGCACCGCAGACGGGATGCCGCAATTGTCGCCGCAAAAACCTATTTACCACCGGGGATGCGCTGGAAAGTCCCGCAGGGTGGCATGACTCTGTGGGCAGAATTCCCTCACACCGGACCCACCGCCGCCGAACTCTACGTCTCCGCGATTCAAGCAGGTGTCGCGTATGCAATCGGCAACGTCTTTTATACCAATAGCGGTGGCGCGTATAAAGTCCGCCTGAACTTCGCCTATCATCCGCCGGAAATCATCGAAGAAGGTTTTAGACGATTGGGGCGTGCATGGCGTGAACTCGTCTACGATTACGCGGATATGGAAAAATCACCGCTTTTATAACAGTAAGCGGTTATGAGTGATTAGTTTTTAGTCAAAACGCTAAAGGGTTAGTCCCAACGTTCGACGGAGGCTATTGTTGATTGAAAAATTAGATAGAGAACGGACGATGGGGCGAACTGGCAGTTCGCCCCTACGAAAAACGAGCGCCTTTTGTAGGGGCGACCAGCTTGGTCGCCCGCCTCAGTGTTATCGAATTAAATATTCAAACGTCAATAATGGGGTTTCAGCCCGATGTGACGCTATGTTTTTACAGGCACCTACATAAGTGAGACAAACGATGAACTTTGATTTTACAGAACGACAGGCAAAATTAGCGCAAATGAACGATGTCGCCGCAACCGTCATCGTCCCCGGCGCGAACATGGTATATTTTACTGGCTTACATTTTCACCTCTCAGAGCGCCCCACGCTGGCAATTTTCGGCGCGGATGGGCAGATGTCCGTTATCATACCGGAACTCGAAGTCCCCAAAATCAAAGCGCGGGATGATTTAGAAGTCCGCGTGATCGCATGGTCAGATGTCGAGGGCTTTCAGGGGGCATTTGAGCGTGCCGTGCGCGAACTCGGCTTGAAGGGAGAAACCATCGGCGTGGATGGGCAGACCATGCGCGTCTTTGAATATCACGCCTTCGAGCAGGCAGGCATCGGCAAAATCAGCAACGTGGGCAAACAACTTCTCGATATTCGCGCTATCAAAACATCCACAGAAGTTGAAGCCATGCGTAAAGCCATCCAGATGAGCGAACGCGCATTAGAGCGCCTCGTGGCGTGGGTCGAACCCGGCATGACGGAAATGGCAATCGGCACAGAACTCTCCCGTTTGATGGTGCTTGAAGGCAGTGTCGGTGAAGCCTTTTCCCCGCTCATCCAGACCGGACCCAACAGCGCCTTACCACACGGCTTCATGACCGAGCGCAAACTTCAAGAAGGCGAATTTCTGCTGATTGATTTTGGCGGCAAATTCGAGGGCTATCCAGCGGACATCACGCGCACCTTCTGCCTCGGCACACCCACCGCCGAAATGCAGAAAATTTACGATGCGGTATTGGCGGCGAATCGGGCGGCAATCGCAATCGCCGCGCCGGGCGTATCCTGTGGCGATGTTGATAAAGCGGCGCGTGATGAAATTGTCGCGGCGGGCTATGGCGAATATTTCATCCACCGCACCGGACACGGACTCGGACTGGAAGGGCATGAATTGCCCCAAATTGCTGGCGGAGTCAGCGATACCTTACAACCGGGAATGGTTTTCACTGTCGAACCGGGGATTTACGTGCCGGGGTTGGGTGGCGTTCGCATCGAGGATGATGTCGCCGTTACCGAAACCGGCGTAGATGTGCTCACCAGATACCCGCGCCAACTCATGCGGTAGGTAGGGCATCGGGGCAATCTGCATGGGATAACTGTAGGGGCGACCTGCTAGGTCGCCCGGCAATTTTCGTTATGTGATTAATTTTCTAATCTGCAACCTGTTGCGCCCCTGCAAAACTCAACCCTTAAATATACGCTTCATCCAACTCATCACTCGCCAACCGGACGATTTATACCGTGAATGCAGGGTATTTTCGCCCATGCTATACGGTTCGCCGTCGGAGCCAATGGCGATGTATTGCCCTGTTTTGACCTTTACCGGTTCGGCATGTTCAAGGCTTTGCAGAAGCACATCATCTTTCGCCTTTTTCACCCACACACCCACGAATTTATAATACGGTTTGCATCCCAGCGCGATGAGCTTGAGTTGTGCGGGGTCGGGTTGCCAATCAGGATCATCCCAGCGTTTATATGTTTTAGCGAAGATTGACGGCTCCACGGGCCACTGCACAAATTTCTCCAGCGAGTCAAATTCGCCCTCGCTACTGCTATAACAGATGATATAGCCTTCCTGTGCAATCAGTGTGTCGCCCTGTGCCGTGCGGATGGTCTTCGGGGCTTCGCTATCCGGCAATTTCCGCGCTAATACCACGTCTTTTTTGCGTTCGTAATAGCTATAACCCTGTGCCTTTAATTCGTCTTCCGTCCAATTGCGCTGACGGACAATATCCTCGGTGATCTCATCGTAATCTTGTATTCGCATACCGTATACTCCCCACACACAGACAAGCCATCCCTATTACTTTAAGTTTACCGGAAAAAGGAGCGTACTTCATCTTAAGGTTTTGGGGAAATATCACATAACGTAGGGAACGGGTAATGTCCGTTCCGTATCTGTGTAGCAAGCTACGTCAAGATAGCTATGAGAATTGAGAGCGTGATCGGGCTGAGGAAGGTCGACACCATAATCAAATTGAGCGCCAATTCTGCATCAAGATCAAATTCCGTCGTCAGGATGATACTGACCACCGCCGTCGGCATACTCGCCTGCATGATAAACGCAATGCGCGCTTCGTCATGGATGCTCAGCAAAAGCACCAGACCGAGCGCGATAAACGGGGCGATCAACAATTTAATAAACACGCCCGTACCCACCAGCCGCAGACGGTTCAAATTGGTGAAGCTCCCCAGTTGAATACCAAGCAGAATCAGCATCAACGGAATCGCCACGCCCGCCATGCTGGTCACCGAGCGATTGATCGCCAGCGGTAATGTCGTATTCGTCGCCTGTAAAACAATCGCCAGCACCACCGCATACAAAGCAGGCGTGACCAGCACATTTTTCAGCGCATCTCGCGGTGAGCCTTTACCATTGCTCGCAACAAACACGCCAAAACTATAATTCAGGATCGTGTTGGAGACGAATACAATCGCCGCCCGACTCAACACCTCCGCGCCGAACGCAAAACTGACCAGCGCCAGCCCGTAATTGCCCGCGTTCAGGCTAAATGTGGAGATCAGCACATTCGCCCGCTCTACCGGACTCGCCTCCTGAAAATACAACGCGCCATACGTAACAGCACTAATCAATAACTGAAACGCTACCGTCGCGACAAACAACAACAGAAATTCATCGCCGTCGATCTCGCTGGTATAAATCAAGTCGAAGATGAGCACGGGGGAGAACACATAATAAATCAGCGAACCAACCGGCTTGGCGGGAACATCCAGCCAGCGCGCTGAAAAATAACCGACCCCTGCAATCAGCAGAATCGGCACGATATTATTGATAAAAATACCGGGTAATTCAGAAAGTTCAAACACTAAACAGGTCGTTTCTTTGCGGTGGATAGTGAAGGTACTGTGGAGCATACGTAACTACGTTAATTCAAGTAAGAAATTGTAAATCATTTGTGACATGAGTCAAATCCAATCGCTTGCTTCCATATTGTCCGGTCGATTTATTTTTCACATTGCATAATCTTGCTATACTTTGAGAACACATTTTAAATACTTCCAGAAGGTGAAATACTATGCAGTCGTGGTTTGGGAAGCTATTTTTTCTAGGAATTATTCTGAGTGTTGGCATGACTCAGGCACAGGGAAATACCTGCTCGGAGCTTGTGGAGCAGGCACTCGCCAGAGTAGGAAACATTTGCGATGGACTACAACGCAATCAAGCCTGTTATGGACATAACAGTTTAGAAGCAGAGCTAATCTCTGATGCCACATTTGACACCGAGGGCGATATTGCCCTCCTACAGGATATTCAGAGACTCACTCTCCGGGGTATGGACGTAGAAGATGCGCTCTGGGGTATTTCAATGCTCTCGATGCAAGCTAATCTTCCAGACACCCTACCCGGACAAAACATAACCTTCGTACTTTTTGGCGATGTAACGCTGGAAAATGCTACTGTTGACTCCACGCTTGAAGACGATACCGATACGGCTAATGAAGCGGAAGAAAATGAATTTTCCGCACCGATGCAAGCCTTCTACTTTACCAGCGGAATCGGACAGCCTGATTGTGTAGAAGCCCCTCAAAACGGTCTCATGATCCAAACACCGGAAGGCAGTGGCGAAGTAACGTTTCAGGCAAATGGTGTACAGGTTGAACTGGGTTCTACTGCATTCTTGCAGGCGGAGGCTGGCGGAGAAATGATTGTGTCGGTCATTGAAGGTCAGGCAACACTCACCGCCTTTGATGTTACCGTAACCGCGCCCGCAGGAAGCCAGGTTCGGATTCAATTGGACGACGACGGCATTGTAGCGGATGCTCCGGGACAACCCCAAGCCTATGATCTGGATGATCTAATCGGTTTGCCATTAATTCTGCTGGAGCGAGAGATTGAAATTGCGCTACCTCTACAAATCATTGAAACAATTGTAGACGATGATGCAGACGGAACAACCGCCACACCGTCAGCCTCTAGCGGGAACTTACAAGCCTCTGCGGATGGCGGTAGTGAATTAGCGTGTTCCGTTGACGGCAGTGAGCTATATACCTTTACGGTTGACAATCGTAGTGACCGCACGGTGTTACTTTATTGGATTGATTATAATTGCAACCGTGTGCTTTATCGGACTATTTTACCCGGTACAACCATTCCGAAAGAAACATTCGCTACCCATCCCTGGATTCTGACGGATGCCGAAACCGACGAGACATTTTGGGGACCCTGGGGATCAAATACAGCCACCCCCTTTACAATTACAGTAACGAATGAGGGACAGTGATTACCTTTACAATTTAGTTCAGGGCGCATCAGATCGAAGTCCAAAAAGCCCTCAGCCTGTATCGGTGAGGGTTGTTTTTGAGGCTAAATTTAACCGTTGTTTGCAGTCAACTACGACTCAGACGTATTGGTTTCAATTTCTTCCTGCGGGATGTTGTCCCATGCGTGTTCGGCTTTCGTCAAGCCTTCCATTGTCAGCGAGTTGGCGAATGCTTCATTGTAGACATCCGGCGGCGCGGTGACGATATTCGCTCCGGCGACCCCCGCCTCGGTCACATGCTGAATCGTCTTGACGGACGACACCAGAATTTCACTCTCAAAATCGTAATTGTTGCGGATGGTCATGATGTTCTTGATAAATTGCCGTGCGGAATCCGCCGTACTGCCTTCCCAGCTAATGAAGGGCGAGATAAACGTCGCGTCCATCCGCATCGCCTGCATCACCTGCATCGGGTTGAAGCAATAATTCATGTGGGTACGCACGCCCTCTTCAGACAATTCCTGACACGCCCGCAAACCATGTTCCGTACACGCCATCTTGATGACAAAATTCGGGTTCATGTCGACGAGCCGATGCGCTTCATCGACCAACTTTTGATGATCGTCATGAAAATACGGATTAATCGGCACGGAAACGGTCTTATTTGTGCCGATCACCAATTCACCAATCGCCTTAATGACCTGCAAAAACGGCTTGCCTGTTTGTTCGATGTTGCGCGGATTGGTCGTGATGCCGTCAATATGCCACATCTCCAACGCCGTTTCAATCACCGCGACATCCGCACTATCGAGGAAAAATTCCATAATATGACCTTGCTAGACTTATCGTGCTTAACGAATCGCCTGTAGCATACCCTGTCATACCACATCACTGCAAATGATGATGAAGTGAAGATGAATGCGGATGGACTTATCCCGCCGCCACTGCCACGCCCGCACGGATTAACACCAGCACAATCACCGCATAAGAAAAAATACTCACGAATGCCGCTAGCATAAAACGCGTCTGATTCATGCCCAATGCCCGCGCCGTCACCGTCATCACCCAGATGCCCGTCCATGGTGTGACCAGCAACACGAATAGCACGCCATAACGATCCACCCGCGTCCGCACTTTTTCGGATGCAAAGCGCGTTAACCAGCCTTTAATGCGCTCATTTCGCATCAGCCAGCCATAAAACAGGGTAATCACCAGCACCGGCGTAAAATTGCCCAGCACCGTCCAAAAAATCACGGATATATCATCCATGCCGGTTGCGACTGCCGCCGGAACAGCCACATAAATTTCGGCAAGCGGAAAGAAGCCCAGGAACCACGCCCCGAAGGCGATCACGAGATAGTCAAGCATGTTAGCCTCTATAAATCTTATATGCGCATAGGGTAAACGAAACCACCCGCCGCGTTTGTGCGGTTAGAAAGGATTAAATTGCATTTACGCCGAGGAGTGACTCAGCGTGATGTGTGGTGATGGATTGTGGTTGGTTGCCTTACGTGCGATCTTCGGCGATTAAGCGCAACAGGTAATCACGGATTTGCGTGGAGCCGACCCGCTCGGTGGTGTTCAAGCCGAAGGTCTGCGTGTACCACATGCCATCCGTCGCCAGCATGACCAGCGTTGCCGTCATCGGACTCACACCGTCATCAATGGCGTGCGCCAGCCACAGATCGTAGCGTTTGCCCAGACGTTGCAACAATTCCGGTTGATTGGCGATTGCCGCCAACGCCGCAGAGACGAGTGACGAATCGATCACGTCTTCAAAGCTGGCGATGACATATGCACACAACCAACGCCCATGCTGATCTTCTGGCAACCCTGTGCGAATTTGCTCCAACTCTGCTTCGAAGTCGTTGAGATAAATATCAATCATCCCCTCGATCAACGCTTCCTTGTTCGGGAAGTGATAGAGCAAACCGCCTTTACTCACACCTGCCGCCGCCGCAACGGCTTCTAGCGTAAACTGACCAACACCATCCTCGCTCACCAGATTACTGGCGGCGACCACAATTTGATGCTGTTTTGACTGTGAATTCTTTATCATATCATTACTATACCGTCTGGACGGTTTTCTTGTCAAGTAAATAATTGATGAGCATGGAAATTTATACCGAAAAGAGGGGGAAACCGCGAATAATTTGCGGAACATTTACGCGAATGGCACGCTCAAACCTATTTACTATGCTTAAAGTCAACCTCTTGCACCTTAAGAAAATAAACAGTTAACTCGTAGGGGCGACCTGTTAGGTCGCCCGCCAATTTTCGTTATGCGATCAATTTTCTTATCTGCTTCAACGTTGTCGTTTTATATAACCATCAGGCAAAAAAATCACCTACTTACAGCAACGTCCCCTCCGCATTGATGAGCGTGGCGACACTACTATCCCCGCTAACCGCCCGCGCCAGATGATCCGCTTCCCAGAAGTTCAACACCATTATCGGCATGTTGTTTTCCTGACAGAGCGTGAAGGCGGTCATGTCCATCACCTTAAAGCGACTCTCAATCACCTGATCGTAGCTCAGTTGGTTATAGCGCACCGCATCAGGGTTCTTGACCGGATCATCAGAATAGATGCCATCCACTTTGGTCGCCTTGATGACAATATCCGCGTTAATCTCCATCGCGCGCAGGGCGGCGGCGGTATCTGTCGTAAAATAGGGGTTGCCCGTCCCTCCGGTAATAACCACCACCCGACCTTTTTCAAGATGGCGAATGGCACGCAGGCGGATATACGGTTCTGCGACGGCGTTCATCTGCACAGCGGTCTGCACGCGTGTTTCCACACCCACCCGCTGAAGTGCATCCTGTAACGCCAGACCGTTCATGACTGTAGCGATCATCCCCATATGGTCTGCGGTGGATTGCTCCATCCCGCGGTCGACACCGGTTTGCCCGCGCCACAAATTCCCCGCGCCAATCACCACCCCGATCTGCACCCCAAGATCAGCCACAATCTTGACCTTTTTAGCGATTTCATCCGCCTTATCCGGGTCAATCCCTAAACCAGCATCCGGCGCGAGTGCCTCACCGCTCAGTTTCAACAAAATACGCTTGTAAATTGATTTTACTGTACCGTTGGTTTCCATATGTCTGTCACCATCCCCTTTAACTTATTCGTGCATCATCTTCGTTATTCTTACGATCCCAGAATAATTCGCCATACCGAACATCCTGAACTGAAAACTGATTACTGTGAACTGATTACTGTTTTAAATATTAGCTGGCAAAAAAAAGGGACTAGCAAATGCTAATCCCTTTGATTCTAATGAGTATAAACAGCTAGCGACGGGTTTCGGAAGCCGTAAGACGTAAGGTTATTCTTCGTCAGTCTCACCGGCTTGCCCCAGTTCATAACGTGCGAAGCGAGAAATCTGGACACTTTCACCGATTTCTGCAACGATCTCACGAAGCGCATCGCTGACCTTCTTGGAGTCATCCTTAAAGAAAGGCTGTTCCAGCAGAACGATTTCCTCGTAGAATTTACTCATGCGTCCTTCAATGATTTTCTCAAGAATGTTATCCGGTTTATTGGCATTCTTTTCGTCATCTTTGAGGATACGCATTTGCATATCTTTTTCTTTTGTCACGACAGCGTCGTTCACTTCTTCAACGCTCACGAATTCCGGTGACATGGTGGCGATGTGCAGGGCGACATCTTTGGCGAATTGTTGGAACGCGTCCGTCGCGGCGACGAAATCCGTCTCGCAATTGACCTCAACCATCACGCCGATACGCTTGTTAAAGTGAACGTAGGTTTCAACCACACCTTCGTTCATGCTTCGTCCCGCGCCCAATTTCTTGGATGCTTTGGAAATGCCCTTTTCACGGAGCCAATCCATCGCCTTTTGAACATCACCATCGTTTTCAATCAGCGCCTTTTTGCAATCCAGAGGACCTGCCCCCGTTGCATCGCGCAGTTCTTTCACCATTGCGGCAGTAACTTCAGCCATTTGTGTCTTTAGTCCTCGTCATCATCTTCAAACAATTTGGCATCACGTAGTTTTGCCAATGTGGATGCACCCAGATACGCTTCGTCGCTAGCATCATCATCGTCGTCATAGTCGAAGGATGAGTCTGCACCATCAATTTCTTCGTCGAAGTCTTCCGCCTTACGCATCGCCTTACCTTCAATGATCGCATCCGCAAGGGCGCTCACCATCAATTTAATGGAGCGCATTGCGTCGTCATTGGCGGGCAGTACGTAGTCAATAGTGTCCGGGTCGCTATTGCTATCCAACAAACCGAGTACCGGAATATCCAGAATGTTGGCTTCCTTAACTGCGGTAAATTCACGACGGGTATCAACAATCACGATCAAGTCTGGCAGACGTTGCATGTCGCGGATACCGCCGAGGCGCAATTGCAATTTCTCAATCTTGCGCTCACGGAGCAGGGCTTCACGCTTGGTGATTTTCTTGAAATCGCCACGATCACGCGCCGCTTCCAGTTTCTTGAGGGTGTCGATACGTTCGCGGATGGTGCGCCAATTGGTCATCGTGCCACCAAGCCAGCGATGGTTCACATACGGCATTCCACAACGGTCTGCTTCCTGTGCGACGGTATCCTGCGCCTGACGCTTCGTACCGACGAACAGCACCGTACCACCCCGCGCACCTATATCACGCAACATATCATGATATTTGTGCAGGTTGACGATGGTCTGTTGCAAATCAAGAATGTGAATACCGTTGCGTTGCGTAAAGATATAGGGTGACATCTTCGGGTTCCACTTTTGGGTGCGGTGACCGAAATGTACACCCATCTCTAGCAACTGTTTCATAGTTACCTGAGAAGGCATGTATTACTCCTAAACTTAAACGTGTTTTTACGATCACGCCCTTCGTCCCTGCCCGTAATCTCATCATTGTGCCAGTTCGTTGCTGATTGACAGAGATGAAACAACACGAGGCAAGTCCAGACGTGTGATTTTTGGGTCATTGACAAGCCGAAACTAGTCCCCTGACCCGGCGGAGCATTGTATCATAGCCACTTTAGTGGGGCAAGGCAGAAGGACGAACGAATATTTAAGCCTATAATTTTCTTCACGTCTTTATGCTTGCGCTTTTCAACTAAAAACTAATCACTGACGTTACGCACTTGCACCGTTTTACCCAAGGTATGATTTAAATACCTGTTAAAGCAATCCCCCCTCTAGATAGCGTTGTCCGGTACTTGAAAAACAGACGACACGGGAAATTTAAGCAGTCGATTTGAAACCTCACTCCCTCCCCTCTCCAAAATTTGGAGAGGGGAGGGAGAACGACAGCCTTTAGCTGGAGTTCGGAAGGGGTGGGTGAGGTCAATATCTTAGCAAATAATGCTTATCAAGAGTACTGGACAAGCCTTAAAGCTCCTCAGCCCACAAGACTGGCGGGGGGACTTGAAAGCGACTCTCGAACGAGTGCGGTACGTTGGACTTCACACTTCAAAAATTGGGAGCGTGGAGGATTGTCCGGTGTGCAAATAGCCGCACAGGAGAAGTCGATGACGAGTGTTTGACTGAATTCGATGCTAGAAGTGGCGTTGGCTTGATAAGAAAAAAGTGGAAGTGTCCGGACTCGAACCGGAGTCTTCAATATACCTCTGTGTGCCGGTTTCCACGTTTTGTCAATGCGCCTTCACGCTACTCGCCGGGCAGTACACCGAATCGATACCTTTTCACTCCCGGGTTCATTATAGTCCATAAAGGGTAAGAAGTGTATATGAAAATGGGATGGATTTTGATGACGGCACGCGTCGCTGGGAATTAGCGTTTTCGGCGTGCTTAATCTCATTGTGATAATAGAACATATGTTATACTGAAAACTGGTGATTATTTCTTTTAGTTAGAGGAAAATTGCATGGCTAAGCTGATCTACTTGATGCAAACATCGCTCGATGGTTATGTTGAAGACGCGCAAGGCGACTTTGGTTGGACTGCCCCCGATAAGGAGATAAACGGCTACATTAATGATTTTACGTCGTCAATCGGCACCTATCTCTACGGACGAAATATGTACGACTCGATGGTCTTCTGGGAGAAGGACTATGCAGACCATGACTTGCCGCAATTTTCGCTCGACTATGCGAGGATTTGGCAGGCGGCGGAGAAGATCGTCTACTCCAGTACGCTGGCTGAGCCGCGCAGTGTGTGGACGCGGATTGAACGTGAGTTCGATCCCGATGCAGTCCGGCGGCTCAAAGCGGATGCCGAGCGCGACATAAGTATCAACGGTCCTGGACTCGCGGCGCACGCGCTTAGAGCCGGTCTTGTCGATGAAGTCCGACTGTTTATTCACCCTATCATCGTTGGGGGCGGAAAACGGTTCTTTCCGGATGGCGTGCGGTCGAAACTGGAGCTGATCGAAGAGCGAGCGTTCTCCAACGAAATAGTTGCTGTGCGGTACGCCGTTCGCGGTTGAACGCCACCCTTTCTAACACTGGTTGAAACCTATAGCTGCCCTCACCCCCTAAATCCCCTCTCCCTCAAGGGCTAGAGGGGGACTTTGATGCTTCCCTTTAGCCGTTATTTTCCTGAATTTAAGGAATCCAGCGGGGGGAGTAGGCGTTTTCGGCGATCCGGGTGAGTTGGCGGGTGGTCATATCGTAGCGCCAGATTTCGGTGAGGGTGGCGTTGGTGATGGGCGTGGTGGCGCTGGCGTTCTGGAATCGCTGGATGATGAGATAGCGCCCGTCGGGACTCCACGAAAACACACCATGCGAAAAGTTTGCGTCAAAAATGAGCGGGTCAAGCGAGCCATCCTGAATATCCAGCAGGAAAATTTGCTGTCCGGCGGTAAAGCGGTCTCCGTCGAGGTAACGGCGTGAAATGGCGATACTCGTGCCGTCGGGTCGGTAGGCGGTGGTGGCATCGAAGGCGTTTTCTTCTGGCTGGGTGAGGACCTGAAATTGCAGGGTGTCGAGATCAGCGATTTGCAGATAAGCGCGGACGAGACTATCGCCGAGCAGAATTTCCGGGAAGACGATCTGCGTGCCGTCGGGAGAGAGTGAGGCGGGGTAATCTGAGCCGGAGGGGATGAACGTGGCGGCGGTTTGTCCGTTGGCGGCGGCGGTGAAATCATAGATCATGAAGCCGGCGTTGGCGCGATCATAGAAGGCGATTTTGGATCCGTTGGCAGACCAGACCGCGCCCATGCCGAGGATGTCCGGCTCGTCGATGAGGGGGTAGGTGTCATTTGCGGGCGTGGAGAGGTCGAGAATCCAGAGGCGTGCCTGCGGACTGCCTGCATTGACGGCGCGTCCGATGGTGCGACGTTCGTAGGCGATTTTGTCTCCGGCGGGGCTATAGACGGGAAAGGTGCAGATGCTACTTTCTTCGATGCAGGCGGTGAGGGTTTGCTGTGTGCCGTTGCGGAGATTGACCTGCCGGAGTTCGGTTGCGCCGCTTTCAAAGTCGCGCTCCGCATAGACGATAAAATCGCCGTCGGGACTGACGGTGAAGCTATCCACGCCGATGGTGGTGAAGGTGACCTGACGGGCATCTTCGGGCGAGTCGGGATCAGCGACCCAGACATTGGCGACATTTGAGCCACCGGGGACGAGATAAGCGACTTGCAGACTATCATCACTATTGTTCCCGATAACGGATACGATCAGTACGGCGACGACCAGCAGGATCAGGATGCTGGCGACGAAGAGATCGAAGCGGGAGAGTTTGCGGAAATAAGTTGCCATTTAGGGACTTTCTGCTGATCGGAAAATCTCGAAATCCCCTCACCCTAAATCCCTCTCCCACACCTCGCGTAGACACGTCGGTTTGGGGCGAGGGACTTTATTTCCTCTTTTTGAGAGCTAGGAGAGGCGTTAAAAGACCGATTAATTTACACGATATAAAATAACGATTCCGCCTACCCTTGCGATGAAGTTTCTGGCTCGGCGACGAGATCAACATATTCGTTCATGGTCTCGACATCCAATTCGCCGAGTTTGCGGAAGCGCACCATGCCGTTTGCGTCGATGATGAAGGTCGTCGGGAAGCCGGACACACCGTAATCGTCACCCCAGACGCGGGCGCGATCCATGAGGACGGTGATGCCCTCTACGCCGAGTTCGTCTAAAAATTCGCCCACTTGCTCCGGCGATTCGCCTTGATTGATCGCCAGCACGATTGCGCCATCGTCGCCAAAGTTGTCTCTTTGCTCTGCGTTGAAGGCTTGCAGGGCGGGCAATTCGCGGATGCAGGGCGGGCATCCCGTCCACCAGAAATTGAGAAAGATCACCCGTCCGCGATAATCGGCGAGGGTGACGGTGTCGCCGTCGAGCGTTTGTATATCAAAATCGGGCGCTTGCCAGTCACGGATGGCACGGGGCGCGGTCAGGCTATCGTAAGTTTCGTAGGCGCTGTTGGAGTCGCCTTCAAATAGCAGGACAATGCCAGCGGCGGCTAAGCCCATGATGCCGGTTATCAGGAATAGGATAATCGCCGGAGAGACACGCTGTTTTGTGGGCGTGTTGGTCGGCGGTTGAATAACAGGGTCGTGATCGTTACTCATCAAGATTGCCTCACTCATACTTTTGCATCCACTATAGTACACAAGAATTACAGTCGGGTTAATGGTGGGTGGGGAGATAGTTGTTAGTGATTAGTTTTTAGTTGTTAGCGTTTTAACCTCACCCCCAACCCCTCAGCCAATTTTTAGAGAGGGGAGCACGCAAACCCCAGTTCAATGAATATGGAGGCAATATTGGTGCTGATTTCATTATATTTCATCACAAATGAGGGTGAATCAGGGTGGAGAACAGGTGCAAATGAAAGCATTGTGATTGCCCCTGTTTGATTCTACGCCACTATCCCGTAGAATTAAACTAGAGCTTTGCATACACGGAGGGTAGAACTATTGTCTGCCAACGGTGAACTAGAACAAAAATTAAGAGATGGTATTGCCGCTGTACAGAGTGGCGATAAAGCAAAAGCACGTCGCCTGCTGGAACAGGTTGTTCAGCAGGATAGCCGGAATGAACTCGGCTGGATGTGGCTGGCATCGTGCGTAAATACCAGCACAGAACGCCGCGAATGTTTGGAGCGGGTGCTGGCGATCAACCCGAATAACACCCGCGCACAGGAAGCACTGGCGCAATTGGGTGGTGGACGGGTTGCGCCCCGCAAACGGGATGAGTCCGCTGATACGGTGGATAGGGTGAGTCGCGCTCAACGCCGTAGAAGCACAACGAACGTACCTGATGCGCCCGATGATGGCGGGTTCAGACCGTTGAATCTGTTGCTTGGTCTGCTGGCGGCGGTTGTGGTCGTGGGTATTTTGCTGGCAATCGCGGCGATTAATCAGAACAACAACAATAATAATGTGATTCCGACGGCGAATGTTGCGGCGATACGTACTGTTCCACCGCGCCAATCCACGCGCCCGATTGTGATTGTGACGCTGGGTGGAACGCGCAACGCACCAACCCTGCCACCGACATTCACAGCGACGGCTAGCCCGACACCGACCACTACACCTACACCGACGATAACCCCGCTTCCGGTGTCTGAATTCGTTTATTATTATGTGAGCCGGAACATCGGTGACATCACACCATCGCTATATCAGATTAATGCGGATGGGTCTAATGAGCAACGTATCGGCACGGATATGCGCGACATTGCGATTGATCCGGGTGGACAGCGCATCGCCTTTATTCGTGATGTGGTTTATGAAGGCGAAGCCCCCTTACCGGAAGAAGAACCGGATACCGTGGACGCTGAAGCCACACCTGACCCTGATGCGCCGGAAGTTACTGAAGAAACCGTCATTGATGCGCTGGTCGTGCCGGAGTTGTTCATCGCGGAATTGAATAATCTCGAAAACGCGGTACAAATTACGCAACTGAGAACACGGATTGTCGCTAGCCCGGCATGGTCACCTGAAGGGCAGGAACTGGTATTCGTCAGTGATGCGGATGGTGATGAGGATATTTATTACATCACGCCGGACGGAAACAACTTACGCCTCATTACGGATAATGACATTGCAGATCGTGAACCGGCATGGTCACCCGTGATTGGTAGCCGTGAAGTTGTGATCACATCCGAACTTGACTCGCCGATTCAACCGGAACTTTATAAGATTCAAATCGCTGAGCCGGGCGCAGAACTGGATTATATTCAGTTAACGGACTCGTCTAATAGCAGTTTTTCTGCGACGTGGTCACCGGATGGGCAGTCTATCGTCTTTGTGAGTGATCGCCGGAATGATGGCGACATCTACATTATGAATGCCGATGGCACGAACGAAACTCTGCTGACGGAAGGTGACGGTGACGCGGAAGACCGTAACCCGACCTTCACGCCGGATCAGCGTTTTGTGGTGTTTTCGTCGAATCGTGATGGGGAGAACTTCCAGACGTTTATGCTTTCCAGAGATGGGCGAACGCTGGTACGTTTAACGGATTCTGACCGCAACGATATCGGTGGGGTTTTCTTGCCAGATCGCCGTGCGGCATTCGGGTAAGTATTTTATCGAAAAGAGCAAGAAAAAAACGTAACCCAGAGGTGCAAAGAAAAAATTTCAATTTTGCTCTGTAATCTCTGTGTCTCTGTGGTGAATCTTTAGCTAAATCTTTTCGATAGTAAACCGTACATGATATATGTAAAACGTAACTATTCAGGTATTAAATATCTTTTGTTCCCCTCACCCTAAATCCCTCTCCCACAAGGGGCGAGGGACTTCAAAAAAACGGGTTTAGTTGTTTTCTCCCATTCACCTGAAGGAGAAGAGGACGGGGGGGGAATGAGGGTAAAAAACTATCATCATATGCTCTGCATCTTTTGAAATATCCTTTCACGGGATTTAAGCGCATCAACAAAACGATTTTTTCGGATGGAATCGTGAATAACCGCCTATACAGAATAAGGTAAAACGCATGTCAGAATCGTATAAGTCATCAGACGAACTTTATACTCAAGCGGTGGACGCGGCGCGTGCTGGTAATCGTGAATTTGCGCGTGAGAAGCTGGAAAAATTGCTTGAAACCGATGAAGAAAATGTAAAAGCGTGGTTGCTCTTATCACGCGTGAGCGATACCTATGAAGAAAGACGGATCTGCCTCGTAACAGTGCTACAGCTTGACCCCGGCAATACCCGCGCACAGGACATGCTGGACAAGCTGGAGGAGCGCATCGCCGAACGGGATGTTGATGAGGTGATTCCGGGTATCAGCAGGCGGACATTTAATCTGTTTGCGGGGAGCGTGGCGGCGGTGGTGGTGCTTGGTATTATCATCGTGGCGGCGGTCATTATTTCTAGTAATCGCTCGCAAGCGTCACGGGATGAAAGCGCGACCATTCAGGCACGCACGGCAACGGCTTTCCCGTTATTGCAGACGCAGGGCGCGATTGGTGGCACGCAAACGCAAATCGCACGGGTTTCGCCCACGCCGACGGCGACAAGTACCAGCGAACTACCGCCCACAGCAACGCCTACTGCAACGATCACAGGGATGCCAACGCTGGAACCGCCATTGAACGTTCCGGGAACAATATTAGGCTGGAGCGGATTTGATGTCTTGAGTGTCGATTACCTGCCGATTGTACGCTATAACCTCGCAGAAGGGGGCGCGCCGGAACCTATTGGTGATGATATTTTAGGGCGGTATGTCACATCTGTAGATGGACAGCGGATTATCTTCATGGAATATCGGCAATCCGTATCGGAAGAGGTGATTGTGGAGCTTAATCCGCCACAAACTGAGGATGGCAATCCGGCGACCTCCACGCTGAATTTTTTGTGGACGACAACAGATTTTGTTGAGGATCCCGATATGGTAAGCGTTTCACCGGATGGGCGCTTTATCGTCTTTACCGCAGGAATTTCTACGACGAATAGCCGTGAATTGATGCTGTTTGAATTGCCGACAACCTTTACGGAGGATACAGAAGCATCAGAAACAGAAGCAGGTGAAGCCCCTTCCGGTCCAAGCCTTGAGTTAATCCGGCTGACGAACGACTCCGCGAATTACGCCTATCCGGTGATGAGTCCTGATGGCACGCATATTGCTGTTGTGAGAACGCTGACCGAGGGCGACACCCCCGGTACCGATATTGTGCTCATCAACGTTCAAGACCGCACACAGGTTGAATTGACGCGTGATCGTGATGCGGTGGTCGAGGCGATGATCCGCTGGCATCCTAACGGGCAGGAGATCATTTACGCGTATAACACGCCGGACAATCGTAATCATAGCATCGGCTCGGTTTCTGCGGATGGCGCAGGTCGATCCTATAGCATGACGGATATTGCGGAAGAAGATCAGATTTATCCGGTGATGAGTCCTGACGGGCGCTATCTGGCGTATTCTAGCAATCGCTTCGGCGGGTACGATCTGTTCATACTGGAATTCAATACTCAGCAACTGTTTCAGGTGACGAACAGCGTGCGCGAAGAAGATTATGCCAGCGCATGGTTGCCGTAAGCGAGGTGAGCTATGGCGGGTAAATATTATGAAGCCCTGAGCGTCGGGCAGATCATCAAACACGACATCGGGCGCACATTGACCGAATATGACAATGTGCTGTTCAGTAGCTTGACGATGAACACACAACCCTTGCACTTGAACGAGGATTTCGCTTCAAAGACGGCGTTTGGTCAGCGCATCGTGAATGGGATTTTTACGATGGGCGTGGTGGTGGGCATCACCGTGCAAGACCTGACCGCCGGAACGATTGTGGCGAATCTCGGTTATGAAAACGTCGTGCATCCGCACCCGCTGTTTCATGGGGATACGCTGTATGTGGAGACCGAAGTGCTGAGTAAGCGTGAAAGCACCAGCAAACCGGATCGGGGCATTGTGACGCTTAAGCATATCGGGCGCAATCAGCATGGTGATGTGTGCATCGAAGTGACGCGCAGTGTGCTGTTTTTGAAGCAACCGGACGGTGGTTCCGCGTAAATCAACAATCCGACAAACCGATTAATACTCTCTTAGTCCACCGTGTCATAGGTACGGTGGACTATTTATTTTCCCCGTAGCTTCATTAAAGACGTAATAAGAACGCAGATTCATTCCCAAGTTCTAATAGGAAACCTGTCCAACATAATATAGCCACTGCGTACATCTTTTATCGTTGCAAACCCCCTACACTAGAAATCGTAGCACCATCGCTTTCTTAGTGAATGCGATATTGATTAGCAAATCGCAAAAAAGGAGTGATTAGCATGACTAGTACAGTATTAGCAACATTCGATAGCAGTGAAGACGCTCATGATGCCATTCATGATTTAACGGAATCCGGTTTCAATCGTTCTGACATTGGTTTAGCGGTGTATGATCGTGATAACAAGTATGTCGAGGACATTTCCGGCTCGGAAGGCGCTGGCATTGGCGCAGTCGCCGGCTCAATTTTCGGCGGGATTGTCGGTTTAGCGGCAATCACCATCCCCGGTGTCGGACCGGTCATTGCGGCTGGACCTCTCGCGGCGGCAATCGGCGCGTTGGCTGGCGCGGGTGTCGGTGCGGCGAGCGGTGCCGTAACAGGCGGGATTACCGGTTCATTGGTGAAGTTTAACGTTCCCGAAGATGAAGCCGACTACTACGCAGAGAGTTTGCGTCAGGGTGCGGCGCTGGTGAGCGTGACCGCGCATGAATTCGATGCGGATCGTGCGATGGCGATTTTACGTGACCACAATCCGATTGACATCGATAAGCGTGTTGCCCAATGGCGTGCGCGTGGTTGGGACGGCTATGATCCGAAAGTTGATCCGTTTACGGCGGAACAACGCGCAGAATTCAACGCAGAGTACGATGCGGATTTTGAGACACCTGCCGTAACATCAGACGATGAAGTTGAAGAATATCGTCGCGCCGTGCGTCACTTCAAATAACCATGATAGGTTGCTGAGTATAGACGATAGAACGCATGTTACCTTAAAACGTTCCAATCGAACTGAGTAACCATCATGCTAAAGCCCCTTCGCTGGCTCACCCACCCGCTACGAAGGGGCTTTTAATTTATATTACGATAGCAATTGCCCGCTATTCGATCAAGAAGTTGCCCTCTTTATAAAATAATTCACCATCTGCGTACATTTCACCACCATTGCGAAGATCATGCACGATGTCCCAGTGAATTTTGCTCGGATTTTTGCCTTCGTGTGGCGCGGCACTCGCACCGAGCGCCATGTGCATCGTCCCGCCGATTTTTTCGTCGAGCAAAGTTGAGCCAGTCACGGTCTGGATGAAATCATTCGTGCCAATCGCAAATTCGCCGATTCTGCGGGCGTTCTCGTCGATGTCGATCTGCTTGAGCAAATAGTCCTCGTTTTCGCGGGCGCTGGCTTCTACAATCCGCCCATCCTTAAAGACCAGACGCACCCCCTCCACTTTTGTGCCCGCGTGGAATGCTGGATAGCTGAATTCAATCGTTCCGTTCAGGCTGTCTTCTAAGGGACAGGTCAAAATTTCGCCGTCGGGAAAGTTGGCGTGTCCCGGCGCGGCGTACCAATTGCGTCCTTTGTAACTGAGGGTCAAATTCACGCCCTGTCCGCGTACCTCGATGGTCTCACGTTGCATCAGCCAGTCGATATAACGTTCCTGTCGTGATGCCATATCGTGCCAGTAGGCGGCGGGATCATCGAGATGCAGGGCGTAGGCTTCGTAGATGAAGCGTTGATAGGCGTAAAAGCTCATGTTGGCTTGCTGGGCGCGGGCGATGGTGGGCCACGCAGACAGACACCAGCGCAAATCCGCGCCGAGCCGTTGCATGAAAATTTGCTGGATGGCGTGATTGGCGACTGACGATTTTTGCATTGTCTCCGGCGAGAGTGAAATCATGGCGCTGGTATGGGCGGGCGCATCAATGGTCAGCAGAACGTCTGCTTTTTCCAGCATCGCCTGAGAAATGGGGTTAACGAAGGCGATTTGCTCATCGGTGGCGTGGGTGAGGAAATATTCGCCCCACAGCGGCAAATTAATATGCACATGTGGTACACCGCCACGCTCCAATACAGCGACTGCGAGGGCTTCCATGTATGGGATGGCTTCGGTGGTGCTCTGTATGACGACGAAATCCCCTTTTTCGATGGGGACACTATAGGACGTGACTAAATTTGCCAGCTTAGGTGCGAACTCAAATAACATGCGTGAACTCCTTCATGCACTCTGTAACTTGAACCCTTCGCTTCGCCGGCGAGCGTTAAAAAAGGTTTTTCAACGATAATTCAAACAATATCACATCATTGAAAAAAATTCAACAAGGGGCGGTTGGGTGGGTGCAAAGTCGCTCTTTGCGGAATGGCTTAAACAGGGGCATGGTTAGCCTTGAAGCGGAAGCTACACGTTGGTGCTTCCCTACAGGTGGTGCGACTTATTGTAGCGCGAAATAACGGCGTATTTTGACGGTCATCATAACTTAATTTGTAACACTTTTGCCACCTATAACGAACTAGATTATGGAGGTTGCTCTGTAGAGCGCGATATTGCTATGCCTCTTTACAGGGATAGTTCGTTTAAGATTTACACGAAAGGATCAACCATATGACATTGCGTAAAAGTGTGCTGGCGGGATTGTTTTTGTTCGTATTATTGTCTATCGGGGCGTTGTTCCCGCTGTTGAGTCAGGGCGAGACGATCATCACCATCGCCGTGCCATCATGGATGAGCGATGTGTTTACAAGTGCGCTGTTTGAGGATTTTGAGGCAGAGAATCCCGGCGTAAAGGTGATTGTTGTACCCACAGAAGAAACCTATTTTTCCTCGCCTGCGTTTGAGTTAGACACGCATCTGGATGGGGTGCAGGGATACGCGCAATCGGCGGATGTGCTGTATCTGCAAAGCGGGGCGATTTCACCGGAGGCGACGCGAGCGGGTTATTTGCTTGATCTCAGTCCGCTGATCGAAAGTGACGCGGCGTTTGATATTGGCGATTTTTATCCGGCGATGCTGGAATCATTCCAATGGGATCGTGGGACATGGGCGATTCCGCTTTCCGGTTCAGCCTCGATGTTTATCTATGACCGTCTGGCATTTGATGCCGCGGGCGTGCCGTATCCGAATGAAAATTGGACATTTGAGGATATTGCTTCTGCCGCCCGTGCGCTGACGCAATATGATGAAAATGGTGACATCAGCGTGCCGGGGATGGCGTTGTATGATCCCGCGATGATGTTTTATGTGTTTACAGGCAATACCTTCTATGATCCGACGCAATTGCCGTCACCACCGATGTTGAATACGCCGGAAGTCGCCGCGTTCATGGAAGAATGGCAGGCACTTAGCGACGATATTATGCCGGAAAGTGGTGGCAATTTCTTCAATGAAATCCCCTTCGCCATTGAGCAAGCGTGGCGTTTATCTAATGCGTCATTTACGCAGGAGACACAGGAGCGTGATTGGCAGGGCGCGTTGTTACCGGGTGGAAGTGCAGGCATCTATACGACTGGACTCGGTATTAGCGCGGGGACGGAAAACCCTGAAATGGCATTTGCGCTGGTGGATTATTTGACGCGTGATCCGGTGGTGATTGAGCGTATTTTTGCGGATGCGCCTGCACGCCGGAGTATGGTGGGTGTGGAGCCGGAAGAAAGCAACTTTTTCGGCGGGAGCGAATTGCCGGAAGAGGCATTGGCGCTGATCGATACGGCGATAGAGGTCGCCATTCCAACCTCAGAACTGCGCTATTCGCAATACCTTTTCACGGCGATGCAGGTGGCAGAGGCAGATGGTCTCGATATGGCGAGCGCGCTGGAAGAAGCGCAGGCGGTGGCAGAGGAGAATCTGAGCATCGCGGATGCACGGCGGGACAATGTACAGGTGTTTGTCGCTACGCCCGTACCCACGCCGATCGTTGGCGCGGATCAGACGGTGATTAACTTCGGACTGAATGCGTTTAGTTCTGAAGTTCCGAATCGTGAATTATGGGATGATGTAATTGATGAATTTTTGGCGACACATCCGCGCATTGGCAATATTGATATTGTGCCGCCGAACTTCGGACCGAATGGACCGGACATCACGGAGTATGATTGCTACTTTACGCAGAATAATCAGATCGCCTTTCCGCAATTCGAGACGACGGATTTGCTGAATCTTGATCCGTTTATGGATACTGATCCGGCGTTTGATCCCGCTGATTTCTTCGGGGGTGCGCTGGAGCAGGTTCAGCGTGATGGCATGACGTGGGCGTATCCGGTGGTGATGCAACCGGAAATTCTGTGGTATGACACTGAAAAATTTGCGGACGCGGGCTTGCCGGAACCGGAAGGTGGCTGGACGATTGACGCGTTTGTGGATGCTTTGCAAACGCTGGATTTTGTCTCCGATGAAGATGAGCCGATTTTCCAGCCGACGAGTTTTGGTAGCTCCTATCTGCTGATGCTGGCGGCGGCGTTCGGCGGGATTCCGTATGATTATCGGATTGATCCACCTGCGCTGAATTTGACCGATCAGGCGAGCATCAACGCGCTACGACAGGCGCTCGATCTGGCGCGTGACGGGTTGATGGACTTCCAACGGATCAACGCGAATGGTGGCGGCGGTGGCGGTTTCTTCGGCGGTGAAGAGGCGTTTGCAGTGACAACCGATAGCTTCAATACGTTCAGTTTCCGTCTGCAAAATCGTAACGAGGAAAATAGTTTCGTCGCAGATTGGCGTTTGACCAATTATCCGAACGGAAATCAGTATACGCCGGTTGCCTTCTCGCTGGGTGTGGCGTATATCAATAATACCGCGCAAGACCCGCAAGCGTGTTATGAGTGGATCACGACGATTAGCGAACATGCCGAGTTATTCACGGGTGTGCCGACGCGCCGCTCGTTGATTAATGATCCGGGTATCGCGCAATCGCAGGGTGAGGACATCGCGGCGATGTATCGCAGTTTCGCCGACCTGCTGGAGTCGCCGAATGTGGTTAACTTCCCCGGTCAATTCGGCGGAGGATCGTCTGCGGATGGCGCGTGGCTGGAAACGAACTGGCTGATTGAAATTTTCAACGGCTACATCCTCGATGGTGCTGATCTGGAGACGGTGATGGCGGAGACACAGACGAACATTGAGATGTATCGCGAGTGTATCTCTGATATTCCGCCGTTTGAATTCGATGAGGATAATCCGCCGGAAGATGGGCTAGCCTATACACGTCAATTCACTGATTGTGCGGTTGCAATCTCGCCGGAGATGCGAGAGAATTTCTCATGGATTTATGATCAGCAGGATTAGAGTTTAAACACAACTCACAGCCCTTCTGTAAATTTGCAGAGGGGCTGATGATTCACTTTATGGTTCCGGGATGAACATATGAACATATAATGTGAGAGACGTGTATTTTCTTGACGATTTGCGCCGTCTCCGGTATGGTAGATAGTGTGGGATTTATCCTACCTCCCCGCTGTAAACGCGTAGATGTTGCTTTGAATATTCGGAGTAGTACCTCATTTTTTGCTGTTTAGACGCTCCTGAAGCCATCTTGACTATAGGTTATTTTCGCGCATGTGGTTGGATAAACTCCTGAACACGGGCATATTTTGTATTGTTAAGAAAAGGAGTGCTAGATGAAAGCGCAAACGCTGATTCGTTCTATGAGCAGTTTAATTCAGACCAATCAGAACGCCTTAAACGCCTATGAAAAGGCGGCTGAAACGGTAGAAAATCCATTATTGACCTCGACTTTTAAGGATATCGCGGATAAGCACAAAGCCTTCGTGGATGACCTGAGTAAAGTTGTTTCCGAATTCGGCGGTGATCCGAAGAAATCATCCAGCAACGCGATGAAAAGTTCACAGGCTGGCTGGAAGAATATGCAGACGCTGATTAAAGATGGCGACGCATCGTTGTTGCTTGAGGAATGTGTTTCCAGCGGAAAATCGATGTTAAATGCTTACCGAGAAGCGATGCGCTATCCTGTACCGGATGGCATTATCGACATGGTGTGGGAACAATACGACATCATCAAGGAGAATCGTCAGCAATTGGAAAATCTGCGGACAGTAGTGAATTAATCTGAAGTCTGCTTAAGGTGAACATCTGCGAAAAAGAGCTTTTAGCCGTTAGCTTTTGGCTTTTAGTTTGAAAAAACACCGCTTTTTACTAAAAGCTAAGAGCCAAAAGCTACGACATTCATGGTATTTTATCAAAAAATAACTGTCAATCATGATCGTTTGCTTATCCAGAACTGACGTGAATTAATCTCGCGGGGTCATGCCGAGTGAAAAGCCGGTGCGCCACGCATACCAACCAAAGGCGAACCCAACCAGCGGAATGATACTACAGAGCACGCCCATCGTCAGCATGGCGGGGATGTTATCCGGTTCTTGTGTGAACACACCGCAGGCGAAAAACATGGCGGTAATGAGAAACACGATTACCACAAAACGAGGCTTACTCATCCTTCGTGATTCCATGTACGGCGCTGAGTTCTGGGGCGATGTCCGGTTGCTGATAAGGGATGCGTACCCGGAAGGTCGTTCCTGCGTCCACTTCGCTTTCAACCTCAATGCTTCCATGATGTATCTGAACGACTTGCCGTGCGATGGGCAAGCCTAAACCACTGCCTGCGCCGTTGCTGGTGCGGGCTTTGTTGGCACGGTAGAGGCGTTCAAAAATATGGGGTAAATCCGCCTCACTGATCCCCATGCCGTTGTCCTCAACCTCGATGATGGCATAGTTGCCATTGGCGCGGGTACGGACGGTTATTTCTGTTTTATCCTGGCTATAAAGCGCGGCGTTCATGAGCAGGCGGTCTATGACCTGTCCCATTGCCTCGCTATCAAATGGAATTTCCGGGATGTTCGTGTCCATCTCAATATTGACCGTCTGTTGGCGTTCATCGAAGGTGGTTTTGCGCCGATTGATGATGAGCATGGTCAGGTTGTTTAGATCGCCGGGGTAGAGATTGTAATTTTCACTGCGTTCCAGACGCGCCATCATAATGAAATCGTTGACCATATTTTGCATACGGGTAATTTGCAGGTCGATGTCATCTACATTTGAAAGCCAATCGGGTGTGTCGCCGGAGCGTTCCGCGCGTTTTTTGATGAGATAGACCGAGGTACGCATGACGGAGAGGGGTGTTTTGAAGTCGTGCGAGATGTCTTTGATGAAGGTGTTGAGCACCCGCACCCGTTCCCGTTCTAAGTAAAGGTCTTGCACTTGCTTCTCCGCAAGTTTGCGCTCTGTGATATCCAGCGCCAGTACCAGCAACAATTCTTGATGGTCGATGATGATTTTTTCGATTGAGACCAGTAGATCACGCGTTGAGCCATCTTTGCGGCGGATACTGCTTTCTGAGCCACGTAAGACGGGGCTTTCTTGCAGAAGTTCAATGAAGTTCAGGCGGGTATTGGGTTCTGTCCAGAGATGAATGGCGGTGGTGGTCTTACCGCTGATTTCATCACGCGTGTAGCCGATGAGTTCGAGAAAGCTGTCATTCATATCCACGAAGCGCCCATCATCTAGCGTGAGGATACAAATGGGGACGGGACTACTCCTGAAAATTAAGGAGAAGCGTTGTTCACTCTGGCGCAGGGCAAGTTCAGTGCGGGTGCGTTCCATCACGTTGACGAAGAGTTCCGCCGTAATCTGGAGCAGGGAGACATCTTCGTGTGACCAATGGCGTTCGTTTTTGGTGGCATCCACGCCGATGAATCCGATGAGTTCCTGTCGATACATCAACGGCACCGCCAGCAGAGATTTGACATTCCCCGCCTCAAAAATGACTTTTTCCGCATTGGCATCTTCCGGCAAATCTTTGAGGCTATTCACGGCGATATGGTCACGGTAGACCAGATGATTCATCCACCAGCCCCACCCTTCAAGTGGTCCGGGTTGGAGCATGGCGAAATTTTCATCTGCGCGATTTGCCTGCCAGCTATAAATATGGTCGAGCGTTTTGCCATTGTCCTTAAGTACAAAGGCATAAGCGCGATCTACCCCTGCGAGATCACCGATCAATTCCAGACTCGCATTGATGGCATCATCGAAGTCGTCCGGCGTAATTTCTGCAAACAGGCGGGACATATTGGCGATGATCTGTTCGGTTTCTATTTGTCGGCGGAGGCGGGCTTCCATTTTCTTGCGGTAGGTAATATCACGGATGGCGGAGACACTCACCAATTGTCCGCGATAATCATAGGCGCGGGTGAGTACCTCTACGGGGAAGACCTCGCCGGATTTATGTAAGCCGACGGATTCGAATGGGACGAGATCCTCACGATTGAGGGTATCTAGCATTGGGATGGAGAGCGTGCGGACGAGTAAATCTGAGAGGTGCATTCCGATGATGTCTGATTTTTTGAATCCGAAAAGTTCTTCACCGGCGCGGTTGATGTCAATGATATAGGCATCGTCATGGATGAGGATGGTTTCAAATGCGGCTTCAAACAATGTGGATAAGCGTGCTTCACTTTCCATCAAGACTTGAATTCGGGCGGAATTGAGGTCTCGTAAGTACGCGAAAAGCACAATCATCAAGCCGGAAAAGCCGACACTGAGCAGATTAAAGCTCAGGTCTGCTATAGGTTGTTCCAGAATAAGAGAAACGACGCAGATGCCTATCAGATTGATGCCGAAGAAAATGGCGGTCACCCGATGCTCAAATAAGAGCGCGCAGGTGATGAGCGCGATGAGGGTTCCTGTGAGGATTAACTGTGCGGATACATCGTTAGAATCCCACAGTGCGGCGGCATACGGTGACAATAACAGGAGCACAATCAGGCACAGTTCCGCAATATGTGTACGGTTGGGGAATCGCTTTAGATAACTGATACCGATGAGACCGGCTAAAAGCACGGGATATGCGACGTGAACGAACGGATCATTGATGATGTTGAGCAAGATGCGGAGGCACAATAGAATGGCGAGCACTATCGCAATCAAAAAGAATATCTGGCTTCTTAATTGCGTGCTGTAGGGTCGGGTGATATAGAGTTTTTGTAATTGCGACAACCGTTGGTACATAGGTGTTTTAATGGTCTATTTGGCTAATCAAGTTGGGTCGCTAGTGCATATTCTTGCTCAAATGTGTGTTATGGCTATGATGTAGGCGCGGTGTAACGAACAGCACTTTTGATGTTGAGGACTAGTATAGCGTGTTATTCATGCCCCCTCCATAACCACATCTCAGAATACGCCTTAAGAATGGTTATAGGTTACAAATGTGCGGAAGATTTTAATAGAGGTATTTAGTCCTGTACTGCCGTCGCGGGGATAAACTTGGGATAAATTTGGGATAAACAGCACACAACTACACCCGTCAATGGTGAGACTTGCCCATTACAACGTGTGATTTACTTGATTGATGTCCGCCCGATAATTATGTGTATTTGATAAGTGATGGATGGATGTGTGCTGTTGGCACTACATGGAATCGTCCGGCACGTTTTACACTTATTTGTAGATGAAAATTTTTACCGCCTTGATTACGTCTTCTTGCCTAGCTTTCGCAAATGAATTCGAGACCCATTTATGCTTCAACGTCTAAAATCCGCAGATCGTCGTTTGCTCACTATTTTGATGATCGTCTTCGTACAGATTGTCGGTGCGTCGATGGCGTTGCCCGTTTTGCCCCTGTATGCACAGCGCCGTTTTGATATGTCGCCACAATTGATTACGTTGTTGGTCTCGTCATTTTTCGCCGCGCAATTCGTCGCCGGTCCGTATATCGGGCGCTTATCTGATCGTTACGGGCGTATCCCGATTTTGATTATCAGTCAGATCGGCACGGTGATTAGCTTTTTGATGCTGGCGTATGGACAGAGCATCGCCATTTTGTTCTTCGCGCGGATTTTTGACGGCATCACCGGCGGTAATATCGTGGTGGCGCAGGCTTACGTGACAGACATCACCCCGCGAGAAAAGCGGACGCAATCGCTCGGTTTGATCTTCGCCGCGCTGGGTGTGGGCTTTATTTTTGGTCCGGCAATCGGGGGCATTTTATCCGCCGCGTTTAATGAGCAAGCGCCGTTTCTGGTGGCGGCAGTGGCGGCGACGATCACGGTGATTTTGACGTGGTTTACGCTGGATGAAACTGTTTCACCGGAACAACGCGAGTTCAACCGCACCTCTCGCAAGGCGACGCTGTCGTTTATGGATGTGGCGAGCAATATGCCGTTGTTGCTGGTGCTGTTTGTGGCGTTTATGGGGCAATTCGGGTTGGGCATTTTGCAGGGGACGTTCGCGCTGTATGGTGATGCGGTGCTGTTTAGTGGCTATACGTCGTTTGATGCTGGCTTGCATCATGGCGGGTTCACGTTGATTAACCGTGTCTATAGCGAGCAAATGGTCACGCTGGGGATCGGTTTATTACTGGCGACGATTGGCATGGGGCAATTCTTTACGCAGATTGTGCTGTTGCCGCGTATGTTAGCCCGTTATGGGGACGCGACTCTGGTGGTGGTCGGCGCGATGTTCCGTGCGCTGAGTATGTACACGTTCGCGGTGATTGCATCGCCGTTTCTTGGTCCGTTAGCGGCGGTACCTTTTGCGATTGGTGCGGGACTGATGATGCCACCCTTGCAATCACTCTCCACGAATACCGTGCCGGATGAGGCGCGTGGCGGGGTGCTGGGCTGGTATCAATCCGCGACGAGCTTATCGACGATTTTTGCGACGGCTTCTAGTGGGGTAATATTTTCTATTTCACCGAGGGTGCCTTATTGGCTGGGTGGGACGCTGTTCCTCGTCGCCATACTCCCCGCGATTGTATTATGGCGATCCGAGCGTCAGAAACAGCTCACCGCTCAACCGGTGGAGGTGGCAATACCCTAATTTAGTAGAGTTGAAGTTTGTCTCGTAAAGTCCACTTTCTTCTTTACCTCTTAAAAAATCTTCAAGCATAGGGCAATCGTCGCCGACCCGTCAAAGACGATACATTATCCCGCGTTAAACTGGGTGCATCATGCAATTTTACGGGTAAATATACATGCGCCGCTTCCTCATCCTCATTATGCTTATATTTTTCCCGATCAGTCTGTCTCTCAATGCACAAACTGAAACTTCAATCATCGAGGTAGCGCGTATCGGTCTGCCCACAATCACGGATTGGAGTCCGACGGGTCAATATGGCACAGTGCTTTCTAGCACCGCTTTGATCGTTTATAACGAGACCTACACGCGCATTGCCACGCTCGACCTGCAACAACTTTTGCCCACAAACGATGCCCGGATTAGCGTTTTAAAATGGCATTCGGATGAGCGTTTTCTAGCGGTGGAGTTTTATCTTGGGCAGACCTCAAAAGTTATTGTCTGGGATACGCGCACATGGAGCGACATTTTTCAACTTGACATAAATCGTTATCTTCAAATGAATTGGCATCCCACATTGTCACATCTTGCCATCGGCGGGCAGGTTTACGATGTGCAAACAGGTAACATGCAATTTGAGCATCTCGCCCGATTAGCGCAATATGATCTACGCACCCGCGAAGTACTTGTGACTGATGAAACCTTTGCCAGCCAATCCGCGCTTTTCTGGAATGCTGATGGTAGCCGCTATGTGGCGATGTCGTATATTATTGACCAGAGTTCAAGTGCGGTGTTCGGGATTTTTGATAGCTCCACAAATGAGCAACAGATTCAGCTACAGACAGAGCATGTTGAACGTCGCCCCGTATTTTTCTGGAATGCTGATGGGACAATCCTCACAGATGGAGTCATCAGTTGGGATACCGCTACCGGAGCAAGACTAGCTATGTTGGATCATCCCGGCTACGGAAGTATCCGCACGAATTACAGCGCAATTCTCTGGCATCCTGATAATGAACACATCGTCACGCAGGTTTTAGACTGGACTAGCGATTTCGCGTCCACAATTTATCTATGGGATGCGCGAACGGGCGACATTCTCGCGGAAAACAATCTTTATCACCCTTTATCCAGTTTGTACGACTACGCTAATCACCTAACCGGATATACGCGTGATGGTTATCGGATAATGCTGGATTCAAACGATTTGAGCGTCGTTCAGGCGGAGCGCGTGAGTCCGATAATCATGGCGCATACATTGGCATGGAGTCCGGATAGCACGCGCTTATTAACAGCAGGGATCGGTCCCGCTATGTATCCAATGCAGTTATGGTCGCGTGACGGGCTACTCACTAATCCAGCACCAGCACCCTTATGGACAGTCCATGATAGATGGGCAGACTATGAATTACGGGCGCAACAGCACTACATTACAGGCGTGCAATTATCATGGCTAGCCGACAGCACGGGCTTCATCACCAGTTCAACTTACTTCACCGTTCTCACCAATACGATGCGAATTGACCACTACGACGCGACGAATGGCACACTGATTGAGCCGCTTTTTTACACCACAACACCCCTTTATGAAAGTTCCCTTAATGTGGCGGAAGTTAGTGCTGACCTAAGCAGAATTGCCCGTTTCTCGCACACGTTTGGAAACTCAGCCATCGAATTTGCCGATTTCACCACAGGGCAGACAATTGCGCGCATGAATACGGAGGAGACGATTCTCATCGGGCGCTGGAATCCACAGGGGACACTGTTTGCTGGCGGTGAGGTGATGCAAATCTGGCGGGTTGGGGATGATTCTGCACAATTGCTCCATCGCTTATGGGTTGGCACTTTCGATATAGCATGGTCACCCGATGGGATGAAACTCGCGCTTGTTAGGAGCGGTCAAATCGCCGTGTTTGATGCACTTTCCGGCGAAACACTCATAAATTGGGACATCGACGCGTCTTATAAAAACATCGCGTGGCATTCAAATGAGATGCTTGCCATGACCTATGACGATATGCTCGAACTCTGGAATATCTCAGATAATTCACGCATCGCCACAGTAAACTTAGAATCGCCCGTCAACGATCTTGCGTGGTCGCCGGATGGTAATACCCTTGCGCTTGCAATGCGTGATGGCACATTGCGCATATACACCTTCCACGTAGCTGACTAAGCGCTTAGTCAGCATTACAACACCTCACGATTGAGGAATCTGCGCCGCCTCACAAGGGGGCTAGGGGGAGAGGATTGCTTTTCCCTTCGTTCTTTGTGCCTTCGTGCCTTTGTGTTATGTTTTTAATCTTTTCACTCATTGCTCAGAACTCAGTACTGTCTTTCTTCTTTTCGCTTTTCATCTTTTCTTTCTCTGCGTTTCTCCGCGCTCCCTGCGTCTCTGCGTTACGCTTTTCATCTTTCGTCTTTTATCTAAAATCTTTTATCTGTGTCCTCTGTGTCCTCTGTGTCTTTGTGGTGAATTTTTCATCTTTTCACTCATTGCTCAGCACTCAGCACTCAACACTGTCTTAAACTGAGTCCTTTTGGCGGAGCATTTGGCTCACCCCACACGAACAATCCATGCTATCCTAAACAAACATCAACCCTACTGCCAACTGTCTACTGAAAACCGCCAACAAAGTGGCAGAACCGCCAACCACAAAATTGCTGTTTTTCCCCTCAAAACTCCCAAAATGCCAGACTGTGGCGGAAAAAAAAGTGTGTCGACACTGGCGCAAAATGAGGAGAGTCGCTTTATCGTCCTACTCAACCACCCCGTCCAACAACCCCTGCACCACCTCCACCAACGCCCGCGGAGAACACGGCTTGGCGAGAAAACGATCCGCGAGCGTCATCTCCGGCGCATCTTTCGCAAGGCTGTTCGCGGACGAAACGATAATCTTGAGATCAGTCAGTTTCAGCTTCTGACGCAAGAAGCGCAAGATGTATAAACCGGAATTCCCCGGCAAATTCACATCCAGAATCACCAATTTTGGGATGATACTCGCCTTGTTCTCAAAGTAACTCACCGCTTCATCCCCCCGTGTGATGAGCGTACTCGTGAAGCCTTTACGCTCTAGTGCGCGGGTGTAAATTTCGCCGGTGCTGGGATCATCTTCAACAATAATGACATCCATGTGGTTAAGAAATCCTATTCGCCAAAACTTTTTGTTATCTATATTAATATTTAACACCGATTCGCATTTTTTCGCAGTTAACGTTTCTCGTCCGTCGCACTTCCGTAAGAATTTTGCCCTATCCTATAGAAAGAATATGCGATCTCGTGTACTCTAAATAGTAGAACGCCCTTTCGCATAAGTGAAACGAACGGCTGAACGCCATGCTAACCGATACCTTTAACCGACCTTTACGTGATCTTCGCATCTCGGTGACGGATCGCTGTAACTTCCGTTGTACCTATTGTATGCCCGCTGAAGTCTTCGGTGAGGGCTATAAATTCCTCCCACGTGAAGAACTCCTGACCTTTGAGGAGATCACCCGCCTCACGCGCATTCTGGTGCGCCTCGGTGCGGTCAAACTGCGCCTGACCGGTGGCGAACCGCTCGTCCGTCAGGACATTGAGCAACTCATCGGGATGCTCGCGCCCATTGACGGTGTGGAAGACATGGCGATGACCACCAACGCCTATTTCCTCCCGCAAAAAGTCGATGTGCTTAAAGCGGCTGGCTTGCAACGCATCACCGTCAGTCTGGATACGATTGATGATACGATCTTCCGTAAAATGAACGGTGGACGGGCAAGTGTGGAGAAAGTCCTCAAGGGGATCGAAGCCGCAGAACACGCCGGACTCACGCCCATCAAAATCAACGCGGTCATTCAGCGCGGAGTCAACGATCACACGATGGTTGAGCTTGCCCGTTTTGCCCGTGAACGCGGTTGGATCGTGCGCTTTATCGAATATATGGATGTCGGTACGATGAACGGCTGGTCATTGGAGCATGTCGTTCCGGCGAAAGAGATCGTCTCACGCATTCATGCAGAATTACCCCTTGAGCCAATGGATTCAAATTACGATGGTGAAGTCGCCAAACGCTATCGCTATCAGGACGGAAGTGGAGAAATCGGGCTGATTACGTCCGTGACTCAACCGTTCTGCGGGGCGTGCTCACGGATGCGTCTGTCGCCGGAGGGCAGTTTGTTCACCTGCTTATTCGCATCCGAAGGGACAGATTTACGCACCCCTCTGCGTGCAGGCGCGACAGATGACGAGATCGAAGCGATAGTCCGCAACACATGGGGCAACCGGATTGACCGCTACAGCGAACAACGCCACAAGATGACCACCCCGCGCGACAAAGTGGAAATGTACCACATCGGGGGATAGACAGTTGTCAGTAGACAGTAATTCGTAGTTAGTTTTTAGTTACCGGCGTTACATAGAACCAATCTGTGTGGTCGACTTTCCGTGATGCGGTTTTAGATCATCGCGGCAATTTTTGCTGATTACTGTAAATTGTCCACTGATAACTATGAATTGTCTGGTAATTGAGTCCAGATGTTGACAATGTTGATTCAATTCAGTGGAGCGTTGGCGCGTATACTGGAGTAAATCGGAAATTCGTCACATAGGGTGGTTATGACCACAAAACACATTTATCGTAAGCGCCAATTACAAGATCACTGGCTGAACTCGTTCCTCCCAACCTCGCAACTCAGTAAACGCCACAATCCCGTCTTTAATTATGATGTCCGTCGGCTCGAATTGCCGGAGGATTTACCCCGTCAGAGTGTGCGCTGGATCATCAATGCGACGGTGTTGCCGTTTGCGGTGTGGGGATTGTTCATCTTTCTTGCGCTGATGTTTAGCGGATATGTTTCCGCAGTGATTGACCTTGTGGGGCATTTAGTGATCGTGTTTATCGCGCTGAGTCTGTTCAATACGCTGAGTTTAGATTTTATGGCGACGATAAGTGCGCTCAGAAGCATTGATAATGAGCGGATACAGGGGCGCTGGGCGCTGTTACGCATCAGTGGGCTACGGATGACGCGCATCGTGCAGGCGAAGCACACCGTCGCCCAATTGAACGTGTGGCACTCGCTTTGCGTGGTGATTGGTTTTCGTCTGGCAATTGTACTCATGATTCCGGCGCACATGCTGATTTTGCACCTCGCATTCCCACAATCTCAGCTATTCGCGCCTATTCACTTGCCCCTGCCGGAAGTGGGTGATCCAATGGCGCTGGCGATGGTCGCCATGCCTGTGTATTTGATCGTCGCCGGTGTGTGGCTGATCGAACCGTTGTGGCGCGTCCGGGCATTGACCGCCGCCAGCCTCGTCACGGCAGGTTCACAGGTTGAAAACGGCTTACGTCCGCTGGTGATGGCGAGGGTTATGCTCCGCTTCAATCTGGAATGTACCGGTTTGTTCTGCGCCATGATCGCCTTTTTGTATGTGGGCATCATGGGGGCAAACGCGCTGGCATTGACCGCTTCTGCACTCTTGCCCCTCTTGATGGTTCGTCGCTATCAGAATCTGACGCAAGTCTGGCTTAAGAAGGCTGAAACCCGACTCAGTGCGCTGGAAAGCTGACTGATTGCTCCGCTTTATCGCGTATAATAATTTTCGCCGAAGACCTCCGCCAGCAGTTCGGCGATATTGGCACGGTCTGGAATGTAGATGCTACTGCCATCCGGTGAGGTGTAAATCATGTTGTGGCTCAGGTTGATTGTATCCGCATGGATATTTTCACGCGGGATGTTGACCATAAATTGCGCCAACTGGATCATATCTGGCAGACGGAGATCGGTGTAGATATTGCGGTCTAACTCCGAGAGTAGAGTGGGTGCAACACCGATCAAATAGGGGAGCATATTCTCACCCGTGACCTTATCAAACACCGCTTCGATCACCTCTAGCTGGCGCAGACCGCGCACGAAGTCGTTATCGCCATGACGGGTACGGGCATATTGGAGCGCCCTGTGTCCATCCAGCAGATGCGTGCCACTAGAGAGATAAAACGGATCAAAGCCGTAATTCATATCAGGATATTCGGGATCGTTGATGACATAATCACTGGTGATTTCCACACCGCCGAGCGCGTCAATGACCGTCATGAAGGCTTCAAAATCAAAAGCGACGTAGCGATCTACATAGATACCGAGATTATATTGAATTGTATCCATCGCATAGTAAGGTCCATAACCTTCTTGCAAATTTTCACCTTCGACCATGAGCGTGTTTGCGCGGATAAAATCAATCGTGCCGACGGGAGTCAGGTGAATATCTCGCGGGATATGCAACATGCCGATGCTTTGCGTGGCGGGGTCAATGCTGGCGAGGATCATCACGTCAGTGCGGACGCTGAGGGTATCGCGTGCGCCCGGACGGCGATCCATGCCCATGACGAGAATCGTGAAGCGCGATTGTCCATCCCACGCGGGGAAGAACGGTTCTTCATCTTGTGCGGCGGCGGGCAACACACTGAGCGCGCCCGTTACCAGAATCATGACTAGGATGAGCAAAATAGCTTTCTTCATTGGGGTTTGTCCACATTTCCACAACATAAATTATCACAGAATCAGTTGTGATTTATTGTACAACAAACCTACCCTACGCGATTCAGGCGTTTGGGCTACGCCTTAGACCGCACCGGCTTTTTTACGGCGATAGCGTTGGATTGCCCGCGCATATTGCCCGACTAGATAGCCATGCACAGGGATGGACAGCGCCGCGCCTGCCAGCCAGCCAATACACGGTACGGCATAAATCAGCGAGAGCAATATGTTGATGCCGATGCCCATAAGTATCCAGCGCAGGGTGACCGTCCCCATCTCGCGGGCGGTTTCGCTCAACACGCCGACCTGATAAAAGGCGCTCCCCTGCCCGTTACGGGCGTAATGCACCACGCCCACCGCCAACAATGTCCACGACACAGCGGTATAGACAAAGACGAACGGTACAATGCAACACAAATTCGCTAATGTGAAGAAGCTAACCGCCATTTCATCGGTGAAGGTACGCGGCAAAATCCATGCACAGCACGACACGGCGATCAGTGGGAGGTTGTAAACGATCATCGCGGTGATGACCGGCACGCCTTTTGCCAAATAGCCGTTGTAATCCTGCCACACGGGGAGGGGATTCTTTTTCGAGTCACGCACATTAGCGACAATATCCACCATGTAGCCGAGCAGAATCGTCAATGGCACCAAGCCAGCGAGGAAGAAGGGCATCAGCGCGGCGGTGGCGAAGGTCAGCGCGACCACGATAATCAGCTTACTCAGCCATTCGGGATCATCAAAGATGTAGGTAAAATTTCGTCCAAAATCCACGGTCATGCCCTCGTGAGTTAGTAAACAGTTTTCAGTGGTCAGTAGTCAGTAAACAGTAGTCGATTTTCAATTATTATGGAGACCTGTCAATATGCGCTGACAATCACGCCCGTTATTTTAAACATATCAATCACTTCTCGTCACAGTTTTTTGCTGATAACTGTCAACTTATAACTGACGACGGGTGCATTTCAAGTTAGGGGCAATTACCCTCTAGCCCCCCGCCCTTTCTCCCACAGGTGGAGAAAGGGAGCTTTTAAGGCTCTTGAAGTCCCCCTCTAGCCCTTGTGGGAGAGGGGGATTTAGGGGGTGAGGGTAGGCGAGTTACCTCAATAATTCACCCTTGCCCCCAGGATGAAATGCACCCCTGACGACTGAATCGCTATTATGTCCAGAAATGTGCCGTTCGCATAGGGAGTGTGATGATGCACAATTGCCCGTTGGATGCTATGATTGACACGTTTAGGTTGATTGCCACCCATAATCATGGACACCCAAATGCGTTTATGCGTTCCACACTCTATTGTAACGGTTGAAAGCCGTCCATAATGCTAGAGAATGCCCGTAATTCTGCGAGTTCGATTGTGGCGATTATGCTGGCGCTGGCATTTGGATTCATCGCCGGACGCTATAGCGCACCGGGCAACGCGCCGATTCAGCAATCGTTGACGCTCCAACCGTTAAACCAGCAATCCATTTTTGACCCGACCCCCGACCCCGCCCAGGCGATTGTTACATTTCCAGCGGAGAATTCGGGTAGTGTGCAAACAACCTCCGATGGCTTGACCGTCATTGACCTGCCGGGGCAGTCTGCGCCAACTGCTACATTTATACTCAACGCAGACGGCACGACTGTGACTCATATTGTGCAGGAAGGCGAGTCTGTTTTTCGTATTTCCACACAATACGGCGTGGACATGCAAGCCATTATTGATTTTAACAATCTGCTTGATCCGGGCAATATCGCCGTCGGGCAAACGCTGATTATCCCGTTGCCGATAGATTATACGCCACCTCCGCCGACAGATATTCCGCCCGAAGTGCCTACCGAAGTGCCGACGGAAGCCCCTACCGAAACAGCAACCACAATCCCGACAGACATACCACCGCAACCCACCGCAACCAGCACACTCACAAGCACACCGCAACCGATACCAACCGATACGCCAACGCTGACATTGACGTTTACGTTCACCGCGCCACCCCCCACACCGGAAGCCAACGTCACCAGTGCGCCGGTTATCGTCGCGGTAACGGCGGTAGATACGCCGACGAATAGTCCCGTGATACAGCCTACGGCGGAAAATGTTGTCGCCATGAATCAGGCGTTACCGGAGAATGACGAACTGCCGGTGGTGCTTAACGGGCAGACGATTGATTCTTTTCTAGTTATGGATGACGTAACCCGCCTGAATATCCGTGAGATTTATGCACGCGGGCAAACGATGGGCAGAAATCCGCGGGCGTTTGCAAAAGTGGGCGATAGTGTGATCGAGAATCCGCATTTTCTCGCCCGTTTTGATGATCCAGTCACGGGTTATAATCTCGGCAATTACGGCTATTTGCAGACCGTGATTGACTATTATCAGGGATCGTTCGGGCGGCAGGGTTTGTCAGTTATACGCGGGTTACACTCGTGGAATGTCAACGATGTATTCTGGGCAGGGGCGGGCTGTGTAGGCGGTGAGTCGCCGGTTGCCTGTGAATTTCGTCTGCAAAATCCGAGCGTGGCGTTCATCCGGCTTGGCTCCAACGATGTGGGCGTGCCAGACTCGTATAATCGTAATATGCGCCAACTGGTCGAATACACGATTGCACAAGGGATCATCCCCATTCTCATCACAAAGGCGGATCGTCATGAAGGCTCGAACATCAATAATGAGCTATTACGCCAAATCGCGGCGGATTATCATGTGCCGTTGTGCGATTTTGATCTGATCTCTGCGACTATTCCGGGGCGCGGGCTGGATGGTGACGGCGTGCATCTCAACACGTTTTACGCGCATGATTATACGCAGGCGGTTGCGCTTCAACGCGGGCATGGTGTGCATAATTTAACAGCGTTGATGATGTTGGATCGTGTGTATCGTGTGCTTTATGCACCGGATGGTTCGGGTTAGGGTATTTTCCATCCATAAATAAGCACAAAATCTATAATCAGGATATAACAGCTATAGGTGATGTGGCATAAACTTAGCGCGCAATTCATAGGAGATCATCATGCCCCCAAGCGATTACAGCAATATATTTGTTTCGTACCGCCGTACCGATGTGGAATTTGTCAAACAGCTTGTCGAGGCGTTACGTGCAGAAGGGCGTGAGGTGTGGATTGACTGGGAAGACATCCCGCCGGGGAGCACGGGTTTTACCACAGACATTAAGCGCGGTCTGGAAGGCGCGGATGCTTTTCTGTGTGTGCTGTCTCCGCGTTATCTGGAATCGCCATATTGTGTCGAGCTGGAATTGAACTATGCCGCGTCGCTGAATAAAAAAATCGTGCCTATCGTCTATGAAAAATTCGATAGTCTACCCTTAGATGTACCGGAGAGCATCCAGAATATCAACTGGATTTACTTTACACCTCATGCCGGCCAGGAAAACACGTTTGAAGAGTCTCTGCCGAAAATTATCACGGCAATGGAGACCGATTTTGAGCACGTCCGCGAGCACAAACGCCTATTGTTGCGCTGTCTGGAATGGGACGAAGATGGGCGCAATACCAGCGCGTTGCTGGTTGGCGATGAGCTAGAACAAGCTGAAACATGGCTGGCACATACGGCGGGTAAATTGCCCTTGCCGACCCAACTCCACCGTGATTACATCACCGTGAGCCGTAAACAGGCGACCCGCCGACAGCGTAATTTCTTGATCGGGGTTAGTTTTGCGCTAGCCACGTCAATTATTCTGGCGATTTTGTCATTAATCGGCTTTAGTATCGCCACCGTGAATGAGAATCGGGCGGAAGCGGCGGAAGCTGAAATGGCACAGAGAGCGCGGGCGGCGGAAGCGCGTGTCTTGGCGGAACGACTGCCGGATATTGCTGCGGTTGATCCCTTTTTGTCATATGGGCTGGCGCTGGCACTCACCGAAGATGAGCGTGATATTTCGCCGATTGTCGCCGCAAATGTGAATGAAGTCTTGCCTTTTTTCGGTGCAATCCGTGAGTTCACCGGGCATCAAGATGTCGTCAATGAAGCGATCTTACTGCCTGATGGGCGACGGGCGCTTTCTGGTTCAGATGATTTCTCGGTCAAGGTATGGGAAACAGAAACCGGACAGGTCATCTTTAGTTTTCAGGAACATTCTGCGCCGATTATTGCATTAGAAATCGACGAAGTTAATCTGATCGCCTATTCTGGCTCTGACGATGGTATTGTTTTCGGGTGGGATATTAATACCGGCGATATTCTGGGGCAATATGGCTACGAGGATGATGATTTAGTTAGCATGGCGCTCTCGGCGGATTCAAGCACGCTCCTGACCTCTACCGGCGACGGATGGATGAGCCTGTGGGATGTGGAGACGGAAGACACGATTGCAGAATATGCGCTGTTCGACTCTCCGGCGCTCGATATGCAATTTATTGATGACAGCGTCGTTGTGGTCGCTTTAGATGATGGCAGACTGCTTGTATGGGATATTGTGAGCGAGACGCTTAATGATCTTACGGAAGTGGGGCATTTTGACGCAGTGACGCACATCGCACTTTCAGCAGATGGCACGCGAATGCTTACCTCGTCTTATGATACGAGTGTGGTCCTTTGGGATATAACGACGTGGGACGTGATTTTTTTCCTCGACGGACATGAAGATGTTGTGTATAGTGTTGCGTTTGTTGAGGGCAGAAATGATGGCTCGGACGAGGCGGTTTCTGTCTCAGAAGACGGCATTATGATTCTCTGGGATTTAGAGCGGGGCGAGCGCATTCGATCATTTAGCGGACATGCCGCGCCCATTTATGATGTTGTCGTCTCAGGCGATGGCAATACCGCCCTGACCGCATCATGGGATTTGACGCTAATTCTGTGGGACATCAGCCGGAGCGAAACACTCGCCCAGTTTACCAATCCAGCAGAGTCTATCGGGCTTGAATCACAGGTTAATGCGGTGGATATGGTCGCAGATGGATCACGGATGTTGACCGCATTTAGTGATGGTTCAGCGGTTGTCTGGTCGCTGGATAACCCGGACAATTGGGTGACGTTTGCAGGGCTTGAGGGAAGCATCATCACTGCGGCATTCTCGCCGGATGGCGGCTGGGCGGTTTCCGGCTCTGACGCGGCTGAGTTGATCTTATGGGATGCACACACCGGCGCGGAAATCCGCCGCTTTGCCGGGCATGAAGATACGATCAATAAGGTGGTGTTTAGTGCAGATGGGCAGACTATCCTCTCCGGTTCAGCCGATGGTAGCGCCATATTGTGGGACGTAAACACGGGTGAAGCGATCCGCCCCTTCGTAAAAAATAGCGGGGTACGGAGTGTCGCTATCTCGGCGGATGGGACGGTGATCGCGCTTGGACTGGATACGGGTGTGATTGAAATCATTGATGCGGAAACAGGTGAGCCACGCCTCACGCTGAATCGTCATGTTGATCTTGTGACACAGGTACGCTTTATTCTCGATGGCACGGAATTGATCTCGACCTCGGCGGATGGCACCCTCATCGTCTGGGATATGTCGACAGGGGCGATTCGGGCGCGGCTCATCGGGCATACGAACACAGTATCTGATGTGATTGTTGGGGAGGATGGTGTACTGGCGCTCTCCACGTCATGGGATGGCACGATAATTTTGTGGGACATCACCACCGGCGATGCGCTCAGGGTATTTAGGGGACATAACTCAGCGGTTAATGGTGTTGCCGCGACCGCAGACTTTACCCATGCAGTGACCGGCTCTAATGATGGTACGGCGCGTCTGTGGCAAATTTCCGAGCCAGTAGACGACCTGCGGACATGGGCGATTGAGAATCGGCAGATTGAGGAAGTCACCTGCGAAATGCGGGATTTTTACGCCATCCCCAATCGCTGTGATGAATCGCTAGAGGCGGGATATTGATAACTGACATGACGTAAAATAAAGCATGGCTGTACAAATATTGTGCTGAAGTCTTTGAGCCATGAGCATTTCAGTTCATACTGTTTATGCAATTCAATGTGCAAGACTACTGACTAGCTGAGGTGCTGACTAGCTTTTAATTGCATGTCGATGCACGTTATAGCCATCTCTGATACGATGTCTTTGCATAATATCGTTTGACAAATGAGTTCGTAACAAGCGTAGGGAGAGCGTAGGGTTTGGGTAGACGGAGGGTTCAGCGTGGCGGGTGGTTCTGGCGCATAATCAAGCTATATCGTCAATGAAGTGATTATACGGAGCCACACGATGACCCTTTATGCGCTTGGAATGTTACTAATGCTCGCTTTTATGGTGTTGATGATTGTCGCCGCAGTGGTGATCCTGATGATGGAATCCATTGAACTAGAGGACTCGTTCATTCAAGAGACCCTGCGCGATACCACGACTCTCAGCCTTGCGCCTGTAATTATGCCCACATCGGAAAGCGAAACGCTGTAAGATTTCCGCTAGAGCTGAACCAGTGCCTATGGGTAGCGGATTTCTTCTAGCAAATTGACGGGCGTATCATACACAAATTTGCCGCGCCAAACGTCGCTAGAATCGCCCATGACGTGCTCCCAATGTTGCTGGTCACTATGCGGACGCGGATAGTCTGCAATCGCGCTGAGGCGTATCCAGCACAATTCGCCCTCTTCGGTATCGAGGAGCTTTACTTCACCCTCGAAAATTTCCACGCGATAGACGAATAACAGCCAGTGCATCGGATAATCCTGATCGACGACGGTGACGATGGCGCGTAGAGTCGGTGTGCGGATAGTTAAGCCGGTCTCCTCGTGAATCTCGCGGATCACGCACTCATCCGGTGATTCGCCCAATTCCATTTTTCCGCCCGGTGCAGACCACATGCCCTGTTGCGGCAGGCGACTGCGCTTAAGGAGCAAAACCTCCCGATTTTCGCCTTCGCCGCGCAGAACATAGCATAAGCTCCCCGTCACGATGCGATCCCGCGTAAAATGCTCCGTCATGCGCTACCTAAGGTGTCAAACACTTTCGGCGAGATCAAAAATTCAAGCGTGCCATTCACAATCGAACTGCCGATCACATCAACCCGCGCCAGACTGCCTTTTTTCATATTCACATTCGCGCCTGTCAACATTTTGATGGTTTCGCTCATGGTCGGTTCATGCCCGACGAACATCACCGAATCGTCCGCGCCCATTCCGGCAATCATCTGCTTGACCTGCCCCGCATGAAATCCAAAATTGACCTCCTCGCGGATTTCTACCTGTAAATTCATCGCCTTCGCTGTAATCTCCGCCGTTTGCAGAGCACGGATGCGTGGACTGCTATAGATGTGCTTGAGGTTCAGGTTGAGTCGTGCCATCACCTGCGCGGCGGTCTGCATCCGTTCGATGCCTTCAGGGGTAAGTTCACGATCATGGTCACTTTTGTCAAAACCATCTTCTGCATGTCCATGTCTGAGAAAATAGAGTTTCATAGGTAGTCCCAGAGTACACGATTAAAGCAGAGATTATAAGAGGCTGGGGCGTGACTGTCGAGGCATTGGAATGCTAAAACAGGCAACAAAAAAGGGTGCCACAGTGGACACCCATTTTTTTTCTTGCTTCCTGCGATCTTTACTGGAAGAAAGACAGGATGTTGGAGAAGATGTTACCGATTGCCGGGCCAAGCAAGAGCAAGACAACGATAACGACGACTGCTACGAGGACGAGGATAAGTGCATACTCAACCAGGCCCTGACCTTCTTCTTGAGGACGATACAACATGATAAGTACTCCTTGAAAAATGATTATGATGAACTGCTTCATGCAGTTAAGAAAACTATATCATGTCCAAAGAATAAGTGTCAATAGCCCTCCTTAACGCTTCAATTATTCGTCAATGGAATTTATACGTTCTTCATATTTGGCAGTAATTGAGGCAAAAAACAGCGTTTTGGAGGGGACTATGCGCTCGCTTTAGGGCTAAAACCAATCCCACACGGCGAGGGCGGCGGCGCGAGTTGGGAATAAATTACCCAGAAGGCGTGCGGCAGATGGATGCAAATTCGCAGTGAGTGCCAGCGCATGGGCGCTTGTGGAGCCAAACAACAGTTGTATAAAGTCTTGATGGGTTAGCGCAGAAAATGTCTCAGGTTGACGATCCAAGCCGATTTGTACGCGTTCCGGCTGACAATGCAGGACGAGACGCTCCGGCGAGAAATCGCTAAAGTCGTGCATCGTGGCTTGCGCGGTGATTTCCGGCAAGAGTGCATTCACCAGTGTTCTCGTCTCGATCAATCGCCCTGTCCAGCCACCCGCACGCGAATAACGGGCGCTAACGGTCACATCCAACAATTGACGGGCATAGGTGACCAGCATATCATCCGGCGGGACGAGCCAGCGCACCTCCTCAAATCCAGCATGATGATAGCGCCGTCCGGCAGTCCCAATAAGTGTTAGCGCCGCAGAGGGCGAATCCGCCACCATTTCCACTTCCGGTTGTAAGCTGTTGCCCGCAATATAGCCACAGATGCCATCATCCGGCGTTTCGATGACTTCTACTGGTAAATCCCCATGTTCGATGCGCCACAGCCATAATTCGGCATTCCGCTGAAGGGCGACGCGTGAATTCCAATGTTTCTCATAGAGCGCGGCGATGTAGGGAATATCATGGGGTTCTAGCGGGCGGGGGATGTAATCCACATTTAGGCGGGAGGCGGTGCTACTTTCAAACGCCAGCAGATAATACGGGAAGACGGGCGAGAAGCCAAAACGCGTGCCATAGCCGTGCGATGCGTGGATAAATGCCAGATGTGCACCTTGCTCCGCGACGAATGCCAGCGCGTCCTGCATGAGTGCCGTATCATAGCCCCGCGCACGGTGAGCGTTTTCGATAAAGACACTGCCCATCATTACCACGTTCAGCGATGCCCGCCCATAACGCAATAAACGGGGTTCCACGAGCACATAGCCCACCACCTGCCCATTGAGCAATCCCACTCTGCACATATTGAGCTTGAAGCCGGGCTTTTTGAGATAGAGTTCAAAATTGGGCATGAGTTCGCAAATGCGATCAATATCATGGGGAAGCAATGCACGAACAATCAGCATAGAGTGATATTTCGGGTATCTACAAACAGAAAATGCAATCAAAAAGGGGCGAGAATTCCCCGCCCCATGAGTGTAACACAAATGAGAGTCGCTAGCCTTTACTTAACGCTTCGTGGATCGAACGCATCCCGCAGACCATCACCGACCAGATACAGACTGAGCACGGTCACGACGATACAAATGCCCGGAATGATGCTCAGGTGAGCGCCCTGACGGAAATGTGCCTGTGCGCCGGAGAGCATATTGCCCCAGCTTGGGTCGGGCGGACGAACCCCCAGACCGAGGAAGCTCAGTGCGGATTCCACAAGGATCAACGTGCCGATCTGAATGGCAAGGGCGGTAATCAATACGGACAGCGTGTTCGGCAAAATGTGTACGAACATGATACGAATGGGGCTAGCACCCATTGCGCGTGCGCTGATGACATATTCATTTTCACGTTGAGACAGTGTTTCTCCACGAATAAGGCGCATTGTTCCCGTCCACGAAACAAGCGCCAGCACTATAATCAGCGTTTGAATCGACGGGATCACCACCGAGGCAATCAAAATGAGGAGCATCAGCAATGGGATAGAGTTCAGTGTGGTGATAAACCATGTCATGAAATCATCAATAATACTGAAAGGTCCACCTTGATAGTAGCCCGTCAGCAAACCGAGAGTTACACCGATGGTTGTTGCACCAAATGCCGCGACCACACCCACCATCAAGGAAACACGCCCACCATATAGCAAACGGGCGAACATATCTCGTCCGAGGTGGTCTGTCCCGAAGACATGGGTTGTGCAAGAGTCAGCAACGCAATATTCCGCGCCCATGGCTAAAAAGCGACGTGCCGCGAGCGGTTCAGTATAAGATACATCCAGCGCGTCTGAAATCTGTGGGGCGAAAAATGAGATAACTGCCAGGAAAAACAGTACCCCTAAAGCCAATAGCGTCAGGTAATCTTGCATAACGCGGCGAATCGCAGTTTGCAATAAGCTTTCGCTCTTAATGACATCTTTTGAGTCAAAATCGCGTCCAAGAATAATGGGCTTATTACTATTATCTGTAGATGTTTGTGTAGCCATAGTTATCTACTTTGCTCCTTTTTAACTAGCGACTAGCCCAGGCGGATGCGCGGGTCGAAGACAGCGTACAAGATGTCGGAAATCAGATAACCGAGAACGGTCAGGACGGCGAAGATCAAAACAACCCCCATAATGACGGGATAATCTTGCTGGGTGACCGAATTCACCACCAGTGTACCCATACCGGGCCACGAATAAATCGTTTCTGTCAAAATCGCGCCGGAAAGTACACCCGTCAATGATGGACCGAGAATGGTTGCAATCGGGATCATCGCGTTACGAAGCGCGTGCTTAAACCACACTTTACGATTGGACAAGCCCTTTGCACGGGCAGTACGCACATAATCTTCGTTGAGCACATTGAGTAGGGAGGCACGCATAAAACGTGAGAAGGTAGCAATCGTAAAGCTGGAAAGCGTGAACACCGGTAATATCAAATGTTCAATACGTTCAGCAAGTGTGTAGTCACCACTAAATGAAATCGGGTAACGATTGCCCATCGGCAATACTTGTAGCCATGAGCCGAAGACCAGCAATAAGATCAACCCCAGCCAGAAGACCGGAATCGCACTGACCAGCACCGCGCCGATACGTGTAATTTGATCGAAGATGCCCCCCTGCCAGACTGCCGCCAGCACGCCTACCGGAATGCCAATCAATAACCCGACGATCAGTGATATCGCACCGAGTTCAAAAGTCGCGCCGATACGAATACCGATAGCTTCTGTGGTGGGTCTCTTGGAGACATAAGAATTGCCAAAATCCCCGCGTAAAACGCCCCCCGCCAGACCGGGTTCTTCGCCGATAATTTCACCACTGCGCCAGATCGGTAATTGACGACCTTCCCAGATTACGAACGCGTCATAAAATGGCAACCAGCCAACTTCAACCACGCTAACATCGCCCCCCGTAACCGCACCTAATGCGATATCCTGGGCGGCATCGGCATCAATTGCCTGTTCCCCGGATTGCCCGCGCCGGATCGGTGTATCGGTCAAATCGCCACGCATCTGATCCGTCGTTCGGATTTCAGCAACGTTCCCGTCAGTGGCATTAACGATCACGGTTTCGCCGTTGTTCATTTCCACAGACCAGGACGGTTGTTGGTTAATCGTATACGGTGCGTCACCCGTTAGCCATCGAAAATATTTGACGAAAAAGGGATCGTTAAAACCGTTTGCTTCGAAAATGGCTGTACGCTGTTCAGGTGACAGGTTGGGGTCGAGGGTGATCTGGCTCAATGGATTTCCCGGAACAATATCCATGATGAAATACGCAATGAGCGTAATACCGATGAGGGTCGGTATCGACTGAAGGATACGCCGTAAAACAAATTTGGTCATGTTATTGCCACCTTTATGCACTCATAAGTGATTAGAAATGGTCAAGCCTACAATGATTAGCTTGTAGAGACCGTTCTTCACCCTTCATTCACAGGGGAGTTTTTAGTTTGCAGAAATTAGGTTTTAGCGTGTATTCGTAATGGCGTTCAGGTCAATTAGACCCTCAGCATCACTGCTATCTCAAAATTTAGAGATGAGGTCTTACGAAAATCTTCTGAAAACTAACTTCTATAAATTAAAAGAGCTTTGTTAAATGAGTCTGGCAAGTTTAGTAAAAAAATTTAGATTTGGCTTTTACAGATACTATTGCTCATTTTGATCAAGCAGGGTACGGATGTAATTACTTACACCCATCCCCTGCTTGTGTGTTATTTATGTGATTTTTGATCGCAATGTAGAGGTACGTTAATTGCCCACGCACCTCCACAAAGATCGTCAAAAATTATTCTGTGCTTGTTACGTTCCAGGCATCGAGGTTCCAGTTACCGAAGTTCGGGTATGGGTCAAAACCTTCGACGTTCGGGGCAACCGCGTAGGCGCTATCCAGCGCATACAGGTACAGGTACGGTTGATCTTCCCACAGGATTTCTTGCATACGATATGCCATTTCCAGACGGGTGTCCAGATCACAACCCGGAACCTGATTCACTGCCGCTGACAGTTCTTCGAATTCCGCATTGTAGTAGGACGGGAAGTTGAAGCCGTAACCTTCACCAAAGATGTCGGTTTCTGCACCCCAGAATGAACGCTGATCGGGGTCGAACGGCAGACCACCACGCCATCCGGCGACAGCGGCATCGTAAATCTGACCACCGAGATTAGTGTCATACATGGTGTTGAAGTCCAGTACCTGCGGGTCAACATCCACACCAAGTTGTGCGAATTGTGCTTGCAGGATGATGGAAACATCTTCACGACCTGAAGTACCGGGGTTCATCAGCACGAAGGAGAAGGGTGTACCTTCTTCAGCATGTAAACAACCCTGGCAGGTACGCAGACCGTCACCGCCGTCTACCAGCGGATCACCGGTGCTGACCCAGCCTGCTTCATCGAGCAGTGCACGGGCGGCATCCAGATCCATCGGGCGACGTTCCAGTGTCGGGTGAATGGTGAATGCTGTCGGGATTGTACCGGAGACCATCGGGGTTGCATCGCCATTTTGTGCGCCATTGATAATTTCTTCAATGTCGATAGCTTGTTGCAGTGCCTGACGGACGCGGACATCACCGAAGAGCGGATGGTTACCCTGATCGATAGGGTTGCCATCGGCATCCAAACCGTTTTGCGGGTTGGTCGGATCAGCAAGGTTCAATGCCACATAATGCCAGGTACGTCCCGGAGCCTGGAAGTACTGGGCATCGGAACTACGGAGGGGTTCGAATTGAGCGGCACCCGGTTCGTTCACGAAGTTCGGTTCACCCGGTTGGAAACTCAGGAAACGTTCGGTCAACACGTTCTCATCAAGTGTGTCAAGATAGACCCAACCTTCTGGAACGGTGTATTCGTCATTGCTGGGTGCGTAATATTCGGGGTTGGCGCTCAGGAAGACCGCGGTACCCGGTTCTACACGGAAGAATTGGAACGGACCGGCGGTAACTGTCGGTTCATCATCAAGCGGATTGTCGATCATGGTACCCCAATCGAAGTCTTCACCCATGCTGACATCCCAACCATATGCGTGACCAGGTGTCGCCGGCAGAGCCAGTGAACTCAGTGCCAAACAGCTTGGGTTTTCCAGTGTGAAGGCGATGGTGTAGTCATCGATGATTTCCGCACTGGCGATATCACGCTGGTAACTGGAGTAACTGCTGGACAAACCAACCGCTTCACCCTGTTCAACGGCGAGCCATGCGAAGTAGAAATCTTCGGCGGTGATCGGTTCACCATCATTCCAGAACGCGTCATCGCGCAGGTTGAAAGTGTAGACCAGACCGTCTTCAGAAATATCAAAGCTTAAAGCAAGTTGACCGAGATCTTGTTCATCTGCGGTGGCGAATTGCTGGGTCTGTGGGCTGATGCTCACCAGACTAGGGTACAACAATGCGTTCGCATCGGCGCAGTCCACGCCTGAACAGCGCAGGGGTACCAACGGGCCAAGGTTTGCAGAGCCACGGGTATTACCCTGGATGACCACGCCACCTTCACCCGGTCCGGGTATTTCGTCATCTTGTGCGCTGACGACCAACCCGAGAGATACCGCCATCATAATAGCGATACCTACCGTAATGAAACGATAAAGATTTTTCATTCGTTCCTCCTAAGTAAAAAACGATTTGTTAGCATGGACGATTTAAACGGGGTACGTCCATGTGCATCCTATCCTAAATGGAATAGGTTTCATGGAGAATAGCATAACTAACCAAGCGTGGCAAGAAAATCCTGTCACTTTTGTCTACTTACCGCTATAAACGCTGTCGTTTTTTACTTAGCGCATTTAATTTTTTTTGAAAGCTGGATTAAAAACAGGGTTAATGCTACAAATTTAAAATTGTTACACTGACCTTTAAAACGCTATGTTAACCACCTCGCACACAATGAATTTTTGAAATATCCACTACAGTGTGCCTCATGATTATTTCAAGACCATAACAGCGTGATTACAGTCTAGTTATGGGATTGGCTATTCAGCTATGAGGAAAGCAAACGGGGCATCACTTGATCCATCAGGATTGCCGTATCTTCGATAGACTGGAAATCATCCGCATACGATAGCACGTTCAATTGCGGATCGTAACTCCAGAAACCCGCTTCATCATAGAGATAGCGGATATAGGTATAGCAAATTCCCAGCACAATCCGCGAAAAAATCCCGAATGACATATAAGGGAAGAAGACAATCATCCCCCGATCATGTAGATAGAGCACAATGCCGAGATTGTCATCAGGGTAATGTAATTCTACGTCCTCGCCCGGTCCTGGAATGGGTTCTAAACTTGGATCAAGCCGGAGCAATGCCCGCGCAAGGGCTTTTGGCTTTAGCTTTCGGACGGGCCAATAGTGTTCCGGTTGGTCATCACTTTGCCCGTTCTGGAACAGCCAGTCGAGCATGGCAGGTGTGAGCTTGCCTGTTTTCGGCACGTAGAGATGAATCTCATAAATCATGGCGTGCCTCCTTCTTCCGGTTCCGTGATGATTGCAGACTCAGAAGAGTGAGTAGGATTAATATTCATGTGCTCACGCAGTAGCTCCAGCAGAAGGCGAATGTTATCAACCTCGTCCAGCGGGACGGTTAGCCAGCTAACATTTGCACCCGTTTTGATCGTCAACGCGCCATTTTTAACCTCATACCCGCCCAATTGCGCCCAATCAAGCGTGCGCTGTTCGCTATTTAAGCCGTTTTCTGTGACGGAAAGGGATTGTGCGAAAGGCATTGACCCGTGTTCTTGAATTTGTGCTTTCACATAGGGGCGCAGAAAAATCGTCACCGCCGCTTCAATCCGCACGCTGAGATCGTCCATTTTGCGATAGATATTGTTGAGGACGATTACCTCATCTAAGCTGGTTTTGAGCATCACTTTATAGACGGTGTAGTGTACCCATCCGCCAAAATAGGACAAACGCTCGGCTTTCTGGCGGATTGTGCGGACATCGCTATATTGGATGAAGGCATTATACGAGCCTTGTCGATAGCTGAATCCGTGCTCAAACAGGATGACTTCCCGATTCCACAAATGGGCGACATACCAGCCGACGAGCAGGGTCGTCGCGCTAATCACCGCCACCGTGATGGCAGAAGCAAGCCCGGCTTCGACTTCCCACAGGGCGACAGTCACCACGAACCAGACCACACCGAGAATTCCGCCTGCGATCAACAAGAGCCGTGCGCGGTTGCTCGGATAAAATGCGATAAATTTCCCCAGTATGGGGTCGTCTTCAATAATCAATAAAACTACTCACTTAACATCGTTTTCACAGTACTCATTATACGGGCGTTTCGCGTTTTGTGGATTGATTATCCCGCGTTGAGTGCCTGCAAACGGGCTTCGACCTGTGCCTGATCGCCGTAGCGTTTGCCGCCACCAAGCTCTAAATAGGCTTGATAATCTGCGACTGCACCCGCCAGATCTCCTGTTTTCTGGCGTAATTCTGCACGGTTACGATACGCCTGTGTGCTATCAGGATTGAGTTGGAGCGCAATATCAAAATCGCTGATTGCCGCCTTCGCATCTCCCTGCGCCGCCATGATGATGCCGCGATTGATGTAATTGGCGGATTCGTCGGGCAGAATGTCGATCACACGGTCAAAATCTGCCAGCGCGGCTGGAAAATTCCCCGCACGGTAATGCGTGTTGCCGCGAAATGCCAGTGCCTCAATAAATTGTGGATTCAATTCTAGCGCACGGTCAAAATCCGCGAGGGCTTTTTCGAGTTCGCCAATAAGCACGTAGGCATTACCGCGATTCTTCCAGTAATCGGCATTGTTGGGGTGAATTTCTACCGCCATGCTTATGTCGGCAATTGCCCCGTCTACATCGCCCATTTGTAGGCGCACCCCGCCACGATTGACATAGGCGGGTGTAAAGGACGAGTTCATGTGGATGGCAGTTGTCCAATCTTCCAGCGCGGCTTTTGCATTATTGGAGGCGGCATACACATTGCCTCGATTGTAATAAATGCCCGCATCGTCGGGGCGTAAGCGTGCCGCAATATCGAGGTCTTTCAACGCGCCGCGTAAATCCTGTGTAGCTTGCCGCGCATTGGCACGATTCAAATAGGAATCAGGATTTTCAGGATCAAGGGAGATGGCTTTGTCATGATCGGCGAAAGCGCGTTCGACCTCGCCATTGGACAGATAAGCGTTGGCACGGTTGGAATAGGCGATGGCAAAAGCCGGGTTCAGGTCAATCGCCGCCGTCCAATCGGCAATCGCGCCGTCCATATCGCCCTCGCGGACGCGTGTTAAGGCGCTTTTGTTGTATTCACTGGCTGTCGGGGACATACGTTTATTATCTTTCGGTTGTTCTGTCTTTGATTTACAGCTTCAACCGGACTTCATACCTGAAATCCGGTGACTATCCCATTATACAGATCATCCGCTATCGCGTTAACGTTTACATCTCTAACAACATGGATTCCAGCAAGAGATCGTTGATGGTGATTCCTTTGGGCAAATTGGTAATCATGGCGGCAACATGCGCGATGGTTTCCGGCTCGACCAGCATATTAGGATCCATGCCGGGCGAGGCAGACCAGCGCATTGGGGTGTTGGCGGGCGTGGTGGAGAGCATGACGACGCGAATTAAATCGCCCCTGAGTTCTTGAGCAAGTGAACCGGTTAAGCCACGCAGTCCGGTTTTCGCGGCGGTATAGGCGGTGATTCCGGGATGCGACCCCACTGCCGCCATCGAGCCGATATTGATGATGGAGGCATTATCGCTCTTGCGTAGATTCGGCAAAAATGCACGCGACAAACGGTAGGGCGCGATGAGATTAATGTCCAGAATGTGCTGTAAATCTGCATCTATGGTTTCTTCAAGAGGTTTGATGAGCCAATCTCCGGCACAATTGACCAGAATATCAACCGTTTGGTCGCTCATTGTGCGTACAAACACGTCAACTGCGTCCACATCAGTGATGTCTAGTGGCACAACGGTGGATGCGCCGTTAATGGCTTGGATTTCGCCAGCAACAGCTTGTAATTTAGATTCGGTTCTGCCGACCAGCACAACATGCACATTATGAGAAGCAAGATTGCGGGCGATTGCGCGTCCCATACCCTGCCCTGCACCGGTGACAACTGCGATTCTTTTCGTCATCTTTTTGTTTTTATCTTTCTCTTTATATCGGCGATGATGCCGGTATCGTCATTGGTGTGATGGGGTCAGCACGGTGTTTCGTCACAACGACGGTATCTCACTTTCCAACAGCACAGCTGACTTATTCGTTATTGCGTGGGGATGGCGCTACATCTGCCGATTATCCACAATATTCTATGACTAATGGGATGATAATATATGATGGGTTGAGACAAACGGACAATAACGACAGATAGAGCATCAACCAAATACCAAATAACACCAATTTATTGGAAAGCCAGGCATTTATGGCTAAAATTGCAATAATTGGACATATTCATGTTCAGTTTATGGCTAATTCGGAGGATTTACATGAAACGAAGTGTCATCTTTTTGCTGGTTCTATTTCTCTTTTCGATCCCTATTGCCGGGCAGGATGACGAGACCGTTGTTATTCGTGGATTTGGTAACATCGTCACGTTCAATCCAGCACTCTCCAACGATGGAGCTTCTTCACAAGCCTATGACCTTCTGTTCCCTAAACCGTTAGAAGTAGATAGCTTTACCGGTGAAGTTATTCCGGGGCTGACCAGTTACGAAATTTCTGAAGATGGTCTGACCTATACATTCACCATTCAAGATGGCGCAATTTGGAGCGACGGCACGCCCATTACGTCTATGGATATGCAATTTGTGATTGAAGCGACCCAACAGGAAAGCATCAACACCATTTACGAAGAAATCGTTTCGCAAATCGCCGAATTTAACGTCATTGATGACTCGACCTATTCGATTGTGCTGAACGAAATCAATTGTGCGGCAATCGGTGATCTTCAAATCGTTCACTTCCTGCCTGCACATAAATTTGCGGCAGATTTCAGCGATTTTGAAACCAGCGACTTCAACATGAATCCTGACATCAGCGGCGGGTCGTACATTCTTGAAGAATGGGCACCTGATGAATTCCAGCGTTTCCGCGCCAACCCTGATTACTTTGGTGGAGAGCCGAACATCCCCTTCTTGATTAACCGCGTTATCGGTGAACAAGCACTGGCAATTCAGGCGATTCAGGCAGGCGAGATTGATTACACTTACTTCCAGGGCGATTTGTTCGAGCAAATCCAGAATCGCGACGGCTTACAGTTCGAATCCTTCCCGCAAGTATCGGTGAACTTCCTGTCGATGAACTGGGTTGATGGGAATGATCCGCAACCTGCATACGACGAAGATGGCAACCCCGTCGCACAAACACCGCATCCGTTGTTCTCAGACATCAGCGTGCGTCAGGCTGTTGCGATGGGCTGGAATAAGCTGGATGTTCTGGAAACACTCGGCGGTGCTGATGGTGGTACCCCGTTAGTGGGCGTGGTTGCACCGGCTTACGGCTGGGCATATAACACCGATGTTGAACTGTGGCCCTATGATCCTGATGCCTCGATGGCACTGCTTGATGCCGCCGGCTGGACAGATGCCGATGGTGATGGCGTGCGTGAATGTAATGGTTGTGCCACCGCAGAAGCCGGTACACCGCTGGCATTCACCATTCGCTACAGCAACATTCTGCAACTGTTCGAAACTTCTGTGTTGGTCGCACAGGATCAACTGAATCAGATCGGTTTTGACGTATCATTGGAATTGGTGGAATGGTCAAACTACATTCCTGAGGTGTATCTCGGTCAGGCTTACGATGCGACAGCCATGAGCAACAGCACGGCGACTGACCCGAATACCTTCACCACCTTGCTCCAGAGCCAGCAAGACATTCCGGGCGCAGGCAACAACCTTGCTTCCTACGTAAATCCAGAAGTGGATGCACTCATCGAAGCGGCACGCGCCGTACCGGGTTGTGACCCTGCCGCACGCGCTGAGATCTACTACGAAATCCAGCAGATCACACATGATGATGTCGCCTATGACTGGACATTCATCCCGAACATTTTCCATGTCGCCAATTCACGTATTGGCAACTTTGAGCCAGGTCCGTCATGGGTTTTCTACGGCTATACCTCCCATGTACAGGACTGGACATTGGATCAATAGTTAGTAGATTAACCTCACCCCCCGGCCCCCTCTCCAAAACTTGTAGAGGGGGAGTACTGATCTGATGCGGGTACGTGAGGTTAAAGAAGTTAATCAGTAGTACATTTTGGGGCGGTTTTTTGTACATAGTTATGTGCAACAACCGCCCCATTTTTATTCGAGTATGTCTATACTGTCCCGTATTTGTGCCAGCACAGGCGAGATGGTTTCCCATTGTTCGATGGGTGCGGTGAGGGTGACGATAAAAAAGAAGCCACTCTCCGCCTCCAAAATATGAATTTCCGAGCGCATGGGCAATGTGCCTGCTTGCTCAGAGCCTTCCACGATAGCCACCACCGTTTCGTAGCTATCCAGTTCACCCCGTACAGACTCACCGACCAACTTCCAATCACGATCTGCCCGCAAAGGTCCCCGTTCTAAATAGCTATCCAGTGCATCTCCAAGCGTCTCTGCGGTTGAGGTGAGCGCCACACTGCGCTGTATGGTGACGGTTGCGCCGGATTGTTGCGCTAGTATCTCAGGGCTGGCGATAAAGAGCATGTTGGTCTGTGGAATTTGATGTTGCCAGCCTGCTGGATAACGCAGGGTGAAGGCGTTGCTCTCAAATTGGATCGAGAGCGGATTATCATCCGATGACGAACACGCACTCAACAATAAGGCAACACCACATAACACGCCGAAGAAAATCAGCGCAACTTTTCGATTTTGGATCATCAAAGTTCCTTATAGTTTACGACGTGGATCAAGCGCGTCCCGTAAGCCATCCCCGACAAGGTAGAAGGATAGCACCGTGACCATAATCAGAACGCCCGGATAGACGATCAGATGCACGCCTGTCACCAGAAAATACTGGGCATCGGTGAGCATATTACCCCATGTGGGGGTGGGCGGTTGCACGCCTAAGCCGAGATAACTTAAGCCCGATTCCAGCAGGATGAGATTACCGGCGATGATCGTACCCGTCACGATAATGATGGAGAAAATATTCGGCAGAATGTGGACGAATAATAGGCGTGTATCCGACGCACCTAATGCCCGCGCCGCCAGCACATAATCACTCTCTTTGATGGAAAGCACTTCGCCACGCACGAGGCGACAGGTTCCGAACCAGCCAATCAACGCCAATATGATGACCAACGTTGCTGGTTCCGGTGACCATAAGGCAGAGACAAGCAAGAGGATGAATAGCGGTGGCATTGAACTGAGCGTGTTGATAAGCCACATAATCACATCGTCGGTAAATCCGCCATAATAACCCGCGACGAGTCCCAGAACGACCCCAATCGCGATAATCATAAAGCTGGCGGTAAAGGCAATTGCCAGCGAGATGCGCCCACCATACATCAGGCGGATAAGTTGATCGCGCCCATATTCATCTGTTCCGAGCAAATGACCTTCTGTGCCCGGTTGTTTGAAGCGATCAACCACCCGAATACGATTGACATCAACGCCAAGTTGCCGCTCCACATAAGGCGGACCAAGCACACAAATCAGCGTGAGTAAGGTTAGGAGGATGATGGCAAGCATGGTCAATCTATCCCGCAGGATATGGCGGAGTGCATCCATCCATAAGGATCGACTCACATTCGGATCAACGATTGGTTCTGTATTGAGGGTCGCTATAGCCTGACCGGATAATTTTGGGTTCATTGTGATCTCATTTCGTGATCTTATTTCGATCTTATTTCAAACGAATACGGGGATCAAGTACGGCATATAGAATATCCGAAAGCAATACACCGAGAATAAACATCACGGAGACAATCACAACCGATCCCATCACGAGCGGATAATCACGCTGAAAAACACCATCGACGATCAGTGAACCGAGTCCGGGCCAGGCAAACACACGCTCGACGATGACCGCACCCGCCAACAAAGTGCCGATGCCCGGACCTAAGAATGTGGCGACTGGCAGGAGGGCATTTCTGAGCGCGTGCTTCCACCAGACGACCTGATCTTTTAACCCTTTCGCCCGTGCAGTACGAATGAAATCTTGTTCGAGAACTTCGAGTAACTCTGCTCTGGTAAATCGGGAGACGAAGGCAATCGTGTTCAGCGATAAGACGGTCACGGGGAGAATCATGTGCGAGGCGGTATCCCACAGATCAAATTCGCCGCGATTGCTAATGCTCCTCATGCCACTCATCGGGAGTACATCCAACCGGATACTAAAGAAAATGATGAGCAGTAAACCGAGCCAAAATTCCGGCACGGCGTTGCCCACCACGGAAATGATGCGAACGAATTGATCTATCCATGAGCGATGCGAGACCGCCGCCAGAATACCTAGTAAAATCCCCATACCATAGCCAAGAATGAGCGCGGTAAAGGTGAGTTGAAGCGTTGCCGGTATGCGCTGTTTCAGTAAATCCGCGACGGGACGACGATGTTTAATGGATGTGCCTAAATCGCCACGCAAGAAACCGCGCCGTATGCCGGGGCTGTCTTTGATGCCGTCACCGTTGGAATCGTATTGCGTCCAATCGTTCCCAATCAGCCAATAGACGTATTGCATTAAGGGCGGCTCATTGAGTCCGAGTTGTCGCCGCATCCGTTCTGCGGATTGTGTATCGCCGGAACTTGGATTGAACGTAATCACTGAAATCGGATCACCCGGCGCGACTGACATAAGGATAAAGGCAATCAGCGTAATCCCGAAAAATGTAGGAATGCCCTGCAATATACGCCTTATGATGTATTGACTCATCGTGATTTCCCATTACGAATTGTGGATGTCATAGTGGTCTCTTTGAGATAGAACGGACGGTTAGTTGCGTTTGTTTATGGAGAAATTTATAGATGATCGTGATTGTAAAGCGAATAATGCGCTTTATAGATCGCTTTTTTCCATGAAGCTAGCTTATTCAGCGTATTATACTGAGTTTTTGTGGACTTTCACACAAGAAAGGTCACTATGGCGTTGAGGGGAAAGTTACGCCATTCGAGCTGTGTTTTCGAATGGTATATCAGTCACATCAAATGAAATAAAAAATCCGGCACAATGACCGGATTTTTTGTTAGCGTTTGTAGTCTACTCGCGGGATTTAGCTCTCGCTGATGGTGAGGGTTTCGATGACATCACCCTGTTCGATCATGTTCACCACTTTTTGACCGTCGCCCATGACCTTACCGAAGACGGCGTGCTTGCCATCCAGCCAGTCTGTTTTAATGTGGGTGACGAAAAATTGTGAACCATTGGTATTCGCACCGGCATTCGCCATGCTCAATATACCGGGACCCTCATGCTTCATCGCTAATGCACTTTTCTCATCATTGAATTTATAGCCAGGACCGCCACGCCCATCACCACGCGGATCACCACCTTGAATCATAAAATTATCCAGCACGCGGTGGAAGGTCAAACCATCGTAGTAACGGTCTTTCGCCAGAAAGACAAAATTATTTACAGTTATCGGTGCTTCTTTAGCAAAAAGCTGAATATCAAAATCACCTTTGTTGGTTTTAAAGTGGGCGACATAATTCTTCGTCGGGTCAATCTGCATATCAGGTGCTTTATCGTACTGTTTCATTCATTTACTCCATTCTTATTCTGTGAAAACGACTGCCTTCAGGATACCAGAAAAGTTGCCGGACGCTAAGAATGTAAACTCGAAATTGGCAATATTTCCCTGAAACAGTCCTTAATTTGATTAATTTTTTCATACCAAAAGCAGTATTAAGGGTTGTACAACTGATTCCATTGTATGCTGTTATAGAGTGACCAGCAGTGTGCGATTTCAGCAGGCATAAAGCCTACGTAATGCAACAATCCTGTATGAGTAACGCTGATTCAGGTTAGAATAGTTCAATCTTGATAGATTTTAAGACATAATTGTTTAATAATTAGAGTAAGAACGTAAATGTCTTAAATTATTGTGGCAGAGTATCAATAAAGTAACAACACATCGGCTTAAGATGTAGGAGTTGATCTTCATGCGTGTACTATATATTGAAGACGATCCCAATAACCGGATGCTGGTTCGCCGGATTTTGTTGGCTTCGGATATTAATGTTGAAGAAGCGGCAGATGCACAAACGGGTATCGATATGGCGCTGGCAAATCCACCTGACCTCATTCTGATGGATATCAGTATGCCAGGCATGGATGGATTGACCGCGACAGAGCATATTCGCGGTTTGCCGGAAATTCGCCATCTTCCCATTATCGCCCTCACCGCAAATGTGATGCAGGGAGACAAAGAAAAATCTTTGAATGCCGGTTGTGATGGTTACATCGGGAAGCCGATAGATGTCGATACCTTTGCTGATCAAATTATCCAGTTTATAAGGTAGATAAATAACCATGACTCGTACACCGATTGAACCAAGTGAAGCCCATGTGCTCGTGGTAGAAGACAACGTACCCAATTTCGTCCTGATTGCCCGTATGCTGGCATTCATGGGTGTACAACGCTGTGAATGGAAAACTTCTGGCTGGCAGGTGGTGCAATTTGCGGAAACGCTCCCCCGGATCGACCTGATCTTGATGGATATTCGTCTCCCTTATGAGGACGGCTATCAGGCACTACAGAAAGTCCGTAGTAACCCGCGCCTTAAAGAGACGATTGTCTGCGCGGTCACGGCGGAAGCCAGCGAAGACCAGATGCGCCGCGCCCAGAAATCCGGCTTTGACGGATTCATGGGTAAACCGCTTGACCCGGATCGCTTCCCCTCACAGATCACCCGTTTGCTGAGCGGTGAGCAGGTCTGGGAGTGGAAATAAGCGCGCCAAAAAAACAACTAACTTTCCCATACAAATTAGCTAAGCTGAATGAAGCTGGATGAGGAGGCTTGTGTGAACAGCCCAACATCTGAATTAAATAGTCCCGATGTTGCAGTTTTAAGTGAGTTAATCCGCCGTCAGGCTGTCACATCCGCCAACTTGACCGGCTGTAAGACATTCGTAGATGTTGCGAAGGTCGTTGCACAGCATATGCTGGACGAGAAACAATTCGTCGCGGTCAATATGTTTTTGCTGGATAATGATGGCAAATTTGCCGGTTATCGGACTGTTGCCAGCGCCAATCGTGAACAAGTCTTTGAAGGCATTCATGAATTAGTGCTTAGCAATGACGACCTCAACGACTCGTTGCGGCGTATTATCGCGTCCCATGATGCGACGATGCTGGATATGGCATCCTTCGTGGAGGCGAATCCAGCGTTTGCGGTTTGGACAGAACAATACCATCTGAAATCCATGCTCCTTATGCCCCTTATCAGAGACGATATTGTTTTTGGACACATCGCTATCAATAGCATGGAGCAACGTCCTGCACTTTCCACCGTTGAGTTAGATGTTTATCGTGGTTTGGCGAGTCAAATTTCACTCATTATCTACGCCAATCGATTATTAGAAGACTCACAGCAAGCAAAATCTACCGCCTCACAGTTGGTGCAAACCAACCGGCAGATTTCTACATCATCCAATCATGCCGAGATGCTACAGGCGATCATGTCCTTCATGCCGGATAATGTGCGCTTTATTGCTCTGGTTAGCTTTAATACTGTGCTCCGTGATGGTGAAACGCCAAGACTCGTACATATGAATGCGGTTGTTCATGCGGATAACACAGTTGAGTATCCAGATATTGAAGATCACTTTACGCCGGAAGAGGCACAACGCTTAAGCAAAATTATCGAAGATGTGCGCTCCGGTACGCCCCTTGCTAACGCCCGCCTTGATATTCTGCGCGATAAATATGCCTTAACGAATCATGTTGATTTCTTCAATTCCCTAAATCCTGATGAAGTGGTAACGATTGGTTTACGAATCGGCGCACATTTACACGGGTTGCTCGTTTATGGTCTGGAGACGACGAACTCACAAGATGCGCTAGTGATGGACAATTTGCTCATCATTGCCGATCAGGTCGCCATTGTGCTGGAAAATCGGCGTTTGCTGGCAAGTGCGGCGAACACCCTCAACGAAACGCAATTGCTCTATCACATCAACCGCGAATTGCTTATTTCGGAGAGCGGGTTAGATGTACTGCGTACCCTGAAGCACAATCTGGCACAAAACGCCAAATCGCTTTCACTTGTTGCGGTAGAGTGGGATGTGACGAACAAGGATGTCAGCGCGGTTGTGTTACAGGACATTATCGACAAAGACGGCGAACGTTCTCCTGAGAAGGTTTTAGTTAACCGCAATACGCCGGAGATGATCGACAAATATAAAGCAGAATGGGCATTGCAGGGCGACGATATTGATTTCATTGATGATGCCGTCAGGATTGGCGAAACGCGCCCCGCGGTGAAGAATTCAATTGAAGCCGGAATTTATGCCAGTATCGTTATTCCCATCCGCGAAGAAGATCGGCTGATTCAGCAGATTTTTATTGCGTTTGATGCCGCCCAGGATTTTGATGCCGGCGCACGCCGTTTATATCAGGCGATTCAGGATCAGGTACGTTTGGTCGTGCAGAATCGTCGTTTGCTGACGCGTCTGGAACGTAGCCTGAGCGAAACCCAGAACTTATACAACAGCATCCAACCGTTGATGCAAGCCCAGAGTGATCTGGAAGTGCTTAAAGCCGTGAAGCATACGATGGCAAGCGATGCCGATAATATTACCCTGCTCCGTGTTGAGTGGGAAGATCGTGCGGAGCCTCAAATCACCTCTATGATATTGGAAGCCTATATCAACACGGAACTGGGCGAAGGTGAGAACCATACCGACTTGCTGGCACGCATGACAGAGGCAGATCGTCATGAATACGAGACGGGATGGGCAAACATCACAGAAGATATTGAATTCATCGAAAATTTTGATGTATTGGTGGATACTCGCCCCGACTTACGTTCGTTACATCGACGCGGCGTGCATAGTGGTATCCTGATGCCGATTTTTGAGGACGATACGCTTCGCCAGATGATCTCTATCGCGTTTAAAGAACAAAAAGAATTTGCCACGACAGAAAAGCGTTTGTTCCGATCCTTATATACCCAACTCAAAATCATTATGCAAAATCGCCGCCTTGTGCGCGATACACAGGTGGGCGCGGCATTGCTGGGCAATCAGTTGCGCGTGATGGCAACACTTAACCAGCTAGCATCTAATTTGCCCATTGCCACAACAGAAGAACAGCTTGGCGAGATTGTCTGTGAAGCAATTTTGCAAGCCTTGACTGTTGGCTCTGTCAGTATGTGGCTAAACGACGATCAACCCCATTTACTTCGCGTGGTTGGGGAAGCGCCGGAGATGGTGGGCGTGGGTAGAAAAGCCCCGCGCAACACCAACTTACAGGATGCGATGGTCGAAACTGAACGCCCGATTATAGTTGAGGATGTTGAGCAAGATGCCCGTATCAGCGACACCATGCGGTCATTTTTTGCGGGGCTTGGCGTACGGGCATTTGCACTCGTCCCATTGATGGATACGCGTGTTGGCTATATCGGTTCGATCCAACTGAACCTGACAGAACCCCAGCATTATCTTGACGAGGCAAGTTTAGAAACTGCCCAGACGATGACCAATCAAGCGGCGGTGACGCTACAGAACATTTTATTGTTGCGGAACACGCAACGTCAGGCGTTACAACTTCAGCAGATTGCCAACTTCGCCCAGTTGATCCAGACCACGTTTGATATGCGGGAGATTCTGGAAATCACGCTACACAACGCCCATGATCTCCTGAAATTTGATGAGTTCAATATTTTGCTTTACAACACTGAGACTGGCGAAATGGAATTGGTTGCTCGCCAGCAAGATGGAGTGCAGTTTATCCATATACAAGATGCCCAACCAGTGAACCTTGAAGGGACGATTGGCGAACAAGTCTGGCAAACCCAGCAAACTGTCAACATCGGTAATGTTCAGTCGTTGCCAGATTTACGCCATAACTTCGACATGGACGTGCAATCTATCGTCGCTGTGCCGATGTATCTACGCGGTACGGTACAGGGCGTGATTGAAGTGGGAAAGCTCACGTCGTCTGCTTTTAGCACAACAGACATCGCTATTTTCCAACAACTCGTTAATCAGCTTGCCGTCGCGCTGGAAAGTGCAGATGCCTACACCCAGAATCAACGGGTGGCGAGAAGTAAGGCACAGGTGAACGAAATTAGTAGCTCATTGCAACGACAAACCGATATTGACCGCATTATGGCGGTAACTGCCCGTGAATTGGGCAAGGCGCTAGGGGCAAAACGCGCCCGTATTCGGCTCGGTAACCCCACTCATAAGGACACCACGGAGTAACCCATGTCAGACTCACTTGCCTCTGTGTCAAGGATATTTTCAAGCCTGTTCAGCATCGAACATTATCATACGCCGCTTGAAAAGTATCGTGCGCGTGTGATTTATGCCATTACAGGATTCATGTTCGTGTTCTGGATGTTGTATGCCTTTGCCACGCCGGATTGGACAATTCCCGGAGAAACAGGCGCATATACGATGGCGGAGATTGCGTTCAACGCACCACTTCCATTGAACGCACCGGCGACCATCTTTTATGCGATCATCACACTAACGGCAATCATCTTTATCGCGACACGGCGGGCGTTTAAACCTGTAGCAACTTGGGGACCGTTCGTGATGTGGTACACAACAGGCGTGCTAGCGCTGACCGTGACGACAGACTCCCCCGGTGAGCCGAGCAGTGCCATTATTCTGCTGATGGTGGTCGGCGCGATGTTGATTGGCGTGCGCGGAATTTTGGCGGGTCTTGGACTTTCTCTCATCGCCGTTTTCATACACGCGAGTACCGGCGCATACGCAGACTCAAATATTACATTGGGAACGATGGTGCCACAATTTATTAGCGGCGCGATTGTCATTTACCTGTTCCTGAGATATGCACGGGTCTTCCGTCAAGAAGGTGTAGAAGAGGCGACCGAATATCGCGTTACGACGGCGCAGGTGGTATCTGAAATTGCCCGTAACGTCGCTGAACGTGGCACATTGAATGATTTGTTGAACGACATTATTGATCGCATGATCGCTAATTTTGGTATGGTTTATCATGCACAGGTTTTCCTTACAAATGAAGAAGAAACCACCGCCAAACTGGTGGCGAGCACGGGGGAAGTGGGTAAACAACTTATCGCCCGTGCCCACGCCTTAGACATCGGCAGTGAAAGTGTTATCGGGCAGGTGACGATGGGTAGTGACCCGATTATCGCCCGTGCAGGTTCACGTACTAGTGTGCATCGTCGCAACGAACTTTTGCCGGATACTGCGGTTGAAGCGGCATTTCCTCTGCGTATTGGTGATCGGATCATCGGCGCGCTGGATTTACAGAGCCGCGATCCTGATGCTTTCGCCGATATTAACCTCGTCGCCACCTTTCAAGCATTAGCGGATAGCACCGCGCTGGCGATTGATAACGTCAGCCAATTTCAGGCGGCGGAACAGCGTCTTAAAGAGAATGAACGCCTGACCAAACAAGAACGCGAAGTCGCCCGTGAGGTTGAACGCTTGAACGAGCGTCTGACCGGTATGGCATGGGTGGAGTATTTGCGGACGAAAGAGGACGAAATCGGCATGACGCTGGATTTGATCGAAGATGATATGCACGAAGGGGATAGTGGCTGGACACCCTCGTTGCAAGAAGCCGCAGACATTAACCATTTTGTCCAGAAGACCGAGGGTGAACGACAAATCGTCGCCGTGCCGTTGCGGGTACGCGGGCAGGTTGTCGGCGCGATGGAATTTGAATTGGATAGCGACCATCACTTCTCGCCGGAAGATTTCGAAATGGTGCAGGAAGTCAGTGAACGTTTTGGTCTGGCGGCAGAAAATGCCCGTCTCGTCGATGAAAGTCTGCGTGTGGCACAACGAGAAGCGCTCGTAAACCAGATTAGCAGTCGCCTACAGATGACCAATAGTGTGGAAAAAACACTCACCGAAGCGGTGCGCGGTTTGCGTGATGCGATTAAAGCGGATCGTGTGTCTATCCGGCTCGGCAAACCCTCCGTAGAGATTGAGGGGGAAATCAATGAATAATATAAACAAATCCAGACTAGATACCTATAGTCAACTGAAGTTCCAATTTATACAGGTGTTGCTAGTTGTGATGATACTCCCACTAGCACTTTCTGTTGTAGCAATTGTTATGAATGCCCAGAGCATATGGGATGTTGTGGATGTCGACTTTCTACTGGCAGTAGCGATGATTGCCGTATTCGCGGGTGCTTTGTTGCACTTACGCCAATATCCAGAAAATGTGAATCTGGTAACGATTATCGTTGTTCTACTGATTTGTGGATTTGGATTTACCTTACAATCCAGCTTCCTTATGATAGGATGGAGCATCCTACTGATCTTCGTAGCCACCATGTTTTTGCCGCTCTATATTCTGATACCTGTAGTCATCTTCGTTTCCTATGAGCTATATACGTTGATCCCTCTTATAAGACTGTCCGCCGGTGAATTTTTCACGCTATTAACTGCCAATATGATTGTTCTGGCGCACGTTCTCTTAAGTGTTTCTGTACGTTATTTTAATAACATTTTCCGTACATCTATTTATAACGCCACACGTGCACAGGAATTGCTACAGGCCGCGTCAGAGATCGGACAAATCACCATCCAACTGCTCTCAGTAGAAGACGTGTTCAACCGTTCGGTAGACCTGATCCGTGATCGTTTCGCATATTATCATGTGCAGATTTTCCTTGTGGATGAAGACCGCGAATATGCTGATCTGGTTGCGAGTACGGGGAGCGCCGGGCGTGAATTGCTGGCGCGTAAACATCGCCTGCCGGTAGGGTCGCGCAGTGTTATCGGGCGCGTCACGCTTTCCGGCGAAGTAGTCATCGCCCGTGAAAATGAGGGTGATCGTAAATCAATCCATGCCCGTAATGAATTGCTACCGAATACGCGTGCGGAGTTGGCTCTGCCGATTTTTGATGGCGATACGATCATCGGCGCGCTGGATGTACAAAGCACGCAACTTGACGCTTTTAATGAAAGTGAAGTCAAGACGCTCCAAGTGATGGCGAATCAGCTGGGTGTTTCCATCCGTAATGCCCGCCTATTTGAAGCGCAGGACATGAATATTCAGGAAAACAAACGTCTATTTTTCGAATCAGAATCCAACCTACGCGAAATTCAACGGTTGAACCAACAACTGAGCCGTGATGCGTGGGTCGATTATCTTCAAGATCAGTCCGTCGTAGATGGGATTGCGTTTGATGGCAATGTCATTACCACCGATGCCGCATGGACGACAGCGATGCTAGATGCCATAGAGCGTCATGATGGCATCTTGGGTAGTGATGGGCATACCCTCGCCGTGCCGATCTCGCTTGGCGGTGAGGTGCTGGGCGCGATTGAGGTAAAATTAGGCGATGATGGCTTCGCACGGCATGACATGCTGGAAATGCTCCAAACAATTTCCAGCCGTTTAGCCGTCAGCCTTGATAACGCCCGCCTGTTTGAAGAAACACAGTTATCCACCTATCAAGAACAACGCATTAACGAGGTCGTCGGGCAATTTGAATCTGCCGGTACAGTGACGGACTTGCTTCAGATCACCCTGAAAGAATTATCTCAAACGCTCGGCGCAGAACACGGTGCGATCCGCCTGAGTGCGCCAAAATCAGAAACTGAACCGGAACGCCCATCTTCACTGAATGGTACAGTCAATGGCAACGGACAACATTCTGACGGCTACACATTAAACGGAGGGGCAAGCTCATGATTGCGGATTTTAGCCGTCGTTACTTACGGGTTAGATACCCATATGAAAATCTACTTGACCGCCAACGTGCAACAGGGCTTTTGTATACTATTGTGGCGCTCTCCCCTATCTGGTTCCTGTGGACAATCTACTATGTGACAACGCTTATCAATGGCAATCCATTTTTATCACCTTCGCAATATAGCGTTACCATGTTGTTACCCATTATTGTGCCAATTGTTGTGGTGTCTATCCAAAATGGACGCTTAAATCAAGCATCCTGGGTATTCACCCTATGGTTCAGTATCGCGCTTGGTGTGGCAAATTTAGAAAGTTTGACCGGTATATCTTTGCCGTTCATATTCTTGCCACTTGTTGTGGCTGGCTTGCTCCTACGGGGGCGGGGAATATTGGTGATTACCTTAATCAATATTCTGGTCGTTAGCCTTGGTGCATTTTCACAGAGTCAACTGACCGATCCACAAACGGTTATTCCGGCGGATAGCGTAATAACAACATTAATGGCATTTTTATCTACAATCTTACTGATGGGTAGTTTCTTCCGTGCATTTGGCGTGAACACCGAACAAATTGTCGAAAACTATCTGGGAATTGCCACACACTATCGCAAGTTAAACCTGATGACGCAAGTGAGTGCTGATGCGGACGAATATCAGGTCTACGCTGAAGCAATTAACATGATTCGCAGTGACCTTGGTTTTGTCTTCGCGCAGATTTATCTTGCAGACGAAGACGGCAAATTATCAAGGCGCGTCCGTGTTGGTCGCTCCGATAACCGCAACATTACGGTGCAGGTTGATGTCCCCGAAGAAAGCACACTGTATGAAACTGCCCAATCACGCGAATCCGTGATCGTCACGCTAGACGACGCACCCACCCGCCGCGAACATCTGCTCCCATCGGTTCACCGTGGCATGAGTTTACCCATCATCGGCAATGATGAATTCATGGGCGTGTTGGATGTGCAAACCGGGGAAGAACTATTTACACAGGACGACCAGAAATTACTTCAAACACTTGCCGACAATCTGGGTACGATGGTCGGTCAAATTCGCCGGATTGTTTCATTACAGGATGCGTTGGCGCGTCAGGAAACAATGCTGGATCATCTGCGTAATCAGGCGGATAGTCCGGGCAATCGCAGTGTCAACACGGAGAGCCTTGCATGGAATACCTATCTGCAACGCACCGAGTCAGGTTTTGGCTTTGATATAGATGGCAAACCGGGCATTGTGACCGCCGCCGCCGATCTTTCGCCGGAACTGCTAAAGTCCCTAAAATCGGGTCAGATCGTCACCGATGTTTCCGGCGAGCAGACAAGCATTGTCATTCCTATTCGTTTGCGCGGGGAGATTTTGGGCGCAATGCAATTCCATACGGCACGCCTTACGAACCGTCAAATTGACATTGCACAGAAAATTTCTGACCGTTTGGCGCAAGCGTTGGAAAACCGTCGCCTATTTGAGCAATCACAGGCACAGGCGAACCGTGAACGTAAAGCGACGGAAGTGGCGAACCAGCTGATTAGCGCAACGGAGGTCAACGCAGTGCTTGATCTTGCCGCAACCACATTTAATGAGGCACTGGGCGCGGTACAAACACGTATCCAGATCAAGCCAAGTTTGGTCAGGGATATTGATGCTGTCGTAACACAGGCATATCCACAGATAACACCCGCTGAGGTTTCAAATTCAGAAGTTGTAGAGAAGGAGGGCACAATCAATGAATAGTGTCCTAAATCGGCTTAATATTTTATCCGTACCCATCTGGATTCGTCTTTTGGGCGCGTTAGTGCTAGTCGTCGGATTTTCACTCATCACGGCTATCGTTATTGGTCGGGTACAGTCACAGTCAGCAGAGCAAGAATTGCTAGAAGAGTATGTCTCCGGTGAAGGTGATGAACGTCAGCAAGACATCACGCGCCATTTTGAAGAGACGGTAATTGCGATGGAGAGCTTTGTCAATAACCCGACGTTTATCGGGCAAATCCGTGTTGCGTTGTCGCTGGATCAGGGGTTACGTGCACCACTCGCCGAACTACGAGACTATATGGATAATCAGCTGGTACGGACGGGACTATTCTCTTATGTGGCGATTATCAACCCTGATGGTCTGGTCGTCATGAGCAATACTCGTGTAATTGAAGGCGACGAAAGCGTACCGACCTTTCCACTTGGCACAGATTTATCGAGCACGTTTGGGTATCAAGGCGGGGTTATTGCGGCAGATCGTGGCGAAAACCAGCGTTTTTCCGTTCAAGAGGTTGACAATGCGACCAATATTTTCACCACAACGGTTATCCGCCGGAGTGGGGAAGTCGTCGGGTATGTGACTGGTCTAATCAATCAGGAAGTCATTCTGAATGCGCTAAGTGATCCTGCGCCGTTCCGTAATACCCACAGTTACCTTATTACGCTAACAGACGCACTGATTAGCGGCGATGATTACCGCCAGCAAGCACAAGCATCGGCGGTACATAGTCCAGTTCAATTAGCCATTGGTGGTCAATCGGGTGTTCGTACATATAACGTAGATGGCACGGCATATATCGGGCATTATGGACCGATCACCAACACGCCGTTTGCGATAATCACGGAAACCTCTCTAGAATCCGGTTTCTTCAATGCGTTAATTACCCGAAGATTATTGCCGGTGGCTGTGGGTATGATCGTTATCGGGCTTGTGATGGTGGCATTGCTCAATCAAAGCATTACCCCGCCGCTACGGTCAATTCAGAGCAAGATCAACGCCTTACAGGACGGCGATTTCGCCAGTACAGTTTTACACACTGAACGTAACGACGAAATTGGAGACCTCGCACGGGCATTCGTTGAAACACGGGAGCAAATGCGCCTGACCGTAGAGGAATTGCAAGTGCGTATTGATGAGCGCTTTCGTGATATTGAGGCGATGGGTGAAGTAAGCTACTTCGCCGCTAGCCAGCGTGACCTACAGACGCTGATGGATCGCGTGGTGGGGTTGATCGCAGATAAATTCGACAATATTTACCATGCACAGATTTTTTTGCTGAATACTGAGCTTACCTATTCGGTATTACGTGCTAGTACCGGCGAACCGGGTCAGCAACTGCTAGCGCGGGGGCATCGTCTGGCGGTGGGCAGTGTGAGTGTGGTCGGTCAGGTAACATCCACCGGAAGAACTGTGAATGCCCGCGATATTACCTCCAGTGAGGTGCATCAACGTAACGAATTCTTACCGGACACACGTGCTGAAGTTGCCATCCCCTTGCTTTTCGGTGACACAATCATCGGGGCGTTGGATGTACAAAGTAAGCAAAGTGATACGTTCACCGAAGATCAAGTAAAAGTGTTGGAAATTCTCGCTACGCAGATTGCAGTGGCGATTGAGAACGCTCGCCTCTATCAAGAATCGACACAACGCTTGCAAGAGATCAACATGGTGAATCGACAGGCAGTTTCCCGCGCATGGACGGAGTATATGGATGCCCGTCGTCAAACGCGCATCGAAAGCCATGCAGGGACGATAACGACCACCAATCTCGATACGCTACGGGATGAAGCGATGGAGACCGGGTATCCGGCGATCGGCGATGTGAGTGATCGCGGGACGATTCCTGTCGCAGTGCCGATTATTCTGCGTGAAGAGGTGCTTGGTGCGGTGGAGTGGGAAATCCCCGTAGAACAATTTAGCAACGACAAAATTCAATTGGGGCAGGAATTAGTTACCCGTCTGGCAATCAGCCTTGATAATGCCCGACTGTTCCAGGAAAGCCAGCGTGCGACAAATCGTGAACGTCTGGTGAATGAAATTGCGACACGGCTTTCAGCACAGACTGACATCAGCCAGATTTTGCAAACCGCTGTCCGCGAAGTTGGGCAGGCATTGCGTGCCCCACAGGTTAGCATTCAACTTCAGCCCGCTGGAAACCTATCATCCGATACAAATGGACATCATTCCAATGAGGAAGGTGTAAATAATGACTCATAGACTCACTGAATCCATGAGACAGAATAAACAACTTACTGAACTCGCTCACGGGTCATTGCACGGGCGAATTATGCGCCGTGTAATCCCTTTGATTGTCGTTGCCATGCTTATCGCAACTGCGGTTACGATCATCACTATTCAGTTGCAAGCACGGAGTGACATCACAGAATCCGTCGCCATCGCGCTGGATGAAGTCTCATTGCGGGTTGATGAAAATTTGGCGGTGATGGTTGCAGATTTGCGCATCCTCAGTTCCAATTTACCTATTTCGTCAATTCTTGACGATCAATCGGACGCGACTGAGATTACCAACATTGCAAACACATTTGGTCCGGTTATTGAGCGAAGTGATTATTTGAGCTTTCGTTTCATTACACTGGATGGAGTGCAACGTGTCTCTGTGAGCCGGGACGCGGCGGGTTCTTCCGTAGATACCACCCCTCTTGAAACAGATCTAGCTACTGACCCCATCTTTATCACCATCAGTAGTGGTATTACTCCGGGGACGGCTTATCTCGGTCCAATTTCTGAACCCACTGAAGAATATCCGGCTGGTGTGTTTAATATTTATGTGCCTGTCGCCAATCCGGGTAATCGGAGTACTTCTCTCGGCGTGCTTGAATTGCGTGTGGATGCGTCCCGTATTTTGAATGTTTTGGATGAAACAGTCAATTCACCCGGCGTTGAACAAGACGGACGCAGGGTTGCATTGATAAATGGCGACAACCGTATTCTTTTAAGCGGTGGCGCAGACACGTTTAATAACCGTGATTTATCTGAATATCTCGCAGACCATTCAGGTGAATTTACAGCGGGTTTCCTCAATTTCCGTGAAGTGGCTTCTACGAGTACGGTCGCGGATTACCCCGGCACAGACACCCCGTGGCGTATCGTCATTCAGGACGATATTTTGCTAATTTTAAGCAAAACGATTATTCAAAGTGTGGTTGTCATTGTTGTATATATCGTACTCACGATCATTATTTTATCAATTTTGAGCACCCTCTTGCGGGCGATTGTGTCTCCAGTAAATGATGTGGCACGCACAGCCCGGATGATCGCGGGTGGTATGGGAGATTTCTCTAAAACGCTGGTCTCCGTGCCAGGTGATGAAGTCGGTCAAATTGTGCAGTCAATGGAGCAACTCTCCTTTCAGGTGCGCTCCTTGAACGAAGAGATAGGTGCCAATACCCAACGCTTCAACAATCAGATGAATGTGGTGGAGCGGATCGGGCGCGATATCAGCGATATTTATGATTTACAACGCCTGTTACCCAAAGCGATGCAACTCATCAGCACCGAATTTAACTTGTTTCATAGTCGCTTGTTCCGCATTGATGATCTAAATATCAACGCCGTAATTGCCTATACATATACGAAAGTTATTGATCCCAGACCAGAACCTGAAAAAGTGCCTGTTGGCGGGCAACATCTGGTCGGGCGGGTGGCAAAAACCGGAAAACCGATGTTTGTAAGCAGTGTCGTGCATGATGAAACCAATGACGTGCAGGAAAAAACACGCCGTCAGATGATTTTGCCTCTGATTATCGGTAATCGGGTGATTGCCGTTCTTGATTTACAAAGCCGTGAATACGATCAGATCAAAAAAGAAGATGTGCCGATTTTCATGGTGCTGGCAAATCAACTGGCGAGTGCGGTCAATAATGCGGTCACAATCAGCGATTCGCAGGAGCGTATTACAAGGCTTGATGAATTAAGCCGTCAGTTGACGCGTGATGCGTGGTCACAAGGCGATGGCGATGCGTTGAGTGGACAGTACAATTACAATCTGCTGAATGTAGATTATCAAAATACCCTCGCGCCAAACAATGGCGAAAATGGCAATAAACATCGCCTATCCTCACCCATTACGGTGCGTGGCGAGGCGGTTGGGTCACTGGTCGCAGAACCGGAAGAAGGACAGGGCTTTACCGAAGGGGATGCGCTGGTCTTGCGAGCGGTTGCAGATCGTGTGGCGCTCGCCATTGAAAATGCGCGTCTGTTCCGTGAAACACAATCCTCACTGGCTGAAACATCCATTCTCTATGATCTCAGCCGTGCACTGAACGAATCCACTACGTTGGAAGAGATTGTCAACGCGATCATCGGCGCGGTGATGCCGGATGCTTCTGGCGGGCAAGTGTGGATTTTTGATGAATACTCAGGCTCAAATCCCGGTTGGATGACCATACAGGCAGACGTTGCCCATGATAAACGTCAGGAAAATAATGATGATTTGGTCGGGTTGCGCCTCCATATCCCCGATCACACCTTCCTTGCATCCGTTCAGTCGAATCGCGTATCCCTTGTTCAGAATGCGCGTGAGGATGATCGCCTTGATGCTGGCTTGAAATTATTCTGCCGTCGGGCGAATGGTGTGGCGATGGTATTTGTGCCATTTATCATTCGTGGTCAGTGGCGCGGTTTACTGAGCATCACATTTGCAGAGGCACGACGCTTTACTGAGCAGGAAGGGCGTATTTATACCCTGCTGATCGATCAGGCGAGTGTGGCAATTGATAACCGTTTACTGCTCCGCCAGACGGAAGATGCCCTGACCTTGCAGGAAAACCTCTATGCCGCCAGCCGTATCATCAATCAGGCACAATCTGAGCAAGATTTGGTCTACGCGGCGGTTGCGACTGCTGAAAATAGTGAGCTGAACTTTAGCCTTGCGTTACTTGAAGGGGAACTTGATGCTGACGGTTGGCCCACCCGCGCCCATTTCGTCGCACATTCAGCCAATGGTAAAGTGACGGTAGAAGATAGGTACCACCCGTTGTTCATCGCGCCAGATTCACCACTGCGCCAGCGCGAACCCCTCTTTTTGACGGATGATACGCCGAATAACAACAATATCGCTGAAGATATCCTGTGGATGCGCGATGAAGGCTACGCATACATGGCGATCTTCCCCTTATTCAGCGTCCAACAACCGATTGCCCTGTTCTACGTGCAATCAAAAGAGCTTTACGACCTTACACAGAACGAATACGAAATCTATCGGGCGATGACCGGACAGATGAGCACCCAGCTAGAGATTCGTCGGCAAGTTCAGCGTACCGAATTGGCGCTCGATGAAACCCGTCGTCTCTATCTCGCCAGTAGTGCCATCGTCAGCGCGCAGGATAGTGAAGAAGTGTATGAAGTGGCGACGGAACATCTCGCCCGTCCATTCCTGCTACAAAGCGTCCAAAAAGGCATGAACATCCGTATCATGATCTTGCTGGCAAAACCAGAAGCAACCCCATACGCACCCTATCTGGAATGTGTTTACGCATGGCATAGCAACAATGCGGAAGAGGAATTGGTATCCGGGCAGATGTTTAGCGCCGGAGAATATCCTTACGGACGCATCCTTGAAACGGCTGGAACTGCCGTCTCGATTGGCGACATTTTGAGCGCGTCCGGTGAAGCACTCGGCGATTTCCCTGAACTGCGGGCGAAATTGCTCAATGACGATGTGGGCAGTATGTTCCTTGCCCCCATTGAATCGAACTTGAAGTGGTTCGGTACGCTCGTTTGCCAGAGTAATCAACCCAATTCATTCGATGAACAATATCAACGCTTCGCACAGGCGGCAGTCGACCAGATTGCAATTGCGATTGACAATAAGCGCCTATTTGAAGAAGCGCGTAACGAAGCCGACCGCGCACAGGCAGAAGCCCAGCGTGCATTGGCGCTGGCAGAAGCGGGTCAGCTTGCCAACCGTATTGGTGTGGGCAACATTGAAGACAGCCTGAACGAAGTCTTCCAGCGGGTCGCGGAGGTTTCTGGCTTTGATCGCTGGATGCTGGCACTGTTTGACCAACGTCGTGACTTGCTAGAAGCCATCATCACACATTTGCCGGGTCACGATGCAACGGCGATGGAACCACTTGAACTTACCAATGATATGACAGTCGTTGAAGCCGCGCTTGAGGGACGGAGTATCGTCGTCAATCGTGTACCCACACAGGACACAGACACCGCCGATAATCCATTTATGAACAGTTCCTTTGGCAAGCATATCGCGGTGCCGGTTATCAGCGGGCGTAAAATTCTCGGTTCATTGATGATGGGACGCGAATTTGATAAAGATCAGCTTGATGACCGCGACGAACAGTTGATTACGACACTCGCCGCGCAGGTCGCCATCGCGCTGGAAAATCGCCGTCTGTTCCAGCAAGCCCAGAGCGAGCAACAACGTTTGCAATCGATCCTTGCGACGTTGCCTGCCGGTGTGCTGGTGCTTGATCCACAGACGATGCAACCAATTCTCTATAATGAACAGGCGGAAACTTACTTCGGCGAAGCGATTGACCCGCAAACGCCCTTCTCGCCGGAAAATTATAATCTCTATCGAAGTGGCACCGGCGTATTCTACCCAACAGAAGAAATGCCGGTGAATATCGCCCTGCGTGATGACACACTCGCGTTTGCTGATGATGTCGCGGTGATCTCACAGAATTCACAGATTGATCTGCAATTTAACGCCGCACCAATTCATGGCAATGACGGTTCGATTACGGCTATCGTCATCGCCTTTCAGGATATTTCTGCGCTGAGAAGCATGGAAAACACCCTGCAAGAAAACCTGCGCCAGACGGTTACGCAGTATGAAATTCAAGTACAATTGGCAGAAGCGGACGGGCTGACAGAATTGCTGGATAGTCTTGTGCAGATCATGGTGATGTTCCAGCCGGATGATGCCTATATTATCCAACCGGATAGTCGTGGCAATTTGACGATTGAGCGGGCATTGATGCAACCAATTGAAGTGTTAGACGCGCTGACGGAATTGTTTGATCCGAATTATGTCGTGAATATTCATGATGCAGAACATTATCAATTAGAGGATGAAACATGGGCGACCTTACAGGCGCTTAACATCCGTAATGTGATCAGTGTGCCCTTACGTACCCGTCAGCGCCCTGCGGGGTGGCTGTTACTGGTGGGCAGTGAAGCGGGGCAAATTGGCGCTGAGCAAGAGCCTATCCTGACACAAATTGGTGATTCGGCGGCAACGGCAATTGATAACCGCTTCCTGATCCTTAATCAGCAACAAACCTTGCAAGAGATCAATACACTTTATAGTGCAACCACGACCATCAGCCGTACCCGCGATATTGACCAGCTTGGCACGGTGTTACAGGGTGCACTCAGTACACTGAAGCCGGACTATCGCGTTGGTTACATTCTTGAAACGACGGAACTTGGCGATATTTCACCTATTTTGTTTGACGTTCGCGATGATGTACTACCGTCGGTTGACTTCCCTAAAGTCCTTTCAGGGCATCGCATTCCGCCGGATGGGTTATTTATTGATGACTTAGCCGCACTGGTTGACCCCACGCCTCTGGAACAAGCGTTGATTGCTGTGGGTAATTTACGGACTGTCGCCATTATGAACCTCCGTGTGAAGGGAAATAGTGGTGGTGCGCTGGTCATTGCGTTCACGACCCCGCGTGACTTTACAGAGGGCGAAATTCGTTATCTGAACACACTGGTTGATAGCGCGTCTGTTGTGCTTGATAATGTGCAGTTGTTCGAGCAAACACAGAGTACGCTGGAAGAAACAACCGTGCTGTATCAAGCCAGCCGTGCGCTGACCGATGCGGTTGATGGCGCTCAAATCCTTGATGTGGTTGTCAATTATTTGATTGGCTCGCATATCACCTTTGTGTTTATTGCGATGCTGAATACCCGTACATGGGATAATCCTGCGGCGACGGTAGAAGTCACTGCGGATTGGCACGCCGATGATGATGGTGGGCTTTCACTGGAAGGTCTGGTGCTTACTCAGGATCAATTCCCGGCATGGCGTTTGCTCGCCAGTCAGGAAGTTCTCATGATTGACGACATCCTTGAAGATAGAACGCTTGACCCGATGGAGCAAATTGGCATAGAGAGCCTTGATGTGCGCTCCTTGACGGTTATTCCTCTACGGGTGGCTTCGCGCTCTATTGGTGCATTGTGGCTCGCTTCCAACGAACCCTATACACACTCAAACCGTGATGCCCGTCTCTATCAGGCGTTTGCGGAACAGGCATCCCTATCTATGGAAGCCTCTTATCTGCTCGAACAAACAGAACGCCGTGCCCGTCAATTACAGACCTCTGCGGAAGTTAGCCAGAGTGCCGGTAACATTCTTGATCTGGAAGAGTTGCTCCCGCGTCTTGTAGACTTGATTCAGGCATCGTTTGAATACGATCACGTTCAAATTTTCTTGATGGATGATCGGGACGAGTGGGCGTTGCTTCGTGCCAGTACCGGCGAAGCGGGCAAGCATCTGTTGGGCATCAAACATAAATTGAAAAAAGGCTCCAGCAGTGTTATCGGTAAGGTAACCCAAAATGGGCATCCTGAAATCGCGCTGGATACCGCCGATGCGAGCGTGGTGCATCAGCCAAACCCGTATTTGCCACTGACGCGCTCAGAAATGGCGTTACCGATCATCCTGAAAAATCGGGTTGTCGGGGCATTGGATGTACAGTCTAATCAACCAAACGCCTTTAGCGATGAAGACATCAGCGCCTTAACCACACTCGCCGCGCAGATCGCAGTCGCGCTGGATAATGCCAACCTGTACAAATCATCTCAGGAACAGGCGGAGCGCATGGGCTTCCTCTTCAACGTGACCCGCAGTGCGGCGGCGGCGGAAACGCTGGAAGAAACGCTGGACTCGGTTGTGCGCCGTATTTATGACGAAACGGATGCGCTTTCCGCAAGTATGTACCTGAAGCGCGTGTATATTGATGACCGGACTGGAAACACCCATTCCACCCTGCGTATGGCGGCGCTTGCTGGTAGCGATCAACCGCTTTCAGAATTTGTTGAAATTCGCATGGATGACACGAATAGCATTATGGGCGAGGTCATCGAGCGACGCTCACCACGGTTTATCCACAACATTGAGCAAGAATCACGCTATCTAACGATTTCTCCACAGGCTTTGTCTGCGATCTTAGTACCGCTCCGTAGTGCCGGTGAAGATATCGGTATGGTTGTACTGGAATCTGATGTCACTTATGGGTATGGCGACGATGAAGCCCGCCTGCTAGAAGCCCTCGCAGGGTCGGTCTCTGCGGTTATCCAGAGTACGCAATTGCTGGAACAATTGACCCAGACCAACGAACAACTGCGTGAGCTTGACCGCGTAAAGAGTGACTTCCTCGCCAATATGAGCCATGAATTACGTACCCCGTTGAACTCAATCATCGGCTTTAGTCGTGTGATGCTCAAGGGGATTGACGGTGCGTTGACCGAAATGCAAGAGCAAGACCTGACGACCATTTATAACAGTGGTCAGCATCTGCTTATGCTCATCAATGATATTCTGGATCAAGCCAAGATTGCTTCCGGTAAGCTGGACATCAAGCTGGAACATTTCGATGTTAAATTGATGATCGAAGCGGTCAAGTCCATCGGTGTGGGTCTGGTGAAAGATAAGCCAGTTCACCTGAACGTAGAAGTATCACCCAATATGCAGAAAGCCTACGGCGATGAGTTCCGTATCCGTCAGGTGATGATTAACCTCGTGTCTAACGCGGCGAAATTCACCAACGAAGGTCAAATTCTCATCCGTGCCTATCCATGGCAAAACCCGCACACAGACAAAACCATGATTCGTATTGATGTAACGGATTCCGGCATCGGTATCGCAGAAAAAGACTTGCCGTTGCTGTTTGAAGCCTTCCGTCAGATCGACTCCTCGCTAACGCGTACTGCGGGTGGTACGGGGTTGGGTTTGCCCATCGCCAAATCACTGGTGGAAATGCAAGGCGGCGAGATGATCGTTATGTCCGAGATCAACGTTGGTTCGACATTTAGCGTCACCATACCGACAGACCCGGATGAAATGGGCGCGGACGGCGATGATACCTCACCGTATTCTGCATCAAACGGGCATTCTGATGATACTTATGAAGAAGAAATCACGAAAGTTGATATACCCTCCGTTCAGGTGAAAAAGGCGACCCAAACCGCCCCGATGCCAATTATGGCACAAAAGCGGGATGTCCTACTCATCGAAGACAACAAAACGATGGTCGATCAATTCCGCCGTTCATTACAACGTGAAGGCTTCGATGTCGTGACTGCCGATCATCCCTCCTACGCAGAGGCGATGGTCAGTAATTTACGCCCGACTGTGCTGGTGATGGATGTGAATTTCGCCAATAGCGAAGGCTGGCACATCCTTAAACGCTTGAAAGACCGTGACGACACCTTCGATATTCCGATTGTGGTCGTCACACTCAGCGATGAGTCCGAACGAGCGTATCAACTGGGCGCACATACCTTCATTCAGCGTCCGTTTATGCCGGAACAGTTAGTGGAAGCGGTGCTACAGGCGGAAAAAGAAAGCAATATGGAGCGCATCCTCATCATTGATGACCAGCCGGAATCAATCCGGTTGCTGACCGCCGCTTTGAACGCGAGTGGCACCTATCGCGTATTCAGCGCCGATAACGGGCGCGAGGGAATCTCGATGGTCGCCCGTCGCCGTCCGAACCTCATCATCCTTGATTTACGGATGCCGGAAATGGACGGGTTCGCCGTATTGCAGGAATTGCGCGGTAATCCAGAAACAAGCAATATTCCGGTGATGATCGTCACGGGTGAATTGGACTTCAACACGGATGAGCAAAAAGTGCTGGAAAACGTCCATATCCTGCACAAAACCGACATCACGCAGGAAGAATACGAGCAATTCATCAAGGGTGTACAGAATCACCTGAACCCGAATCAGCTCTAAGTTCAAGTAAACGTAGATCAAAAATAGAGGCGCACCGGACGAATACGCCCTGCGCCTCTATTTTTTTGCCGATTAGACTATCAAGCTAACAAATCTTACGTGATAAATCGGCTTGACTGGAGTAAAGTAAAAGAAGGGAAGCTATCATCTCCCCTCTTCACTATCAATTACACAATCTAAAAACGGATCTTGTATGGAAAATCACCGTAAACCAATTACGCTTGAATGCAGTTACTGCCACACGATGACTTCGCTCAAATCCTTTGGTGGCGCGTGCCCCAATTGTGGCGAGACCATCGTAGAAGCACGTTATGAAATTCAGCATATTGACCCCAAAAAATGGGTGGAAGATATTCGCAATCGTAAGCCGAGTTTGTGGCGCTATCATGAGGTGTTGCCCGTTTATGACACACAGCATGTCATCAGCCTTGGTGAAGGCGCAACCCCGCTCATTAAATCACATGCACTCGGGGCGGCGCTCGGTTTGAACAACCTGTATATCAAAGATGAACGTCAGGGACCGACGGGTAGCTTTAAAGACCGTCAGGCGACAGTGGCGATTTCCGCGCTCAAAGAAATGGGCGTGGAAGAAGTGGTCGTTGCCAGCACGGGTAATGTCGCCATCGCCTATGCCGCATATGGGGCGCGGGCGGGCATCAAAGTGTGGGCGTTCTTCCCAAAGTTGACCCCCAACGACAAAATGCGCGAGGCGGCACTCTACGGCGCGGAAGTTATCAAAACGACGGGAACATATGACCAGACCAAAGCCCTTGCATCCCAATTCGCGGCGGCGAAGGGCGTGTTCCTCGATAAAGGCATTAAGAGCGTCGCGGCGATTGAAGCCATGAAGACGATGGCATACGAAATCGCGGAGCAACTCGGCACGGAACTTGACGATGGTAAACGCTGGCGCTCACCGGATTGGTTTTTGCAGGGTGTGAGCGGTGGCATGGGACCCATCGGCGTGGGCAAAGGCTTCCGTGAATTGCACGAAATGGGCTTGATCGACAAATTGCCCGCGTTCGGCATGATCCAATCTACGGGTTGTGCGCCGATGGTGGAGGCATTTGATCGTGGTCAGCGTTTCGCCACCCCAATAGAAACCTCCTCGACGATTATTGCCACACTCGCCACCGGTAACCCCGGACGCGCCTATGAATTGCTCTATGATTACACACAGGAAAACGGTGGTCACTTTATTTCCGCCACAGACGAAGAAGCCTTTAACGCCATTCGCATCCTCGCCCGCAACGATGGTATTTCCGTCGAACCGGCAACCGGCGTGACCTTCGCAGGCTTGTTCAAATTGGCACAGAAAGGCATCATCAAGCCGGATGATGTGGTTGTAGTCAATTGCTCCGGTCACACATTGCCCGTAGAAACCAAGATTCTCGGCGATCAATGGCAGAAATTGGTTGATCTGTCTTCAGGCACGCGAGAGACACAGGAAGTGCCGGAAGAAGACCTGACCTACGCGCTGGATAACGTCATAGATGAAAAGAACAAGCGCATCGTCGTGGTGGAGGATAACGAAGCCGCCGCCCGCCTGATGAGCCGCATCCTTGAAGCCCGCGATGATTGTGAGGTGCATCTCGCCCATAATGGCGCGGCAGGCATCGAACTGATCCGCAAGATTAGACCGAGCATGGTCATCACCGATTTGATGATGCCGGGTGTCGATGGCTTTGAAGTGATCGAGATGATGAAATCCGACGAGCGCCTGAAGGACATCCCGATTGTGGTCGTCACGGCGAAAGAATTGACCGCCCACGAGCGCGAAATGCTCGGCACGCAGGTTGATCTGTTGCTTCAGAAAGGCTCGTTCATCGAAGACAATTTCGTGGACGAACTGATCGACAAATTGAACTAACCGCGAAACCCAACCCAACCCGCCGAGTGAACTTCATTTGGCGGGTTTTTTATTAAATCGACAAAAATTCCCTGCGTTTCTTTGCGATCTCCGCGTCTTGGCGTTATGTTTTTCCATTTTTGTGAGACATTAGGGTTGTCCAATCAACGCGTCGATTTCGGCAAGCGTAGGCATTGCATTGGCTGTGCCGTGACGGGAGACAATCAACGCGCCGGCGGCATTGGCAAAGGTGAGCGCCCGTCCCCAATCCCACCCGTTGAGATGAGCGTATGCAAATGCCCCTGCGAAGGCATCCCCCGCGCCGAGAAAATTCACGACATCGACCTTAAACGCTGGGACGCTAATGACCTCGCCATTTTTGAGATGTGCCTCCGCGCCCCGTTCGCCTTTCTTGACAATCACCGCGCTATGCGCGATATTTTTCAACCGTTCGATTGCCACGTCTAAATCGGTTGCGCTTGCCGCCGCCATGACTTCTTCTTCTGTGCCGAGGACAATATCAACGAGATTAAGCGTCAGGCGGGTTGTGATGCCATAAATGCGCGCATCAGACCACATCGGCACACGATAATCGAGATCCATCAGCACGATTGCACCCCCGTTGCGCGCGGTCTCTGCGGCGGCTTGGGTAGCGCTCCGGCTCGGTTCTTGCATCAAGCACATGCCACTGAATAGTAATGCCCGTGATGTGGCAAGCGGTGCTTTGTGCATGTCGTCGATGGTCAACGCAAGGTCGGCATTGTTGGCGTGCAGGGCGACAAATTGCATGTCCGTCGGTGGTTCGAGCGCCACCATGACCGTGTTCGTCTGCATCCCGCGCTTGAGTGTAATGTAATCCGTGCTGACTCCTTCCTCGTACAGAAACTTGAGGATGAAATCACGAGTATAGTCATCGCCGAGTCCGGTAATCATCGCCGTCTTTAAGCCCAAGCGTCCCGCCATCACGCAAACATTAGTCGGACTGCCCCCGACGAACGCCTTAAATCCTGTGACATCGGCGAAGGTCGCGCCAATATTTTCCGCGAATAAATCCAGCGAACTGCGCCCGATGCAAATGAGGTCGAATTCGGTCAAATGGGTTGCTCCTAAGTGTCTGTTCTAAGTGCTGAGTGTAACTTGCCCGTGAGAAACGCTCAAGAGTGAGCCGTAGCACGGACGAACATTTGCGTTAGAATGTATCGGCAATCGAAGAAAACAATCTCAAGAGGGAAACGATGTCACAAATCAAAATCTATGGGCTGGCAACACATTTAGACCCCATAAAAAGTGCATTATCTGATGTTTTACATGGGTGTGTGATTGAAGCACTCCATTATCCAGAAAACAAACGCGCACACCGTTTTTTCAAATTGAACGCAGACGATTTTTACACTCCAGAGGGACGGTCTGAAAAATATACCATCATCGAAATTTCCATGTTTAAGGGGCAGACTGTCGAAAGCAAAAAGGCGCTCATTCATCTCATCTTCGCCCGCTTTGAAGCACAGCTAGGCATAACACCGCACGACGTAGAGATCACTATTTTTGAAACACCGAGACACGATTGGGGCATTCGCGGCAAAACGGGCGACGAACTCGCCTTGAATTACAAAGTGGAGGTCTAGCCGATTTGTAACGCGCGCTCCGGCATAAAAATGCGGTCACGGGTGTAAAATTGACAGAGCACCGTTTATCGTGAGCGAATTGACAATCAGGGAGTGTAACCGCATGGATCAGGACATCACCCGCACACAGGAAATCCGGCTAATTCATCAGCAGTACGGCACATTTTATCGGATCATCAGCGGTGTCGGGCTGGTCCTGCTGGGTGTGATGATCGGCGTGGGCTTATTTTCCGGCGACGCACCTTTGCTCCGCGATGCCTACATCACCAATTTGTATACGGAAGGAATCAGCGTTCTATTGACCATCGTCGTGCTAAATTATCTGGCGGAACGGCGCGATACATCCCGCCGCGAACTGGAAACGAAAGAGCAGTTGCTCCGTGATGCCGCCAGCACAGTCAACGCTACCGCCCGTAGCGCCGTAGATCAGACCCGTAAGCGGGATTGGCACACCGGCGAGAGCGCCCTTTTGCGTCATATTGATCTGCGCGAAGCCAATCTGGAAAATACCGATCTGCGCGGGTTTGACCTGTCCGGCACAGATTTCCGGCGGGCGAATTTATCTTATGCACGGATGCGTTACACACAGTTGAAGGATTGCGACTTCCGGCGGGCATGGATGCACGCGGTCAACTTGATTGAGATGGATTTGCGTGATACCCAACTCCGGCTGGCAAAGTTAGACGAAGCACGGCTGGGTAGTGCGGATATAAGCGGGGTCGAACTGAGCAACACATCCCTCCAAAAAGCACGCCTGAACAACTGTAAAATGCGCGGGACGTTGTTGTTTGAAGCCGATCTGAGTGGCGCGGATTTACGGGCGGCGGATTTGACCGATGCTGATTTGCGCCGTACCCGCATGGACGATGTGATCTGTGACGAGAAAACCATTTTGCCAGATGGCAATGCGTGGTCAGCAGATACGGATTGGACGCTATTCGGCGCGTTGGTGGGCTAGATTTCAGTTTAACGAGACTGCTTGCCGAGAACGTTCTTCGTCGCCATTTAGACGACGAAGAACAGGATTGCTCGTTAGTTTATGTAGCTTTGGGGTTTAAGCGCAGTGATAAACATCGCCTGCGATTAATCCACCGGGTCCAAAGCCATTAGCGGCACAGATAGTTGTAACCTCTGCCATACCCCCCGGTGCATATACGACTGGTAGACCAGTTGTTCCTGAAGGTATCGTACAGGCAGCATCTGTATAGGTCGTCGTGCCAGTAGGTAGGAAATTTCCTGTGAAGAAGACATAGGTACCGGTAAAGAGTTGGCATCCTATACTTGGGGCAGTGACTACGTCTAAGGGAAGGACAGAGCCACACCCTGCCGGGAATGTGTCAGGTGAGATCATACCAGATTCAAATCGAATGAGATACCAGCCGCATTCCCATTCCCACTGTGTGTCACATTTACCTGCCATTGAACCATCTTCATAACAGGCATTCGCACGATCATTGTCTGCGGGATCATTGGGATTGCCTTCATCATCGCTTGCAAAGACAACGAGACTGGTTATTAGGAGCATGACAAATAAGAGAATAGATCGCTTAAACATATGATTTCTATCCTTATGGCTAAAGTTAATAAAAATCTTACAAGTACAATATCATGATAATCACCTAATTTGTTGTCGGGAAGCAAAGATAATGAATTGTGTACAGCTTTTTAACAAATCAAAATAACTTACGATATCCGAATCGTTAGTCATGGTTTTAGGCACTATGTTCGCAGATTGTAGGGATACGTTAAAATTTTACACGAGGGGGAGTGCTACTGAAAATAAAAAAGCCCCCGTGTGGGAGGCTTTTGTGTGAGCGGGCGACGAGATTCGAACTCGTGACCTTCTCCTTGGCAAGGAGACGTTCTACCGCTGAACTACGCCCGCACAGTTAAGACAGTATAAACCGTTTTCCAGTGCTTTGGCAAGGGCGAATTTCAAGAAAAAGTGTGAAATTAAAGCGCGATACTTGCTCCCTAAAGTTGGAGCATTGTTGCCTATAAATGTTTCAATACAGGTGACTATTGTTAAGCAGTATGAAATCAGACAAGGTGAATTTAAAGTGAAGGCTGAAGCCTATTTAAACGCTCACCGCTTCATGAAGAATGCGCTCTGCTTCGTTTGAATTCTCCGCAAAGTGTAGCTGTATGCGCTGTTTGCCAATCATATGGGTCACCATGTTATATAAGCTTTTCCATGTAGCGGCAGAGCCAACAACCACGACCTGATTGACATTTTGCCGCGGACTACGGAAACCTGAAATAACCAGTTTTATCAGGTTGCGTGGACCGAATCCCTGACGCAAATCAACAATGACATTTACCGCCTCGTGGTCTGGCATGGTTAGCGCCCAATGCTCCAATGAGGCATTTTCGTATTCTTGTTCCGTCCATTTTCCTGAAAACCGCCACAGCACAATTTCTGTTTCTTTGTCATACCAGGATACTTCTATCATACGATAATCTCACAACTCAATTCTAATAAGATAAACAATAGTATATTACGTATAATTACAATAAGTCAATGGATTTATCTAAACTATTCCATGAATAGTGAGTGAGAGTATGCAGTCAAAGGCGCTGGTGCAAGTCTGGTTTTAGTGGGTCTGGAATACAAATAGAAAGATGGCATGGGGAGTGCGAACCATGCCATCTAAGTAGTGTGGGTAAATCTCTTAAAAGAACAACTATTCTCCGACGAGGAGTTAAGGGTGTCGCTAGATGTTTATGTTGTTCGTTCACTATGACTACAGTATATACGCGGACGATTTTGGGCAGTAGTGACATCTGTCATGCTGTCACTATGACATGACGCTTAGCTTCTGATTTATGAAGACTTTGTTTGGATCGTGGTGGTCAACTTGGGAAAACTTGGGATATAATCTGCTGATTTTCCGCAGGGTAATCGCATCAAATTCGAGTGAGCAGTTGCAACAAGAATGAATTGTCCATTGCAGCGCGGAAACGTTTTTGCCTCAAACTGCTCTTGGTTTTATTCTGTTTGAGTAGATTCAGTGCAATGGTGCGGAGCACAGC
>JAVJSU010000013.1:0-65828 GCA_040219275.1 Aggregatilineales bacterium | reverse complement strand
AATGCTAAAATGATTTTCAAAACCCCACTGAAGTGGGCTGTTTTCACAAATATACGGGAAGAATAGCCTGCTTCAGCAGGGTTTTACACCAATGTAGCCAATGGGTTTCAGCCATTGGCGGCACTTTGCAACAGAGCAGCTCTTAGCTTTTAGCAAAAATCGGTGTTTTTTCAAACTAGAAGCCACAAGCTAACGGCTAAAAGCTCTTTTCCGCGCCTGTTCACCTTAAACAGACTTCAGGTGAAAATAGTTATGACATTCTACACCGGATAATGGGGATGTCCATCACTTATCGGAACGCGTGCGCGGGATTACAGTTAGACCATAAACAGTGATTTTCGTCACACCAAACAGGTAAGATACAGATGGGGCAACCTCATTATCTTGATCGACCTGACCATAACCACCTCCCAACCTTCAAGATCGCCTCTTGGGGAGTGTGGATGTAACCATACATAGGTCAAGCCGAACCCACAGATACGGTTGGTTATGCACCAGCCAGACAAAACGGGTAAACGTGATCTCGCCCGTTTCTGAGAACGATTGAGGTAACCTGTATACGAGTATGTCGATCATCATCACGGCGCTATCGAGATAGAACCGTCTTTTAGACCCTGAGAAAATCGGTGTCTAGCCAACCAAGTTTATGCTCCGTCTGCCTTAGCAGGTGTCCCATTTGCGGACACCTGTTTTGTTTTTGTGGAATATACTCAAATTAGAATTTTCATTTTGGTAGTAGCACAAAAGTTCAAAATCAGTATAATAAATAACCATTGCATAGGGAGATGGTTATTTATATGACTGCTGATACTTTTTTTACCGTTAGCGAAGTAGCCCATAAATTAGATTTGTCCATTGACACAATCCGCAGATGGGACAAAAAAGGACTCATTAAGTCTATTAGAAATGCCAATAACTATAGACTTTTCAGCCTCGAAGAAGTGAGACGTGTCCAAGAAAAATACACAGGGACTTCCGCTGGGCGCGGTTTTTATGTGCTTCAATCAGAACCCACCGCGTATACGTCATTAGAACTTTTCGCTGGTGCTGGTGGAATGGCGTTGGGCTTTGAAAATGCAGGTTTTCAAAGTGTCATGCTCAATGAATTTGATAAGGATGCGACCAACACCTTACGCACCAATCGTCCTGAGTGGAATGTTATTCAGGGTGATGTGAGAAACATTGATTTCCACGACTATAGGGGAAAAGTTGATGTGGTTTCTGGCGGATTTCCCTGCCAATCGTTTAGCTATGCGGGACATAGCAGAGGATTTGAAGACACAAGAGGAACACTCTTTTTTGATTTTGCCCGGTGTGTCGAACAGGTAAAACCCAAAATCGCACTCGGTGAAAATGTAAAAGGGTTACTCAATCATGATAATGGGCGGACTCTTGCTGTTATGTTGAGAGTCTTAGACGGATTAGGCTACAATGTGCGGTATCAAGTCTTGAAAGCACAATTTCATGATGTGCCGCAAAAACGCGAACGATTAGTGATTATTGGCGTTCGCAAAGACTTGGATATGCCGATTTATTTCCCTAAAGAAAAAAATTATATTCTCTCCTTGCGAGAAGCGTTTGAAAACATACCTGACTCCGACGGCGCGAGTTATCCTAAGCGTAAGGCAGAAATATTAGAGCATGTGCCTGCTGGTGGTTATTGGCGCGATTTACCGGAAGATTTGCAAAAGGAATACATGCAAAAGAGCTATTTTCTCGGCGGTGGAAAGACAGGTATGGCACGACGATTAGCATGGGAGGAACCGTCTTTAACGCTTACGTGTAGCCCTGCACAAAAACAAACAGAGCGTTGCCATCCCAGTGAAACACGCCCTCTCAATGTTAGGGAGTATGCGCGTCTTCAAACTTTTCCTGATGATTGGGAATTTACGGGGTCAATCGCATCACAGTATAAGCAAATCGGTAATGCCGTACCTGTCAATCTTGCCTATCATGTTGGTGGATGCTTAATTGCCATGCTAGATGGTAAACAACTAGAAAATGACATAAGTGTGGACAATCAGGAAATCGAATTGCCGTATCAGTTGGAATTGTTCTAGAGTGATGCCTTAGAATTTTGGATATGCTGATTCGAAAAAGTACTTCAAAAAATCTATATTCGTTGGATTTTCACTGCCTAATTTAATCTTCAATTCCTCCATTGCAGTTGAATCAGAAAATGTAAATTCCTCTTCATTAGCCTTGAGGGATTCGATAACTTCAGGTAGTTTATTGTATAGATCAAGAAGTGCTGTATTTTGGCTTGTGACTAAAGCATAGAAAAGATCACCTGATATAACTTTTACCCTAGGATCGTTTCTACCTTCCTTTTTAATCCACTCTTTATTATATGGTCTCTTAGTTTTTCTAATTATATGTACTAAGTAAGCTGTTACTTGAGGGTTCTTATCGATCAAACTAAAGAGTTTTTCTCTTACTGCATAATTACCATCATCATTTAACGTGTTGTACTTATTTTTTAGTTCTGCATAAATAGTTTTCTCTTCGTTTCGCAAATCTAGACCAGTTTCATGTCCGATACCTAAATGTTGCCACCCATTGACTCTGCCAAGAATCATCTCGTGAAATTTACCCAAAGCATTTTGTACTGTTTTCTGAGTTTGTCGTTGAGTTTCATTTTCTATCCATTGTTGTACGCTGATTTCACCTAATTTTGTCTCAAATAACAGTGAAAATGGATCAATCACATTGCTTTGTAAAGTTTCAAGTCGAAGAATACTTAGTGCGCCTTTTAGAGATAAATCCACATACTTTACCGCATTAATTAAGTCTTCATCTGAAATCCAGCTAAGATATGCCAAGATTTTCTGCCTCCCTGTAAGTTCAACAATAAAGAAATCTTATACTTAATATATTATCTCAAATTTGCATTAACCAATAACGAATAGTCTCTTCCATCTATATCGCGGCATAATTTTTATCCATTTCTTACACAAGCGCGTTATAACATAGGGCGTGATAAACTCAGTTATATTTTAGGGGAGTGCCTTATGACACAAGAAACCTTTGCATTTCAGGCGGAAATCAAGCAATTGCTCGATATTCTCGTCCATTCGCTGTATACCGAACGCGAAATTTTCGTGCGCGAGTTGGTCTCCAACGCGTCCGATGCGCTCAATCGCGTGCAATTTGAACTGCTGACCAACCGCGATGTGCTTGATCCTGACGCGGAACTGAAAATCAGCATTACGTCCGACGAAGAAGCCGGTACATTGACCATCAGCGACACGGGCATCGGCATGACGCGTGAGGATATGATGGGCAACCTCGGCGTGATCGCTAAAAGTGGCGCGAAAGCCTTCATCGAAGCGATGAAAGAGGCGAAAGACGGCGGGGCATCGGCGGAAGTCATCGGTCAGTTTGGCGTGGGCTTTTACTCGGTGTTTATGGTGGCGCATAAAGTCCGCGTTGTGTCACGTTCGCACAACAAAGACAGTCAGGCATGGGCGTGGACGAGCGATGGCGGGGATGCCTACACCATCGAAGAGGCAGACCGCACCGAACGCGGGACGGATGTGATCGTCTATTTGAACGATGATGCGAAAGAATTTTTGCAATCGTGGACGCTCAAAAATATCGTCCGCAAGCACTCGGATTACATCGCCTTCCCCATTTACGTGGGCGATGACGAAGAACCGACCAACAAGCAAACCGCGATCTGGCGGCGGTCAGCCAGCGAAGTCGAGGACAAAGAGTACAACGACTTCTACAAGATGCTGACGATGGATTTCAACGATCCCGCGCATCGCATCACCATGCGGGCGGATGTGCCGTTGCAATTTTACGCGTTGCTATTCATCCCCGGCAGTCCAGAAATGACGATGTTCAGCCCGCGCAAAGAGCCGGGACTCAAGCTGTATGCGCGTAAGGTGTTGATTCAGGATTTCAGCAAGGATTTATTGCCGGAATATTTGCAATTTGTGCAGGGTGTGGTCGATAGCGAGGATTTGCCGTTGAACGTCAGCCGTGAAAGCGTGCAGGCGAATCAGATCATGGCGAACCTCAAGAAGACGCTGACGGGCAAAGTCCTGAGCGAACTCAAACGCCTCGCGCAGAAGAAGCAGGATGAATATATCCCGATTTTCGAGAACTTCGGGCGCTATATCAAGCAGGGCGTTGTCGTGTCTCCTGCGGATCGCACCGATATTGAGCCGTTGCTGATCTTCCATACCACGCTGGACGACGATCAGGAAAAATGGTATTCGCTGGACGATTATGTGGAGCGTATGTCCGAGAATCAGGACGATATTTACTACATCATCGGCGACGACTTCCACAGCGCCCGCCGCAGTCCGCATCTGGATGCCTTCCGTCAGCGCGGGATCGAAGTGCTGTATATGACCGATCCGGTGGACAACGCCATGCTGATGGGGCTGGACGCGTATAAGGGGCATAAGCTCCGCAATGTGGACGAAGCGGACATCGACCTGAGCAATATTGGCACGGTCAAAGAGGATGAAACTTCCGAACAGAGGGAAGCCCTGAACGAAGGTGCGTTTACGACTCTGCGCGATTACTTCACGGAGTTGCTCGGTAAGCGTGTGCGTGATGTGCGCGAGAGCAAGACCCTGACAGGCAGTGCGGCGCGTCTGGTCAGCGATGAAGCCGGTACGGGGCGCAATATGTTCCGCATCAATCGCATGATCGACAAAGATTATCAATTGCCAGTCAAGATTCTGGAACTCAATTCACGGCATCCGCTGATGCACAATCTGGAGCAGATCATTGAGCGTGGCGATAACCCTGAATTGGCGAACGCCGTCGCGGAACAGGTGTTTGAGACGGCACTCTTGCAGGACGGCATCCATCCTGATCCAGCATCAATGGCGACCCGTTTGACCCTGCTGATGCAAGCGGCAACGGGTTCGGCGGTGGGCGATCTGGATTATCGAAACACGGAAAGCATCATCGAAGAGCCGGAAATCAACGAAGCGGCGGGAATGGGCGGTATTCCGGGCATGGAAGGAATCGACATCGCGTCCATGATGGGCGATGCGAACTTCGCGGATATGATGGACGAAGGCGACGACTTCAATGACGATAAGGGCGATACGCAAGCCTTCCCCGACACACAACAGATCGAAGACGCGGACTTCAAGGATGTGGAGACTGATCCCGAAAAATAAGCGGGACGGACGATAAGATAATTTCAGGCGGCGTGGTCATGTGATTACGCCGTTTTTGTTGGGGTAATAGATGTTAGATTTTGGATGATAGACAAAAGACTAAAAGCAGGACGCAGGGACAAAAAATACAAAGTGTTATAATAAGCTTGTCCTGATTATTCATCCTCGAAAAACGTGTAAATATGCGTGTACGGTGAGTTGTGCGCTTACATGACATCCTCTTTAAACCATAATCCGGCTAGTATAAAAATTCATCATGCCAGCGGAGCAAGTATGCGAGCACTTAAATTACAGCGTATCAGCTTTTTCATCAGTATCATTTTGACCGTATGTATCGGTTTCGCGGTGATTTCACCCTCATCCACCGTCCATGCACAGAGTACCACGCCCACACCTATGCCGGACGGCGCACCCATAGAAGCGCCTCAGCGGGTGGATGTGCAACCTGTTGCGCGTGATGAAGAAATTGAAGCGCGTTTACAAAATATCCTTTCCGCGACGGGCTGGTTTAATGACCCACAGGTGCGCGTGCAGGATGGCGTGGTCTTCCTGACGGGACAAGCGCAAACCGCCGAATTCAAAGATTGGGCAGGCAACCTCGCCCGCAATACGCAGGATGTTGCGGCTGTTGTTAATCAACTTGACATTGTCGAGCCGGATTTGCTGGATTTTCAACCGCTGTTAACCGGATTACGCGATCAACTGCGAACATTTCTGCGGTCTGTGCCGTTATTGGGTATCAGCCTGATTATCCTTGTTCTGGCGTTGTTCGTTGCCCGTTTCATCACCAGAACATCGCGTCATTATCTACACATGCGGGGCATGAACGTCCTCCTGTTAAACGTCCTCTCGCGCAGTATCGGCGTGCTGGTGTTCTTGGCAGGATTGTATCTGGTGTTTCAGGTCGCGGGACTCACCAATATCGCGCTGACGATTCTCGGCGGTACGGGGCTACTCGGTTTGATTCTGGGTATCGCCTTCCGTGATATTACCGAGAACTTCCTCGCAAGTGTTTTTCTCAGCATCCAAAATCCGTTTGATATTGGCGATCTTGTGGAAATCAACGAGGTGCAAGGGTTTGTTCAGCGCATGACCACGCGTGCGACGATCCTGATGACCCTCGCCGGAAACCATGTGCAGATTCCGAATGCGACGGTCTATAAGAGCATCATTCACAATTACACCAGTAACCCCAACCGCCGCATTGAGTTCATTATTGGCATTGGCTACGACGATTCGATCTCGCTGGCGCAGGAAACCATTCGCCTTGTGCTGGAAGGGCATCCCGCCGTGCTTAATGATCCCGAACATCTGGTGCTGGTCGATAGTCTGGGAAGCGCGACGGTCAATTTGCAGATTTATTTCTGGCTGGATGGCACACAGCACAGCTGGCTCAAGGTAAAATCTTCGGTCATACGGCTGGTTAAGCGTGCCATTGAAGATGCTGGAATCTCGATGCCGGATGAAGCCCGCGAGATGATCTTCCCGCAGGGGTTGCCGGTAGAAATTATTTCCGGCAGTAGTAACGGGCTATCCTCCCCGCCGATAGCGCCTCGTAAAATCGAGCCACCTGTTGAAACAGACACCGTTTCGACCAGCGCAGAAGGCGGCTTACGGAGCGAAGCGGACGAGATCGAAACACAGGCACGCCAATCTCGCTCCCCTGAAGCGGGCGAAAATCTGCTGACTAAGGATAGTGCAGAATAAGTAATCTGGTTGACATCATATGAGGCAAAACATGATTTTAGAATCGGTGTATTTGCAGGTCAAAGATGGGCAGACTGATGGGTTTGAGACAGCATTTAAGGAAGCATCGCCCATTCTCAGCGGGATGGGCGGTTATATCAGCCATGAGTTGCATCGCTGTATCGAAGAAGACGGTCTCTATTTGTTGCTGGTACGCTGGGAAACGCTGGAAGATCACACCGTCGGCTTTCGCGGATCACCCCAATATCAGGAATGGAAACGCCTACTACATCACTTTTACGAACCGTTCCCGACGGTCTATCACTTTAATCAGGTGGTTTTGGGTGAGTGATTTTAGATGTTAGATGCTAGATGATAGACAAAAGATTTTAGATGATAGATAAAAGATGGAAAAGCATAACGCAGGGCAACGCAGAGGAAAGCCTACTTTAGATAAGAACGCGGGATGTTGAGGTGTATTTAACTGACAAACTGAAATACTAAAACACTGACCAACTTAGACATAAGTGCGGATAAATGTCACGGGTGGTAAGAGATCGCTTCGTGTTATACTCAGAAGGGTATCTATCGTCAAACTTGTAGTTATGTGGAAGTGTTTATGACCACCCTCGGCTCACTAGAAAATCCTCTGCGCGTTGCGATTATCGGTTCAGGTCCTTCCGGTTTTTATGCCGCTGAATCCCTTCAGAAGCAAGAAAAAGAAGGGCTGTATGTAGAGATTGATATGTTTGACCGATTGCCGACTCCTTTCGGGTTGGTGCGTGGCGGTGTCGCGCCGGATCATCCAAAAATCAAATCTGTGACGAAGGTCTACGATAGAATCGCCACACAGCCGAATTTTCGATTTTTCGGGCATGTTGAATTTGGCACGGACATCACCCGTGCCGATCTTGAAGCTCATTATCACGCGGTGATTTATGCCACCGGCGCACAGACAGACCGCAATTTGAACATCCCCGGCGAAGACCTTTCTGGCAGTCATGCCGCCACGGAATTTGTCGCATGGTACAACGGGCATCCTGATTTTAGAGATGCCAAATTTGATCTGACACAAGAGAGCGCCGTTATCGTTGGCGTGGGCAACGTAGCGATGGATGTCACGCGGATTCTCGCCCGTAGCGATGCTGAATTGCGCGAAACGGACATCGCCGATTACGCCTTGGATGCCCTCGTCAATAGCAACATCAAGCGCATTTATGTGCTCGGACGGCGGGGCGCGGCACAGGCGGCGTTCACCAATCCAGAAATTAAAGAACTGGGCGAGATGGAAGACGCGGATATACTCGTCGGTCCGTCAGAGGTCGAAATTGACGCGCTGAGTCAGGCTTATCTGGATAGCCCCGAAGTAAATCGTGTTGATCTCAAAAATGTCGACATTTTGAAAGAGTATGCCAGCAGAACGCCGGAAGGCAAGCCCAAGCAGATCATCATGCGTTTCTTGACTTCGCCGGTGGAGGTCATCGGCACGGATCATGTGGAAGCGGTCAAGGTCGTCAGGAATGAACTCTATAAAACCGATAAAGGCGAATTGCGCCCACAAGCCACCGGAGACTTCGAGACGATCCCTGCGGGGTTGATCTTCCGGTCAGTCGGTTATCGCGGCGTGGCGTTGCCCGATGTGCCATTCTATGACGCGTGGGGCATCATCCCCAACGATCATGGGCGTGTGCTCACGCAGATGAAAGACGGTGAACCTGTTTACGGGCATTATGTCGTCGGCTGGATTAAGCGTGGACCGAGTGGCATCATCGGCACCAATAAACCGGATTCGGTGGAAACGGTGCAAATGCTCCTCGACGATCAGACCAACGATAAGTTGCTCAAACCGTCCGCGCCATCACGCGACGCGGTTGAAAAGTTGCTCAAGGAACGCGGCGTAAATTACGTCACTTTTGCGGATTGGCAGATTCTCGATCAGCTTGAAGTGGACAACGGGACAGCGCAAGGTCGCCCGCGGGTAAAGTTCACCTCGGTTCAGTCCATGCTAGATGCAATCGAAGCGCATAGAACACCCAATCCCGGCGGCGATTAAGTAAAAATCACCTCGATAAGTCCCGCTTTGATTCTCAGAGAGGGACTTGCTTCTCTCCTATCCTGTTCATCTATAGACGATCCGAAGGGGTGTTGCCTCGGTTCGGGTTCGCAAATTTTTCATCGCGTTATGAGCAACCCGACGATAGCATGACCTTAGAATCCGAAGAACGTGATGCGTGATACAAAAAACAAACGCCTTTCCAAAGTAGTCTAAACATAGATTTAGAGTGTGAATGGTTCATTTATGGTATCATGCACTATATAAATTAAAACAATTACACTATCCACCGAGTTTTTGAGAGAATCAACGTGGCTGTACGAGTGCTTGTCATTGATGACGACAAAAATTATTTCACCCTCACGAGCCGGATGCTAGCGCGTACCCATCAAGATTTTGAAGTTGATTGGGTAGAGAGCTTCGAGACAGGCTTAGACCTGATGGCGCGGCGCGAACATCATGTGTATCTGGTGGATTATCACCTCGGTGAGCGTAGTGGGATTGAACTGGTAAACGAAGCAGTCAAACGGGGCATCTCCGCGCCGATGATTATGATGACCGGGCAGGGTGAACACGATGTTGACCTCAACGCCATCAAAGCGGGCGCGTCCGATTATATTGACAAAACCGAACTCAAGCCGAGCATGTTAGCGCGGACGATCCGCTATGCGCTGGAACGGCACGAATTCCTGAACGTGCTCCGCGAAAACGAAGACAATTATCGCAGTTTACTGGAAGAAGCCTCTGACGGCATCCTGATTATGACGACGGATGGCGTGCTCAATCTCATCAATGCCCGTGCCTATGAGATGCTCGGTTATGCTGAAGGGACACTAACTGGCAAGACCCTCGCGGACATTATCCACGCCACAGACTCGCAAGATGATATTCTGACCATCCCCGATGTGCCGACCCTCACTGAACGGCGCATGAAAAAAGCCAATGGCGACCCGATTGATGTGGAAGTCAGCGCCCGTTGCATCAACAATGACCGCATACAGTTTATTGTCCGCGACATTACCGAGCGTAAACAGGTACTCACCGGACTCGATAAATACATCGAGCAATTGACCATTTTACGGCAGGTCGATGAAGAACTGAGCGAGATGCTCAATATCGAATATGTACTGGCGCTGGCGCTGGATGCTAGTATCCGCCTGAGTGGTGCGAATGCCGGTTTCATCGGGTTGATGGAAGAGGGGCATCTGAGCATTCAGCAAGCCGTCGGGCATTATTCAGAAGCCTTGCCGGGGATTTCTCCGTTGGATTCGCCATTGGTGATGCGCTTAATCCGTGACCAGAAACCGCGCCTGATTCAAGATGTGACTCAAGAGCATGATTACGTCACGCTCAATTCACGCACCAAAGCCTTGATGCTGATTCCGTTGATGTCCTACGAGCGACTCATCGGGATTCTTAATCTGGAAACGCGCAACCCTGAACGCTTCACCAACGAAACGTTTGAATTTATCCGCTTGCTTGCCGCCCGTGCCGCCGTCGCCATAGAGAACGCACAACTCTACACCCTCGCGCAGGATCAGCTGGCGCAATTGCAAGACCTGTATGCACAGGTGAGCGCGCTTGAGAAAATCAAGACGGATATGATTCGCATTGCCGCCCATGATTTGCGTAATCCGGTGGGGGTGATCGTCGGCTACGCGCAATTGCTGGAACATGACATGGAATCCGTCATGACGGAAAAACGCGCCAAATATTTGAATTCCATCGAACACGCCGCCACGCGAATGGAGAAAATCACCACCGATATTCTCTCGTTGGAGCGCATCCAGAAAATTCAACTTCAGCAGACGGAACGCGTCAATCTGAGCGATCTGGTTACGGAAGTCTTCAAAGACCATGAGCAGAGCGCCAACGGTAAAAGTCAGCGCTATATCATCAGCATCCCGATAAAATCCGTGATCGTCAGCGGGGATGATGGTCAATTGCGCGAGGCGATGAGTAATCTGGTGGGGAATGCGATCAAGTATACGCCGGAACGCGGGTCAATCACGGTGACACTTGCCCGTCATGAAGGGAAAGCCGTGTTTACCGTTAAAGATACTGGCTACGGCATCCCGCTGGAACAACAGGCGAATTTATTCCAGCCCTTCTATCGTGCACACTCCAAAGAAACCGCCGATATTGAAGGCACAGGTCTGGGTTTGCATCTGGTGAAAAATATCATCGAGCGCCTCGAAGGGGAGATGATCTTCGAGAGCGTGTACGGTGAAGGCAGTACCTTCGGCTTTAAGTTGCCGATGTGAATGTGGATCGTTATTTGCCTGTTGTTAGGTGTTGGTTTGGGTCTAAAGATCCGCCGTAAAGTAAAGAAAATCTAATCGCGTGTCGCCGCATGAAATGAACCACATTACGCGATTGATTTTCGAGATGCTCCGGTATCCGCAAAAAGCAAACGGCGAAGCAGATAGATGTGAATACAAAGCGCGATGGCGACCTGATAGACCGATACCAGCGACAGTGGATATAGTCCCATGCGCGTCGGCGCAGGGTCAAGTTCCAATAAACCGAAAATTGATAGCGTGACAACCGTAAACGCGCTGGCTAAGTCCAACACCCCCAGCAGATTCCACGCAATAGCGATGTTTCGACTTGATGCGATCCCCCTAAAAAGCATCCACGCAACGGGTAGGGCAGTTAACCCCACAATAATGTCAAGCACGCCATTGACTAGCCCGATTTCTGCGGGGAGTAGGTCTCGCAGATACAGCAACAAGAAACTAGCCCCTGTCAGGCGATAGACCTGTGTAGCAGTCAGCACCCATGTCGGCGTTTCGTTCATGAAGTGTTGGAATGCTGATGACCGCCAGAGCGCAACGAAAAATAGCACGATTGGGATCGTCAAAACGGTTCCGAAAGCGATAAACCCGACGATGTCCCCGTCCGTCCAGCGATCAAGATTCTGGAAGAATGGAATGCGTGCTGTGAACAGGCTGATGATTGCCCAGACTACCGCAACGATGGCAACCATCCGCGATCTGCGCCAGCTATAGAGGGCAATTGCAGTCGCGATTGTCAATGCAATTGCAGGAAGCACGATGCTTGCTGTTTGATCGTTCATAAGACATCCTCAGAAGATTATGGGTTCGTTACAATACCGTATCGCTCTAGCTCAAAACATTCTTATTGATCTGTTTGAAAATGAATGCAGGGGCTAAACGGCGCAGGATTTTGAGTTGTGCGGATTGCCCCGGTGTGATTTCATCTACATTATTTTTGATGCCTTTGATAAAAGCAGTCACGAGTTTTTCCGGAGCCATGCGTGGAAAAGACGGGTCTAACACGTCCGCCATTGGTGTATCCACAACAGGTGGCATCAGTTCAACCACCCGAACAGAGGTGTTTGCCAGTTGTACCCGTAAGGATTCGGTGTAGGCATGTACAAAGGCTTTACTTGCGCTATATACCGGTGCCGCCGCATACGGGACATAAGCTAAACCCGAACTCACATTAACCAGAACGGACTCACGCTTTAGCAACATGGGCAGAAAATAATGCACCATCCGCACAACCCCGGATATATCAATGTCGATTTCCTGTAACTGTTTGTTCAGGGGGAATGCTTCTAAGACATTAAATAAGTGAATCACCCCGGCATTGTTGATAAGCACATCAACGCCACCGCTGGTTTCCATCGCGTCACGCAACCGCACAATATCGTCTTCGCTAGCAATATCACAAACGAATGAGGATATATTTGCATGGGTTTCAGCGGCGGTATTGAGTTTTTCTTCGGAGCGCCCGGTGATAACAACCTGTGCGCCTTCGCTAGCAAGCATCTGCGCCATCATTAGCCCGATGCCAGAACTGCCACCTGTGATTAGAATGCGTTTCTGATCGAATATCATGACTTGCTCCAATTGTTAATTTCAATATCAATCTGTTTTGCCTCACAAATGCAGGCGCTATCGAGCAATGTGTTCAACGAGAACCTCATCTCGCTTACGATGTTTCAGCTTTTTCAACCCAACGTAGCACATGAGCCAGATATTGATCGGCATTGTCTTCATATGAGTAATGCCCAGCGCCTTCAATGACATCAAATTCGCTATTGGGGAGTAGCTCGTGAAGTTTCTGGGAGTTTGACATCGCGACAAAGGTATCTTTCTCACCATGCAAGACAAGTATCGGGGTTTCAATTCTTTTAACGTCGTTAGCCAGTTGCGGTGTTTCATTCGGATAACTCCCCAGAAATCCAATCTGGGCACGCAACTTAGCGACATTCATTGAGCCATGTCGGTAATCGGCAAGAATCGGCGCAGGTGGTGTGTAGTCTTTGTGTCTATAGCCAGCTAAGTTTGCTACTGCACAATAAATCCTGCCCCCAATAGCACCTCCCCACAAACTGATAAACATCTGAAATGGGCGTGAATAGACCAATAGGCGAAAGATAATATGTCCCTCAACCTGACCCACAGCACCGGCATCACCAATCACAGCAGATTTGATGCGTCCGGGATGATCCGCCATAAAACGGAGTCCAATGGGTGTGCCTACATCTGGTCCAACATAATGTGGGTTGTCTAGCTTAAAGTGATCTAGGATCTGCTCCATAAAAACTGCCTGTTGGCTGACAGTAGTGAATTCCTTAGCGGCATCTGAACCGCCGTGATTCGGTAAATCGACAGCAACGACATCAAATTGCTTGATGAGTTGCTCCCACCATTGGGTATAGGCGAGAATGCTCTGTGGCTGAGGTGATATTAGAATAAGTTGTGGCATTCCTGCCTGACGCGACTCAGCATATCGGATTCGGTATCCATTAATATCTGCAAATTTTAGATTCATTACAAATCCTTGTGTCATATCTCATTCCCATTCTTCTTTTGACTGTGTGTCCTGTGAACAAGAGGGATTTAGGGAGAGGGCAAAAATAGCGTTCGCGCGGTCATGTGGTTGTACCCGCTATGTTTTTCTTCCGCTTTTCAATAAAAACACTCGACAAGGTCACATCAAACACCGCATTACGCCTTTTGACGGTCTACCAGTATCAGTTCTCGTCCGGTATCCAATGAGGGGGCGGTGAGCCATTTACTATTTCGAGAGAGGCGGCTGACCAACTGAATCAGTGCCTTGGTGATATTGTTTTCCGTACACATTACCACCAGCCCGCTATCCCCCGTCTCGGTTGCCAGCACATTTCGCCGGTTGAGCGAGTTTAAAGACGTGAGCAACCCGTTCGGGACGTTTAGATTTTTGGGCGCAGTGATGAGAACGTCCACACGAGGTTGTGCGCTCTGATTTGTCATGCTTAAACCCTTTTCAAGAGCATCCTGAAAATCCTTAATTCCCCACGGATTACTTATATCCCAGCGGAGCATCCCCGAAGATTCATTGTCCCATGTGACTTCAATTGGCATGTGTAGACCTCACTTTTTCATAAAATCACACACCATAACGATGATGTGTGAGTCAAAGATGCGTGTAGTTGACGGTGCCACTTTGTAGCACCACCATGATTCCTTACTCAGTTACTTTGGGTGCTTTATTAAATAAGCGATAAAGGATATAAAACAGAGAAATGACGACCCACGGCAGGAACCACATCAAGAATGTCCATGTACTGCCAATGTCATAGCTGAAGAAATCAATCTCGAAGATGATGCGCGTCACGTTTAACAGATCGCCAACACACACAATCACAAATAACCAGATGAGCGGAACTGCGATACGAGGTTGTCGCCACACTGCATAGGCGGCAAGGAGTGCCGTCACCGCAGACGCATAATCGCCCCATGCCATCTGTGACAGGGCATCCTGTGGAATAGCAGGATCGGACTGTCCGGTGACCAGCAGAGTAAAGCCGGTAAAGCGAAACGCTTGCACCAACAACATCGGCAGAACGGCGCTTTCAAATGATAATTTTGCGAGGCGCGGCAGAACATACTCAAAAAATATGAGACCGGATGCCAGCGCGGAGACGGTAAATTGCAACCCTAAAATGACCCAGTTATCCATGTTTCATTACTCCGATTTTATATGTTCGATTGGGATTTTATAGCGATTAACCTGTGGCGGTACGCATTTCGAGGTCGTCGCTTCCTTTGTTGAGTAGACGATAGACAATGTATAGATGCGAGATGATGACCACCGGGAAAAATGCGATAGCGACCAACCACATCACACCGACATAGTGATTGAACAGATCCGCGTCGAGTGCCAACCGACCCACATTGGCGAGGTCTGCGAACCCGATAATCGTGAAGAGCCATATTAACGGCACCGCAAAACTAGACCGTGCGCGCAGGGCAAGCACGGCGACCAGCGCACTGATTGTCGCCAGCATATCGCCATAGGCAATCGCTTCTAAGGTTGAGCGTGCAACAGAGGGGTCTGTTTGCCCGACGACCAGCAAGGTAAAGCCCGCGAATCGAAACAGATGCACCAATAGCATGGGTGTAACGGCAGTTTCAAACGGTAATTTAGCGATGCGCGGTTGCACATACCAGAAAAATATCAGCGCATAGGCGACGGTTGATACAGTGGTCTGAATCCCTAAGATGATCCAATTATCCATGATGATGGTCTTTCTTTATGATTGGTTATCAGAATTGAGCAAATTAAAATCCACAGCGCGTTTTTCAATCGGAAACTGCATCTCGACGACGATATTATTTGAGTCTTCAAAAGTAACGGGATGCAAGATGATTCCCCGCATAGGTCCGGCAAAGACATAGTGATTCATCTCCGCCCATTCACCGACAGCCCCAAAGCCGATGTGGGCTTCATACGCCGATCCTTTGTGGACAAACGTCGCCATCTCGGAGGCAGGTAATAGCCGGACAGTAAACGGCTGACCGTCCTGTGTGGCGAGTGGGGGATGGCTTGTGGTATGTAGGATGCGCCCAACTTCCATATCAAAATAATCCGTTGTGACACCATCTGCATGGAGGATGCCGAGAAAATCGCCATAAACATCGTTCGGCGGTTCCGGCAATAAAGGCGTAACGTGCTCCCAGACTTTAAGCGTAGATTCCCAATCCGGGACGATTGAGCGCATACCAAGATACATCTGCTCTGGAATATGCTTGACGACGACATCACGGACGTGTTTCCCGCTTTCACGGATTTGCTTGAGGCGTGATTCAATATTACGAACGCGGCTGAGTTCAGCCAGTACCTGTTGCTCAATCTCGGCTTTCCTCAGCAACAACATACCCTGCATTTCATCCAATGACACATCGTCTTCAATAAAGCGCCGGATTTGATCGAGCGATAAACCGAGTTCTTTCAGCGCGACAATGCGATTGAGCGCCGTCAGTTGGTTCGCACTGTAATAGCGCCAGCCGGTTTCAATATCTACTTTTTGGGGTCGTAATAACCCTAAATCGTCCCAATGTCGTAATTGTCGTTGAGACACCTGTGCCATGCGTGCAAATTCACCACTCGTATACATTTTGTCCTCGCTTTAAATCGCTAGTCATAGAATAAGTGCTTACATAATGTGAGGGTCAAGAAAAATGGGCGCACACTCATCTTTTACTCATCTTTCTGACGCGTGAGTCGTTCGTCACATGCTACAAAAATTATAAGACTGTGCACAGAATTATTCGATTTCTTGCGGTATGCTTTGGGGATTGAAACACGATTTAGCGCACATGAATGGACTAAAAGATGCGAGAAACGTTACTACGCGGGCTAAAATTGCGCTGTCCGAATTGCGGTGAAGGACACATCAGCGACGGATTATTTAGCATCAAGGCGACCTGTGAAGTCTGTGGGGTGCGCTTTGAACGCAAATCCGGCGAATCGGCAGGCGCGAGTATCATCTGGTTGTCGATTCTGCCCATCCCCGCGCTGATCCTCTATTTTGTCATGGTGGCGATCAACCCGGATTTACCGCTGGCTGTGCAACTCGCCATCCCACTTGGATTTCTGCTGGTTATGAGCCTGATCGGATACCGCCACATACGGGGATTGTGGATTGCCGTCGTCGCCCTGACCGATGGCTTGCACGCTGATGATGACGAAGATCGTTAATATCGTGATAAGGATTTCCTCCTATCCTAATGAGCGTCAGACATCCATAGTTAGGGAGTTTTTATGATGAAATTTTTGCGCCTCAGTTTAATTATGATAATGAGTCTCGTGCTGTTTACGGTCAATAGCATGGCACAGGAGGACACACTCATGGGCGAAGTCGTGCAGATTGACGCGGCGGACGGCTTGACGCTCGTCGGCGATTACTACAGCCCGATGAGCGAGTCTGCTCCGGCGGTGTTATTACTGCACATGCTCGGCAGTGATCGTGGCGCATGGGACGCGTTGATTGCGCCACTCTATGACGCGGGTTATGCCGTCCTCGCGGTGGATATGCGCGGACACGGCGAGACCGGAGGCGCTCAGGAATGGACGCTTGCCGAAGGCGATACGCAAGCATGGCTCGATTGGCTCCGTGAGCAAGCAGGCATCCGTGCAGATGCGGTGTCGATCATCGGCGCGAGCATCGGCAGTAATATGGCGCTCATCGGTTGCGCCAACGACGAGGCGTGCTTAACGGCAATCGCACTCTCACCGGGGCAGGATTATCGGGGTGTGCAACCGGCGGAGTCTGTAGCATCTGGCTTGGCGGAACGCTCCTCGTTATTGGTCGGCTCGTATGATGATGGTCGTGTATTTGAGGATATTCTGGCGATGGTCGGCGATGCACAGGGCGAAATCGGCACCCGCTTTTATCCGGGGCGCGTTCATGGCACAGGCTTACTCAATAGCGAAGGCGATCCGTTCATCCGTATGATGATCGCATGGCTCGACGAACATCTGCCCCAAATGGCGTAAATAGCGAATCAAAAACGGGACATCATGAGGGTGTCCCGTTCGTTATTGGTGATTTTTCACGTTCATAAGGGTTATTATTTTCTAAAATCTATTTTTAATGCCGCGGTTGAAGTTGTCATAAACAACTGAAAATCGGGAGTCAATCATCCCACCCGTTTGCATTAAAACGGTTACGCTGACAATAACACTTTCGTAAATTGTACTTTTTCTTCTTCTTATCTTTATGGAAGGCTTCTGGATTGCGATACACCGTGACGATGGATTTGCACCCACTGCACATCACAAGCGTGGTGCCTGTGCATTTTCTGAGGGGATCGTTTGCAGGGATGGTATCTGGAATGTCTTTGTCGCGCAGTTGAATAAACACCGCGCCGGCATTGTGAAGTTTGTACCCGTTCTCATAGATGAACGCGATTTGCTCATCAGAAAGGTTACGTTGGGCGGCACGGAATGTTGCGTGTCGGGTTAATTGATCTAACATGGTGCACTCCTTGTTAGGGGTCGCCCACCTTGCGTTTACGTATGTTGCTAATGTTGCATTGAACACATGGCGGACTACGTCGGATGAATGGGTTGTGTAAACGATTTCTTACGAATTGAGAATTTCCCTTCTATTCGATCTGCAAATATAAACTTCTAAACGATGTTAAGACTGTACTATGGTTTGAGGTATTAGATTCCCCTATTTATGAGGGGTATTCAGAATATAACATATTTTGAGTATTTCAGCTTTATAACCAATTTCAAATATTGGTCTAACCATTCGGTTAGATTTAATTTCCGCAAAAATCATTCAACGCGCTAAAAGCTAAAGATTTCTTCAAATAAATAGGTTAAAATGAGAACAAGTTTTCGATCATAAAGGTTTAGGAAAAGACATCAATGAAACTGTACTCATGGAACGTCAACGGCATCCGTGCCGCGCAAAAAAAGGGTTTTGTGGAGTGGTTGCATCAGGTTCAGCCGGATGTGATGGGTGTGCAGGAAACCAAAGCCCATCCCGAACAACTCGACGGGGAATTAGCCGCCCCCGCAGGCTATTTTACCTATTGGGCAAGCGCAGAAAAAAAAGGCTATAGTGGCGTAGGCTTGTTCAGCAAGGTAGAGCCGAATGACGTAAAAATCGGCTTGGGGTTGCCCGAATACGATAGCGAAGGGCGCACCATCGTCGCGGAGTATGATGATTTCGTGTTCATCACTGCCTATTTCCCGAATGGTAGCCGGGATCATAGCCGTGTGCCGTATAAGATGGCGTATAAGGCGGCGTTTCTGGACTATTGCAACGGGCTGGTTAAAGCCGGAAAGCCCGTCATTTTCTGCGGGGATGTGAACACCGCTCATCAAGAAATTGACCTTGCCCGTCCCAAGCAGAACATCAAAACCACCGGATTCATGCCAGAAGAACGCGCTTGGATTGATGAGGTCGTGAAAACCGGCTACGTCGATATTTTCCGTGATCTGAACCCTGATCTGGAAGGTGCGTATAATTGGTGGTCGAATCGGAGTGGTGCGCGGGAAAATAACGTGGGCTGGCGCATTGATTATTTCTTCATCTCGCCCGATCTGCGCGACAAGGTCGTGACGGCGGAACTTCACCCGGACATTATGGGATCGGATCATTGCCCGATCAGCCTGACGCTGGATTTTTGATCGAAATAATAAAATGGGCGTACCTGCAACGGGTACGCCCATTTTTCTTTTTATTGTGCGGGTGCTTCTATGATATACCGTGCTAGCACCTGATTATCAAGATCAAGATTTCCTGACCAGATAAATGATGCGTCGCCAAAACGATCTGCGTAATTCGGATAGCGAATTGATGGTGTTCAGGTGCCTATGTACTTTGTTTCAAAGATAATATCCTCTAGTTATCAAAAATAATTATAATGTTATAAGAACTACGAATAATTAATTTTTGTATATCTTCTAAAGATAGTATATATTTCCATCATCGTTCAACCCTAAACATTTTATAGTCTAATTTCCCTATCTGGAGACAACACCAATGAGTCGATTCGGTGCAATTGTTGCTTTCTTGTTCTTTCTCCCTGCCATGTGTATTTTTCAAATCTTCGCAAGTATCAACAGTTTTGCGTTCAATTCAGATTTTTATGCTTCATTTTTGGATAATCCTCAAATTTATGAAGATATGTCGCGTGAGATTGGTCTTGATCCTGAGCTTATTGAGCAAATACCCGATAGAGAAATGCGAGAAGCCATTCTTTCAGTTGCCAGCCCAGAAGCATTGCGCGAAACCGTCACCACTGCGATCCGTGATATTTTTGATGCAGGCTTTGATGGGCGTGATTCGGTTCGGATAACAATAGACATCAGTACCTTACAGGAATATCTTGATGATAGTTCTTCAGAAATTCAGGCAGATTTTTTAGAAAGGATGGCTTCGATCACACCTCAATGTGAAATTGGTCAATCGCCGAATTTTTCCGGTTATCCCCTGCCAGTTTGCATCTCACCTAATCTTACTCAAGAACAATTCACGCAGTCATTATTGGACGATAGAACGAATATCATGGCTGATTTTCCAACCAGCATCATGCTTGATTTGGATATGGGTTGGAGTCAAGAAGATGCTTCCATTTTCCAGCTCAGAGAAACGATGAGCGGTACAATGCGAACCGCGGGCATCATTGCGATGGTTATCTGGGCATTCAGCGCATGGCTATTTGCAAAAAATGTACATGGACGCTTTCGCTGGCTCGGTATTACTCTGCTTATCCCATCCATAATGATGATTGTTGCCAGCATATTATTTAGCCAGGCGCTCATTAGTACCGTCGGGCAGGCGACCACTGCTATTGGCACTGTAAATTCGGATGTAGCGGATACCATTGGCGGAGGTATTTCAAAGATTGGCTGGAGTTTCTTCTTTTCAGGATTTATCCCGGCAATTATCGGCGGAATATTATTCGCTTATGGAAGTAATAAAAACGTGCGGAGTGCTTTCCGGCAAGGACGGTCTGCGGCGAGTGGCGCAATAAGTGCGGCTGGTCCGGCATTTCAGAAATTCAAGGAATCACCGTCTGAAAGTCTGACAGTTATGAAAGATAGCGTGTTATCGGCAACAGAGAAAACAAGAGAAAATCTGAACAATGTTATTCAATCAGATGGTGCACAAAAAATAAAAGAAAATCTCGGCAATGTCGCAACGAGTGCTAAAGATCGTGTATCAACGATTGTCCAATCCGATAGTGCACAAAAGACTAAAGATGGATTGGGAACGGCAACAGAGAAGGCAAAAGAAAATCTGAGTAATGCTATGAAATCTGAAAGCGCACAAAAGGCAAAGGAAAATATCGGCAACGCCGCCAATCTTGCCAAAGATAGCCTCTCAAACTTTGCCCAATCGGATACTGCACAAAAAGCAAAAGAACGTTTCGGTAAATTTACGCAAGGGTTTATGAATAGTAAAACCGAAGAACCAGCAAAAGTTGAAGAATTAGTTACCTTAGAACCTATAATAGAAGTCAACGAAGATCTCGGTGTATTACCTGTGGATACAATTTTGGATACACCACTGATGCCTGCTGAAGATTGGTCAGACGATGTATCTGATGACGACCTGCCAACACCATAATCAATAACTTCCAGCTAATATGTGAATTATTGATCGCATCCTCCCTCAAAGATTTTGGGGGAGGATAATGTCTAACTCCCCGCTCCTGACCGGAGTCTTATGAAAGCCATACAACTTTCTAATGTTGTTTGCGTATCCTTATAGAAATGAAACTGTGACGATATTTATGAACTTGCTGAACCAACCAGCCCCCAATTGTTGGGGTAGCGGGGCGATTTGCCTTAACAGGGCGCATCCGCGTGTTATAATCAGCGTCACTATTGTAACGTCATGTCTAACACATTGTATAAAGGAGCCAACTTTCAATGGGTGGTATTAGTGGAATTTTAAGCACAGTTGCGTTATTAGGCTTTTTAGCTTTCCTCGCAGGTGTGGGTTTAGTGGTTGTTTCCGCGTCACAGGGTCGTCCGGTGCGTGGGGGCATTTTATTAGCAGGTGCAGGCTTAATCTTCGGTGTGATTTTGTCTGTCGTCTCACAGGGCATCATCGTCGTGCAACCGCAGGAGCGCGCCGTTGTCTTTAATACGCTATCCGGTGAATTAGGCGATCCGCGTAGTGCCGGTACACATATTATCATCCCGATTTTACAGGATGCGACCATTTATAACATTGCCCAGCAAGAATACACCATGTCCGGGACAAGTGGTGAAGGTGCGCGTAGTGGCGATGATGCTGTACGTGGACGTACTTCTGATGGTCAGGAAATTATCATCGACATCAGTATTCTTTACAGCGTCAGTCCGGTAGGCAACGATGTCAATATCGTACATGAGCGTCTTCAGAACCGCTATGAAGAAAATTTCATCCGCCCAACAGCACGCGGTACTGCGCGAGAGGTGATCTCTAACTTCACGGCAGAAGAAGTATACGGCGAGGCGCGCGCAACTTTAGAGCAACAGATGCAGGATCGCATCAGTGATTTGATGGCTGAACAGGGTTTGCAATTGCTTGACCTGCTGGTACGTGACATTACCTTCTCTGAAGAATTTGCACAGTCGATTGAACAGGCGCTTGTGGCACAACAGGTTGCAGAACGTGCCCGTCGTCAGGTCGATCAAATCGAGGCAGAAGCGGATCAGGCGCGTGCAGAAGCGATTGGTCTGCGTGATGCCCGTATCGCCCGCGCAGAAGGTGAAGCGCAAGCCATTATTCTGGAAGCGCAAGCACAGGCAGAAGCCCTGCGACTGGTGAGTGAGCAGATTGCCGCGAACCCATTGCTCGTACAGTACGAATATATCCAGCAATTGAGCGACAACGTTTCATTGGCGCTCGTGCCGTCGAATAGTCCGTTCTTATTCGACTTCGCCAGCCTGCCGGAAGCGATGGATGGTTTTACCCCTCCAGCAATCCCGGAAGCGCAGGACATCGTACCTCAAACCGAAGAAACCGATGATACTGGAACAGACTCCGGCAACGGTGGCTAGAATTTAGCAAAAATCAACTCAAAACGGACACGGCAACGGCTGTGTCCGTTTTTGATTCAATCGAGATTCAGTGTAAAGTCCAGAAAAATTTCACCACAGGGAACTAAAGAAAAATTCTTTGTGTTTCTCCGCGCGCTCTGCGTCTTCGCGTTATGCTTTTTCTAAGTTTTTACGAGACTCTAAACAAGGCGGCTCCGTCGTGCCTGTGCCTTTAAAATTTGCCTTGTTCATGGGTGTGCTCCTTGATGTTTATCGAATTTACCTATATTATGATAGACGAATAAATACAAACAATATCGAAAAAACAGGTTTTTTTCGTCCCGATATGACATCTATCATAGTCATAAACATACAAAAATCTACCAATGATGTGACATCTATCACTAAGTCAATTTTCTCAAAAGCGATATGATTCAGTCATCTCGATATTCGATATTCGATCTAACCAACAGGAGTAACCTCATGAAATATCTAAGTCATCGTCTCTCAGCCGCCATGTGGTCCAGAGTATTGGTACTATGGCTCATCTTCACTATCGGTGCAGTCGTGTTAGGCGGCTTCGCATTATGGATGGGTCAGTTCGTCGGTGATAATATTGAAGACGAACTGGTCTCCCAACAGATCTCGTTTTCGCCGCTGGAGAACCTTTCTGAAGAAGAACTGGCGATACCGGGCATGGAGGAAAATGCTGGACAACAGTTGACAACCGGTAATCAGGCAAAAGTTTATTCAGAACTCATTCTGTTACACGCACAAGAATCCGCCGACCGTGCTGGCTATCCCGGTGCGGTCTATGCAACATTGGGTGGCGTACAGCGCCAATTGCGTGCAGACGTTGCCGCCGCAGAGGAATCTGGTGATGAAGAGGCGATTACAGCGGCACAAGCTGAGTTGGACACCGTTACCGGTCTTCGCAACACGATGTTGACGGCAAGTAACCTTAGAGGCGCACTGCTCTCCGCATATGGTTGGGGCAATGTTGCGACGGGCATCACCGTAACCGGCGTATTTATCCTTGGGCTAGCGGTTGTGTTCTTCGGTCTATTCATCTTTGAATGGCGGCGCGGACATTTGCCACCCACCGAAGCCTAATTTAAGCCACAACAATACAATCGAATAAACAAAAACCGGAGCTTACCACTCCGGTTTTTTGTTGATTAATTCAACGGTTGCCCGACGAAATGCTAACTGTGCCACAGATAAAGCTATACTATGCGCACCAAGTGAAGATTGTGAGGTGTTCAGATGAAACGACTCATCACTTTTGTCGTACTCCTAATAAGTTGGCTGGTCATTTTCGGCATACTTACTTACCTTACACAATTAATTATGGTGCCCTGGGATTCAGCGATCATCCAACCAGAATCCAACACATGGCAACGCACCCTCAATGACTTCTTTGCAAACATGCCGGGCTATTATCTCTTTAGCGCAACTTTTCTGGTGATGAGTATTGGCTTATCGTGGAAGTTATTGCGAGGCAGAACCACGAATATATTCAAGCTGGTATTGGGTAACCTCATATTTGCGTTCTTGCTCATCGGAATTCTTATGCCGGCGGCGTTCATCAACAATGCGTTATTTTTCCCGTATCCCGCCGATGTAATCTATGACCCGACTTATCGCGGTTTTCATCGTTCGATCTTTCCGGCGGTGTGCATCGGATTGGCTTGCGGTTTGTGGCTGTACTGGCAGGTGCGCCTACGTTCGTCTATGTCACCAGTAACTTAACTCAGAAGCGGTGCAAACGCCGCTTGAATATCCGCGAATGATTCCGCCCGGACGACTTTCTCGCGGATGGTCGTCGCATCGGGCATTCCGTCGCAATATTTAATCAACTGCCCGCGTAATTCACGGATGGCTTTGATCGGCTCGTAATTGGTGGTTTCTAGCGTCAGATGTGCCTGTCGCACCGCCGCTTCTGCGCGTGCTTCCCATGTGGGTGCGGGTAAGTGTTCGCCCGTGCGGATGAAATGGGCGATCTGCCGGAAAATCCAGGGATTACCGAGCGCCCCGCGCCCGACCATCACACCATCACAGCCGGTTTCGGTGAACATCCGCGCCGCATCTTCTGCCGAGAACACATCGCCATTGCCCAGCACCGGAATGCTCACCGTCTGCTTGACCTCACGGATAATCGACCAATCCGCCACGCCAGTAAAGCCCTGCTGTGCATACCGCGCATGGACGGCGATGGCTTTCGCGCCGACCTGTTCAGCCGCTTTTGCAAACGGGATGCCTGTCGGGTCGTCTTGCGTCCAGCCACTGCGAATTTTCACCGTGACGGGCGTAGATGGCACCGCATCCACAACTGCCCGTACCACTTCCGTCGCGGTACACACATCTTTGAGTAACGCCGCACCGCCGCCTTTTTTTGCGACCTTCGGCACCCAACAGCCCATGTTGATGTCCACAATTTGTGCGCCATGATCCACGACAATTTTCGCCGCTTCCGCCATCATCCATGGATCACTGCCGAAGAGTTGCACGGCAAATGGATTTTCCCTGTCGTCCCAATCGAACATTTTCAGGGTGTGCTTGAATGATCCTTTGTTTTGCATGGCGTGGCTACTAATCAATTCGGTACAGACCAGACCACAATCGCCCATTTCACGGCACAGATCACGGAAAGCGCGGTTGGTTTGTCCTGCCATCGGCGCGAGGGAGAGGGGCGTATCAATGGTGATGTCGCCAATTTTTAAAGCGTTGAGTTGAAGTTTTGTCGGGTGGGTAATTTCTGGAATCACGGTTGTTTGCTAAAGGTTAATTTACAGAAAGGCTGTAGACAATCGCCTACAGCCTTCGATTATAGAGGACTTATGTGCTTAATGCGCCCCGCAAAATTGTGTTGAATTCCGGCGTATCCCACGCGCTGACCGCCAGCCCGATGTCACGCACACTCGCGCTTAGGGGCAAGCTATACGGCTCGTAGCTGTCATCCACCCAGCGGAACGGCTCATCACTGAGCAAGAGGACATTTTCCGCATAGATCGAACGCAAATGGGCGTAGACTTCATGCGCGTCTTCGCTTTCCGGCGCGTCTTCGATGATGACCAGTTCCGGGAAATAAAAGGTGTACCATGCCAGTGCTTCCATCGTCTCTTGCGGATGGAAGATCGTCCAGCCTTCGTTATTGGCGCGCAATGAGTCCGCGCTGTCTTCTGTTCCGATAAATAGGATCGTCGGGTTACGTTTCATATTGATTTTCTCCTTCATTCAGCCATTGGGAGGCTGTTCATTAGCAGTTGTAACAAACTCATGATGCCTGTCGATAATTTAGCTTATCGCACTTCGATGCCTTAAATCGACCCGTTCCGCGACATGGTTTTACTCATTGCTGGCTCTATGTCATCGGTGCCCAGATAGGCGCGTCGTGGGTCATGGTCTGGTCTCGGCTACCCTGTGCGCGGATCAAATCTGCCAGTAAGCCGATGAGCGCGTCCATTTCCTCTACGGGTTGCGTACTAAAGCACAGACGCATATAGCGATTTGAGCTTGTGTCGCTCATGAATGCCGCGCCGGGGGTGAATGCTAGCCCGTGTTTTAGCGCGGATTGATAGACCGCCATCATGTTGTTATAGGGCAATTCCACCCACAGGCAAAAACCACCTTCCGGCTCTGTCCACTTTACACCAGCAGGCATATGGCGACGGAGTGCGCTCAATACCGCGTCGCGCCGTGCACTATAAATCGGCATTACACGCCGGAGATGGGCTTTGAGTCTGCCCATATGCAGGAAGTTCGCCAGCGCACGCTGTACAAATGGCACGCCGTAGAGATCGTTCGCCAGCCGTGCCGCCAGTAATTTGCGCGTAATATCCGGCGGAGCGACTACATAACCGATGCGTAAACCGGGCATCAGCATTTTGGACATACTGCTGACGTAAATCACGTTGTCATCAGAGGCACGCATCGCCGGTGGCGCGGGGGCATCATACGCCAGCACACCGTAAATATCATCTTCGAGCACCGGCACACCATAACGCCGCGTCATTTTCAGCACTTCCTGACGGCGGGCAGGTGACATATTCAGCCCCGTCGGGTTTTGAAAGCCGGGGACGGTGTACATCAAGCGCGGCGATTCGGATTTCAGCACACTTTCCAGCACATCCATGCGCGGACCTTCTGTGTCCAGCGGCACGGGGATGGGACGCAAACCCTGCATTTTCAACAGATGAATCAGCCCTAAGTAGGTCGGTTCTTCGATGATGACCGTATCCCCCGGTTTGGTCATCACCTGCGTGACCAGTGATAAGCCGTGCATCGCGCCGGATGTGACCATAATGTCATCGGGCATCACGGCGATTCCGCGTTCCGCCAGCACATGCGTCAATTCGATGCGTAATTTGGCATCACCCTGATAAATCTCATAGGACATCAAAGTGGCGGCTTCTCGACGGAGCGCCATCATCGCACCCCAGAATTCATCGACAGGCGCGAGGGATGGATCAGGTTCTGCCGTTCCCATAGAGCGCAACGTCGGGATTTGCTTGATCGGCGCGAGGTCTTGCAACACATTGATCGGGCTGAATTCCGAACTGAGCGTAGACAGCAGAGTCATGGCTTGCGCTTGCTCCACCACATACGTCCCGCGCCCAACAGTGGATTCAACCCAGCCGTCCGCCTGTAATTCACTATAGGCGTTATGCACGGTCAGGCGGTTGATGCTCAGGTTTTGTGCCATCGCTCGCACGGAAGGTAAGCGCGTCCCCGGCGGTAAACGCCCGACGCTGATCTGGTTTCTAATCTGGCTGGCAATCTGGAGATAAATCGGACGCGAATCGCCCCGATTCAGTTGGATACTGAGTGACATAGCACATTTGCCTTATCCCATATGACAATGTCATCATAACGGGTTCAATAAGGGTCGTCTACGGACAATAGAAGTCCAGTGTGCTAGAACAATGTATGGATTTGATGGGACAATTGTGAAAAATGACTCTTATACAATCGCCACTGACACTTAAATTTCCGTGCTCGGCGGGATGCTATTGAGTTGCTGGCTCAGTTTGGAGATCGCTTCATGTAGGGGTGCGTTTTGCTGGATAGCGGATTCGTCCCGCAGGCGCATCACGAAGTATTGATCGTTCATGTTGCTGGCATAAATGGCGGTGACGCTGTGCTCGGTGATGTTGTTCAGCAGATAGGGATATTCCTCGCCCAGATGATGTTTGAGGGCATCAATCACCGTTTGCATGGTGGTGTCGCGTCCATCCAATTTGAGGCTGAGTTGTTTGCGCTCGCGTTTGCCGAAGCCGCTCTGGTCGGCAATCATCATAACGTGCTCCAACTGCGTGCTTGATTGGTTGATCCATTCCCGCAAACGAGCATAGCGTAATTGTGGCTTTTCTCCGCGTAGGGTCATCAACAGCGTAATCCAGAACGCACGGATGTATCGCATGAGTCACTCCTTCAACATGATCTTTCAGCAGACCGTCACACTAAGGCTAACGTTTTCTGCACCGTCTTACAGTAGCCAGAGTGTACCATGTGTGGCGGTTTACAGCTTGACGCTTTACCGTTGGTCATAGAATCAAAACAGGCGGAGGACTGTATCCTGCCGCCTGTAGTTGGTTTATTGAATGGACTAGTCAGAAAGCCTAGCCGTTGCTTAAGCCTTCGGTGATGACCGGAGGTGCGGTGCGTAGTAGTTCCATCACGCTTTCCATCTCACGGAAGTTCCGTACATTGACGGTGTAGATGGCGTTATCTGCCGCCCATGTGAAGTTCAACCAGCCATTTGCTAGACCATAGTAATATCTAATGGACTGGCTGGGCATAATTACATAGTTGCCCATCGCGCCGGTTGCGCTTGAATAATCATACAGATTTTCCAGCCCGCGTTGTGCGATTGCCTGATTGGCAAATTGCAGTGCCGTCAGCGAAAAATTCATTGTTTCATTTGCATAGTTGGCAGAGATGCCACTTTCCAGATCAACCCGGTTTAACAACTGTGCATCAGAGCAGGTGATGTAATCTGCCATACAGGACACTACCGGATTAACGGTCGCCAGTTCAACCGGGGTTTGTGTAAAGTCACCCATTGTTGGCAATGCCGCTGTGTCAAGCTGGATCATGTTTTCATTCAACTCGTAAGGTGCTACCAATGATTCGTTTGCAGTGGGTAAACTTGCAGTACGAACTGCAGAGACTACGCCTTTGCCCATCTGTGTGACGACAACTACTAGCATCAACACACCGATTGCTGAGAACAGGTACCATCTGGTACGACGATTCATCTTGCTGAATGTGTTCGTTACAGCATGAATGTCGAAGTCGTAAATTGCGTCAAACGTCCGTCTTAAAAGTTGATCGTCACCGTGACTTGATGAAGTCGCCATTATTCACACTCCTGTTCGGGTTGATCGTCTCCAGCGTCGATACGTACCGGCATACTGATCGTACCATAGTAACTTTCCTGACCGGCTTTGATGGAAATTTGTGACGATTCAAATACATATTGACCGGTAATCAGCAGGGTGATGTCACGGGAGACTGCGTCGATTGAACCAGCATCTTGCATCAAACGGAAACTGGTGAGTACATAGCCATCGTCAATGTTAGCATTGCCACGTCCATTGCCACCACCGTTGCCACCGTTACCACCGTTACCACCGTTGCCGCCATTACCGCCGTTGCCACCGCCGCCACTGCTTTCGTAGCCGGTGTCAAATTTCATGCCGGTTGTGCCGGTTGTAGGATCGGTCACGAATTCGTATTGATTTTCATTGACCACGCTCACGATCTCACCGTAGACTGATGAAGGAATGCCGAGCATCCAATGGCTAATTGACGGATCATCCATTGATGAAACGGTGTAGGTGATCGTCGTCTGGTTGCTGGAGGGGTTATATACGTTGCTGGTCAGGCGAATTTGATGCGGACCAACCTGTGCAAATGTTGCGCCACTGTTGTTGTTGTCCGGTGCATCTTCTGCCATACAAATGCCGGTGCTGTTCAGGCTATCAACCGTTTTCCCTAAACTTTCATTCACGAAACCTGCGATCAAACCTGCGGAAATTGCAATCATAATGGATGCCGGAAGTAGAACCACATATTCCGCCGCCGCTTGCCCTCTTTGACTCTTGTGAAAACTAAACATTGTCTTACTCCTTGATGAATGATGTGTTGCTGATAATTTCGCTTTATAATCAAATCATAACGGATAATTACTGAATATAGCGTTAAGAATTGATTATTTACAGATTTTTCATAAATAATTTCAATTTATTACAAATAAAATCAATACTTCTGTAACTTCATGAAATTATTTATGCACTATAGACTAAATCGCTCAATAGTTGCCAGATGTTTCAAAATTAATGCAATTTTTACGAATTATTCATTTTTGCGAAATTTGTGAGCCGATCTTAATGGTTGATGGGTTCGCGGAAATTGAACCGAATTCCTCATCAACATCATAGGGCGATGCGGTAAAATAGAGGAAAAATAATCCTATTTTGAAAGGATACGTCAACTATGGTTATGGAAGTCACGGATGGCTTGGATGCCACAACGCTAGAAAATCTTCAGATCGCCCATATCAAGGATGGTCTACCGCCGACGGTGCGGAAAATCCCCTATCGCAACATTCGCCATGTGCTGTCGCTCCATGCAAAAACCGCCGGAAATCGCCCGTTTTTGATTCACTATGACGAAAACGACACGCGTGAAGAACTCAGTTACACGGAATTCAACGCCCGTGTGCATCAAACCGCGAATTTTTTGCATGATGATCTTGGCGTGCGGCGCGGGGATCGCGTGGCGACGATTACCTATAACCACAGCGATACGGTGCTGATTTACTTCGCCTGCTGGATTATCGGCGCGGCGGTTGCACCTCAGAATGTCGCCGAGGATGATCGACGAATCGCGTTTATTTTGCGCAACAGTGAGGCGGTGGTGTGCCTCGTCCGCAGTGAATATCTCGACCGGGCGGAAAATATCGTACACGGCGACCCGAATGATGATCTTGGTGCACCGAATATCCGTGAGATCGTCCAGATGGGCGGCGAACAAAGTGACCGCTATTTGCACTTCAATACGCTGGTGAAAAATCTACCGAACACCTATCTCGGCGATGGCGCACCCGTTAAATCCAACGACGATACCATTAAGGAAGACGACTCCGGCGCGCTGGCTGAACTCGACGATGAAGCCTTGCTCGTGTATACCAGTGGCACGACCGGCGCACCTAAAGGCGTTGTCCTCACGCAATATAATTTGCTGGTGGACGCGTGGGGCATCTCCAACTGGCAGGGCATCTCCGGCGGACAGCGTACCATGTGCGTGCTTCCGATCCATCACGTAAACGGCATCGTCGTCACGCTGGTCACGCCCTTGCTGGTCGGCGCATCCACCGTGCTAAATCGGCAATTTTCCGCCAGTCGCTTCTGGGAACGGCTGGTCAAGGAGAAAGTTAGCATCGTCAGCGTGGTGCCGACTCTGCTTCAATTTTTGCTGGAACTCTCTCAAAAAGATCAGGCGGAAGGGCGCGGCTTATTCGGCGATAACATCAGCCGACGCGATTTGATCCGCTTTCGCCATTTTATCTGTGGCGCTGGCACGCTGGCACTCTCGCTGGTGCGTGAATTTGAGGATACGTTCGGCTACCCTATTTTGCACGGCTACGGCTTGAGCGAATCCACCTGTTATAGCTGTTTTATGCCGATTGACCTGTCATGGGAAAAACATCAATCGTGGTTGCTCGATCATGGCTATCCAAGCATCGGGTGCGCGATTGAACCCAACGAAATGGCGATTTTCTCTGCGGATGGTTCGGGCAATCAACTGGAAGCGGGTCAGCGCGGGGAAATTTGCATTCGCGGGCATAACATCATGAAATACTATTTCAAACGTCCCGATGCGAACGCCGAAACCTTCAAATTTGGCTGGTTCCGCAGTGGCGATGAAGGCTTCTATATGGAAGATGAGCGCGGGCGGAAATTCTTCTTCATCACCGGACGCATCAAAGAGTTGATTAATCGCGGCGGGGTGAAGTTCAGCCCGTTTGATATTGAAGAGGTTCTGCTGGAAGTGCCGGGGGTGAAGGTTGCGCTGGCGGTTGCTTTCAAGAATGATTATTACGGTGAGGAAGTCGGCGCGTACATCGTGTTAGAAGACGGCGCGAGTGTGACCGAAGAAACGATCCTCAACCATTGCCGTGAGCGCATGACGTTTGAGAAATCGCCGAAAGTGGTGGTTTTCGGTACGGATATTCCGATCACGTCGACGGGCAAATATCAACGCTTGAAACTGCACGATCTCTTCGCCGAATGGGAACACACGCAATTTCGTAAATAAGTCACGTAGTCACGTAGTCACGTAGTCACGTTCGCGCATTATTCAGATGGATCGTAGGGGCGACCTGCCAGGTCGTCCCTTACAGTAAAATCGCCTCTACCCGTTTACGAAGCATCGGTTCGCTGATTGCCTCTGCATCCACAGTAGTTGCGCCAAGAAACGCGACAAATCGAGCGAATCCACGCGCTAAGGCTTCGGCAAACGCTTCATTGGTTGCGAGTTTCTCATCTTCTAGCCAGAAGCCGAGGATGATGAAGGTTTTATTCGGCGTATCATATTTGCTATCGAATCGCCCAACTAGCTGATCTCCCCACAAAATCGGGATCGTATAATAGCCGAATTTGCGTTTGTGAACTGGCTTATAGACTTCCCACACATAATCAAACCCGAAGATAATTTTTGCCCGTCCCCGCGCACTCACTTGATCCAACGGTGAAAGAAAGACGGCTTCGTCTGAGGTGGTCGTCTCCAACGGAGTCCACGCTTCCGGTATGCGTCCGGCGATTAAATCGTCGAGTAGGGCAAGATCACTGCTGAGGGCAGAGTGTGTTTGCTTCCATCCCTCGACATTTACCTCAACAATCTCACCATCGGAGAGCAAGGCATTAATGAGTGTGTCCTTTTTGTTGAATGGCACACCACGAAAATAGGCATCAGCGGTGCGATTTAAGCGGGACAAACCGGAAAAACTAATGTCCTTTTTTATCAGGAAGCGATCAACTTCAGCGTCATCATGTTCATAAATGAGGTCTGCGGGGGCGACAGTTTCGGTCAGGGCATAGACACGCTCAAAGTTTTCTCGATGATGCGTCATCACCTCTCCACTGCGCCACAAATAATATAACGCCAGCGCGCTATCCTTGCTCCCGCGGTAACTTTCCGTGCGTTTACGGCTCGCCGCCTTAAAATCACGGTTGCTGACTGTGCCACGCTCGCGCAATATCTCCCGCATTTCTTCAATCGCTTCGGCATGTTCGATCCCCGTTTTATGCACTCTCCCATCATAATCCGTATTGCCATCGCGCTCACGGTGCATGACCACCCGCCAATAGGGGAGTTCATCCATCGGGCGGGTCGCCAGCCAGCCACCCCAATCAAAGAATTTGCGTTGCTGATAGGTCACGTCTTCCCACATTCCGGGCGTGTAATCTAAAACGCGACTGTGCAGGGTGATGTCATGGCTACGGGCGACCATCTGGAGCGGGTCAAGCTGCAAATACTCCATCTCGCGCATGGCTTGCTCTGTGCCGGCGATCCCTCGCCAACGCCTTCCGGGCCACAAACCCTGTTTGCCGAGGATGAACTGCCGCGCAACCTCAAGACTGATGCTCATCATGCCGGTATGTCCCTCACTTGCGGAACCCAATCCGGCGCGGAGCCAGTTTCCTTGCCAAGTATCAGACCGAGTTGTGCGGTGTGTTCCTGAACATGGCGCATACTATAGAGGAACAATTCCAGATAACTGCACTCAAACCAGCTAAAGACACACCGTTGTTGCGCTTTTTCTTCAGTCAAAGTGTCGATTGTCTTCTTTAATTTATTCCGGCAATACTCAAAATAACTGAGAATCTCATCTCTGGTGTACGCGACTTCAGGGGGACCGTTCCACTTAAATTTTTCTGGCGGGACGAAATTTTCGCGGCTTCCGTCAAGGAAAAGGTCTGTCCAATAGAGGGTGTGGTAACAGATATACCAGACTCTGGTAAAGAGAATGCCATCTTCATCCGGCTCCCACATCTGATATTCCCACAGGTCATCCGGGCACATTTTCAACGAATCGTGAAATGTATCCAGCGCCGCACCGCATTGTTGCCACAGGCTTTCTTTTATTAACTCGATCATCCGATTGTCTCCCTTTCACCACGAATAAGCTACATGATAGTACAAATGTTCTTAATGTGCAAAAAGGGGAGCGGAAAATAAAAAAGGCACAGATCGTTTTGATCCGTGCCTTGTGCCGAGACCCAGACTTGAACTGGGGACATTCGCATTTTCAGTGCGACGCTCTACCAACTGAGCTATCTCGGCAACTGAGTATGAATTTTAGCGGTTGCAGATGTGGATGTCAATATCCGGTATTTGTCTGGATTTATAGATTAGGCGCAGTTTTTCATGCGTAGTCATGTTATACGGATGAGGGAACGATCAGAGCGCGATTACGCACGATAGGCACTGATTGCAGTTGTGAATTATTTGTGAAGAATTTGTTAATCTTTACACTACCCATTGACATTAATGGAAAATCCATGATAACCTTACTTTTAGATTGCTCTTTATAGCAATTTCATTTCATTAGCAGTTTTATTCATCTAGGAGTACTCATTATGTTATATCGCCCTCAAGAAGAAGGTCAAGGTCTGGTTGAATACGCGCTCATCCTCGTGTTGGTCGCGGTCGTCGTGATTGTTGTTCTGTTACTGCTTGGCCCGGCCATCGGTAACATCTTCTCCAACATTCTTTCATTCTTCCAGTAAAAATCGCTTTACCACCAAAAAGAGCGTCCTCCGGGGCGCTCTTTTTATTTCCCCACAGGGCTGATTTATACCAATTTTTGCATCACATTCCCCATTAAGCGTTTTCTAGGCGTTTTATTCCTATGCTGATAAGTGTGACCTGATTAAACACTTACCAAAGGGAGATAACATGTCTAAAAATCATTATGATGTCATCATTATTGGCGGGCGTTGTGCAGGGGCGAGCCTTGCGTTACGTTTGGGAGGGCATAACCTCAAGATTTTGCTGGTAGATCGGGCAACTTTTCCGAGCTTGCCCAGCGTGCCTTCAAGCCCAATCTTCCATCCCGGTACCATCCGTCTTTTAGATGAACTAGGGATTGATGAAACTGAATACACCCACGAGGGCGGCAAGGTCAATCATTATGTGCTTGATTTCGTGAATCACTTTCGCGCCGTTATCCCGACCTCTCGCATGATGCTTGACCGCAATTATTGTTATGGGATTGATCGCAACCTGTTCGATAATGTGGTGTGGGAACATGCGGGGCGCGTTGACGGTGTGACGTTGCGCGATGGGTTTTCTGTCACGCATGTGCTCAAAGATGATGTCGGCGCGGTGAATGGCATTGTCGGCAAAGCGGCGGATGGCATATCCGAAACTTATACGGCGGATCTGGTCGTCGGCGCGGATGGTCGCTTTAGCTTCTCTGCACGGCAATTCGGCGCGCAGGTCGTCGAAGAACAGAATGAATTCACAGCCGCTTCATATCATGCGGAATGGGAAAATGTGGATGATTATGCGCCGGATGCACCCAACGCCGTTAGCCTGTACAACACCAATGATAACTATCTTTTGGTCGTCATTCCGATCGAAGCACGCAAGTACATCATTTGTACCTATATGCGTTCCGAAGACGCGAACTTCGGCGCGAATGGCTTAGAACAGGCTTACTGCGAAGGTCTAGCCCGTGTGCCACATCTTCAAGATCGCCTTAAAAATGCCCGTCGCGTTACGGATGTCGTCGGTGTACGGCGCATCGCAAACGGGTATCGTGATGCTTATGGTGCAAATTGGGCATTGGTCGGCGATGCGGTGCATTACAAAGATCCGATTGATGGGCAAGGGGTTTACGATGCATTGGTGGAAACCAAATTGCTGGCAGATGCCATCCTCGCGTGGAAGCAAAACGAGATGACATGGGTGCAGGCAGGCGCGATGTATCAACGGCAGATGATGGAAGTCACCCATCCCATGTTTATGAAAACGGTGGGGCGAGTGAAGCAGGAAATTTTCTCCAACGCACCGCAGATTCTAATTAAGACTTACATCCGCTGGATGCTCAATAGCCCGGATTATCAGACACAATTTATGCGCTATTTGAGCCGTGCAATTAACCCGACGGACTTCAATACCGAGCCGAGCATCTCGCCCAAAATCGTGCTGAACGGTCTTGCAGGGGATATTCGCAAGTACTTCAACGCCAGTTAAAGGCAATCAATGTGTTATTTAAACGCGGTGGGCGAAATGTCTGCCGCGTTTTTCTTTGAAAATTGTAATAATTTCCTAAATTTTGCTCTATTATGACCAATAATGCACCTTTATAGGCTGTAGTGTGTTGTATATATAGAAGAAAGTACTACAGACTTTCGTTTTAATTTTTCATATAATGAAGATACTACAAAGCACATTGTAGGGAGACACAATGAAGACCACAAACACTTCTCCCATTCGCATCTTAATCGTCGATGATAATGTGGAGGTTCGGACTGCATTAGCGGACGCATTAACCGCAATTCGTGATTTTCGGATTGTTGGTATTGCGCGTAATGGGTATGAAGGGGTCGCGCTGGCAACCCGCTTCAAACCGGATGTTGTGCTGTTAAATTTTTCGATGCCGTTTATGGATGGGATCGAGACTACGCGCTACATCAGGCAACGCGTGGCGCACCTGTCGATCTTTATGATCTCAGCGTATGATGATCCAGAATTGATTCACGCCGCGTTTGATGCAGGCGTAGCGGGTTACTTCCTCAAGCCTGTCGTTGCTATGGATCAATTTGAAGATGCCATCCGCCTCGTTGCAGAGATAGATCACCAAGCCATCGTCGGAATCTAATTCAGACGGTAACATCATCACCAACATTCACTAAGCACTGCCGTTAGAATTATTCTCTAACGGCAGTTTTGTTTTTACGGCGTGCTTACGGCATATCGAAGCCACAAACGCCAGCTTCCGCGGTGCAACTCGCCACCAATTCCTGACCATAATAAATATTGAAGTGTCCGACTAACCAGAAACGCTGATTGGGCTGTAAAATGCTTCGTCCAGACGCGAGCAGGTTGCATTGTTGTGGTAAGGGTGGCGCACGATTAAAACTCAGGAATGACCAAGCCTGCATACAATAATTCGCAGGGAAGTTTTCAATATCCACTTCCGCATACCGCCCCAGCCATGTGCCTGTGCGGGAAAAATTAAGCGAGGGCGCGACGAATCGCAACGGCGACAAATCCACATGTTGATTGGAGTCATTCATCATCGTCAGGCTGGTTGAATCATACACAAAGTTGATGTCATAGCCGTCTGCACGGGGCGGTATGGTGGCTGTCGGCGTAGAGAGGGGCGGGCGTGGCGTAAATGTCGCCATCAACGGTGTGGCGGATGGGCTGGCAGTTGCAGACGGCGCAAGTGTTGGCGCGGCTTCTGCGGGGAAAATCACCACATCGTCCAAATCCACAACCGTCGCAATTTCCTGAATGCCATCCGAATAGATAATGGTCATCTGGTTGGTCGCGCCGTACGGTAACGGGATGCGCCGTGCCCACAACATCCAATCATCAGGGTGTAACATTGCGCCGTCACTGTTGATGATTCGGATACGATCTGGCGTAAATCCATTGGAATAACCGGATTGATCCAGGGTTAAATACAACATTTGCTGGTTCGGGTCATACAACACGGGTAACACATCCGGTCTGCCACCAAGAACCACATAGGAGAGCAACCAGCCCCGGATGTTCAACACGGCGATACCCGCCTCACGATAGCCGCCATTCTGGATGGTGCGGCTATGCACAAGCGAACTTTGCCAGAAGCCAATCACGCCATTAACATCGGGATAATACGCGGCGACCTCGGCGACCAGCACCTGACCGGGATACTCATAGCCCTGCCAATCTGCCAATTGCGCCCGCTGGACGATACTCTCGCCATAGCGGTCGGTATGAAAATCCACCTGTTGTGTGGTAAACGGCGCGAACTGCACCATGTATTGTGCTTGATCCAGGGCAAGATTGCTTAAATTTTGATTGACCATCAAGGGCGCTAAACCACGACGAATGCGCCAATGGTTAAGATCGGTCAATACGTCCATTTCGGCTTGTCTGTCATGGAAATAATTGGGTGTTGCGGTTGGAAAGGGTGTTACAGTAACTTGCTGATTAATTGTTGGTTGAAAATTTAGCAACATACTTAAAAAGGCTAAGACAACGGTGAAAGCTAGCGCGATCCTCATGCAAGTATCCTAAATTATATTGTGTCATAGTTATGGTATTTCAACTACTCCTAATATGTCAATTACACCTCTGCTTACAACCGAAAATTTACGTTTCACAAACCATTTATCAACAACAAGAATCCGTGAAGATACGCGTCACGGTTTGCACCGCACATCTGCGAAAAAGAGCTTGTAAGTATTTTATCGAAAAGAGCAAGTAAAAGCGTAACACGAAGGCGCAAAGACACGAAGACGCAAAGGAAAATCTTCCATTTTTCTCCGTGATCTCTCTGTCTCTGTGGTGAATTTTTTAAACTTTCCGCGACTCTACATATGAAGCTACAGGGCGAACCAGCGCAATTCGCCCTGTGTTTATCCACATAATGCGTTACATGCCCATTTCAATATGGGTGGTGACGATCTTCTGCAACGAGGCGATATACGCGGCGGTACGATAATCTTTGACCTGAGGCATGGCGTTTTTTACCACGACAATCTCCTGAAAGGCGAGGCGCATGGTGTCATCCAGACCGGAGCGCACAAGGTCAAGCTCATCTGCGCCGTGAATGATGTCTTGCTTGAGGTGCGGCGGCACAACATTCCCCGTCATGGTTTCCATCGCTTCGATGATGCGTTCACCGCGTAATTCGTCCAATCGGCGTTGCATACGCCCGAAGCGAATATGCGACAAATTCTTGATCCACTCAAAATAAGAGACCGTCACGCCACCCGCATTGACAAACGCATCCGGTAAAATGGCAATGCCCCGACCCTGCAAAATTTCATCTGCGTCATAAGTGATCGGTCCATTCGCCGCTTCGACGATCAACTTTGCCTGAATATACGGCGCGTTATTGACCGTGATCTGTGATTCCAGCGCGGCAGGGATGAGGATGTCGCACTCTTTTTCCAGTAATTTCAGCCCATCGTCGACATACTGTATGCCGTTCGCACCGTAGCCCTTAACGCCGCCATATTCGGCGATAAATTGCTTAACACCCTCCACGTCGATGCCGTTATCGTTGACCAACCCACCGTCCCATTCGATGATAGCGGTCACTTTTACGCCGTCTTCAGTTTGCAGAAACTTCGCCGCATAATAGCCGACGTTACCGAGTCCCTGAATGACCACGCGTTTCCCTTCAAGCCCGCCTTCCATGCCCGCCGCCAATACTTCCGCCGGATGACGGAAAAATTCACGGATCACAAATTGCACCCCGCGTCCGGTAGCTTCAACCCGTCCGCGAATCCCGCCATTGCTGACCGGTTTACCCGTCACACAGGCAAAATGATTGATGTCTTCAGGGTGCATGATGCGGTAAATATCCGCAATCCACGCCATCTCACGTTGACCCGTCCCCATATCCGGCGCGGGGACATTCTCGCCGGGGCTGATGTAGCCTTTGCTAATCAGCAGACGGGCGAATTTGCGGGTGATGCGTTCTAGCTCATCCTCGCTATATTTACGCGGGTCGATCCTGAGTGCACCTTTGCTCCCGCCGTAGGGGACGTTGACAATCGCACATTTGTAAGTCATCAAGGCGGCGAGGGCTTCTACTTCATCCTGATTGGCATGGGGCGAATAGCGAATGCCCCCTTTTACGGGCAAGCGGTGGTCGCTATGGACGGCACGCCAACCCGTGAACAATTCATACTTACCGCTATCAAGCTGTATGGAAAATTCGACTTTGATGACATTGTTGGTGGCTTTAATCTGTTCCGCTAATCCGCGCCGTAGATCAAGATGACCAATGGCACGATCGACCATCAGGTTAACACTCTGCGAGAACGTAAGACGGGGCTTGGCTACTGTCATGTGGTTACTCCTGAAATAAATTATTTTTTGTGGTGCGTTTTCGTCGAATAATAGCGACGACGCGCGCTAAATGAACATTATTTTATGCACCTTTGATCTTAGCGGATGTTACGCCATTCTGCATCTCTCTGCCGATAATCATATGAAACCTTAACACCCTTAATCCGGTTATTCACCCGCGATGAACCGCTCAATATTTGACGTTATAATCGCTCGTAAAAATCCCCAAAAACCCCTAGTTTTGAGGGGGAGAGTTACTAAATTCTAACGTAAATTAGATAGAAAATGTGCGATAATGAAATAGAACACAAATTCTATTTTTAGGGGTAGTGAAATGATCCCAAAACACGTTAAAAAGTTACAATCGGATAGCCGTCATTTAAAGACACGGCTCCACACGAAGAATACGCTGGTGGTTGAAAGTGACAGCAACCCGTCCATGCAATATGTGGTATCGGTAAAGTTTGGTAAGCAGGGCGAGGTCTATGCACGCTGTACCTGTGATTGGGCGCGGCATCATGGCATGGGCTGTTCGCATGTGATGGCGGCGCTGGAATTCCTTGCTAGCTCAAAAAATCGTACACTCAGCTTCTGGACGAACGAAGATGATGCCAAACGGCAGAAACAACGCACGTTTAAGCTGGTGGGTGGTGGACGCAAAAATCGCATCTGGATCACCAGCCGGAACGCGGCATAAGACACATCCTGAACCTAAGAGGCGCTCCATGCGCCTTTTTGATTAGGTATTTTCAAAATTGCATCTCGACAATTTTTTGTGATCTGTGCTATCCTTGATTTTAGGGTGTGATGGGATGCCCGTACTCACAAAAAACGATGTTACCCATATAAAGCAAGACCCCTCATAATTTCATAGACCTTTTTCATGCCCGATGAAGTGAGTCGATGGGCGCACACAATGAAGGAGTTGACCTATGGATGAATTACCTCATTCGAATCTTGACGAAATAAAGACTCAAGCCGCCCTCTTGCTCAAGCAGGTGCGCTCAAGTGATCCGGCAACGGTATTGAACGCCGCCAAACGCTTTCAGCAATTGTCCTATTTCGCTGAACACACACCGGAAAATATCGCGGCATCTGCCGAACTCATCAACGGAATCAAGCTCAAACACGCGCTTCATGTGCTCGCGCTTGAGCATAATTTCCCCACATGGACAGCATTCAAAACCTATCTTGAGCGCAAAGACCGCCTGCGTTCGCAATATGGCGTGCGCTTTACGATGCTCTATCCGCAACGTTGCGCCAGCTTCATCAACGAATGGCACGCCAGTTATGAAATCGCCAGCACAGAATTAGGACGTTCCGGCGGGTATCTTCTGCCGTATAAGTCTCAATTTTTCATCTGCGAGGCGGAATACATCGAGCGACTCGGCTTAGACCCCGATGATCCTGATTGGGAGCGCATCGGCTACAATTGGGTTCAGCCTGCGGATCAAGAAGCGTTCGCACGGCTAGACAGCAAATTGCGCCAACTCACCGCTGAGATGGAGACTTAATCGATAACACATTAGCAATTTACGATTTCGACGACGCGGGCAAAATCTGCGGACACACGCAAGCCTATGATCGCATGGGCTTCCTTGAACAAATGGGCATCCTGCGATCTGCGCCGTAATGCTCTTTCCGTTTGAGGAATGTTACGTAGAGACAATCAGTTTGGTCAATTTGCCACGATGAGCTTAAACCTCATCGCTACATTGTTAAAAAAACCCCACTGAAGTGGGCTATTTCCCTCGAATATAAGGGAAGGACAGCCTGCTTCAGCAGGGTTTTAAGCGTAGTGTAGCCAATGGGTTTCAGCCATTGGCGGTGAAATGGTGAATCACGTTTCTGTATAAACCCGATGCCTAATCTCCCCTACGGCACTTCCGGGCAGTCATCCCCAAAGGCTACAACAGCATCCGCCCGCACCCAACCTTCGATGCGTGCGCTCCCAATGGTTGCCCGCAGACGATACCACACGAAGCCTCGATCATCGCGTTCTCGTTCAAACACCTCGGCGGTGCTATTTTCCGGCAACGTCCCCAATTGATTACCACCCGTTGTTTCCGGTGAAGATCGTACCCGCGCCCCACCGACACCTGTCAGTGGCTCGACGATACAGATATTCGTCGGCGTTTCGGTGATGGTCGGCGTGAGGGTCGGCGTGAGCGTACTTGTCGCTGTGGCTGTGTCCGTTGCCGTTGGGGTCGCTGATGCCGTGGGTGTGTGCGTTGGTGTGTTGGTTTCCGTCGGCGTTTCCGATGGCGTGACCGTCAGCGATGGCGTGACCGTCCATGTTGGCGTTTCAGTGATGGTTGCCGTCGCGGTTGGCGTTGGCGTTTCCGTTTCTGTCGGTGTAATGGACGGCGTGCTGGTGATGGTCGCCGTGCCTGTCGGTGGCGGGTTGATAATCGGCTCCCATTGCGGGCGGGTCAAGAATGCGCCCACCGCGATAATCAGGATAATCCCGCCGACCACACCGCCGAGTTGTTGCCGCGCACGGGAACGATCCCGCTTGATCTGATTCTCGATCCGGTTGACTTCCGAGCGTCGCCCCAGAATACGGAAGGGTTCATCACGCAGAATATCGAGCCATGTTTGCGCCTCGCTCACATCACCATCGTCGAGCGCAATTTCCGCCCGCTCCACATAACGCGAGTGCAATTCATCCACGACCATGCGATACCGCTCATCCTGTGCATAATCGCGCAATCCGGTCAGCATCGTTCGCGCCTGCGACAGTTCATTGTCAAAATTCTGCGACACCAGCGCCGATGCCCGTTCGATCACCTGACGGGCGCGTTGCATGTCGGCAGTGCCGGAGCGCGTGGACATCAGCATATCGGACATGCGTGCATCACCGGGGTCAAGCTCCACGCCGAGTTCCAGCAAGCGGAGCGCCTCGTTGCTCATCATCAGGCGTTCGTCAATCGCCATCGCGTTATTCGCACGGGAAACCGCCCCCTGTGCCTGATCGGAAAGTTGCGTCTTGATGGCGGCGAGCTTGTTGTTGGCATCATTCTGCAAACTGCCCAGCCGTTGACTATTCGGGAGCAATTGCCGCGCCCGCATGAGGATTTCTTGCACCGCTTTAATCTGCGAGACTTGATCGCTCAGTGACCCGCTGAGGGTGCTCAATTTAACGGCGGCTTGATCGGCTTCCTGCTGTACACGGCGCACCGTCTCCACGCGTTCCTCGCCCTGTGGATCGTTCGGCACGACGCGCAACGCCCCTTCATATTTACGGAGCGCATCCGACCAATTATCGGTTGCCATCAGTCTGTCGCCTTCGTGAAGCAATTCGCGGGCGAGGGCTAAATCCTGAATGTCGAGCATCGCCTGTTCGACATCCTTCCAGCTGAGGATGCCACTGCGCTCCGCCAGATCACGCGCTTCACGATATAGGCGTTCGGCTTCTTCATAATTACCGGCACGCACCAGCGAATTGGCACGGTTATAAGACACTCGCGCATCAAACGGAATGCGATGATCCGGCACGACCCCGCGAATGATGCTGTCTTCGGCTTTTTCACGATATTCGAGCGCCGTCGGGTTGCCGGGTTGTTGCGCGAGGATGCGATTGGCGAGGTTCACCGTTTCCTGATAATCGCCCGCATAATAGGCTTGCGTGAGTTCCGAGAGCAGACCGTCAATTTCTGAGCCGGTATACAACGGACCTTGCCCCGGCACACGACGCTGAACCCCTGTACGACGTTTGGGCGGGTCGGTTTCGTCACGCTCACGGCGCAATTCCTGCTCCGGCGGCGGATAACCGGACGAGGTGGAATATTTCTGAGTCCCGTTATCATCGCCGTCGCTATCATCATCATCGTCGTAATCATCATCGAATTCCAGCATCCCGCGAGATTGTGCCGGAGCTTCTCGCTTCGCGGTGCGATCAATCCCATAACGGCTGAACAGATCGCTCACCCGTTGCGCCGCCTGTGCATGATGATCGGCGGCATCTTGCAACAGCGAGATTGTTTCTTCGTCATCATGATTGTGGCTGAGGGCTTCCGCCAGCAGGTCAATCGCCTCGTCAATATCGTCATCATCTCCGGCGATCTCAATGCGAATCCGCGCCCGACGCACCAACCCGCGCACTGTCGCCGAGGCAGACGATGCCGGACTGCTCAGACGGGCGACTTCCGCAAATAGCGCCTGTGCAGAGGATTCCTGCGGGGTATTTTTCGCGTCGGAAAGCACATCGCGGGCGGTGCGTTCCAGTTCGCCCAGTTCCGCGCTAATGTCTTCACCACGACTTTGCCGATCTTTTAAACGTTCTACTCTGTCGCGCAGGTCAGTTAACCGTTGCCCTAAGTCAGCCATATTTGTCATCCTTGTCAAATCTATGATGAAATTACCCCAATCCGCGTTTAGGGGCAAGGGCGGTTTTGTGCAGTGTTGGCGGGTTATGCTACAATCATGCCTATGATTCTGATGGAATGGCACGGCGTTATATGATTATACGTGTGGATTATCGTTTGCTCATCTGGTACGACATCCAGGCTGATAAATTTGAACCTTATTACCGATATATGGTGGGCGATTTCGTCACCGATGCGCGGCAACTTGGCTTACATATGTATTTTGTGTGGCAGGTTTCTTACGGCGACTATCCGTCGCGCCAGCTTGAATTCGTGGTCGAAAGCCGCGATACACTCCGCACCGCGCTCCTCAGCCCCAAGTGGCAAGCCGCCGAAGAACGCCTCAAATCCTATACTTACAATTACGGGCGCAAAGTCGTCTCATTTGAGAACCGTTTTCAATTTTAAATGTATAGGCAATAGCAATGGACGAAAATTTTTGGCACAAACGATGGGCAGAAAATTCGATCAGCTTTCACGAAGCTAAGGCAAATCCGCTTCTCGTGACTTACTTTCAAGAGCTAAATCTCGAGAAGGATAGCCGCGTGTTCATCCCTTTGTGCGGGAAAACCCTTGCGATTGCGTGGTTTCTTTCGCAGGGCTATCAGGTCGTCGGGGCAGAACTTAGCGAACTCGCCATTCAACAATTGTTCACCGAGCTTGGCGTAGAACCACAGATCACCCAAATCGGCGACCTCAAACACTATAGCGCGCCGGATGTCGATATTTTCGTGGGCGATATTTTTAATCTCACCCGTCAGACGCTCGGCACTGTGGATGCCATCTTTGACCGTGCCGCATTAGTTGCCTTACCTGCCAAAATGCGCGATCAATATACGCTACACATCACCGCCATCACGGATTCAGCACCCCAGCTCCTCATCACCTTTGAATATGACCAAACACGCATGGACGGACCGCCGTTTTCGGTCAGCGGCGAGGAAGTCAACAACCACTACCACGATACCTACGACATAACACCCCTCGCCAGCATAGAGGTCGCCGGAATGCTAAAAGGGAAGGTACCCGCCAAAGAATCCGTCTGGCATTTAAAATCACGCACACAAAACAGCGAAAATGCGTAATCGACTTATCTTTAATTGAGGTGGATGATGCTAAGTTTCGTAGAGACAATAAAATCACGGATTTATAGAGAGGCGAGATATTCAAAACATTATGTGAAGATAACAGATGAAAATCGACTTAAAATAGAAGAAGACTCTCAAGTGAAAACAGGTGAGATTCTATGCGGTCAATTCATGCCAATTATAGATGAAGCGGCATATATTCTGTTCACCAACTTCGGCATGTATTGGATAGAAAATGAACGAACAAAAACTTTCTTATATGAGGATCTAAGTGAAGTTGACATTGCAAGCTCAAGAAAAAAGCATTTAAGAACAATAGTGTTAATTACTAAATCAGGGCAAGCAATCGATTTTCCTAAGATGTATGAGTATCCTGTTTTGGAATTCCTAGCCTTCTCAATGTTTGTTGTTAGAGTATTGGATGCTTATAAACAGAGACAATGATGGTAAGACGGTGAACATATCTTTTCATTGTTTCTTTAGTACAAGTGAACTTTTGTATCAATACCTACCAACTTCTCCCCCGTTCAACTTCATTCAAATCCTAAGCTGAAAATGTGTGCTCGGTTACAATCCCGCCATATTGTTTGGACTCAAAATTGTAATGACGTACAATGATGCTGTGACTGTAAATTACGGCGTGGTCAGCGCACCTCGTTGACCATTTTTGACTGTATACTGAACACTGTAAACGAAAACGTAACGGGTTATTCAAAAGGATTAGGTTTATGCGACGTAGAGTAATGGTGTTTACGACCCTTTTACTGCTGGCACTCTTCACCTTGCCCCTGTGGGCGCAGGACGGGAGCTTACCGCCAGCGGAGATCATCAATGATGAAGGCGGCGCGGCGATCCTCAGCGGGGAAGTGCCCTATACCGTCACATTCTTATCGGATTGGGGTACGCCGTCGATTACGGTTTCGCTCATCGACATTGCGGGCGAGATTGACCGCATCGCGTCTTTGCCGGATTATGTCGTCCCGCAAGATGCACAGGTACTCGGTCAAATTACCTCCGATCCGCTCCGTTCACCCTTCACCTACGAAATTAATTTGCCGATTGTGCCGCGTGGTGAATTCCGCGATGTGGATAACGATGGCGCGGACGACATCGGCGTGATTTCAATGAATATTCAGGTCTATACCGACATTTTCGACGATCCCTACTGGGAAAGTGACCGCGAATATGCCGCCGGATTGCTGTCTACCGTGCACTCGGTAGATTACGCCACGCTCGATGAAATTGTCGGCGGTAAGGCGATTGTCTGGGCACCGGATAACAATCAGGGCTATCCGTCTGGCTTCGGCGCGGATGGTCTGCTCTACACGGCGGACGACCCGACGGTGAGCATCCCGCAGGGCTATAGCGTGGTAGATTTCAGCACTGAACCCTTCACCTTTGACCGTTCCTTTAATGCGACGGTTGACCTCATCGAAGCTGACCAATCGTTGATTCCGGCGGATTACAGCCGTCTCAGCTATACGGAAGCCTTCGCTGAACTCATCGCACAGATGCGCCGTGAATATTCGTTTGCGGAACTCAAAAATATCGACTTTGATGCGCTGGAAGCAGAATTTGCGCCACGCTTTGCACAAGCCGAAGCGGACAACGATGCCTCTGCCTATCAATTTGCTTTGCGTGATTACATCCTATCCTTCCCGGATGGACACGTCGGACCGAACATCTTCCCGCTGACTCAGCAAGATTTCGTGATTGCGACGGATAGCAGTCCCGGTTTTGCCATGCGTGAACTCGACGATGGGCGTGTGATCGTCAATTATCTGGTGGCAGGCACACCCGCCGACGATGCCGGATTTGAACTCGGCACGGAACTCATCGCCATTGATGGCATCCCCATTCAGGAGTATCTGGAAGGGGTGTTCACCTTTGGCAACTTCAGCACGCCACATAATCTGCACCTGCAACAATTGCGCTACGGCTCTCGTTTCCCGCGGGGCGCACAGGTAGACATCACCTATCGCAATCCGGGTGACACCACCGATAGCACCATCACGCTGGATACCGTCCCCGAACGCGAAAGCTGGACGTATTCTTCCACCAATAATGGCGCGGCTCAATCATGGTCATTGCCGGTGGAATTCAGTGTGCTGGATAACGGCTACGGCTACGTGAAGATCAACACCTTCGGGCGTAATCCTCTGCTGGCGCTCCGTCTGTGGGAAAACATGATCGACACGCTCAATCAACAGCAAATCCCCGGCTTGATTATCGACATGCGCTGGAATAGCGGTGGCTATAATCTTGATCTGGTCTATTCCGGTTATTTCTTCCGTGAAGAAGTCCCCGTCGGCATTGATGAACTCTACTATCCCGACCTGAACACTTTCGCAACCGTGCCAAACGGTGCGGAAACCATCGTTTTGCCGGAAGACGGACGTTATTACGGCGGTCCGGTGGCGGTATTGGTCAGTCCGAGTTGCGCCAGTGCGTGTGAGTTCTTCTCCTACGCCATGAGCTTAAATGACCGCGCCGCGATTGTCGGCAATTACCCGACTGCGGGCTTGGGCGGCAACGTCACCCGCGTCTTTATGCCGGATGGTCTGGTGATGCAATTCACGATGGGACGCGCCCTGAACGCTGACGGTGGCATCCGTCTGGAAGGCACAGGCGTTCCGCCCACCGTGCAAGTCCCCATCACCGAGGAAACACTCTTCTACGAAGGCGATGTCATCCTTGATTACGCGGTTGATTATCTCAACAGCGGCACCGGGAACGTCTCTAGCGATGTCGTCACCGAAGAAGGCACGGTCAACCTCGGCGATACCATCGAAGGCACGCTGGAAGTCGGCTCACGGGATCGTTATACCGTAACTGTGCCAGCGGAAGTCAATCAGATTGATATTGTCTTCAACGGACGTGATGATCTGGTCGTCAACCTCTACGTGCCGAACAACAACACGCCCGTGCTTGACCCGATCACCGAAAATGCCGTGATTACCGGCACAGCAGGCGCGACCATCATCGTGGAAATTGGTGGCGCGGGTGATGCCGTCGGTGGCGATTACAGCGTGACCGTTCGTGCCTCGGAAGCAGGCGCACAGGGCAACGTACCGAGCGATCCACCACCCATTGACATCATCGACGGCGGGGCGATCAACATTGGCGATACCGTCGAGGGTGATTTACAGGTCGGCTTGCGCGTGCAATATACGCTCACCGTGACCGCAGATGGCACAGTGACTATCGAAGCAACCGGCGCAGATGCCGCAGTCGATACCTACCTGCGCGTGTATGTCGATGGCGCGAGTGAACCGGCGTTCAGCAACGATGACCGCGCATCCGGGCAATTGGACTCGCTGATCGAAAACATCCCCGTGACTGCCGGACAAACCCTCACCATCGAGGTGGCGGGCTTCGGCGATGGCATCTCCGGTGGCTATAGCCTGAGCGTCAACGCAGGCGGATAACTCGCCAATCCTCAGCATAAATTAAAAGGGCGGTCTGCATCTCAGTCAGATCGTCCTTTTTTGATTCAATTCATAAATTGTCAGTAGATTTAGGCGTTGTTTTTTCGGTAAAAGGCACATCAATATATATTGATTGATCGGATTGTCGTTCAAGAACTAATCCAAATTCAATTAAGTAGTTTGCTACAAAGCTTGAGAGTTCATCAAAACCTTGATCGGTAATAAATATTTCACCATCTAGTATTTCATATATTTGACGAGTTATTTCTTCCCACCTAATGGAAACATCTCTGATTCCAGCAAAGAAATTCTCAACTAGAATTTTGTTTTTATCATCCGTCCCTGACTCTTTTATTGATCCTAAGCATCTTCCAAGTTGTGCGATTAACATTTCCAATTTTCTAATTACAAAATTATATAATCGCGTAACATCATTATAAGTTCTATAGTCCAAGATTTCTTGATCTACCGATTCTGTAGTTTCTGCTAAAAGAGTTGAAAAATATGAATTAGATGCTTGAATATTTTGGCTTGGTGCATATTTGTATGCTTTGTAGGTTGCGTAGAACTCCTCCCAAAGAACCTCAGCCAGCGCATACTTATTAAGTGCCCAAGTATCATTGTTGTTGGTATTTAATTTCTCTCTTCGAATTAGGTTAATTAGTTCCGTTTCAATATGAGCAAGCTCATGGACTATTACGTGTTTTCCTTCATTTTGTCTCTCTTGGTTGTTATCTATGAGATCAATTGCAACAGTCTCGTTTATTAACATTACAGCACAACACTCTTCTATCTCAAAGTTATCGTTTTTGTGCCAGAAAATTAATTTTCCCGCTACAACACTATCACTTTGCTTTGTGATACCTTCATTACGATTTAACTGCTTTCCCCAGTATTGAGATACGCCTTCTATATCTGCTGTAACTACTATTAGCTTGAGAAACTGATTTCCGATAAGTAATTTTTTAGAATACACATCATTTCTTATTTCAAGTAGCTTATCTATAAGTAATTTTTGGGTGTTTGTATTAAGCCAAAGTTCATTAACATATTGAAGCGAAATTCGGAGTTGATTTAGATCGGGATTTTCTAAGTTCTCTTTCGTAAAAGGAACATTGTTTTCTGAGTTTTCTAACACAAGTTTTCTCGGAACTATAAGTAATTATTTTATATATTAGCATCGCTCTCAATATTTTGCTTACGGGGATTTTCAAGCCTATGTCGCCTCATCTATCCCCGCATAAGGTAAATCCAACACCTCGCTCAAAGCATAGAGCAAGCTATCGACGATCTCGTCGTGTTCGGTGTACGTATACCCGCTCATGTAATCACTGCGATAGGCGAGGAAAATCATCAGCCGCAACTCAAGCGCGTCCAGAGTCCATGCGCCCGCGTCCCGCCAGCGTTTCTCCTGCTCGACGTACCACGCGCCGTAATCCAGACCCATTTCGTCAGCAATCTGATAGCCATCGATGAGTCCAGCGAATTTACGCCATTGCTTGAACGCGGGCAGGCTGAACTTCTGTGCATTTGCGTCGTTAACGGTGGTTGCGCGCTTGGTGTTCATCATCAACTCTGTTTCATCATGAGCCGTTTCGGTGTCCCTTATTTATACACCATTCATCACATAATATTTGGACAGAGTTGCCCCCAATTGTGCATTATAGACAAATGTGAGCTTGTATTTTCAGGTTGGGATTCATCGCAGGGAGTGTTAGAATCGTTTATACTTGTAATATTCTGTCCACGTATGTGAGATCACACCAAAAGGTCATCCGCCTAATGAGTTGGGGTACTCACGGCAAGATTTCTCGAAATGGTTCAATTGCAATCACAATCACAATCTGATGATAGTACGCAAAAGAAATTCTCTAGCTATACCCTCTCCAAAGCCTACGACGAAATGTTCGAGGGGATGCTTAAACCACGCGGGCATTACGCCCCCCTTTATCACCGCCTGACCGAACTCCCCTTTGATGAACTGCAACGACGCCAACAAGCCGCTGATGTCGACTTTCTGAATCAGGGCATCACCTTTACGGTTTATGGCGAGGATGAAGGCACAGAACGCATCATCCCCTATGACCTTCTGCCGCGCATCATCACCGCGCCCGAATGGGACAAGGTGGAACGTGGCTTAAAGCAACGCATCACCGCGCTCAATTTTTTTCTAGAAGACATCTATCACAACGCCCATATCCTGAAAGATAAAGTCGTCCCACAAGACCTGATCTTTACCTGCAAGCATTACCGCCGCGAGATGCGCGGGGTGCGCGTGCCACGCAACATTTACGTCTCGGTGGTGGGTACGGATCTGATCCGAATGCCTGATGGCGAATTCGCCGTACTGGAGGATAACCTCCGTGTGCCGAGTGGTGTATCCTACATGTTAGCGAACCGACAGGTGATGAAGCGTGTCTTTCCGCGCTTGTTCTCGGATTACGGTGTGCGCTCGGTGGATAATTATGGGCAGGCGTTGCTTTCCACGTTACAGGCACTCGCCCCGCCCGGAAATTCTGACCCGAATATCGTCGTACTCACGCCGGGGGTGTTTAACTCCGCCTATTTTGAACACGCGTTTCTGGCGCGTTTAATGGGCGTGCAACTCGTCGAAGGGCGCGATCTGCTGGTGCATGATAGCGTCGTCTATATGCGAACCACCGCCGGACTCAAGCGCGTGGATGTGATTTACCGCCGTGTGGATGATGATTTTATGGATCCGATGGCGTTCCGTAAGGACTCATCGTTGGGTGTGACGGGGCTATTCAATAGTTACCGTAGTGGCAATGTCGCGCTGGCGAATGCGATTGGTACAGGCGTGGCGGACGATAAAGCCGTTTATGCCTACGTCCCGCAGATCATCCGTTATTATATGGATCAAGATCCGATTCTTGACAACATCGAAACCTATCTGATGGAAAATGCAAAACAACGCGACCATGCGCTCAACAATCTGGATAAGCTGGTCGTTAAGGCAGTCGGCGAAAGTGGCGGATACGGGATGCTCGTCGGTCCGCATAGCTCCAAAAAAGAGCAGGAGCAATTCAAGCGGGCGATCATCGCCAATCCGCGTAATTTCATCGCCCAGCCGACGATCTCACTTTCGCAAGCGCCGTGTTTTGTGAATAATCAGGTAGAGGCGCGGCACATTGATTTGCGTCCCTATATACTCAATAGTGGCAACGATGTGACGATTGTACCCGGTGGCTTAACGCGGGTGGCACTACGACGTGGATCGCTGGTGGTCAATTCTTCACAGGGTGGTGGCAGTAAGGATACATGGGTGCTTTATGACTAATCAATTGATGCTGTCTAATGTGGCGGATAATCTCTATTGGATGAGCCGCTATCTGGAACGGGCGGAACATACCGCACGCTTACTGATCGTCAATTTGAACATTTCGCTGGATATGCTCCCCGCGAATGCCCAACTACAATGGGCGCGCCTGTTTAAAGCCTTGAACGTCCCCGTCCCTGAAGGCGACATTGATGACTTCGCCGCGATGGAAATTTTGACATTTGACCGTGAAAACTCGAATTCGATTTTGAGTTGCATCATGAGCGCACGGGAAAACGCCCGTCAGGTTCGCGCACAGATTAGCTCCGAGATGTGGGAACACTTAAACGAAATGTTCCTGAATATCAAATCCACCTCACTGGAGAAAATTTGGAACGCCGGACCGTTCACGTTTTTGCGCGAGATCCGCAACGGATCACATATGTTTGAAGGCATCACGGATTCAACCATGAATCATGGCGAAGGCTGGCATTTTATTCAGGTCGGGCGCTTCATCGAACGGGCGAACGGCATCGCCAATTTACTCGCCGTGCATAGTGATGTGCTGGAAGATCAAAACGCCGATCTTGATAACGAACAATATCTCGAATTACTCGCCGTGCTCAAGTCCTGCACTGCTTTTGAAGCCTATTGCAAAATTTACACGGCGGCATTCAAACGGGAACGCATCACGGAATTGTTACTGCTCAACCCGGAATTCCCGCATAGCATTCGCTTCGCCATTGATTGCGTGCAGAGTGCGCTGGATAACATCGCTGAAGCCACCGATAAGCGCAAGACCATCCGCACCAATCGCCTTGTGGGGCGCTTAAAAGCCGAACTTAGTTTTGACATGATTGATGATGTCATTTCGTATGATCTCGGCAATTATTTAAACGGAATCCGCCAGAAATGTGCGGAAATCCATAGCTCAGTAAATGAAACATATATTGCCTATCCGGTGCAATCCGCGCTGGTCTTTTAGGCAAAAGAGGTCGGCTGTATGTACTATTCAGTTTTGCATAAGACACGCTTTTTTTACTCGGAACCCATCAGCGAAAGTTTTATGGAAGTCTATATGCACCCGCGTAATGATGCGACTCAGCGGTGCATGACCTTTGGACTCACCCTGCAACCGAAGGCGGCGGTCTTTGAATATGTCGATTATCACGGCAATACCGTCCATCATTTTGATATTCCGCAATTTCACAACAGCCTGAGCATCACCGCAGAATCCACCGTAGAAATCACGGAAGCGCCACCCCTTCCAGACAATTTGCCGCAGGAATCATGGGCGCAATTGGACGCGGATATTGATGAAGGCGATTTCTGGGAGATGCTCTCGCAGAGTCGCTTCACGGAGCCAACCCCGCTTTTGCTCCAATTGGCGCAGGATTTGAACCTGACCGCACGGCGTGGTGATCCCTTGAGTCTGGCGCGTGAGATCAACACCGCGCTCTATGATACCTTCGCCTATGCGCCCAATAGCACCAAGGTCGATTCGCCCATTGACGATGCGTTACAGGCTCGGCAGGGCGTTTGTCAGGATTTTTCGCATATTATGCTAGCGCTGTTACGCAATATACATATGCCGGCGCGTTACGTCAGTGGTTATATCATACCGAACGAAGCCTATGATGATCGTTCGCCGGAACATGCCTCTCATGCGTGGGTGGAAGTGTATCTTCCCGGTTTAGATTGGGTGGCGTTCGACCCGACCAACAACCTCGTCGGCAATAGTCGCCATGTGTGTGTTGCCTGCGGGCGGGATTATATGGATGTTTCGCCGACCAAGGGTGTGTTTAACGGCACCGCAGAAACCGAACTCAACGTGGGTGTGCAGGTCAAATTAATGGACGAAACACCCTTTGACGAAAACCTACTACCAGAAGTGCAATGGGAAGAATACAACGCGGCACAACATCAACAACTTCAGATGCAACAACAGCAACAGCAACAACAGCAGTAAGGTCGTAGCGAAAAATGACCCGCCGCCAGCCAATTTCTTTTGCTGTGCGGCGTTTTTTTGTGTACGATGATGTTTCTTGCATACTGATCCGAAAAATCCCCACGCATGAAACGATTGCGCCGACTGTCCCTATTTTTTATCTTTACGTCACTCATCGGTCTGCTGGTACTCTCGGCGCTGATCTATCACACAATGACCCGCGCGGTTGATACGTGTGGCGCGACGGATGCCACCCCCGCCAATTTTTCCGCCTCAATCGACACCACACCCTATCTGATGGATACCTACGAGGACGTTGAATTTCCCTCTGCGGACGGTCTGACTCTGCGGGCATTTTATGTTCCAGCCGTTCCCGCGCCGGAAGACAGCACCAACGCGCCGACAGTGATTATCGTGCATGGCATCAATGCCTGTCGACGCGACGCATTTTCGTTGCTCCCTGCGGGCGTGTTGCATCAGGCAGGCTTTAACGCGCTTGTGCTCGACCTGCGGAACATGGGCGAGAGCGAAGATGACAACGGACATATGGGCATGGGGAGCAAAGAATATCAGGACGTGATCGGCGCGGTAGATTATCTCATCAACGAGCGCGGCGCGACAGCAGGTGAGATCGGCGTGTATGGTTATTCGATGGGCGGGGCGACGGCACTCATCGCTGGTGGATTTGACCCGCGCATCGGGGCAGTCTGGGCGGATAGTGCTTACGCCGATATTGATATTCTGATTGACGATCTGCTAAGCGAGGTGAAACTATCGCTCTTGAAAACGCCGATTCTGTTCATGGGCGGATTGTTGTTCGGTGATGATGTCCGTCGGTATGCACCGCTGGACTCCGTCGCAACCTTCGCAGACCGTCCCGTGTATCTGGTTTTCGGCACAGCGGATCGGCTGGTGCGCGGAGACAATATCGACCAACTCGAAGCTACCCTGATCGTCTCAACCGTTCCCTATACGCTCTGGATCACCGATAGCGCCCATGTCGAAACCCCGCTGGACTATCCCGCAGAATTTGAAACGCGCCTTATCGATTTTTTCAGTGATGCGCTCATCGGCAGTGAATAATCCCCAAAAATCCACAAGATTTCGTCAATATTGGTGAAAGACACAAAGTTTTCTTAATCTTACATTAAGAATTAAGGCGTATATTGGGTAATTACTAGCGGTTGTGTTGGTTAATGTGTGATTTACAGACGCAAATCCGCTACTAATTGTATACCATGTAGAAATGCAAACTCATGAGTGACGAACGTCCAATCATTTTATTCACCAACGACGACGGCATAGAATCCCCCGGTTTATGGGCGGCGGTAGAAGCCTTTGTGGGCTTGGGAGATTTGCTCGTCGTTGCGCCCCGTCAGCAACAATCCGGCATGGGACGCAGTATGCCCGTGTTCAGCGAAGGGCGCGTTTATGCCTACGATAATCATGATCTCCCCGGCGTAACTGCCTATGCGGTGGATGGCACACCCGCGCAAGCCGTGCAACATGGCGTGCTTGAATTGTCGTCGTATCTGCCCTCGCTGGTCGTTTCCGGCATCAATTATGGCGAAAATACCGGCAACGGCGTGACCATCTCCGGCACAGTCGGCGCGGCGATTGAAGCGGCAAGCCTCGATATTCCGGCGCTGGCGATGTCCCAACAAACGCCCAAAGATTTACACCTGAGCTATTCCACAGAAGTGGATTTTAGCGCGGCGGCAATTTTCGCCCGTAAATTCGGCATTTGGCTGATGGATAACGCTGAACGCCCTGATGATGTCGATTTGCTGAAAATCGATGTGCCGGTCAACGCGACGGAAGACACCGAATGGCGCATCACCCGCCTCTCACGGCGACGCGTCTACTGGCCCACCCGCCCGGAACGTGTTTCATTGGAGGATGTTGGGCGCTTGGGCTATAAGTATGATACCGACCCATCCAAAGCCGAGCCGGATTCCGATGTCTATGTTCTGCTTCATGAGCGGTTGGTCTCGGTCACGCCCATCAGCCTAGATATGACTTCACGAACAGACCGCTATCGCCTGAATCAACTGATGACCGGCGAACGCACCTATCCCGAAGCCAAAACCAAAAGCAAATCCAAGCGGGCAATGCCTGTCAAGTAAGGCACAATCCCTCATCAAAAAGCAGTCATCACGCCGGACACTCCACCAGTCTCCGGCGTTTTTTTATCCCAAGTTTATCCCAAATATATCGCAGATTGAGGCGGGGAGAAGTTATGTTGAAGATGGTTCGTATGGGCGACCTGTATGCTCTTTAAGAAAATAAACGTATAACTCGTAGGGGCAACCTGTTAGGTTGCCCACCGATTTTTGTGATGTGTTTAAATTTTCAATCAACAATTAGGTCATACACCGATTTTCGTTTGAAACGCACACCCAATAAAAAAAGCCTGCTCTAATGATAAACAGGCTTTTATTAATCACTATCAACCAAATTACCCATCGAAAAGATTTTGCTAAGAACTCACCACAGACAAGCGTTTACAAAAATATCTCTGCGTTTCTCCGCGTTCTCTGCGACTTTGCGTTATGCTTTTCACTAACAACTAACAACTTCTTACTCCGAATCATCCGCATCCACATCCGCGCTATGATCCTGCCGGATGTCTCGCGGGCGCAGGCGCATATCGCTGACTTTTTCGGGAAAGCGCGCCCCAATTTCTCGATAAACGCTCCAGATATACTCAATATCCGCTTCAATATCCCCTGTTGGATAAAACAAGCCGTCGGTCAGATCAACCACCTTGCGTTTATAATCCAGACGCGAGAAGAACAGGGGCACACCCGCTTTCATGGCGATGCGGTAAAAACCTGTTTTCCAGTGATCGGTTTTCTGGCGCGTGCCTTCCGGTGCAATCACCAGAAGCATTTTGTCCCGTTTAATAAAGTTTTCTACCGCCTGCTTCACACGGTCATTTTTACGACTACGATCAATCGGCACCGCGCCAATTTTTTTCAGCGCCCAGCCCCACGGACCTTTGATGAGTTCCGCCTTGACCATCCAATCCAGCCGGACGCGCAAAATCCACGCGGTCATGATGAGCATGAATCCATCGCGATTGGCGGTGTGTGGTCCGGCGACGACGATCATCTTCGGCACATCCGGCACATAGCCGATAACCTTCCATCCGGCGAGTTTCATATAGGCTTTTGCGAACCAGTGGAAAACGAGCGGAACTTCTGCGGGAAGTAACGCCGTCCCATCCGGCGGTGTGGGCTTGACTTCATTGGCTTCTTTGGTCGTTGAGTCGATCTGTGTTGGGTTCATGTTAAAGTGCAGTCACAATAATTGGACGATCTTCTGTGATGACGACGGTGTGCTCATGCTGAACAACCAGACTGCCGTCCGTCGTTCGCAATGTCCAGCCATCATCTTCGGTGTAAATGTGCTTCGCGCCGGTGGTCAGGAACGGTTCTAACGTCAAAACCGTACCGGGAACAAGGCGCTGATTTGCTCTACGGTTATAGTGATGCGGGACGGACGGTTTCTCGTGGATGTGTCGCCCCACGCCATGCCCGCCCAATTCACGGATGACACTATAGCCTTTTTTGCTGGCGAAGGCTTCCACCGCTTTGCCAATTTCAAAAATCCGGTTACCGCCCCGTGCATACTCTATGGCGATTTCCAGCGCCTCCTTAGAAGCGGCGATCATGCGTTGCTTTTCAGGATCATGCGGCGGCACTTGCATACTGCGCCCGCTATCCGCCCAATAACCGTCCAACTCTGCGGAAACATCCACATTCACCAGATCACCGGGCTGAATCACTTTGTCACCGGGGATGCCATGTGCGGCTTCATCGTTGATGCTGATGCAGGTATAGCCGGGGAATTTATATGCCAGAATGGGGGCGGAACGCGCACCATGTTTGGTGAGGAATGCCGCGCCGATGTCGTCAAGCTCTTTTGTGGTCATGCCCGGTTCGATACTATCGATCATGTGTTGAATGGTCTGGGCGACAATTTTGCCGATTCGCATTAACCCCACAAGATCGTTCTGATTTTCGATGGTCATAACGATAAATGCTCCATAAACTTTTTAATCCGCCCGTAATTGCGCTTAACTATACTCCATCTCGCAGGTGAATTAAAGCGTCGGCAGGCGATACAAAGCAATAGTGCCGGCGGTTGCACAGTTCTGGGGGAGAACCAACAGCGCAACGACCAGCACTACAAAAGAAAACAACTATGCTGTGTATACCGTCCATTCATCAATAAGGTTACGGGTTAAATCCACGATTTGACAATTGAGTCACAATGAAATATTCAAGCCACCATAGTTGCCTGCGCTTCCCAAGGAGATCGCCGTTAGTAGGCGGTTTGTCATTCGGCATCAGTCCAACATCTGTTATAAAATGAAGATAGAATGTTAAAGTCAGAGCGAGCGATCCTAAAACAACCCCTATGAATTTTGACGAAGCCCGGCAACTCATCCATGATGTGAATCCGCGTACGCGAGAGCAGGCGGCACGTGCACTCGGTCTATTTTATGATGCGGATGTGGTTGCTACCCTGCTAATAATCCTGCAAGACGAAAGCGAAGCGCGCGTCAAAATTGCGATTGTGCAGGCGTTGGGGAAGGTCAATGCGCGGGAGGCGATCAGCCCATTAGAGGCGATGCTTTCGGCGGGGATGCTCAATAACAATCTAGCGGATGTCGTGCAGACGGAACTTGCACGCCTCAAAGCCGATCAATCAAATGATGACCGCCCGCCGAAAAAGCCTTTGCCGGATACTGAATTGTTCGACCCCGAAAAACCCGTTCCCGTGACGGATGATCTCAACAATCCGCGCATCACCGAACGCCCCACCGAGCCACTCAGCAAACCCGACTGGTTAGAGGACGATTCCGACACAGATACCTCCACTGAGCCGATCCGCTTTGATGACAATGCCGATCCATTCGATTGGTTGCGCCAATTACCCGGCAAGTATCTGGTTGATGATTCTCCCGACGATGCGGAAGCAACCTACGACTGGATGCAGAGCATCAGCCCGGACGATCTGCAAAATGTTCAGCACAAGCAACACAATTCCAGCCCAAAGGACGAACAGGCGCACGACTCCGCAGGGGAATCAACGGATGAATCAGAAGAAAATACGCCAACCGTCAACGATCCCTTCGGCGCGTATATCAACACATTGGATGAGAACACAATCCATCATGAAAACGATGCAATGGCAGATTGGCTAGACGATTATGTCGCTGAGATTGATGATCGGGACGAGGAGCAGGGCAACGGAGTATTCAATTCCGCCATGCCGGATAACGCAACTGATGAATCCGACCTGCCATCGCCCGAAGATGCCGAAACCATTGAGGAATTAGACGACATCTGGACGGAAGCCATCAACAACGCCGTCGAGAAAATGATGCTGATAACGGATTCCGATCCTGATCTGGTTGAGCTTGAGGACGATGGCGGCTGGCTCAATAACTTTGATGACGATGAATTGTTTCTGTATCCGCAGAAATTTAGCGAGTTCAAGCGCGGCGATGTGGTGTTCTTGCCGGATGTCGAACTCGAATTTCGCTTTGATGGGCGTTTCTTTTTGCTAAAGACGCAGGAAGACTCCGTCGAATCCATCGAGTCCATCGCCGCGGCGGTTTTTCAGCCTCTCTATCTGGAATTGGTCGATACGCCGGAAACACTCAGCTTTGACGACACTGCGACGGTTGCGCTCCCAGCCGATTCCATCTGGCAACGCGGGGGGGCATGGTTACGTGATCGGCTGTTGCTGTGGCGTGATTTGATCTTGCTGGCTATCGGGTTAATCAGCGTGACGGTGGCGGGCATTTCGCTGATTGGTACATCCGTTTCTGTGGTCAGTCTCGGTCTGCTGGTGTTCGGCGTGCTGAGCTTGATCTCTGCAATAGTCTTGATCCGCCGCGATTGGCTGGGCGCGACTGCGTTGGAAGTCCGCCTTGAGCAAATCAGCCAGACGGAAACCTTCCTGCCACGCCCGCAGACGAATGGCGATATGATTGCCGGAAGGGGCAACTCGCGCCGACTCCTGTCGAACATGGACTCGTTTCTGGACAATCGCTGGTTTTCACGCCGCTGGAAACGCCAACTTCATCTGGTTCAATTGGCAGGGCAGGAACTCAGCCTGACTCAATTTGCCACCCTGCATCTCTTGAGCGCGCTTTCGCTCTATGTTTTTATTCTGGTGCTCTCCGGCGGGCAACAGGTGACGGCGATTCTGCTCGGCGTGGTCGGATTGTCTCTGCCACAACTGTACACAGCGTTCGCCATCAGCAACCGCGTGACTCGCTTCAAGACTCAATTGCCGGATACGCTCGGCTTGTGGGTGAATGCCTTGCGTACCGGTTATAGTGGTTTGCAGGCGCTGGAAAGCATCGCACGGGATGCCCCCGAACCCACCGCGACGGAATTCAAGCGCACCGTGCAGGAGTTACTGGTCGGCGTTCAGATTGAAGAGGCGTATAACCACTTGCTGGAACGCGTGGACGACGAAGACCTCGATTTTGTGCTGACCGCCGTCAATATTCAGCACGAAGTCGGCGGTAATCTGGCGGAAATTCTGGACATCATCGGCTATACCATCCGCGAGCGCATCAAACTTGCGGGCGAAACAGCGACACAGGTCAAGGCACGCTATCGCACCTTTTTTGTCATCGCCGCGCTTCTACCCCTCTTGCAAACGGTGATCTTCACGCCCTATTTTGAGCAAGCCCTCACGACCATCACCGGACAATTGGCGTTATTGATGGGCTACACACTCATCGCCATTACGCTGACGTTTAGTGCCAATATCAATCATGTGTTGCGCCGCACAAGCGTCTCCGCCGATAATTTCTGGGTGCTCCGGCGTGATAACCTCTTTGATCTCGGCATCGGCATGGCGCTCATCAGCCTGATTTTTGCGCTCGGCACGTCGCCTCTGCTGGTATTGTGGCTCGGCTTGATGCTCTTCGTGATTATCAGCGATCACGCGATTCTCGGCTTATCGCTTTCAATTCCGGTGGTGGCGACTGCTGTCTTCACCGATGGCGACCTCTCAACCCTTCCGGCGAAATTCAGCGATGCGATCAATCTGTCGTCCCAAACTGTGCTGATAATCGTCGGTGCAGGACTAACGGTTTCCATCATAGGCGCTGTACTGTGGCGGGCGTGGCAATCGCGCCGCAACAACGTGCAATCATTGGTTGATGTCCGCCTTGTCGCGCTCTGTTTGCAACCGATCAATGTCGTTCTGCGCGTTCTGTTTTACCTTGCGCCTGCCAAAGGCTTGGTCGAATCGCTGATCGGTAAAATTTCCACTTCATCGCCGTCATCTAATGAAGACGCTTCTTATATAGATGAAAGTACCGTCCGATTTTATGCGCGGTGTATGCTGTGGGCGCTGGTGTTGAGTGTGCTTGCCGTGTGGCTCGGCATCAATGCGAACGCATCTCCCCTGACAATCGCCGCCTACGGACTCACCGGCGCGGTCATCGGTTATTTTATCCCGCCTCTGCGCCGTTATAATCAGATCAAACGCAAGCAAGAACAAATCCGCATGGCACTGCCGGACGCGCTCGATCTGCTGGTGATCTGTATGGAAGCCGGCTTAGGCTTTGATAGCGCAATGGGCAAAGTCTATGATAAGTGGGATAACGAACTGGCGTTTGCCTTCGGGCGCGTCCTGCGGGAGATTCAACTGGGCAAATTACGGCGCGTCGCCATGCGTGATATGGGGCAACGGCTGAACGTCAGCGAGGTTGATTCGTTCGTCGCGGCGATCATCCAATCCGACCAACTCGGTGTCAGCCTCGCCCGCACCATGCGACTGCAATCCGATCAAATCCGCACCGCATGGAAGCGTCGTTTTGAGAACAAAGTCAGCACCAACAATCAGATTATGGATCAACTCTCGCTATTTTTGTTCGTGCCGGGCATCAATCTGTGGCTGATCGCGCCCATCATCGCCCGTATGTTCGCGGGGTAAAAAGCGTAACGCAAAGACTCAGAGACACGAAGGCGCAAAGAAATTTTTCTTATAGAGACTTGCGAATTAGGAAATGAAAATTATCAATCACGTTGAAATCAAAGATGGACACGCGGTAATTCGCGGACACGGGCATCTGAAAGCAAAAATGGTCGCCCGAAAATATGTCTGGGAAAATGTGCCTGTCGACGAAATTATGGTGCATTATGAATTAACAGCGGCAGAAGTCCACTCGGCAATCGCCTATTATTACGACCATCAAGAGGAACTAGACGCGGAATATGCACAAACCGTCGAAGCATTCCGCGATGAAGCCATTACGCTCGACAAGCTCAAAGCCAAAATCGCCGCACGCAACGCCGGAAGTGATGTATAGGGCTTGGAAACCTTAATCTACACCTTATCATGCATAATTTAGGAAGAGATCTTTTGAAATTAAGTGTGATGAGTTCGTGATAAAATGAGCCTAAAGTTCTACACCGATACCCATATTCCGAAGCAGGTTGCAATTCAATTGCGTGAACGTGGCATTGAGGTTGTGCGCTGTGAAGAAGTTGGTATGGCTGAGGCAGAAGATAAAGATCATCTGGCGTATGCTGTGGAGCACGGCTTATCGGTCATTACCAAAGACGATGATTTCGCTAAATTAGATGACCAATGGAAAAAAGAAAATCGGAAACACACTAGCATCTTTTACAGCTCTCGCACAGATATTTCTGCAATAGGTATCATTATTAAATATTGTGTAGAAATCGTCGAGTTGGTAAACGGTGGTGCGGCAACGATTGAAGACGATATTGAAAATCAAGTTTTGTATATTACGTGAGAATAAATCATGCAAGTAGTCAATCACATTGAAATCCGTGACGGCACAGCCTACATTGTCGGGCGTGCGGTCAAAGCGAAAATGGTAGCACGAGCCTATATTGATGGCGAGAACACCTTTGAAGAGATCATGGCGCAGTACACTCTAATGCCCTCAGAAGTTCATGCCGCGTTAGCCTATTATTACGACAATAAAGACGCGCTTGATGCTGAGTATCAGGAAAATCTGGATTACATCAAACGCCACGGCACCTCACTCGACAAGCTCAAAGCCAAAATCGCCGCCCGCAACGCCGAAAGGGATAGCTAATACCCCACTTTTTCAATCAGGCGCAGTGCTTCGAGTTGCATTTCCGCGCTCCGGCGACCCAGACTCGCTAGCTCAACACTCGGATCTTTGCCGCTCAGGTGACGGTCTGCCTGTGCGAGGCAGATAATCCCCCAGCGAATATTGCCGACGATCTCCCACCAATCCACCGCACTCCGATCCACAGTCCGCCCGCTGAATCCTTCGTAGGCACGGATGAACCGTTCGCGCTCACATAACCCGCCCGCGTGCAGATGATCGTTGCCGAAGCGCCAATCCCGCATACACAAATAGCCGATTTCTTCGTTCGGGTCGCCGATGTGCGAAAATTCCCAGTCGATAACCGCCGCCAACCCGTGCTCATCGACCAGCAAATTGCCGATGCGAAAATCCCCATGCACAAACGTGATGTCCGGGTTATGGGGCAGATGTTGCGCCGCCCACCGGAGCGCGAATTCAAACGGGGGCGAATTCACACCGAGCGAATCCAGCACGGCGTACATCTGGTTGACCGCTTCATGCGCCGGAGTCAAGCCTTCCGGCGGACGTGGCAGAAAGTCCAGCGTGGACGCATCCATTTTATGGATGAGCGCCAATTGCTCCGCCATGTGTTCCGGCAACACCTGACGCGCCCCTACCAGCGCGGGTTCGGTGATGACCTTGCGCCCGATAGAGATGCCGTCCACGAAATCCATCACGAAGAAGGGCATTTCGAGGATTTCAGGATTGTTGCTATGCCAGCGCACCTGAGCCACTTTCACGCCACTCTGATAGGCTAAGTCCATCAGGCGATATTCTTCTTCGCGTGTGAGGGCGTTTTCGCTCATGTTGGTCGGTAGATCGCGCCGGACGACAAATTGATACAGGTCGCCTTCCGCATCCACGCTGATCGCCCAACTATCCCGCGATGCACCGCCAGCTAGCGGAGTCATCCCCGTGACGAGCGCGTTTCTATCCAGTTCATCCGTCAAGAAAGATTCTAGCCGTGCTTTAAAATCATCTATACTCAACATCATTTAATTTCCCGTATTTTCCCAAAGCCTACACTATATAATCTGAATTCTGTTTAGGGTGAACATCTGCGAAAAAGAGCTTTTAGCTGTTAGCCTTTGGCTTTAGTTTGAAAACATACCTTTTTTTGCTAAAAGCTAAGAGCCAAAAGCTACGATACTCATGGTCTTTTACCAAAAAATAACTGTCAATCACGATAGTTTGCTTATCCAGAACTGACTTTATATACAGAAGCCATCTAAAGTGATGGTAAATCGCACACACGGTTAAGGCAACTTTTTCGTGATTATTGTGCTTGCGTCAGGGCGATGGGGTAGCCGTAATTTGCGCGGCGGCGGTAGCGGTTCGTAGCTCATTCTGTTCCGCAATCAAGGTGGACTCCATTGATTGTGCAAATTCCGCTGTAAATATGATGTCTCTGACAAGCAGGTCAACCAGAATGAAGCCCTGTTCTTCCATCAATTCAGCCACACGTTCCTGTGCATCAGCTTCAAGCGTCGCGCGAGCTTCCCCATAAAGTTGCTCTGCGGTGAAAGTCGCTACCGTTTCTCGCATCACACCGCGCAATGTTGGACGGATGAAGTTTTCGGCGTAACGATTCTGAAGGCGTTCGTGCACGATGTTGACATTTGCTGGATCAATTGAATAAAGAACTGACACATCCACATAAATCTCTTGCCCATCACTGCTACGAGTAGAGATTGAATCACCATGCGGCTGTGGATCGCCTTCTGTGTGGCGCATCGTGTATTCTTGTTGTCCGATGAAATAAACAGTCACTTCTTGAGTGAACGGGTTGATAACATATGTGCCCGGTCCGAGCGGGTCGCCGAGTTCGCCGGACAGCATATTAAACACAACGCCCACTTCGTTATAGTTAATCACCACCAGCAAACTATCGCGTGTTGCGCTGGAATCCGACCTAATCAACCCGCACCCTGCCAATAGTCCACACATAAGAACTAGAATGAAATAACGCACGGCTACTCCTTGTATAAGTTGTTTTATCGTAAATACTATCATCGTCTGTGCTAAGAAGGGATTAAATCACTAAATATTCGCTTAAAATAGGCAAAAAAGACAAATTTCACAAATAGACCTTGACTCTGCTTTGGCGGGGTGATATATTTCCACCCGCTCAGGCAAACAAAGCCAAAGCAAACCACACACTAACTTTAACAATGACAAACATAACCAGACATCGATCTATCAAGTTCGTCGGTTTCCTTCAGAACGGATAGATGCGAAAGTGGTGTCAGCGTAAAGTTGTGGTCAACGCAAATTAACAAGCTAGATGAAGTTGCTTATCACGAAAGTAACTGTGTCCCATATATTCTGTACAAGGTTATATATCCCAAATTTGGGCATATAACCCAAACGGCTTTTCCAAATTTGAAAAAGACGGTTGACAGGTTAGGGTGCGGTTTGATAAGCTAATAAAATCTTCAGTAAACAAGCTCTTAAACAACATTTAATAGATAAGTCGTCGCAGTAGCAAATGTGACTGCGATTTTACTGTCTCTAAATGAAAAGAGCGAGTACGCAGCTTAACAACAGAATAGTGAGAAAAGAAATAGGTAAGACCCCAAGAAAAATTCCTAATTAATACGGAGAGTTTGATCCTGGCTCAGGATGAACGCTGGCGGCGTGCCTAACACATGCAAGTCGAACGGGATACTTGATTTCGATTAAGTTGAGAGTGGCGAACGGGTGAGTAACACGTAGCTCATTTACCCCAAAGAGCGGGATAACGCGCCGAAAGGTGTGCTAATACCGCATAAGCTCACGTTGAGTAGGTAGACGTGAGAAAAGCTCAGGCGCTTTGGGATGAG
>JAVJSU010000012.1:0-3737 GCA_040219275.1 Aggregatilineales bacterium | reverse complement strand
TGTAAGTCGTCAGCCTAAATCGGACGATTGAGAGGTCAAAAAGCAGGAGGAGTAATTAAATAAATACCTCAAATCTGTGCGGCGTGCAAGTAATCAAGTCGCCGTTGCTGTAAAGTGAGTCGTTTAACCTGCTGCCGTTTGGAAATGATTTGCTTTTTACGACCGAAAAAGACATCAGCTGGTGTGAGGTTATCGAGAGCCTCATGGTAACGCTGCGTATTGTAGTAGCAGACAAAATCAGCAATGGCTTTTCGTAACTGGTCGGGCGAATAGTAAATATCGAGCTTGACGATCGACTTCATGGAGCGATGGTAGCGTTCGATTTTACCCTGCGTTTGCGGATGGTAAGGGGCACCACGAACATGCTGGATGTGGTAGTTTTTGAGATACTGGCGTAGCGGACCGGATACAAAGGCAGCACCATTGTCCGAGAGCAAACGTGGGCGATGTTTGACTGTGATGTGTGTCAGTTGAGTGGTTGCAATCGCCAGATTGAGTGTTTCTTCAACATCTGAGGTAGCCATAGTCGGTGATAAACGCCAGTCGATGATGTAGCGAGAATAGTCATCGAGAATGGTGCAGAGGTAGTAATACCCCCAGTCAATGACCTTGAATTGGGTGAAATCCGTTTGCCACATTTCATTGACCCGTTTCGTTTTGTGCTCAAATTCATCTTTAGCGGTGACCAAATGAAAGGCGGGGCTGGTGATGAGATCGTACCCTTTAAGGATACGGTACACGCTCGATTCCGAAATGAAATAGCCCTCGTTGTCGGTGATGTGCCAGGCAAGCTGGCGCGGTGACTTCTCGGTGTGTTCCAGCGCAATCGTCACGACTTTTTCACGTACTTGCTCGGGGATCTCGTTCCAGAATTGCTGACGAGCGGGACGCACATCGGCTAGACCATCGTAGCCATCCGCCAAATATCGGCGATACCAGTCGTAAAATGTGCTGCGCGGCACTTCCAACTCCGCCAGTGTTTGTTTCACACTCAGGTCGGATTGTTCCACCATCTGAATGATTTCCATTTTCTCAGCCTGGCTATAGCAGCTCATTCGTCCCACCCGTTCTCCAAACCGATCACACTTTTTTTCAACACCCGATTCTTCAGCAGCAGTTCGGCCACCACTTGCTTCAATTCTTCGTTCTCAGATCGCAAATCACTCACGTCTTCGCTCGTCGCTTCCCGTTTTGTGTCCCCTGCAAGCCGTGCTTTGCCTGCTTCCATGAATTCTTTGCTCCAGCGGTAATAGACGCTTTCTGAGATCCCTTCACGACGGCATAACTCCGCTACCGTCCCTTCCGCCCGCAACCCTTCGATCACGATCCGGATTTTCTCTTCTGCGCTATATTTCCGTTGTGTTTTACGACGGATTGCCTTGATGGTTGCTTCTGCTGACGGTTTTTGACTGCTCATTTTGTGCTCCTTGTTATTCTCTATTTTCTATGTTTTCCTCCCACTTTCTAGTTCTCTTTTTTGTCCATTTCGGTCTGACTTCAAACAATGGCGGGTTTATCGCCCATGCCCGACAGCACATCGCAGACCACATCACAGGTCGGCGTGACTTGCGGCGTGATGCTATTCAGGTTCGGAAAGCCGCTGTATAGCACTTCCAGCGCTTCACCGAGTAGTCCGCGCTCCAAATTTTGCCGTTGACCACCCGATAAGGGACGACCCAGCACCGTTTCGTAAATGCGTGTCGTGTGACTGACCTGCTCAATGAGTGTCGGGAACATCACGTCCTGCGGGTTGAGTTTGGTGGCTTTGGCACTCAACACATACCACGGCAGACCGAAGGCTTCGGCGATGTGCTTGCCGTGTCCCATCGGTTCGAGCAGATCAAATGGAATGCCATTTTCGGCGTATTCGCGTGTCAGGTAGCAGTTGTTGGCGAAGGTCTTGCCGAAGCCGGATGTGCCGACCCAGATTTCGTGGGTGGCACGTTTATCGCGCCATGAATCGTGAAAGATGGGATACGATGCGCCAACGGCTTCCCCCCGTAACACGCCCTCTGTACCGGAGAGTTTGCGATAGCCGAGCGGAGACAACATCAGCGCCAGTTCACGCGAAACGACGGGCCATGTGGTATCCGGTAAACCGATCTCCTTGGTGCGTTTGGCGGCGAAGAAACCGAGACTTCGCGCTAATAATTCGCCGACTTCCTGCCGGAGCGAGAACCATGCGCGGGTTTCGTTGATGACTGCCTGCACCCGTTCTTTGAGCGTATCGAGATCATCCGCGGCGACAGCAATACTGATGTGCGCCAGATGGAGTGCATCGCCAGCGTTGATTTCCTGCAAAGCACGGCGACAATCAATCACACGCTGAACCGAGCGACTATCTTCCCCACGCACACCCGATAAATGGACTTCATAGGCTTGAATGATGCTCTCCACCGCATTGATCCCCGCGTTGCGTTCGTAGGTCTTGGGAATGTCGATACACAACGCCAGCGGCAGATTGAGTTGCATCAACACGGGCAAGGGACGGAAGAAATTCCAGACGGCAGGCGCGAATTCATAGCTATTGAGTACCGCCCACAGTGGACGACCACCCGGTCTACCTGTGGGAGCCAGATGCCAGAAAGGAGCATCGCGTAGTTCGTATTTGCCAGAAAAGAGCGCGGGCCATGCGCCTTCGAACACAGGTGTATCAAAGGCAGACGACATCGCTCCAGCTAAGGCACGGGTATTCTGGTCGCTCCAGACCGCCATGCCACACAACGCCTGCTGATATTCGGCGCTCTCGTCGAGTTGCTCATAATGACGGCGATATTCCATCAATAGGCGTGCGCGTTGATGATCGTCCGTATCGAAAGCGGTTTGACTGAGCGTGCTGATTTTCGCCTCAAGTGTGGCGGGCATCTGCCAGCAGACGAAACGGGCAGGCGTGGTCAACGTCCGCAACCAATTGCCGAAACGGGATTGCAGGGTTTGCACGCCGTCTTCGGTAGCGTGGAGCATGATGTCGAACGGTTCTATAAGGAAGGTGCGGGCAGTTGGGACGGTGTTATCGCTCATGCGTACCTCCGGTCAGTGGCGCATCCACGAACACCAAGCCATCCGTCTCACGGGCGTGGGCGAAGGTGATCCACTCTCGCAGATCAATCTCGACATCATGTGAGGGTGGGGCGAACAGCCATGCGCCATCCAACTGAACCAGATCCACTGGCAAATCCAGTAAATCGACGACCTGAGCGATTGGGCTTTGTGGAAAACGGGATGCGGTCAGCAACAGCAGACCGCGCAGACGATAAATTAGCCGTCGCCACAGCGGAATGCCACCACGCGGAGACGTGAGCACAATCGTGGCAATGGTCACGACGAAAGCAATAGGTACCGACCAGTTCGCCAGCGTCAAATTGGTGAGCGTATACGTAAATCCGCCACCGACACCTGCCAGCAATAAGCGCTTGAACGGCACGCCGAAGAAGCCTTTTTCATCCCGCAAGAGGATGTGAGATTTAAAATCCGCCGCCATAAGAATCTCCAAAATAGCCAAAGAGAACGACGGAACAACGCGAGGGTTGCTCCGCCAGAGATGAAACCGATGAGGCACGTTACGGAAAGGTGATGAGGGTGGTGACGCTGGAGGCGAAGATCACAAAAACCAGACCCATGACCACCTGATTGGCGGCTTTTGGATTATCCTTATGGAGTCGAATGGTAGCGCCGTGCCTCCTGATGAGGTCGGTTTCCACCAGGCGCTCCCCGAACCGGACAGGCAAGTCTCCCTG
>JAVJSU010000011.1:0-30151 GCA_040219275.1 Aggregatilineales bacterium | reverse complement strand
AAATTTGCGACGCATTCGTCACATTGGTCGTAAAAGATGGAAGATCGAAGCAGGCTATCATCGGCGCTCATTGGCAGAAACGGCGGTTTTTCGCTTCAAGACTATTTTCGGAAACACATTGAGTTCACGCACTTTGACCAGGCAAGTCACTGAGGCACGGGTCAAAGCTGTTGCCCTGAATCGTATGACCCAGCTCGGAATGCCTGACAGCTATCGTGTCATCTAATTTCGGATACTCTTGCGATCAATGTGTTTATTTAACTTATTCATTCAACAAAGCCGGTTACTACTATAACAACCAACGGATTCACACCTCACTCAGGATGCCACCTGCCATTTTTGCTGCCCGATTCGTTCCAGAATTTTGTCTTCAATAATTGGGTACTTGACAGGAATTGACAGGAATTGTTTAGACAATGCGCCAATGGAAAGTTTCTGGGCAACGCTTAAGCGCGAATGTGCAGATCGTGTCTTTCATTCACTTGAGTAAGCCCGTTCTGAAATCTTTGGCTATATCATGGGATTTTACAATCGAGTACGCCGACACTCTGCTTTGGGCTACATCGGTTCCTGTGAGTTTGAAACGCACTTTACGAGACAACTTTGCACTCTACTAAATTAGGGTCTTGCCGGCGGGAGCGTATTTTTGAAGAAGTGCGACGCGAGATTGAAGGTTTTGTATATCCCTCGCTACAAGCTAAACAAGATCGAATTCATCAATTCTTGCGCTGTTTACGGGCGGATAAAGAACGTCTTGCTTCTCTGGTCGCTTGGGATTGGATTACCGATGTTTTCAATCACCTACCTGAGTGCTTTACCTGACTTACTTACACACGACTGGTATTATATCATGCGCTTCTTGGACAACTCTTTATCCCTGCCTGAGTAGTTACGTTCGTTATTTGTTACCGCTTCCATCGTGTCGATCATGATTGCCATTTGGTCGGTCTAAACATTTATGATTACGTGCATGAAATGGTCTGTAAACGCCCCGCTTACTTTAACCTTGTAATAATGCTTAAATATACGATTTAAGTACGATACTCTAACGTCTGCGTAACTGTAATCCTTCGCTTAATTCCGTTAAGATAGTATTGAGCCTTTTAAATTGATTAATTGGGGAAGCTATTATGTTGGGCAAACGGACGTTTAGACTGGGATTTATTATTGGGTTTATGTTTTTGCTATGGTTGGGGCAGGTGATGCCAGCCGCCGCCGCTGGAACGCGTGGTGTGAGCTTTTCGCTGGGCTGTACCGGATTCACGAGTAATGGCAGTATCATCCAGATGAACCGCGATAATACCGGACGTAATCAAGAATCGTTTACGATTACGGCGTACGATGGCTATGGTCGTGTGATTTACGGACCGCAAACCTCCTCGCTTGTTATTGGTGGCGGTTTCGTGATACCGGCAGGGCAGTTCGGGCAATATTCACAAGCGCCTACCGCTAACCCGCTGATTATCACCGTGACCAGCAACGGCGGCAACGGACTTGGCGAACAGATCGTGTATCGTCGTTCTGGTAATTGTCCGCTACTAACCGAAGAAGGTGATTTCGCGCCACAATTGGTCGGCTTACCGGACTTAAACAACATCGACGGCACAACATCGCCCTCCGTCCCTGTGAATCAAGTGCCTCCGACACCGCCCGGATTGAATGGCATTGCTCAATTTTTGGACTTGCCCGGTTATGGCATTGTCAACACGTCACGCTTGAACATGCGGACGGGTGCAGGTGTGCAATATAGCCGGATTGCTATTTTGAATGGGGCGACGGAATTGATTATTCTGGGACGCAACCCTGCTGAAACATGGTGGTATGTGCAGGTGGATGATCTGCGCGGATGGGTGAGCGGGGAATTTATCGCCCTGCGCGGTGATGTACGCGGCGCACATATCGTCCCCGGTCAGGGTGAGCTTGAACCGGCGCGATTCGTCTATTATAACGATTATCCACTCTATACGGGACCGACGACTCTCGCTTCGGCAACCTGTAACCTGACGCGTACTGTTGAAAACGAGATTGTCGGGCGCACTAACGGTTCTGACTGGTATCAGGTGCGGACGGTATGCAATGGCGCATCTGTTACCGGATGGGTGCAGGCAAGTTTGGGCGCAGTACGGACGAGTGGCGCGGTACGGATTCCGATTACTGGATAGTGCTGGAAAATGAAAAAGGCTGTCAGTGCGACATTTACTGACAGCCTCATGTTTCGTCTAACCGATCTTCACGGTGATCGTGACCGGATCGAAGCGGCTTGTTCTGGCGGTGATTTTGACCTCGCCTGCATCATGCCCTGCACGGAGATAGAGTGCGGCGCTCCCACCGATCAGCGGGAAGGGATTGGTGCCGATTAACTCTGCCGGACCATCGACCTCAAACGAGATGACTTCGGTCACATAGGGCAGGGGGTTGCCGTATTGCTCGACGATTTTAAAGACGATGCGCGTCATGTCCATGCCATCGGCGCGGAGTTCATCGTCATCAGATTTCAGGATGAGCGCGACGGGCTGACCATCACAGGCGACCTGTTGCTCGGCGACAGCTTGCCCGTTCAAATAGGCGATCACGCGCAAATCCCCGAAGGCTTCGCCCCAGCGCATCCCTAAGCCGGTGATGGTAAAGGGTGGGTGGGGGAGGTTGGGATAATTCGCAAAATCGGGCGTGAATCTGCCGTAATTTTCTTTGCCTGCGAAGATCTCAACTTCATCACAGTTGGAGAAAATCGTCAGCGGATCATTACCGCCTGCACTGCGATCTCCCATAGACCAGATCGTTGCCGCCTGAAGCACGATGCGTTCTTTGGGGTCAATCTGGCTGGCGTAAAAATGCGCGGCGTATTTCGGTAAGCGGAAAATATCCATCACGCCGTGATAGCAAATGCGGTCACCGCTACCGAACTCTTTGTGGGTGTTGTAATCGAACGCACACCAGCCAATCGCGCCGGAAACCCCGCCCATCGTCGCCGCTTGCGCTTGAATTTTGGCGTGACGCAGGGCATGTTCCACACGGCGTTCTTCGTTATCAAAAGATTTCGTCGGGAACATATGCCCGTTGAATTCGGTAATCATATACGGCGTGTGTTGCGGTTCGCGCACACCGTTGCTGAAGTCGTTGAAGGTAAACACATCTTCCAGAAATTCACTATTTTCAATGTAACGGATACCGCCTGTTGGTCGCGTGGGGTCAAGCTCACGGGCAAGGGTATTTGTGGCGGTATAAAATTCGGTATCATCCTGTGATTCGTTGACTCTCACGCCCCAAATGATGATGGAGGGATGATTGCGGTCACGCTCGATCATCGCCTGTACATCGCGTATGCTGATTTGCTTCCATGCTTCGTCGCCGATGTGTTGCCAACCGGGGATTTCTTCTAAAACCAGCAAGCCAATTTCATCACAACGGTCTAAAAAGTGGCGCGATTGCGGATAATGCGAGGTGCGGACGATGTTGCATCCGAGTTCGTATTTGATGATGTCAGCATCACGGCGTTGCAGGCGTTCCGGCGCGGCGGAGCCAAAATACGGGAACATCTGATGGCGATTCAGCCCGCGTAACTGCACCCGTTCGCCGTTGAGATAAAAACCATCGTCTTTAAATGTCGCCTCACGGAAGCCGAAGGCAAATGTGCCAATATCATCCACTTCTTCAGGGGTGATACCAACTTGTGCACCTAAATAGTAGCAAATGGGATTATCTAGCGACCAGCGCTCAACTTCGCCAATGTGATCGAGAGTGACGGTTATTTTTTGCGTGCTATTTGCAGGTAGGCGAGTCTTAAGTGATGTTTGGTCAATATTAACTGAGCCATCCTCGTTGATTTTATAGTTTGATAAACCAACGATCAAACCAGCGGAAACTTCTTCGTCATACTGATTTTTTACCCACACATCGACCTCTAAGCGTGGGTGGTCGGTGAGCACATCATAGGCACGCCCAAAAATCTTCTCAATATGTACAGGCGGCACATAGCGCAAATTGACTTCACGGTAGATGCCACCGAAGGTCATGTAATCCACCACATAGCCAAAGGGCGGGATGTCGTGGCGTTCGCGTGAATCCAGATGGACGGTGAGCAGGTTTTCGCCATCTTCCTTTATATAGTCGGTGATGTCATAGGAAAACGGGGTGTAACCGCCTTTATGCTCATCGAGGGTATGGTCATTGATGGTTACGGTTGCGGCGAGCATCGCGCCTTCAAAATCGAGAAATAATCTGCGCCCGTTTAACGGAGCAGGCAGGGTGAATCGTTTGCGATAGGTGGAGATGAATTGATATTCGGCATCATCGAAGTTGTGATGCGGGAAAATCTTATTGGTGTGGGGCAGGGTGACGGCGGTGAAGTTGCTATCATCCGCTGTCTCATAAACGCTTTCGGGACAAAAAAGCCAATTGTCATTAAACGGATGGATTCCTCTAAATTTCACCGTGTCGTTCCTTATTATGAAATGTTTTTCAGACGAATAAATTGATGTGGCAAAATCATACATGAGGTGGGTAGGGTGGTATAGTGCCAACAAAAAAAGCATCCCGTGTTGGATGCTTTCAGGGTGATTTTTATGAGACTCAGGCGGTTTTTGCCATTTTTCGGCGACTTAGGAAGTAAGCGAATGGTCCGTAGAGTGCGCCCTTAAGTTCCAGCAAACGGAATTGCAACGGGTATCTTGCGGATTTTTTGGCTGTGTAGCGCACCCCGCTCAGTAAGTAACGGGGCAGATGGCGCAGATAATTGGGATTAGTCACCATGATGCGGGTGATGCAAGCGGCTAGCCCCACGCTATAGCCATAAATTTGATCGCGTAATTCTTCATGCGTTTCACGATGATCGTGATAGACAATCGCGCCCGGCTCATAGGCGATCTGATGACCACGGGCGACGACCTCGAAATATGCGGCAACATCTTCGCCGCTATGGGTTAGGCTACCCATGCCAAGCGCGGGATCAAAGCCACCGATTTCATCCAGAAATGACTTTTTAAATGCCATGTTCATGCCCGCACCGAAAAATGAGATATGCAACGGTGTATAAACCGGATTCTCGGTCACGTTGAAGATGCGTCGCAGAAAGTGTGTTTTGCGCCCGCGATGTCGTTGGAACCAGACTTGTGACGGTGTTTCTAGCTCTGCGGGAAGTGTTAAGCCGGTGACGCAGGTGACATCCGAACCTGCTCTGAAGCCGCGCATAATTTCTAGTAGCCAATTGCGATCAACCAGTGCGTCATCATCCGTGAAGGCGATAATATCCCCGATGGCGACTTCCAGCGCACGGTTACGCGCCTTAGAAAGACCGGCATCATCTTCCTTTATATAGTAGACATCCGGGAACATGGAGTTAATCAGCTTATGTGTGATGTCATCCGTCGGCGCACTATCCACGACGATTACCTCAAAGCCGGTATAGTCCAGCATTTCTAACGCTTTAAGACAGCGTACCAGCTTATCAGGGCGATTGTGCGTACACACGATGACGCTAATCATGGTAGCGGACTCTTTTATAAGCGTGCGTTCCCGTAGATGTTGGGGCGGGACGACACTGCGCGGAAGCCCGAATGCGGTGAGTTGGTCAACACCGGGCAAATCAAACTCACCACGCCAATAATTGATTTCCTCTGCAAGTGCATCCCAGATAATCGAGGCGACTTGATTGGGTTCAATCTGAAAATCGTGGGTCTCTAGCTCAATCATGCCGATGGGTTGGTCGTACATGCGTACTAGCAACAAGCCATTCTGATAATGCTGTCCGCTTGAAAGGTCAATAAATAAAACAGAAGGAATCGGTCTGGCAATATCAACTTCTAAAAGTAAGACAGGTTTAACGATAGATGATTGTAAATTGTTTTCATGTAATGTCGGCACATTAACCGACAGGTCGCTTAACATTATTAGAGTCTCCGTAGGTGTCTGGTTTAGAGACACAGTGCATCTATGACAGATGGGTAAGGGTGGGGTGTGTGAATTTAAAGCCTGTTGTGCTTCTTCATTAGTTGTTGACGCAAACATAACATATTCCGTGACGGAAATTAACCTTACGGGGCAGGTTTTCGGAATTAAATCAGATATTCTTTACGCGTTTGAGAATATTTTTACGAAGTTGGGTTATCGTTTTAGCTTTGTTTGTGGGGGCATGATAGAAAACACTAACTTCAGAAATTGAATTTTTATAGACTAGTACCACTGTACTATTATGAAGATCGTAAAATACTTCCAAATTTTTTCGTAAAAGACCTCAAAAACATATCTAAATGTCCTTTAGTGGTATATCTTTTTAATGTGCTTATTTCATTTAATAGTAAACCTCCTTCAGCAATGCACTCAAATCACTTATGCTGGGGCTAAACTCGGATTTCGGAAAATTCTTCCGGGGGGATGTATATGAACTATAAAAAAGTACTACCTATATTTGTACTGCTTGGTTTCCTCGCTATCAGCTTCGGCATGATGCGCGATGTTGCACAGGCAGCCATCATTGCACAAATTAACTTTCAGGATGCTCCAACAGTTCCACCTGCTGGCTATTTAGCCGACTCCGGTGGTGCTTATGGTCCTCGCAATGGTGAAACTTACGGCTGGGTGATTCAGGGAACAACATCACCTGTAGATCGTACGGGCGAGGGGCGACTTCGGAATACTCCCGCAGATTTACGACTAGCAACGCTCATGCACATGGATCGCGTCGCCCCCGTACCTGTTGGTGCATGGGAATTTGCGATTCCATCGGGTAATTACACTGTTACGGTGAGCGTGGGCGACGACAATAACTACGATAGCACTCATCGGATCAATGTTGAAGGTGTGAATGCGATCAATAACTTCGTCCCCGCTGCTTTTGGTAATCATTTTGCAACCGCGACCATCAACGTAAATGTCATTGATGGTCGTTTAACGCTTGACCAGATTGGTGGCACGAATACCAAGATCAATTATGTGATTATTGAAGATGTCATCGGCGTAACCCGTCCGGCGGTTATTGGTGTTTCTCCTGCGAATGGCACAGTCAGTGTTGATGTCAACACTGATGTTGCAGCATCTCTCGCATTGCCCAATTCCGGACTTGAGATGACGACCGTTAATGTAAACACGGTTTATCTCTATCCTACCGCTGGTAACCCCGTTACAGACCGTGTTCCCGTTACGTCTGTTACTACATCTGGTGGTGGGGATAGTATTGTTTTAAGTCCCGCAGGAACACTTACGCCAAATACCAACTATACTTTTGTGGTCACAAATGGTGTTGAGGATACAACTGGCGCGCAGATGATTCCCTTCAGTTCTCAATTTACTACGGGCGCGGCAGGTGGTGGTCCAACAACCGGTATTTCTTTCACAAAAGTAAATCCCGGCGCACCTGTAAGCAATATGGGGTATTTAAGCCTCGAAGTTTGGAATGGTCGTTTGTATGCGACTAGAGGCGATGGTTCAATTTTCCATTGGTTGATTAATCCTGCTGATGGTACTTTAAGCGATCAACGGGTCATAAATAATCTTGCCGGACGCATTGTCGTTGGTATGGAATTTGATGCCGCTGGCGGTGCTACTACACCAACCATCTGGGTTTCACATAACTCTCAACCTTATACACCAAATGCACCACACTTTAGTGGTCGCGTTGGGCGTTTACAGGGTACGAATGTGGGTCTTCCCGGTGAAAACTGGACATACACAGAATACGTAACCGGATTGCCACGTTCTAATGGCGATCATATGGCTAATAGTTTGAAGTTTGGTCCCGATGGTGCGCTCTATCTTCTGGTTGGTGGTATCAGCGCGATGGGTGCGCCTGCACCTGCATGGGCAAATCAGCCAGAAACAATCTTGAGTGCGGCTGTGCTTCGCCTAGATGTTGGTATCTTGACTGCAATGGGAGGTTCCATAAATGTCGCGACAGGAATTCCTAACACGCCAACAAACCTGCCTGATGCCACAAACTTTGGGCTGGGTGATCCTGGATTAGCCGCAAATGGTCTGTATAATCCACAAGCGCCCGGTGCACCGGTGACGATCTATGCCAGTGGTGTACGTAATGCCTATGATCTTGTCTGGCATAGCAACGGTAGCTTATATGTCCCTACAAATGGTTCTGCTGGTCCGTCCCCCATTCCGCAGATGCCCGCAAACTTCGCTACGTTGCCTGAATGTCAGAATCGTGTTGATGATGCCATTAATGGTGACTTTGATGCGGGTGAGCCATTTGTCACTAATTCGGCGACTTCGGCTGTTACCCAGCGCGATTATCTTTTCCGCATCGTAAATGGCGGCTTTTATGGGCATCCCAATCCACAACGTTGTGAGTGGATTCAATTGGGTGGTAACCCGACTGGCATCATTGATCCCGGTCAAACGGGTAATCACTATTCTATTGGCACACTGCCAGATCGCAACTATCGTGGTTTCGCCTATGACTTCGGGTTTAATATCAGCCCGAATGGTGCAATCGAATATCAAAATGCCACTAATTTTGGCGGTCAGCTAGCAGGGCAGTTGCTCGTTACACGCTGGAGCGCCGGTGACGACATTATCGCACTAGCTGTAAACGGTGCTGGCAATGTGACAAATGCGACCACGGGTATTCCAGGCATGGGTGGATTTGCCAATCCGCTTGATATCATTGAAGATCCCAATAACGGTAACCTTTACGTTATTGAATTCCCGAATCAGTCTACGGGCGCGGGTTCATTTATTACTCTGTTACGAGCTAATGCGGTTGTTGGTATTCCGAATATCGTGGTTAATCCAGCCGGTACGGTGAGCTTCAGCGCGTTAGCTGGTGCAACTAGCCCCAATCAGACTGTGACTCTTACTAACACTGGTACAGGTGACCTGATTGTCTCCACAATCGGGAAGATTGGTTTAGACCCCACGATGTTTAATATGACCGCACCGGGCTTACCGCTGACACTGGCTCCCGGCACTTCCGCGAATGTCACGGTAAATTTTGCGCCTCCTGGTGGTACACCTGCAGGGCTTAGAGTTGCAAACATCATTATCGAAAGCAATGACCCTGATACTGCAACGTTACTCGTCGAATTACGTGGTCTAGTAACAACAGGTACGGGTGGTCAAAATGAACCTAGTTTGCAAGCGATCATCAATGCCTTTGGCTATACCACTAATGTGGGTGATCCTAATGTCGCTACAACGCCGATCGGAAATGGCGATACTGTAGCTGATTATCCTGGTCCGATTATCGGTCAAGAAGTATCTATGCAGACCTTCGTTGCCGCTGACCCGGCACAACCAGTTACATTTGAGGTTCTGGGTACTTACGCGGTTAATGGTAATCCGCCGGTAATCTTCGGTCACCATCCGGTGGGAAGTGATCCTGAGACAAACGCTGTTGAATTGTTCCGTACGCTACAGGGGCAAGATCAAACCCTTAGCCCTGCGATCAATGGAACTTTGCAATTTAATCCGGGCAATACGCCATTCGCGCTGTACTCACAATATCCACCACCACAGTGGAATGGACTTATTGTCTCTACGCAGGATGCGTTTAATACGGACGTGAATAACAATCTTCATAAAGCCCGTGTCTTCCCATTACGTGGAAATAACGGTTTGGTTGTCCCGAATGCCTTCATCATCGGTTATGAAGAGTGGTTTCAGGGTTGGGACTATAACGATATTGTGGTGGTTGTCCGCAATGTGATGCCGCCGCCAATCAATGCAGGTGGTGAAATCCGATTTGAGAATCTCGATTGGACAACGCTATTTGCCACTAATAACATCCCAGAAATGCAATACTTAAATCGCTGGTTGACTTTTCAGGAAATCCTGAATGGTGATCCGAATAATGGTGGTACAATGCGATTACACGATCGCGTTACCTTACGTATTCACAACGACTCACCAACCCAAGATCTGCTGATTACTAATCTTGCAATTAGTAATTTGACTCGCTTCATTTTACCCAATGGTGAAAACCCGACAGCGGGTGCTCCACTTATCGTTCCAGCTAGTGCTAGCTATGACTTAGTAGTAGAGTTCATAGAAGCTCTCGGTGCAAAGGGTCCACGAATTGAGACTCTTACTGTAATCTCTTCAGCAACGAACGAACCTGTGGCGCCTGTGACGCTTGCAGGTGGATTCATGACATCTGATGAAGGTTTGAATGAGTTAACGGTTCCGGAAATCTTGCCAGTGTTTAATTTCATGGATAACACAGCATGGCCTTTCGGTTCACAATATATTGCTCGTGGTGAAGAAGTTCTGACTCCCTCGTGGACGCGTGCAAATCTGGCTGAACCGATCTATGTACGCCAACTGGCGGCTTATCATGGATGCTGTACACAAACCGAGGGCTTTTTCATAAACGGTACTGGCGGCGGAATATTCCGTCATGACGGTAGCTTCGCACAGTCGTTGTTACCCGCTATTCAAAACAGCCAAGTGGCTCCTGCTCAACGTGTTTACACTACGACTGGTAACTTTACAGTCGACGTTGGTGGTAATGACAGTGATGATGGCATTAACAACTTTATGGATCATTTTGTGCGCTTCTGGCCCATCCGACTGACCGATGGGACGCTTGTACCAAACACTTATCTCGTCCTTATGGACTATGATCCGGGCAGTGGTTGTGCTAACTATAGTGGGACTCATAGTGGTCAATGTGATTACAACGACAATATGTATTTGATGACCAATATCCGCCCGACGACAGTCAGTACCGACATGACGGTTGCCGTGGCTCCGGCACCAAATCCATCCTTACAGAATCAGGATGTGACCATCACAGTATCAGCAGAGAACCTGTCTACCTTCATCGCTGATGCGGTGAATGTCAACATCACTCTTGACCCAGCGTTAGCTGGCAGTATTGTCTCCGTTACACCAACACAGGGTACCTGTAACACGGGTGTGAATATCATCTGTAATCTAGGTGTTGTAAATGGTGCACAAACGGCACTGATTGAAATTGTGGTCAATCATTCGGCGCAGGGTACATTCCCGATTACGGCGGCTGTGACCACTACAACACCAGAAACTGTGACAACCAATAATAATACGGTAGCCAGTATGATCATTTTTGATCCTGCTAATCTGCCTGGTAGCATCACGATTGTTAAAGATGCTCTGCCAGATGGGGCAGATACCTTCACGTTCAATACGACGAATGGTTTGACCGTAGGTTCATTTACCCTAACCGACGATGGTTCAACTGCCCCGCTCTTCAGCGCAAACGTGAACTTCCAACTGGGTGGTGCACCTATTCCGGCAGGCTTTATAGAAGATAATGGTGCGGCATATGACGCAGGACGTGGTTATGGTTGGGTGAATCAGGGAACGACTATACCGATTGATGCAACAGGTGAATCCCGTGATCGTGATCGTGCGGGTATTGTACAAGAGCTTGATACGATCATGCACATGCAACGTGCTGGCGGTGTGTCTCCGATTGGATGGATTATTGATGTTCCGAATGGTACATACGATATTATCGTGAGTGTTGGTGATCAACCGCTCTATAACAGCACGCATCGAATCAATGTAAACGGAACTAACGTAATCAATAACTTCCAGTCTACCGCTGCTAATGAATATGTTACGGGTTCAGCAACGATTGTCGTTACTAATGGGCGTTTGGTTGTGGATGCAATTGGTGGTACCAACACCAAGATCAACTATATTCAAATCCTTGCTCAGACCACTGCACCAGCAAATACGCGCGTCTTCAATAATGTGATCCCCGGTACATATGATGTATCTGAGGTCGTTCCGGCTGGTTGGAACTTGATCGGCGCGACCTGTGTCGGCGGTGACTTTACCAGCATCACCAATGGTGTAGGCATTACGCTTGATTCTGCTGAAAACATCACCTGTACATTCACCAATTCACAGGTGAATGGTCCGGCGATTGATATTCAGAAAACACCTGATACTCAGGCTGTGATTAGTGGCGATGCCGCCAACTTTACGATCACAGTTACCAATATTGGTACAGTGCCTTTGACGAACATCGTCATCGACGATCCGCTCGTGCCGACTTGTAACAATGTGATTGGTACATTGGCGCTTAGCGAAGTCGTGACCTACACATGCTCTGCGGCGAATGTCACTGCGGCATTCGTGAACACTGCGAACGTCAGCGCAACAGCACCGGATACAAGCGTTGTCACTGATAGCGATACAGCAAATGTTACATTAGCACCCACAGGTGGCATTGAGATCATCAAGGATGCTGATCAGACTATTGCCTTTAATGGTACGGCTACATTTACAATCACAGTGAACAACATCGGTGCATTTGCGCTGACCAATGTGATTGTGACAGACCCGCTAGTGCCGACCTGTGATAATACCTTTGCAAATCTGGCAATTGGTGCAAGCGAAACCTATACCTGTGATCAGACAAATGTGACGACGAGCTTCGTTAATACGGCGACAGTCACGGCGACATTGCCTGATACAACAACAACAACCGATAACGACACAGCAACAGTCACAGTTCCGGCAACACCTGCCGCAACCTTTGACCTGACTGCTGATGCACCATTCGTTGTGAGTGGTGGCACAGCGACATTCACCTTCGTTTTCGAGAACACGGGTAATGTGCCGCTAACGCCCGCCACTGAAATTGCATCCGTTTGCTCACTAACATTGGTTAGCGGAAATACGAATGGTAACTTAAGTTTGGATCCGGGTGAAATTTGGATCGGTACATGCGATGTTCCGAACGTCACTGCGGATTTCACCAATGACTATAGCCTTGTCCTGACTGACGGTGTTACACCGATTACGGTGACGGACTCCGCATCAGTAACGGTTGTGACAACCAATGCTCCGGCGGTTGCCATCATCAAGGACGCTGATCAACTTATCAACAGTGGCGATACCGCAACCTTCACCATCACCGTCGCCAACGTCGGTAATGCTGATTTGACAAACGTCATTGTGACGGATGCGCTGGTACCGACCTGTGATAACACGTTTGCGAACCTTGCAATCGGTGCAAGCCAGACCTATACCTGTGATCAGACCAACGTAACGGCGACCTTCACCAATACAGCGGATGTCGTTGCAACGGGTCCAGCAGGTCCGGTCACCGCCAGCGATACCGCCAACGTCACCGTGTTCTTAGCCGCACCGTCCATTGTCATCAACAAGACACCGGACACACAGACCATCGGCTATGACGGCACCGCAACCTTTAACATCCGTGTTGAAAATAACGGTAACGTTGACCTGACGAATGTGGGCGTGATTGATGCGCTGACAGCAACATGCTCCAACACAATCGGCGCATTGGCGATTGGTCAGGTGGTGGATTACACCTGTAATGCGACCAACGTAACGGCAGACTTCACCAATACAGCGGTTGTATCCGGTACAACACCGGCGAATGCGACCATCAACGATACCGATGACGCGGCAGTTGTCGTGACAGTCGTCGGTGGTATCAACATCGAAAAGACACCGGATGCACAAACAGTTGCTCCGGGTGCGACAGTCAGCTTTGTGATGACCGTAACCAACACAGGAAACTCACCGTTGAGCAACGTCACCGTGACCGATCCGATCTGTACAACAGGACCGGCGCTGACGGGTGGTGATGCCAACACAGATGGTATCCTGCAATTGACAGAAGCATGGACGTATACCTGTGATGTTGCGAATGCGCTGGTGGACTTTACCAACACTGCTACGGCAGAAGGTACTGCACCGGATGCGACAGTCGTTAATGATACGGACACGGCTACTGTTGATGTCACCGGAGCACCGGGAATCAATATCGACAAAGGACCGAATGTTCAGACTGTGACAATTGGTGGCACGGCGAACTTCACCATGACTGTGACCAACACAGGTGATCTGCCACTGAGCAACATCACCGTGACTGATCCGATCTGTACAACAGGACCGACGCTGACGGGTGGTGATGACAACACGGATAGCATCCTGCAATTGACGGAAACATGGACGTATACCTGCTCCGTGACACCAGTCAATGCACCGTTCAACAATACCGCAACCGTTGAAGGTACAGCACCTGATACCACAGTGGTTAATGACACTGATAACGCAACGGTGAGCATCAATACGGTGAACGCTCCGGCAATCGCCCTTGATAAAACACCGGCAATTGCGGCGGTCAACGCTGGCGGCAGTGTGAACTTCAACATCTCGATCTTTAACATCGGCGCAGTGCCGTTGAACAATGTGGTTGTCGCTGACGATCAATGTGATGCGGCTCCGGCATTAACGGGTGGCGATACCAATACAGACGGTATCCTGCAAACCACCGAAACATGGACATATACCTGTGGTGTCGCCGTTGTCAACGCGGGCTTTACCGGTACATCTAGCGTAACAGCAGATGATGGCGCAGGCACAAACGTGAATGCGGCGGATACCTCCATCATTACGATCAACGGGGCAGGTACACCGGTCATCGCGCTGGACAAGACACCGGATGTTCAAACCGTGAATAGTGGTGATGCGGCGAACTTTACCATCACCGTTAGTAACCCCGGTGGTGTGCCGTTGAATAATGTGATCGTCACCGATCCATTGTGTGCCGCCGCGCCGGTCTTTAGTACAGGCGATACTAACAGTGACAACATTCTGCAAGCGGGCGAAGACTGGACATATAATTGTTCAGCCGCAAACGTAACACAACCGTTCACCAATACTGCATCTGTTATTGCAGATGATGGCGCGGGAACGAATGTGACAGCATCGGATAGTTCGATTGTCATCGTCAATGGTGTGGTTGGTAATGCACCGTCGATTGATCTACTGGTAACACCGCAACAACAGACTGTCTTGTTTGGACAGCCGGCAACATTCACCGTGTTCGTAGTGAATAACGGCAATGTTGATCTGGACAATGTGATCGTCACAGATGCGATCTCACCGACGTATGCGAACTGTAACACGACCTTTGCGACGCTGTTGATAAATGAAGTCCAGACCTATACCTGCTCTGTTCCGCAGGCGAGCGTAGACTTCAGCAATACATTCAACGTCGTGGGTACACATACAGCCAGTGGTGTGAACGTCTTTGACACTGAAGTAGCACAGGTAACGGTGGTTCAGAACACCACCACACCGCCACCGGTCAGTGATGGTGGCGCACAAACTGTCGGACAGACGTTTACCGCCTTTGATCCGTTCGTCACGAAGATTGCAGATCCGCCATTCGCCATTCCGGGCGAGGCAGTGACCTTCATCTTCTATGTGAGCAATCCGGGCGATACTCCGGCACAAAACGTCATAGCCATTGACCCGATCCCGGCTGAGGTGGAAATCCTCTCAGCGACGGCGACGGTAGGAAATGTCAATATCAGCGGGCAGGATGTCATCTTCTCCATCGGCACCCTGCAACCGAATGAAACGATCACGGTGACGATTGAAACGCGCGTCCGCGACAATGTTGCGACACCGTTCACCATCACCAACGAGGTTTGTATGAACGCCGATAACATGCCGCAACAACGTTGTGATACTGCAACGGTAATCAGCATCTCGGCACTGCCTGCAACGGGTGAAACCCCGTGGTGGAGCACGCTCCTGCGGGTCGTCATGATGATGGGTGGCGCGGTTGTCGTCACCCTCGGTGGATGGAAGGGCTATACCTTCTTCAGCACCATTAAAAATTTACGCAATCCTAGCGCCTGAGATAAATGGAGTGCCTGTCCCAATCGTGTTATCCAGAAGCAATTCCACGGATGCACATTGAGGACAGGAGTCTCCTCAAGTTCAGGCGATAAATACATCTCACATCCCGAGTGAGGTGAAGTAAGCACAATTTTCCACCAGAGGTGACTGATGAAAAGGTCACCTCTTTGCTGTTTTAGTGGAAAATTCGATAAGCTATAGACTTATATTCGAAACTAATCAGAGAAGCTCATGACTAAAACCATCATTCATCTCGTCCGGCACGGGGAAGTTCATAACCCTGAAGGCATTTTATATGGACGCTTGCCCCAATATAAACTGAGCCAAACCGGACGCAAACAAGCCGCGTCTGCCCGCGAGACACTTAAAGCACGCAACTTGAACGCCATCTACGCCAGCCCACAACCCCGCGCACAGGAAACCGCCGGAATCATCGCGGAAGGGCATCCAGCATTGAGCGTTAAAACCAGCGAACACATTGATGAAGTGCTTACCCCGCGTGAAGGTGAACTTTTAAGCGAGTTAATGAAAACTAATTGGGATTTGTATACGGGCAATCAACCGCCGTATGAAGTTCAGAGCGATGTGTTGAAGCGAGCGCAACACTTTTTTGCCACGATTCGGGACGCGCATCACGGGCAGGAAATCGCCGCGGTGACTCATGGCGATATTGTCGCGTTTATGTTTCTGTTTGCGAAGAATGCGCCACTCGATAAGCGTGAACAGGGGTATATGCTGACGCTTGGCTTGCCGGAGGAATATCCCGCCACAGCGTCCATCTCCACCTTTACCTACCACACGCAAGATGTGGACGAAGTGCCGGAGTATGCCTATCTGCGCCCGTATTAGCGGTGAAGAGGGCAGTTCCCCATAATGGAAAACTGCCCTGTAGATTATGATTTTAACCCGCCAGCGCCAATTGCTTTTGCTGACGTTCGATGACCACGACCAGCGCAACCACCATCACGCCGATGACCGCCAGCAACACGCTCAACTCGCCGATGATGTCGCCCAATCCAGCCCCATTCTGGCTGACTTCCAGCACGGGGTTCATCATATAGTAGGTCGGGAAGACCTGCGCCATCCACTGTGGCACACTCGGCACAAGTTGGATTAAGGCGGGCGCAAACAGCACCAATCCGCCTGCTTTGATGACCGCCAGTAGCATGTTGATGTCCTTGACCAGCGAGCCGAGCAACACCCCGAATACGGATGAAGCCACCGCACCCATGCCCAATACCAGCACCAACAATAGTGGTTGACCGCCGAACGCGCTGTTTAACACCAGCACAATCAAGCCCATGATGATGCTCACGAGGATACCGGCGAGTGCTTTCGCGGAGTAGACCTCCATGAGTGAGGCGGGCGTGATGGTCAGCGCGTTTAAGGTACGTTTTTGCTTTTCATCCACCAGCGATGACGATGGGATGAGCACCCCACCCAGAATAATCGTCATCAACACAATCATCGGTAACAGGCGTTCCGTCCATGAGGTCGTCTGTGCATCACCGGGCGAGATGGCTTCAATGATGACGGGTGATTCCGCGCCTGTCATTTGTGCCTGTGCTTCGTCGATGGCGCTGTTGATGACTGTGATGTTGCTCGCCACGCCTTCGCTCCAGACCAAGATGGTCATTTGGGACTGTGCATCGTTGCTGAGTGCTGCGTCAAAATCTGCGGGCAAGCTCAAGCCGACAGTGACAGAACCGCGTTCAACCGCGTCCCTGAGTGCTGATTCCGATGAATAGCGCGTTGTTTCGATTTGTTGTTCCGCGCTCAAGATGCCCGTCATCGCCGAGTCACCTGCATCATAAATGCCTAAACGCGGTGTCGCCGAGAAAATATCCCCGAACGCCAACGTGACGATCAACGACAGGATCACCGGCATGATAATGGCATAGATGAAGAAGAAATTCTTCGCACCTTGCCGGATTTCTTTGGTAAAAAGTACGCCAATTCGTCTCATATTCATGAGAATCGCCTCCGCAATAAAACACTACCGAGTAAAATCGCAATCCCGCCTGTAATCAGCAGGATCAGCAAATTCGAGGTTACATCCACCCATGATGCGCCGAAATTCATCGTCTGGTGCAGGGTATCCACCAGAAAATACGTCGGGATCAGATCAATCCAGCCCGCGCCAATCGTCGGTAATATGATCGTAATGGCGGGCAGGGTGAGCACAACTAGAATGAGCATCCCCCACGCCATAACGGACATCATATCCCGCGCAACCGAGGCGATCAGGAAGCCGATTCCCGTAATCAACAAACTGCCGACGAGTAACGTTGCGATCATGATTAGCGGCGATGTGGCAAGATTCCCCGTGATGGCAACCACGATAAAGACCTGCACAAACGCCAGCCCGATCCCCATGAGCGCCTTGCTGGTGAAAAATTGTGGCAAGCCAAGCGGGGTGATTAGTACCGCCCGCGCCGTGCCGTGTTCGATCTCTTCGACGATTAAGGTCGCCATGCCCATCACTTCCACCGTGAAAATCAGCAAGACAAGCGTCGGCACCATGCGATCACGTAACGGAATCGGCGCTTCAGTAAAGCGCCCCAGAACCTCCGTCACGCGATTGATGCGCGCAGTTGTGACATCCGGCGCGACGAGTCCGCTGGCTTTCGCCGAGAACACACTGTTGATTGCCTCGCGTTCTTCCGTTGTGGTATCCGGCGCATAATACACCTGTAGCGTGATTTGTTCGCCCTGTGTTCGTGAATCCACCATTGCCGACGGTAAAACCAGCCCTGATGAATAATCCCCATTTTCGACAGCGGCGATCAAGGCTTCTTGAGAGTCAAAACTCACGGCTTCCAGCCCATTGCCGTTGAACACCTCGCTCATATCGGATGCGTCTGTGTACAGTGCAAACGATAAACTCTGGTTCACGCTATCCGGCAGAACAAAATAGAGCGCGATATAAATGACCAGACTGAGTCCCGTAATCAGCGCGAAAAACTGATTGCGGAAAAACAGCTTGATGTCTTTTTGTACCAATGCCTGAATCATTCCAGTAACCTCCTGCCTGTAATATCGACGAAGATTTCCTCAAGCGTGGCTTCTTCGCTATGCACGGTGATAACGCGCTCATTCTGGAACAGGTCGAATACTTTTTGCGGTGTATCGCCCTCATCGAGAATAATTTCCCGCATTTCCACATCACCACTGGCGGTTTCGATCTCCACCTTTAAGCCGCGCTTGCCATATTTCTGCTTCAGTGTTGACGGTTTATCCAGCGCGACGATTTTGCCGTTGTTGACGAACGCCACCCGATTCGACAATTTATCGGCTTCCAGCATATCGTGAGTCGTTAGAAACACGGTTGTGCCATTAGCGGCGGCTTCACGGATGATGCTATGTACCGTCTGTGACGAGACAGGATCAAGCCCATCTGTCGGTTCATCCAGAAACAAAATACGCGGTGTATTCACCAATGCGCGCGCCAGCATAAGGCGTTGCTTCATCCCCTTTGAATAATTGGCGACACGGTCTTTTTCCCGCGCACCAAGCCCCACTTTGTCCAGCAGATTTCTGGCGTTGAAGTTCTTCACGCCGAACAATTGCGCGAATAGAGTCAGATTTTCAGCCGCGCTCATCTGCTCATAGAGGTTGGTTGTCTCGAAGGACACGCCGATATTTGCCTGAACCTCGTTCGTGTGTTTGCTGATGTCGCGGTTGAGCAACAACGCGTGCCCTTCAACGGGGCGAAGCTGACCTGTGAGCATTTTCACCGTTGTTGATTTTCCTGCGCCGTTCGGTCCCAAAAAGCCGAAGACCTCCCCCTCAGCAATCTCAAAACTGATGTGATCGACTGCTAATACATCCCCATTACTGTAACGATATGTCAAACCCTGTGCGGATACGGCACTATGAGTCATTGCACCCTTCTTTCTTGTTGTCTCTTTGTTTTTACTCTGTCAATTAGGTACACAAAGCCATCAACGGTTACGTTTATTGATGACCGCCTTAGGTTTGTGATTTAGTTATTTGTCTGTGCTTATAGTGTTGCTATTCGGTCACTGCTTCGTCTTCCGGCAAAAACCAGATTTTCAACAGGTCATCCGGGAACAAGGGCAAACTGCCTTCCGGTGCACCCAATACCGTTTCTATGGCATGGATGTAGCTGTGAACTATATCTAGAACCGACTGTAGATCGTCCGTTTTCGGATTAAACGCCAGTAACGACGTTGAAACGCTATCACCGAGGTTTTGCATCAAACCAAAAATCACATGCGCGACCTGATCGGGATAGGCGGGTTGCAAAACGCCTTCTTCAATACCCTGATGGATCACCTCTGTAAGCAGGGAAGCCACCGGACTACCCACACTGATACGCATTTTCTGGCGCACGATGGCGTTGTCGTCGTTATACCAGACGCGCAAAATCCCCATCAGCATTGACCGTCGCGCTGTTTTCCACTGTCCAATAGAAGCAAAGAAAAGGTTTAGCTTTTCTAAGGCGGATTGATTAGGATTTTGCACTATCGGCGTGAGCATTTGCTCCATCTGATCCTGTATGCGCTCTAACAATGCGGTCAGCAACGCCTGTTTTGAATCAAAGTAGTGATAAAACGCCCCCTTTGAAATCTGTAGCTTGTTCAGGATGTCTTGAATCGTCATTTGCTCATAGCCTTTGGTGTAAATGAGCATCTGCACTTCATCAAGGATTTCATTGCGCTTATTCGCGTGTTCCTCTTTGTTGATTGTTCTTGCCATACCCTCTGCCTTGCGTCTTGATATTCCATAAACCGACCAGCGGTTTATTTATAAATCAAGAATACGCCTATTTTTTGCGGTTGTCAATAACAATTGGTTTTTAAGGGGATGGTTTCATATCAAACAGCTGAATCAGCGCCTGATTATGACCGTACCGACCATTTCGTTTCGCTCTCTCCAGCTTTGAGATTGAGCCAGCGCGAGAGCGTAAACAGAAAATCAGATAAGCGATTCAGATAGACGATGACCTGCTCATTGGTGGCTTGATCTTCTGCAAGGGCAACGCACAATCGTTCCGCGCGGCGACAGACCGTCCGCGCGATGTGGGTGGTAGCGGCGGCGGATGTGCCACCGGGGAGGATAAAACTTTTTAACGGGGCGAGGGCTTCATCCATCGTGTCGATTTGTGCTTCGAGGCGTTCCGCAGGTAGGGCATCCAAACGGACGAGCCATTCGGCGGTTGCATCCAGCGGGGTTGCTAAATCTGCGCCGACGGTGAACAACACATTTTGTACATCTTCCAGCCATTCCGGGGCAGGGGCGGGAAGGTCATAGGTGCGGATTAACCCTAGAAACGAGTTGAGTTCATCGACAGTCCCATAGGCTTCCACACGCAGATCGTGTTTTGGGACGCGTCCACCTGCAAACAAACTGGTTTCGCCTTTGTCGCCCGTTCTGGTATAGATTTTCATTCGTTTCCGTCCCTCTTAGTGAGCTTATCCGTCATTTATGGACTGCATCATACCATTCATGGGACGGAAAGTTGAGGGAATCAAAAAAGGTGTGGCGATTGTTTCACCACACCTTCGGGGAGATGTTCAGGTTAGATTAGTTCTGGCTGGCGATCTGATTATTGACGCGCACTGGAATCTGACGGGGTTGTGATTCTTCAACCTTCGGCAGGGTGAGGGTCAGCACGCCGTTGTCATATGCCGCTTCGACGTTATCACCGTCAACTTCATTCGGCAGATTGATGCTCCGGCTGAACTTGCCGTACACGCGCTCACTCAGCAGGACACGGGTGTTTTCCTCAACGTCTGGCTTGGCGATTTCTGCGCTGATGGTCAGGACATTATCATGCAGGCGCACATCAATAGTATCTGGATTGATGCCCGGCAAAACGGTCAAGACGGTATAGGCGTTTTCATTCTCATGGACATCTAACGCCAGCGAACGTGTGTTAACCGTGTTGCTATTGCGATTGCCACGGCGATTCTCTTCAAAAATGCGATCCATCACATCTTGCATCGCGGCGATTTCACGAACCGGGTTCCAACGTACGATTGTAGCCATTTTTAGTCACTCCTTGTTTGAAGTCGGATTTATGATTAGTTTATGTCCACAACTATACGCCGCGAATGTATGAAAAGTTTATGCGCTGTGTAAAAAAAACATATGCAAACATAAGAAATTTATAAGTGGCGCTGGTGTGCCGTGCCACGTTAGTTGTCAGTTATCAGTAAACAGTTATCAGTAAATAATTTATTGTGATCGTCCATCGTCTGGCAGTATAGTGCGATTTTTGACGATATTATTTTTTTGTGCCAGAGTGCCACATTTTACCGATTTTGAGGGAAGGTTGTGGCAAAAAAGATTGGCAGTAGTGCCATCGTGGTTGGCAGTAGTGCCACTTTATTTGGCAGTTTTAGTGAATAGTAGTCAGTAAACCGTAATCAATTGTCAGTGAACAGTACGGTTGATTTTTGCTCAGGATAGCACAGATTGTTCGCGCATAGTGAGCCAAATGCTCCGCCAAAAGGACTCAAAATAAGCAATGAGCAATGAGGAAAAGCAGAAAAAATAAAAGATGAAAGATGTAACGCGGTGGTGCGGAAGGAAAGAAAAACGCGGAAACACATGGAGCGCGGGAGATGCAAAGCGATTACAGAACTCCGGTGATTGAAGTGTGAAATTGGGTAGACTATGTGTATAGATCATTAGGAGGGTGAATTTATGGAAGTTAAACAATTTGAAGAGATCGAAGCGGAATTTATCCAGCGTGTGCATAGTGCGGTCTGGTGTGCGGTGACGACCATCAACAGCGCCAACCGTCCGCGTTCACGGGTGTTGCATCCCATCTGGGAAGGGCGACTCGGCTGGATCGCTACCGGCAGACAATCCCACAAAGCAAAGCATCTGGCGGAAAATCCGTATATCTCGCTGACATACATGAAAGACCCGCTGAACCCCGTTTATGTCGATTGCAAGGCAGAGTGGGTGGACGATAGCACAGAAAAAGTTCGCATCTGGGAATTATTCGGCGCAACCCCGCCACCACTCGGCTATGATCTCGCGCCGTTTTTTGGTTCGGTTGATAATCCCGGCTATGGGCTACTCAAGCTCAGTCCGTGGCGGATCGAATTGTCTTCGTTGGGCGGGGAAGTGAGGGTGTGGCGGGCTTAGTGCCTATGAGGAAAAACTCACGGAAAATGTACCCTGAGTAGACAAATCAGGGTACATTTTCCGCGGTAAGGCGTATTTATCAGTTCTACAGTTCTTCTCTGGCAAATGCCTTCTCGTAAAGATCGACGACCATCGGACGAATGGTTTCTTCGTTGAGGCGTTTTTCTGCGATGAGATAATTTTGTTCTGCGGCATGGTTGACCATGGCATCATCGGTGAGGGCGCGACGCATCGCACGTTCAATTTCGTCAATGTCTTCAGGGTCTTGAATAATAATGCCCGTTTCGCCATCTACAAGCCATTCATCAGCACAGCTTGTTCCGGTAATTACGGGAAATGCGCCCATCGTAATTGCTTCACCCATAGCGGTGTTTAACCCATCGCTGATATTACTGCATAAATAAATTCGCGATTGTCCGAAGTACCGCATCACCTCCTCATGTGTGACGCGAATGAGTGCCTCTATTTCAATGCCAGTGCGCTTTCTAAAAAGCTCGACAGCAATTTGAACTTCTTCTTGAAAGGCGGAGAATACGACTATCTTATAATTTTGGAGTAGCTCCGGCATTCTTTCCAGTGCTTTTAGTGCAAATAACGAACGCCCTTGCCATGATTGATAGCCCTTGAGCATGATAATGCGTCGCTCACTGATAGGTTCCTGTTGCCGTAATGGGGTGATCTCGTTGATATCATGTCCGCCTGTATTGGGGAACACGGGCCATGATGTCCCCTTGAAACCTAATTCCTTTGCAAGCACGACATCGCGTTCACATTCGCAATCATAATAATTTGATATTTCTAGTAACTCACGAATGTTTGCTTTGTGTTTTTCGATATTGTCGAACAAGAAGATGTCATTGCCCCAATTTGTGAGAATAAGTGGCGGCAAGGTTTTTTTTATATATTGTTTTGCGTCCAGAAAAAAGTATCCAGAATGTTGAAATTCAATAATATGAATGGCATCCGGTTCTAACTCGTCTACTAATCGTGCAAATCGCTTTGCCCAATATGCGGGTCGCCGAATTTGATAGTAATGACGAATTAGATCTGGTAGAAGCCAAAATCCTGGAAGAATCGGGATGAATAAACCGCGCTGACGAACATTCTCAAGACGTTTTTGAAATACTGAGTGGTAGACTGTGACGTTTTGGATTTTATCATGATATAACTTCGGTTCTGTGTCACCTGGATCAAAAAGATGGATGTCCCACCCTTGATCATTGATTTGTTGAATCCAGCGACCTACATGAACGCTAGGAGCCATGGCGACAATGAGTAGCTTTTTCAATTTGATAAACCTAATAAGTGCTTAATTCGATATAAAATGCGCGGTTTCCACCAATTAAGTTCGGTATACCAATGACGTAGCCACCCGGATGATTGCAATGCGAAAGGTTGTTTGCGTAAACCGACCAAAACCGAATGGAACATCAAGTCATATTGCCCTTCAAACAGATATTGATCTGCTTCTTTTGAACTACGTAACGATAGCAACATCGCATCTTTATGGCGGCTAGCAAATTTGTGAACCGCATAAATGACACCCTCATGTTGGTTTTCTGGACCATACTCGTAATCATGGCACAGGATAACGCCCTCAGGGGAAAGATAGGGCCAAATCGCACGCAATTCACTTACTACGCTAGGATAATCATGGTAAGCATCAATCAGAACGAGGTCAATTTGTGGTTTGTTTTGTGCCGTCCATGCCTTTAGTGAGTCGGGTAATGCCCCCGGAATCAGGCTTAGGCGCCCATCGGCTTGCATCTTCAACACCACATCGTCGGAGTTTAATTTTTCGACCACAAATGGCATATCGAAACCATAGATTTTTGCGTCTATATTGTTTGCCAGCATAAAGTTATACATAAATTGTGTCGTCTTAGCTTGCCAGACACCCAACTCAAGTATGATACGCGGACGAACAAGCATCATAAATTGCCCGAGCATGATTTTTTCCATCGGGCGTAATGATGCGATGACCTCTTCAATTTCTGGATATTTGATTAAGTCGTCAAATTCAATCTTTTTTTCACGTAAAGAATCAGCCATGCTAGTCTCCATGTTTCGCTATGACAAAGCAACGGGCGGGTGATGCATGGTCATCTTCAATTAGGTTGAGCTGATAACCAAGTTCATTGAGAAATTGTTGAACATGAAGAACATTAGAGGCACTGTGAATTTCTAGCAGTAGAGTAGGATGATGCGCTTCGAGTAAGTTCTTGCTTCCCAGTAGCATCTCTCGTTCTGCACCTTCTACATCAATTTTCATTATCTGCGGAACGGGTAATTCACCCTGTTTAATTAGCGTATCCACTTTTGCAACACGTACTGACATTTCTTGGAACGATGCATAATTAATCAAGTCATAGGGTGTCGCAGTGTCTACCAGATGACTACCACAACTTTGACCGAAATCGATGTCGGTACTATAGAGAAACTCTGCTTCCCCATCATAATCGGAAAGGGCAATCGGAAGGAGTTCTATGGTCGTTGCTATATCAGGATTACGCTCCATGATTTTCTCATATCTCTGCACACTGTAAGGATTCGGCTCAAACGCAATGACTTTACCTTGCGGTGTAGCTAGTTTCGCTAGCGCCATCGTGTGATAACCAAGATGTGCACCGACATCCCATATTATGGTTGACTTAGCGTTTATCAGTTCAGCGACAATATCAAATAGCGCATCATCATATGTTCCCATAGCCATTTCTGAAGGCCAATAGGCTGGAGACTCAGGGTCAATAAAGATGTCACGTCCAGCTAACAGCCCATCCTTAATAGTTACCCAACGGGGTTGTGGGATACGCTCCACGGGTGGTCGTGGGATACGTTGTAAACCCACCTTGCGTAATGCCTGTACTGCCAACTGCTTTGGTAAAGACAAAGGATTTTGGCGCATATGACGTTGGACATATTGTTGATGCTCTTTTAAGGTTTGCCCAAGCTCAAATTTCTCCTCTTTCCATAGGCGATTTAAGCGTAATGGATAGCCCCTCGTCTGTGCGAGTAGCCATGAAACTCGTGTACCGGCGATTGTGAACGGCAAATTGAGGCTGTTCACAAAATAGTGACCGGAAACAGGCGTATATCCTAAGGATGCCATGTAGAATTGAAGAGAGCGTTTCGTGTAGCGGTTACAGTGCATTCCTTTTGTATTGTCGTATTCATCACTTGTATCCATTGCTCGTGGATCAAGACCGTCTTTAACAACATCGTTATCAACAGCGAATACGGGCGTATTAATGAGGACGATCGCTTTTTCACTGATCATACGCCGTAATTTTAGCAACGCTTCACTAAGTTCACTACGTGGCACATGCTCAACCACATCGAACATCAAGACGATGTCAAACTTTTGCTTGTCGTCCCGTTCTAGCCAGCCATTGACGAAATTCAACACATCATCACAGTAGATTTCAGCATCAATGTTAAACTTTTCAAATAGCTCATCTGCAAGGTCATATGCCGCTTGAGAGAAATCAACACCTGCGACATGCGATGCACCGCGATCTTTGGCATATTTCATCATCTCGCCGCGCCCGAAACCAATGTCAAGCACACGCATTCCCTGAAAATCTACCCACTCTAGCAGTGCTTTATTGAAATCACGCGCCTCACCTGCCTGATAAGCGTCGAATCCCTCGGCGGCAGGGACAATGTTTCCTTCTTCATCCGTGCCCGTAAAGTAGCTTCGCGTATATTTTTCTCTTAACCAACCCATAGTTAGTCTACTTTCTCGGTTTCCCATGCCAATTTGGGACGGATTATACCGACCCAGCTTGTTGTTATCTCTTTGTTCATTGATCCTGTTTCGTGGACATCGAAGTATAACACACGCTCTTGATTGACTTCAAAGTTGCGCCCGTTGCCTATGCCCACGTCGACAAAGTAGCGTCCCGTGTTCAATAAATTGCCCGGTAAAACCACGCGTGTGCGGTACAAACCAACAGGATGCGGTTTATCAAACCAGATGTCATGTGCCAGATTCGCCGAGTGCATATTACCGGATACCAGCACAAACGCGCCGTTTTTATCACGCAGGTGAATTGCCGGAATAAGGGTCGCGTCAGCTTTTAGATTCCAATAGTCGAATTCAACGGTGATTGGCGCATCTATGGAAATGTCCGACGTTATTTTATCGTCCGAAATGATACGGGCGGCGTGTAGCTTGACCTGCTCACCGGGTGCTTGATCTTGATGTTCCCAGATGACCTGTCCATTGTTGTTGAGTTCATCATTATTAATGTATTGATTGATGGTTTCATCAACGCTACCTTGATATTTAACCTGCCCATGATTGAGCAAAACGGCACGGCTACAAAGGCTACTGACCGCGCCAATATTATGGCTGACGAACAGCACCGTCCGTCCATGACTTGCGATGTCGCTCATTTTACCGATAGATTTCTTCTGGAAGGCAATATCACCTACTGCCAGTACTTCATCGACGATCAAGATTTCTGGCTCAAGATGGGCGGCAACCGCAAACGCCAAGCGCATATACATCCCGCTGGAATAGCGTTTGACCGGCGTATCAATAAATTGTTCTACCTCGGCAAAATCGACGATCTCATCAAATTTTTTGCGCGTTTCGGAGCGTTTCATGCCCAGCACTGCCGCGTTCATGAATACATTTTCACGCCCTGTTAGTTCTGGATGAAAACCCGTCCCGACTTCCAGCAAACTGGCGGTACGTCCATGAATGATGATCTTTCCGGTGGTGGGGTGGGTGATGCGCGACAAAATTTTCAGTAAGGTACTTTTGCCCGCGCCATTATGCCCGATGATGCCCAGCACCTCGCCCGCTTGAACATCAATATTTACGTCCTTAAGCGCCCAGAGAGAATGTGACTCACGCGCCTGTCGGTTGCGGCGGAAAATACTATTCAGGCTATTCGTCAGTTGTTCGCGCAACGTATCTGAATTGTTCACGCCGTATGAATATTGCTTACCAAGATTTTCAATATGGATCACTGAGTTGGTCATTAAATCACATCCGCGAAACTGCGTTCAACTCTATAGAAGAAGAAGAAACCGCCTACGAGCAAAATGAGTACCATGACCAGACCAATCGCCATCGCACGGAAATCGGGTGCTGTATCTGTATTTAGAAGTATCCAGCGCGCACCTTCTATCACGCCGACCATCGGGTTCAGGCTATAGATAGGGCGCAGGGATTCGGAGACCGCTTCAATGGGATACATGACCGGGACAAGATACATCCAGATTTGAATTAGGAAGGGAATCACCTGACCGACATCCCGATAGCGCACATTCAAGGCGGAAAGCCAGAGTGATACGGATAATGCTGTGAGGAAGGTCAGCCCTAGTAAAACGGGAATCAACAAAATACGGAGCGACGGCAACACACCCAAAAACGGCATAATCACCATGAGCACAATGAATGCCAGAAAAAAATCAACCATCGGGCTAAGGCAGGCGGAAATGGGAATGATGACACGCGGGAAATAGATTTTGCTAATCATGTGTGCATTGCTGACGAGGCTTTCCCCCGCAAGCGCCAATGAACTCGAAAAATAGCGCCAGAAAATTAAGCCGGAAAGGACAAAGATCGGATAAGGAGTGTCACCACTTTCGATCTTCAAGAATACGTTGAACACCACCGTTAAGACCAGTGTTGAAACCAGCGGTTGCATAATCGCCCATAAAATACCGACGACGGTCTGCTTATAACGGACGATTACCTGTCGCCAGACAAGGAAAAAGAGGAGTTCGCGGTAATCCCAGAATTCACGAAATTTGAATGTCGCGGACGTTTTAGCCGCATCAATGATAATTGTGGTGTCAGATGGAACGGTGCCAGTGCTATTCACATCACGATATAGCGGTTGGCTCATAGGGTGTCCTTGCGGTTTTCGCATACTTGATACACGCCGACTTTAGCCGACTAATCAAGCATTTTAACCGAATTCATGTCTATTGCAATGGTGTTAGATGGGTGGCGGGCGGGGGCAACACATGAAAAACGAGTGATTTTGTACGCTAAAATTCCGGCTCATATGTCACGATATGGGCGGTAATCCGTGTATACTTGTTGTTAACGCCAATGGATTTATGAGGTAGGGTGAAAATGTCTGCTTTGCCACAACCTGACTCAGCATTTATGACAGAAGACGAGTATCTTGCGCTTGAACGTGAGAGTGAGATCAAGCATGAATACATGGATGGCGAAATTTATGCCATGACGGGCGGCAGTGAGCCACATAATGCTGTTAGCGTTAATTTGACGCGTGAGTTTAGCAATCAACTGCGGCGGTCAGCCTGTAAGGTTTATAACAGTGAAATGCGCGTAAAGATGAGTTCGTCACGGAATTATACCTATCCTGATTTAACTGTGGTTTGTGGCGAGGGTGAATTTGTTGAAGATGAGACTATAGCGACTCTGCTGAATCCAGCACTAATTATTGAAGTTCTGTCACCATCCACAGAAGCCTATGACCGGGGCAAGAAATTTCAGGAGTATCGTAAGCTCGATAGTATAAAGGAATATGTGCTTGTCGCGCAGGATGCCCCACGCATTGAGCGATTTTCCCGTAATGCTGATGACACATGGACGCTGATGGTTGTTGAAGGACTGGACGCACATATTCGTTTTGATTCGGCGGATGTTGAATTGGCGCTCGAAGACGTTTTTGAGGGTGTGGAGTTTGAATGATAAATATGACGTTTTGATATAATTTTTGAAGAATGCTACAGTTAGATTAATTCGGTTATGAGATACTTGAATTTAGAGATAACTAAGGCTCACACAGACCTATGTGATTTTAGACAGTCGTAAGTCTGCAAAACCCTATCTCTCCCATAATATCGAAAAATTTTGCGATAATTTTCAATTCATGAGATACTACAGATAGATCAAGCAAGCCATATGAGCGGAAGAAAACTCGCTTTTGTGGCTTTTTATTTACCTACTAGATGAGAGGAATATATAAATATTTTCAGGCAATTTTATGATAAAAGCACCTCAAATAGGGGTGCTTATTTTTTATCTACTCATAATAGTAGATCTCAAAAATTTAATAGAAAGGAGGTGATTAAGATGAGTAAAAATATTATTTATGTACCAATAAAATTTGGTATAGTGATGGTGACGACTTTATGGTTTATTTCGGATCCGACTAATCCTGAAGCTCTATTAGAGATATTCTACACTATTTTATTTTTGTTAAGAAATAAATAAAAGATAATTTTTACAAGGAACTTGAAGCGACTGTCCACTCAGTCGCTTCAAAGTTTTTGGCTCATGTATAGAAAGTGTGAGTACGAACTAATTGAGAGATAAAAGCAGGCGTAACATGCTTCAAATTACGGCGAAATTCACAGATGGCAATGTAGCCAAAGAGATAGCGTTTATGAATGCCTTTGAAAGGTCGGAGGA
>JAVJSU010000010.1:0-14160 GCA_040219275.1 Aggregatilineales bacterium | reverse complement strand
AAGTAAAGAACCCCGCAGCAAGCTACGGGGCTTTTAATCCCATAATTCGAGCTGTCGTGGTTTATCACTGTCATCTTGATATCGGATATAGCGTTTTATGATTTCCGCGGTCACATTATCACCAACGCTTCTTACAAAGTATCCGTCGACCCAAAACTTGCCTCCCCATAATTGCTTTCGCAATCTGGGAAATTCCTTGAAAATTTCTCGTGCCGAAATACTTTTCATAATTTGCACTACCTGTGCTGGTGCGTATTTTGGTGGAACATGGATGAACAGGTGAACATGGTCTTTTTCTAGTGACATTTCTTCAATCTCCCATCCATATTCCCTTGCTATTCGAATGAACACTCCTTGTGTGAATGCCTTCACATCGCCTTTCAACAGCTTTTTGCGATATTTGGGTATCCAAACAAAGTGATATTTCAGATCGTAGACTGTATGTTTAGTTTTTCTGATAGGACTCATCACCCTATCTTAATCCAATATCCTGTCTGTTCAACTCGCTTTTTAACGCATTCACCCCACCAGCAAGCTGGCGGATACTCTGCGCGTACTTAATAGAAAGGAGGCAAAATATGGAAGTGGTATGGATGCAGAAACGTGCCGAATTGTGGCGGTTGCTCCGCGAAGTACCGGGGTTGTCGAATTGAGTTGTTTCACTTGGAGTAGACGGTGAGTCCACGCTCATCGGCTATTTTTTTGAATTGAAATTCTGTTAAAGGATTCTTTCTCTCGTTTTCGTCGAACCTTATGCCAGTATGCAGTTCGTAAAGATAGAATAATGAACGCCATGCTATTGAGTACATAAATAAATCCCCATAATTTCGTCAGTGAAGTTCCATGCGGGATAATTAGCGATTGTCCCACCCAGATCATATTATTTTCAATGCCGTTTACACCGGCAATCCAGCGCGGTGATTTATCGTATTGATTGGCGATGCTGACGAGGGTTTCACCGGATGCTACGATATGTAGAGCCTGACCTGCTTGCACTTCCGCTTGTTGTAAATAGCAGTCGCGGGTAGGGAGCGGAATTATGCGGGCATAAGAGGGCAGAATTGCAACAACATCCGCATTGTTGTTAATTGCATTCATCTCCTCAAGTGAGACGGCAAAACACCACGCGGTAAACGCCCGACTTTCGAATAACTTATTCCCATAATCCAGCATTTTGTAGGGCTGATTGTTGTACCAGATGATCGTTTCAGGGTTGTCCAGATCATAACAATGGGTGCCATCAACATTAAAGGTGAGCGTTTCTGCAACGTTGCGATAATCTCTGGAAAAATCTATCGGTTGATCGTAGCAAACGTAGTCAATAGGTTCGCCATCCTGATCGTAACAGGGTGGTCGGTCGGTCGGGATAATCCAGCCAAGATAGCCGTCTTCTGGATCAAATTTGTTTTGATTTGCATCCCATATACGATTCGCGCAGACATTATAATAAGACGATAACCTCAATAGACTCTGTCCACCAAAAAAAGTGAGGCGTTCACTGACTTGAGGTTCTTCCAGCGGACTACCATTCACGTCCTCATAAATAAGTGACATTCCTGTCTCAGAATCATAACAGGGGCGGGTATTCGGAATGAAGGTTGGAAGACCGGTTAGCATGGAGCCAACGAGCGGCGGATTCGCGTTCAGCAGATCAGTGACACAGACGTTGTATTGGCGGGAAACGCTATATGCCGTATCATCCTCCGCGAAAATGTGGATCGCCATATCCGCATACTGCAATTCGGCACCTGCCGCGCAGGGATGCGCTCGGACAATCGTGCTATCGATCATGCCGTTTTCCAGATCAGGATCAGCACTGAAATGAACCAACATCCGTTCCCAAACACTTTGCTTGCACCAGCGCATAAAGCGTTTGTACACCGTATTCCATTTCCCGTACTCAGCGGGCAACAGTCACCATTGGGCACCACTACGGCTGACCCATTTCACGGCTTCAACAAAGCGGCGGTAAGCATCTTCATCCTTGCCCATATACGCATTCGGGTCTTGCAACACAAACTCGCGAATTTTTGTCCATTGTTCGTCGGTTAGTCTCACGTCTGTCATGAGACTATTTTACATATTTATTTCAAATGTCAACAAAACCTAATTAAACGTGCAAAGCAGTTACGAAGTAAAGGTTTCAGTTATCCCGAAAGCAACAGTGAAATCACCACCAATTTCTTGATGATTTTGTTGATTCTATACCCGCAACCGATTTTGTTGCTGATGGATCGCGCGCCTTGGCATTTTGGCGAGGTGTCTGACTTACTTGACCAGACGGATCGCTTGCAGGTGATCTTTTTTTCCCTTGCTCCCCCGACTTAAATCCCCAAGAGCATGTTTGGGAACGCGCACGCGATGCCATTAGCCACAACCATACTTATCGTCAGTTTCCCTAGTTGATCCATGACTTCGAAAACTATCTCAATGAAACCCTATTTTCAACCAATTTTATGGAGACGTTTAACCCACTCGGATTAGGCGCTTTCTAACTGGTTTATCCATTACCTTAGCGATGGATAGTTTGCCAAACGTTTATGGATGCGATAACGGGCTAATCAGACCCAACCGCGAACGGCACATCCTCAAAGCTTCCACTGACGATGAGTTCTGCACCCTCGATTGGTATGCCACCGATGCTTGCATCGCGGCAGGCAGAAAGCAGGATGCCGTCAAATTCACCGCTGATAAGCCCACCGTCAATCGCGGTCACAACGATGTTCGCATCTTCGCCATCGAGATCACAATCGACACGCTGACTCGGCTCTAGCCCGGTGCCTTCAACGTCCGTAAAGACCGTCTGCGCCGTCATGTCAGTTATTGCGTTTTGACCGACTACGACATTTTCCACGAGGTAGAAGCGCAGACGGTTGCCCGTTACCGTGACCTCCGTCTCACTCCGACTGGTAACGACCGCGTCAAACTCGACACCGCCGGATTCCGCACGACCAAAATTGGGGCGTGCCTCGCGGTATCTGACCCGGCCTTCTTCCTGGGTGATCGTCTCCCCGTTGGAGAAGTCGAAAATGAATGTGCTATCGGCGTCGTGTGCCTGTGCCGCTTCGGGTTGATCGGCGCCATTAACGTCAGCGGCTCCGTTAGCGGCTTGATCCGGTTCCGCTGGTGCCTCGTCTAAGTCTGAACTACCACATGCGGCTAGCACTATAAGCCCAGTGATCAACATGAACATCATGAATATGCGGGTCATTTTCTTGCTCCTTATTCGCTTACTGGTTGGGTTCAAATGGTTCAACAACGGGTACATCGAAGATGGCAGTTACCTGCACATCGCCACCTTCCCCGTACAGGCTAAGCGCGATGGTGCCGCTCATACCAGCATCAGAGATCATTTCGATGGTGAGTGTGCCATTGAATTCTTCAGCATCGTTGAGGATTTCGAAATCTGGATACCGCAGGTTGATGTTGTTCAGGTTGACAGGTGTCTCTGCCGATGGATCGATCAGCAATCCGCCCTCGGTGATTGTGTAAGTGCCCGGTTCCAGATCCTTCAGGATGTTGAGTTGAATCAGGCTGATGGCGGTGGCGTCAACGCTGTTGCTGCCGCCGAGAAGGAGCGTCCACCAATTCCCGGCATCAACCAGGCGACGACCTGGCCAAGCACCACCCCAGTTGTCGCTGACAATAGTGTCATTGATGGCCCCTGTGGACTGGATCATGTAGAACTGACCCTCTTCCAGTGTGAGTTCCTCCGGTGGGGCGATGGTCCCTGCGTTGTTGTTGCTATCGTCACTACCGCCACCGCATGCTCCGGCGACCAGTAAAACGATGCTGCTCATGATCAACAGGGTGATCCATCTTATTGATGTATCTCGTTTCATAGAAAGACTTCTCCTTTATGACTGTGGTGTGTCGTCTGCCGAGTCGTCGTTGAAGGTGTTTGAGAGATAGCGCAGCAAGGCGTCGATCGTGGACAATGTGATTTGCTTGCCTGTGCGAACGTCTTGCAGCCGAAAACGCCAGATACGGCCTGCCTGTGTATGACCCGGCTCTTGCCAGGCGCGGAGGATGATGGTCTCAAATCGGGCGTTTTGGTCGCTCATAGTCTTCAGTCAACTTGGCGTGATTTATCACTTTGAAGTAGAATATTCTCAAATCGTTTGCCAAACGTTTATTGAGTTTTGTCGTGTTAGAGATCTTTGCCTTAGGGTATCCTCATGTCGTCATTGACGAACGACTCATCGAGAAATTCCTTTCCACAAAAGTCATTGTGTTACTGTGTTATCTGGCGATGAACCCGCAGACTCACGCCCGTGAGCGTCTTGCTGCGCTACTGTGGGGTGATATGCCGGATAGCAACGCAAAATCCAACCTGCGACAGGCACTGCACAATCTGGGGAAAAATGTTGGTGATTATCTTGAGGTCTCACGTCAGTCTGCTGGCATGAGGCCGGATGCTGATTATAGTGTTGATGCTGTTACTCTGCGTGATGTCGCTACCGACCCGGATGCGACGGTCGATGAATTAATGCAAGTAGTCACGACCTATCGCGGTAGTTTTCTGGAAGGCATCAACCTTGATGTCGTCGGAGAGATGGACGATTGGTTGCGGACAGAACGCGAGAGCTTGCGCCTGACGTATCTAGAGGTACTGGAACGCTTAAGTCAGGCACAGATGAACGTGGGTGATTGGGGCAGTGCGCAAGCGACGTTGTTGAGGAGCTTACAGGTTGAGCCGCTGGACGAGGCGACTCGTCGGCAACTCATGCTGGCGCTGGCTCGGCAGGGGCGTTATGAAGAGGCCATCAGTCAATACAACACATGCCATACCACACTCGACCATGAGTTAGGTGTGCTCCCATCTGAGGAGACATCATCGCTCTATCTCCGTCTGCGTCGGGCACGGAACCGGCCAGCCGATGCTGTCCCGAACCCTGCGTATACATTTGTCGGTCGAGAGCGAGAGCTTGACGATCTGGATCGTATCCTCCGGGCGCCTTTACCGCGCTTGATTACGGTTACTGGCGAAGGCGGTGTGGGTAAAACACGCTTCGTGATGCAAGCTGTTCAGTCTTTGACGCATCAATATCTAGATGGAATCGTCTTTGTGTCGCTCGAAGGTGCGACTGATCTAACCGTCGGTGTTGCGGAGGTCTTGATCCAACGGGGCTATATCTCGCGCAGTGACAACGATGATGCCTTGGAGAAGGTGGTGGTGAAGGGGTTGCAGGATCAAGAAGTGCTGCTGGTGCTGGATAACCTTGAGCATCTTGTCGATCAATATTCGTTTATTTTGCAACTACTTGGTGCCGCGCCACGGGTGAAGGTTCTCGTCATATCGCGTGTGGCGCTCAACGTCCGACCAGAGCACATTGTCCGGTTGGACGGTCTGTCGTATCCGAGCTCGGAGGATGACCCGGATTGGCAAGCGTATGATGCGCCGACACTCTTTTTACAGACGGCGACACGTCATGCGTCGGCATTAAAATCAGACGACAGAGTACCGATAACAGAGATCTGCATGTTTGTGGAAGGCGTGCCGCTGGCGATTGAACTGGCAGCCGCCCATGCCGGACGAACTACATGTAGTGTGATCGCCAAGCAGCTTAAAGCGCGATACGATGCACTGGTAACAACGATGCGCGATGTGCCCCCACGTCAGGTCAGCATGCGTGCGACATTTGATTATTCGTGGGATCTACTGAACGACGATGAGCAACAAGCGCTCGTTCGTCTGTCTGTGTTCGCTGGTGCAACGTCACTGGCCGCAATCCATGCCGTGACAGAGGCCGACGAGACCACAATCCCCAGCCTTGTGAACCAATCACTGCTACGACAGATCGACAACGGCGTTTTTTCGATGCATGAATTACTCCGTCAATATGCCGCGGAATTGCTTGACGAGCGTGGCGAGACAGACATGGTTTGTGAGCGTCATGCACAGTACTATCTCGAAACTCTGCGGGATAGCTACATGGCAATGGTTGGCGAGGATGCAGTGAATACTATGTCCAGAATAATAATTGAGAACGATAATATTCAGGCCGCGTGGCGAACTGGTATCCAGCGATTGGATCATTTTGCACCATTAATTGATCAGGCTCGGATGACTCTGCAAGAAGTCTATGATCGCAATGGTTGGGGACTAGTGGGCATTGACGTGTTCCAGCAGGCTGCGGATGTTGCTAGAGACCAAAATGAGCCGCTTCTTGCATGCCACCTTGCGATTCTATCTGCCTTCTTTTGTTTTCGAGTGGGCAGACTTAATGACTGCGTGACACTGTCTGAGCGTATCTTCGAGGACAACAAAACAATACAGGATCATGATGTAGCACTGAATGCCCATACAACGGCACTAAAAGCAGCTATGCGTTTGAGCCCAGAGGATGAACGGACAGCCGCGCACAGTCAGGGTGTCTTGCAATATGTAGAGCAAGCCACTCACCCCAAGCAAAAGATTTCCGCCTATCTGGACGTCGGTTTTCTCCGGCATATGCAAGGACAACTTGAGGATGCCAGGCGGTTCCAGAATAAGGCGCTGACGATTGCACGGGAGAACGGGTTAAAACGTCTAGAGGCAATCGCTCTCGGTAACCTGGGTATTGCTATTGGCTTTGATGATGTCGAGAAGGCTGCTCAATACATTCGTGAATCGCTGCAAACTCATGAGGTCATCGGTGATCTACCAGGTATGGCGGTCGGTTACCATAATCTGGCCATCTGTTCGCGTGTGATGGGAGATCGAAGGTTGCAGGAGGAATGCCTGTCCAGCTCGATGGCGATTTACCAAGAGTCAAACAACGAATTCGGCGTTGCCTTGCTCGAATATGAGATGGGAGCCGCAGCATACGAATGGGGAAATTATGTTGAGGCTGAGAAGCACTATCAATTCGCGCTGATCTATTACAAAAACGAAGGCAATGCGACGAAACATGCCCTCGGGTTATGCCGTACAGGACATGCAGTCCGCGCACAGGGTGATCAGAGACGTGCACGCAATTACTATCGGCAAGCGGCGGAGCTAGCACTTGATATAGATAACTCCGATCTTCTGGTGGAGATTACAGTAGGTGTGGCTGATCTGGAAACGGATCCCATTGTTGCAACGGAATGGCTTGGTGCTGCACATCAGGAACTAGAAATGTCTCCACCGCTAGATAGACTCGAACCGTATATTGATCCTGTAGAAGCCAGTCTTAAGGCACAACTTTCCGCTGAAGATTATGATGCTGCTTTGGCACGCGGCCAGGCTCTTGACCTGCAATACATCCTCACGACGGCGTTGCTGATTTCTTCGCCTGCGGTCTAAACGATTGCCAAACTATAGTTGCTTACGATAGCCTCAAGTTCGTCGTTTGGAGGCAATAATGAAACAATTTGTTGGACAAATCGGAAGCATCATCGTCTATGGGGTCGTCATCCTGCTAGTAGCAACCGTCTTGCTACTCATGCTGACGATCCAGCCAGGAGAGAGCAACACTGTCATCGCATTACGTGTGATCGGCGCGTTGTTTTTGATCTGGGCGATCAACCTTATGCTATCAAAGCGCAGGCAATTGGGCATCACCACGTTCATGGAATACATGGCATACGCCTTCGCCTTTGATGCACAAAGCCTGAATCGCAATTGTGCCGGGCAACTAACCGGTGGTCAGATGTTACGCTTGAGCAGCGGCGTTGGGATGAAAACCGTCATCGTTACCTTGCTGGGCGTGTTGTTCATCGCTGTCGGCATCCTCCACCAGCCGAATGCTGATGGGCTTGGCGGCGTGTTCATCGCGCTAACGGGCGTGAGCTTCATATTTTATGGTGGACGGAAAACAATGCGCTATATTCGTGATCTACGTGGCGGTCTAGTGTCGATCACCGGGACACTAGCAGTCTTTACCAAGCGTGAGCAAGGCACATACGGTCGTAGCACGTATCGCTACGTCAACCGCCGCTACCTCAAAGTGATGCCGCTGCATGGTGGTGAACCTGTCACCTTTCGCATCGACCAGGACACGTATAGTCTGGTGCGCCAACAACCGCAAAGTCCGACGGTCACAGTCTACTATCTGCCCCGCAGTAACAAGCTACTGTCGATGGAACCTGCAACCTGAAAAAAGACAGCCCCACCATATCAGGTAGGGCTGTATCCGTGTCGTTGTTTTGTCTAATCGCCGCCGGACTGGAAGAAGCTGTTGTCAATGGCTTGATCGACATACGGATTCAGGTCATCCGGTCGTTCGACACCGGGGGTCAGGATGTAGGCGGTGTAGCCTGTACAGACAGTGCCGGCTTCCCACACCTGGTACTGCTCATACCGTGCGATCAACCAGCTCTCACCCGGTATGCGTGCGAACCGCCACTGATGCCAGATGAAGTTCTGCCATTCGTTATTGAGGCGGTTGGCGAGGAATGGCAATGTCTTGTCGCTGGTGCCATTGGTGACGTTGAGTGTAATCGCCGGGTCACCGTGATAATTGGCGAACGGGCGCATCCGTGTCGGTAGCGATGATCCACCGTCAAAGTACAACTCAATCGGCGCATCAACGCGCACGACCTCATTTGGGTAGACCTCGATGATCAGGTCTTGCAGGTTGTTGACCCGAATCAGATTGTTACACATGGGTGCGGAACCAAAACCAGACGCATGCCACGCTGCACGTTCGTTCAGCGGCGCGACTTCCTCTTGCTCCTCCGTTGGTTCGCAATCGGCTGGGCGCGGATCGTCAGACTCAATCCGCACGTCGAAGTCAAACGAGTCCGTGCGCTCCTGCGGCCCATGACTCGGATTACGCGCACCGTTGGTCGCTATGCTTGTCGCTTCGATTGTGTAACGGTATACCTCGTCAGACGGTGCGCTGCACGTCGTCGTGTTCCAGGTGTTGTTGTTCTCAAGCGTGCTTGGGATCGTCATGCAGAACGATTCACCTGCCGAGCTGGTTGCGCCAGTCGTACTGACGCGCTCCCCACGCGCCTGCCAGGATAAGCCTTCATCGTTGATATTTTCCATCTCTGTCCCAGAGACGCAGACCTCATCGCCGGGATTAAACGGCCCCAGGCTGGCCGACGTGACGTTGAATTCCATCTCGTTGACGGTGATGATGCGGAAGGTCTGCGTGTTGCCGCCGGGCGGGTTGCCGAAGATTGGCGCGTTGATCTGGATCATGAGACGGGAACGCCCGGCCAGATACGGTGTATATTCCGCCGCTTCCGGATTTAACTGGATCGCCTGCCGACCGTTGATCGGGATGACACGTGGCCTGATGTAGCGCAAGGTCTCAGCGTAATTGCCGGAAAGCCGCTGCGACAGGTTGACGCGCCACGTCTCCTCGCCGATCTCGATGGCTGGCAGCAGTTCCACCGGGTTAGCACTCGTGTTGCCGAGGGCATCGACGACGGTAGCAGCCAGGCCACCCGCTTCACCGATAACAGGGAAAAGCCGCGCTGTGTCGTAGATCTTGGGTGTGATGTTCCAGGGATCACGGGCGACGACGGCCTCCACCTGGAACCAGAGGCCGGTGGTGGTGTCGTCCTCGTTTTCGTATTCCAATGGCTCGGCCTCAAAGCTCAGGCTGAGGAATCGTTCCGGCCCGCTCATAAACTTGCGCATCTCGATCTCGGACTTGGCGAAGAACGTAGCAGTACCGATCACGGTCGATGCTGGGCCGAGTAGTTTGGATTCACCAGCACCGGCGACGACACTGGCAAAACCGGTGTTGTTGATCAGACTGCCGACCTCACCGTTAAGTTGACGGCGTGCATGGTTGGCGCGACGCATGTAGAACGCGACCTGCTCCACCGACATATTCGTGACATCGACCTGCATGTAGGTCTGCGGTGGTGTATAGATGCCATTCAGCGACACGACCTCGACCGGCTGCGTCGCCAGTGAGAAGAGACTCATGTCATCCGGTAGTGGCTCGTATGACTCAACCGATGCCGCGACTGTACGCAGCATACCGAGCGTATCGCCGACCGCCAGCACGTAGCGCATAGCAGCCACATCGTATAGGTTGCCATCTTCGGGGTCTATCCACTCCGGCGCGGTGCCATCCAGCAAGGTCAGCAGATACGCGTAGATGCGGTCGTATCCTTGCATCGCCTGAAGTTCTGGCGGTAGCGTGGCAGCGTCCATATCAGCCAACAGGTCACGGTCAATCCCGTTGAGTTCCGCCGTTTGCTGACGAATGGTCTCCATCAGTGACCGGATTTCGTCCAGTTCCGCCTGCGGATCATCATACTCAAACGTGATCGGTGCCATCGTTAGATCCAGTTGTGCGCAGGGTACCCCAGCGATCTCAATATCCAGCACACCAGCACCACCTGCTGGGTCAAAATTCGGGTGCAGCGGCATAAGCACAGCCAGCGGACGGTCTGCCTCGGTGTTCTCGTCTGTTTCAGCGTCGGGGTCAGGGATGGTGTCAAAGGTCGCGTCGGCGTAGATGATCACCGTCGGCGCATCGGTATCGGTCGCATTGTCGATCCAGCCCACATCGACCTGCGCGAGATCATCGGGCAATCCGGTGATCCCGATGACATCGCCGGGTTGAGCGTTGGCTGTGTCAATCTGGATCGCCGAACAGGTGGCATCCTGTGCGACTGCATGGTGTGTCGTCCACGCCAGCAGGACAATTACCAGTCCTGCCAGCGTCATCAGTTTCTTGAAATGCATGTGTCAGCCTCCTCTTAGCGTGGAATCGGGATGTTCTCGAACGTGCCGGAGATAGTCACCGTATCCGGCAGACCGAGCGTATTTTCATACATCAGGTTGAAGTCACTCGCGTTGACGGCCACTCGGAACGTCCCGGTGAACTCAAACGTGCCGGTCAATGCGCGTTCGCTGATATTTTCCAGTTCCAGCGTGCCGGTCTCCGCCAGATACGAGATAAGGTGGAAGGTGTCGTCGATGTCGATGCCAAACGTCACACCCATGTAATTGATGTCGGTATCGCTCTGTGGGACGCCGCCGATGTTTAACGGGTAGGTGCCGCTGGAACTGGTGTCATCAAAGGCGACGAACACCAGGGTTTCATCGCTGTCGGGCAAGGCGAGGTTGCCGCCGTTGGTGATAAAGCCGACATACGGAGAGCCATATTCGCTGATGATCGAGATATATCCATCATTGGCGGGTGTGAGCGATGAGCTATCATCAAGCGTGACATTGAACGTCGGTTCACCGATCTCCACGACCTCGATTTGAGACAGCACGGCCTCGTTATCCAGCGACATGACGATCTCCTGAAGTGCTGGTAGGAAGCGATCAAAGTCGGCAAATGTCACCCGTGCAGAGATGAAGAGTTTTTCATTGTTGCCCGCATCGAGCACGTAGAGCATATAGCGCATGTCGTCATTTCGGCTGCTGACGGCCTCTTGCATCAGACCGATGTACGGGCCGACGGTCGTCTCAACCGGGTCGCCTATGGCACGAATATCGTACAAACCTTCACCGCGTTCCAGCACAACGGCCAGCAGATCCGTCGGTGTCATGGTGTCGAGAAGGCCCTGATCATATCCGGCGTAGCGTGCCAGCAGTCCGTCATCAAAGTAGATGGCGATACGCGCACTGCCGGGTTCGGTCGCACTGAACGAGCTAAGCGCGGCACCGGAGTTGCCCATCTCAACCAGACCGGATGCCATGTTGTCGGTGTCGATTGCCCAATCCAGCGGATGGGCGATCACGCGGTCGGTGTCGAACGTCAGCAGGTCGGTCAGCGCAATCTCGACCGGGCCGGTTTCCACAGACTCAGCTTCGACGATCTCACCGGTCGGCGTGAACGTATGTATGGAGCGACAGCCTTCCGCCAGTTCGGTGACGCGCTCATAGCTGCCGTCGTTCCCCAAAGTCAGAGTGATCGTGGCAGAGTTGGTCGTGCGGACGTAGACACCAGTTTCGCCGGTGTTGGCGTAGTAGTAGACCGCCGGACGCGGTCGATTGAGTGCGGGGTCATCACCCTGGGTGCTAAATGCCTCCATAAGCACGTTACCTCCATCGGCAAGACGCAGATCCACGAAAGCATCCCGCTGGTTGACGGTGTTGTTATCCGGGCAACCGGTGCGTTCTGTGCGCCAAGTATACTGCTGATTGCGATCCGGCAGAGTCACGTCACTGATGAGCGTGTCTTCGGCCAGTTCATACGGGAGATATGCGAAGTAATCAAGCGTGGTACATGATCCTTCACGTTGCACCCGGTAGATGAACTGGTCTTCGCCCAATACTTCGAGCCGCCACTGCCAGGAACCGTCGGTCGTCTCACTGGTGTAGACACCTGGCTCGCTCAGGGTAAAGGTGGAGCGGCTGGTGATGCCCAGAACCAACTCACGTTGACCGTCATCTGTTTCCAGGCGTGGGCTGTTGAGGTAGATACCGGTCGGGATCGCGCTGTTTTCGGGACAGTCGGGATATGTGCGCAGTCCCAGGTAGTAGCCTTCTCTTGGTGCGACTTCGGCGATGGGCGTCCACTCCGGCGGGAATGCCGGCGCACCCACATTGACAGCCGATCCACCTGCGCCAGCTACTTCGGTGATCGAGCCAACGATCAACTGAACAGCGTCTTGATGTGCTGCCAAATCGTCACTCAAGACAGAGACGATGAGTTGTACATCACCCCGCGCCAGTGCGTACAGGTCGTTTTGCACACCGAATAGATCAATCCGCGCACGCACAGCGTCGATGTCATCGACAGGCGCGATGTCCTCGATCACCAGATCACGGAAGAGATCGAGATACGCGATTAGCGTGGCCGATGCGTCGTCGTCCAGCGTACTGAGGCCGTTGAACTGTGAAAAATCGCCCGCCGTGCTGATTGTCGCGACAACCGTGCCGGGAAGCGTCAGACCCGTTGTCTGGTATTCGTCCCAGCTTTCCGGGTTATCGGTCACAATTGCCAGTGTGTCGGGCATATCGTCGAGCAGCGTCCATCCAGCGGGATAGTCAAACTGGATTCCGCCTGTCTGATGTATGTTCGTGTCCTGGGCGAAAATGCCACCCAGAAGGACTGTCATGCTGAACAGAGTCAGCAAAAAGAACCTGAAATACCTCAGTTGCATGATACTTTCTCCTAGAATCAAACGTTTTGTTGGCTAACAAGATTGACTCTATGTGGAGATCGTTTACTGAACGTTTATGGCGTTATTGATGGGTCACCAGAGGCACAGGATCTTCAGCCCTATGAGCGTCGCCTCGCAGCGGTGCTGTCGTTCTGCGGACGACAGCACCCGTCTCAGTCCGGCGAGTGTGCGTGTGTATTAGCCGCACAACATTGACCATCGCTTAACTAGGTGTACAGTCCCAAAGTGAGATGGGACGGATCAGCAGTAAATTTGTCAGGATGTTCTTGCCATTGCTGGTAGATATATTCGTAAGGTGTTAGTCCTTTCAATGTCTTAAGACGGTTAGCAAAGTTATACGCCATGATGAAGGTGTCTAGATGATCGCGAAGTTGTTGATGCGTATCATAAAAATAGCGATGCACGGTGGCGTTTTTGAGTGTTCGGTTCATGCGCTCCACTTGTCCATTCGTCCAGGGATGGTTGGGTTTAGTTAAGCGATGGTCAATGTTGTGGGCGTCACAGATGCGGTCAAAGAGCAATTTAAAGGCATATTTGTCGGTGGATCGGTTGGCAAATTGGATGCCATTGTCCGTTAGAATAGTGTGGATGGTGTAGGGAACGCGGGCAATGAGCCGTTTCAAGAAGTCACTCGCGATGGGTCGGGTCGCTCGTTCATGCAACTCCGCAAATACAAACTTGGATGTGCGATCAATGGCAACAAACAGGTAAAGTTTCCCTTCATCTGTCCGAACTTCGGCGATGTCCATGTGGAAATAGCCAATCGGGTAGGATTTAAAACGCTTGCGTATCGGTTTATCACCTATTTCGGGCAAACGGCTTATACCATGACGCTGCAAACACCGATGTAGGGAGGAGCGTGTAAGCTGTGGAATGGTCTCTTGCAACGCATAGAGGCAATCGTCTAATGGAAGTAGAGTGTGCTTACGAAAGGTAACGATCAGTGCCCCTTCTTCGGCACTCAGGACTGTTGATTGGATTTGTTTCGGACCCATTGCTTGATCTTGAATGGTCGTTCGTTTTTTCCATTTCGCAACTGTTTTTGGATTGATCCCAAACCGTTGTGCCAGCACTCTTATGCTCTCTTCACTATTTTGGATTGTTCGACGGATTGCCTCTGTCGTTCTGGCGCTACCGTGAAGT
>JAVJSU010000009.1:0-53228 GCA_040219275.1 Aggregatilineales bacterium | reverse complement strand
CTCACTCTCGTGGTGTCCATTCTGTACGTTTGGCTCGTGACCACCGGTGAATATGTCCTGCAACGGGGACTGCACACCGAGGTTGACCGCACTGACCGCCACGACTTGAGTATTTTTCGCGTCGGCTGGGATTGGTTAGAACGACGATTCGTCTTTGATGATCCCATTCCTATTCTCTTCAGACCGAACTTCTGTTTGATGTCCGGTTGCTAGGGCACGGACAAAATCCACACCTTTTTTGAGTGCACCATCCGGTAGAGCAACCCCATCATCGACCTCTAAATACACGTTCGTAATCTGTGGCTGTGTGACGTGTTCGGCGAGTTGCAACATCGCACCAATGTGAGCCTGCCTGAGTAACGCTAAATTTGTGGTGTGCACATATTTACCGACATACAACCAATCACGAATCTTTATCATTAGTATGTTACCTTCAGCGATTTTAACCCACGAAGCGCATACGACGGGCGATAATCCGGCGCTTCGTCTACAAGGCGCATAGTGGGGAAGCGTTCTAGTAAAGTACAGATCGCTATTTCCCCTTCAAGCCGTGCCAGTGGTGCACCCAGACAATAATGGATGCCGTTGCCAAACGCGATATGGGCGTTTTTCTCACGCGTAATGTCAAATATTTCAGGATGCATAAATTGTGCTGGATCATGATTCGCAGCGCCGAGCATTAAGCCGATCTGGTCACCCTTTTTAAATTGATGTCCCTGATAGCTAAAAGTTTCTAGCGCAAAGCGTGCGGTAATTTGTACCGGGCTATCATAGCGCAACATCTCATCAACCGTAGTTTTAATCAACGTCGGATCATCAATCAGCGATTGCAATTGCACAGGATGCGACAATAGTGCGAATAACCCGTTGCCGATCAGGTTGACAGTCGTCTCATGCCCTGCCATCAACAGCAAAATACAGGTAGAGATCAATTCCGCCTCGCTCAAGCGATCCCCGCCATCTTCCACCTCAACCAGCGCACTGATTAGATCATCCTGTGGATTCTTACGGCGAGACTCCGCAAGACGTTTTAGATAATCAGCAAATTCCACCGCCGCGCCTGTTGCCTTAAGCAATTCGTCGGGTTTAGGCGCGAGTTCAAGCGAAGGTGTTATCGCCGCAGACCACGGATGCAGTAGCGCGTGTTCTTCTTCCGGAACACCCAATAAATCCGCAATCACTTTTACGGGCAAAGGCAGTGCAAGGTCAGCGATGATGTCTATTTCATTTTGTGACTGCACAGCATCAAGGAGCGTACGGGTAATCCGTTCAATATTTGCGCGTAACCCTTCAATGCGTTTCGGCGTAAACGTCTTGTGCACCAATCCCCGTAAGCGTGTATGATCCGGCGGGTCCATAAACACCATCGAATGACTATTCCCTTCCATCAATGGCGCGTAGAGGGGATCAGGCTCGCCCCAGCCCAATTCCTGACGGGACATGACCTTTAAAATTTCTCTGCCAATACGCTTATCACGCAGGAGGGCAACATTATCGTCATAACTGGTGATAAACCATGTATTCCAATCCTCATGGCGGAAAACCGGCGCAAAACTACGAAGCATGTCGTAAAATGGATAGGGATCACGATGAAATTCAGGTGACAGTGGATCGAAGCTCATTGGTCATGCCTTTGTCTGGGTTGCTATGTAATGCTTAACGTGAACATAATTAGCTTATCACAAACTTGATGCGCTATGCCAATCCGAAATCAGACCCCACAATTTTAGGAGCGAATAGGCGAATCAATGCCCATAATCCAACTCAATCAAGGCGAAATCCACCTGTGGAGCGCGTGGTTCAGCGCACATGATGCGACACCTTATCGCGCCTTGCTTTCAGAGGATGAAATCCGCCGCGCAGACCGCTTTATTGTTGATAAAGTCCGTGAACATTTCATCATTGGGCGTGGCATATTGCGTACACTCATCGGGCGTTATGTGGGCATCGCGCCGGAAACACTTAAGTTTAATTTTAGCGAACGGGGCAAACCAGCAATCAATCACCCGATAATCTGCTTTAATTTGTCGCATTCAGCCGATTTACTGATGCTCGCCATCATAAATGATGCAGAAATTGGCGTGGATGTAGAACATATCCGTCCCATGCGTGAAATGCGAAGTGTGGCACACGATAATTTTTCCGCGCAGGAATTTTCAACATGGGAGCGCCTACCCGAAGCCAAAAAACAGAGCGCCTTTTACACCATCTGGACGCGAAAAGAAGCCTATATCAAAGCGACAGGGGACGGGTTTCGTCTACCTTTAAAATCCTTCACCGTTAGCCACGACTCACCGCCCCGCTTTTTGCACATGGATGATGATGATATAAACCGCTGGTCACTTTATGAGCCAGAGACAGCGACAGATTATGCGGGCGCAATCTGCACCACACAGGTGGATGCCATCCTCATGCATTTTCACTACGAACCCCCGTCATAAAATGAGCGTCAGCTAACGTTTACGAAAAAGGGTGGTCATCTTTGCACCGTATGATAGGATTATAGCCAGATAATTTATGAAGTGACCCATTCTTCCCTTACATACGTTGAAGATTGTCTACTGAATTATCAAATTTGAAAATAAAGTTCCCTAAAGGAGAACCTATGTCACAGGCAAAAACTGGTGATACCGTCCGTGTTCACTATACCGGTACGTTAGATGATGGTAGCGTGTTCGATAGTTCACAGGGACGCGACCCGCTGGAATTCACATTAGGCGAGCAACGGGTCATCCCCGGCTTTGAATCTGCGGTTGATGGATTAGCCGTTGGCAACAGCGTCACCACACGCATCCCGCCGGACGAAGCCTACGGAGACCGTCGTGATGACCTCGTTTTGGAAGTTGAACGCGACCAATTCCCGCCGGATGTTGAGCCGGAAATCGGGATGCAACTGGCACTCCAACAACCGAACGGTCAGCCCGTCCCCGTAACCATTACCGGTCTCAGCGATGAAGCGATCACGCTGGACGCAAATCATCGCCTTGCAGGACAGGCGTTGACCTTTAACATCGAATTGGTTGAAATCGTTTAGTCTAGCAATTTCCGGTTAAACCAAACGGACGAGAAGATTCACTCGTCCGTTTTTTATTTGACGATTGGCACGAAATAAGCAACTTTATGCAACACCTTTTGCGTCAAATAGGTTATGCTAATGATGAGATGGCAATGAACACGAGGAGCACTCAAATGGTGGATAAAGTCAACTTATCGGATAAATTCGCACTATTTGATACCCAATGGTCACCTAAGATTGTCGGGCAGATGAACGACTCGCACTTGAAAGTCGTCAAGTTACAGGGCGAATTTGTGTGGCATCAGCATGACGACACCGACGAAGTGTTTTTCACCATCAAAGGGTCACTTATTATGCACTTCCGCGATAAAGATGTGCTGGTTGAAGAAGGTGAATTGATCGTCGTTCCCAAAGGCGTGGAGCACAAACCGGAATCCATCGACGAATGCTGGGTGATGCTCTTTGAAAAAGCCGGCACGCTCAACACAGGCGATGCCGAAACAGAAGACCGTACCCGTCACGAAGTCGACTGGATATAGTGCTTTCATCACACCTCAAACATCAAACCCGGATACACCGAACGTTGGAGCGACCAGATATTATCGACCAATTCATCCTTGCCGATACGCACCTCAAAATGCAAATGTGGCGCGGTGGAGCATCCTGTGTTCCCCGTCGCGCCTAGGAACGCACCTTTGCTGAACGGCTGACCGAGCGAGACATTCACCTGACTCAAATGTGCATACAAAATATAGGCAAAACCACCTGTGAGGTCGCGCTTATCCATCTCTTCCCGCAATTCCGCCGGAAGCAAGCGATAATCATGGCGTACGATGATGAAATTGCCATAGCCAAATCCCCACGCCGGATCTGTCCAAGTATCTGGACACTGAAAACTGGCATTCGGATAGCGATTCGGGCGAGCGGACGTACATTTTGTGCAATTCACACGCCGGATGCACAAGCCATCCATCGGCGCGACCAATGCCGACCCTTCCGACGCATTCAGATCAAACCCGCGATGCGAAGATTTATAGCCCTGAGAAATGGCGGCTTTTGTGGGCAAGGGGAATTTCTCGCTCGTGACGGGTGGTTTATCCTGCACGACATCGGCATCATCAATGAACGTAAATGCGGAACATCCCGCCGATAAATTCACCAGATCGCTCCGCACCCATGCGCTCGTCGTGCCGAGTTTGAGCGCAAACCAGCGCAAATTATCGTTATCCGGCTCGGACGCACCGACCAATTCATACACTACCCCGCCCCGTGTTTTGGCAACAGGTGGCTCATAGGCAATGCCCGGACCGAGGCGCAAATTTACATTGCCCAATTCAGGACGAATAGTCACGATGCAATCATTGGTCTGCGCGGAAAATGTCGGCACAGAATTGCTCGTCAGTATCGCCTGCGCGCCGAATGTTAATGCCTGCGGATTGGTCGTGATTTCCGGCACATCTGCGTGAGAAATTGCAGAAGGCAAGGTCTGACCTTCCGGGAATGTGCAGTCTGATGGTTCTTCATCTTTTTCAGGGGCATCGACTTCTAACACAGGTGGCGCAGGTGTTTCGTTTTCAAGCACCGGATTTTCACCGTCATCTACGGGCAACAATATGGGCGGCTGAGGCACGCCGTCTTCCTCAGTCGGATCAGCAGGCATATCTAGAACATCGTCCGTACTATCGAGAAAATCATAGAGACTAAGGGTATCGTCATCTTCAGGAGCTTCTGGCACTTCATCCGGAGGGGGCGTTGGCATAGATGTTCCGCGATTGCCAAACAACCGTAATAACAGGTCTATAATCCCTTTAAGAACCGACAACATACCTGTCCTTCCCCTTCGTAACCACCAATTAAAGTTTTTGAGTGCGCTTGACGACAATTGACCCGTCATTTAAGCCGCGCCGTAATTCCATAGTATCCAGATCAACCAACCCGCTTCCACCAGCAATGGTGACTGTTTGAGCATCAGAAGCGACGACCACACCGGAGGCAATCAAACGCTCATGCTGATAAATCGCCACGTTTTCACCGGGGCGCGGCATCATTCCCCATTGTAAACGGCGTAACAAACTCATTTGGCTTACCTGACAGGCTCAACTTACACTTAATATCATCATTGTATATCAGAATCAAAGTATACCAGAATCAAACGTACTGCACTTGTCTGCGATGAAATAGATGGCAAGTGTGATCGTATCTATAAAGTGAGACCCAAAAATCGCGGAGAAATGACTAACGGAAGATGGAGCGTTTTATCCCGCAGGACCCATTTGCTCCTCTACAAATACAGCACAGTACGCCTGACCTTCCGGCGAATTGCCTACCTGCTGAAGGCACCGATCAACCACAAAGCGACGTAGGCACTGTTGCGCCTGAACGAGTTCATCCGTCACACATACGGATGCCTGAATGACGATTTCCTCACATTCAGACCGTTGAACAGTTCTGCCCTGATCTGCGACCTGTTCGATAACCATATCGCAGATGCGGTTCATGTTAGAGACGACCATCGCTTCTGTCATTCGTCCTGATGTTTCCGCATAAATACGGGTCACGGTGCGTCCGATAGGGTTTTCCTGCTGGTCTTCGATAACCGACATAACTTCCGAGGTGACTCGTTTCAACTGAGGATTGTTAGAGACAATGCCCGCCGCCAGCAACATCGGACCGAGCACGAACGTTAGAAAACAACCAATAAAGAGCAAAACAACACTTCGCATCAAGCAACCCATACGCCGCCGCTGTGCTTTTTCTTTTGCTTCGACCTGCTTAAGCGTTAATTTATTCTGTTGCACCGTATCCAGATACGTCCCAATCTTTGCCGCTTTAGTGGCATGAGGCTCCGACGGGGCGATTTCATCCAGTTTAGCCAGCCATTTTTGTGCAGTGGGATTCCCTCTTTTGCTCAGCGAAGTAAGCTGTTGGCGGGCATCATCATATCGTTTCTGCTTGATTAACTCCCGGATATGCGCTAATTGATCGTCGCTCATCCTATACCACTCCTGTAACATGCTGCCATTATAAAATCGTAGCACACATTAGGGTATCCAGCGAGTAAAGAATTTGGGGTGGTTGAACTTTGACTGGTACTCAAAATGTTGTAGAAAACGCAAACGGATCGCCAGTATCGACGATCCGTTCGCGTCTAATTTTACGAAATATCTTAGGCTTCGTTGCGGCGTGACTTGATGATGAGCACACTGCCCGCCAGCATCAGCCCTGCAAGCACACTGCCCCACATGAAAACAATACGCCAGAAGGGTGTTTCCCCGGTTGCAGGCAATGACTGCACGCCGAGCACTGTCGCCTGTGCACAGGTCGCCGCCAGATTGTTCGCGCCTGCACACACTTCATTCGTCAATATCGGCGCGACAACACCGGCACGAATGCGCGTTTGGACGGTGATCGTCACGCTAGCGCCAGGGGCGAGCGAAGCAAGGTTAAGGCTCACGGTCTGTCCATTTACAGCCACCGAACCCGCACTCGTAGTTGCGCCGAGCACTTCAAATTCTGATGGCACATTATCCTCTGCGGAGAGATTGGTGTAGGTTTCAGCACCGTTGTTGGTCATGGTGATTGTAAACGTCACAGCATCACCGGCAACTGCAATCGCCGGATCAACACGCTTCACAATGTTAAATCCGCTCTGGATTTGTACATTTTGTGTGATTTGCGTCGTTTGTCCGTTTGTAGGGACAGATGCAACCGTTGTCGGGGCAATCGGCGGCGCGGCAACATCCGTTACGGTGACAGTCACGGTAGCCGTGTTGCTCGTTTGTGCGAAGGTATCTTGTACCGTATAGGTGAAGGTAGTTGTGCCAATAAAGCCTGCCACAGGCGTAAATGTCACTGTCCCATTGCCATTGTTGACGACACTCCCCTGCGCGGCGTTCGGCGGTGTGATGATTGCAAGTGAAGCCGCGTTTAATGGCGCGTCAACGCCGATGTCATTACCTATCGGATTGATGATAATCGGTGCAACATTGGTTGTCCCACTGGCATCATCCGTCGCAACCGGAACATCATTTGCCGCAAGGCGCACGTTAGAGATCAAAAAGACGTAATCCTGATAGTCCCCGTTTGCCGCATCTTCGTAGGTCAGCAAAAAGGTATTTGGCACGGGATTGTTATTACGATCATCTACCGGGAAAATACGCGCCGCCCGTACACGCGAACCCGTATTGAGCGCATTTTGCGTATAGCTAGACCGCCCAAAGCTGAGGCTGGTCACGTAAAATCCAAAATTGAACGTCCCCGGATCAAACGTCGTTCCTGCACCTGTAGATAACGGAACTAATGTCTGATGATTGATCGGATTGACGGTAGAATCTTGAATTTGATTGACTTCATTGAGGACGGGGGTCGGTGTACCGTTCGGAAAATAAAATCCATACGGCAAAAGTTCAGCGGGTGAGAACCGCGCAACCGGAACAATAGACACTAAACCCGGAGCGGCTCTCTCGAATAACTCGATGTTGATTTCATCCGCAACCGGTGCAATATTTTCCGGCGCAGGGCGGATAACCAAACCCGCACCGCCTACGTCAATAGCTACACCAAGCGTATCTACAACAGCCTGTAAACCAGGTTCGTTACCACCTTCTAAACCCTGCAAACTCAACCCATGCAAGCCTACCTGCACAACAGGGGTGACTGCATCAGTTGAATCAATTTGCAAGGTGGCGGGCAAATGGACACCGTTCGCGCCGGCTGGCGGATTAAACGTAATGTTAAAATTGGTGGTCGCGCCGGGTGCGAGGGTAATATTGCCTGCTGGTGGGTTCGTTAATGTATAGGACGCTGGATTTGCACCGACAATCTGTAGAGTGGTGAGGTCAATGGGTACGGCACCCGTGTTCGTTACGATAACGGTTTGTGCGGGACTCACTGTATTGTTAATCGCTGTAAAGAACATTTCTGGCTGGCTAAGTGCTACATCTGCACGTACTGCACTTGTTACAGGCATACTCATCAGTAAAATGAGCAGGATGAATCCAAGTTTTTTCACGGCACAATTCCTATAACATTTCAACAAAGGCTACAATGTAGCATAAAATATCTTAATTGTAAGCAAGAAAGCGAAAAATTTACAACTTTTTAGGTAATCCAATCTCTGGAAAAATGTCTCACGTTCAGCAATAATAGACCTTACAGATTGAATAACAGTAAGAGAGTATTTCGTGCGAATTCATCGTGAAGGTTATCCCACGCTAGTTACCGTCAGTAGCGTGCTGGCAATTTTGAATGTACTAACATGGCGTAAAAATATTTCGTGGCTAATTTTTCCATTTTCATTGATCGTCTGGATATTTTTCGCCCGCTTTTTTCGTAATCCATCCCGTACAACACCAGACATACCGGATACGATCTTCTCCCCTGCGGATGGTACGATTGTCGATATTCAAACCGTCCATGAACCAGAATATTTTGACGGTGAGCGCCTCAAAATCTCCATATATATGTCTGCATTAAATGTGCATGTTAATCGTGTACCGCTTAAGGGACGGGTAAGGTATGTAAAGTATCATCCGGGTAAATATCTGGTCGCATTCCATCCTAAAGCCTCCGAACTAAACGAACGCTGTACAATAGTGTTTGCAGATGCGGATGGGCGCGAAGTGCTCGTCCGGCAGATTGCAGGATTGCTAGCGCGCAGGATCGTCACCTATTCGAAGGTCGGGCAATCCGTTGCCGCTGGTCAGGAACTCGGATTTATCAAGTTTGGCTCCCGATGTGATGTCTTTTTGCCGGTATCTGCCACACCGTTAGTCTCATTGGAGCAAAAGGTCACCGGTGGGGAAAGTGCTATTGCCAGACTATAGTATGCTATGATCTTAGTGTTTAGTTATCGAGTGGCGGGATAAAAATGTCGGATAACCTCCCTATTCGGTTGATGCGGGTTATCGTACCGAATTCCATCACAATTGGTGCAATTCTAGCGGGCTATGTCTCGATTCTAGAAGCCTTTCATGGGGAGTATGCCACCGCCGCCGGATTCATCGTCGCCGCCTGCGTGCTCGATATGTTTGATGGACGGGTAGCACGGGCAATGAACGCCACCAGCGAATTTGGCGTGGAGTTTGATTCTCTGGCTGATCTGGTCAATTATGGGGTTGCCCCGGCACTGCTCTTCTACTTTCTCTACTTCGAGACGTGGGGAATTGCTGGCACAATGTTGAGCTTTCTGCCCATCTGTTGCGCCGCCATCCGTCTGGCACGCTTCAACGTGACTGCTGATCCTGACATCCCGACGCGCTACTTCATCGGTCTGCCGACCACCATCGCCGCTTTAGTTCTCGCCGGATTTGTCATCTTCACCAACAGCCTGCCGAATCCCAATGATGCTTCCCAAGGGGCGGCATTTTTGATCGTCACAACCGCGTTATTGATGGTCAGCAATATTCAGTACGAAAAAAGCAACATCGTATCCCTACGTTACATCCTCAAAACACGACGCATCATCACCGCGTTCATCATCATTGTGTCAATGATAATCGCACCGGAAACCGCTTTCTTCGCATGGGGCTTACTCTACATCACCTATGGCTTTACACGTAGCGCCGTCCGTACTATTCTGCATGGCAACGATGATGATGTTGAATCCGTACTCGATGAAGAGTATGAACAAAGCTAAAATCCTACTCAACCCATAACACACAACCATCGTCCCACAAATTTTGAATTTCGCGTCTAATAATCAAGGACTAGAACACATGCCGTTGAATAAAAAAGAATTCTGGTACGGGCTGGTCGCCGGACTTGCCCTCAGCACCGTTTTGCGTCAACGTCGGGAGACCGGCTTAACACAGGAACGCCTCGACGAATATTATCGGAAGCGGGCCGGATTTTATAACCTGACCGATTACCTCTATCTCGGCGAATTTCCACGCGTTACCATGCGCGAAACCCTGATGGATATGGTCGACCTCAAACCCGGAATGCGCGTGCTGGATTTTGCCTGTGGTGCGGGGGCGAACTTCCCCTACATCATGGAGCGTATCGGCACGACAGGTACACTCGTCGCCACAGATTACAGCCAGGATATGCTCGATAGCGCCAGAGATCAATTTGTGATCGGGCGGGCGTGGACGAATATCGAACTGGTGCAAGCTGATTCCGCAGAAATGAAATTTGACGAACCCTTCGACGTGATTATTTGTACGCTGGGTTTGGCGGTTATTCCACGTTATGAAATGGCGATGGAACGGGCGATGGAAGCTCTCAAACCGGGTGGTATTTTTGGCATCGCGGATCTCAAAGAGAGTGATCGCTGGTACACCCTACCCATCCGCTTCATCAGTGATCTGATGGATGTGTTTATCATCGCTAACAGCACCCGTAGAGCGTGGGAATGGCTGGAAGCAAATGGCGAAAACTACCGTTTCCGTGATCTGTTTCATGGCTATCTGTATGCCGCGACGGCGACCAAGCCACGCGATTCTGACACCGCATAAATTGGCTGAATCTTCCATGCGACGAAGTGCTATACTTGAAATGGTACATTACGTCAGTTTTGTATAAGCAAACAATCATCAATGACGGTCATTTTACGGTGAAAGACGTTGACTATCGGAGCTTTTGGCTCTTAGCTTTTAGCAAAAGCATTGTTTTTCAAACTAAAAGCCAAAAGCTAACGGCTAAAAGCTATTTTCACGACTGTTCACCTAAAACAGAATTCACGTTACTTAAGGTGATCGTCTAATCATCAAACACTTCGTCCATGTTTACCAGGAACAGTACACAAACGGTGTACAGGGGGACTCACAAATGTCATTACATCTCTGGCATAACCTTGCCTCAGGACCGGATACGCCGAATGTGGTGTACGCGGTGGTTGAAGTGCCAAAAGGTAGCCGTAACAAATACGAGTATAGTAAAACTGCGGGCGTAATTAAGCTTGATCGTGTACTGTATAGTCCGTTACATTATCCGGGTGATTATGGCTTTATTCCACAATCCTACTTTGAAGATGGCGACCCGATGGACATTCTGGTGATGATGAATGCGCCGACCTTTCCGGGGTGTGTCATCGAAGCGCGTCCGTTGGGCATGTTCAAAATGATTGATCGCGGCGAGAAAGATTATAAGATTCTGGCTGTTCCGGCGACTGATCCCAACTTCGACGAGTATCATGATCTGGACGATTTGCCAAAGCACTTCCCGAAAGAAGTCGGGCATTTCTTCATGGTCTATAAGCAACTGCAAGAGATCGAAGTGGAAAATGAAGGGTGGGTCGGCGCGGACGAAACCAAAAAAGCCATCACAGCGGCGATTGAATCCTACCATGTTAAGTTTCCGGCACCATCAAGTCAGGTGTAAAATTTTCTAGCAACCAAATTGTTGAACTTTACAGGCGGGGATAACTCACATCTCCGCCTGTTTTGTTATTTAGCTAGCTGTTTGTTCCAGCATATAAGCGACGGCTTCCTCAAAAATGGGCTTGTGATCGCTAAAATTATCGACGATGGTCAGCCAATCTTTCCAGACACGTCCGGTCATGGGTTCAAAAACAGATAGATCAGGATTACCTTCTGCGAGAACCTCATGTACACGGTCTGCACCGAGTTTGACAACCATGCCTTTCGAGAACAGGGCAGTTGCTAGCTTGCCATTCACTTTATAGGCGGGCATCCCGAACATCTTGCTGGCTTTCGCCTGTGGAATGTCATTCATCAACTCATGTAATAACGTTTCGTGTTCCGGCTTAAAGGTCATATCGGGCATCTGCATTTTCGCCATGTGGGTGTCCTTGTTTATTAGTTTACAGTTGTCAGTATTCAGCAATTACATACGCGATTTAAGTTGTGGAACTTTTTGGCAGAACCTAAGGCATATTGTCATCTTTGTGTGGTAATTGCCCTCACCCGTCATTCCCGCTCACCCAAGGGGGCGAGAAACTTGAAACTCGTTTCAGCACTATTCCACACCTCTTGCCATGATTGAGCCTGCACGTTCGTAATTTGCGATTAGGACACCCTTTGGGGAGACTTTGCTCTCCGTCACTTTGAATGATGCAGGGATGGTACCACCAGCAAACAGCCGCTTCCCACTCCCTAAAGTCAAAGGATAGATCTTCAGCCAGTACGCATCGACCAGATCATGCTTCATGAGGGTTTGGATGAGATTTCCACTGCCGTAAACATGCAAATCTGAACCTGCCTCTTGCTTGAGTTGAGTAACTTTATCCGCGATGTCGCCGCTCAAAAACACGGTGGGTTGCCATTCACTAGATGTTCGGGTGTTCGAAGCAACGTACTTGGTCGTTGTATTGACACCCTGCCAAATGTCTGCATGATGTGGCCAGTAGGGTTCCCAAATTTCAAAGGTTGTGCGCCCAATCAAAAGTTCAAACGGCATGTCCATCTCCTGCCGTATCACGGATCCAACAACGTCGTCAGAATAGGATGCTATCCATCCACCATAGGCGAAACCACCACTGGTATCTTCCTCTGCACCACCCATAGCTTGGAGCACACCATCAAGAGAGATATTGGAGATTACAATAACTTTTCTCATAACCGATTTCCTGTAGTTTGTTCTTCATTCATTTGCTTAATGCTCCAAATTTATGGTCAATCATCGGATACAGATAAATACCGTTTTATGTGCACCAACCTTACTTACGGCACACATTATTTTAGAACAAAAGTTCTCTACTTGTCAAGCGATTTCGTCAAAATCGGGCGACCCATATGAATGAGTCGCCCGATTGAAGTGATGTGGTTTTATTCCGCAGGGGTGAAGGTGTAGAGCACCAAGCCCACGCCGACATTGAGTTGTAGCGTGCCATCGTCGTTGGTGACGAATTCCATCGGCACCCCTGTAAGTGGTGGATCGAAGAAGTAGAAGCTATCGAACACGCCGTCATCATCAAATTGCGGCGAGAGCAAGGAGCGCCATTCGCCCGCGTCAATGTAGTAGTCGCCATTTTCTTCAAGAATGCTGACATCGCCGAGCACATCATTGGTGTAGTCGCCGACGAAGCCACTAATATCCGGCGCTGGTTCGTTGGTCACTTCGGTCACTTCTGCTTCCGGTGTGGATTCTGCATCTTCTGCGAATTGATCGCGCAGAAGCGATTCGATGCGCGGGTCTTGCTCAAACAAGATTTCCATAAGACGCTCAAAGACCGCGCTGTGAATGCCGTTGGTGGCGCGTCCATTACTGAGCATCACAAAGCCGAGATCCGCTTCTGGCAGAAAGATCATCGTAGAAGAATAGCCGATTAAATTCCCGTCATGGCTGAGTACCTGCAAGCCGTCGCTGGTGCTGATGATCCAACCCAAGCCGTAACTGTCGTTTGCGCTGATGGAAACCTGCGGTGTCCATGTGACCAGCAAATTTTCTTCGGAGACGATGCGTTCGCCTTCAGGGGTCACACCACGATTCAACGCCGTGATGACATAACGCCCCATATCCTCCACATTTGACCACAATCCCCCCGCCGGAGCGATGACTTCCACCCATGCTTCATCTGCAAGCGGAATCGGGATGAAATCACCATCAAGATTCGAGCCGTGCGGCAGAGCATAATTGCCTCTGGCAACGGCGGCATCAAAATCAAAAGTTGAACTGTCCATGCCAATCGGGTCAAGAATACGACGTTGCATCATGTCGACGTAACCGTTATATAAATCGCCGTATTCTGCGCCATCAGCAACCGCCGCCGCATAACCGCCCGCCGCAACCATCTGATTGCTATACTGGAATGCCTCGCCAAAATCACTGAAAAATTCAAATGTCGCCAGCGATTCCATCACATCTTCGGCGGTGAGTTCTTCATAATTGAAGATCAATTCCAGATCACGACGCGGCACACCGCTACAGGCACAAACCAGATTGCTGACCGTCAGTGTCTGCGTGATTTCAGGATCAGCCACTGCGAAATTCGGCAGAATGTCGACGACGGGTTCATCCCACGTTATCAACCCCTCATCAACGAGGGTCGCCATCGCCATTGTGGTCATGGTCTTGGTAGTAGAGGCAATCGGCATCAAAGTTTGCGCGTTGACGGGTGTTGCGTTCCCCTGTTCGATCACGCCGAAGCCGTTTGCATAGACGATGTCATCACCGTCAATAATCGCCAGCGACGCGCCGGGGATTTCTGCCAGTTCAAGCGCAAGCTCGATAAACGGTTCGAGTTCGGCGATGACTTCGTCGGTGACAGGCAGACGTTCCACACCGCTCAGATCGGTTTCTTCTAAGCCGAGAATTTTGTAGCCGGTGGCGATCACGTTGACCGGTCCGCCGAGGCGTTGCAGTTCGGTAATTTCGCCACGAATGAGCAAGACATAGGTCACGCCATCCAATGATTGCAGAACACCCTGTATCAACTCGGTCTGTCCGCCATCATATTGAATGAAGAACACGTCATCCAAGCCTTCGAGTTCCGCTTCGGAAAATTCGTCCTGTATAACGGCAGGTTCATACGCGAATTCAGGCTCAAAGCGTTGCCATTCCGCCAGCAAATTTTCTTCGTTCAGTGCTAAACCGTCTACGGTGTACATATAGAAGACAATGCCACCGTCCGGGCTGGTGATGGACACCACGCCATCAGCATCTTCTTCGAGCGTCCATCCTGCTGGAACAGGCACGGAAAATAAGCCGTTCTCGCTGATATAAGTTTCTTCATTTTGTGCCAGTACCGCGCCGGAAAACACCCCGATCAGCGCCATTAGCATGACTAAAACTAAAAATCTTGTTTTCATCGTTCTCCTCATACGCCATATTTAATCGATAAAAGACATACTCCTCTCATTGTAAACAAGAATTATGGACAGATTGTGGAGAGGTGGTGGATAACTTATCGGGATAGGGCGAACTAGCAATTCGCCCCTACGAAAATACGCCCTCTATTGCCATAGTCCTGTTTGCACCCGTTATCGTTTTCAATTTCAATCGCTTTCGATACACAACCAAAAAATCCTTTAACTTAAAATTCGCAGAATCTGAGATAATGAAAGGATGCAAACAAAACTCTCGCGTTCAACTTCACAGATCATCGCGGTTCCGGCACTGATTTTGCTCCTGCTCGGTGCGCTCTGGTGCAGTCCACAACTTTATCAGCCCACACTGGCGCTAATTGCTGTGGTGAGTGGATCGGCGTTATTATGGCTCACGTTTTCACGCCTCAAAAATACGGACTTCTTTGAGTCTAAGCCGAGCTTATCACCCGTCAAACATCAGCCGTTTAGACGCTGGCGATGGGTCGTGATTGCGATGGGGATTGTCTGCCTGCTGTTCATGGCGCAGGGAGGCAGTCCGCCGGATGCCTTCTGGACGATCAGTGATCCGCTACGAACCGATACACAATTTCTGCTCTTTTGCGCGGGGGTTGCGCTGGTCAGCATTGGTTTTATGGGTGTGCCATCACGCAGAAAAGTTAGTGGTGCAAGCCGCTCACAATTGACGCTGGTGTTTATCATCCTGCTGGGCTTTGCGGTGCGGATTGTGAATCTTGAAAATGAACTCCATTATTTCCTTGATGAGATGCACTTTTCTGATGGAATCACGCATCTCTGGAAAGACCCCTATACGCCGATTTTCACGCCAATTAACTGGATCGCGTCTTTCTCGTGGTTGTATCCGTTTCTGCAAAAATTCAGCGTGGATATTTTCGGCGCGAACCTGACCGGACTCCGCATGGTGAGTGTAGTTTTCGGCACGTTGACCATTCCGGCGGTATATCTGTTAGGACGCTGGTTGTTTGACCGCCCCACCGCGCTTATCGCCGCTTTGCTATTGGCAATTTTTCCGCCACACATCCATTTTAGTCGGCTGGCGCTCAACAACATTGCTGACCCGTTTTTTGGCACGTTGGCGCTGGCATTTCTGGCGCGGGGATTGAATCGCCGTGACCGGGCGAGTTTTGTGATTGCGGGCGTGTGCCTCGGCATGACGCAATATTTTTACGAAGGCGGTAAGCTGATCTTTCCGCCAATTGTAGCGATGTGGATGCTATGGATACTTGTCCGTCAACCACACAATCGGCGTGAAAATTTACGGGCGTTCGGCGTGCTGATTGCGGTGGCGTTTCTGGTTATCCTCCCCCTGATGATGATGCTAGGAGCGTGGCAAAGCGCCTATATTCCGCGTTCTGAGTCACAGGCATTATCCGGCAATAGCTGGAAGAATGCGCTCGCAACCCATGACGTGGCGATCATTCTGAACACCTACTGGACGGATAAATTACAACCGGCTATCGAGCATATCATCAGCACGCCGGATACCAGCGAATTTTATTATGGCGGCAACACGGCGCTGATTTTACCGATGCTGTTGCCTGCATTTTTCGTCGGCGTGGTTTATGTGGTGTGGCGACGACGGGTTGAAACGCTGATATTGCCTGCCGTGATTATCCTCGCCGTGTTCGGCAACAGCCTGATCGAAAATCCGGGATGGACACCCCGCTACGTCGTCGCGTTTCCAGCACTGTGTTTACTCATAGCGGTGGGGGTAAGGGTGTTATGGCGCTACGTCAGCACACTGAGCGTCCCTTCTGGCGGACGCATGAGACAACCCATCGCATCATTCGGCGCATTTCTGGGGATCAACTCTACAGGATGGATCGCGCCGACATTGCTCATCACCCTGTCGTTATTATCGCTGACGTATTATTTCTTCCCGCATATGACCAGTTACAATCAGCAAATCCGCACCTTCAACGATCATCAGGATGTCGGCTGGCGCGTGAATGATCTGCCTGAAGGAACGCACGTCTATTTATTCACGATAGATTATGTTTTCTTACCGCATTATTCAGGAATGGAGAATTTCTGGAAACGCCCGTTGAACATTACGCTGGTGGTGGATGGGCAAATAAACTTTTCGCTGGAAGAAGTCTCAAGGCAGGTGCCAATCGCGCTATTTGTTATGGCGGAAGATGCCTATTTGATTTCTGATCTGGATTTTCTTTTCGGGTTGCCGGAGCCACAATATAGCCCGTATAACGTGCCGATAGAACGTCAATATATCCTGTATTATTTGCCTGCGCTGAGTGATAATTCCGGCGGTTAAGCGACGGAAAAAGTGGTCTTGTGGACACGTGAATTAACGTCTGGTACACTTAACGGAAATACAATTTGTCATCTGTTCAACCTCCCACTTACTATTTTATGTCGTAAATATGCTTCTTGCTAAGTGTTTTTTCGGTAAATAATCAAAGCTCAAAACTCATCTTCACATTAGTGGATGATTTTCTTAAACACCATTTTTAGCCGATAACTCACTAAAACCTGTCTCAATTTTTAAAAGCATTGGCACCGCAATTTTTATGCTAGAAATGGGTAAGCAGGCGTTGAAGCACCGTGGTCTTAACTTCTGGAAAGGTACACTCCCTCTCCCACATCTTCGGATTGCAAACTCACCAAAAACAGGTTTATTCATCGCGTTAATTCAGCAATCTAACGGAGAACTTTAAGTAGCAATGCACCCTGATAAGCTACACAAACAAGGCATACCAATGACAGACTGGGTTGATTACCACACCCTCCGTCCAGATAATACTGTTTCTGGCAACGTCAAAATCTTACAACAATTCTACAGTCCTGAACTGAGCAACAGGCGCGATTTGCTGGTGTATCTCCCGCCCTCCTATGACCAGAGTCCAGAAAAATCTTATCCGGTGCTTTACATGCACGACGGGCAAAATCTATTCGACGGGCACACCAGTTATGTGGGCGAATGGCATGTGGACGAAACCATGCAGAAGCTAGCCACCGAAGAAAATATTGAAGTGATCGTCGTTGGCATCCCCAACATGGAGCAAGATCGCCTGCACGAATATAGCCCGTTTAAGGATCGGCGCAGTCTGGGCTGGGGCAACACCTATATGCGCTTTCTCGTCGATAGTGTAAAGCCCGTTATTGATCGTGATTTTCGTACCCTGCCGGATCGCGATAATACCGGCATTGCGGGGTCGTCAATGGGTGGACTTATCAGCCTGTACGGGTACTTCAAATATAAGGATGTGTTTGGCATCGCTGGAGTCATCAGTCCCGCGCTGTGGTTCGGTGAAGGCGCGATTTATCAATATGTTGAAGAAGCGAAATTCGTCCCCGGCAAGGTGTATATTGATGTCGGCACGCACGAAAGTGTGCTCATCAAAGCGAAAGACCAGACCTACGGCTACGATGTCCCGCGTTATGTGATTTCCGTGCGGAAAATGCGCGACTTGCTGGAACGCAAAGGCTATATCGAAGACCAGAATCTGCTTTACGTCGAAGATGAAGGCGCAGTCCATAACGAAAAAGATTGGGCGCGACGCTTCCCCGATATTATGCGCTTCCTCTATGGGGACGTTTCTGAAGATAACGACGAAAGCAGTTAATGGATAAAATTTGGGCGCACCCATGTTGCGCCCCGACAGCCCTCTCAACATCTATGCTCTTGACATACAGAGTGATGAGTTCTTAGCAATGAGTGAAAAGATTAAACGCAGGGAGCGCAGAGATACGCAGAGAAAGCGGATATTAGATTAAAGATGTGCCGCCAATGGCTAATTGGCTACGCGTTGTAAAACCCACCTATAAGGTGGCTTGTCTATACGAATGTTCGCCTAAATGAGCCTAGACGGATGAGCACGTTGGCTCATTCCTATGGTTGATCGGTTTACATTCGTGAAGCGCATCAGCAAATGCGCCCTGTTTGAGAGCGCGTCTGGTGATGACAACTCTGTCGTATACGCGTCACACACTATACTGCTGTTCTTATTGATCTCGTCTATCGGAGAGCTTCACCACTCCCATCTTCCATCAACTGAATAAGGATACATTGCGTGAAAATCTTCGATGGTTGTCGATGGTGTTAGTTCGTATATCTTACCGCTCTCAACCACCACAACGAAAAGTGGGAACTTATGAGGAATATATTTTCGATACCAGAGTATGAGTTCTGTAGCTAAGGTTTTTGGCAATCCATTAACGAAGAAACAACCTCCAAGAGATTCATCATAATGTGCTACTAATAATAGCCCATACTTGTTGGATGTCCTATAGAACCTCACTTCTGTTTCATTGTCTTTAGTATAAGTTTGAATATCTCCTTCATGCCAATTAGCCCGCAAAGTGTCAGCCAAGTTCTGAGGTTCAACTGGCAACGGGGTTTCTGCTTCTTGAGTATCTCTTAGGTCAAATGGCAGAATATTGAAGACAAGATTATGGCTCATATCACTCTCAAGAGGAGTCTAAGCGATTTAGCAGGTCTCTAGCGGCGTTTGAATAAGTTGAGTCATTCATATCCTCGATTAACTCCAAATCTTTCTTAGCATTTTCATTAGCATTCATTTTTAAGAACAAGCCTGCCCTATCGTACAAATCTCTAGCGGATTTACTAAGTTCAATGGCTTTAGTTAAATCATTAATTGCATTTTCGTAATGCTCTAACTTAGCTCGAATAGAACCACGAAATGCGTAAATCGAAGCGTAAGTGGAGGATCGAACGAAACCTTCTTCGTTTGAGCAATATTCGAGATATTTTGATAAATCATCGATCGCTTGATGATATCTTTTCAAGTAATTATGGGCTATTGCACGTAAACGATATAGACTTTTCTCTTCTGGATAATGTGTTAACCCCTCCGTTGCGGTTGATACTGCCTTCTCAAATTCGCCACGATCCAAGCAACCGTGCACCTCATATACATAATCACAATCACTCTTTCGTTGTTCCATGATTATTTCCTTTGATTTTGCCAAAGATTTCAGAAAAGACTTGTTCCAGTGAATGAAAGACACGATCCTCAAATTTTACATTGAGAAAAGCAAATGCGCCCCGATTGATAGCATATCTGGTGTTGGGATTGGCATGATCTACACCTTGCTTGACGCATTGTGACAAATTCTGTCACAAATTTGGAACCTTTCGTGATTGTGTGGTGTCTTTATGAGTAGAGATGCACAATCAAGCATGAAAGGATTTCATTATGTTGATCTCAAAATCATTTATTCGTGGTGGCGCGTTCTTCTGGGCGCTGGCATTAATCGTTTTCGGCGGGATTTTTGCTCAGCCACAGAGCGCGAATGCTCAAATTGGCGGATGTCCGCTTCCACAGAATTTTCAGGCGGGGATGACGGGTTATGTGTTGCCCGGTGATGCAAACGCGGTGCGGGATCGTCCGGGGACGACTGCGCCGAGTCGTGTGATTGGCAGTTTACCGGGAGGGGCATTTTTTACCATCGTCGGCAATTCGCCTGTTTGTATTGATGGCTATAACTGGTGGCAAATCAGCACGGCAACACTCACCGGTTGGACGGCAGATGGGGAAGTTGGGCGGGCTTGGATTACGCCTTTTACCTGCTTTAACAGCCCACCTGCGCGTTTGCGTTCCGGCATGAACGGGCAGGTGTTGCCGGGTGATCCGAATAGCATCCGCGCACAACCGGGGGCAGGCAACCGACTGGGTACAATTCCGGCAGGCGGAGTTTTCAGCGTGACGGGTAATCCACAATGTGATTCTGTTGGACGCGTCTGGTATCCGGTGAGCTACAGCGGTATTGTGGGCTGGACGGCGGAAGGCGAAGGCTCTGTTTATTGGATCGCTCCTTACGGCGATATTATCAATCCGCCGCCTGTTCCGACACCGACTCAATCGCCTGTGCCGCCCGCAGGATGTTTCTTAACGCCGCGCTTGAGTGTGGGTGTGACGGGGATGGTCGTACCGGGTTTGCCGAACGCGCTCCGTAATCAGCCGGGTTTGAACGCAAGCGGAAGCACTGTGATTGGTAATCTGTCACAGGGGGCGATCTTCACCGTGTTGAGCGGTCCGGTGTGTCGGGATGGCTATAACTGGTGGCAGGTCACGGCGGGCGGACTCACTGGCTGGACGGCTGAGGGTGAATCTGGTGTGTATTGGCTTGATCCGCTGGTGTGTGCGAATGGCATGGTTTCACGAATTGCGCCGGGGATGCGGGCACGGGTGACACCGGGCTTGCCGAACCGTGTGCGGACGTTCCCCAGTACATCTTACGGTGCGGTCATCGCGACTATTCCAGCGGGTGGTACGGCATTGGTGCTGAACAACTTCTATTGTGATGAAATTGGGCGCATGTGGTGGCAAGTCGTCTATGGGGCGCGGATCGGCTGGACGGCAGAAGGGGATAGCGGGGTGTATTGGCTTTCACCATCGTAACGCACAAACCACATTTTGATTGATAACCGAGTGGAGCATGTTCGCGTGCTCCACTTTTTTCTTCCCGTAAGATACGCGGTGCAACGCCAAATCTTAATGATCGTATCTTGCGTTGCACCAAAGGTTCACTTAGACTGGAAATAAGAGCGTTAATCTTTAGTTATCATATTGAGTGTTCTTATGCCGAAAACAGTCATTGTTCTGCCCACCTATAACGAAGCCGAGAATCTACCTTTGATGGTGGAGGCACTTTTCGCGCTGGAACTACCGGACTTGCATCTGCTGATTGTGGATGATGAATCACCGGATGGCACGGGCGATCTGGCGGAAACGTTGGCACTACAGCATGACGGCATGATGAGCGTGCTCCATCGCAAGGAAAAATCCGGTTTGGGTCCGGCGTATATTGCTGGATTCAAACACGCGCTGGCAATGGGCGCGGATTATGTGTTGCAGATGGATGCAGATTTTTCGCATCAACCGCGCTATATTCCAGAGATGATCGCGTTGCTGGAAAAAGGCGCAGATATGGTGCTGGGTTCACGGTTTATTCGCGGTGGTAGCGTCGATGAATCGTGGGGGATGTATCGTAAATTGTTAAGCTGGTGGGCGAATCGTATTTATGTGCCGACCCTCCTGCACATCCCGATTTATGATGCAACCGGCGGCTATCGTCTGTGGCGGCGGGAAACCCTCATCGGGATTGATCTGGAGCGCATCCAATCTAACGGCTATGTCTTTCAGGTAGAAATGGCATATGTGACGGTGCGACTGGGTTTTAAAGTGGTGGAAACGCCGATTTACTTCCCGGATCGTAAACGTGGCGAATCCAAGATGGATTCTAAGATCGCGCTAGAAGCGGCGAAACGTGTCTTTGAGATCCGTCGCCGTCATCATCAACTGAATCCGTTGATGCGCCGCACCGAACCCTACGCAACAGAGAGCGCAGGGAAAAAACCGCTTGCGGAATCACTTCACTCCTAATTCGCAGAAAAAATTCAATTTAGAAACTATTAATTAAAGGTTGTTTCTTGTTGTTTAATTACAAAAACCTTAATGTTTATTACGTTTTTTAGTGTATAATAGGGTTAACGAATAAATTGTGTTGAGAAATATCGATGGCGCATTACGAAATTAACATCCTGAATAGCCATATCGTTTATATTAAATGGCAGAGCAACCCATTACGGGACGAAGCTTATCGCTTTGTTGATGACCTTAGAAGTTTGCTGGATAATGCAGACACCCCTATGTATTTCATCTCCGACTTACGTGACGGGCGCATTATTGACATCCGTGCGATTCATTTACTCAGTGATCTAACGACGCATGAAAATTGGGCGGGGAGCACAGCATTTAGCGAGAATCCGCTCTCTAAATTGTTCACCACGACATTCCGAAAAGGAATTTTCAACGGCGTAGAACGCAACACATTTTTTGAAAAGCCAGAAGAAGCCATTAGCTTTATGGCGGAAATGGCACCTGATGCGGTTTTGGACGTTGATTGGACACAAATCGTTAGCTAGGTTGTATTGAACCTGGTTACATCACTTACCCTATGGACGAGTTGGCGCATGTTTTCTTGTCTGTTTAACTCCCCCATCGCTTACAGGTTAATACGCGTGATGAACTGCCGATGTGTCGCACAGCGGGTAGGCTATTGCCACGCAGATATGCGACAATAGGTCTGTACAGTGTGGATGACCGAGGGACATAAGGGATTTGATGATGATGACTTTACCCCGTACCGATGAGCGTGTGCTCGATACATTAGCCGAAGACATCCGTGAGCAGGTGAAAGATAGCTATGAACGGCTCGACATGGAGCGTTTGATGGTGCTTTCTGTATGGTCACGTCGCCAGATGGAACGTAAATTTCGTGATCGTTACCTCACCAGCCCCGCACGTTATTTTCGCGACTACCAAACCGAAATTGCCGGCGAATTGTTGGCGAATGGCGATGATGTACTGTCTGCCTCCACAAAATCCGGTTTTGCCAGCCCCGGCAGACTGCATGATGCCGTCGTGGTGCGCTATGGCATGACCCCCGGTGAAGTCCGACGACGCGGCGAAGGTGTGGCGATCAACTTTGGCTTTTTCGAGACGCAAATTGGCATTGTACTTGTCGGTGCGACGGCGCGGGGAGTCAGTTGGATTGCGCTGTGTGGCACGGATGCTGAAGAATCGGTACTTGCCAGCCGGATTGAGGAATTACGCAAGAATTATCCCAATGCGGATCTTTGTGAAGAACCGGAAGTCGTCCAGCATTTTGCCGATCAATTGGTGGCATATTTAGAAGCCCGCACACCCCAATTTTTGCCGCCGCTGGATATTTTGCAGGGAACGACCTTCCAGCGCGAGGTGTGGTCAGCATTGCAGACCGTTAAGCCGGGTGAGACGATTACTTATAGCGAACTGGCGCAGAAAATCGGCAAGCCGAAAGCAGTGCGGGCGGTGGCACAAGCCTGCGGGAGCAATAATTTAGCGATTGCCATTCCGTGCCATCGTTGTGTGCGGACGGATGGGTCGCTGGCGGGGTATCGCTGGGGCGTGGAGTGGAAATCACGCTTATTGGAAATCGAGGCGGCGCTCCAAAATTAGCCTTAACCGGATAATAGACCCCCGCGTATGTTGAGATTGGAAAGATCGCTGATCGTGAAGTCGTCCTAACAAGGGTATCTCAACCCAATAAATCAAGTTAGGACGACAGAACAATGCCCCATTTATTTGACCCGCTTACTCTGCGCGGTGTGACCATTCGTAACCGCGTGGGTGTTTCCCCGATGTGCCAATATAGCTCCGAAGATGGATTCGCCAACGACTGGCATCTGGTGCATTTAGGTAGTCGTGCGGTGGGCGGCGCTGGTCTGGTGATGGCAGAAGCCACCGCCGTAGAAGCCCGTGGACGCATCACCGGAAACGACCTCGGCATCTGGGAGGATGCACACATCGAACCGCTCGCCCGTGTTGCCCATTTTATCAATCAGCAAGGCGCGACATCATCCATTCAATTAGCACATGCTGGACGCAAAGCCAGCAAACAGCGGTCTTTTCAGGTGGAAAATACTGTGCCGACGAGCAACCTCACATGGGAAGTCGTCGGACCGAGCGCCCTTCCCTTTACCGATGGCTGGCAAACCCCACACGAACTCACCTTCGACGAAATCGAAGATGTGATTGCCTCATTCGTCAGTGCCGCCAAACGTGCTGACGAAGCCGGTTTTGATGTGATCGAGCTACACGGCGCACATGGCTATTTGATCCATAGTTTTTACTCACCACTGAGCAACAAACGCAATGATAAATATGGCGGCAATTTTGACGGGCGAACTCGCTTTCTGCTGGAGATTACGCGCCGTGTACGGGCAGTTTTGCCGGATCACAAGCCGCTATTTGTGCGTCTCTCTGCAACAGATTGGACGGACGATGGCTGGACAGTCGAGGATTCGGTTGATCTGTCGCGCAAACTCAAGACAGAGGGGGTTGATCTGATTGATTGTAGTTCCGGCGGGGCGGTTGCCAACGTCAGTTACGCAGTCGGCGCGGGTTATCAGGTTCCACTCGCAGAGCGCGTTAAACAGGGCGCAGATATTCCCACGGCGGCTGTCGGGATGATTACACAGGCGATGCAAGCGGACGAGATCATCCGCAATGGGCGAGCAGATATGGCGTTTATGGCGCGTGAGCTACTGCGTAATCCCTATTGGACGCTTGAAGCGGCAGGTGAATTACATCAGGCAGAAAATCGCCCCACGCCGGATCAATATGCGCGGGCATTTTAGCGTTTATTTACCCCCTCAACTCTGCGACTGTGTCGCCGTCCCCCACCTCTTGTATGACGGGGGACAGCGGGGGGAGTTGAGCAAGCCATAATTGCCGACTGCTAATCTGTGTGATTCATAGAGATCGTTCAATTTCGAGCCTGTCTTTGCAAGGCTCGTTTTTGTTTAACTTGTCGTTCTCTCTCTACATCAAAATCTGTGCTCACATCTTCCCAATAGCTAGCTCATTGCATTTCTGGATTAGAGTCTTACCTGTGCTACCATGAACGCGTTGCCAATTGTAGTAGCATTGACACTTTTCAAGGCGTTTGAAGGTCATCTTTCGGTAAATCAATCGTGCCATAAAACTCGCTGAGAACCGTTTGTTAAACACGCTCAACCTTTCCGTTCCAAGTTAGTGACGGCGTTCGTAAGCCCGCACGACATAATCGACCAGCGAATCAGTCACGTCGGCTTCTGAAGTTATCTCGATCATGTGGGCAATGTTGGGCATCGCGCCGAGTCCCTTCGCGGGTTGAGTTACGCCATCAAACGCTTCGTCGCCCAGATCAAGCCCTACGCGCAAATTGGTCTTGTTGATCTTGATACAGCCGATGACGCGATCTTCTTCCAGCGACACGTATGATTTTGTAGGGATGAACAGCAGACTCGCAATCCGTACGCTGATCTTTTCCGCCAGCAGATCATACAGCGGCTTTTGTGCCTCGTTGCCCTTAAATAAATTGGCGAACATCACGTCATAGTCAAACACGGGCTTACCATCGTTGAGGTAAATACCCGTGAGGATGTTGGCTTGCATGTGATTTAAGCCATAAGTGGATTTGATCCATTTGATGATGCTGTTGGTCTTGGTTTCTCCGCTGGTGGCAATGTCATCCATCCATGCTCGCAGGGATTTTCCGGTCTTTTCGTCGACGGTTGCGATAAAGTCCTGTTCGTTTTCGCGTCCTTCTTTAGCCATGAGAATGTCTCCTTTTTAAGTTGTTTTCTGGTCGAAAAAGATTGCTTCTACACACATAACGAACGGGAGTCACGGAAATCGACAAGGGATCATAAAATTCATTCTAAATAGATAGTTTTCGTGGTTTAATCAAGATAAGTTCCAAGTGGATTTAGATAAGAGAATAATAGTATGACATCAGAGCATAATACTATGCAACGTGCACAGTCTCTAATTCGTCAGAAACGATATACAGAGGCGAGAGAGGTCTTAAAATCAATCAGATCTCGACAAGCAAAGCAGTTGCTAAAAGAGATAGACGACGTAGCAACCTTTTCGTCAAAGAGTTCAAAGCCGATTGAAAAATATACATCATCCATTAGCGATATTTATCCTATGCCTTGGATTGAAGCTCTTGTAAGGAGTGCTATTCAGTGGACAATGTTCATTATCTTGGTTACGTTAATTTCTTATATTTTGGTAAGACTGGATAATTCTTCAACCACTTTATCTGACGGAACTATCGAACGTGGATCGGTTGCCCAAGCAATTCGGTCTTTCAGCAATGGTATCTGTTTCTTATCACCGCTCTTCTTAACATTGGGAAGTTTAGTAATAGCTGAACGAATTCGAATAGCGAGTATGAACAATAAGGTGTGGAGCCTGTTTCATATGCTCCGCGTTCCTTTTATTTACAACTCAATAGTTGTGCATATAGAAAATATCTTTTGGGTCGAAGATACAAGATATGAAATTCTTCCTGATGCAGACCCCAGAACTAGCGCATCAAACGTCGATATTACCTACCCAACTTCAATCAATCTTTCATCCGATCAATACAACAAAGAGTTACCCGAAAACATCATTCACGATTACATTGTGCGAGAGCTTATAAACACCTTTGGCTATCCACGCAATGATATTGCAACTGAATTTAAACTACGGATGGGGAGTAGCTCAAAACGGGCTGATGTCGTCATCTTCAATCGTGGTGCGTCCCACATTCAGGAAAATATTGTCGCCATTGTTGAATGTAAGAAAATGCTTTCGAGTTCTGTAAGCAATGATCGGCTCATGGGTGAAGGCGAAAGTCAGCTAAAATCCTATATGGCATCCTGCATTAATGCCCGTTTTGGCGCAGTTGCCGGTTCTGATTGGAAAGCATTTGAGCTTGTAAAAGGCCACAGTGGCAACACATTCCACGAATTAAGTCAGTTTCCATCCGCAACCGGCGCAAATGTAAATTTCAACTACGCTCCACGCTGATAGCTCAATCCTTCGGAATGGCGTGGTTCATGGCTTCGACCACATTCTGCACAGGAATGAGTTTCAGACCTTTCGGCACATCGGGAATGTCACGGCGCATTTTGGGGATCAGCGCGCGTTTAAAACCGATCTTTGCCGCTTCGTTCAGGCGCATCGCTAACTGGCTGACGGCGCGAATCTCGCCGCTTAAGCCCACTTCGCCCATAATCGCCAAGTCGGCTGGAATGGCACGGTCATAAAAACTGGATGCCATCGCCATCGCCATCGCAAGGTCGGCGGCGGGTTCGGTCACTTTTAAGCCACCGATCACGTTGATGAAAATATCTTGCTCGTGCAGGCGCAATCCAGCGCGTTTGCTCATCACCGCGCTAATCAGCAAAAGGCGGTTCAGGTCAACGCCGTTGGGTGTCCGGCGTGGATTGCCGAAGCTGGTCGGGCTGGTCAATGCCTGCATCTCCACGAGGAGCGGACGCGTACCTTCCATCGTGACGGCGATTGCCGAGCCAGACGCATTGACGACACGCTCCGCTAGAAATGCCTCCGACGGATTGGGGACTTCCACCAAGCCCAGACCTTGCATCTCAAACACGCCGACTTCGCTGGTCGCGCCGAAACGATTCTTCACGCTACGGAGCAATCGAAATGCCTGAAACGGGTCGCCTTCCAGATAGAGCACGGTATCGACGATGTGTTCCAGCACACGCGGTCCGGCGATAGAGCCATCTTTGGTGACATGCCCAACGAGAAAGACGCTCACACCCGTTGTCTTGGCGAGAGTCTGTAAGCGCGTGGCACATTCCCGCACCTGACTCACCAAGCCGGGCGACGAGTCAAGTTCTTCCGCATAGACGGTCTGAATCGAGTCGATAATCAGGATTTGCGGGTCGAGTTGCTGAACCTGCTCGAAGATGTTGCCGAGGTTAGTTTCTGTCAGTAAATAGAGGTCTTCCGCGTCGATGCTCAGGCGATCAGCACGCATCTTGATCTGTTTGGCGGATTCCTCACCGGAGACATACAGCACCTTGCCGATGTCGCGTGCCAACAATGCGGAGATGCCCAGAAGCAATGTAGATTTACCAGCGCCAGGCTCGCCGCCGATGAGCACGATGCTACCGGGGACGATCCCGCCACCGAGCACACGGTTAAACTCCTCCACTGGCACAAAGTAGCGCGATTCTGTCTCCATCGACACTTCATGCAACCGTTGTGCCTGTGCGCGGAGCGTTCCGGCGATTTGTCGATTTTGTTTGGCGGCTTTGGTCGTCGCTTTTTCTTCGACCACTTCCTGATAGGTGTTGTACTCGCCACATTGCGGACAGCGCCCCATATATGCGGAACTCTGACGACCACAATTTGAACAGACATACGTGCTACGGGTTTTCGCCATGAAGATATTACCCTGAACTTGAACACTTGTGCTATCAGTATAGTGCGATGTGAGGGGTGGTGCAAGACAAGGTTGAGCGGTCAATAAAAAATCAGCCCGCCAATACGCTGATTGACAGGCTGGTGGTTTCAAACAAAAAAATGTTAGTCGCTCTCGCGGATCAGGGAGAATGAGCCAGTCACAGCGCAATTGACAACTTCAATGTTGAGATACAAACTGCCAGCGATGCGGGCTTCACTCAGAACGCGATAGGCAAATTGGATGCTCACGCCCTGTCCTGCTTCCAGCCCCGCGATGTAGGTGTTGGTAGTCGGGCTGTTGCTATAGCTGACCGACATTGCCTGAACGCCGCTCAAATCCATAACATCCTGCACTACAAACGGATCACTAAAGGTAACTGCACGGGTCACACTTGTCAGCACATCAGGCACGCCACCGGGACAACCAGAAACAATTTCATCAATCGAAACCGTCCATGTGCCATCTAAGGGTTGAATACCTTCTTGATCGACATCACCGAAAAGTGACTCAAAATCCTGCGCGTCGACTGGTGCATAACGGCATTCTCCACCGCCACAAATCAAATCGTCGAAGAGTTCAACTTCTTCTTCGGTAAAGGTCAGGTCATCTTCTTCTGCACCGTTGGCGGCACCTTCAACAACCGTGCCTTCTTCTTCCGTAAAGGTCACATCATCTTCCGTTTCGATGGTTTCACCTTCACCCTCCTCGAAGACGAGATCATCCACAATACCATCATCACCCAAAGCCAGATCCGCCTCTTCTGCGGGTAAATGCCCCCACCCGCAAGCGGCGTTATCAATGCACAACACATAGGTTTCATGGTCAGTTTCAGGTGCTTCTTCGCCAATGACAACGGTTGCTTCTTCTTGGTTGAGGGGTGAGTCCTGGCGCACACAGCCTTCGCCGGAGACACACCTTACGACGGTCAATGGGGGTGCTTCATCCTGAGCAACAATGCCTATTCCGCTAAAAACTAAAACCATTACAGCAATGACAACTTTATACAACGTTCGCTCCTTATAGGTTCACAAGTTGTTGGATCACAAAACGTCCAATGACAAATTCACTATAAAGTTAAGACACAATTGGCACAACTAAAATAATTTTAATATCAAATCATATTATATTAACCACCACTACGTTCCTGTACCTGATAATGAACCAATTCATACACCGGCACAGATTCGGCTTCGTCGCTACTGCATGACATTGGATTCGCCCATGTCGACGTGGATTGTTGGATGTCTAGTGTATGCACTGCACCATCATCGAAGGCTTCAAATTGTAAGCGCCATAGGTCGTCACCGAACGCGTCGGTTTCCAACAAGCGAAAGGCAGGTAAATCAAGCACGCCTGTTTCCCGCCGCAAAAAATATTCGCCTGCCTGTTGCACTTTGGAATAGCACACCCGCCCACGATAATAGTCAAGATCGAGCCGACCCTGCTGATAATCATTCAGCAATTCTGGCGAATTTTCCGCATTCATGCCTCCGTAAAAGATGCCATGCGGGAAGAAGATGCCCGTTCCGGCGAAGCGATGCCCGCCGATGTGACTCGTCTGCCACACATCCGGTTTGCCTAGCGTCATCGACATTGCCTTATAGACAGGTAATCCATGCCGTGCACAGCAGGGATCATGTGAGCCGTTGGTGCAGATAATATAGAGGGGGTCTTCGCGCAGATACGGATGATATGCGATTTCGCCGGTTAGCATGGCTTTGAAATCGAGGTTGAAGATGTCGGTATATTTTTCCAGCCGGAATTCATACAGCAATGGATTGGTTTCGTGGGTGACAGCGAAGAACACACTCAAGCCGTCTTCATCAATCGAGTAGCCACGCTGACGGATGAGTTGCACACGCGGGTTGGGCAGATCATTAATGAGCGCCCGCCAACGGTCAGCATCCTCGCCGGAAAAGGTCGCGCCTTCAAAGATACCCAGTGCTTTATCCGGGAATTTCTCGTTCCATTCGATGATGATGTAGCAATCATAGCGTCCGGCAGTCCCATACAGAGCTTCATCCACCATACGGGAACGGCTGGAGCAAAACGAACTCTGTGCGTTCGGTAATGTCATTGGTTAGGTTGCCTCCTCAGCATATGCGCTTTTGGTCAACGGCCACATGGGGGTAACATCCATCGCAAAATCGCTTTCGAGTGTGCCGTTTTCGATGGCTTCCCCATAGCGATAATAAGCGGCGGCGGCGATCATTGCGGCGTTATCGGTACACAGGTTCAGCGGTGGATTGCGGATCGGCAATTCGGATTCCTTACGCATCAATTGGCGCAGGCGTTGATTGGCGCTCACCCCGCCGGAGATGAAAATTTCTGTCGCGTTGTAGGCTTTGGCGGCGGCGACGGTCTTCTCCACCAGAATATCGACCAGCGCCTCCTGAAAGCTGGCGGCAACATCATTGACGGAAACATCCGAACGCAATTGTGATTTTTCCGCTTTGCGATTCTTGCGCGAATTGGCGGAGGTCTGCACGGTAACTTCGCGCATAACGGCGGTCTTTAAGCCGGAGAAGCTAAAATCATAGCTTCCGTCACGCTTGGCTCGCGGAAATTTAAACGCTGTCGGATTCCCAAACTGAGAAGACTTCTCGATGTTCGGACCACCGGGGAATGGCAAATTGAGCAAGCGCCCGACCTTATCAAACGCCTCGCCTGCCGCATCGTCGATCGTGCCACCGAGTCGTTTATATTCGCCGTGATCGGTCATCAGCAATAATTCCGTGTGTCCACCGGAGACGATCAACACCAGCACAGGAAATTCCGGCGCACGGAACGGTTGAGTCAGCCACAGCGAATAGACATGCCCTTCCAGATGATTCACGCCGACCAATGGCTTCCCTGTAGACAGCGCCAGACCCTTGGCATAATTCACGCCTACTAGCAACGAACCGACTAGACCGGGTCCACGCGTCACGGCGATTGCGTCGATGCTCTCAAAATCCACGCCTGCATCTTGCATCGCTTGCTTGACGACGGTGCCAATTGCCTCTACATGGGCGCGGGATGCCAGTTCGGGATAGACCCCGCCAAATTCTGCGTGCAAGTCAATCTGTGAGGCGATCACGTTGGATGCCATCACCTTGCCGTCAATTACCACCGCGGCGGCGGTTTCATCACAGGAGGTTTCAATACCTAGAATGTGCATAAGTGAGCCTTCTTTGTTCAGTTAATTGTCGTATTTTCAACGATACCATTCGCTGTATTTAGAATTGCTGTGTCGTGCTGATCTTTTCCGCCCAGTGGTCAAATTCAGCCAACAAACGTGATTTTAAATCCGGTTCAGCATAACAGACGCTAAAGGCATTGCGGGCGATGCGGATGACATCTGCCGCTTTATAGTCAAAAACGTCTATCAGCAATTGATATTCTTGATTCAAAGTTGTGCCAATCAAAATCGGATCATCGGTATTCACAGTAATAAGCACCCCCGCTTGATCTAAAATCGGCAAAGGATGGGCTTCGATATGGGGATAAAATTTCAGATAGACATTACAGGTCATGTTGACCTCCAACGGAATCTGGCGTTCAGCAAGTGTTTGGAGCAACCGTTTATCTTCCACTGCACGGATGCCATGCCCGACACGATCTGCGCCGAGTGCATCGATTGCACCCCACACACTTGCCGCACCTTCGCTTTCGCCTGCATGTGGCAAACTTTTTAGTCCGTTACGTTTGGCTTCCGTAAACACATGCGCGAAAGGCTCCGGTGGCGCGTTGACTTCATTACCACCCAAACCGAGCGCAATCACGCCATAATCTTTGCCCTGTAGCGCATACTCTAGCGTTTTTTCCGCCGCGCCCGCCACATAATCCCCGCCGTTGCGATAATCTGCAAATGCACGGTTACGCGGAATATCGAACACCCAGCGCAGTTCAATTCCGAATTCCGTCAGAACTCGCTCCCGACCCGTTTGCATTCCCTGTAACAGCGCATCAATCGTCAACCCCTGATCGAGCGCGTCAATTAAAGAATAGGGCGTGACGGTAATCTCAGAATAGCGCACATTTTGCGTTGCCAATTGCTGTCCAACGGCGACCACCGCCAGCGCGAAGTCATCTGCTGTACGTAGCAATTTCTTGATGGTGCGCTTGACTTCAAGAAAATGATAAAAATCCTTGAAGACAAACCAATCGGTGATTGCCTGTTCGGTCTTACCGGGCAGTAAATCAAGCAAGTCATGACGTTCAGCCATCTGCAAAACTGTTTGTGGTGTAATCGCCCCATCCAGATGAAGGTGTAATTCCACTTTGGGCATGGTTTCAATTAGAGTTTCGTTCATCACACAATCATAATCGCAACAGCATAAGATTTACAGTCACAGACGCGAACTTACGCCGATTTCTCCCGTCACTCCCAATAAGCGAAGCTCATGGCATATTGTTCTGGCACGGTCAAATACTGTCCGCCGCCGTCAACGGTCATGGCAAACAGGCGACTGGTAAAAATGGCAGAGCTTCGGCTGGCTTGTGTGCGTGTTTCCCGCAAAATATAAGCCAATGAACCCGCATCTTGCCCCCAGATGGGTTGCGTAAATTCCGCATCAGAGATCAGCACACGGGCGGTATCGTTTAAATCCGATACACGGGCAAGATACAAATTCAAGCGAAAAACGCCAGAGCGACCATCCGCAATGCTGTACATCACATACTCAGAATCCACGCCCCAGCCGATGAAATAAATCTCGTCGAGTGCCTCTGTGTCTACTGCGCCCTGCGGTGTACTCAGGCGCACACTAACACGCCCCGTCCCCTGAATATTTCTGCCGATCAATAACGATTCGCTATCCGGCGACCACGACACGAAATGATCCTCACCGTCACGTAATTGGAAGCCAATATCGAGCGGGTAAATTTCACCCGTCGATAGGAACATATTGTAAAGTTGCGGCTGATTATCACGCCAGCCGGTAAAGGTCATCCAACCGCCATCGGGTGAGAGCATGGGCGCGTTAGCCGCTTGAAAATCCGGCGTGATATCCTGTAATTCCTGTGCAGAATCAACCGTTTCCTCCGGCAGTAAGCGAAAAATCGTCGAGCGGTCATTGTCAAAATCTTCCCCCGCGAAGATCAAGCTCGAATCATATGCCCACGACGGCAAACGATGCCAGCGATTGTCCTGTGTAGAATTAGTCACGTTGCCCGTGAGAATATTCGCCACATACACATCCCCATCGGCGGCAAAGGCGAGGCGTTGATTATCCTGCGCCCAGTTTATCGCAACGGTGATCTGATGCAGGCGGGTGGTCGTGCGGGCGCTAAAATCCATCACGTATAAGCCCTGCGCGTCCTGACCGGGAATGAAGGCGTTCAAAAAGGTGACATATCGGCTATCCGGTGACCATTCCGGTTGCGGGTCCTGGGAGAACGGCGTAGTCACGAGGCTATAGGTATCCGGCGCGGAATACATTTCACCTGTGAGCAAATCGTAGATATGCAACCGCACTTGCACGCCACCGGATAGCAACAACGCCCGCCGTCCATCTGGCGAAAGGGTGATGTCGCGCACGCCACGAATGGGCAAATCCACGGGCAACCTCAGACGTTTACCCGCATCAATCATGGTGATTCCCACATCACTAATCGGCGGGAGCATACTGGTCACGGTAAAAACGTCCCCTGACTGTCCCCTGCCAACCACCACCCCCGCCGCAGAGAGGATGGTCAAGCAGAGGATGAGGGGTAAACTTAGTTTAAGAAGTAATCGAATCACAGACGACAAATTTGCTAACTATAGAACCTGTTGGTGTTTATTATAGCCTGTAGCACGGGGACAGGTGCAAATTATCGGCGCAATTTTCTACGGAACAACCCACGCGCCAAGATCAATTGCCGGTTCACCTGTGACCGTTTGCTGGTCAATGATCCCGTCCGGTGTCCACAGATAAACGCTCACCGCAACCGAATAATTTCCGGCAGGCAACGCGCTCAAACCTTCAGCGAGATTCAGTGTGCGCGGATCGTAAATCACTTCATCCGCACCCCATGTTGTCGTCGGACGTAGATTCTCAAACGGGAACGAATCCACCTGCGCGACCAGCACGCCGTTTTCGTCTAATAAGCGCGCAGACACACTGTAATCCGCTTCTAAAGGCGCATCCGCTGACCACCACAAATCAACGCGCATCTGCTCAGGATGAAGGATCGCATCACGAAGAATCATCCCATTTTCCAAGCGTCCTCGTGCGTCAGTTTCCGGCGGGACAACATCAAAACGATAAACGTTCAACGCATTGCCGAGCCAATCTTCGCTCATCAGGGCAGTTTGAACGTGTCCGGTTTCGCGGAGCATGTCAAACGCGGTCACATCACTTGACCAGTGCATCAGCCAGATGTGGTCATGTTGCGCCATCAATGCGGGCAGATTGGCGAAATAATCTTCGTAGCCGCGTTCGAGTTGCCATTGACGCAGAGAGCGTTTTTCCACGCCTTCCGGCATGAAGCGATCATAATAATAAATTACCTGCCAATCGCCAGAAGGTGTAACATGCGCGAGGGCAAGATCACCCGCTTCGGCATAGCGTGCCGCATCCATGCCCACCTCACGCCAGGGTGGACGCGGACGCGGGGTATCATCAATCACCACGCCATACACGACGATCACCAGCACCAGAAAAATAATCGTTCGACCACGAAACATCCCCAACCCGAAGGCGATCAACAACGCCACCGCCGGCGTAATCTGTGTCAGGCGATAATCGATCAAAATCGGCGTGTAAAAATTAAGCACATACGCGCCCGCCACCGGAACAATGATCCAACCCAATATAAGGAACGGGGAGGCAAACGGTGCAAAAGCAATCTGTTGAAAAATGTCATTGTAGGGGCGACCTGCCAGGTCGCCCTCTGCTAGATTGCCCTCTGTTGGGTCGCCCTCTGCATTCTCGGAATCACCAACGCCTGAACGCCCCACGCCCCAAACACCCATCAACGCCAAACCAATCATCAACGCCCATTGTGCCGTGAACCATTCTTCACGATACGCCCATAACGATTCCAACGTAGACGGCACACTAAAGCCCGTGCCAATGTTCGCCGTCTGATTACTCACGACGACCAGCAACCACGGTACAAACAACACGCCTATGACGGTCAGCGTGCCGAGTGCAATCACGCGAAGCCGCCTACGCAAAAAGATCAGCGCGAACAACCCTTGAACCGCTACCGCCGCCGCACCGATGTAATGTGTATAGAGGAGAAGCAGAGTAGCGACGAACCAGATGGCTTGAATATTACCCTCACCCCCCAGCCCCCTCTCCCACAAGGGTAGAGGGGGAGGTGTGTTTTCTTTAACATTCACCCACCGTACCCAGCGCAAAAACGCCCACATGCTGACCGTTACCCATAGCACATGCCACGTATACATACGGGTTTCCTGCGCGATGTAATTTTCCATATCCGCCAGCGCCATCATCAACGCGGCAAGCAAAGGAATTAATTCAGAAATCGTAGTGTAGGGGCGACCTGCCATGTCGCCCTTATAGATGTCGCCCCTGCGGAGGTCACCATTACGGTGTTTACGTTGCGACCCTGCGGACAGGCGTAAAATCTCCCGCGCCACTTGATAGACCATCGCCACCGTGAGCAGACTCGGAATCACAGAGAGATAACGCAGGGCAAGCTCGCTGATTCCGGTGAGTGCCGACCACCCTTTGAGCATGATGAAATATAGCGGCGGATGCACGTCATTCAGTACTACGTCCATCGTATCCGCCAGCGAATCGCCCCGAATCGCCCAATAGCTGAAGCCTTCATCGACCCACAGGCTCCCGGAATCAATATTGAGCACCCTTCCGGTGGCGGCGAGCAAGAAAATCAGCGTAAGAATCAAGATACGGTAACGTCTGTTTAACATAGTCGTAAGTTCAAAGCAATGAGTGAAAAGATAAGAGACAAAAGATGAAAATCAAACTCTTGCGGTCATTGTACACGAATTAGAACGACATTAAAGTGAATTCGCACATCCATAACCTTATCCCCATCGGCGGGTTGTGGATGATATAATGCAAACATAGGGTAAATCATTGTCGGTAATCGGCAAATTCTGGAGTGTTAACCATGTACGAAAATTTCTCTATCGCAGACTATAAAGCGCAATTTGTGGATGAACCACAGGCGCATTTTCTGCTCGATGTCAGAACCGTTGAAGAATTTGAGCAAGCCCGTATCGCAGGCGCGGTGAACATCCCGCTGGATGATCTCGAAGATCGGATGGACGAGATCGAAGAAGCCGCCGGAGACAACCCGATTGTGCTCGTCTGCCGTTCTGGTGTACGCAGTGTGATGGGCGCACAGAAGCTGTTTTATGCTGGCATGGACGAACAACGCCTGATTAACTTAGACAGTGGCGTAATGGGCTGGGCAAAACAGGGCTTGCCATTAGAGCAAGGATAAGGACAGGATGCTACTCAAATACATTTATGATGATCGGTTAGCGCAAGCCTCTTATTTTCTCGGCTGTCCGGGGAACCGAACGGCACTTGTGATTGACCCTGCGCGGGATATTGCGCCCTATTTGCGCCTCGCGGAGCAAAACGGCATGACAATCACCCATGTTGCCGAGACACATATCCACGCGGATTATGTGAGCGGTGGGCGTGAACTTGCCTCAAAAACTGGCGCGACCCTTTACGTCAGTGGCGAAGGGCAAGGTGATCTAGCCTATGACATCAACACCAGCGACGGCGTGAGCGTTCATCTGCTCAACGACGGTGACACGTTTATGGTAGGCGGAGTCAAAATCGAGGCGATCCACACCCCCGGTCATACGCCGGAGCATATGAGCTATATGGTGACCGACACCGGCGCGGATCAGCCGATCGGGTTGTTTAGCGGGGATTTCATCTTCGCGGGCGATGTTGGCAGACCTGATTTACTGGATGCCACCGGAATGCAGATCGGTAGCCGTGAAGCTGGCGCAAAACAGCAATTCCAGAGCATAGAAGCGTTTAAGCAATTGCCGGATTATCTGCAAATTTGGCCCGGTCACGGTGCAGGGAGCGCCTGCGGGAAAGCACTCGGCGCGATTCCATCCACTACGCTCGGCTACGAGAAAATTTTCAACCCCGCCTTTCAGCATAACGACGAAGCGAGTTTCGTCACATGGATGCTGGACGGTCAGCCGGAAGTCCCGCGTTACTTCGCGCAGATGAAACGCGTGAATCGCACGGGCGCAAACTTACTCAGCACATTGCCGGAAATCCCGCAACTTTCTGCGGATGCAATGGATGACGCACTAGAAAATGGTCTGGTGATCGACGCGCGGGATTCCGCCGATTTCGCAGAGAAAAATGTGCGCGGTACGCTCAATATTCCGGTGTCGTCTAACAGCTTCAACACATGGGCGGGCTGGTATGTGGATTTTATTAACCGTCCCGTGTATCTGATCGTCGCGGAAGATCAACGTGAAGACGCGATTACGGCGTTGCGCGAGATCGGCGTGGACAACATTGGTGGAATCTTTTCGCCGCAAGTCGCACTCGCCCATGCAAACGATCAGATCAAACAGATTGACGCGAAAGACGTGCAAGGTCTCGATAATCATGTGATTCTGGATGTGCGCGGGCGCGGTGAACGGGCTGAAAAACACATCCCCGATTCACTGTTTGTTCCGATGGGTGACGTGCCGGAACATGCCGACGAACTGCCGCGTGACAAAAATCTCATCGTGCAATGTGGCGGCGGGGTACGCTCACAGATTGTCGTCAGCCTATTGCGTCAATATGGCATCGAGGCGCTCAACCTGACGGGCGGAATCGACGCGTGGGAAAAGGCAGACTTGCCCCTCGTGCGGGAGTAACTTTTGCACAGGATAGTTCTGAGGCGCATCAAAACGGTGCGCTTTTTAGTTGCCGTAACTTATGAACTTTTCTGGTCAAACGAGGCGGTTTATCACGTTCAAAACGCATCACTGTCCGATTATGCTATACTGTCCGCAGAAGATCGTTAATCTACAGAGTAACATGGGAGCATCATCCATATGACACGTAGATGGAGTCTCATTATCGGCGGCGTTGCGCTCATCGGCGTTACATTGGTGATCGTGTTATTCAGTCTGTTGTCCACAAATGGGGATAGTGCACCCTCGATAGATCAAACCGCACCACTCCAACCGGATGAGTATTGGCTAACCGTGACCGCCATTGTGCAAACCGCAGGGCGCGAAGTCGCAAGTATCATTACGAACACACCCGTTCCAACACCCACGCAAGCAGGCGCATCTGAAACGCCAACCAACACCGCGCAACCATCGCCCACTACACCACCACCCACTTTAGCAGATAGTACAAGTACAAATGACGACTCAGAAACACCCGGACTTGTAAGCGGTACGGATATAGGGCTATCATCAAACGCAACCAACGAAGCCAACATGCAAGGTGATGAGCCTACCCCAACGCCACAGATCAATGCAACGTTCTTGCCGCAAGCAGTCCCCACTCCGATTGGCGAAGGCACATTTTTGGTCTATGCGCCGGAAAACGCCGAAGCGGGCAATACGATTCTGGTCGAGCTTGAGTTGGAGATGGAAACGATCTTCGAGACAGCCGCCACCGCAACGCCCCAAGCCACCGAACAGGAAGCCAATACCCGCGCTACGTTTACACCCGTTCTGATAGATGGTAATTTAGGACGCTCACCTGTGCGCGGTGTGGGTGAAAATCGTGTGCCGATTTATCCGTTGATGGGCGCATCCCTCACCTGCCCGCCGCAGACCTTCAACGGCTGTGAAGATGGCGTTTTCATCCGCGAGATTGACCCGACACGCGGGCAAGAAAATTGGCTGTGGTTGATTTCCGCGCAGGATGACATCAGCGGAAGCCAACCGATGTTTATTGAGGTCTTCCGCATCACAGGCTATGAAAATGGCGAACCCATTTTGCGCCCACATGCCGGACCGTATCGCTTCCAGATCACCTTCGTCACGGCGAGCACGACCAACCTGACACCGTTCATCATCGCGGTAGGGACGCTGTTCGTATTGGCGTTATTAGCCGGAGTACTCTTGTGGCGATCACGGCAAACCGAGCCGCCATCACCGAAAAAATCGCTCACCGTAGATGGCAGAAAACCCTATATTTTCATCAGCTATCGGCGCGGATCAAGTTGGAGCTTAGCGCGGTCTATCGCCAATAGTTTAGAGGAACGCGGTGCAGAAGTATTCCTCGACGTGGATGATATTAACGAAGGTCGCTTTGCCGACATCCTCGAAAATGCCATCAAACGCTGTGATTATTTCGTGCCGATTCTCGCACCGGGTACGCTTGATTCTGTGTGGTGTAGGAAGGAAATTGCCTTCGCCTTGGAACAGAAAAAGACCGTCATACCGCTACTTTCAGAGGGCTACTCTTTTGACGCGGGTACTGTTCCGGCGGAGATCAAAGATATTTCCAGCCACAACGCCATCACGGTTTTGCCGGAATTTTACGAAGCGGCAGTGGAGCGCCTTGCACGGCGGTTCATCAAACTTGAGGAGTAATTTTTACCCGGCGTAGGTTAATCGGACAGTACATCATCAATATTTATCTGAACTTGCACACAAGCTCGCGCTATAATAGGCTTGCATGTATTGGAAATTAAAGACAATCGGACACTAAAGATAAATTGAGACAGTGACTAAATTTCGCCTATTTGTATGTTGGGTTTTATTGTTAGGGGCGTTTTCAGCGATAGCAAGCAGGGCGCAAACCACACCTGTGGAGCCACCTTGCGGGGTCGTTGACGAACTTGGCTATCCGCTAGAGAGTATTCAAGAGCGCACGATTGATCGTGGTTTCGATGATTTTGGCATCTTCCGTACGCGGTGGGGTGGCAACCATACCGGTCTGGATATTGGCTTTCGGCAGGCGGGTGATCCGGTGCGGGCGATGGCACGCGGACGCGTCACCTATTCCAATATCGAAGGTTGGGATACCGAAAAAGGCGTGGTCATCATCGAGCATTATTTCCCCGATGGATCGCGTTATTTTAGCCTCTATGGGCATGTTGAAGACGGAATCGATATTCGTTTACCGGACGTAGGCAGTTGCGTGGAAATGGGCGACATTATCGCGGCGGTGGGCGTGCCATCACAAAGCGCACCACATACCCATTTTGAAGTCAGAAACTTTTTGCCGGATGCTGGCGGACCGGGTTATGTTGACGATAATCCATTGCTTTCCGGCTGGTTTCATCCGCTGGATTTTATTCACCTGTGGCAAATTCGCCTGCAACCCGGCTATCTGGATAGTGTGACCTTTAACAGCACACCGAGCGTACCGCCCATTATCGTCGATAGCGGCACGGAGATCATCGCTAGCGACGACTCGATTCTGGCGATTAGCCCACCGAATAGCATTTTATGGCGCGTGAGCACAGACGGCGTGATTGATGGGCTGGCGGCGCTTTCTGGAAATCGGGTGATTGCCCATACCGAAAACGGTCAGGTCGTCGTCTTGAATGGCGGGCGTTATGCGGCGGTTTGGACGGTAGATAGCCTCAGTGAACGGTTTGTTGTGCTGGAAGATGAAACGCTGGTCTTTGTCACGGAAGGCGGCGGCATCGAAGCCTATTCTGCGACGGGCGAACTGGCGTGGGAAATTCCGCCACCGCTTGAACCGGATGCACGGGTGCTGTCATTTATTGGCGATAGCACACAGGTCGCCGTGAGCGTTCGTAGTGGTGACCGTGCCTATTGGCGTTTGGTTGGCACAGGTGGCACGATCCTCTATGAAGCCGAATATGAGTCGTCTCCGTTGGCTTCACGTAATCGAGATGGCAGTTGGACGCTGTACGATGGCGAGACAATTTCACGGATTGCCGATGGCACGGCGCAACGGATTGCCTCAGCACGGGTAACGACCAGCCGATTAGCGACACTAATCACCGATGTTCCGGGTAATGTGTATTTGTATTCGGGGGATAGCCGCAACACCTTATATTCATGGAATTTCGAGGGCAATCTGCGCTGGCAAACCGAACTTACGTCTGAGAACGATCTGTTTGCACCACTGATGGCAACTGATATTGGCTGTGTGCTGTATACGCTGGATAATCGTGGCGATTTACAGGTGCTCAACGCCACCAACGGCGACCTCATCACCGGGCGTAGCCTGTATGCGGGGGGCGATCAAACGCGTCGTCCGGCATCACGATCATTGACGATTGGCGTGGATAATAGCGTACGGGTGAGTGCGGGATTCTTGACAACCATTACCTTCGATGGCGCGGCATTGGCAGAAGATGCGTTGACGACCTGCCTGCTAGGATAGCTAATATCACCACTTTTGACATCATCAATTACCCCATACCCAAACCCTATTTCTGCCCGTAGATGTGCCACCATCAGGCTTATCTCCTGTTGCCTCATCTGAACACTAATTTTAGAACATTTTTTCTAAAAAGTCAATCTAAGATGCGGGAAATCACAATTTTCCCCGATGCTCATTGCTATACGCTCATCAAGTACCCAATTGGACTATATTAGTTCTCTAAGTGTCACAGGAGTTCGCACATACTGAACTGGTGCAAGCTTTTGCACCTTTGATAGACCAATTTCAGACTGATGTGCAATTATCCGATTTTGTGAGGCGTGTTTTTATGAACGCCACTAAAATGATGGGTGATCCAAATTCAGCATTTACTATTCGCTAGGAGCGCATCATGTCCTCAGAGAACACCGTTTTATCGCCCATCACCCGCTTTATTTTTGGATTCGTCGCGTTCAATGCGTTGCTTGGCGCAATTGTGCTGATGTTTTTGCCAGATTCTACAGACACGCTCTTTTTCTGGACGATTGCCCCGCCGATCAATGCGGGATTGTTCGGTGCGCTGTATCTGGGTGGTGCGCTCGTCGTCGGTTGGGTGACGTATCGCGGTTTCTGGGAGCCAGCCCGCTTTCTGATTCCTGTGCTGGTTTCTGCTGGCGCGTTGATCTCCCTCACGACATTTATCCATCTGGACATCTTTGATTCCGGCATCAAGCTGGCGTATTGGCTGATTATTTACATTGGTGCGCCGTTGCTGGCGTTGGGGTTGTATGTCTATTACGAACGACGCGGGGCAAATTGGACTGTCACTGAGCCGATTCTGCCAATGACACGCAACATCGCACTGATTACCGGTGTTGTCGTGACCATCGCAGGCGCAGGCTTATTCCTCGCCGCGCCACAAGTCGCACCGCACTGGGCATGGCGCATTTCCCCGCTGATGCTTCGGGTGTTCGCCTCATGGTTTAGCGCGTTCGGGATCGGGTTATTGTGGTTTCGGGTGGAGCATGATTGGAGTCGTCTGCATTATATCGCCACGCTGATGGTCGCGGCTTCCGGCTTAGACCTTGTGATGATCTTTTTGCACCGTGCTGATTTGACCGCCGACACGCTTACGATTTTGATTTATTGCCTGCATCTGGCGGTGTTTGGTCTGGTCGGGCTAGGGATGCACTGGCTACAATATCGCGCACGGCAATCTAGCAAAACCACTAATCCGCTCGTCACATCAGTTTAACCGAAGGAGCGTCCCATGCTATTGCCGCGCAAAATCACCCAGATGACGACAGGTGCGCCGAGTAAGGCGGTGATCGCATTGAGCGGCAGGCTGAATTCCATGTTACCGGGCATGGCGGCGACAATATCGGCGATGAGCGCCACCAGGCCACCCATCAACACGCAGGCGGGCAACAGTACGCGATGATCGGACGTGTTGAACAATCCACGACACAGATGCGGGACTGCCAGACCGATAAAGCCGATGGGTCCGCAGAATGCCGTCACCGCACCCGCCAATAATGCCGAACTGACGATAATCGCCAGCCTTGCACGGGTGACGTTCAAGCCCATGCTGGTGGCGTAGGTCTCGCCGAGCAGGAGGGCGTTCAGCGATTTTCCCGTGCCGAGCGCCAACAATAAGCCCATCGCGATGACCGCCGAGAAAACGGGCATCGTCTGCCAGCTTACTCCGCCGAAACTACCAAATCCCCAGCGGATATAGGTAGTAATCTGCTCTGGACGGCTGAAATACATCAAAATGCTGACGACTGCGCTGGTCGCAAAGCCGATCATCACGCCGATGATAAGCAGAGTCATACTGCTTTCAACGCGCCGTGCCACGATCAGCACGAGAACCATCACCACGCCCGCGCCCACACTCGCCGCCAGTGCCACGCCAATCGTGCCACCAAGTCCCGCCGTCGCCAGCAGAGTCGCCCCGCCTGTCAAAACGACCAGCGCCACGCCCAAACTCGCGCCGGAGCTAATACCGATCACAAACGGTCCCGCCAGCGGATTGCGGAAAAAAGTTTGCATCATCAATCCACTGACCGCCAACGCCGCGCCCGCGAGGGTCGCCGTAAGCGCGGTAGGCAGGCGAATCATGAGGATAATCCGCGCCCATGTCGCCCGTTCCGGCTCACCACCGAGCAACGTGACGATCACATCTTTGAGCGGGATATTCACCGAGCCAAGCGCCAGATTCACAGCGAACGCCGCCAGAAAAATCAGCGTCAACAGCGCAAGGCGGGTTAAGCGCAGGCGTGGTTGAGCCGTTACGCGAGCAGATGTACGCGGGACGGCGGACTCTGCGCGATGGCTTACAGATTTGGTCTTGATAGGTCGGTTTTGAAGCGTCGTCTGGGTCATTTTTTAGTTTTCAGTAAACAGTTTACAGTTATCAGTATCCCCTCCCCCCAACCCCCTCCCCGATTCTCAAGGAGGGGAGTAAGTCTCCCCTTGCGTAGCGGGGGGAGATTTAGAGGGGGGATTTGCTTGTGGAAGCGGCAATTATCGCATCCCTAGTCTGCGGATCAAGATTTTTATTCCCCTTGCGGCACCTGACGGTAATAGACCAATTCGTGATCGGGCAGGAGGTCAGGTTGGAAAATAGCGATCAAATCCGCCAGCACGATATGCGGGTTCGCCGCGCCTTCTTCAAAATACAGATTGCCCCCGTTCGCACCAATTGCCGCGTTATAGGCATACACTTCGCCGTTGACGAACGCGCTAAATTCGGAGAAGTTTGGATCAACGGTCAGGGCTTCATCCAGCGTGTTCCAGTTAACACTCACCCAGATATCCGCCTCCGCCGCAATTTCAAGCATGGCTTCAAATTCAATCGGCACGCCACCCGTCGCGTCGTTATCCGCAAGGATGTAATCTGCGCCCGCATTTTCGTAAAGTTGCGCCGCGTAACTTTGCCCACCGGGGATGAACCATGCGCCCTGATACGGTTCGCCGGACATGACTAACGGACGGTCTTCAACATCCGCAGTGAGTTCTAGCAAGCCGGTGTATTCATCGACTACAGTGTCAAAAATGGCGTTGGCTTCGGCTTCGGTGTTGAAGAGCACGGCGATAAACTTGCCCCATTCCGCCTGACCGAGCGGGGTTGTATCGTTGAAATCGTAATTCAACACGCTCTGAATGCCGACTTCTTCCAGCGCGGCGGCGCTCCCATCCGGCGAGAAATCCTGCAAGATAATCAGTGCAGGGTCAAGCGCGACCAGCACTTCGAGATTGGGCGCGAAATCAGCATAAACCTCGACGATTTCGCCCGCGTCGATACGTTCCAGCAGTTCCGGCAAGCTGGTGAAAAATAGACTGTCCAGCCCGAGGACGCGCTCCGCCATGCCTTGATTGACGATGTGCGGCAGGAACGTCGTCGACGTGCTGACGACACTTTCTACCGGCACATCAATGATCTGAGCATCGGTGAAGCCTTCCGGCGCGGGCGTGCCACATTGCACCAGCGCATATTCGACCACATCGCCCCAGGGTGTGCTGACGGTCAGCAGTTTGTAATTGTTGAAGTATGCCACATCGAATTGCTCGGCATATTCGATTTCGACGTGATCGGGGAAATAGTCGGTTTCCGCGTCGTAATCGGTCACACAGGCATCCAGCAGATTGGTTGCGTCGTCCTGTGCGTGGATCGTGAAGCTCAATAGCGACAACACGACAAGCAAAAACAAAGGGCGAAATTTCATAGGGTTGATCCTTTCCATTGTGGAAAATGTGCAAAAAAGTGGACATTAAAGGAGCCAGCAAAGAGAAGGCGCACGTCACCACACATGGAAGGATGTGAACTGTTGTGAGTCAATAAGACCCGATGGGTATAAAAAAATCCCACGAAGATGCGGGATTCTGTCCTAAGATGATAGGTCATATCCGTGCTCGCTTCCCTTTTACGCGAAGGGGTTGATCGTTGATAAGTGTCAACGACGTTCCCGACGAGCTAAATCATAGGCAGGCATTCGGGCTTTGGCTGGCTATTAGCTATTGGCTATTGGCTGTTAGCTGAAAAAAATCAGGCTAAAAGCTAATCGCTAAAAGCTAATGGCTCTCGCCACTACCGTTGCGCGACAGCGCCGGACTTGTAGGCTTGGTTTTGCATCCTACGCACCGGACTTTCCCTGTTAGGTGCCAGACATCCGGGTCATGGCACACCTATGGTTTAGTGTTTGCAATTGTTAAAGTCGTTCAGATGAACTAAAAATGAGGATAACACCATGCGTATCCCTTGTCAACACACATGGCGCGAAATGAAATTAACGCGTGCCGACAGCGCCGAAGAAATAATATTCGAGGATGTCGCGGGCGATTGGTGCGGCGACCTCCGACCCCTGACCGGAATTTTCCACCATCGTGATAATGGCAATTTGTGGGTTTTCACGCGGGGCATAGGCGGCGAACCACGCATGAGGACTTCTCCTTTCAGGGGATTGATCCTCTGCTGTACCGGTCTTACCACACACGCCGAGCGCCTGTAATTCAGAATTACGAAAGACGAATTCTGCTGTACCATTGGAGGCCGTTGTCACCGCGCACATGCCTGAATGAATTTCGTCAAGCACTTCCTGCGGCACGCCAAATGTCCCCATGATATCCGGTTCCATCTGGTAGCTGACATCATCAATTAGGCGGGTAGAATCCACCAATTGCGGGCGGAGCAAGATGCCATTATTTGCCACCGCCGCGTAATAGCGCACCATCTCCAACGGGGTCGCGCTGACATGCCCCTGCCCGATTGCCATACTGACCGTATCAATCGACGACATCGCCTGACCTGTGTTCTGGAAAATTGTCTCTGGATTGCCGATAAAACCGGGGGATTCCGCAACATCGGTCATGCCGGTATTGCCACCCAAACCCAAACGTACCGCATATTCTGGAAGCAAATTTTCGTCCAACTGATGCAATTGCCAACCCGCTTCATAGAAAAACGGGTTGCAGGAATTGGTGATGCCCTGCGCGGTGGTCTGCGTGCCATGTCCACCTGCAAGCCAGTCGGTTCGTCCACCGGGGATGTCATTATCGCGTTGCCATGAGCCAATACATGTAAAGCGCGTTTCCGGCGCATAAATGCCTGTGTCCAGTATAGCGATGGAGGTGATCGTTTTGAAGATTGAGCCAGTAGGATACAAACCCTGCGTCACACGATTGAACAGCGGGCGACGGGGATCTTCACCGATCTGTTGGATCAATTGTGCGGCGGCACGGGTACCAATTTCCGGGAACGGCGCGAGGATGTTGGCATCATAGGTCGGGTAGCTGACCATCGCCAAAATTGCGCCCGTATTCACATCCATCACCACCGCAGATGCCCCACGAGAGCCACCCCCGAAATTATCATATGTATCATACGAACGCTGAATTGCTTCCAGCGCCACCTGTTGTAAGCCCGCGTCCAGCGTCAAATAAACACTCAAGGCAGGTGACGAGGTACTTTCCGCGATCACACGCAGGGTACGTCCGTCCGGCGTGACGATGCTTAAGCGTCCGCCCGGTGTACCACGCAGGGTTTCATCCCAACTGCCTTCGATGCCACTGCGCCCCAGAATCGAATCCTGATTGAAGCCAAATTGCTCCACACCCGGCACTTCTTCTTCCGTCAAATAGCCCACCGTGCCCAGCACATGCGGCGCGAGGGTGCCGTTCACATATTCTCGCGTCGATCGGCTATCAAATTGTGCGTTACAGTTCTGCTCCAATTGCGTTCGCCATTGCTCATAAGCGACGACTTCAATAGTGCCAACTTCGCCGAGCCAATCACTACCAAAACGACTCAAGCGATCTTGAATAAGGTCACGCGAAAGATTCATCGCCTGTGTGAGGGTATCAAGGCAGATGTTTACATCAGGGATTTCTTGCGGGACGACATTCAACGTCACGACACGCCCATTTTGATTGGCAAGCACCACCCCGTTACGATCATAAATATTTGCTCGGCGGGAAATGGCGGCTTCCAAACGGACTTGCCCGCCGATTTCCATCTCACGGAAAATATCCCCACGTGACCATGCCACACGCCAATCTTGCAGGGTAGCATCAAGCTCAAGATAGAGGTTGCGTCCGGTATCGCTAAATTCACCGAGGATGTTGGTGGTAAAGGTCGCATCATAATTGAGCACGCTAATGCGGTTATTGTTCGTATCTCGCGCCAAACCATTCACCTGTGTGGTGAGGGAGATGAGCGTCATCTCTGCATTGGCGCGATTATATTCGGCGACGAAGGTTTCAAACGGTGTGGCTTGCTGGCTGGCGGCATTCAGTAAGATATACATGCTGGCATAATCCAGATTTTGCCATGCACTGAGGAAAGCACGAACGGTTCGTTCTGCACTATCGAGGTTGTTATATTCAGGCGTGGCGGTGGGGATGCGCGTGGGCAGTTGACCAATTTCAACCTCACTCGCGCCGGAATCCGGTGTGCCAGTACAGCCAAATAAAATCAACACGCCGAACAGTGAAAATAACCAGACCCGTTTGACCACGCTTCCAACCTCTAATATCTATATTAATGTCAGTTCTGGATAAGCAACCCATTCTGAATGACAGGCTTTCTGTGGTAAAAGAACCTGTGTATCCGAAACCTTTGGCTCTTAGCGTTTAGCAAAAAGCGTTTTTTCAAACTAAAAGCCAAAAGCTAACGGCTAAAAGCTATTTTCAAGAATGTCCACTTTATGCAGAATTCAGATAAACTTACCCGCGTTAACCCACATCGCTTAGTATAATCGCGTTGCGTCATATTGACTAGCGATTTGCATTAACGATAGGCAAACGTCGGATTAGGTTGGGCAATTAAAACAAAAAGCCATCCCGATTTTATATCAAGATGGCTCTATAAAGCGCGCATGATCGAGCGATTAATGCCCGTTCGCGGATTTCGGATTTTCCCGATACCACTTGACCGTTTCCTTGACGACAGTATCCACTTGAGTGGAATGATCGCCAAAGGCTTTAACGTATTTGCTGTGGTCGACGATAAAGGGTTCTTCAAACTCGTAAACCATCTCATAAACTTCCTTGATGATCGGGTTAAATCTGCCGAGTAGCCACAGAATGGGCTTGGGTGCGGCAGAAATTTTGGCGGGATGCCCTGCTTCGGCGAAGATTTTCTCAATATAGGCTTTCGTCGTGATGGTCGGGGCGTTCGGGATGTGCCACGCCTGCCCTAGCGCGGAGTCATGCTCGCCGAGTGTGACGAGCGCCGTACCGACATCGGGAATGTAGCTATACGTATGCAGTAAATCCGCCTTGCCGACGATGGACGCGGCTTTTCCTTCCAGCGCCGGATAAATCACACGATCCCCCAATGCCGTATCCAATGCCCGCGAACCGACGAAATCCGATGCCCGTCCCATAACGACGCGGATTTTACCGGCATTGTGCGCCGCCATCAGTGTTTCGTGCATCTCCGCACGGAGCTTGCCCTTACGAGTATGGGGATTGAAGGGTGTGTTCTCGGTCATCGGTTTGCCGTGCGTGTGCCCGTACATATACAAGTTTTCCATGACGATCAACTTCGCGCCCGTGGCTTCTGCGGCGGCAACGGTGCCTGCCTGCAAACCGGGGAACAGGTCTAGCCATTTGTCGTAAGATGGATTGAGCGCGTTGTAGATGTGGGTCGCGCCTTCTGCCGCTTTACGGGCAAAGTCCAGATTTTTCGCGTCACCACTGACCACGTCTACAGACGCGGGGATGTTGGCGTTGCGTCCACTACGGTTAATCATGCGAACGCGCTTGCCCTTTGCGAGTAACTCTTCCATGACGGCTAAACCGACAGGACCTGTGCCAAAAATGATGTGCAATTCGTTACTGTTATTGGTACTCATGAGATTTTTCTCCTGTTATTAAGATGGTTGATAGCGTTCTATAGGATTAATCGTGCCATTGCGAAGGCGATCTTTCGGTTGTAATTTGCGGAGATCGCCCTCAAACTCAGCACAAAGCAGCGCGCTCCGGTTGATGTTAATTTCGCGCTCTGAAGAGGACGAAGCCCGCCGCAAGGAACCACAGTTGAATAATGGTGACGGTCACGGTGATGAATGCACCGAGATCAACACCGAACATTTCCAGAATGGATGAGGCTAACCCGACAGCGGCAACCAGTGCCCAGATGCCCAACCAGCGCGGGAGCGACCCATTCCGTAAGATGACAATGCCAATCAGGGCGATCCAGATGGCGGCGAAGAAGCTGACACCAATCACTTCACCCACTGCCCCGGCATATTCATTGAGCATCCGGTAGACAATAGCGATGGTTTCACGCGCCGTTTCTGATGTGGCAGGATCAACATACTGTTCGGCGAGAATCGGCATCGGGAACAGCCAGCGGATAATGCCGAGTGTGCGGGCTAAGGTGGAAATTGCGCCGAAACCGACAGCGATCTTCAACATAGGTGAAAACGTATCATCACCAGCGACCACACGGGCGGTCATCAGTGCTACCGGGAAGAACAGCACCGAGTAGATCAGATAGGCGAAGTACCCCAACCGGACGGCATCTGCTTGCTCATGGATGAGCGGTAACATCGTCTCTGCGGGATCACCCAATGAGGCGGGCCAGTTGATCGCGCCACCAAGCACAATCGTCGGCACGAAAAGTAATAGTCCTTCAATGATAAGTAGGATTGCGGTGTTACGTTTGATTGTCTTCATGGTTGATTGCTCCTTTTGTGCGCCTTTTGTGGGCATAGTTACTAACGAATAAATGAAACGGACGAGTGAACAACGTGTTTGTTTTCTAAACGGGTCACAGATTCAGGATCGTGAGCGGGCAGATAGACAGTGGGATATTGCTCGACATAGCCCAGAATGCGGGCGAGTGTGTCTTTGGCGGCGGCGGTATCCACACTGACACCGTCAACAGTTTGATCGAGCAACAGTTGTTCGGTATACGAGGTATCCCCCGCGATAAAGTAATGCACATCGCTATCGCGCACGATCACGCTCAGATGTCCGGCGCTGTGTCCGGGGGTTGGGACGAGTGTGATGTCTGGCGTGAGCGCATAACTGCGTGAAAACGTCGCGTAGGGCGTATTGTTGAAGTCGATCAGCGTCGGATTGAACCATGCCGGATAATGTTGATTCAGGTAGCCGTTTAATCTGCCGGAAAAGCCCGACGCGGCACCATATTCCTCACGCGAGACTAGAATCGGTGTGTTCGGGAAATGGGGCAATCCCCCCGCATGATCGGTGTGCAGATGAGTCATGACGACCCGTGTGAGATCATCCGGCGAATAACCAAGTCGCGTCAATTGCACATCAATTTCGTCTTGCGGTTGAACATTCATCCGCACGCCGAAGCGATGAAAGGGATGCCATTTCGGAAGGTAGCCAGCTTCTGCGGTGCGGGCAGTCTCGCCTGTATCGACAATCGTTAAACCGCCATCATGTTCTATCAACCATGCGTAGATCGGAAGCCACCCCGCCCATTCGCTATCGCGCAGGGTATTGATGAGGCGCAACATGCCTGCGCCTTGTCCCGCGCGTTGGCGTTGCTTGATGGCGACACTTCCGGTTTGAATTGCATGAACTTTGATCATTTTCTAGCCTTTTTCGACTGCGCGTAGGCGCACTAAAGACACCTACCGCGTTTTACGGTTGGGAAATAATTTATGTGATTGATTTTTAAGAAAGACTTAGTTTGGTTTTAGACCACGATCAAGCAATCGGCGCTCGATTTCCAGACGAAACCACTCGTCCATGTAGCCGACTGTGGGCGGTAGATGCTCAATGAGTTCCATCAACACCATGCCCTGCAAATCCGACCATAAACTGACGGTTAGCGGCACGGCAAACACCGGAAAATCGCCATCAATGCGATTCGTCACATCTTGAAAATACGCGCTCAAATGGGGCGGAATGTTTAGATGATGCGCGGGGATTTCTGCGTCATTTTCGTCAATCACCCGATACATCGCCCGACCAATCGCCACCATAGAGCGTACCGCCGCCGGAATGGTTAATTCGGCAGGCGCTACATACCCCGGAATGGGATTGCCGAAGATCAGTTGAAATTCCGTTTTGTGCTCCCGCGCCCATTGACGGTACGCCAGCAAACTCTCGATCATCTGCTCATAGGCGGGCAACTCGGCATGGGTTTCTGCGACGATTTCGACAGCTTCCGCCAGCCCATTAAAGGCATCAAGAATCAGTGCCGTAATTAGATCATCCATGCGCGGAAAATAATAATAGAGCGCCGGTGCGGTCAGGTCGAGTTCGCGGGCAATCGCACGGAGTGACAAGCCCTGTGTGCCACGTTCAGCCATCAACCGACGGGCTGTGTCCTTAATGGCATTGTGCGTTTCCTCGCGTAATTCGGGTTGTGCCTTCCTCGGCATGTTGTGCTCCTTTTTTCTTACACTGTTTATTTAACACTGTATAATTAATAATGTCAAGTGATTAAATTGTCAAGAAATTGTTAAAGTTTTCCGACTAAATTATACGGTAAAATTTGGGATGAAACCGCTATGAACCGAGAAAGGCTGTACGCATGAGCGAAGCACGCACCAAGAAACTCACTCTTATCGCTGAAGAGATTAATGTTTGTACAGCTTGCCGACTGTACGAAGGCACGAATAAGGCTGTCCCCGGTTATGGCGATCCATCCGCGGAGATTTTATTCATCGGGGAAGCACCAGGATTTTATGAAGATCAACAGGGCTTGCCATTTGTCGGGAAATCTGGACGCTATCTGGATTATCTGCTGACGTTGATCGGCATGAAGCGCGAGCAGGTGTTTATTACCAACGTGGTCAAGCATCGCCCTCCCGATAACCGTGATCCGCAATCTGACGAGATCATCGCGTGCAATCACTTTCTCAAGCGCCAATTCGAGATCATTGATCCGCTGGTGGTGGCGACGTTAGGGCGCTTCAGCATGGCGCAATACTTTCCGAATGGCAAAATCAGCAGTATTCACGGACAACCCAAATATGCCGATGACCGCGCCTATTATCCCCTTTTTCATCCGGCGGCGGCACTTCGTAATCCCAATTTAAGAATTGACATGGAAGATGATATTAAGCGCATCCCTGATGTACTTGAAGAAGTGAAAAAACGCCGTGCCAATGCAAAACCTTCAGCGGACATGCCAGAAGATGCAAAAGAAAACGCACAGGATAACGGCGAGACGGACGAACCGCCACAACAATTGCGATTGTTCTAGCGAATGCAATCCAACGTGTGCGTCAAAACCGATAGTACCCTGAATTCTGTTTACGGTGAACATTTGTGAAAATAGCGTTTAGCCGTTAGCTTTTAGTTTGAAAAAAATGCTTTTGCTAAAAGCTAAGAGCTGCTCTGTTGCAAGGTAATAAAAGTGGCTCAACAAAACCGCATTGGGCTAAAACCCCAATGCTACGATGATTTTCAAAACCCCACTGAAGTGGGCTGTTTTCACAAATGTACGGGAAGAAT
>JAVJSU010000008.1:0-12493 GCA_040219275.1 Aggregatilineales bacterium | reverse complement strand
CCGAGGTTGACCGCACTGACCGCCACGACTTGAGTATTTTTCGCGTCGGCTGGGATTGGTTAGAACGACGATTCGTCTTTGATGATCCCATTCCTATTCTCTTCAGACCGAACTTCTGTTTGATGTCCGGTTGCTAGAATTATTTCAAAGAGTTGCTACCCGTTATATAGATTTACGCCGATTATAGAAACAAAAGTAATTTCTTACTTTGTTCCTAAGAATTATATTTCTTGTAATTTTCTTGTAATTTCTGAAATTTTTCAGTACACTAAAATATTCTTACAATAGCAAGCATATGATGGTACACACATCAAATAGTGGTTACATAGGATCTCAAAAATGAATCTCGACGGAAACAAGGTCACTATCAGTGATGTTGCAGACCGGGCGCAAGTGAGTGAGGCAACCGTTTCTCGTGTCCTTAACAAAAGCAATAGTGTTAGTTTTACAAATCGCAAGGCAGTGCTAGAGGCAGTAAAGGAACTGGGATACACACCTCGCAGAAAGTCAAAATCCAAGTCGCTACGAAGCACAGGCTTATTTCTAGGAACCTCCCACTTACCAGGAGAATCGGAGCTTTCTGGGCATTATTTTCCTACTATTATTCAGAGCCTCCAGGAAGAGTGCAGTCGGCAAAGTATAAATTTACTCCTTATATCTCTTGGCTCTGAAGATGCTGGAATGCACGAAGTTCAGCGTGTAATTCGACAGGGCACCATTGACAGCATGGTTCTGCTTTATGTGCTTGATCCAGCAGTGATCGAATCCTTGCTTAATTTCGATATTCCTAGTGTACTTCTAAACACTTACTTCCCTTGGTTACCTGTTGATAGCGTTAACTCTGACTCGTTTACAGGGTCATTGCTTACCATGAATCATTTGTTGGATAATGGGCATCGTCGCATTGCTTTAATTGATGCTCCTGCGGACCGTCAGGACTACTGGATAAAGATGCGAGGTCTGGCGTATCGTCATGCGCTCAATCAAGCAGGGATACCTTTCGATCCTGATCTTATTGCACATGGTGACCTAAGTCCTGTCGGTGGCGAAATTGGAATGCAGAAAATTCTCGATAGTGGGAAACCATTTACGGCGGTGATGTGTTGCAATGACGAGAGTGCTTTTGGCGCAATGCGTGCGTTACAGGCTACGGGATTGCGCATTCCTCATGATGTATCGGTTGTCGGTCACGACGATGTAAACGCAACTACACTCGTTACCCCGGCGCTTACAACCGTCCGTGTATCACGACATGATCTCGGTCGACTTGCTATTCAGATGTTATCTCAACGGATCGAAAATCCCGATCATGCGCCTCAACACCTCTTGACCGCAGAACGCATTATTGTGCGCGACTCTGTGCGTAACCTCAACGGAGATTCGCTCCATCCAGTGAATTTTAGGATCATACCATGAAAGCGAACACGACGACATCGCATCCGATTATCACACATTTAGCTCCACGTGCGGTCATGTGAACGTTCTTCATTCCAATCATTTGATGCGTCAAAATAACCACCGGTTCGGCTTGAGTCCATACACTTGCGAAACGCATCTTCATTGATGTCTCCGAAACCTAGTCCGGGTGCTTCGGGGACAGTTGCATAGCCATTCTGAATAAATGGTTTGGCTATTCCGTCCAGCAGATCATCCCACCAATCCAAATCTACCGAGTGGTTTTCTAGCACATAGAAGTTCTCAGTGGCGGCGGCGCAGTGGATGTTTGCAAGAAAGGAAATTGGCGAACCGGCAAAATGCATTGCCATCGCTACGCCGTGTTCTTGTGCAAGGTCACCAATTTTCTTGGTTTCCATAAGCCCGCCTGATGTAGCAAGATCAGGGTGAATGACTGATACGCCGTGTGCCTTGAGTAGCGGGAGAAACCCTTCTTTCAAATAAATGTCCTCGCCTGTGCAGATGGGCGTTGTAAGTGACTCAGAAAGTCGAACATATTGATCCGTGAACTGCCATGGAATCATATCTTCGTACCATGCCAACGTGAACTGATCGAGTGCACGCCCTAATCGGATGCAAGACTCGAGATTGATATGTCCAAAATGATCTACAGCTAGGGGGATTTCATAACCGATGACCTCGCGAACCTGACGCACATACTCAACCAGAAATTCAATCCCGTGCTGAGTAATTTGAATACCAGTGAAAGGGTGCATAATCGTAGAACTTTCTACAACATCAGGTGGCGCACTGATCGCGCCGGGAATATCCTTTAATAAGCTGATTCCAATGTCCATCTTCAGAAATTTGAAGCCACGATCCATTCGTCTTTTAAGCCGTTCCCCCATGTGTTGCCCATCCGGTACAGAATCTGTATCACAGTAGCACAACACCCTGTCTCGGAACTTACCTCCGAGCAACTGATACGCAGGAACGCCATACGCTTTTCCTGCCAGATCAAATAGCGCCATCTCGATAGCACATACACCCCCTGCTTGCCGTGCATGATGTCCAAACTGCTTGATCTTGCGAAATATTTTGTCAATATTACAGGGATTCTCTCCAATTATTCGGCTTTTGAGCATCAAAGCATAGGTTGGACTCGCCCAGTCTCGTACCTCACCGTAACCACATAAACCCTGATTTGTATCGATACGAATCACAGTCGCATCCATAGGTAGCCCAACCAGATGGCAGACGCGCATATCAGTTATTTTAAGTTCAGTAGGATGTGAATAAGTATTGATATTTGATTCTAAGGAATTATTTTGAGTCATTTTTGTGCGCCAAGTATTAGTTCGATCAATTGGTGAATACTTTAGCACGCGGGAGACATTTTTTGCAATCTCGCAATATCAAGTTCCCTCACCATACCTGATTCCCTGACCAAAAATCAATTTTAATAAGGCATCAGAAGATATCAATTCCACAAGTTTCTTGTATTTTCTGAAAACTTTCAGTAAACTATTTTAAATTATAATAGTTCTATATAATTTCACAACGTAGAACATACTGATGTGTGACTAAAGTCGCATGCTGTGATGGATTGATTTTCGTTCTTGAATAACTATTTATGCGAAAGACACAATTTATTTAGTCATAAATATTTATTGAGGGGAGGTATATCTAGATATTATTTGTGTCTTCCAAAAATTAGTAAAATCGAAAACGAAAGTCTCTCACTCAAGTAATCTTTATTAAATAATCTCGGAGACATTTCATTATGAAACACAAACTTACTCGTAGGAATTTTCTAAAAGGAACCGTTGCTGGTGCAATCGCCGCATCATCGGGACCACTTCGCTTATTTGCACAGGATAATCCGACGCCCACCCCACAGCCCTTGCCGGAAGGTGGCGCGGGCAAGCTCACGGTTATTCACCGTACAGAATATTTTGAGCAAGTTCAGACCTTATTCCGTGATACCGTTCAAGCCTTCGCTGACGCTAACGGGACAGAGCTGGATATTTCCACTGCAAATCCTGAATCCTTCGGTGACTTTTTAGGACGGTTGCAAGCCGCCGTCGCCGCCGGTAATCCGCCTGATATCGCCTATACAAGTAACATAAGTATCGCCCAGATGCATCTGCTAGATCTGGTTGAAGATGTCAGCGATGTGGTCGAAGAAGCTATCGCCAGATACGGTAGAATCATGCCGGGGACGAATGCAGATAAAATCGCTCAGTTTGATGGTGCATGGGCCGCTATACCGTTAATTGCCAACACAACCGGCTACTTCATCCGTGGCGATAAGCTCGATGAAATCGGTGTTGACCCTGCTGATCTGACCACGTTTGATGCACGCCGCGAAGCCGCGCTGGCGATGTCTGACCCCGATAATGAATTCTGGGGATGGGGCAATACTCCAAACCAGAGTGGGGATGGTTGGGGATTCTTAATGCAAGTTATCAATTCGTTCGGTGGTCATTATACCGACGAGACTGGCATGATCGTCGATTTCGACACGCCGGAAACAGTAGCCGCTGTCGAATGGATTGCGGAAACGTATGATCGTAATGGTCCATATGCCGCTATGCTCCCGCCCGGTATCGAAAGTTGGGGCGACATCAGCAATAATGAGGCGTATCTAGCCGGCACAATTGGCTATACACATAACGCCTTCAGTGTATACGCTCAGGCTAAACGTGATGAAAATCCTGTTTTCCCTGCGACCAAATTGCTTCTACCGGGGCTTGGGCCAGCTAACCTCCGGCAAGAAGGTGGCGCAATTGGCGGTTGGTTAACCATTCACAAAAACGCCCCCAATATTGATCTCGCCAAGCAGTTAGCGCTTGATCTGTTAGATCCGGCGAATTTCATCCCTATGTCTTCTGTCGGCGGTGGCTTATTCATGCCTGCTTATGAAGATTTATGGACGGATGATCTGATTGCGGCAGATCCGAACTTCGAAATCATCAAACAGCAGGTCAGCATTGAAGAACCGTTTATCGGCGCTTCATGGCCCGCCGAACCGAACGCGGCGATTGATGCGATTCGCGCCAACGCCATTATTGAGCAGATGGCAGGTAATGTTATCTCCGGACGCATGACACCTTCCGAGGCAGTCACCGATGCTCACCAGAAAATGGTGGATATCTTTGAAGAGGGTGGCATCCCACAGCCCTAAAATATCTAGCGTGTATCAAAGAGGGTAACGTGAGTTGCCCTCTTTGTTCTCATGTTACCCCAAACTACTCCAAACGGGGATATAACGCTTCTTCAAGAATTTAATTGAAAGAGTACACTTATGGATAGTACCCGGATTAACATCAGTCCAGCTATGGCTACTCCGACAGTCCATCGATCACGAACCGCAGAAAAAATCTTAGGTAAGGATTGGAAAGTCGCCCTACCTTTCGTCCTACCGATGTTCATCATTATGGCAGGACTGGTTCTGTATCCCTTTATTAATGCGCTGATTCTCAGCACTACGACCTTGAATTTTATATCAGGCGAGACGGTCAATGTTGGCTTTAGGAATTATGAAAGACTGTTGACCAACTCAGATTATCGCCTAGCGATGCAGAACACCGCACAATTCACTATCTGGTCAATCTCGGTCAAATTTTTTATTGGGATGATCGTCGCCCTGGTGCTGAATAGTCGACTGCCATTTCGTAGTCTCATCACTGCAATCATGCTTCTTCCCTGGATCGTACCCGAAATTGTGACTGCACTCGCATGGAAAAGCGTTTATGATCCCATTTTCGGTGGGCTTAATCCAATCTTACAATCCATTGGAGTCATTGATCAGCCTATGGGGTGGCTTTCTGATCCTCATCTGGCAATGCCTAGTATTATTGTGGTGAATGTGTGGAAAGGTATTCCGTTCTATACTTTACTGTTTCTGGCTGGATTAAAAGCGATTGACCGTGAGCAATTGGAAGCCGCAGAGGTCGATGGTGCGAACATGATTAAGCGCTTCCGTCATATCACGCTACCCGGAATGCGCTATGTAATCGTGGTCACATTGCTTCTGTCATTTATTTCAACATTTAATCAATTTGGGTTGATCTTTTTGATGACAGGTGGTGGTCCCGCTGGAGCAACCAAAGTATATTCGATTCTTGCTTATGAAAAAGGCATACGTTCACTTCAATTTGGACCGGGTGTTGCTATCGCCTTTAGTGTAGCCCCTCTTATGATCGTTATAATCTGGCTATTAGCACGCTTCATGCGAAGTGATGATCAACGTGTAACCGTTACAGAGAAGATCACAATAGCCGACCGTGTCATGAGGGTTGTCGGATATTTTTTCAGTCTCCTTTTAGACTTGTTCTTTTTGCCGTTTGAATGGATCACACGTGGCTTTGAAATGTTGGCTGATTCAATGAAGGGTGTATTGAAAAACCCGGAAGGTCAGCCGATGTTCACAAGAAAAGGCCGAAAGCGTATGGGACTTCTCGGACGTATACTGATCTTAATGCCGATTTTCATTTTCGTGGTGTTCCCTCTCTACTGGGTTGTCATCGTTTCGTTTAAGACAACACCACAAATTTCGGAGCGCACATCCATATTTTGGCCGGAACCCTGGACGTTTGATCAATATTCAAACTTGCTCACTGATACACCGTTTCTAACATGGTTTATCAATACAGCAATCGTTGCGGTCAGTAGCACATTGATTTCGGTTGTTCTCGCTTCCCTTGCCGCTTATGCCCTCACCCGGCTTCGGTTTCGTGGGTCTGGAACATTGACTACTATCCTACTTGTTACATACTTATTACCCGGAACAATGTTGTTTATACCCTTGTATCAGACACTTACGGATTTAGGAGTCATCAATAGCTATGGCGCGTTGATTCTTACTTATCCAACATTCTTGATGCCGTTCGCAACGTGGGTAATGATGGGATACTTCCGCTCAATTCCTGTGGAGCTTGAAGAAGCCGCAATGATTGATGGTGCAAGTCGTCTGGGTGCATTCTGGCGCATCACCTTACCACTAGCGGCACCGGCACTTGGTGCGGTGGCTTTATTTGCCTTTACAACTGCATGGAACGAATTTCTGTTCGCCTTTGTATTTATCTTCAGCGAATCTCTCAGAACACTTCCTGTTGGGCTTCAGTCGATGATTGTCGGCGATATTCTTCCGTGGGGACAGTTAATGGCAGCATCCATACTGATGGCAGTTCCAGTTGTGATTATTTATACGTTTGCACAGAGGTTCCTCGCTGAAGGGCTTACTGTGGGGGGTGTAAAAGGCTAAGTTTAGACACCTGAAATTCAAGACAAAAAAGAGCGGGCATCACCGATGCCCGCTCTTTTTATTTACGTTTATCGTCAAAGGCTAAAAACTAACGAAGTCTCAGGCACGCCCCCACTTGGCGAAGGCTTCGTCAAAGGACACGCCCGCCGCCATATCTTCACGCATCCCTTGTTCACGCGCTTCCAGATCTTCGGCGGCAACGAGGGCTTCCATTGCGATTTCCTGCGGCACCACAATAACACCATCCATCCCGCCGACGATCCAATCTCCGGGGGCAACGCGGACACGGCTGGTCAGCGTACCGGGCATTCCAATCGGTGCGTTGACATCAGTCATCCGCCAGCGCTTATTCGATTCAATCGGTGATGTTCCGCGTACACAGGCTGTATAATCCGGAATGATTTCCAACCCGCGCGAGTCCCGAATATACGAGTCGATGACAATACCATGTGCGCCACCTTGCTTCAACGCCCAGCTTGTCATCTCGCCAAATTTGCCGGCATGTTCCTCACCGCCGGACTCAATGACTACCACACAGCCGGGATAGAGCGATTCTCGGAGTTCATCAAAGGACGTACCCACCCAATCCCCTTCTGCATCATTAGGGGTAGCGGCGATACTGTTGCTCCGCACTGTGATCGCTTGCCCAGCTAAATGCTGATTGTGAAAAAGCGGACGGATACCTAAATCAAGGCATTGATTGGGATATCCCAATTTGTCCAGCGTATCATATAAATTAGCGGTGCGGATTTTATCCCAACGCGCTTGTAATTCGACAATTGTTGGCTCATCTTGCGACATTTATTTGCTCCTCTGTCAAAAAATAAAATATATTATGCATAGTGGGACGCGCTTATTATGAGATGCTCTGAAACCTAATCAAAATAGGTATCACCATTCCACAAGAGCCGTTTGGCAACGTCATCATTGAGTTCTATGCCGATGCCCGGACGCTCGGAAACGGTCATAAATCCATTGTCGACAAAAGGCGCATCTCCAATACACAGATCATTCCACCAGGGAATGTCACGTGCATGGAATTCTAATAGCAGGAAGTTTGGGACTGATGCTAAAACGTGACATGCCGCCATCATGCCCATGGGGGATGAAACGTTGTGCGGGGCAATCGGGATGTAATGCGCATCCGCAAGATCAGCGATACGCTTGCCTTCTGCAATACCACCCGCTTTCGCTAGATCGGGCATAATCACATCGACGGCTTTTTTCTGAAATAATTCGAGGAATTCGAAACGTGTGTATTGATTTTCACCGGAGCAGATAATTGTGCTTGATGATGCGCGCACCTGTGCCAGCGCATCAATGTTCTCTGCGGGAACCGGCTCTTCTAACCAGAGTAAACGCAGGGGTTCAATCGCCCGCGCTAACGTAATCGCTGAGGGCAGATCAAACTGACCGTGACAATCTATTGCCAGATCAATTTCGTAGCCGACTGCTTCGCGGATGCCTTCAACGAGTGCAATGATGTGGGTCATTTCTTTCGCACCGACAGTCCAATTAAATCGGTCTAGTTTGCCCGTGCCTGTGCCATCAACATCAAATTTTACGGCACTAAAGCCTTCTTCAATGACTTCTAAAGCTTTCTCACCGTAGGCTTTGGGATCATCGCTTTCGCCAAAATGACAGTCTGCATATAAGCGAATATCACTGCGGAACTTACCACCCAGCAATTTATATACAGGTACTTCCAGCGCCTTACCCACGATATCGTAAAGCGCGTTATCAATGCCGGTCAACGCAAAAATGAGGGGTGCCTCACTTGAACCACCATAACGCCCCATCCGTCGCAATTTCTCATAGATTAAGTTGATATTGAATGGGTCTTCACCGATGATGTGCTCACGCATCGCAAGGATTGCCGCTTTGGTCGCAAAACCAGAATAGCCGGGTCCGCCTGAATTACATTCACCGGTTCCAATAATACCTTCGTCTGTGTAAATCCGCACAAACGTCCATACACAACCGCCACTGTCAGGAACTTGCTCTCCGATAACACATGCTTGTACATCTGTAATTCGCATAATTTTTCTTATTTATTCCTGTATGTAAACGTTCAATATCGATAAGTAAAATTTTAACGTAGTGAGCACAAATATCGTCATAAATTTCTTGAGTTGAGTATACCAAGTCTAATGATATTGTCGAATATTGTCGGCAATCCTAGTAATCTCCTCCCCGACCTCAGAAGGAACGCGCGGGTTGAACGGTCCGCCTGTACCGGCGACAACATCTTCAACACCGGAAACTATAATGATCTCCATCACAGCGGAGTAATTATAAGCGCGCTCGTTCAGGAAGCGAATATCTTCAAGCGGCGCAATTTGCGCCTCGATTTCCCTCGCCGCATCATAATCTTTGCGGCGCTGTGCGTTGTTGATTTCATCCGAAGCGCGAACGGCAAAGATGTTGATGCCCGATGTATGCCCCTTTGCGCCGAGTTGTGCCGCATCGGTTGAACGGTCACCGATGCCCCAGATGACGATCTTACTTTCATCCAATGCGTCAATAAAGGGCTTCACGTCCGATTCATCGGTTCCAATTTTGACCCCAATCACATGAGGCGACTCTTTGATGAGGCGAATGATAAAGTCACGATCTCGCGCTCTACGGTAATAATAGAGAAAGCGGGCATCATATTCAGTACCATACTTAGCCGTGAACTGCATAAATTGGCTGTAAAGTCCTTCCGGGCTATATGTGCCGGTCAGCGGCATCAGTAGATAGACATCCGGAGGACGCTGTAGTTTTGACATTTGGGCAATCATATCGCCCGCGTCACCAATCGGGTTTGGCACAATCGCCGCGATCAGAATACCCTCCTTGCCCATCTGTTGACCCGTAACATCCATTAAATGAATTTGCTCTTTAAACCCAACGTGATGTATCAAACTCGTTCCCGCAATGGAGATAACACGGGGACGGTTATCAGACAAATAATTATTTTTTAACAGATACTCAATATTTTTAGCGTGTCCATCGTAATCAATTTGCTCACCAGCGTAAGGGATCAGTGGGATACTGATGACCGAATTCAACCCATCAAGCAGTGCTTCAGTGTTCATTGTCATGTTAAGTCCTCTATGATTTTATGTGCTACCAGCGGGTAGATTGAAATTTCCAGTTAGGTTCAACTTTTTGAATCTCGATTTCGTCATTTCGTTCCGTTAAACCGCAGTCGACATATTGTTGGTGTAACTTCGCTAACATATCCCTATCAACTTCGATTCCCAACCCCGGTGATTGCGGAACGCTCACAGCACCGTCTTCAAACGGTAGAGGATTCATGACCAGATCAGCCCCATCCTGCCATGGATAATGGGTATCACAGTCATAAGTCAAATTTGGAATAGTAGCCGCCAGATGAACCATCGCCGCTAATGAAATCCCCAGATGACTGTTGGAGTGCATAGACATACCCCGCTCGAACGTTGCACAAAAACGTGCAAGGTCTTGAGTTGCGCGAAATCCACCCCAGTAATGATGATCAGATAAAATGATGTTTTCGCTCTGCCACTGAACGCTTCCTGGTAGATCAGCAAAAGAGGTGGTACACATATTCGTAGCCATAGGGATATTGACGGCTTGACCTACTTTGCCCATATTCTCCTGACCTCGTACCGGATCCTCGTAATATTCCAGCACACCTTCCAGCTTTTTACCCCATTCGATTGCAGTATCAACACTCCAGACGGCGTTCGGATCAAGCCGCAAAGGGACAGACTCGCCAAACGCGGCACGTAATGCAATCATTGAGTCCACCTCGACGGCAGGCTCAAAGACACCCCCTTTTAGCTTAATTGATTTGAATCCATAATGATCAATCATGGCTCTAGCTTGAGCGACGATGCCCTCTGCATCTAATGCCGGACGTTGACGGGCGGCTGACCATCCTGTCGCAGTTTCGTCGATCCCAAATCCTAGCGCACCACCTGCGCCTTCATATTTATAGAAGAGATATGCTGAGAATGGCACGCGATCACGCACTTTGCCACCTAGTAAATCAACAACGGGACGATCCACTGCTTTTCCCATCAAGTCGTAGCAAGCAACCTCAATGGCACTTTGAACGTGTACCCAATGACGTTGATCCCATGGGGTATTACCGCGAGGGTCAATTTTCGAAATTGTGGATAAGGTGGCAAAAATCGCATTAATGTTAAAGGGGTCTTTACCAATAACGTGCTCTTGTGCTTGCTTGAGGGCGGCGTATGTAGTCTGATTACCGGGGATTTCGCCCCAGCCTGACAGACCATCATCCGTCACAAGTTCTACAATGATCCTTAGGGCGTATGGTGCGTGCAAACCAGCCGCATTAAGAAGTGGAGGATCTGAAATTGCTATTGGTGTAATAATCATTTCTCTAATTTGCATTATATATCCTATCAAGATTTATTTTTACTGATAATAATTTTCCCTTGATAGTATCGATATGTCAAAATTTCGAAGATTGATCGATCAATGGCTTGGGTTTGGATAGCTTGGTGCTTTGCGCCACAGGTAAATTTCCTCCCAAAGCGTTTCACCAACTGATCCGACGTTTGCATGATTGTCTGATATCATCAACACGGCTCAGGCTACTGTGGTCAGGAATAGCTTCGTCCAAATCGTAGCCAATGTACCATCGATAGACCAAATTGACCTTGCCCTGTTCCATGAGATGGGGTTACTTTTTCAACACGCTGTTCTGAAACGAAACACTACCACTGCAATTGAGATGCGCTCAGAGAACCGCAAAATTTCATCTGGATTGACTGCGGACATCACATCTCCCAGAAACAGGCTGTTATAGGATTCGAGGGCGCGGGCGATACGTTCAATGCTGAGGCGATTTCAACGAAAATGATATTCAACCCCAATCTCCATCTCATCACCTACCGGATCACGAATTTGTTACACGGGCTGTAAGCCGTTAACACTGATGCTGACCACATCTCTAGCCCGTATAGGTAAACCACGTTGTTCTTGCCTCTCTAAACAATGTCTGGGTTAAGTTGGGCTTGTTTAAGTGAAGAACTTCATATCTTTATGTTCCAAAAGACGCAGACGAGTTATATTTGAACCAAGTGGTAGCCTAAATACGATGTGGGGCATGGTGATGGATACAACAATATTTGAAAAACTTCATTCTCCGCCAGATACTTATGAAGCAATACGTCTTTTAGTATCGAAAAACACGCAACCAGATAGTGAAATAATTAAGGATTATCTGGTTACCTATCGTGACCGTTCAATTGAGGAAGCAGCTTCCATCCACGAAAAATTGGTACGCTATTTTGAATACGATTCAAAGTATATGGATGAGAAACTTCAACGACTGCGCATCCAGCATACATTTGCTACTCTCATGGTGCTTATTCAAGAAGCTACTGACCAGGAAGCTCTTGAGTTTCGGAGTTGGAAAGGAGAGACCGCTTTTCTCGTGCTTATGCTGATGGATTTAGGATCGTCACTCCAAGAACCACCCCGAATAATTCTGTCGACACTGCCACTTTCGTAATTCTGATGTACCCAACTCTCACTGGGGTTTCCTCGACTAGATGTCCACTCCCACACGTTGCCTATTATATCATTAATAGCTGATCGCGAATTTTCATTATTAGGATAAATGCCAACCGCAGTTGTGCGACCAAAGCCACTTTGCGCTGTATTGCACTGTTGAATATTAAATGGGGTAGTGGTTAAGTAGTAAGTGATGAAACCTGTAAATTGTACTCAATAATAAACCACTCGAGCATGATACGGTGCATGAGGTCAGACTTGGAAAAGGACAAAGTTTTACGGACAAATCGCGCCAGTCGTTGCCGGAGTGTA
>JAVJSU010000007.1:0-584496 GCA_040219275.1 Aggregatilineales bacterium | reverse complement strand
CCGAGGTTGACCGCACTGACCGCCACGACTTGAGTATTTTTCGCGTCGGCTGGGATTGGTTAGAACGACGATTCGTCTTTGATGATCCCATTCCTATTCTCTTCAGACCGAACTTCTGTTTGATGTCCGGTTGCTAGAATTTCTTCAAATATCTTCGTATTGAGATCAAATAGGGAAATAGCGCCTCTACAGGTTCTATTTGATGATATGGCAGGCGAACATGAGGTGATCGCAATCTGCTCTCCATCGGAGCTAAAATCAACGCTACTCACATTTTCGTAGGGGTATAAGCGTGGCGCGTCGTCTTCATCTACATTATACAACCATAAACCAAAGCGATTGACCGCCGCCAACACATTCCCATCCGGTGACCACGCAAGATCACACACACCGGAACAAATATGATTGAACACACTATTTGGTTGAGCGGAGCTACCCCACCCTATAAGTAATGTTAGACCTGCAAACCAGATTAACAATAGACGTTTGCGAAATTTGAAGATTGCCATCTTATGACTCGTTATTGCTCTGATATTGCCTAATCTTATCGCGTTAGTCTCCCACATATCTACCGAATCAAAAACACCGGAGGGAAAACGTCATCTCCGGTGTTTGGATTTTTTTGTGTTCAGTAACTAGCGACTAATCACTACCGCCCTGTTTTTCGGATTTATCTTCTCGGCTCTCTTCATCTTTCGCATCGTCTTCATCGTCGCCAAGATCAGCAAAGGGGTCGTCATTTTGCTCGACAACCTTGCCGTTCATGTCGATGATATGACCGTTATCACGTTTGATGTCTTCGTCTTTAGTCACAGTGACGATTTTCTCATCCGATTCACGATCAAGGCTGAAATGTCCCATGCCCTTATCAGCATTATGATTTGCCAATTCAGCGGGCTGGTCATCCTGACGCACGACTTTTTCTTTGGTGATGCCAAACAAGCGCAACATCTCCGATTGTTCGACGACTTCTTGCTCTAGCAACGCCTCAGCCAACGCTTCCAGCTTATCGCGGTTGAATTCCATCAGCTTGATGGTGCGATCATAAACTTCTTCGACGATCCGGCGCACTTCTGCATCAATCTTTGCGGCAGTTTCTTCACTGTAGCTCCGATTCTGCGAGAGCGAATAGCCAAGGAACGGTTGACGATCATTGTCGCCGAAGTTCAATGGACCAATGGCATCACTCATCCCAAATTGAGACACCATCCGGCGTGCCATATCGGTCACACGACGAAGATCATCCGCCGCGCCGGTGGTGATGTCATCGAAGACGACTTTTTCCGCCGCACGCCCACCCAACCCGACGACCATACGCCCGATCAGATATTGCTTGGTATAGTTGCGGATGTCATCATTCGGGGCGAACGCCGTCACTCCGAGCGCCTGTCCACGCGGGACAATCGTCACTTTCAGCACCGGATCAGCTTCCGGTGTCATCGCGGCGGCAAGCGCATGACCTGCTTCGTGATAGGCTACCACTTTACGTTCGCGCTGATTGGTCAGTGGCGGACTTTCAGTACCCAAGACGATACGATCAAACGCATCAGAGAAATCACGGATGCTAATTTTCTTGGCATTGCGACGGGCGGCGTTCAATGCGGCTTCGTTCGCAAGATTCGCCAGATCAGCGCCGGAGAAACCAATCGTTCCGCCTGAGAGTTGATCAAGTTCGACATCGCTCGAAAGCGGTTTGCCGCGCACATGAATTTTCAGGATCGCCAGACGACCTTTTTTGTCGGGCAAGCCGACTGTCACCTGACGGTCAAAACGTCCCGGACGGAGCAAAGCGGGATCAAGCACATCATTACGGTTGGTCGCCGCCATGACGATCACACTCTCGGTACGATCAAAGCCGTCCATCTCCGCCAGCATCTGATTCAATGTTTGTTCACGCTCATCATGACCACCACCTAAGCCAGCACCACGTTGACGACCGACAGCATCAATTTCGTCGATAAAGACGATGCTCGGCGCGTTGTCTTTCGCCCGTTTAAATAAATCACGGACACGGGACGCACCCACACCGACGAACATTTCTACAAATTCGGAGGCGGCGATACTAAAGAAGGAGACATTCGCCTCACCGGCAACAGCACGCGCCAGAAGCGTCTTACCTGTACCCGGAGGACCGATCAGCAAAACACCACGCGGGATACGTGCACCGAGCGCGATATATTTATCCGGCTCTTTCAGGAAATCGACAATTTCGACCAATTCGCGTTTGGCGGCTTCCTGTCCGGCGACATCTTCAAATGTGACCTGCGGGCGCTCGACATTGTATTCACGCGCTTGCGTCTTGCCGAAACCGAATGCACCGTTCATCTGCTTCTGAGCGCGACGTGCCGTCCACACAAAGAAACCGATAATCAGCAAAATTGGGGCAAATTGGAAGAGAATAATCAACAACGGCGAGGTTTCGCTCGTCTGAATATCGACGACGGCGGTCTCGCTGAGGAGACCCAACAATTCCTCGTTACTTCCGGTAGGCAACGTCGTAGAGAAATTCGTCGTCGCTTGACCGGTGGCGGGGTTGGTTACGGGAGAACGGAACGTCCCCTGTGCGTTTTGCTCACGCACGGTAACCTGATTGACGTTATCATCCTGCGCTTCGTTCAGCAACGTGCTGTAGGGGAATTCTTGTGCACCAGAGCTAAGGTTACTCAACCCGCTAAATTGCAAAACAAACCACAATGTCAGGACAAGTAGAATGGCGGGCCAAGCCCAGCGCCGCCAATCCGGTTCAGGGGGTTGCTGGTTGGGGTCTTTCCCTCCCGGTGGGCTACCGTTCCTGTTGTTATCGTTGTTATTGTTATTTGGAAACATAATAGGTGTATGACCTTGTTGATACCAGAACAGACTATACTTGGTTCAGTGTATACCGTTAACATTAGAATTGTGCAAATAAAACGTAATGACGCGATGAATCAGGAGATTATACAATATGAATCAAGTGGCGTTTAGGCTTTCGCTTGTACCATATGCCCTGTCTCGCATATAATGTTAGTGAATGTTCCTGAAAGCAAAATTAGACCCTTATGAGCGCAGAACCTAAATCATCACCGGAAAAACCGGATACGCCACCGAAGACCCCGGAGGGAGAGTCATCAGTGGGCAAGCCCGTAAAATCATCAAAGTCGCCTTTGCCTGCCGAGAAAAAAGAAGTCATCGAAAAGACGATTCAGGCGTTGCAAGCACCCACCCCGTCAAAATTGGCACAGTCACCCCAGGTACCGATCATCGTGGAACGCGCAGATGCCAGTATTCCGCCTGCCTCTCCAAAAAATCCACCGTGGACGCTTCAGCAATTTTTTAACGATGAAATTGACCTTGATGTGGAATTGGCGACGCGCTTTCAAAATATGCCGGTGCTATCCATCTTCCGCGAGCGTGGCTTAGGGACGAAAAGCGGGCGTGGTGTGGCTACCCTCTCGTCCGGTGATGGCGCGGCGCAAGTGATCTTCGATGCAGATGCAACCACAAAAACGGTTCAGATGTCGTTCACCTTTGGCGCAATGCTGACCTTACGTTTCAGTCTGGATAGCCTAACGGACGCGAATCGTGATCGCTGGCTGGCGTTGATGCGCCGTCGTGAAGGCGGATTGTCGTTTCTGTGGGGACCGTCCCGCTGGGAACATGATTATCTGATCTGTATTTCCCGCCAATATCATACGAATATCTACGCTTTCTCGCCCAACAACTTCGAGGCGGGCGCACGCATGACTCCCGATGTGCTCAATAAATTGCTGGATTGGCTCGATAAGTTCTGGAATGCGGATGATGCCGACGGCACGGACGAATCACCCGATTTGTTAACGTGGTAGTTAGTTATCAGTATTCAACGATTGCAGTAAACTTCCCGGTGTCATCACTAACAGACCAGATTCTTTAGCAACATTCTCATTCCCTAACAAATGTTGCTTGTCAAATGTCAAAAGATGCGTACAGTTTGCGATCAATGCGGCGGCAATAATAGGTGCGTCTTTGGCTTCTACATAGTTCATTGCCTTTCGAACATCATCAATTTGTGGATGAACAATCTCCATATCTAAAAGATCAATCAAAAGTTCCATAACGCCAGCTTTAGCAGAAACTTTTTGACTAAGATTGCGTTCAACCTCAAGTCGGACGTAATCACTCATCACTAGCGAAATTTCACCCCGATGATGGCGCTTTAATAATTCGCGGGATCCGCCATCTGCCGAAACAATCGCAGAGAACAGCGCGCTCGTATCAAAAAATGCCCGTATCATTACTCTTCAACATCAATATCATAAAGCTCCTTGAGTAAATCTTTGCGAATTTCGCGCCCGCTAGTCATCAATTCATCAAGTGTGATCCCGTCTTGTCGCAAGGAATTACCCACATCGTCTAGCAATTTTTCGATCAATGTTTCTCGTGGACTAATCAACAATCCATCAGCCGTTTCGACAAACACAATTTCATCACCCGCTTTCAAATCATACTTTTTACGAAAGTCTGCGGGTAATGTGATTGAGCCACTTTCTTGCAAGATGTACTTACGCTGTGCCATTTTCGTCACCTCAAACCATAATCTATGGAATTATGGATAGTATAGCACAAAGCCCACTCATCCCATTCAAACGAAAATAAGTTACACTCATGCCCATAATGTAAATCCAGCAAAAGGATGTGTGTATGAATCGTTTACAGTATGAAACCAGCCCCTATTTGCTTCAGCATAAAGACAATCCGGTGGATTGGTACGCGTGGGGAGAAGAAGCCTTCCAGAAAGCACAGGCGGAAGATAAGCCCGTGCTGTTGAGCGTGGGGTATAGCGCCTGCCATTGGTGCCATGTGATGGCGCACGAGAGCTTTGAAGACCCACAGACCGCGCAAATGATGAACGAGTTGTTCGTCAATGTCAAAGTGGATCGCGAAGAACGCCCGGATGTGGATGACATTTATATGGGCGCGGTGCAAGCTTTGACGCGTCAGGGTGGCTGGCCCATGACTGTATTTTTGTTTCCCGATGGTCGCCCTTTTCATGGCGGGACGTACTTTCCACCGGAACCCCGTCATGGGATGCCGTCGTTTCAGATGGTGCTAGAAAGTGTCGATAATGCGTTTCATTCCCGCCGCAAAGATTTAGAAGCCCTCGCCGAGGATTTAACGGGTGCATTAGATCGTGATTTGCTGGGCATTGGCGGCGAAGACGAAGACTTGAACAGCGCCCTGCTCGACTCTGCGGTGAAAAAATTCGCGCAGGATTTTGACAAAATGTACGGCGGGTTTGGCGGTGCACCAAAATTCCCGCAACCGATGAACCTCGAATATTTATTACGCGCCCATGCCCGTAATGGCGACGACAACGCCCTGCACATGGTCACGCACACGCTCAAGAAGATGGCAACCGGCGGAATCTACGATCAAATCGGCGGTGGATTCGCCCGTTATAGCGTCGATGCGATCTGGCTAACCCCCCATTTTGAGAAGATGCTCTATGACAATGCCCAACTGAGCCGACTCTATCTCCATGCGTGGCAGGTAACAGGTGACACATTCTTTAAGCAAATCGCCGAAGAAATTTACGATTATATCCTGCGCGAAATGACCGCACCGGAAGGCGGATTCTATAGCGCAACGGATGCCGATAGTGAAGGCGAGGAAGGCAAGTTTTTTGCGTGGACAGTGGACGAATTACGCGAGGTACTCGGCGAAGATGTGAACGTGGCGATTGAGTATTTCGGCGTGAGCGGGCGCGGGAACTTCGAGGGTAAAAATGTGCTATATGTGCCAAATGAGCCGGAAGTAGTCGCCGAACGCTTAAACATGAGCGTGACGGATTTGCACGAAAAAATCGAGACCATCAAACACACGCTGTACGCACACCGCTCACATCGCATTCATCCCGGATTAGACGACAAAATTCTTACGGCGTGGAACGGCATGATGCTGGCGAGTCTGGCAGAAGCGGCACGCACCCTCAAGCGCGAAGATTATAAAGTGGCGGCGGAACGTGCGGGCGATTTTATGCTGGAAAATCTCATCGCGGAAGATGGGCGCTTGTATCGCACGCACAAAGACGGTAAAAGTAAACTCAACGGCTATCTTGAGGATTACGCCAACTTTATCGACGCGCTTATCGAACTGTATCAAGCGACTTACGACGAAAAATGGTTTATCACGGCACGCCGATTAGCCGATCATGTGCTGGCACACTTTCAAGCACCGGAAGGTGGTTTTTACGACACGAGCGACGACCACGAAACTTTGATCGTCCGTCCGCGCAATGTGCAGGATAATGCCACGCCCTCCGGTAGCGGGATGATGGCGAAACAACTGCTCAGGCTGACTGCCTACACCGGTGATTCGCGTTATGAGGAAGCATCACGCGGATTCTTGAAATTGCTCTCCAACGCCATGACGCAATATCCATCCGCATTCGGGGAATCGCTCAGTGCAACCGATATGCTGGTCACCGGAATCGCGGAAATCGCCCTCGTCGGAGAGCAGAATTCAACGCAAACAAGCGCATTGCTGGACGTGATAAATATCCCCTTCCGTCCCAATGTGATCCGCGCGTTAGCCGAAAGTGATGTTGCTGGCGAGACCACTATCCCATTGCTAAACTATCGCGTACAGCGTGGGGGCGCATCAACGGTCTATGTGTGCCGGAATTTCGCCTGTCAGATGCCCGTCACCACGCCCGAAGACCTGAAAACCTTGCTGGAAAATAACACCATATGACTTTAGATCAAACCCATGTTGTCGTCGTAGATATTGAAGCCACCTGTTGGAAGGGTAACAAAACGCCCGAAGGTGAACAAAGTGAAATTATCGAAGTCGGTGTGTGTCTGCTGGATACTGTCTCCGGCATATCGACCGCTAAACGTAGTTTACTCGTCAAGCCGACGCGTTCTACGGTTAGCCATTTTTGCACCAAACTCACGTCTATCACGCCGGAAATGGTCGCTGATGGCATGAGTTTTGCGGATGCCTGCGCCATTCTGGAAAACGAGTACGCCACAAAGTCCCGCTTGTGGGTCAGTTGGGGCAATTACGACCACAAAATGTTCATCAGTCAGTGTGCAGATTTTGGCGTGCCGTATCCCTTTAGTAACAGTCACATGAACATTAAAGAGGTCTTCGCCAAAGTAGAAGAGCTACTTAAACAGGTCGGCATGGCGCGGGCGCTGAAAATGTTTGAATTACAGCTTGAAGGCACGCATCATCGCGGACATGACGACGCGTGGAATATCTCCCGCATTATGGCAACCCTGATCGCACGGCGCGGACGGGCTTTTCTGGATGACTTTCTAGCCAAAGGCGAACAGTGACCACTTCCAACACAGATACGATTTTAAAAACGATCCGCGCTAACCGTCTGATGAATCTGCCTGTTAGCTGGTCGGATGAACTCATTTTTCCGCACTTAAACGGCTATTCTATCGTCAACCTCGCGCAATCCATTATGCAGGTGCTCGGCGTAACTGATGCGAACAGCCCGCTTGATCCAACCGTTTGGGGCGAAAATCCACCGGAAAATATTGACCGTGTTGTGCTCTTCATCAGCGATGGACTTGGCTATCATTATCTCAACCAGCTGACCGAGCAGGATGAGACAATTCGGAGCTTTGTCGATGCTTTATCAGCGGGTCGCGGGATTTCGCCGTTGACCTCCATTTTGCCGAGCACAACCGTCGCCGCCCTGCCTACCCTATGGACGGGTGTTGCGCCCGGCGTGCATGGTGTGGTTGGCACGCATATGTTCCTTAAAGAAGTCTCCATGCTATGCAACATCCTGAGATTCACACCCTCATTGGGTAAACATCCCAACGGACTCATTGAAGAGTGGGGCGTTTCTGGCGATACCTTTGTAACCGTCCCATCACTCGCGCACCGTCTGCATAGCGCCGACGTAAAGACGTATTCCGTGATGGAACGCACGCTGGTCGGGTCGGGATTATCGAAGATTTTGCACCGTGGCGTAGACGAAAATTATTCGCATCGCAGTACGGCGGATATGTGGGTGAGGTTACGTGAAATCCTCGCCGAAACACGCAATACAAAAAGCTATATCTGCGTGTATGTTGACCATATCGACAGGTTATCGCACGAATATGGCGCACACAACGCGTATACTCAGGCGGAAGTCACACATCAACTCGGTCAATTAAGCGCCCTCCTCGCTGATCCGGCAGTAAGCGACGGACGAACACTCTGTCTGGTCGCCGCCGATCATGGACACTATGACACGCCCAATCCCATTTCCGTTGAAAAGCATCCTGATTTAGCCCTTCTGCGGGATGCCATGCGCTATGACTTTGGCGCAGAAGCACGTTTCGGTACATTTGCCCTGAGGGATGGCACAAAAGCCGACGTGATAGCACACATTGCTGAACATTTCCCTGAAACGCTGGCGTGTTTGGACGTAGAGACCGCGATACAGGCAGGGGTATTCGGCACTGACCCGCTTCATGCAAACTTGCGTCATAGGCTTGGAGATGTCATTATCTCCACAAAGGCAGGTTATGTTCTTGTAGATCGTCAGCACGATTTTCGTTCGATCAGCAGGCACGGTGGCATGTCCGAATGGGAAATGCTCGTGCCGTTCATCTGGAAAAAATTGTAAGCAAGAATTGACTTTTGATCTACAATGACCCATTATAGACCTACATGACAAGCTGGAGAATAACCTTATGAGAAAAGAATTACGTGATGGCTTGATCTTGCGAACGCTCAGTGAAGGATTCGCATCTGATCGTGAGAATCTTGAGGAATTTTATAAGCGTGTGTTCGGTGAAGAAGGGGACGAAGAACCGCAAGCACTCGGTTATTGGACAAATGACCTGATTTCTGGCGCACATCCTACAACCACTCTGGACGATGTATGGGTCGTCGTCGATCCGGCTGAAGATGATAAGATCGTGTCTGCCCTGTTGCTCATCCCGCAAACGTGGCGTTATGAAGATGTAGAAATTCCGGTGGGACGTGTGGAATTGGTCGCTACGGACAAAGACTATCGCCGTAAGGGTCTGGTCAAGGCGCTGATGGATGCGCTCCACGAACGAAGCGCCGAACTCGGTCATTTGATGCAGGTTATTACCGGCATCCCGCATTATTACCGCCGTTTTGGGTATGGGATGGCAGTCAATTTGGGCAGTAGTGCGTTTGTCCCGTTCGACTCGTTGCCCGTGATCAAAGACGATCAACAACCGGACTATCTCGTGCGGAGCGCCACCATAGACGATGCGGAACAAATCGCCGAGTGGGACGCGTCCTATGCAGAAGAATGTTTGCTCACTACCGTGCGGAGCGCTGATGATTGGCGCTATGAAATCGAGGGGCGTACTTATGGCGCGGTCTTCCATCTGCATATTGGGATCATCACCACACCGGATGGCGACCCCGTAGGCTATGTAGCCGCCCGAACCTCGCCGGAATATCCGGTCACAAGTTGCCTCAGTTATATTGTTGGCGAAAAAGCCTCCTATCTGGATACCTATGACGATGTAATGCGCTGGTATAAAACGATCCGTGAAGAAACCTACTCTGAAGGCGGAGATGTTAAGCCACCAACCCATCTCGGCTTTGATTCCGGCGTGCCGCCAGAAATCATTCAGATTATTGAGTACAACCCGTTTGCCAGCGTTCGGAGTAGATTCTACGCATGGTATATTCGCGTGGAGGATATTGCCGGGTTCATCCAAAAAATTGCGCCTGTGCTGGAACGTCGTCTGGCAGGGTCAGTTGCCAATCGCTTTACGGGCGATCTCAAAATTGGCTTTTACGATTTCACAGGTGTGACGATCACCTTTGAAGACGGAAAAATTACCGGAGTCACTCAAGGTGAATTGGCACAAGCCGAAGTGTCTTTTGCCTATTTGACCTTCCTGAATATCCTATTCGGTCATCGCACCCGCCAGGATCTCATCCCGATTTTGCCGGAGTCATTTGCCGGACGCAAAGCGGGAATTCTGCTCGATGTGCTGTTCCCGCTCAAACGCTCGTGGTTGCTGGCGTTTGGCTAAGGAACTATCCAATTTATTTGCGTCTTTCCGCCTGTGCGCTATGATGTAATCTACCATGCAAGATATTAAGGTTTTATAAAATGGCATCCAACGCGCAAAGTCCGCAGGATTATTTCCGCATGATCCTATTAACCGTCGTCGGTCAAGCGTACACGGCGGCGGGCTATGAATTGGAAGATCTGCCAATTAAGTGGGCAGGCGGGCGTTTTCGATTTATTAAACCGTTAGAAGATGATGACCTCTTCGGCATTATCGAGTATCAGTTGCTCGCCTATTCGGATACAGAATGGTCATCGGGGATGCCTTCCCGCTTCAAAGTGACGCTCATCCGCGCAGATAACGACACCGGACTCAAATCTTCACACAAAAAATACGTCATGCGTGATTTATCTGCGCTGGTCGTTGAGGATTTCGGGATCGATATTTTGCCCTCTGCTAAACATTGGTGGACATTCCGCACACAGGACGAACTCGGTAAGGCGCTCGCGGAAGCCGGTCACCTGACCATCGGCTACGGAATGCCGTGGCTTGCCGGTGAGCTTGCGCCAGACGACAAAAAAGGCGACGGTCAATAGCCCATCGCCTTCAAATTTCGTTCAAACTGCGCTTCTACGCACGCCGCAACCGGAAACGGCGATTGGGTCTGCGACGAAGCCGAACCCCATAATAACGGGCGGCGGCAATTTGCACGATCACACCCACGACTAGGAAAATCAACGTCCAGATGGGCGGTAAGTTCAAGCCTAAGGTGAGCAATTGCGCCCCGACCAGCGCGGAAATCAGCACCAGCAACTCGGACGACAATCCAAGTAACACGATTCCGCCGATGATTGCGCCGAGTAAGAGCAAAAGCGACGATGCCGGATCATTGGTCAGCGCCGTTACAATTGCCGCGACCAATGTAATCCCGACATACGCCCCGACGACAAAGACCGCCGCGTAATACAGAAAATACGCCAGCACCCCGCCGATAAACGCACCGAGGAGTAACGCCACGAATTGCAACACAGCATCGTCGGGCGGGACAAGCGCCGTCAAAATGGACGCGCCGATTAACATCCCAGCCAGCAAAATAATAAACTCATAAATGCGCCAACCCGCGAAAAGCATCACTACGCCGAGCACCACAAACAATACGCGAATCACATCGTTGCGCGGCACAGTAATCAGCCGATCCGTCCAATCGCTGACGGTACTTGTGGCGGCGGTGGCGGCATCTTCCGTCAGATCAACGGCATCCTGTGCCAGTGATTCTGCCTCGCTTACATCGACCTCAATCGTGATTTCATCGTCTTCGGGCGTAGGTTGCGGTTGGGGATCTCCCTGCGCCAACAAAGACACACTGCTTAATATCAGCACACACACCATAAGCATCATAAACATCATCAATAAGCTATTGCGTCTTACCGTTGCCATGCACATCTCCCATGAGTCAAATTTTTACGCATATCCACAGCATAAGTCTGCTGGCGAAATGATCTATGGGGAGATTATGAGCGTCTTATGGGTGAATTATGAGCGTGAGGAAAGTTGATCGCGATGAACATGTTACCGGTAGATCGAAGCGAAAAACGATCTGCCAGTGAAATTTAACTAACTGAAATTCACGACTACCACCGGACAGGGCGCATCGTTGAGCACATGCTCTACATTCGGTCCGAGATACAGCCGATCCGAGCCGGGTCGGATGCTCGTGCCAAGAATAATAAGATCCACATTATCTTCACGGGCAACGTCCAGAATTGTGTCAGGAACATCCATACTTTTGCGGATTTCACCCGCCGCCTGAATGCCTAACATACGCCCGAATTCGCGCAATTCACCGACAATCTGCCCGGCAATCTCGAACTGCTTTTGTTCCCACTCGGAGTTTTCCGATAGATAATCTTTGCCATAACGGGTTTCAATTGCGTTTAAGATAATCACCTCGCCTTCATCGTCCGGCACGATGCCAAAACCGACTTCCGCCGCACGATGCGATGCCTTAGAGCCATTGGTCGGGATGAGGATACGGCGGGGTCGCCAATCTACGGCAACATGCCCGCCATGAATAGTCATCGTCGGGCACGTTGCAAAACGCATCAATTCATCGGTCACGGGATTAAACAGCGCCGCCGAACTTGTCGGGGTTTGCGTCGCGCCAATCACCAGCAAATCATAATCCTTACGCACTTCTTCGAGGATTTTCTGGACCGGGTGTTCACTCACGACAACGCGTTTGGTCAATTTTTGTTGCGGGAACATCTCGCCGATGCGATCAAGAAATTTCAAGCCTTTGGGTTGTGAGGCACTGTCCGGCACGATATTGAACAACGTCACTTCTAGCTCGGTTTTGGCGCTTATTCGTTCCAATATGCGGGATTCAACCCGTTGCGTATCATCCAGCAAATCGGACTCACGTAACCGTACCGGCAACAACACACGATGCGTATTGGCGATGATATTGTTCTCGTTCATCTCCTCTTTACGCAGACGATCCAACTCGGCTTGCTCCGCCTGAATATGCGAAAGTGTCCAGCGCAACGCCGCCGGTGCGATGAGCGACGTGACCAGCGCCATCACGACGATAATCGAAAATGTATCCTGATTAAGCACGCCTTCGGATAAGCCAATGCTAGCCACGATGATCCCCATAGATCCGCGTGCATTTAACCCCATGCCGAGGAACAGCGCAGACCAATGATCGCGCTTGCCGATATACCGCGCACCCAGATACACGCCCGTAATCTTGCACGCCATCGCCACAACCGTTACCAATACCGTAATGGCGAGCAATCGCGGTTCTAGTAGATCGACGATATTCACCTTCAAGCCCGCCGTAGCGAAGAAGATCGGCGCGAAAATGCCGAGCGCGATGCTCTCTAATTTATGGATAACGCCAGTGTCCAACCCTGGAATACGGCTGAACAAAATACCCATTACGAACGCACCGAGGAGCGCCTCAAGATGCAGGGCGTGGGTGATGATGCCCCAGATAAACGTCAGCAGGACGACCAGAGTCAATACTTTATCGCGGCTTTGCACTTCGTTCTGTACAAAACGCAGACTTCGCGCCACGATCCATTGCCCGACGGTGAAACTGAAGCCGAGGAAGAGCACCACCTCGCCGATTGAACCTGCCACACCCTCGAATGTGATCGCGGTGCCACCCGCCAGCGCGATTACCACTGAGAGCAAAATCCAGCCGACCGTATCGTCAATCATCGCGGAGGCAATAATCGTCTGCCCGACATCGCGCCGTGTCAGGTTCAAATCCATCAACACTTTAGCGATGACCGGAATGGCAGAAATTGCCATCGAGATCGCCAGAAACATTGCAAACACGACTTCGTCATCCGGCTCAACCAGTAGATCATTCGGCAATGCAAGACCGAGCAAAAATCCAAAACCCAATGTGATGGTTAAACCACCCAACGCCACGCCGAGCGCAGAACGCGCCTGTCTACGGATGAGCGCCAGATCAGTCTCTAAGCCCGTTATCAACAACAGGAAAATAATCCCCAACAGGCTGATTTCTTCCAACAAGTACCCACCCACATTGTTGGATGGTACGATCCACTCGGCAATAAACGGGAAGAGACCAGAAAGCAGAGATGGACCGAGGACGATCCCTGCAAGGATTTCCCCCACGACCGACGATTGCCCCATCCGTTGGGCGATCTCACCGAAAAAACGGGCGACAAATAATAACACGACGATCTCAATGAGTAACTTGAGGACATCATGATGGGGTGCAGAAGTAAAGACTTCTTCCATGTGAATGGCTTTCCAGTTGTGTTCTTAAAGACAAAGCAGTATTACGGTACTTCATCAGCAGTAGATAAATTCAACGCCGAAAAGTTTACGGAAATATGCCTATCAGCGTTTGTTTGACCCCTGATGATTGCGCGAGGCGAGGTCAAGGATGCGGTCGTGCTGTGCGAAAATCACCAGCACATCGCCCGCCTGAACAATATGTTCTCGCGGCGGTTGTACCTCGCTATGGTCGTTGCGTCCTAGCAGGACAATATCCATGTCGTATTTTTCTTGAAGTTCTCCAATGCTTCGCTTTTCCATGAACGATTTCGCCTCAACAGTCAGCCGAACGGTGCTGTAATCCACCCCGTTGACGTTCAAGCTCTGCGAAATTTCGATACCAAGTGCCGCACCCGCAAATGCCGGAGCCGCCAGATCAGACGAACTAAAGACCGTCTGTACGTGCATGAAAAGTTTTACCTGCCGCGCAAAGGCTTCATCCCACATTCTAGCGACGATTCGCACATCCGGGTTGAGTTCCCGCACGCGCATAATCGCTTCCAGGTTGGTGTGGTCATCACCCGTGCAGGCGACAAATGACCGCGCCTTCAGCAAACCCGCCTTTTCTAACGATGAACTTTGGCGACCATCTGCGACAATGAGCGGGATACGCCACTCATCCAGTGCGTCTTCCAAGCCGGGATCGGGCGAATTATCAACGACGATCACATCCACACCCATAGACACCAGAATGCGAATCACGCGCATCCCCACATGCCCCGCACCGAATACGATGGTGTGATTACGATAAGTTGAGGCTAACGCTTCCATCCACTTGTCCTGTCTGCCTTCACGGTTAAAAAATAAGACCATAAAATCCGCCGCGCCCAAGCCGACGATAAAGATAAAAATGACCGGTAACATATACCAGAACACCACTAGATACCACTCGGCAGGGGCGGGTTCCGGCGTTTCGAGAATCATGAGTTGAAGCATGAGATACGGGCGGTCAATCAGCGGGATAACTTCACCACGCGCCAGATAATAGAGTTCACCATAGAGATAGCCACCGACCACAGAGACGATGATAAATAGCCAAATTGGCGTGCGAAATTCTGACCACAATGCAGATGTGTCTCTCCAGACTGCACGTACCGACTTAAATAGGCTACCGCGCCGTTTGCGCCGTGAAATGAGTTGAGCGTAAGGCACATTTCCCTCATTTTTCTAACAAGCGATGTTTATGATACTGCCCCGGGCTATTTTACCGCAATTTGCGCCTAAATCTTAACAGCTGGCGCTTCGCAAAAAAAACGGGAGCTGATCTCGTCAGCCCCCGTTGCAAATCGCTCAGTACATAGATCACCGAATCGGTTCGGTAAAATAAGTGTCGCCCTGTCCTTCTGCCGTCCAGCCCTCAATGTCGTTATAACGCACACGCCACCATGCGATCCCGCCGGGGTCACAGATCGGCCCTTCAAGCACCGCGAAGACCCCCTCGCCCGGAATTTCCCCGATAACGCGGCTGTCATCCAATGAGGGCGCACTGCGAACACGGTTGGGCGCGCCGGGGGTCACACGGCCACGTTGCCCGACAACAAGGCGTGATTCTAGAAATTCCGGACATTGTGTGCCTGAACCACCGATGGTCAAGTCGCCGACAACGGGCGTGACCGCCGCACGGGTGGGTTCTGCCAAAAAGCTATCTAGTGAGGATGGTGTACCGATTCCGCTAAACGGGGGCAGATCAAAGGCTTCTGCCTCGGAGATTTGTGACACCCACAGTACCTCTACATACCGATCCGGTGGGAATGTGCTGACCTGAGTGATCTCGCGGGTTTCACCTTCAACGCTGTAGAGAATTTTCTCCGTCGCGCCATCGTTGACCATCAACCAGCCAGTGGGTGTACCAATCACGAAACTTTCAGAGACACCCATGATCGGCGAGACGGTGCCATCACGTTCGTGTACTAGCCAGTAGCCTCCTGAACCGGGGCGGATGACCACGACCTGACCACCCATGCCCCAATTGGCGCGTCCGACATCCACAAGCGCCGGATCGTTAAAAATGGTGAGGGTATCAGCGCCATACAAGGTGCCGGATGGCGAATATTCGACGACGTTGGGAATCGGGAAATATGCCCCTTCGGTACTATACGGGTAGCTCGCATCCTGTGCTATCCAGATCATCTCTCCGGTCGGGTCAAATTGTTCACCAAAGATGCTAAAGGAGTCGCCGCTGTTTGCGGAAAACGTATCGGTAAAGGGATCCCAGAGTGCATATTCAGCTTCAAACACGCCTTCACATCCATAGCAATTGGATGTAAATCGAATCCCATCCGCTTTCCAATCGCCCATGAATGCCCACACGCCTTCGTACAATTCCGGCACACTCGCCAGCACCGAACTCATCGGTAAATCACGGGCGATCACGGCATCATCTTCGGGCGTAAATACGTTCACAATATCCGCAACGGCAATCCCCCCATTTCCCAGACCGCCGCCTTCACCATAACCGCCGAAGTAGGAATAAGAGAGATAGCGCGAGTCAGGGTCGAACCCGCCGAGGCTGATCGCTTCACCACCGGCGGCAGGCACTTCTACAGGCAAACAGCACACGCCGTTTACCAGATCATACGCCACCATACTCTGCCCCGGACTGCCCGCAAATTGTCCTGAAACAATCAGATAACGCGCATCCGGTGACAAACGCGCCTGTGCGGTAAATGAAGTGGACGCGGTGCCAAAATTGGTTTGTGGCGTGATCGCTTCGCCGCCAGTGGGGGTGATTCGTTCCACATGCCCGATTAGGGACTCACCGTCCAGCGGGATGTTATGGATAAAAACGTAAGCCTCCCATGCGGGCGCTTCTGGCTGAGCCAATGCCGATACAGACATCGTCAACAAGAATAGCATGAACATAGCTGTAACACGAAATTGAGGCGATTTGAAAAACATATGATTTCCTCTCTATAAGATACTTAACATGGCAGGAATAATGAATACCATATTGAAGCCTGCTATTATTATAGTATTAATCCACTTTTGCCGTTTGGAGATGATCCCGCCTCATGATCCATCTGCGAGAAATTCAAGTTCGTTCCAGCGATCATCTTAGCGATACCACCTTTCCGTTTAACTTACCCATCATCCAATCCCTAACCTCATTGACACTGGAGTCGTCGGTAACGTTCCTTGTTGGGGAAAATGGCTCTGGAAAATCGACCCTTTTAGAAGCGATTGCCTGTGCAGTCGGGTCAATCACTGTCGGCGCGGAAAGTGTGGAGCGTGATGATTCGCTCGAAGCGATGCGCCAGCTTGCCACCCTGTTCAAGCTCATCTGGAATAAACGCACCCGTAAAGGCTTCTTCATGCGGAGCGAGGATTTTTTCGGCTTCGTCAAACAGCAAGCGAAAATCCGCGCAGATATGCTGGCTGAATTGCGCCGCGTAGACGAAGAATATGCCGAACGCTCTGAGCTGGCAAAAGGGTTGGCGAAAATGGCGTTCGCGGGGGAATTACACGCGATGAAACAACAATACGGTGAAAATCTGGACGGGTACTCGCATGGAGAAAGTTACTTCACGCTGTTCAAATCACGCTTCATACGCGGTGGATTATATCTGCTGGATGAGCCAGAAGCCCCGCTTTCACCAATGCGCCAACTGGCATTTTTAGCCATGCTTGATGATATGGTGAAACAGGATGCACAATTTATTATCGCCACACATTCGCCAATTATCATGGCGTATCCTAACGCGACTATTCTGCAATTCACTGATGGCGAGGTTGAACAGGTCGCCTATGATGACCTCGAACACGTCACCATTACCCGCTCATTTCTCAATGATCCTCAAGCCTATCTGCGCCATCTAATGGGCGAGTAACCAGCACTTTCTCGCCAGATGAATATATTCTAATCAATTAAAATACGGTCATAATCGCCGGTAGGGTCTATAATAACCTATGAAATGTGTATTGTTCATTTTTTGGAGAGTCTGTATGCGCGTAAAGTTATGCTTACTGAGTTGTATTGTGATCGTGCTCATGGGTGTGGGCGTGTTCCCCGCATTGGCACAGGATGATTTCACCCCGACTTTTGAATCCGGCGAATGTCAATTTGATGTGACAGCTGGTCTGGACATTGAATGTGGCTTCGTGACTGTTCCCGAAAACCGTATTGACCCGACAGATACCGATACCATTCGGCTTGCGGTTGCTGTTGTTCGTACACAGAGCATCAACCCGCAACCTGACCCGATTATCTACCTTGATGGCGGTCCCGGCGGTCAGACGATTGCCAGCCTGCCCGGTTTATACGAAAACCAATTCCTGCCACTCGCAGATGCTGACCGTGACATTATCTTCTTTGACCAGCGCGGAGTCGGTTTCTCTGAACCCAACCTTTTCTGTCAGGATTCGGTTGATCTTGAGCTTGATTTACTCCAGCGCAATATCACCGATGTGGAAGAAAATGAACTGTTCTTTAATGCGACTTTTGCGTGCCGCGCACAATATATCGCACAGGGCATTGACCTCAGCGCCTACACCACCCGCCAGAACGCCGCCGATGTGAATGACATCCGGCAGGCACTCAGCTACGATCAACTGAATTTGCTCGGCATCTCTTATGGCTCGTTGCTCGGTCAGGTCATCATGCGGGACTTCCCCGACATGGTAAGAAGTGTCATCCTTGATGGTGTGGTTGATCCAGCATCGATCCAATTTTCTGTAGCCGGTCAGGTTAATCAAATTCAAAATGCGTTTGATACGGTCTTCGCCGCTTGTAACGCTGATCCCGCCTGCGCGAGTGCTTATCCAAACTTAGAGGCGCTCACCTATTCACTGGCGAACTCATGGAACGAAGAACCCATCAACGTGGACATCATGCTACAGGATGGCAGTTCGTATAACGCGGTGATTGATGGTGCGGACGCGCTTAGCACGGTTGTCCTGCTGTTTTACATCACCGATGCCGTGCCGATTATCCCGCTCTATATTTACGAAATGGCATTGGGCGATTATCGACGATTGGCGCTCATTCGTGGCGCACAGGTTGACCAACTTGGCGATTTCTACGAAGGGATGCTTTACTCGATCATCTGTCAGGAAGACGGTCCGCTGATTACCGAACAACTCATTGATGAGACCTTGAGTGATATTTCTCAGGTCGTCGGCGAATACGTTGAAAGTATCGATGTGTCGCCTTATGAGGTGATCCGCCTGTGCAGTGATTGGACAGAAGGCTTTATCAACGATGAAGTCATCGAGCCAGTGGTTAGTGATCTACCGACTCTGCTTCTAAGCGGAGAATATGATCCAGTCACACCCGTAGAATTTGCCAATACCGTCGCAGAAACACTGAGCAATCATTACAGCTATGAAATGCCCGGTGGCGGTCATGGCGTGTCGCTCGATGGCGGTTGCCCGATGGAGATTGCGATAGATTTCATCAACAATCCCAACGAAGAACCGGATGCCTCCTGCATTGATGAGATGGGCTTTGAGTTTGCAATTGTCGATATTCCGGGCGTGCAAGAATTCGCCGATCAAATCCCGCCGTTGGATGATGTGGACTCCACGTTACCGGAGCAAGCCACACTCGACGAACCGCTTTCGGCAGACAACATCACGCTTGTACCCTTCACCGATGAGGCACTCGGCGTGAGCGGTGTTGCACCGGAAGGTTGGGAACGCGTCGATGATATTGTGTACGGAATCGTCGCGGATAGCGTGCAATATCAACTCGCTTATCGTATTCCGGCAGATGGCTTGCTTGGTTATTATCAGCGCATCATCCTGACCGACGGCTTTTATGGCTACGATGCCATGCCGGAGCCAAACGCCTTCTATGAAGTGAACGGCGTGGTCTGGAAAATTTACGAGATCGAAAACGAATCACAGGCGGTCTATTCGCTGTTCGCCATCGCAGAAATTGACGGACAGGGCTATATCATCGGTATGGTCGCCGGCACGGATGAACAACGGCAGGCGCTTTACGATGTCCTGCTCATCCCGGCGATTGATAACTTTGCCATTGTTGATTAGCGTCACGCTATAAACACAAACGGGGCGACTATTCAAATATAGTCACCCCGCTATTCAATTTATTCCTCGGTGTGCACATCAGGATAGTTAGGCATTGAGCCACAGAAATCATCTATTAAAATGATCTGATTCGAGTTGCTAGCTTGAATGCGATAGCTAAAGTACACGCTATTATCTAACCATTCGACAAATTGAAGAGATTCTCCTGTTTCGATGGCGAGACGCTCCTCACCAAGTAAATCCGCAACATAAAGTGTGCGCAGGTTTGATCCCTGTTCATTGGTCAGCCAGTAAGCGACATGATCCAAATCCGAAGAGAAATCAAAAACCATGTAAAATGCGTTATGCGTGGCAATCAATTCAACATCTTGTGTAGCCGCATCAACCTCGTAAACATCGACAACACCATCATGTTGTCTAATAAACGGATTGTCATCAGAGGTAACCGCAATCACAAAGGTGCTTCTATCCGCACGCCAAACCAAAGGCGCATAATAATAGTCATTACCAATTCCAATCGTCTGATAATTTTCGAGCGTAACGGGCATGTTTTCTCCAGATGCAAGATCAAAAACACTCAAGTTTTCTCGTCCTTCCACCGCGACATATTGACCATCCAGCGAAACTATAAAGTTACCACCATTCCCATGGGGCAAAAGCGTTGTAATTTCACCTGTCACGGCATTCGCAATGATAAGATCATCCGCAATGGACGAAAACAACCCTTCACCAAAATAATAAATTCGCGTATTGAAGACAATATTAGATGTACCAGGAACCCATGCCCAGTTCAAAATGCCATATGCATCTGGTTCAACTTCTTCATTTTCGGGGCGTAATTCCGCAATATCCGTCGCGCTGACCAACAAACGTGGTTCGCTGTTCGTCCGGTTGACCGTCCAAATTTCCATGTTGCGGTTCTCATCAGCGCGGATCATCGCAACATATTCACCATCATCGCTAGGTACGGCTTCATTCACATTATTGACCGCATAATATTCGTAAACGGTCTCGCCATCACTGGTGGAATACACGTTTAACCCATCCTCAAAAATTTCTACATAAGGGTGATCGCTAGCACTTTGCAAAACTAGCGCCTCCTCTACAGGGCACCAAGAGGGCAAGGGATCTTCCTGTGCTTGCACGTTCAGCGCACCTAGAATCATCAAAATCGACAATATACCAAATTTATGGTTCCTCATCTTTCCTTTCTTATTTTTGGTAGTGCACCCCAAACATAAATGATATCTTAAAAGTTCGCTTGACGTGTAATATACGATTACTATACGTTTAATCTATGAAGTACCCTAAAAAAAGCGCAATCCACCGTACATCACGACGGCACAGAATCGTCTTGCGCGGCAACCGTGACCACCCATAGCATCAAAATTAGAGGAATAAACAATCGTTTGAACATCTTCGTCTCATGCACTTTCGTCTCATCGTTTTGCAATATAGTATGCGCTACAAATTTAGACCTGCATGACGCTGAATATACGCTTGCCTGATGATTTTGTTGGGGATAGCGGCAGTAAATGTACAAACAAAAGAGGCGCAATCAACAGGACTGCACCTCTCTGAAATCTAAAGTCTAGCGTCTACAATCTTAGCCCGAAATCGCTTTCATCACCGGCGCACAACACAAGACCAATTGCTTCGCCGCACGGACTTCATCAAGGCGGGAAACAGGCATGGTGTGGGGCGCACTGTGCAGAAGATCGGGGTCTTCTTTGGCTTCTTTGGCGATCTTCTTCATCGCGTCAATAAAGCCGTCCAAGGTTGCCTTATCTTCGGTTTCCGTCGGCTCGATCAGCAGGGCTTCCGGCACAATCAACGGGAAGTAATTCGTGGGCGGATGATAGCCATAGTCCATCAATCGCTTGGAAATATCCAGCGCGTGCACACCTTCTGCATCGGGGAAATGCCCTTCCAGCACAAATTCATGCCCGCAGATGCGCGGATACGGAATCTTGTAGGTATCCAGCAAATTCGCACGGATATAATTAGCGTTCAACACTGCATGTTGGGACACTTGTTTCAGTCCCTCGCCACCATACACGCGGATATAGGCATAAGCGCGAATGTGCATCCCGAAGTTACCGTTAAATGCTTTCAAGCGACCAATTGTCTTGGACGGTGTGACCAGTCCGTAGAGTGGCGCGTCGTTGTCATCGTCTACATCTTCCACGATTTCAACAACCGGACCGGGGCGATAATCCATCAAACGTTCTGCAACACCGACTGCCCCACAACCGGGACCACCACCACCATGAGGCGTGGAGAAGGTTTTGTGCAGATTATAGTGCATCACATCAAAGCCGAGTTCACCCGGCTTGACCGCACCCATGAGCGAATTCATATTCGCGCCATCCATGTACATCAAGCCACCGCAATCATGCACGGTCTTAATCACGTCGAGGATATGACGTTCAAACAAGCCTAAGGTGCTCGGCACGGTAATCATCATACCGGCGATTTCCTTACCCTTGTCACCGGCACAGGCGGCTTTCAACGCATCCAGATCAACATTACCATCGCTATTGGAGGGCAATTCGATGACTTCCAATCCTGCCATCGTTACCGTCGCCGGATTGGTACCGTGTGCGCTGTTCGGCACGAGAATCTTGTTACGATGCGCCTCGCCACGATCCACATGATATTTGCGGATCATGAGAATTCCGGCGAATTCGCCCTGTGCACCCGCCGCAGGGGTCAGGCTCACACCTGCAAATCCAGCGACTTCCGCCAGCCAATTTTGCAAGGCGTACATCAACGCCAGCGCGCCCTGTGATCCTTCGGGATCGGTCAGTGGATGCAACAACGCCAGACCGGGCAAGCGAGCCATGTCTTCGTTGACCTTCGGGTTATATTTCATCGTGCAGGAGCCAAGCGGATAAAAGCCCTTGTCGATGGCGTAATTTAATTGGCTGAGGTTGACGAAATGCCGGACGACCTGTAGCTCGCTGACTTCCGGCAACGCCACTTCATCACGGATCAATTCAGCGGGTAATTGGCTTTCCGGTACATCGCAATCCGGCAGATTCACACCCACGCGCCCCGGCACACCTTGATCGTAAATTATTGGTTCTAATTTATGCAGTGACATTACGCCTTCACCTCTCGCAATACGTCTACCAGTGCGTCGATTTCTGCCTTGCTGTTCATTTCCGTCACACACAACAGCATGTGATCTTTCAAGTGGGCGTAATCCTGACCGAGATCATAACCGCCAATAATGCCCGCTTCAATCAATTTTTGGTTGACGGCTTCGACTGAAACAGGCGTTTTGACCATAAATTCGTTGAAGAATGGCAAATCCCGCACCACATTAAAGCCACTCAGCGCGTCAATTTGGTCGGCGGCGTAGTGCGACTTGTGATAGTTGAGTTCAGCCACTTTTCGCATTCCGGTCTTGCCCATCAACGCCAGATAAACGGAGGCGGCAAGTGCCATCAAGCCTTGATTGGTGCAAATGTTGCTGGATGCTTTTTCGCGGCGAATGTCTTGCTCACGCGGGCGCAGAGTCATCACATAGGCACGGCGACCATCCATGTCGAGCGTTTCGCCGATGATGCGTCCGGCAATTTTGCGAACGTGTTTCTCTTTGGTGGCGAAAAATCCCAGATACGGACCGCCGTAACTCAATGGTACACCGAGCGGTTGCCCTTCCCCGACAACAATATCCGCGCCAAGTTCACCGGGACTCTTGAACAAACCAAGCATCAACGGATTGACGACCATCACGAATAACCCGCCAACGGCATGGATTTTATCCGCAAGGCTTTTGAAATCTTCAATCTGACCAAAGAAATTGGGATACGATATGGCAACCATCGCGGTGTCATCGTCGATGAGTGCTTCTAGTTCGCTGATGCTGTTAGCGCCTTCGTCACCGACAATTTGCAAGTCACGCCCTTGATTATACGTCCGCACGACTTCACGATATTGCGGATGAATACCCGCGCTTAAAACCACTTTCTTGCGCTTATTTCGTCCCACATCCACGGCAACCGTCACCGCTTCCGCAAGGCTGGTCGCGCCGTCATAGTGGCTGGCGTTCGCGGCATCCATCCCCGTCAGCGCACACATCATGCTCTGATACTCAAAGATGGATTGCAACGTCCCCTGACTCATCTCCGGCTGATAGGGCGTGTACGCGGTGTAGAATTCACCACGTAACAAAATATGATTGACTGCCGAGGGCGTAAAATGATGATACGCGCCCGCACCACGAAACAGCGCAAAATCTCCGGCGTGTTCGTTGGCTTCCGCAAGGGACTGCATCTCCGCGATGACTTCCATCTCGCTCATCGGCGTGGGCAAGTCTAATTTCGGAAAGCGATGACTGGCGGGAACTGCTTCAAATAGGTCTTCAATCGTCGTCACGCCAATCGCAGAAAGCATCTGCTGACGTTCGACCTCTGTATGGGGTATGTAACTCATGTTCGCTTCGCTACCTCACAATACTATAAAGAAACCACAGGGCATCCGGCATAGTCGCACAGATACACCTGTGAATTGTTACCAATCATGGATCTAAAATTGACGCTTATTCATCAGCTTTCGCCGCTTTTTTCAGCAACCATGTACGCCAGCTTTCCGCCAGCGCGGGCAACGCGGCGAGTTCTCTGCCGTAAACAGCCGCAAATTCAGGGTCTTTACCGGAGCGGTGCATCACCTCTTTGGCATAAGCAATCGTCCAGTCGGGATGTGGGCGTTTTTCTAAAACCATTTCCATGCCCGCCTTGATTTCGCCTTCTTTGAGAACGCGAACATACCAGCCGGAATAACCATTTTCATCCACAAGCGCGGTCAAATCCTTGAGCAACCAGCGACGGGCTAATTTCCAGCAGGGTTCGCGGGCTTGCGTTACTTCGACCAGCGCCTCACCGATGGCATAGACATCACCGATGCAGACGGTTTCCTCGTTCAAACCATCAACGGTCAGGTTTTCGCCGAAGCCACCATTTACCCACTCAATTTCCGGCAAAATGTTGCGCCAATAATCGTAATGTTCCAACGCGTAAACCATCACAGCTTTGTCTTCGCCACCGTGAACGCGCAAATCAGATTGCTTATCGCCGTCGATATTGATTTTCCCCATCCAGACCGCACCTTCTACCGGATATTTAAAGATAGAAGATGTCCATGTGCGCTCCATCGGATTTTCCGCATCGTCGCTTCCGTGTGTCTGCGGCAACCCTACCTGTATGGAGACAATTTGCGCCATAGCTTTGTCCTGTAAAACTCAATTCGGGAATCCGTAAATTAGAGTGATGTTATCGCAGACGGGTTCGACCATCTGCGATAACACAATTGTGCATACTGAAAACTGATTACTGCTTAACGATCTTCGCAAAAAGCGGCATAACCGGCGGAATCCATCAAATTACTGGTATCAGGATCGCCCGTCAGTTTGAGTTTGATGATCCAGCCGTCGCCATAAGGATCGGAGTTAATGATTTCCGGCTCATCTTCCAGCGCGTTGTTGACTGCAATAACTTCACCTGCAACGTGTGTATACACATCAGAAGCCGCCTTGACGGATTCCACACTGCCGAAGGACTCGCCCTTAGCGAAGGTTGCGCCAACTTCCGGCAATTCCACATAAACAATATCGTTCAGTGCATCCTGTGCAAAATCAGAGATGCCAAGCGTCGCCGTATCGCCCTCAATACGCACCCATTCGTCGGATTCAGCATATTTCAGGTCTTCAGGAAATTTAAAATCTGCCATACGGGGTTTTCTCCTTAAAACTGGAAAGATCGAAGTGTAAATGAAATAAAAAAGCGAACAGCATATAGTGTACACTGTCCGCCTGTTGGTAGCACATTACCACTTCCAGATGGATAAAACCTGTAAATCCTTTCGCCTGAGAGTTTCACACCGCAGGGCAACCTACCCCGCTAGCATTTGCACCTTCGGCGGTCTGTTTTACACAACAGACACTCTCTCCACAGGTTCATCAAATTGATCGCGCATCATTGTAACGGGGTCGACGCTATCCCGCAAGAGAAAGTCATCTATTCCACATCTTCGGCGGGTAGCCAATCGAACACAACCTGCCGCACTTCATCCGTCAGTAAGAGGTTAAACGAGATCAAACCCGTCGCATCGCCTACAATCGTCGGGCGCATCACCAGCACACCATCATTTTGCAAACCAAACGCCACATAAGCCTGACCTGTGCCAACCTGCCGTGTCGTCTGTAAACCTGCCACCGGACGCAAGCGGCTTAATGTGCGGGCAACTTCCGTGAAGCGCGGGCGTAACGCGATCTCCAACGGACCATAACTGGCAGAAATCGCCACATAGCCACCTTCGCGCCGCATTGAGACTTTTGGTGCGCCGGTTTCTGTATCTGATGCAGTTGATAGATAGATTATTCCGGTATCAGAATCGACGACGACTTTATCCAGCGTTTGAAAATTACGCATGGTGTATACTCCCGTTTCAGTGATTATCACAACCCGTGTGATGAGGCTTAATGCCCGCGAATTATACCACACCAAGCACCCTGATCTGCAAAACCCACTAGCATCCATAATAAAGTTTGTTATAATTTTCACGATTGATTTATAGCATACTGAGAGGCACTATGAGAAAAGTGGCATTGGCAATACTGGTACTTTTTTGGTTATCAGCAAGCAATTTTCTGCAACCTCTTTACGCTCAATCTACACCTGAACTTTACATCACCAATATCTGGGCGCGTCCCACTACCTTCGAGTCGGCTGATGAGTCGATGGACGGCATGAATATGGACGCAACGCAAGAAGCCGATATGGATATGGCTGGCATGGATGATATGCAAATGGCTATCCCGCCGAGCGCCATTTATATGACCATCATCAATCCGACAAACGAGGTTGTACGCCTTGTAAGCGTCGACACACCGTTTGCAACCACTCAACTTCACGAAACCACCATCGAAAATGAGGTGATGCAAATGCGTGAAATCGAAGGCGGAATTACCATCTTAGAAGGCGAACAAGTCCGGCTGGAACAGGGTGGATTACACATCATGCTCATCGAACTCACCCGCGAACTCCTCCCCGGCGATGCCCTGCCCCTCACGCTAAATTTCATCTCCGTCACCACCGAAACCACATTTTCAATAGTCACCGCCGCGCCTGTTCTTGAAGGAGCGCCAACCATCAACGACACCATTATCATCTCAGGCGCATGGGCGCGCGCGACCTTGATCGGTGACATGCCCGCCACAGAAGAACACGCTGGTATGGACATGGGCAATATGGAAGCCACCGAAGAAGCCGGTATGGACGGTATGGATGAGATGTCGATGTCGATTCCGCCAAGTGCCATCTATATGACCATTACTAATCTGGGCGAAAATAACCTTAATTTAATTGAAATTCGTAGCGCGGTCACACAAACAGCACAAATCCACGAAACCTCGCTCGAAAACGACGTGATGCGGATGCGCGAACTGGAAAATGGACTAATCATTCCCGCTGGCGGAAATGTCCTCTTAGAACAGGGCGGATATCATATTATGATGATGGCGCTCACACGTGAGCTTGTCGCATCAGAAACGGTGGTGGATGCAATCAGCGTCACGCTCATTTTTGATGATGGCACAGAAATTACGATTGGTGTGCCGGTGTTGGAAAATGCCGCATCACTTAATCTCGACGAATAAGCCCAATTTGGAGGCAAAATGCAACATAACACAAATGAGACCTATCGGCGTGCAGGACTCGCGATTTTTGCGATCGCGATTTTCATTGGCATACTTGGGATTGGATTCTCGATCCTAACTAGAGATGAAGATAATCCCATAACAGAAGACACTACCGCCGAAACAAAACCCTGCGCGGAGGTCGATAAGACGTTAGACGATGGTGGGATTGCGACGTTTGCGCCGGGCTGTACACTGGAAAACTTCACATTCTCCGGCACAGAGGGCGACCCCATCAGCTTAACGGATTTGAATGGCAAATTGGCGCTCGTGTATTTTGGCTATACCCATTGCCCTGATTTTTGTCCGCCAACCATGCTTGACTTTCAGAACATCCATGATCGCCTCGGCGAACTGTCGGAACAGGTCGAATTTGTGTTTATTACGGTTGATCCTGCGCGGGATACAGCGGAGTCACTTGGTGATTACCTTTCCCGTTACGAGCCATATATCAGGGGATTGGTAGGCGATGATGCAGAACTTTCACGCATTGCCAGCGATTTTGACCTGACCTATGAAGCACAGCCCGCGGATGCCAGCGGGAATTACACAGTCGATCACACAATTTCTCGCTACTTGATTGACGAAAACGGAGCGCTCATCAGACGCTATTCATTTGCGATTAGCATGGGAACAATCGCCAATGACATCGAAACGATCTTGAACGGTTAAGGCAATCCTAGAAAATAATTTCGCCGCTATTTAGAGTGTTGCTATCGCTTTTCCGGCACGAGAAATGATAATCGGAAGCGTTATTAATCTGGAAAAGCCTAAATCAGAAAGACGCGAGACTCCGTTTCTCGCGTCTTTCTTGTTTTGTTTTAATTGGTTTTGCCAATACCCTAAATTGTCATTCTCTTGGCACACGCGGCAAAATATTCGTCACCACTTCATAGTTGGTCGTGCCGAGGCGATCCGCAACCTCTTCAGCAGTAATGATTTCGTCGCCTTGCCGACCCAACAGCACCACCTCGTCCCCTGTTGAGACACCGGGAATGTGATCCACGCTAATAACGGTTTTTTCCATGCTGACCCGCCCGCGAATCGGCGCACGCACCCCATGCACGAGCACTTCGCCCCAATTACCGGGTCCACGCCGGAAGCCATCACTAAAACCAACAGGCAACACAGCGATCTGTTCTTCATCAGTCGTGATATAGGTATTGCCATAACCTACAGGATGATCTGATGGCAAGGTTTTTACCTGTGCGATAGTCGTTTTCCACGTCATCACCGGCTTAAAGCCCTCCGGTAATTGCACGGTATCCGAGGGATGAAGACCGTACATGGCTAAACCGGTTCGCACCATATCAAAATGCGAATCTTTTGTAGCGATTGTCGCCGCACTATTTGCAGTATGCGTATATTTAAACTTTAGTCCGGTGGTCGCCTGTAATGGACGTACAACCGAACGAAAGGTATCTATTTGTTGTTTGGTGTAAGCAAGGTCTTCATCTGCGGTGGAAAAGTGCGTGTAAACCCCTTCAATGTTGAGATTGGGCATCGCAATTAAATGGCGGAACAAGCCAACCGCCGTGCCTGCCATCGCGCCAAATCGCCCCATGCCGGTGTCAATTTTGACGTGTACCTTGAGCTTACCGCTCACCTCACGCGCCACCCGATCATAAACTTTCGCAATGTCCAGATCAAAAACCGTGAGCGTCACATTTTCAAACAACGCCTGACGCACAAGATAGGCGGGCGTATAGTTCATCACCAGAATGGGCGCATGAATGCTGGCTTCGCGCAATTGCAACGCCTCCGCCATTGAAGACACGCCGAGATAAGTCGCGCCGTTTAAAAGGGCTGTCTGGCTGGTGGCGATTGCCCCATGTCCATATGCGTCAGATTTGACGACAGCCATCAGCTCGACTTTTTTGCCGACGAGCGCCTTCAGCTCAGCAACGTTACCTGCTAAGGCATCATTATCAATCTCTACCCAGCTTGGACGCACCGGCTCAAAGGCAATTGCTCCGGCTGATTCATTTTCATAACGAACCAGATGTTGTGCATCAGTGTCGTCGCGGAGTAATGCCCGAACAACTTGCTCCATCCGTGCAGTTGCGTTGCCCTTGACCAGAACAATATCTTCCTGCGTCAGTTTATAATGATTGAGTAGTAAAGAAACGCTATCATGCGTGCTATAGGTTGTGCGAATATTATAGGGATCCATACCCATATCAAGTGCGGCACGCGCAATCTGAGAGGCTTCCGTACCCTGTGTGATAATAATATCAGCGACATCCGCCGCCTCTTGCCCCACCGCACGATAGCCGATGTGGTTACGCGCCTGTGAACCGCTTAATTCGCCGAGTACCATCACCACCCGACCCTGTGGCGCTTTAACTGACTTTAGCCACTCAATAGAGGAGAGGGTCGATTCAGTGTTGGCGTTATAGGTATCGTCGATAATTAGGCTATCCGCTTTACCAATCAGCGGGTTCATGCGCCCCGGTAAGGGCATCAGGGTGGAGAGTGTTTTTAATCCCTCTTTCGCGCTGATCCCATAGTGCATACCCACCGCTAATGCAGAGAGCACGCTGTAAATGTGTTGCTTCCCTAATACCGGAATCCGCTGGGCAATATGACGCTCACCATCACACCGCAAATCAAAGCCAGTATTTTCCAGCCCGATCACGGTGTTAAACGCGTATACGTCGGCATCAAACGCCCCTGCACCAATACCGACTGACCTAACTTTCGCCTTGGTGCGATTTGCCAATGCACGGACACGTTCAACGTCAAAATTTAAAATCGCCAACCCATCTTCTGTGAGTTGGTCGATCAATGTTTCCTGTTCCTTCATTATGAGGTCGGTTGTATCAAAGGTGTTGGTACTCATGTCTCCGAGATGTGTCAACACCCCGACAGTCGGTTGGGCGATGCTCACCATCGTCGCCATCTCACCCGGATGCGTCGTCGCCAACTTAACGACCACAAAATCATGCGTCGGCTTAATCCCTGCCAGAGCCAGAACCAGACCCAGCCGCCCATTTTCCTCAATCATATCCGCATGAACGCTATATCTCGTCCCTAACACACGGCTGATCGCATCCACAGCTACAGATTTGCCTATAGAGCCGGTGACACCGATCACTTTTGTGCCTGTTTTACCCAGCACATAACGCGCCCACGCCAGCACCGCATTCAACGTATCGCGTACCAGTACAACGGACGCGCCGGACGTATCCTGCTCCGGTGGGCTGGTGCAAATTACGCCGGATGCACCATTGGCGATTGCCTCGCCGATATAGAGATGAGAATCACCACGATCTGTGCGGAATGCAAGAAACAAAGAGCCGGATTTTGCCTGTGTGGCATCAACACAAAAATCGGTGAAGATTTGTGCGCCCGGTTCACCAAATAATTGACCATTGGAGGCTTCGAGTATGTCGTAGAGACTAATCATGAAATGAGTATAGCATTGAAGGTATCTCCCCGCTATAAAGAAAACTCGCCAGAAGGATTGGCAAGATTCACGCGGTCTTAACCCGTTACTATTGTCTCAGAAATGACAACTAACTATGCACAATTTAGATCGAGTAGAAGCGCAAAAGTGAAAACAGCACGCAACACATTCTCACGCTCATTTTGGTTCTCGAAATCACTTCTGTAATGTGGCATTTGCGCGATTAATATCCTGTGGTTCAGTCGCCCAACTATCAAAAGACAATTAAGCATAATGAAGCCATTAACGATATGCTATAATGGCGCGACCTATTTTACGCAGGACTATTTCGCATGACGTTTGAGTTCGAACTCCTCGCAACAGATGGTAACGCCCGTGCGGGTGTTTTCCACACACCGCATGGCGATATTCCAACGCCTGTATTTGCGCCGGTTGGCACGGTTGCCAGTGTAAAAGCCGTCCCCCCTCGTGATTTAGTCGAACTTAATGCGAGTCTCATCCTCTCCAACACCTATCATTTGCACTTGCGCCCCGGTGATGAACTCATCCGTGATATGGGTGGCTTACACCGCTTCATGGCATGGGATCGTCCGATTCTTACCGATTCCGGTGGCTTTCAGGTTTTCAGCCTGACAAAGATCAACAAGATCGATGAAGATGGGGTTACATTCAAAAGCCACATCGATGGCAGACAGTTGCGCTTTACGCCAGAAGTCTCCATGCAAATTCAAGAAAATCTCGGCGCGGATATTATCATGTGTTTTGACCAATGCCCGCCGCCAACAGACCGCGCTGTAGTAGAAAACGCGGTACGTCGTACCCATGCGTGGGCGCAACGTTGCCGCGAAGCCCATTCCGATGATAGCGTGCAGGCGCTCTTCGGGATTGTACAGGGCGGCATCTTCCCTGATCTACGCGAAGAATCAGCCACATTTTTGCAAACGCTGGATTTCCCCGGTTATGCTATCGGCGGATTAGCCGTCGGTGAAACCAAGCCAGAAATGTACGCCACGCTTGACCATACCCTCCCCGCATTGCCACAAAATAAGCCCCGTTATCTGATGGGTGTCGGCGACCCCGATGACCTCCCCGAAGCAGTCATGCGCGGCATCGACATCTTCGATTGTGTTGCCCCGACCCGTGTCGCCCGCCACGGTTCAGCATTAACCCCCTACGGACGCATCAACATGCGTAACCGTGAACACGCCCGCGATGACCAACCTCTGGACGTAACGTGCGATTGCTATACCTGCAAAACATTCAGTCGCGCTTATTTGCGGCATCTCGTCCACGCGAAAGAACTCCTCGCGCACCAACTCCTTTCGGTGCATAACATCCGCTTTTTGATCCGGCATATGGAAAATATGCGTCAGGCGATCTTCGACGGCAACTTCAAAGATTATGCTGATTCCTTTTTGAACCGCTATCTACAGAGACTCTAACAACACCATGCGACGAGCCAAACGAACCCTCGCCATCCTCGCGCTCACAACATCCACACTTGTGAGTTGCACCGGCACAATCACCCCCGCCAGTCCACCGGCAACGACGGTAGAAGCCTTGCGCCTCTATACGACCACCGCCACACGCCCCCTCACCAACAGCCTCGCCGCCGCCTTTAACGAATCCGGCTTTACATCCTCAATTGATAGCCGGAACGGAAATTATCTGACCATCCTCGGTCAGGTTGAACGTGGAGAAGCCCCGTATTTCATCACCAATCACCTCCCCGCAAATAGTCCTCTCTGGACAGCCCCGATTGGACAGGATGCCATCACCATTATCGCGCATCCAGACATGCAATTAGACAACCTCACCCTCGATCAATTGCGTGAAATTTATCAGGGAAGAATTACGTCGTGGGAAACCCTCGGCGGAGATGCACAAAACATCACCGTCTTCAGCCGTGAAGAAGGTTCCGCCACCCGCTATGAATTTGAACGCTTGTTAATGGGAAATAGCACGACCATTGCCAGTGCACGTATCGCCGCCTCCACGCAAAGCATGATCGACAGCATCATCCGCACACCCGGCGCAATTGGCTATGTCTCTATGGGATTTCTCAACGCCACCGATCAGAGCAATCTGGTGCATGTTTTTGCGCTAGCAGGCACAATCCCAACAATCGAAACGACGATAGCAAATCTATACCCGCTCCGCTCATCCATATTTGTCGTCGGCATGAGTGAACCGCAGGGGATTTATCGCCAGTTCATCGCATGGATGCAAAGTCCGGCAGGGCAAGCGATCATGAGCACTTATTACGCGCCACTCAGCCCATGACCTTAGAGCGGTGGATAGGTCAGCAGTACCGCAAACAGCAAAATCAGGAACATCATCCACAAACTTCCCAACGTCAGATCACGCCACATTCTTAACCGTGAACGTCGCTTTTGCATGAGCATATCGGTCTCGCGTAACCGGAATAACGCCCCCGCCGCATAGCTGTTATTGGGGTTGATGCGTAACACATTATCAAGGCAAATCGAGCTTTGATCGAGCGAATCAACCGCGACACTCATCCATAACCACACATCTTCGGAGTCGTTATTTTCATGAATTAATTCACGAAGAATAACACGCGCTTCATCACGTCTATCCAGCTTCATGAGTTCAATCGCGTCTAAAAGACGATCAATGTGTGTCGCGTGTTCGCTCATTGGAGAGTTATGCCCGTACATGTGCGCTAACGGGATCGTCTAGCGTCACATTGTCAAACAGGTCATTTTCGTCAATGCGATTTTGTGCGGGGGCAGGCGAAATGCGGGTAAACCCTTGCTTCACGCCAAGAAAAGTACGGATCAATTTGACCCATAGGCTGGTCGTCGCCAAACCGCCACCCTGACTTTTATGGCAGGCACTCGCCCGCGCCCAATCATCCATATGATCGCGCACATCAATGCGAACATGCGCTGGTTCGATATTATCGAGAATTTTCACGATGTCGATGTCGTTATTGCGCCCGACTGCACGCGGGTCTTTGCCCTGAACGCGTAATGTCCAGATACGGAATTGAATCATCCAGCGGGGAATATTATTGTAATATAATTTTTGAGGTTGATAGGGGTCTAAGCCTTCGGTGACATAACTCGCATCACCCGCTAGCTTGAAGGCTTCGGTTGTCGCCCGTTGGATCGCAATATGATCGGGATGCCCATAACCGCCGTATTTGTTAAACGTAATGATGACCTGTGGCTTCAGTTCACGGATCGTTTCCACCACGCGCCGAACCACAACTTCTGGCGTATGGGTATGCACAGACCATAAACAGGTCGGGTCTTCGTTATCTGCCGTGCCCATCATGCCACTGTCTTTGTAACCGAACTTGACCACGTTCGTAAATCCGAGAATTTCAGATGCACAGTCTAGCTCTGCTAATCGCAATGCGGCGGGCGAGTCATAGCCTTCCAGCAATTCAGGATCAATTGTCCCGACATCGCCATTGGTCGCACAGAGATAATCCACCTGCGCGCCAGATTTCACATATTTAGCGATCAACCCGCCCAAGCCAAAACTTTCATCGTCGGGATGTGCGAGCGAAATTAAGATACGCTGATTCGTCATAAATGCTCTCCAAAGTGATCGTGTTGAGTGTACCATAGACTCAGACGCATCTACGCGAGTAGAGCTTACATTCAAATTTTTTTCACGGCGCATATGGAACAACAAACTATTGCGCTAAATCGAAATTCACACGGTCGGGTAAATAATTAACCCGACGCTTGCCCTGCGTGGGAGGAATGCCCCCTTTGCAACCTGCCGTAACGGACGTATACTGTCTCGCTGTCTGAAACAGGAGACAAATAAACGAGGAACCTATGCGTCGAATTGCAGGCATTGTTATTTCACTTATGATTTGCGTCGTGGTCGCCGGGCTGATGCCAGCGGCAGTTGACGGGCAGATTTTCGTCACCAATACCCCACAACCCACACCATTTCAATTCATCACCAACACGCCCGTCGGTCCAACGAGCACCTTCACCGTAACCCCGACAGCGACGGCAACCAACACCGCTACCGCCACACCAACAGCAACAGCAACCAGCACGTTTACACCGACGGCAACATTTACGCCGTCGAATACACCATCGCCCACACCCACACCCAATGGACCGTTCATCTATCCAGAAGGCGTGAACCCGCTCACCGGCTTACCCTACCCGGACGAAGCGGCACAAAATCGGCGCACGATGATTATCAAAATCTCGAACTATCCGCCAATCGTCCGCCCACAGACCGGCGTAAACAGCGCGGATGTGGTGTTCGAGATGGAAGCCGAAGGGGGCGTAACCCGTTTTGCGGCATTTTTCCGCTCGGTGATTCCTGACAGTGTGGGACCGGTACGGAGTGCGCGTTTGATGGACATCGAATTATTGACGATGTACAACGCAATTCTGGCATATTCCGGCACGAGTGAACCGATTCAGCAAATTATCCTGAACTCGGATTTTGTGTTCCGTGCTTTCTCTCCTTTAAAAGGCGACAATTGTGATAATGCGGGCTTCTGTAGAGAGCAATCTCTCTTAGATGCAGGCGTACCGCTGGAACACACCATGTTCCTTGATCCCAATGTGCTCTATGAGTTGGCGACGACGCGCAATGTAAATGTGGGCTTCCCCGGACGTGGCTTCGCTTTCAGTGAGACCGTTCCACCCAATGGTCTACCCGCAAATGATGTGTATGTTGATTGGTTCGGTCAGGCAGACGCACGCTGGCAATATGATCCACAGAGCGAGCAATATTTCCGCTGGACAGATAGCGTACCTCACCTTGATGCGGCAGATGGCTCTCAGCTTTTCGCAGATAATCTGGTCGTTCTAGAAGTTGAACATCGTGATCGCCCTGATCTTTTTCCGCCGGATTCCAATTACCAATCATTGGATATTGTTCTGCGTGGTGAGGATGGCGAGATTGGTCAGGGACGGGCTTATCTCATCCGTGATGGCGTATTCTATCAAGGCTTCTGGCGCAGACAAAATAACGAACCGGGGACGGCTATCCAACTGATCTATGGCGATAATAGCCCGATGTTGATGCAACCGGGGCGTACATGGGTTTCTGTGGTGCGTGGGTTGGGCAACAATGTTTCTATATCAGAGGAATATACGGATATGGAAGCAATTGGCACGCAAATCGCCCTAACCGCCAGCCCGACTCCTGATCCTGCGGCAATCAACACGGACGGTTAAGCGATTATGCAGAGTGCGATTATGCTTCACTCTGCATGATTTGTTTCTTTATATCTCCGACGGGTAAGGTGAAGTAAAATGTGCTTCCCTGCCCGTCAATCCCGGAACTCGTGACCCCAACTTCACCGCCTAAACGTTCAACAATGCGCTTTACTATCGATAAGCCAATGCCATGTCCGGCGACTTTATCACGATCAAGCTGAATGAACTCTGAGAAAAGACGCTCCTGATCGTTCTTGGAAATTCCCTCACCATTATCGGTAACTGTATAGCGCATCATGACGGGTGAAATTTGCTCACAACCCAGCGTAATCACGGGCGGTTTACCACCATATTTGATGGCATTGCTGATGTAATTCACCCATACTGCTTCAATCCACGGTGCATACCCTAATGCCCGCAACCACTTATCCGGCTTGATAAGCGTGGCATCTGAAGCCGAAATCTCATATGCAAGACGTTGCTCAACATCGTGGATAATGCTTGTCATACTCAGCGGATATAAGGTAACCTGCTCGTTCTCACGTACGCGGGCGAGTAGCATCAAATCCTCAACAATGCTATTCATCTTGAAAGCGGTGTTTCTAATCATATTGAGCGATGTCTGTACATCGTCATTTAGCGCACTCTCCGGCAAATGTTCACCGAGTAGTCCGGCAAATCCAACAATGAGATTGATCGGACTTTTCAAGTCGTGTGCAACCGTATGCGCGAAGGCGTTCAACTCGCTAATCAGTGCTTCGCGTTCAGAGATTTCTTGATTCAGTTGATCGCGTAAATTTTCAAATTGTTGCAAAGAACTTTTACCGTCATCACCGGTGCCAAATTGTTGCTGACGCAGGTAGGACATCTCACTATCTTTATGGGTCAATTCAATGCCATGCAAGCGACCGAGGCGTTCAATCATCACGGACTTTTCTTCAGCAATAATCGCATCTTGAATATTCATTGCGGCGGAAAAGTGCGTCGCGGCAAGTTTAAAATCGTTTAGCTTAGTATAGCCTTCTGCCAGTTGCCGATGGAGTATCACCCTCTGAGATGAATATTCCTCTGATGGTTTGTCCGTATAATTACGATACATCTGCTCCAACCGCTGAACCGCATCCGTTGGCGGGTCTTTTTCCAATAAAAGGCGTGTAATGCCCAGTTTCGCGCTCAACTGACCGGAAAAATCATTTTTCTCACGGGCAATTTCCAGGCTTTTTTGGAATTGGTTTAACGCGCGGTCATGCTCACCGCGTTGCAGGTAAGTTATGCCGAGTGTCCGGAGCACACGCACCTGAGGTCCATAACGATTAAGGTGTTGATATATGTCGATACTCTTTGAACCGTATTCCAGAGCCAATTTCGTGTCATCGAGCTTCAGCGAAACTTCACACAATAAGGCATAGGCTTCTGCCACAACTAATGTTCGTGCAGAGACCGCAAGTGTAATAACCTGCTTCAAATAAGCGGTTGCCTGCGTATGATCCCCGCTACGGCAATAAAGTTGCCCAAGTGCAATCAGGATTTCCTGCTCCACCTCGATATTTTCAATAGACTGTGCAAGTGGCGCGGCTGGGTGCAAATAGCGCCGGGCAGATTCCAGATCACCGGCAGAAAGATACAATGTGCCAATTAAATACATGACATAGGTGCGTTCCGGCGGTAGCTCTAGCCGTTGATAAAGCATCAGCGCATCTAACAAATGCGGGAGTGCTGATTCAAATAATTTCAACGTGATGTAAGATTTGCCAAGTGCTTTCCCACTATCTGCCATACCTTTGCGATACGGCACCTTTAAAGAGGCGGACATGACTCCGGCATTTTCGGCAATTTCCACAGCCCGCTCTGGATGGCGTTCGCTAAGAGACCATGCACGTTGGTTGAGTGAATCAACCTCTTCGTTCATGTTAATGGTTGGTGTCTTAATTGATAGTTGAGAATCTTTATTTTCAGTCATGCACCACAACTTATATTAAATAGTCTGCCATTATTATATGCCAAAATAAAAAAATTACACTTAACATTATTTTGAATTTACGAAATTTTGAAGTGGACTTACTAGGTATCATCAGGTTACGAAGTCGTAACCTGACTGTAATGCCCATGTAACTGAAATAAACGAAAGTTTAAATATAAGTTAAGGTTGGCTTTAGCCCTCGCTGTATTTATTGACTTTCCTGTTAGGGCAACGTTGATAATGCAGATCACATCCACACATAGGGAGCTTTAGCCGTGTTCAATAAAGACTTTTACAATCTCTCACAACAAGTACAAGGGGCGATCTTTCAGGGTGCGTTCACCCGTTACAATCAAGCATTGAACGATGAAGAACGCGCAAACCCACTCACATCACATGCCTTATTACAGATGCGCCGGGGATATGCGGAAAGTCCCGGATGGTTATTGGTACAGATGATTGAATTTGATCCTGAGCCATTGACCGTAGAAAAGTTTCGTATCCGTGCCGTGTACTCTGCGCCGGATTTGATCTCAGGCATGTTGGAACTTATGGCGAGTGAAAAGTGGTTAGATCGCACAGACAATTCGTATCGTCTCGCTGAGGCTGGACGTGAAATTTGGGGCGATATGGTGCAACGCCGACACGCAATGATGATGTCACTGGACAATAACTTAGCGGGAATTGAATTGGACAAAATCGAACGGTTGATGCGCCGAATTGTTGACGCGTCTCTTGCGCATCCTGAGGTTCCAAGTAAATGGTGCCTCGCTTATTCTCGTCGCCGCGCTGTGTGGTATGATTCATGTTCTGCAGATCGACTTCTCCAATTGTGTGGAGATTTCAACGCATTTCGTGATGATGCTCATATGTCTGCTTATGCACCCTATAATATTAGCGGGCATCTATGGGAAGTATTCACCTCCATTTGCGATCAAAAAGCAAACACCATTGACGACCTCTACAACCAACTTGCCTATCGGGGCTTTTCAAAGCAGGATTGGCAGGCGGCGCTAGATCATCTTGCAACACGCGGTTGGATTGAACTAAACTCTACATCCGATACTTCAGCATCCACAGCATATCAACCGACTTCAAAAGGCAACGCTATCCGCGACACTGTAGAAGGCATGACCGATCATTATTTTTACCTCCCGTGGTCTTGCTTAACTAATGCGGAAACCAGCGAGCTACACGACTTAATGAATTCCGTGATACAGGTATATTCGTCATGAGAGAACAAGGCTTTATTGTTAGTTTAGGAAAGGCAACTATCGAATGAATCACTTTCGGAAACTCTGGCAGTTAGGGTTAGAGACGTTCGGCACATTTACACCGCGCTATCAAATGGCAATGATCGCAATAATCAAGGCAACAGGCGTAAACAATGGATGGACAACACTCAGCATTGCACGTGGCTGTGAACCTGAACCCATGACACGTAAGATTTTCGATCATTTATACCCCTACGATTCCCCTACACACAAACAAGAACAACTTAATAACTTAATACAAAAAGGTTTCTTAGAACAAATTGAGCCGGATGCCTTTGTCCTAACTAAAGATGGGCGTAAGGCAATCAATCGCATTTACACAATTGCCCATCGTGAAATCGGCAAAATTCAGGCGGGTAACTTCCACGATATGAAGCGCTGTGCCAATTTACTAGAATATGTGGTTGCCGCCGCTTTACATACACCGGAACCAATCAACAAATGTAGCTTAGTGCTCAGTCGGTGGACGGATATCGGCGGTACGGGTCCTTCTGCAACACGGATCGACCAATATATTACGGACTTAAAGCGTTTCCGTGTGGATTGTCATATCGCATCATGGAAGCATTACAATATTGATGGCTATGTCTGGGAAGCCTTTACATCGCTGTGGCGCGAAGATGCGAACACGTTAGACGGCATCGCCAAGCACCTTGCGGGACGGGGCTATACAAAAGAAAATTACGCCTGTGCAATGAATGAACTCGTTCGGCGCGGTTGGGTTGAAGCGGGTAGCGTATTGGGGAGCTATCAGGTGTCACCAAAAGGCATGGCAGTACGGGGCGAAGCGGAGCGCATCACCGATCAATTATTTTTCGCGCCGTGGCAAGCCGCCCTTAGCCCGGATGAACTCGCTGATCTGCATAATCTATTCAATCAAGTGCTAGAGAGTATGCGGGAAATCGCGGCATAATTCTCCCATTAGCCAAAAACCACACTTTCAAAGCACCTCTGCCAATGTTGCCGGAGGTGCTTTGCATTAATACGCAAGTTATCGTTCCGCCTTAATCGTACACAGCGCCTGACGAATTTCACCGAGATGATACGCATTGTGCATGAGTACACCCATTGCACCAACAATTTCATTTTCGCCAGTCCAGGTTTCCATGCTGGTCACTAAGTCACGGATGCGTCCATAGGTTTCGCGTAATTCTTGCTGGCTTTTATCCCATTCTTCGGCTGTTACCGCCTCTACAGTCCGCCAGATTTCCGTCCAATCGACCTGCGGACGTTCGCCACGTACAAATTGCATGGTGACTTCCAGATAAAATGTGATGTGTGCGACCTGAGCGGCAATACTGGCGCAATTCGCAGATACCGGACGGGAGGCTTCCTCTGCCGAGATGGTCGCCAATGTCTCGAATAACGATGCGCCACGATCCAGATAAATGCCACGTACATTTTCAAACGTTTCATCGAGTGCGACGAGCATCGCTTCTGTGAATAGGTCTTTTACAGTTTTTTCAGCCATATTTATCCCCAATAAAAGAATCGAAAATTAAAAGTATGCTTCAGTTGAAATTATAGCACAAATGTTCCCACTAATAATCACGAATATTTAAACCAAAACAGCGCTTAAGCGACGATTCGCAATTGGGTTTAATCGGCAAGAGTCATTCGATATGTCTATCATCCTCCAAAGACTCTCTCATACAGTTACAATGTGCTTCTAACACTTGCAGGCTACCCTTATTAGCCGTTGTGCAACCGCATGAGTCCCGTTATAATCAGAACACTTGTGCAACACCTCGCAGAGTTGACCACAGAGATAAGAGAAGACCAGAATGCAGGACAAAATCGTCGTTCGTGGCGCACGCGAACACAACCTTAAAGATATTGATGTCGAAATTCCGCGCAATCAGTTGGTCGTCCTCAGTGGCTTGTCCGGTTCGGGCAAGTCGTCGTTAGCGTTTGATACGATCTTCGCCGAAGGACAGCGCCGTTATGTCGAGAGCCTGAGTGCTTATGCACGGCAGTTTCTCGGTCAGATGGAAAAGCCGGATGTTGACCAGATTGAAGGCTTGAGTCCGGCGGTGTCGATTGACCAAAAGGGTGTGAGCCGTAATCCGCGCTCCACCGTAGGCACGGTGACGGAAGTTTACGATTATTTGCGTTTGCTGTATGCGCGCATCGGTGTACCCCACTGCCCTGTTTGTGGCACAGAAGTGGTGGCACAGAGCGCACAGCAGATCGTCGATGCCGTCAAGCAATTAGCGGATGAGCGACCTGACGGGGTGCGGGTGCAAATCCTCGCGCCGATCATCAAAGATAAAAAAGGCACGCACGAAAAAATGCTGGATGACATGCAAAAAGCGGGCTTCGTCCGTGTGCGTGTGAATGGCGATGTGCGGATGCTGGATGAAGAAATTAAGCTGGATCGCTACGTCATCCACAATATTGAAGTGGTGGTGGATCGTCTTGTCATCCGTAAATATGATGATCCCGAAAGCGAAGAAGCCAAGAGTGATGTTTCGCGTCTGACGGATTCCATCGAGACGGCGCTTGAACTGGGCGATGGTGTGGTGATTATCAATGATGTGAGCGACAGTGAAAATACGGTAGACACGCCCTTTAGCGAACATCTCGCTTGCCCGCGTGGACACGGTAGTTTTCCTGAACTTGAGCCACGTCTGTTTAGTTTTAATACGCCGCGTGGTGCCTGCCCTGATTGTCAGGGGTTGGGCTTCCGGCTGGAATTTGACCGCGACATGATCGTGCCGAATGGTGACTTAAGTCTGGCGAACGGCGCGATTGATGCCAATGGCTGGAACATGGAAGATGACGGCTGGTCATCAACGGTGGTGAAATCCGTTTGTGATGAATACGGCATCCCGTTTGATAAGCCATGGAAAGACCTGACGCGCAAACAGCAGGATGTCATCCTGTATGGCACGAAGGGTAAGAAGATCAAGGTTAAGTACATTAACCGCTACAACGAAGAGCGCGTTTATCAATCCAATTACGAAGGCATCATCAACAATCTGGCGCGTCGTCATCGGGAGACGAATTCCGATTACATGCGCGAACGGCTGGAAAGTTACATGACGCAGGTCGCCTGTACCACCTGTGCCGGACGACGCTTACGCCCTGAAGCCCTCGCCGTGACGATTGCCGAGACCAATATTTATGACCTTTCTGTGTTGCCCGTCTCTGATCTGAATTCGTGGGTGAAGCATCTACAGCACGAAGATACGTTCTCAGAAAACGGCAACGGAAACGGTTATGTGCTGTCTGAGCGCGATCAACAGATTAGTTATCAGGTATTGAAAGAAATTAGCGCCCGCGTCGGCTTTTTGAACGATGTCGGCTTAGGCTACTTATCACTGTCACGCTCCGCAGGCACGTTAAGCGGTGGCGAGGCACAGCGTATCCGGCTGGCGACACAAATCGGTAGCCGTTTGACCGGTGTGCTCTATGTATTGGATGAGCCGTCTATCGGGTTGCATCAGCGCGATAATGCCCGTCTGATTACGACGCTGGTGGGTTTGCGTGATCTCGGCAATACCGTGCTGGTTGTTGAACACGACGAAGACACGATGCGAAGCGCCGATCATCTGATTGATCTCGGTCCGGGCGCAGGTGAACACGGCGGTTATATCGTCGCGCAGGGTACGCCGGAAGAAGTCATGCAAAATCATGACAGCCCCACCGGAAATTATCTGAGCGGGCGCTTTAAAATTGATGTGCCAGAAGAACGCCGTGAAGGTAATGGTCTGAAGCTAGAAATTAAAGGTGCGTCAGAGAACAACCTCAAGAATATCGACGTGGACATCCCGCTGGGCAAATTGGTGTGCGTCACGGGAGTCAGCGGGAGTGGCAAGAGTACGCTGGTCGTCGATATTTTGTATCAACGTCTGGCTCAGATCATTAACGGCAATAAAGACCGCCCCGGCTCACATGAGTCTATCGAAGGCGTGGAGCAAATCGACAAGATCATCAACATCGATCAAAGCCCGATTGGACGCACCCCGCGCAGTAATCCCGGCACCTATACCAAGATGTTTGACGCGATCCGTTCGCTGTTTGCGGAATTGCCGGAGAGCAAGATTCGCGGCTACACGGCGGGACGCTTCAGCTTTAACGTGAAGGGTGGACGCTGTGAAAATTGTCAGGGTCAGGGTTTAATCAAAATTGAGATGCAATTCCTGCCGGATATTTACATCGAGTGTGAGGTCTGCAAAGGCACACGCTACAACCGCGAGACGCTACAGGTGCATTACAAAACCAAGAGCATCGCCGATGTGCTGGATATGACCGTCAGCGAGGCGCTCGAATTTTTTGCGAATATCCCGACGATCCTCAATAAGCTGGAAACATTGGATGCAGTCGGTCTGGGGTATGTGCGTATCGGGCAATCCGCGACGACCCTCAGCGGTGGTGAGGCACAGCGCGTCAAACTCAGCCGTGAATTGAGTAAACGCGCCACCGGGCAAACGCTTTATATCCTTGATGAGCCGTCTACGGGCTTACATGCAGTAGATGTGAAACGCTTGATTTATGTGATTCAGCAATTGGTGGACAACGGCAACACGATTGTCGTCATCGAGCACAATCTCGACATTATCAAGGTGGCGGATCATATTATCGATCTCGGTCCCGAAGGCGGTGATGCAGGTGGCGAGGTACTTGTTGTCGGTACGCCGGAAGAAATCGCCATGACGGAAAATAGCTATACGGGGCAATTTCTGCGCCCCTATCTGAACGTTGAACCTGTCGGCGATTAAATCTTTCTTGTAGAGCGACGTATGTCTGTTATGAGGGCGACCAAGCTGGTCGCCCCTACGACAATCCTGTTAAAAATCCGCTTATGGACCGGAGGCTTCAAATTCCGGCAATAGCGTACATTCTTCGCCTTCGCGCACAAAATCTTCCCGAATCCATTCGCCTGTATCGAGTTGCCACCAGATAAAATATTCAGTTTGGTTGAATTGTTGCGCCACTGCAACCAGTTCAAAACCGATTGCCGCACTGCCTGCACGTTCAGTATCTGCGCCCGCGCCAGCACGCAGATTCGCCCCGTTGACAACTTCCAGCGGACAGGATGTAACCAGCACTTCGGCGGTTACATCTATTGGGGGTGGGGTTTGCGTGGGAGCGGGCATCGTCCGTGTGGCTTCTGCAAGCGTGGATAACCTCTGCCCCAAACGGATGTCTCTGTTGGAAACCTGTATGTCTTCGCCTTCGAGCGTTCCCCAGCCCATCACGATTTTCGAGAAGTGGTCAATCACCTGCGTCTCAAAAGTTTGAATATCAAGAAGCACCAGATAATTGTCGTAGCTGAATGCCAATGACAATCCATCCGGTGACCATGCAAGATTTGGATAGCCCGATATGTCATATAGGTAGTAAAAGTCTGCCATGCCGGTAAAACACAGATCATACACAATCTGTTCACTCATATCCGCGATATAGAGATTCTGATTACTGTCCCAGAACGAGAAAAAGTTCTGACCCGGTGAAATCGCGCCACTGAGCAAAGGCGCGGGGAAAATCGTATCCAGCGTTTCACCATCCCTATTCACAAGCGTGATGGTGTCATTTGACGCAATGAATGCGGACGAATCCGGAAACCAGATCACATTTTGCGGTTTTGGAAACGGGAGAGCTTCATCTGTGACAAGGTTGTAAAGCGTGTCCGTAAATGCGCGTGTGGCGTTGGGTGAGATGAAATTCAACTGAAACGGATAGATACTGTTCGCCCAGATAATACGCTCATCTGTAGCAAAATCAATAAGATGTGTTTCTTCTTCGTCTAAAGGTTGGCGATAATACACAAAATTATTACCGAACCATCGTGGTTGATCTAAAGTGAATACGGGAGGTCTCACTCCACCGCCCATTCCTACAAAAGTCGTGCTAGACGCATCGGATAAATGAACTTCATCAGTGTTTCCATCTGTACGTACAATTTTGAGATTAAGAGCAGTCAGAAAAAGACTTGAGAAGTCTCCTCTTTCACTGATACCTGTGGGGTATGCAAAGTACCGCCCATTAGGTGAGAGCATACCGGCTGTAGGAAACGAACTATCCGATTCAAGCGCGAGGTAGTAATCCACATTTTGATCTGCACGGATGGCACGCACGCCTTCGGGATAAACGGAACTGATAATCACGCCCGGAAAGTCCCAATTTCCTTGCCGGATGATGGGATATTGCAGTTCGCCGAGGCAATTTTCGATCACGCGCCAACCTTCCGCATCTGCTTCATTCTGTGCGCGTGCGAAGGGTGCAAAAGCGAGGACAAGTAGAGCGAGCACAAGTGATAGGCGGTAGGTTCGCAAGGCATCATCTCCTCAAATTAGTCATACGACACAGTATAACTTTTTGTTGGACACAAACCCTATTATTATCGCACCACTTGGCTACGATTTCCCTCCGTGGCGCATTCTGAGATAAAATTGGAATGCGTGTTCTTATGCGCTGAGTAGGCAACTATCATAGCTTTAAAATATGATTCTCGGAGTGATCTTGCGGGCTAAGTCAATTCTAAGATGACTTGCTTTAACTCACCCATGCGTATGGGCTTGACCATGTAACCTTCACAGCCGATGGCGAAAGCGCGGTCTTTATCACCGGGGCGTTCATGCGCGGTAATGATGATGAGCGGAACATGTACAAGATTGGGGTCTTTCTTGATGATGCGCGCCGCCTCGATGCCATCCATATCGCCGCGTAGACGATAATCAATCAATATTAGGACGGGTGTTAGCTCACGGGCAAGCTCGATTCCATCCGTCGCAGTCGCGGCAGATGCGACATCGTAGCCGAGCATCTCTAAGAAATTCTTGAATAACTCCAGATTCAGCGAATCATCTTCAATAATGAGGATTGTTTTCATTCAATAAATGCCTGATCGCTCTCACACGTTCGGTTAGGTTAAACATTAAAAAATATTTCATTAAAGTTTATTTAGACCTTGAATTAGATTTTACCGCCTAAATCAATAAATATCATTATTTCACAATCGTTTGATTCATATCGGATATATCCGTTTGATTCATATTCATTTTTTAAAACGTATTTCTAACGTTATGTATTACGGGGATGAATTTTTGTCAAAATATGCAATTGCCTGTTGCACATCGGGCACATTAGATAAGCGTATCCCAAAGTGACTATAAAAAGGTTGAATCAGTTGGAGCAACACATCTAGCAAAGGATCACGCGTTACAACAACCATACAGTCAATCCGTTCTGTATAAAGATCAACGAGCGAACGCATAAACCTCAAAACGCTGACCTGCGGTAAATCTTCGGAAGAAACGACCACGATAACGATCATAAATTTTAGCGTTGGTGTAGGGTTGGAAGCAACTAACGCCTTGATCTGCTCAAGCGCCTGTTCGTATACCGTTGGCCGTTTAACACCAACAAAATCACATCGCAACACCCCCTGATGCGATTTATCCCACCCTATTTGAATAGACAAAACCCCGCCTTAACTATATCGTGTCAATATATATCAATCCGCTATTATTACCAGAAACTCCCTAAGTTTCATGGAATTGTAATACGTATTTCAAGGTTGTAATAATAAACGACTGGAGAACACGCGTAAATCATTACGTTATCTGTTGCTATGTTATACCATAATGGGATGATTTGAGGTTAGTAAATTTCGGACAGTCACGACAAATTGTTGCCGAATTTGCATGCATGAAGCGTTAACGAAGCATAAGCACGATTTTAATGCGGATTAATCGCATGATTAGAGTTAGGCAATATATATAATTAAAATTGTAAAAAACTATACTTTATGCACAAATTCATGAAAACTTCACTTTTAATTGGTCAGTATTCGGTTATACTTAACAAGAGATATAGTTAAAAATACCTTAATTAGCTAGTTCTGCTAGCCAAGGAGTCCGTGTGATGACAGCGGCACTAAATATGCCCATTCTTGAAAAAAGTACACCTAGCGCTTATGACACAGCCCTCGCACAATTCGATCTTGCGGTTGAGCATCTCGAATTTGATCGGGGTTTAATTGAATATATGCGCTATCCCCGGCGTGAATTTACAGTCAATTTTCCGGTGCGGAGAGATGACGATACCCTTGAAATGTTCACCGGGTATCGGGTTCATCACAACACCGTTCTCGGTCCTTCAAAAGGTGGTTTGCGTTATAGTCTGCATGTTGATCTGGACGAAATACGTGCGCTAGCGATGTGGATGAGTTGGAAGTGTAGCCTGATGAACCTGCCTTATGGCGGTGCAAAAGGTGGCGTTGTCGTTGATCCGCGCTCATTGAGCATTGGCGAATTAGAACGCCTGACACGCCGTTATGCTTCGGAATTAATCCCGCTCATTAGTCCGCAGGGTGACATCCCCGCACCGGATATGGGTACAAATGGACAGGTGATGGCGTGGATTATGGATACCTACAGCATGACCGTTGGGTACTCCGTTCCGGCAATTGTCACCGGTAAGCCGATTGGCATTGGCGGTAGCGAAGGACGTACAGTCGCCACCGGACGCGGCGTTGTTATTTGCATGATGGAAGCCCTCCGTCGTAACGGCTACACAGATGCTTCTACTCAGCGCATCATCGTGCAGGGGTTCGGCAATGTCGGCTCTAACGCGGCGCTTTATGCCTATGAAAACGGCTTTCCTGTGGTTGGCGTTAGTGATGTCTATGGTGGCATTTACAACGCCGATGGTCTGGACATGCCGGATGTGATTGAATATTCACTCCGCAACGGTAGCTTAGACGGGTATCCTCACGCAGATCACGTCTCCAATCAAGAATTGCTCGTCATGCCGTGTGATGTTCTCATTCCGGCGGCGCTTGAAGGTCAAATTACGGTAAAAAATGCGGCAGACATCAAAGCGCATCTGATCGTCGAAGGGGCGAACGGACCGACCACCCCCGGCGCGGATGAAATTCTCGATGATCGTGGTGTCTTGCTCATCCCGGATATTCTCGCCAATGCGGGCGGTGTGGTTGTATCTTACTTTGAATGGGTACAGGACTTGCAATCATTCTTCTGGGATGAAGAAGAAGTTTTCCGTCAATTACAGCGCATCATGATTAAAGGTTACGATTTCACCATGCGGACGGCAGAAGAGCACAAAGTCAGCCCACGCATCGCCGCACAAATCGGGGCGATCCAACGTGTGGGGTCGGCGATCCAAACACGCGGTTTCTACCCCTAATCCGACTCATTGCATTATCAAGTTAACGATCATTTTGGGCTGTCAACGGACAGCCCTTTTTTTTCGTCTGTATAATCCACACCATTTAGAATTTAATTAATTGGCTTAACGCGCTACTATAGAACAGACTCCGGTCATAAATAAGGAAACGTTGGCGTTATGAATATGATGGAACGCATCGCACGCTGGATCGGCTGGAATTTCGATGATCCAACCACACAAAAAGTAGAACCATTGCGCCAATTGTTGGAACAGGGGCGCATGTTTAAACGTGAAGAGCGCTATGCGGACGCACTTTCCACACTGGAAAAAGCCGCTAATCTGGAAGCATTGACACCAAATCCTACGCTATTGGCGATTATAGAGATCAACCGCGCCGATATTTTTGTTCAACAAGCACGCTGGCAGGATGCCGAAACGATTCTGAATGGATTAAAAGGGCTGTTCCCCGAACAAGACCGCACCACCGCCTATTTGCTGGATACATTTGGCGTGCTGGCACAGGCACAGGGAGAATGGGAACCTGCGCGCGAATTTTATGAGCAGGCACGAGTCAGCGCACAGCAAACGGGCGCAGTCGGCGCGGAGGGACGGTCAGAGGGGCATCTGGCGGATGTCTATATGCAAGATGGCAACGCAAGCTATAGTGTCCATTTACTCAAAGAGGCGTTAGAAAAGCTAAATAGTAGCGGCGATATTGAACTGAGCAGTTACTTCACCGGACGTTTGGGTGAAGCCTTGATCGCAACCGGACAGGAAGGACAGGGACGGCAATTGCTCGGACGGGCGTTACGCATCGCCCAACAGATGAAACAGCGCATGTATGAACGACAATGGCATCTGGCACTCGCAGAGCAAGCCATGTTGCTTGATAGTTATGTCACCGCAAAACAACATTTTCTACAGGCGCTTTCAACGATTGATGAAGATAAATCCGGTAAAAATTATATTTTGTTGCTAAACCGCTTAAGCAAAACCTGCCTGCTTTTACGCGAATATGACGATGCGCTCGGTTATGCACGGCGCGCGGTTGAATTTAGCGAACGCTTACAGGGCGAAGGTGATGCGATGTTGGTCATGGCGCAGGGGATGCTGGGAATCGTCCTGCGTGCCTTGCAACAATATCCGCTAGCGATCACCTATCTTGAACAAGCCACAGCGGGTTATGCTAAGCTCCCGTCAGACACAATAGCCAACACAGATTACAGTCAGGTGGAGATTCTGCGAAATCTGGGCACTTGCCTGGCGGAGACGGGCGAAGTCGAGCAAGCATTCGATACGTTTCAGCAGGCACTCAAGCTGGCGCAAGAAAAAGAAGATGCAATGGAGTGCGCCGGTACACATCGGGATATGGGTGTGCTGGAAACAAAACGAAGTAATCACAAAGAAGCCATCAGCCAATGGACGAAAGCCCTCGACCTATACGAACGCGTCGACGATTATGCTCGCATGGCGCGCCTATATAACGACATCGGCAATTTACGCCGTGAACAGGGCGAGTACGATTGGGCGATGAAAGATTTCGAGCGTGCATTGACCGCGCTTAATCTGGCGGATGAGCCGGAAACACGGGGTATTGTGCTGGCAAATGCCGCCGTCGCCTATATTGACGAAGGCGACATCGACACGGCAGAGGCGTTTATGGTAGAGGCTATTCAACTCGCGCAACAAATTGATGATCGCACCGCAGAAGCGATCCGGCGCGGCAATTACGGTTGGCTGTTGCTCACTACCGGACGGGCTACACGGGCATTAGATACCCTGGGATATGCCCATCAGCAAAGTGTAATTTTGGGGCTGGATGTTGCGAGTGCCGTCCAACTCGATAACATGGGATTAGCCCATTACGAACTCGGCAGTTTCAATAACGCACTCAATGCCCATCGTCAGGCACTGAGCACCCTCCCCGAAGCAGGATCAACGACACCCTATTGGCGAGCCGTCATTCATGCCAATTTGGGGCATACTTTGCTGGCGATTGGCGACGAAACCGAACCCACCGGAGCCTTTGAGCAGGCGTTCACATTGGCACAGGAAAACGACTATCCTGATGTTTTAGCGCGGGTGCTCACCGGACAAAGCAAAATCGCAATCGCTAATGATGATCTGCAAAACGCGACTTCACTGATTGAGACAGCCGTGCAGAATGGCAAACGCGCCCGTAAACGCCGAATCTATGCCGATGCGCTGGCGTTGCAGAGTGAAATTCAGGCAAAATCCGGTCAAATCGCGGAGGCAAGCGCCACATGGGAAAACGCACAACAGCTTTACGCCCTGCTCCGCTTGCAGCAAGCAGAAAAAACACCGAATTGGTTACCCGTCGATACTCCACACGTAACGGAAGAAGAAAAATAGATGGCATCATTCTGGTTTATCTCCGCACCCCTGTTTAGCCACACCGATTGGGGCGGATTCTTGAAAACCGCGCAGGAAATTCAGGCACGCGGGCACGACGTATTATGGATCAGTGGCGAGGCAATTGCCGGCGCGGTGCAACAGGCAGGCTTAGAATTCCGTGCAATCCGCGAGACCGGTTGGCTGTGGCCCCCACCACCCCCGCCCGACCTGACGACCATCCCACCACAGGAAGCAGTGAATTTGCGCTATAAGCGGGCGCTGGATACATGGCTGAGTGAAGACATCGTTGCCGAAGCAACACAGGCGATTATTGAACTGGCTGACGACATCGGCGCACCGGATATTATCGTGACCGATCCGTTTTTGAGCGCCGCCGCCCTCGCCGCAGAAGCCCTGAACGTCAAGCTGATTGTGTGTGGATGGCAAGCGCAGGATGACCTGAACGCCGATATACTCTTCCCTATTCAGCGCAACCTCGGCACGGATAGCCAACAACGCCTGAGGCGCTTATTTGATCGCTTCGGGCTAGAAGGTGTAAACTTCGCTAAAGGCGCAACACCGTCGATCATCAGCCCCTATCTGCACATTTGCTACTTCACACGCGAATGGTATCTGGCTGAAAGTGACACACTTCTCCAACAAAATCGCTTCGTCGGCGGAGAAGCCTCCATACCCACATCAGCACCGCCCCACTGGTTACAGGCGATCCCGGAAGATGTACCGCTCGGTCTGGTTACACTCGGTAGTGTGTTCACGGGTGATCTCGGTTTTTTTAGCTGGGGTGCACAGGCACTTGCACAAGCAGGAGTCGTGCCGATTGTGGCGATTGGCTGGAATCCGATTGAGCCGGACAAGAAGCAGGAACTACTCAATGCCTTACCGAAAGGGACTCGCCTGCTGAATTGGGTGCCGTTCGAGCATGTCTTGCCCCGTGCAAAAATCATGATCCATCATGGCGGCATGGGGACAACGCACTATGCAATCGTGAATGGTCTGGTGCAAATTGTTGTACCGCACGCGGCAGATCAACGGGTGCAGGCACGGCGGGTAGCGCAGGCAAAGATCGGCTTAAACCTTAGCGCACACGATGTCCGTCAGGGGATGTTATGGGAAGGCACACGCGCCCTGCTACAGGATCAAACTGTTCAGAAAACCGCCAAGCAGATGAAAGCACAGATGTCCGCATTGGGTGGTGTGAAGCGTGCGGCGGACGAAATAATTGCAATAGTTTGAATGTAAAGAAAAAATGACAAACGTAAAAAATCTAAATGAGGCGCTTTACAGGTCTCCTCTCAGTAAGTAAGATTGTTACTCACAAAAGCACAACGCTCCTGCCTAAACGCTATCTAAATTATCTATATGGGAACATAAAAATGGGGCAAACTTTTTTCCGATCACGCGCGTGTTGCGCCTATTTTCTCATCATCCTGTGTTTCACGATGTTCACTCAAGCACAGAATGCGTCCGCACAGACTATACCTGCTGAGTGCTATCATAGGTTCGGTGGTTGGCAACAAGTTAGCCCTGCGCCAGCGTTTCACATTGAAGGCGCGACGACCGTCATTGATGGCAAAATTTACGTATTCTCTGGCTTTGCCGACAATGCCCTTAACCCTAGCAACCGGACTGATGTTTATGATATTGCTACCGATACATGGGAAACAGCGTTAATTCCACGCGCACCAACCCCGTTTGCCTCCAGCCATATTCAGGCAGGAACAGATGGGCAATTTGTATGGATCGTAGGCGGTTTTTTGGGTCCAAACCCCGGTGTACCGACTGACGAAACATGGCGTTACGATACCGTCAACGACGTGTGGCAAGCTGGACCGCCACTCCCTGCCCCACGTGCTAGCGGCGCGGTTGTCCGTCATGGACGCACCTTACACTACATCGGCGGACTCACGACAGATCGCAATATCGATCAACCCGATCACTGGACACTTGATCTTGACGACCCATTAGCAACTTGGCAGGTCGCGCCACCCATGCCACAACCTCGCAATCATATGCAAGCTGTCGCCATTGGGGACACTATTTTCTTGGTTGGCGGTCAGTTCCGCCACGATACTAACCCGCAGGATGTTAATTTACTCACAGCATTTAATGTGGTTACGGGAACATGGGAAACACGCTCAACCCTACCCGCGGAACGTTCTCACTTTGAGCCAGCAACGTTTACAGTCAACGGGCGTATTATGGGCTTTGGCGGGCGTAACAATCAGAATGGGCAAGCATCGCTTAACACCGCAGTCGAATATGATCCACAATCAGATACATGGCGCATAATCGGTACATTGCCTGCCACATTGATCGGTCCAGTTGGCAATGCTTACAATGGTTTCGCCGTCCTGACAAATGGCGGATTCGATTATAATATCGGTCAACAAAATACATGGGTCACCGAGTTGATTGTAAACTGTCCACAACAAAACCTTGCATCTCCAGCGCGCTTAATTCAGTTGGATATGACAAAAACAGGCGCGGTTGAATCCGGTGGATTTGGCGCAGTTGGGGAAACAGTCACATGGACGGTGACCATTACGAATAATGGCAATTCCATCGAAAATATAACGGTCAGCGACGTAATTGAACCCTCGCTTGAGCTTATCTCAGTGGATTTTGACCGTAATCGTGGCGATGTGGCGATTGAAGGACAAAATATTCGCCTATTCGTGCCTAACGTAAATCCCGGCGACACAATCTCATTCAACATACAAACACGCATTCTTGCCCGTTCGCTTGATGGGGCGATTCGCAACACCGTCACCATGGAAAACACAGGTGAGAGTGTGACTGCCATTGCACGGGTGTTACCGTCGGTGACTACCCTCCCCGCAACAGGTGAAACACCATTTTATCGTAACGGCTTTATCCTCATATTGGGACTGATTGGAACACTTGCACTGTCTAGCATAATCCGCTGGAAATCCCTATAGCATAACAATCCATTAAAAAGTCGAACGCCAGCCCAAACATGCGAATCATTGGGCTGGCGTTTTTATATAGGTTGTTATCCGTTTAGATGATCTTGTTTAAGTAAATTATTTTCTCAAATCGTAAATTTTTCCGCAATATTTTCGATAAGCCTCAATCCCCATGATAAGCTTCCAATATTCGCCTTACCCGAATACTTAATTTGATTCTAACTCACGGAAGCCTCGTCGCTATTAGCACCTATGAAAAAGATACTAGGGTGGGCATTCACACTACTACTATGTGTTGGTATTGGGCTTGTGTCCACCGTTGATAGTCAGGCAACCTGCGACATTGGCAATTGGTTATCCATTAGTGGTTTGCCAGCTGGCTTTGCCGAGGGAGCGAGTGTGCTGGCGAATAATCAACAGTACATGATCTCTGGATTTACCGGAAACACCGTTCAGACAGATCGTGTTTTTCGCTATGATCCGCCTACTAATAGTTGGGCAGAACTTGCAAGAATGCCACAAGCGATTAGCCACACCGCTTTTGACTTTGACCCCGTTAATAATGAGATTTGGATAGCTGGCGGGTTTGTAGGTCCGAATGGTGGACCTACTACCACGCAGGTTTATATTTACTCCATAGCGAGCAATTCATGGCGTAATGGTCCGCCTTTGCCCCTTCCAAGAGCCGGTGGCACCCTTGCACGTCACAATCACAATCTGCATTATTTCGGTGGCATACTCCCTGATCGCATGACCAATTCCTCAAACCATTGGATACTTGATCTGGATAACATTGGCGCAGGATGGGTGTCTAGCTCACCGATGCCGCAACCACGCGCACATTTCGGTAGTGTTGTTATCGGCAATCTCATCTATGCCGTTGGTGGTCAATTCGGGCATGATGCACCGTCTGTCACAATAGACGCAAACCAGCTTCACGTTTACAACACCTCAACCAATACATGGGCGCAACTGGCTAATTTACCCGCCGGGTGGTCTCATCTGGAAATGAGCACAGTGACCTATAACGGACGCATCATCGTTGCTGGTGGCACGGTGAATGGGGTATCAACGACTAACCGTATTATTGAATATAATCCGGCGACAAATTCATGGCGTAACATGAGCAGGACATTACCCATAGCGCTCGGCGCATCATTGGCAAATGTCGTTAACGGACGTTTACTCGTCGGCGCGGGAAAGACGGGCTGGACGCAAACACAAACAAACGGATGGATCGCCAGTTTGGATTCTTGTTCATCGTCGTTTCCTCCCACAAATACAGCGACACCGACACGAACACCGACCAATACAAATACACCAACGTCGACCTCAACGAATACGCATACGCCAACAGCGACGCTTACACCGACCAATACCTTCACACCTACGTCAACATTTACGCCGTCGAATACCTTTACGCCGACATCTACATTTACACCGTCGAATACGTTTACGCCGACCAATACACCGACCAGTACGCACACGCCAACAGCGACGTTTACACCGACCAATACACACACCCCAACATCGACATTTACGCCGACCAATACGCATACACCAACATCAACATTCACGCCGTCAAATACGTTTACGCCGACCAATACACACACCCCAACATCAACATTCACGCCATCTAACACAGCGACGGCGACACCAACATCAACACCAACATTCACGCCATCGAATACCTTTACGCCCACACATACGCCAACGTCAACACACACACCCACACCGACGCGAACGTTTACGCCGTCCAACACGCATACAGCAACGGCAACATTTACATCAACAGCGACGTTTACACCAACGTTCACGCCGTCGAATACCTTTACGCCGACGACGACGTTCACACCATCGAATACATTCACGCCGACAGCGACGTTCACACCGTCGAATACGTTTACACCCACCGCGACATATACACCGTCGAACACCTTCACGCCCACCGCAACGTTTACGGCGACAGCTACACCGACGGCGACCCTCACGCCAACCGTGACCTTTACGCCGTCCAATACACTGACACCGACCGTGACGTTTACACCATCGAATACATTGACACCGACGATCACGTTCACGCCGTCCAACACATTCACGCCGACGATCACGCTCACGCCAACGATCACACTCACGCCGTCTATCACATTGACACCGACAATTACGCTCACACCGTTGAGTGTGCCACCCGTAATCGCACAACAACCACCCGCAGAGGGTCAGGTCACCGGAGAACAGATAGACGGGGCATTACTGACGCAAGTTGAGAACGATGCAGTCTTAGATGTGATACATTCCGGTTCATATGATGTCGGTGAGCATGGCATTATCGGGGATCATATCCATTGGACAGTTACAGTCACCAATAAGGGAGAGACGGCTGAAACGGTCTCGATCATGCTTTCGCCCGACGATTATCAAACCATTCTTGACGGTTCCTTGGCTGGTTGCACGGCAACGAACTATGATGGTTATGTGCTTATTGAGTTCCCATCATTAAGCCCAAATGACTCGTTCACCTGCTCCATCAACACACAGCTTGACTCGCAACCGTTGTCTGGTTTCGTCAGTAATTATGTGTTGGTACGTAACAAAAGCATGGAATCATGGGCAAACTTACGCACCCTACCACCTGTGACCGTGCTCCCCTCTACCGGAGAAACCCCCGCGAACAGATCGGCGCTTATCATGCTTATCGTGGATAGTCTATTGCTCTGCATTGTGAGTTATGCGATGATAAAAGCGAAAATATAGACTGAATTTCGCATATGCCCTTTTCAACTACACAACTTAAAGCGCAGGCAATCGACCTCGGCTTTAATATTGTCGGGGTTACACCTGCCGAACCGTCTCCTACGTTGGACGCATATTTCAACTGGATAGACGCTGAAATGCACGGCACGATGGGTTATCTCGCACGCCCTGATCGGCAAATCCGTCGCCGTGATCTCAACGTGATTTTGCCGGGTGTGAAGTCGATGATCCTCGTCGGGCTGGATTACCGCACCCTGATTCCTGACACGAGTACCCTCAAAGACCCGTCACGCGGCAGAATCGCTTCGTATGCGTGGGGTGTGGATTATCATGATCTGATGACTCCCCGTCTCGAACACTTGGCGCATTGGCTGGGAGAAGCAACCGGGATGCCCCTTTCACAGCGCGTTTATGTGGATACCGGCGCGATTCTGGAACGCTCCCACGCGCAACAGGCAGGCATGGGCTTCATAGGCAAAAATACCATGCTGATTCACCCCAAACGTGGCAGTTATTTTTTCCTCGGCGAAATGCTGACTGATCTCGAATTCGACGACTACGACACCCCCCACAAAGCGACGATGTGTGGTGGCTGTACGCGCTGTCTGGTCGCCTGCCCAACGAACGCCTTCCCGAAACCGTTTGTGCTGGATGCGCGACGGTGTATCAGTTATTTGACGATTGAGCATAAGGGCTACATTGACCACGAATTACGCCCGCTGATGGGCAATTGGGTATATGGCTGTGATGTGTGTCAGGAAGTCTGCCCGTGGCAACGGTTCAGCGTACCGACACGCGAACACGATTTTTATCCCGACACAACAGATTTCGCCGCGCCAAAATTGCTTGATCTGCTGGAAATGACGGACGAAACTTTTCAGGTGCGTTATCATCAGTCACCCATCAAGCGCATCAAACGCGAACGGCTGGTGAGAAATGCCTGTGTTGCGGCAGGAAATTGGGGCGATATGGCGGCGATTCCAGCGTTGGAGCGACTGCTTGAAGACGAGAGTCCGCTCATCCGCGCTCATGCCGCATGGGGACTACTCAAAATCAGTGACGCTTTACAGGGGCTTGTTCAGCAAGTCTATCAGCGGGAAACGGACGATAGTGCCAAAGCTGATATAGGCACGTCATTAGCGCAAAATCGCACCTAAACGTGCTAAAATAAGGGAGTTAAGCGAGGCAGGAGCGCGAATGTCTGATTATCAAAGTCCATACCCCGGAATTAACGCTCACTTAAACAGTGCTCTACTCCAGCCAGACGGCGGTTGGGAGATGTTCCACGCCGCGCATATTATCCAGCTTCAACAAACACTTGATGCGACATTACCAGAAAATTATTATGCCGCGCCGGAAAAATCCCTTCAGGTGACTGTTCAACAACAAGACGACACATTTTCTATGCGAACAATCCCGGATATCAGCATTTACCAAACAACTCTTGAGAAAAAATCCACACCTACCGCAAATGTGACCACACCTACCGCGATCTTGCCGCTTGCGGATACGTTCTTGATTGATGAGGAAATTGAGCCTAACGCCGTTGCCATTTATCAATTTGACGGAGGGAACTTACCCGGCAAATTGGTGACCCGCATCGAATTGCTATCAACCGCAAATAAGCCGGGTGGAAGCCACTATAAACGTTATATGCAACGTAGACGAGAAACACTTTTCAGCAAAGTCAATTTAGTGGAGATAGATTATCTTCATCATACCGCGCCCCTGTTATCACAAATACCCAATTATCCAAAACGCGCACCGCATGCAACCCCTTACTACGTTTTTGTAAGTAATCCAGAACCGTCCATAAAAATGGGGGATATGGGAGAAATGGCGTTTTATGCGATTCAGGTTGATGAGCCGTTACCGCGTTTCCTCTTGCCGTTAATTGAAACAGAAAATATTGTGGTGGATTTACAGGCGGTTTATAGCAACACAATCAACAGTGGGCGGGTTTTCCGGTTGTTGGCGAATCATGAGCGACCATTAGCCCTTGCCGAACGATACACGCAGGCTGACCAGCAACGCATTCAAACATTGCTCGATGCTTTTCAAACTTCCTGAGAAACTTTCCCTCCAAATTTTTTACATCACACTTTGTTCCGACCATTCACAAAGGACGCGACGCGTTTGCAAACATTAGATCGTAGACGCATACCGGTACAATTGGGGATATTGCTCACGTTTTTCTGTATCCCGTTCTGGTATCGTATGAGTTACGCCGCCCCTGCCCGTCACCCGCTGTATGCCTATGGGTTTCTGATTACCTTACCCGTACTTTGGACGATCTTCACATGGATATTGGCGGGTTTCCCCGGCGCGAAAAGTTTAGTCCGTGACCGCTTACGGCTACTTTGGGTGATTTTGCTAGTCGCCCTGTTCTGCTGGATGTATGTGTCTGTCAACTGGTCATTTATTAACCGTGTACGCGATTTACCGGAAGTGGCACAAAGTGCATCGCTCCAATTTTTACTGGTCGTGTCATGGGCGATTGTCGTCGTCTGTGCCAGCCCACCGCCCCGCGCCATCGTCTTCGTGCTGATTATGAGCGGTGTATTCCACGCGATCATCGGCGGGTTGCAGGTCGCGGAGCAAGGGTCGCTCGGCTTAAAATTCTTGCACGAATTCCAGCTAAATCCGGCGGTTTCCGGTGTGAGCATCATTCAATCCGGCGATGTGCGCTGGTTACGCCCATACGGGTTGCAATCACATCCGAATGTGTTTGCAGGCGCGTTGCTCATGAGTTTGATGGCGTGCGTTGCCGGCATCATTCACCCAAACAGGCGCATACGCTGGCTGAGCACAGGCGCGTTTCTGCTGATTCTGTGGGTGTTTCTGCTCACCTTTTCACGCGGGGCATGGCTCGGCTTTATTGCGGGGTGTGTGGCGCTGTTGCCGATGCTCTTGCGTACGCCTCTCAAGCAAACCGCCGCCCGTTGGGGATTGGCGACTGCCATTGTCCTGAGCATCCTCGCTGGCGGAGGATTCATCACCATTTACAAAGATTATCTCATCAGCCGGGCGCAAGTTGGGTCATCAACAGAGATGCGTTCCGTCGCAGATCGCATCGTCTTCACGGATTTCGCGTTACGGGCGGCGAGTAGCTCCAGCCAGAACACGCTTATCGGCATCGGCGCGGGCAATTTTCCGTGGCGGAGCAGTTATTATCTAGTCGGGACAAATTATGATCTGCGCGGGAACAACGTGCATCAAATCTGGCTGACAGTGTTTGTCGAGCTTGGCGCAGTCGGTTTCCTCATGTTTTCTCTGGGAACGATGCTCGGTTTGGAGGGTGGATTACGCCAATTTAAGCGGGATGGTGCGGTGGAGCGGGCGCTATTCATAGCCATTATCGTTGCGCTGGGGGTGATTGGTCTGGTCGATCATTATCCCGTGACGATGGTGCAATTTCAACTGGCATGGTGGGGCCTGCTAGGGGCGGCGATGTGTCCAGTCATGCAAAAATCACCTCAGCAAAACGGGTAACCCGACAAGGAAAATATATTCAAAAAAAGGGCAATCTGGCAGATTGCCCCTACAAGAGTCGATCTCATCAAATTATCGCACACGCGGGGCGACTTCTACCTGTGGGACGACATTACAATCACCCCCGATGACGACAACATCATTCGCCACCCACGCACCACCGGCGATACGCCACCACACGCGCCCATTACTTCCGAACGCCCGTCCCGTGGGGTTCGCGCTCTGTCCGGCGAGCAGACTCCCGCGCCGTTGATAATCCGTCCCCGGACCGACGCGCACCGTGACCGCCTCACCCACCGCGATTGTGCACAACGATTCGGTTGTTGATCCGGCAAGCGGTTGGTCACTTTCGGGGATCAGCGCAGTCAGCCAATCCGAGGCGATCAGCACATCATATTCCAGCAACTCATACGGCAGAGCTTCAACACGATCATAGTCATAGGAAATAATCGGCAGTTCTGCGCCAGACTCATAGCGTTCACCACCGACAAGGGTAATATCGGCATTTTCGTTAAGGATGATATTCGCTGTACCGTCCATCACACTCACGGTCAGCGAGTCTTCGTCTTGCGCCTGCACAAATGCCGTGCCATCAAGCGACAACGTCCGCCCGTTGATGCGTAACACCAGCGGCTCATCCTGCGGTGATTGCACCAGCAGACCACTTTCCGGCACGCCCGCGCAGGGAGACTCATCCATGCTAGAGACGATTGTCAGATCACGCAGAGGCAAAGCGAGTGTTTGCGGCGTGTCTTCGGTGACGGCAAGCGACGCAAACGCCATCGTTTCGTCTACCGGCGCGACCAGATCAGCACTCACCCACGCGACCTCATCACCGGGCAGAATCACCCGCAACCATGAGCTATCATCAAGCCGTCCGGACGCGAGAATTTGCTGACCGACTGCGAGCGGTTGGATGATGTTCGCATCCGTCGTCGGGGCGGAACGGGCGAAAATGCCATCTGCGAATGTAACCCGCACAGCGAAGGTGAGTAGTCCGACGCTGTTGTTGGTGATGTCCACGTCACCAAAAATCACCCATGAAGCGACCTCTGTACCACTTACGCCAAGCCGACTCACTGCCACGCCATAGTCACCTGCTTCAAGATCAAGCGGGAGCGATTCGAGTGTCGCCACATCAACCACGTTGACCACATCACCCGCAAACGAGAACGGCACAGTTGGCGCATCTGCGGTCAATTCAGCGGATAAGCCGAGATTGCCATAACAGAGCGTATCCACCGCCAGATCATCACATTCCAGCGCGCCGTTTACCAGCGATGCCCGATACAACGCCAGACAGGAGTCCATCTGTGCGCTAAGGCTAACGGTAAACATAAGCGCGAAGCCAATCAACACAAAACGCATTGTGATCGCCTTATTCGCCCAGAGCACGACGGATTTCGCGGCGTGCTCGTTTGGCTTTTTTGGCGTTGTTCCGCATGTCTCTGCCGAGCTTCTTGGCGCGTTTCTCATAGGGGGAGGCTCTGCGGGCTTCACCTAAGCCTTTGTAGGATGCGGCGATATTGGTGAGTGTGGTAATGGTACTGACGTGATCCGACCCATTTTCGAGAATCTTCAGCGCAGGTTCAAAGTAGGTCAATGCTTTGCGCTTTTCACCCATATCAGCATATATGCCACCAATATTGTTGAGGGTCGTTGCTTCGCCTTCCGTATCTTCAATTTCACGGCGCATCGTCAACGCTTTTTCAAGATATTCCAGCCCGTTCTCACGATCACCGGTGTTGGCATACGATTTGCCAATGTTGTTGAGCATCGCCGTTTGACCTTCTTTATCATCTAACGCTTCATATAACGCAAGCGCCTGTTTGTAATAGTCGTGGGCGTTGTCGAAATCCTGCATGTTGGAATATGCCATGCCTGCATTGCTCAATGCCCATGCTTCGCCGTCTTTGTCGTCGACTTCACGATAAAGTACGAGGGCTTTCTCGTAATTTTCCAGCGCCTCTTTGTTGATGCCAACATCTGCCTTCCACAAACCGATGCTGTTGAATCCCCACGCTTCGCCCGCTTTATCGCCCGCTTCTTGATACAGCGCCAGACCCTCTTCAAAATGTTCCAGCGCGATATCTTTTTCGTCAAAGTCGAAATACACGCCACCGAGATTGGTCACGGTTAATGCACGGTCTACCTTGTTATCGGAGTCTTCTGTCAATTCCAGCGCCCGCAGATAATATTGAAGCGCGGTTTGGATGTCTCCGGCTTCGTGGAATTCTGTGCCGGAATCGTTGAGTTGCTTAATATCGGTGATGTCTTTTAGGTCTAAATCTGCCATAACAGTCTGTTCCTTGAAAAATGATGTTAGATTCGTTTGTCTATTCTGTCAGATTCATGCGGAATACAACAGGGGAAAACAAAACCGCGCCACAGAGCCTCCCGTGACGCGGTAAATGTATGTTGAAACTTGAGGCACTATTGACCGTTGTTCATCGTGCCAGTAAACGTCATGACACAATCTCCTGCATCCATGGCCATTGACCACTCAATAGTATTCGGATCGATAATGGTGTAGGTCGCCTCCATCGAAGACCCTTCAATATCAGCGGTATAACCAAAGACATTCGGTTCAGGACGGATAATGTTGAAGGTAATACCCTCGGTCTCAATGGTTCCGATGCCAGTGTTCATTGCCGCGCCGAAAAAGGCTTGTAGATCGGTACTCTCAATATTGACAGTCTGACCGCTCATCGCGCCTAGCATTGCGGAAGTCATCCCACAACCGGAAATGTCGGTGAAGTTCATCGTCCATGTGCCGGTATTGATGTTCAACGCATCAGTACCACCGCCTGCATCCGTCTGTTCTGTACTGTCCATGCCCGCAATTTCGATGTCGCTTTCGAGCAACGTGGTCGGCAAAAATTCAAAGCCATCGGTTGCATAAGGTTCAGGCTCGGCAGGTTCGCCCGCCGCGTTCAGGTCTTCATCAAGTGGAATCGTCGTGAACATACCGGCTTCCACGTCAACCGCTGTGCCATCGGCGGTAACTGTCGCGCCACCTTCCAGCAGATTAAAGGTGAGTGCGCCCTCTGTTCCGGTTTCTTCATCCGGTGCGGAGGCTTGAATAAACGCGGTTGAACCCAGCGTCACATCCACGCCGTTCATCGTCAGGCTGACTTCCGCAACCCCTTCCGGCGTTTGCACGAGCATCCCGCTCGGTGCTTCGCTACAGGCAGATTCACCGATGCCGTTTGAAAAATAGAAGGCTTGCATCGGATTTTGACCGTCTGCGGAGGCATCGGCAATTTCCACATCACCGAACAGCACAAAGGTCACATTTTGACCGGGCAGGCTGTTGGGGATATTGGCTTGCACGCGCAAAATCGCTACGCCCCATTCCTGTGTGGCTTCATCCAATCCATTAAGCAAAAGTGATTGAATCTCGGTTAAATCTACAATATCGCCCGTTGTGTCGAAGACAAAATCGGTGGCGGCATCCGTCGGTTCAGCGTTGATTAGCACGTTGCCATAGCAGGCTTGATTGCGCCCGGTATCGGTACAGGCGAGATCAGCCGCTTGAAGCGCCGTCTCTACGATAGTCGGGCAGAGATTATCCTGTGCGAGAACGATGGCGGGTGCGATGCAAAGCAGGAAAACAGCATACAAAAACCCTTTAAAACGAGACATAAAAATGACTCCCTACAATGTTATGCGATACCTCTAATTATAGGACGATTCCTATAGGGAGCAATCAGTCTTTGGGTGGAGTTTGATAGAGTTCCAGCAATACGCCGCCGGTAGATTTGGGATGGACGAAGGCATACAACGTGCCATCGGGGCGGGTTCTTGGGGACTCGTTAATCATCATGACATTATGCTCGGTCAGGCGTTGCACCATCGCGTTGATGTCGTCCACGTCAATGCACACATGATGCAAGCCCGCGCCTTTTTTCTCCATATATTTCGCCACACCGCTATCTGGTGTGATGGGCGCAAGCAGTTCAATTTCGCTCTCGCCGACGGGCAAAAACGCAATCTCGACAGCTTCTTCTTCGTTGCGTTCGGTGTGCTTTAACTCTAATCCGAGCGCATCCCGCCAGAAACTCAGCGCGACGTTGACATCTTCTACAACAACGGCGATATGATTCACCTTAATCGGGGGCATGACTTTCTCCATAACTTCTTAGCGTTTACAAAGCGACAGTGACCTGTCGGGATGGTATAATTAGTATCAAGCTGTTGGCTTGTGGCTCTTAGCTTTTAGCTAATCGGCTAAACATAATAAATATCATATTTTAGGTTACTAAATTCAAAGACAGGCTAAAAGCCAATAGCTAACAACTAATGGCTACTTATATTATTGGAGGCTTACGAAAAAAATGGTAGCGACAGATTACACAGGAACTCCCCTGACAATCAGCATGACTGAGGAGCATGAGGCGTTATTAAGCGCGGTACGCACCTTCGCCCAGAAGGAAATCGTGCCGATTGCCCCTGAATTCGATGAGTCCGGCGAATTCCCGATGGATACCATCAAGAAAATGGGCGCGATGGGCTTGATGGGAATCGAAGTGCCAGAAGAATACGGCGGCTCGGAAATGGACACCCTCGCCTACGTCCTCAGTATGATCGAGATTGCTAAAGCTGATGCCAGCCACAGCACGATTATGAGCGTCAATAACTCGCTATATTGCCACGGAATCATGAAGTTCGGCACGGAAGCGCAAAAGCAAGCATGGATCACCCCGATTGCTACGGGCGAACAGATCGGCGCGTATAGCCTGACCGAACCGATGTCCGGCAGTGATGCAGGCACAATGGCAAGCCGTGCGGTTCGGAACGACGCAGGCACACATTACACCATCAACGGCACGAAAAGCTGGGTCACGAGCGGACCTGTCGCAGATCGTATTGTGCTGTTCACCATGACGCATCCTGAAAAAGGCAACAAGGGCATCACCGCCTTTTTGATCGAGACCAACAAACCCGGATTTGTGCGCGGCAAAAAAGAGCCGAAACTCGGCATTCGTGCCAGCGCGACCAGCGAAATCATGTTTGATAATTACGAAGTTCCGGTAGAAAACATGCTCGGCGAGGTCGGTTCCGGCTTCAAAATCGCCATGACCGTGCTGGATGCCGGACGTATCGGCATCGCGGCGCAGGCACAGGGCATCGCCGAAGCGGCATACGAAGCGGCAGTCGAGTATGCGAAGACCCGCACCGCTTTCGGTGGACCTATCGGGCAATTCCAGATGATTCAGCAGAAAATCGCCGACATGAAAACCCGCATCGAAGCGAGCCGTGCGCTGATTTTTAACGCGGTGCTAGCGAAACAACGGGCAAAATTAGACGGCGGGCGCTATACATTGGAAGCAAGCATGGCGAAACTTTTTGCCAGTGAAACAGCGATGTTCGTCACCGATGAAGCACTGCAAATTCACGGCGGGATGGGCTATAGCAAAGAAATGCCCGTCGAACGTTATTATCGTGACGCACGTATCACCCGCATTTACGAAGGCACGAGCGAAGTCCAACGTATGGTCATCGCCCGCAACGAATTGGGTCTGCGCTAATGAAAGCGGCTGTATTTAAAGAACATGGCGGATTAGAAAATATCACCGTTGTCGATGACTTACCCATGCCAGAAGCGGGGCGCGGAGAAGTTCGACTAAAGATGCACTCTGCGGCGCTCAATCGGCTGGATTTATGGGTGCGTGAAGGCTGGAAAGGCTTAAATCTCACCATGCCACACGTCATCTGTGCGGACGGTGCGGGCGAAGTTGATGCACTTGGCGAAGGCGTGAGCGGTCTAGAAATCGGGGATCGCGTGTCGATTGATCCGTCGATTATTGACCCGAACGCTCCATTTGATCCACGCCTTGACTATGAGAACCAATCGCGCCATTTGCACATTCTCGGCGAGCAAGTCCCCGGTGTGGCGGCGGAATATGCGGTGTTGCCAGCCCGAAATCTCGTCAAATTGCCGGATCATGTCAGCTATGAAGACGCGGCGGCAGTGGGATTGGTCTATGTGACGGCGTGGCATTCACTCATCACACGTGGCGGCTTGCGCCCCGGTGAATCGGTGTTGATTGTCGGCGCGGGTGGCGGAGTCAATAGCGCTAGCATTCAAATCGCCAAACTTGCCGGCGCGAAAGTTTACGTGGTCGGCAGTACGTCGGAAAAATGCGAAGGCGCGAAGCAACTCGGCGCGGATGTAACGATCAACCGTGAAGAAGACCCTGCATGGTCGAAGGCGGTGTATAAGCTGACCGAAAAGCAAGGCGTGGATGTCGTCGTCGATAATGTCGGCAAAGCGACCCTCGCGGATAGTATTCGCTGTACACGCGTTGGCGGGCGCATTCTGATTGTCGGCAACACCAGTGGCTACGATGCAGAAATCGACATCCGCCAGATTTTCTCACGACAGATTAGCATTATTGGCAGTACGATGGGTACTCATGCGGATTACGTCAAAGTGATGAACTTGATCTTTAGCGGACAATTAAAAGCCGTGGTTGATTCCGTTATGCCACTTAAAGACGCGCAAGAAGCCCAGCGCAAGCTCGAAAACTTCGACACGTTCGGCAAAATCGTGTTGAAGATTACGTAAGCAAAGTAACCATTCACAAAGGGCGACCTGACAGGTCGCCCCTACCCATACCAACGTCGCCCAGATTTATGTAGCGACGCAACGTTATGGGTTATTTTTCAACCATCGGAAATCTATACTCTGACTACCTAACTAATCACTGAAAACTCTTTATGGAACGTATCGCCCACACTTTTAGACAGGTTGCGGAACGGGTCAGCATTGCACCCGTGAAAGACCTCATCAAACAGCCTGGAATGCGAAATGTGCATCGCGTGACGGTGCATTATCACGACTTCCGCGCCAGTGATGCGGTGGCGACTCTGACTCAGCGCCTGAGCGAACCCGCCCGGCTAGAAGTGATATACGAAGGGCATTTCGACCACAAACCCCTCACCCGCCAATTTTCCGCCACCGATTTTGAGCGTTTCTGTCAGGTGTTTTTGAACATACGCTTTGATAAAATGATCGATCAGCAAGGCGTTTCACCGTTTGGCGTGGATGTGTGCATGGTGGAGCGTGCATCCGGCGGATTTGAGCGGAGCATCATCTTCGCGCCATCAAAAGCAGACGGTTATTATGCGACGGTCTACAATGCGGTCAGCGCCTACATCCCCGAAGTCGTGCGTGAAGTGAAAAGTTAAAAAACGAGCGTCGAAACTTCACTCAACTATCCCACATTACCAAAACAGGATTCATAAGTGTGTTTTTAACTGTATTAATCAATGTCATTTTGGCAATCTTTATGACTATTCTTGCCAGATATTGCATACCAGCAACTTATGATAGCCATTAGCCCGATAGGTCGGATAGTCCATACGCTGTCGATTATTTTGGAAATAAATCATAGCCACTTGTCCAGCATCTTTATCTGACATAAGTTGAGGCTGAATGTGCTGATTTTCAGTGCTCCTCTTTTGATTCTAGTCGTCCATGAGTGGTATCAATGGAAACATGACACTGGCTTCGGTTTCGTTTGCTTCCAGATTGTGTGCAAAGACCATGAAACTGTAATCTGGTGCCACAATATGAAAATGGATGTGAGCGGGTCCGCCGCCATAAATTCCGGGTAAGGTGGTCTCGATACGGAAGGCTCCTTGTTGGTTGCTATAGGTCACGCCTCTGTGGTCATCATCATAGTCGCCATCAGGATTGGCATAATAGAAGTAGACTGTAGCATCCGACACAGGTAAACAGGTCTCATGATCGCGGATGATGCCATCTAAGCTATAGTCTGTTCCTAACTGCCAGCGTTGCGGGAAGTCGTCGGGTGGAGGCGCATCGGATTCCATGTACCAGTTGGGCAAGGAACAGGATTCGCTTGAAAGAGGGGTATCACAGTTTCTTTGTAACCAGACTGTACGAAATTGTTGGAGTTGCTCTGGCTCCAAGAGTGTTTCTCCTAGCGAAAGGGCATAAGCTCCGAGATGTCCATCAGGTTCCCTAATTGCAAGCCTATAAGTGCCAGCTTCGGCAACTGTAATTTCCCAACTGAGCCGCTCGTGGAATTCTAGAGGTGTTTCGGTGGATTGTGGTGTTCTCTCAGTTATTGGCAAGGGCGATTGTGTATAGTCAGTTGGTTGTGTGCTATCAATGGCTCCATCATCCAACGGAAACAAACTCAGAGTGGGGTAAAAGGGCATATGAAACGTGCCGCATTTGGGAACATCAACATGAACCATTTGTGTTGCCTGATTTTCTGAAAATTCGATCAGGAATGTATCCGAATCACCATACCGGTCTAGCCGACCAAGTAGCGGACGCTCCATAAGTATCTGCTCTGTGAGCGTGTCTGATGTGACATCATGCCAATCACTTGTTTCGATAATTGGATTACTGTGCTCGTGTGCGCTGGCTGTGTAGGCAAACAATAAAAATACAAGAATTAATGGAATCTTGTGCTTCATAAAAATTGACTTTCTCCTCTAAAAAATTATTTTAAACGATAAAATCAATTTAGTCAATAAAGTGGGTTAAGTAGTTAAATGGGGACTGCGAATAAGTTGACAGTCATTGATTGGCGCGAGTTTTCGGCGAATACACCGCGTATCTAGGGTTTATTATGCCTGCATTTTCCGATAATGTTATTCATAGTGCGCCAATATAACCTATCATGCGATTCTCTGACAGGTTGTTCGTAGACCCTGCAATAGGTGTGTTCTGGAGTGTCGTATTTGTCTCATCTGCTTTGGTTGCAATGTGTAGAGTTTTAACAGCACTCTTATAGCTTATGTATATTTTCCCATTTTGATTACCACTTACTCAGACACAAATGACCAACATAATGTACACTTGAATGAGTTATTTTTACGCGACGAAAACAGGAGTTACTAATGTTTAGACGATGGCTCATGATGATAATTATGCTGATGTTGCCGCTTATGCTGGTCAGCGCGCAGAATGACGACGATACATATACTGTGCAATTAGGCGATTCCTTACGTGAAGTAGCAGAGGAGTTGAACGTCAACCTCGCCTGCTTGATGGAAGCCAACGACATCGCCAATCCGAGCTTGATTACGCCCGGCGATGTGCTCGAAATACCGCTCGCCTGTGTAATGGCAACCGGAGAAGCCGTTCCGTTAGCTGAAACGACAGTCGAAACTGATGCTGACGCGATGGTTGAAGACGAAACAGATAGCGAAACACTCGGTCAGGGCGGCGGCGCGGTGATTGAAGCGGGGACGTATACGGTCAGTCGCGGCGATACGCTTGCCCGCATAGCCCTCGCCTATGAAAGCACCATCACCTGCATCGCCACGAGCAACAACATCACCAACACGAACTTGATTTTCATCGGGCAAGTCCTGACGATCACGGACGCATGTATCGGCAGTAGCGCGGGTCAGGGTGGCGGTAGCGTTAGCGAAACGGACGCAAACCGTACTTGCCGTGGAGACCGCAACCCCGGACGTGCAACAACCAACGGCGTTTATGTCGTGCAATATGGCGATATGCTGGATTTCATCGGCTGTGATTTCGGTTTGCAAACGTCCTGCCTCGCGGAAGTCAACGACCTTAACCCACCGGGCGCGATTGAATTGGGTCAAGCATTGGTTATCGACTTTACTTGCCCCGCGTGGGATGGACCGCCTGGACCCGGCGACCTGAATAATTAGCGCGATGACAACCATTGACGGGAGCAAAATCCGCCTACGTGATATGCACGTTGACGACTTGCCATTTTTCGCAGAATGGCAGGAAATCGGTCAGGCGTGGCAAAAGCTCGACGGACCGTATTATCCACACAACGCCTTAACGGACGAGCGAAAAGAAGAGATGCGAGCGCGAATTCTTGGCGGGGATTTGCCTGATCCCCGCACGCGATTGATAATTGCCGACCATACAACAGATCAACTTATCGGGATGGTCTCGCGCTATTGGATCAGCGAGGAAACGCAGTGGACTGCAATTGGAATCGTGCTCTATGATCCGGCACAGTGGGGCAAAGGCATCGGCTATGAGGCGCTCGGTTTGTGGAGTCAGTACCTCTTCAACGCGATGCCGCAAATTGTCCGGCTAGATTTACGCACATGGTCTGGCAACGTCGGCATGATGAAATTAGCGGAAAAACTCGGTTATCTTGAAGAGGCGCGTTTTCGGATGGCGCGGATCGTCGAAGGCACCTATTACGACGGGCTGGGCTATGGTGTGTTGCGTGAAGAATGGAATTTACGCTATCCGCAGGGGTTCACGGCGGAATAATTGGAGTGAATGAGCATGGCGGATAACACATTAAGCGAAGTTGAAATTAAACTGTACGTCACCGATCTGGAAAGCGTCGCCCGCAAGATCAGCAATGCAGGCGGGGAATTGATCGCGCCACGCGTGTTTGAGAAAAATGTGCGCTACGAAAACGCCGAGCAAACGCTCAGTCAGCGCGGAATCGTCGTACGTCTACGGCAAGATTCACGCGCACGGCTGACCTACAAAGAGCCACCCGCCGAAGTCACCGATGATGGGTTATCGCATCGTTATGAAGCAGAAGTCGACGTAAGCGATTTTGACACAATGGAATTGATTCTGAGCAAGCTCGGCTATACACCGCATCTGATCTACGAAAAATACCGCACAACCTATCAACTCGGCGACGTTGAAATAGTCTTGGACGAAATGCCCTATGGTCACTTTGTCGAACTGGAAGGCGTACCGGATGCCATTTTTGCCGCGCTGGATACCCTCGGCTTGAGCGATGCCCCGCGCTACAAAACCAACTATGTGCAATTATTCCAGCACATCCGGCGACACCTGAGGTTGACATTTACGGATATCACCTTCGAGAATTTCAACGGCATAGATGTGCCTCAGCGGGCGTTGGATGCTCCTGACGATAACACGAACAATGGCTGAAATTCAGATCATCCACAACCGTGATCTGCCGGAATTCCTTTACTGGCAGATCATTTCACTCTATCGCAGTCGGTGGGGCGAGATTGTGGGTCGGCGCACGGATTGGTTTGCGCGGGAGATGGACCGGACGCGTCAGCATTTCGTCATCGTCGAGGAAAAGCATCTGATCGTTCATGCCACGACGCATACACAATCCATTAGCATCGGCGACGAATCCATACAGATTTTAGGCATTGGCGGCGTGTATACTTTTCCCGCCTATCGTGGCGCAAGTTATGCAAGCCAGATCATGCGGGCAATTGCAGACTATGCCAACGCACAGACCGAAATCGCAATGTGCATCCTCTTTTGTAAGCCTGAACTCCAACCGTTATATGAGTCTGTCGGATGGGAGCGTTTAGATAGCGCACAACTACACTTTGGCGAACGCAATAATCCGCAGACGGTTGAACGTGGCTTCTTGATGGTGCGCTATGCAAATTCAGTAACTCAGGAATTACGTGACCTAATGCAGACGAAGGCGATTTATCTCGGAAATGACTTATGGTAGCATTTAAGCGTTTGCTATAAAGTCAGCAAGGAGACCTCAGTATGACCATCCACACGCCCGACTGGGTAAAGAACGCCGTTTTCTATCAAATTTTCCCGGATCGTTTCGCCCGCAGTGAGCGCATGGAACATCCACGCGGGATCACCTTCAAGGAATGGGGTGCGTCTCCGGCGGAACAGGGCTATCAAGGTGGCGATTTATACGGCGTGGTCGATAAACTCGACTACTTGCAGGAGCTTGGCATCACCGCTATCTATTTGAACCCGATCTTTTCGTCCGCGTCCAATCATCGCTATCACACCTATGATTATATGCAGGTTGATCCGCTTCTGGGCGGGGATGCGGCATTGCGCGAATTGCTGGACGAAGCGCACAAACGCGACATTAAAGTAATTCTGGACGGCGTATTTAATCATGCCAGCCGGGGTTTCTGGGCATTTCATCACATCCTCGAAGAAGGTGGCAACTCGCCTTATATTGACTGGTTTTTTATCGACGACTTCCCGCTGAATCCGTATCCGCGTAGTGCAGAAGAAACCACTAATTATGGCGCATGGTGGAATTTAGCCGCCCTGCCGAAGTTCAATACCGATAACCCCGGTGTGCGCGATTATATTTATGATGTGGCGCGTCATTGGCTGGAATTTGGCATTGATGGCTGGCGTTTGGATGTGCCTTATGAGATTGATGACGACGCATTCTGGCAGGGATTTCGCAAGGTCGTCAAGGAGACCAATCCAGAAGCCTACATAGTGGGAGAGGTGTGGGAAACGGCGCAACGCTGGTTACAGGGCGATCAATTTGACGCGGTGATGAATTATCTGTTCATGTGGACAGCAGAATCATTTGCGGGCGCGAACACACTGGCGGATTATCCCCGCGACCATCTGGAATTCGCCCCGTTGGATGCGAAAGCCTATGCCGATAAAGTCGATTGGATGTACGGACTGTACGATTGGGAGATCAATTACGCTCAACTGAATATGCTCGATAGCCACGATACCGCCCGCGCCCTGTGGATTATGGGCGAAGACAAATCCGCGCTCAAATTAACGACCCTGCTCCATATGACTATGCCCGGCGCACCAAACATCTATTACGGCTCGGAAATTGGCATGAGTGGCGCAGATGATCCGTTCTGTCGGGGGGCGTTCCCGTGGCAGGATGACTCCGTTTGGGATCACGAGTTACTCGCCTTCTATAAAGCCGCCATCGCCTTAAGAAATACACAGCCCGTCTTGCGAACAGGCACGTTTAAGCGCCTGTATGCAGAAGGCATGGTCTACGGCTTTCACCGTGAATTGAACGGCACGCAAGCCATTGTGATCGTCAATGCGGGTGAAAGCGACGCAACGATTACGGTCAACTTACCGGAAAATGCACCATCTATATGGGCGCACTTGTGGGAGCAATCCGGCAGTATTAATGCGCAGACGGATGCGCTCGTGGTGGATGTGCCTGCCCGTAGCGGTGCGGTATTTATAAGCAAAGGATAACTGATGAGCGATAAGCAAAAGGCTGTGGGCAGTAAGAAAAGTGTGCTGAGTATCGGGAGCAGAAATAGCATTCTCTCCATTGGCAGTGTCGGTAGTATTCTGTCGATTGGTAGCGCGGGGAGCATTCTCTCTATCGGCAGTACCGGCAGTATTTTGTCGATTGGCAGTACGTTCAGTTTTCTGTCGATGTTTAGTGTGTTCAGCGCGGTTTCCGTGATGAGCTTTGCCAGTTATCGGAGCATCGGCAAAGCCTTCAAACGGGGATAGATTATCCTAATATTATTCTGCAAAAATAGCTTTCACTGCCATCGTAAATCCGGGGAGCACATCACCGCCGTCAAGCATATCATCAATGGATAGGGTGATGACGCTCTCCTCAGTATAGACTTCTACCTGTTTTTTATCTGTGAACACAAGCCACACCATACGTGAGCCGTTTTTGAGATAATAAAGTGCTTTTTCTCTCAGGTCTATATTGGTATCTGAAGGGGATTTTATCTCAATTGCTAGGTCGGGCATTTGCGGAACGGCACCTTGACTGACGACAGGTAATAAGCGCGCTTTGCTGGTAAATTCCACGTCCGGCAAACGGGCATTATGTTCATCACCGGGGATTTTACGGCGGACTTCAAATAATACACGCCCCAAATCACGCGGTTTAACAAAATCACGTAAGGCATCGTAGAGATTTGCCGAACACATGCTATGTTTTTCTGTTGGCATTTTTTCTACAACCTCTCCATGAATCAACTCAAAACGCCGATCAGCATTTTCAGCCAGCGCGATAAAGTCTTCAAATTGGTCAATTGTGACTAAGCGTGTTTGTACCATGAAACCTGCATCCAAATAACGGTATTTATAGTATACGCCAAAATGAATTTTAGCAGAACAGGGAGTGCGAAAACGAAATCCGCACTCCAAAATTGTAACGAAAATTACGGCGCGACGTTCGCAACCAGCGTATATGTCACATAGCTTGTCGGGCTACCATCGGCGAAAAAGACATAATAGTCCATTGATCCCTGTGGATGTGCGTAACGCCATTGAATGGTATCGCCACAGGTATACTGTTGTGCGTTGGGGCTACTACGAGTCCAGCGGATATTTTCAGTGCCTGTGCCACTACAGGTCAACGTGAGATTAATCGTCGCCTCGTTGTTGGGCGGATTTTGATTCAGGCTGACCGTCGTCGTAATCCGATCCCGATTATCCCCGCCCGGATACGATACTGTTTGCGTAAATGAGCCGCCATTAGCGCGGTCAATCGCAAAACTGAGCGGGTCAGAATCTGTTGGTGCTTCTTCCACAGATTCAGTCGGCGCGGCTTGTGTCACAGTTGCCGTGGGTTGGGTAGACTCGGTGGATGCACTGGTCGCGGTCACGTCAGCAGTCGTGGATGTGGCTGTTGGTGACGTACCATTGGTCGTATCTACGTCGATGATGTCCAGATTTGAACAGTTCCCACCAAGCGTCACAATTTCTGCAAAGACATACCCCGCCTGCCCTTGAAATGTGATTTGAATCCAGCCGTTAGACGTGCGAGCTTCCGCGAGTGTGTTGTTCCGCATTGTGCCGACGATGCTAAATTCTGTACCTGCGCCACTACGGACGTTCACGTTATTGCCGGAACTGACCGTGCAGGCATTTGGCGAAAGTGGCGTGGCATTGGTGACTTCTTCTGTGGATTCTGGGGAAAAAGATTCGACCACAGACGCAGTAATGCCAACACTAATTTGAACGCTGGTCACATCGGGCGCATCTACCACAACGCGAAATTCACCGTCACTCGCAGGCAATTCGATCTGCGCGACGACCCCGTTAATCACCGCCAGTAACAGTCCGTCAGAATCATAAATTTCTACGGTGAAGGGTTCATCATCCAGAGGCAAAATCTGCATGGTTAAAATAGATTCGAGATCACCCTGAAGCGCAAATGTCTGCGCGGCTTCTCCGGTCAGGTTGACTTCAATCGAAGTATCAATCACGGGCAATTCGGTTTCCGGCTGACCATCTAAAATCAGCAGAAAACTACCCTGCCCATCTGCCGGAGCGCCGACCTGAATCGTATAGACACCGGCATCCGGCAATTGTACCGTTACCTGCGCATCAACCAATCCCGCACCCATCACACCTGTATTGAACGCGAGTTGTTGCCCTGAGGGCGCGTTGATGCCAAGCGTGGGGGTCATGCCAGAAGAGGCACCAATCACCGAAGCCGTGACCATATCCCCGGTTTCACCAGAAAAGCTGAAAAAAACTTGTGGTTGCGCGGTGGAAACTTCACCGAGCATCCGATCTCCATAGGTAAGCGTAGTTTGCGCGTTGAGTTGGCTACCAATTGTTAAAGCGAGTAGTGCATTGAGCACGAGGGCGACGAGTAATTTTCGACGCATGATAACTCCTTCTTTAGGCTTTGCCAGACGCTTTTAATCATGCGTTAGTTTTAAGATGCGCGCAACTTAAGGTTTATCTCGCGCCCTCGTGTCCATCATCAGCTAAATAACCTGCGATTGTCAGAAATCACAGCACATGCCACGGCTCCACACCAGCTTCTTCCAGAAACGGGTCAAGGCGGAGGGAGAGCTTGCTCAGATTATGGCTTGGCACTTGCGGATAGAGATGATGCTCCAGATGATAGGTCAATTCCAGAAAGATCGCTGGAATAATCCGCCCGCGGAGCGTGTGCGTCTGCGTGAGGGGCGTGTCGCCGTAATCTTTGTGCGGGAAGTAAACGGTCAACAATGGATAAACCCAACTACCGACAATCACCATTGACCAATACCATAAAATCGCGGGCGTTGTTTCCCACAGTATGATGCCAATGGGCAGGGTTAACAAGGGAATCGCGCCTTCGATAATGAGCCAACCACGCTGATCTGGACGGCGCTTGAATGCCCACAGCCATAAGCGCACCAGAAAGACCGGTCCATAAAGAATCGCGCCGAGCAAACCAATTTTCGCCGGATAGCCTTCGGGGTCTTCTTCTTCAGGGAACATGCTATGGTGCTGATGATGCGTGATGCGATAGGCATGACCGCTTTCCATCAAGATTGCGCCCATGAAAAATAACGCCCAATCAGCTTGTCGATCTTTTAACCCGATGGTGCCATGCACAACATCGTGCGTCACTGTGACGATGGCAACAAAGATAAAAAATACAATGATCGGCGTGATGATCCACCAGCCCTGCCACACAGCAAAGATATATAACGCCAAACCGATGAACGGACGTGCCAACCCGATGTAGCGTTGACGTGGCGTGGTCTTGAGCAAATCCGCGCCGAGGTCGGTCAAATTGGGTAACTCAAAATCATGCGGATGGTGTGCGTGTTGATGTGACATACGGGTTTCTCCTTTGCGTTGAAATTTGTTTACGGGACATTTTCTGATGATGCGCGCTGACGTGATCGGCGGCAATTTTACTGCCCAATACACAGGCAACCGTCCCAAGACCGGGAAAAGTGCTGTCGCCCGCCAGCCAAAATCCGGGAACGCCTATGTTTTGTGGGATGGCATTCTGATTCGAATTGCTTAAGTTCAGGCGTAACCCGCCGACAGCACCGCGCGGTCTGCTGGTAAAACGTTGATAGGTCTGCGGTGTGCCGATTTCATAGACGACAGGGTTACTCGCAAGTGTCGGATAGACTCGACGTGCAAACTCAATCAGACGATCCCCGTAGGCACGTTTATAGTCAGGATAATCCGCTGTGCTGACTTTTTCCCAATCGGATAATTCGCAATGGGTGGAGATCATCACCGCACGATAGCCTTCCGGTGCGCTTTGGGTGTCGCCTGCGGATGATACAGAGATGAACATATTATTGCCGTCACCGAGCGGTTGGGCGTAATCCTGCAACAGTTGGTGATGGGTAAATGCTTGTCCGGCAACTTCACTTTCCGGCACACCCAGAAAGACAACCACCGCGCCGCCAAAATCACGCGCATCGTGTGATATGTGACGTTGCAATTTCCGTTTGACATACTCTGGTGCGAGGGTAGCCGTTAATTCCGGTGGTAACGTGCTGACCACCTGTTTTGCACTCACCTCCCCGCGTGATGTTTTGAGCAGAAATGCGCCCGCTTGTCCGCTAATCTTCTGCACACGGCAAGCAAGCATGACTTCGCCACCAAGTGCCCGATAATGCGCAGTAAAGCATTTCCAGAAGCCATACATCCCGCCCTGATGACGCGTTAAGCCTGCGCCGCGAATGGTAATTCCCAATGCGGAGTTGATGAGCGGTGCATCGTCCAGCGTGGAATGCACCGTGTCCTCGATCAACATAGCCAGTAAGCCACACAGCGCCGGATCATCCCGTAAACCGAATGCCCGTAACGCATCGCCCATCGTCCACAACAAATAACGTCCAAGCGGTAAATGACGCAGACCGAGTGAATTGACATTTTGAATCACATCCGCGAGGGAGTGCATCGGCAGTTTGATGCCTTTACGACTCGCCTCCCAGAATACATGCGCGAGGCGATCAATAAATGTCCAGAACGCTTGATGTGCAGGCGAAGCACCGAGCATTTGCAGGCGTTCATTTGACCATTTCTGTGGATCGCGATGTAAGGTGACCGTACGATCCGGCAACCATGCGACATAACCCGGCAATTGTTCACCTTGCAACGGTGACATCCCAATTTGATCCAGCAATTCGCCACCCACCCCACCACGTTCAAAATCAACGAGAGTCGTCGCGCCAACATCGAAGGCAAATCCTTTCTGCCGAAAATAACCGGCACATCCACCCACACGCCCGTGCGCTTCAAGCACGACTGTGGTCATGCCTTGTGCCTGTAATCGCGCCACCGTCGCCATCCCTGCAATACCCGCTCCAATAATCGCTACATCGTATAACTGCTTCATAGCATTTAACCTCCAATCACGAAAGTGAACATGTTCATTTTTAAGTGCAAAAAAAAAGAGCGTGACCTAAATCAACGTTGCGCTCCGAAAACATGCGAGAGAATCGTTGCCAACCGTGCAATTGAATTACCAAGAAAGGGGACGCGGAGCATTGGACGTAATAAACGCAGTGAATCCCGCGTAAAGTCCAATAATTCATGGGTTGCTTTTTGCTCAGGTGTCCGGTCATACAGCCAGAAGAGTTGGATCAACAGATGTGAGCTATAAAGCAAGGTCGTAATGTGCTCTATGCGCGCCTCTTTGGGTGCATCACTCGCCCCGCGCACCACATCTTCAAAGGTTGCCATCACCGTTTCGGTTAATTCCACCGTATTGGTACTGAGAACACCCACCGCAGAAGTCGGGTTCATCATCGTCGTGAATAGCGACCCCATTGCCTCGCGATACGGCGTGAGTTGCTTTATTTTGATCCGCATGGTCGTGTTAAATCTTTCCGCCAATGTGCCACCCTCGATTTTCGCAAATTCTTCCGACCATTCGTAATGAAATTGCCAGTAGAGCGCCATCACAAAATCATCCTTGCTGGCGAAATAACGATATGCCAGCCCAAGCGAACACCCCGCTTCATTGGCGATGTCGCGCATGGTGGTTTTTTCGTAGCCTTTCGTAGAAAACAGAGTCAAAGCTGTTTCCAGAATATGCCTGCGCGTTTGTATCGCTTTGGGTGTAAGTTCTGGTGTTTCGGTCATAATACCCCAAAAGTGAACGTGTTCATTTTAAGAATATCTACTATTTAGCGGGCTGTCAAGGGGGCAAATCACGCGAACGTCGATAAACAACAGCATTTGTACCATTTTTCACATGACACATTACACTGCCCTAACTCGGCGACGATATGTTATTATTTGAACATGCTGAAACAAACAGAACACACGAACACGCTCCGGTCACGCGGAGTCATGCTTGTGGTGGGGCTACTGTTGCTGATGCAATTGGGCGCGGTTCTCCGTGCGTTACAATTACCAGCAGACTTGAACAGTCAACTGAGCTTCACCCGACCTATGCTCATCATCACCGCAATTTTGTGGAGTGGTATGTTTGGCTGGGCGTTTTATCAGTGTGTACGCGGCAAAAGCTATGCCGTAAATCGTGCCTTATGGATCATCTGCGGGTTTATGCTATATAGTGCGGGTCGTCTTGTCATTTTTACTCAGGCAGATTATGACCGCCAGCGATTACCATTTCTCGTGGTGATGATTTTGATTTTAGGCATGATTTTTGCGGGACTCGGCTGGTTATTGCACCGCAAAACTAATGAATGAAGGAGTTTTACACTTATGACAGCAAACCCACAAGTTGAAGAAAAAAATCTGATTGAGAAGTTACGGGATAAACGTGAAGAAAGCTATCTTGGCGGTGGTGAAGAACGCATCCAACGTCAGCATGATAAAGGACGCAAAACAGCCCACGAACGCCTTGAAATTTTGCTTGATCCCGGTAGCTTCCATGAACTCGATATGTTCGTGGAGCATCGTGCCACCAATTTTGGGCTGGATAAGCAAAAGTTCGTCGGGGATAGCGTCGTCACAGGATGGGGAACCATTGATGGTCGCCTCGTCTATGTCTACTCCCAAGATTTCACCGTCATGGGCGGTAGCCTGAGCGAAGTCCATGCCCAGAAGATCATCAAAGTGATGGACATGGCGATGAAAGTCGGCGCACCGATGATCGGCTTGAACGATAGCGGTGGCGCACGTATTCAAGAAGGTGTAGAAAGCCTCGCAGGGTATGCAGAAATCTTCCTCAAAAACACGCTGGCAAGCGGTGTCATCCCACAAATTAGCGTGATTCTCGGTCCGTGCGCGGGTGGCGCGGTCTATAGCCCTGCCCTGACGGACTTCATCATCATGGTGAAGGAAACCAGCTATATGTTCATCACCGGACCTGATGTGGTCAAGCAAGTGTTGAACGAAGATGTGACATTTGAAAACCTCGGCGGTGCGAGTGTTCATGCCAGTAAATCCGGTGTGTGCCATATGGTCGCCGATGATGAAACCCAATCGTTGTTGATGGTGCGTGAATTGCTCGGTTATCTGCCCCAGAACAACATGGAGGATGCGCCATTTATCGCCTCCACCGATGATCCTCTGCGGACGGAAGTCGAGCTTGATAGCATCGTACCGGAAAATCCGAATCAACCCTATGACATTAAAGACGTGATCGAAAAAATCGTGGATGATGGCATTTTCCTCGAAGTGCATGAAAACTTCGCCGCCAATATCGTCTGTGGCTATGCCCGTCTGGGTGGTCATAGTATCGGTATCGTCGCCAATCAGCCGATGGTGCTGGCAGGCGTGCTGGATATTAACGCCAGTAACAAAGCGGCGCGTTTCATCCGCACCTGCGACTCCTTTAATATTCCGATCATCACGTTTGTGGATGTCCCCGGCTATTTGCCCGGCACCGATCAAGAACACAACGGCATCATCATGTCCGGCGCGAAATTGCTTTATGCCTATTGCGAAGCGACTGTTCCCAAGCTGACCGTGACCACACGCAAATCGTACGGTGGCGCGTATTGCGTGATGAGCAGTAAGCACATTCGCGGGGACTTAAATCTGGCGTGGCCCACCGCAGAAATCGCCGTGATGGGACCCGAAGGCGCGGTGGAAATCATCTATCGGCGTGAACTCAAAGCGGCGGATGATCCAGTCGCCAAGAAGAAAGAACTTGCGGCGGATTATCGTGAACGCTTTGCAAACCCGTATATTGCGGCGAGTCGTGGTTTCCTTGATGACATCATCGAACCGCGTGACACCCGCCCGCGCCTGATTAATGCGCTGGAAGTCTTCCAGAATAAGCGTGATAGCAACCCGCCCAAGAAACACGGGAATATTCCGCTTTAAGAGCAATCTATTTAGGGCGACCAACATTTCAAATTTGGCAGGTCGCCCCTACGGTATATGTTGAGAGAGTATTCAACATTTGCGAGAAATTAACCGTCTTACAAGCACTGAACAGAGTGAAAAATAATGTCAGATCAACCGACAAAAATTAACAAAGTACTCATCGCAAATCGCGGTGAAATCGCGGTACGTATCATCCGTGCCTGCCGTGACTTAGGCATTCCCACCGTTGCGGTGTATTCAGATGCGGATCGCACGGGCTTGCATGTCCGTTTCGCGGATGAAGCCGTCAACATTGGCGCACCCGCCCCGCGTGAAAGTTATCTGCGGATGGATAAGCTGATCGAAGCCTGCCGAAAAACAGGCGCGGATGCCGTCCATCCCGGTTATGGCTTTCTGGCGGAAAATGCCGATTTTGCCCAGCAGGTGATGGACGAAGGCTATGCGTGGATCGGTCCACCGCCTTATGCCATCTCCACCATGGGCGATAAACAATCCGCCCGTACCGCGGTGACCAAACATGGCGTGCCGCTCATTCCGGGCACACAAGCGGGACTGCCGGATGGCGAATTGGTCGGCGCGGCGAAGCAAATTGGCTTCCCCGTGTTGATTAAAGCCGTCGCCGGTGGTGGTGGCAAGGGAATGCGCGAAGTCCATCGTGAAGAAGATTTTGAAGAAGCCTTACAGACCGCCCGCCGCGAAGCAGAAAGCGCCTTCGGTAACGGCGATGTCTATGTTGAAAAATTGCTGGTCGGTGCGCGTCACATTGAATTTCAAATTCTGGCGGATACGCACGGCAACACGATTCATCTCGGCGAACGTGAATGCAGTATTCAACGTCGCCATCAAAAATTGGTGGAAGAAGCGCCGAGCGTGGTCATGGATATGGACTTGCGCGAACGCATGGGTAAAATGGCGATTGCCGCCGCCGAAGCTGTCGGTTATGTTAACGCCGGAACCATCGAATGTATGGTGGACAAGGACAAAAATTATTACTTCCTTGAGATGAACACCCGCCTACAGGTGGAGCATCCGGTTACGGAACTTGTCACGGGTGTTGATCTCGCCAAAGAGCAAATCCGCATTGCGCGTGGTCGCCGGATGACCTATACCGAGAACTTCATGGAACCGCGTGGCTGGGCGATTGAATGCCGTATCAACGCGGAAGACCCCTATAACAACTTCATCCCATCGACTGGCAAAATCACCACACTGATTACGCCAACGGGTCCCGGTGTGCGCGTGGATAGCGGTGTCTATTCCGGCTACGAAATCACGCCGTATTATGACAGCATGATCGCCAAATTGATCTGCTGGGGTGAAACCCGCTCGGAAGCTATGTTGCGGATGCGCCGCGCCCTGTCCGAATATACGATCATGGGCTTGAAGCACAACATCCCCTTCCACATCAACTTGCTCAATAGCTTCAGCTTCATCGCCGGACAGATTGACACCAACTTCGTGGAGCAACGCTTTAGCATGAATACCTACGAAGATGCGCCCACACAATCCGAGCTAGAAACTGCCGCCATCGCCGCAACGCTGTTCGCGCATCGTAAGCGTCAGGAAGCCGGTCAGGTGGTGCAAGCGCCGAAGCGTGATGCCAGCAACTGGAAATGGATTAGTCGCTGGGAGAGGATGCAACGATGAAATACATGACCATCATCAACAACGAACAATTTGAAATCGAAATCGACAATCACGGCGAGATCAAGGTCAATGGCGAACCGCGCGAAGTGGACTTTTTACAACTGAGTCCGTCGCTCTATTCGGTCATCATGGACAACAACTCGCTACAGGTGGTGATCGATCAGGAACAGAGCAATTACTCGATCATGATTAGCGGTAAGCTCTATGAGGGACAGGTGCTAGACGAACGCGCCCTCATGATGGCACAGCGCAAAGGCGGCTTAGGCGGCACGAGCGGGGAAATTAACTCGCCGATGCCGGGTTTGGTCGTCAAGGTGGTTGTGGAAGTCGGTCAGCGCGTGGAAGCCGGACAGACGGTTGTCATCCTAGAATCGATGAAGATGCAGAACGAACTGAAATCGCCGATTGCAGGCACGGTAGAAACGGTCAAGGTAGATGCGGGGCAATCTGTGGACAAAAACGCTCTGCTCGCCATCATCACGCCGGACGAAGAACCCGAATAGGCAAATATCCCCTAAGATAAGCAGTGAAATCATAAAGAAGCGTACATAATACGCTTCTTTATTTATGTTTGATTCTATTCTTAAGGATCAATATCCCATATTACTGTTACACTCAATTAAGATGTGCGCCATTTTGATAAGGATTCGAAAAATGCACCAGATTCGTTGGTACAATACCGATCAAACCATCATTATTTGCGAATTTGATGAACCTCTGACATGGGAAGCCTTCCATCATGGTATTGATGCCATGCACCAGGCAATTCGAACGAAAGACGACGCTGTCATCGCGATTATCGTGCCACAGGGAGATTTACCCAAAGGCAACCCGATCACCCAATTTCGTAGCGCGGCAAACCGACAGCCCAAAAATCTAGCACGCATTATCGCGGTCAATCCCAACCTGGACACCCCTACTGGTAAGTTTATTTTGATTCTTACTTCGGTTCTGGAAAAAATCACACGGGATAAGGTGATGCTAACTGAAACTCTCGAAAAAGCCGTGGAAGCGGCGACAATCGAACTCAAAAAAGTGTCAACGCCGAACGCCCCCTAATCACTCCCGATAAAACAGCGAATAACCCCATTCCACGCTGATGATTTCGCTATCCAGCATATCCGACAAATCGAGAATATCGCCGTTAATATAGAGTGTCTCTCCATCCCGAACAATGGCGAGACTATCGTTCAGCGCGTCGTAATCATGCGCGTAGCCTTCGGAGATAACATAGCTTCTAAACGCTGTTGCATTCCACTGGTTTTGAGGCAAGTAGGCACAAAGTTCCAAATCTTCGACATTGCATGAGCGAACAATATATTCGTAGTTATTTGTCCATTCTACTTCCGCAACTTGATCCAAAGTATAAATTTGTACCCGTTGCTCATCCTCGTCGTATCTGCTTAATTCCATGTAAAGAAGTGGTTCACAGGTATAGGGTGTAAACGAACAAATTTGTGCGCTAGAGAATTCTGCATCCGTATTGTATTGCAATAGCAAACGATCATCCGGGGAAATCACGCCATCGGCATAAAAATCGCCGGAAACCAGATCAAGGGTTTGATTTTCGCCCTGCACCGTCACTGCGAGATAGCGCCCTAACGGTGAAAAATAACGTGCTAAGGGAATTATGTCGTTTTCGGTGGGAATCAATAATTCCGGCGCTTCGTTGAACGTAAAAACATCCCATAACCACAAACCATCGTTGTCCGAATATGCCAGCAATCGCCCATCAGGACTCCACGCCGCGAGATTGGCATAATCTGTACAACGCGCCTGAATATTGAAATTCAGCGATGCAACATTGACCACTTCCGGCTGATGCCATGCCTGCCCCAAACGTGGGATACCGAGCGAATAGACCGTCAGAAAACACTCCTGCCACACGGCAATCGCATCTGATGTGGACGAAAATAGCGATGCCTGCCCGTTGACGGAGTAGCCATACGTAAATGTAATCGTCTCGTCCTCATCTTGCACACTGATATTTGTTCCATCAGGTGAATACTGAACACAACCCTCCGTCTCGCAACTTCCAGCAGACCCGAAATCATAGTTAAAAATCGGATTGGCGCGGCGCAATTCTTCGCCGAGTTCTGGCGTGATTTCTACGGGTGTGCTGGTGTCTATCGGGAATAAATAGTCCTGACCGGATTGTGTAGTAATGGTCAACGGTGCTTTGCGGGGATACGACGAATTTTCCAGAGGCGTAACAGAATCATCTCCAACTTCCTCACGAATAACGTTGAGAAATTCGTCCTCAGTGACCTGAATCCCACTACCCCGATCTGCGAAACCCTCTGGAATAGTCTCATCTTCGCTATCGTCCAAATAAACTTCAACGGTGGAGTCAGGTGAATAAAAATGATACGTTCCCCCAGAATAACTACCATTAAGGTTCCGCCTTAGAAAGGCATAAAACGTATCACCATAATCGATTCCCGCGCCAAATCCGAGGCAATCGCCGCCGCTAGAACGCCCGTCATGAATATACTGAACAAGGCGCGGATCAAGTTGGCTATAGAGCAAAAATTCCGATCCTGCCCCACCCGCGAGGTAACTTTCTACCTGTAAGACATAGTTCTGTCCCGCATCATCAATTTCCACCGGATGCGCTTTGACGAGATAATCCGAATTTTCCAATAAGCCGGAAATCGTCAGCGGTGCGCCGCCGCTACAGGCGAACGCCGGCGAAACATCCGCAAAGGTGAGGGATAAAGTGAATAACGCAGATAGACAGGCGAGAATTGTGAATCGTTTCAAGTGGACTATGCTCCGAAAATAAGCCAAATTATATGTCCTCATCATAATATACTTCTAACAGATGAACCCATGAAAATGAAACCACCATTTCCGCGTAGGGTCAAATTGATTACACTAGTGCGTTAAAGATACCCGAACCGACGACGATAGGCACACATGACCCGATCCCTGACTCTTTCTCGATTACGCGATGCCCTATGGTTGATTCTCATGGCGGCTTACATCATCGGTGGCACGGCGGCAGACGCGAACATTGTGCCGTTTCATGGCGATGAATCCACAACGATCTGGATGAGCCGTGATTTTGATTTCATCGTCAATCAGCGCAATCTTGATCTCGTGCGCTACCAAGACCCGCCACTCAACGAGACCGAACAGCAATTGCGTTTCGCCGCCGCACCGTTGACGAAATATGCCTTTGGGCTGGCGTGGACGCTGAATGGCTACAGCCTACAGGACATCAACGATCAATGGGTGTGGGGCGCGGGGTGGGATTACAACCAGCAAACCGGACACATGCCCTCCGATGATTTGCTGATGATCGCCCGCTGGACTTCTACGCTATTTCTCGCAGGAAGCATGGTCGTTTTGTTCTTCATCGGGCGCAAATTGGGCGGCGCGCCGGTAGCCTATTTAGCGACGCTGTATTACACACTCAATCCGGCGATTCTACTCAACGGACGGCGGGCAATGCTGGAAGGCACGACCATATTTTTCGGTCTGCTGGTGGTGCTGGCGGGCTTATGGTTATTGCAAAATCGCAACTGGGCATCGGCGTTATTGCTCGGCTTTGCGGCGGGATGTGCTGTCGCGGCGAAACACCCCAACATCTTCATCGTTGTGGCGGTCTTTGTCGTCTGTGGGGGCTATGCGGTCTATCAAAGCCTGAGCGAAGATGAAACCGCCGACCCTGATGAATTTTCCCCGCCGACTATCGGACCGAGTGACCCCTATAATTTAATAACGCTTTTGTTCGTTTCTGGTATTATGTCACTCCTGCTGTTTTTCGCGCTCAATCCGGTGTTGTGGGATGAACCCGCAGACCGCATCAGCGATATGATTCAAGCACGGTCAGACATCCTCAACACACAGTTGGATGTATTTGGCGGCTACAGTGATTATGGCGATCAGTTCGCGGGATTTTTCCGGCAGGTTTTTATCGCTCGACCGCAATATTATGAAGCACCGGATTGGGGTAACTTTATCTCCGCACAGATTCACCAATATGAGCAAACGATCTGGCGCGGGGTCAGTATCGGTGGTGGCACGGTAGGCGGGTTGATCGTATTCGCGCTGGTCGTTTACGGCTTCTGGATTTTGCTTAAAGAATCATCTACACGACGCAGTACCCGCTGGATTGTTGGCATCTGGGGACTGGTGATGTTTGCCACCACCGCACTCATCACGCCACTGGAATGGCAACGTTATTATCTGTCAGCCATGCCTGCTGTGGCGCTTATTGGTAGCCTCGGCTTTTGGACGGGCATCAAACGATTTTATGAGCGCAACACACGGTCTAATACTCCGCCAATCTAATACTTACGTCTACATCAGGTTAGGTTTTTATCCCATTCATGCGCCCTACTTAAACTATAAATTTGAGATAGCTTAAGTAGGAGTTGTATGAATTCCAAAGACCTATGGTACAAGGATTCCATTATTTATTGTCTGGATGTAGAAACCTATCAGGATTCGGACGGCGATGGAATCGGCGATTTCCGCGGACTCATCACCCGATTACCCGAAATTTCCAGCCTCGGAATCAACTGCATCTGGCTACTACCCTTTTATCCCTCGCCTAACCGCGACAACGGCTACGACATCACTGATTACTACAGTGTCGACCCACGTCTCGGAACGCTAGGCGATTTTGTGGAATTTATGCTTCGCGCCAAAGAATATGGCATTCGCGTCATTGTTGATCTGGTGGTCAACCACACCTCAATTGACCATCCGTGGTTTCAGGCGGCACGCGCGGATGAAAACTCAATTTACCGCGATTTTTACGTGTGGAGTGATGAAAAGCCAGAAGACGCTGACGAAGGTGTAGTCTTCCCCGGCGTGCAAGAATCGGTCTGGACGTATGACCGCAAAGCCGAAGCATATTATTTCCATCGTTTTTACAAGCATCAGGCAGACTTAAATATTGATAATCCCGCTGTGCGTCAGGAAATCAAGCGCATCATGGGCTTCTGGTTGCAACTAGGCGTATCTGGCTTTCGGGTTGATGCCGCACCATTTTTGATCGAACTCAAAGGGCTAGATAATCCAACCACCGAAAATCCCTTCGGCTTTTTGCGTGAGATGCGTCAATTTTTGTCGTGGCGCAAAGGCGATGCCATTATCCTTGCAGAAGCCAATATTGCGATGGACGAAGTCAAAGATTATTTCGGCGATGGCACCAAACTTCAGATGATTTTTCACTTTATGCTGAATCAGCATTTGTTCCTCGCGATGGCGACCGGCGATGCAAAATATCTAAAAGAGGGATTGAATGCACCACCAGAAATTCCTGACACCGGACAATGGGCAATCTTCTTGCGGAATCATGACGAAATTGACCTTGGTCGATTAAGCGATGACGAACGTCAGCTTGCATTTCAGGCGTTTGGTCCCGATGAAAATATGCAAATATATGACCGTGGTATTCGCAGGCGACTCGCCCCGATGTTGCACAATGATCGGCGTTGTCTGGAATTGGCATATAGTTTGATGTTTACACTTCCGGGTACGCCTGTACTCCGTTATGGGCAGGAAATTGGTATGGGCGATGACCTATCCCTAAAAGAACGCAACAGTGTCCGCACGCCGATGCAATGGTCACGGGAGAAAAATGCTGGATTCTCTAAAGCGAACGCAGATGCGCTAATCCGTCCAGTGATTAATGAGGGCGATTTTAGCTATGAAAAAGTGAACTTCGCCGATCAGCAACGCGATCCAGACTCATTGCTTAATTGGATGGAACGCATTATTCGTGCGCGCAAGCAATGTCCAGAGTTCGGATTTGGTAAATGGGAAATTGTCAAAACAGGGGATGATGGCGTTTTTGCACACAGCTGTAAATGGCACGAAAAAGAAGTCGTCGCCGTGCACAATTTACGAGATAAAAAGGCAACCATTACGCTCAAACACCCGAAAAATACACAGCTTATTGATGTGCTAGGCAACAAGGTCTATACATTACAGGATGGTTCTGAGGAAGTGAAACTGGACGCGTATGGCTACCGATGGTTTAGGGTTCAATATCCTGAAAGTTAATATGACAGATTGGGGCTGGCGATGATTTGACCAGCCCTTTTTCGTTGAACTTAGCGCAACATCAGCAATGCGTTGGATAATTTCTGCTGTACGGTGCGCGTGTTAAAGCGCGCCCAGACTTCGGGGAATGCCTCAACGAGAATCGGATGCTCCGCGCTGATTGCCGTGATATATTTTTCAAGCACAGGGCGTTGTGACTTTTTGAGGTCAGATATGAGGGATTCAAGGGCTTCGTTTGCCACATCAATATCCTGAATGCGCCCCAGATGATCCTGCATCGTCTTGACTTCGACAATAAAATCACCCGCCGTATTACCAAGCACATCCCTAAAATTTTCGATCAGATAACGCAACTGCTTAAATTCAATCCGCAAAGCATGGAGGATTTCGATTTCTGCATCTTCCAGTACATTGTCATAGGCGCGGACGTTTGCTAGATATTCATGCACAATCACCGGGACGACATGCCGAACCTGAAACGGCACCGGTTCGTCTTCATCCACAGCTTTCGCTGCCTTGCCCGGTTTTGTCAAGAAGGAGGTATAGGTCTCTACAAATTGAGCATACTCTTTGCTATCTAGATGAGAAATTAGTTGCTTGCGCGCTTTAGAGCGTTGCTTATCCAATTTGGAGATGACCTTCGCTAAATTGGTACGATCTTCCTCATCCTCTAATTTTTCCTGATAGGCTTGCAGATTAGCAATCATCACGTCAAGATCACGCACTTCGCCAAGTTTGCGCGCTAGAATTCTCAGGCTCTCTACATAATGACGCATCGGCTTCGATTTATAATATGCGCCGAGCAAATTAAAAGTGGTTCGCATCCGACGTGTTGCAACGCGCATATCATGTACGGATTCAATGTCTTTACCTGTGCGACTCCCTTTTTCATTGTCGAGCATCGTCACAAAATCAGCCAGCAAAATCTTTCGTCCCGCTTCCGCCATCGTATCTGTCGCTTCCACAGACTCAACATAAGATTTCAACATATCAATGGTGCTTACTTCCTGTAAATCAGTTTCCATGCATTAGTCCCCATCGTCCAATTTACTTAATTGCTTACGGGAAGTTATTTTAAATGATTTTTAAACTAAGTGTATAATTCTTAACACAATCTTTGTGAAAATAATAATTAATGTATTACCCAAATCCGTTATGGACTCGTTACAACTTGCTACCACGAATGAGCTACTAGCCATATTCGGCGCTTAGAATGGTATAATTTGGTAAAACAGTTATTTGGAGTATGCAAAGATGACCTTTGATCCCAAAAAATTAGAAACCTTGCAAGGAAGTCTAAATAAGTGGGAGAAAAATACCCTCAAGCCCACGTTAGACCGCAAGCCAGAATTACGCGATAGCTTTACCACACTTTCCGGCGAGGAAATCAATCGGCTGTATACGCCATTAGATACAGCATCACTGGATTACGAACGTGATCTCGGTCATCCGGGCGAATATCCGTTTACACGCGGTATCCACGCAACCGGACATCGTGGCAAGCTGTGGACAATGCGGATGTTCGCCGGATTCGGCACGGCAGAAGAAACCAACAAACGCTATAAATATTTGATCGATCAGGGCAACATGGGTTTATCCGTCGCCTTTGATCTGCCCACGCTCATGGGTTATGACACGGACGCGCCGGAAGCACTCGGTGAGTTCGGCTCCTGTGGGGTGGCGATTAGCTCACTCAAGGATATGGAAATTCTATTTGATGGTATTCCGCTGGATCAAGTTTCCACCAGTATGACCATCAACAGCCCCGCCGCCGCAATCTGGGCATTTTATATCGCCGCCGCCGAGAAACAGGGCGTGCCGATGGAAAAATTACGCGGGACGCTACAGAACGACATCCTTAAAGAATTTATCGCCCAGAAAGAATTTATCTTCCCACCGAAACCCTCCATGCGCCTCGTCACCGATACCATCGAATTTGCGGCGAAACACATGCCGGAATGGAACAGCATCAGCATCAGTGGTTATCACATCCGTGAGGCGGGTAGTACGGCGATTCAGGAATTGGCGTTTACGCTAGCGGATGGTCTGGAATATGTGCGCTGGGGTTTGGAGCGCGGGCTGGATATCGACGACTTCGCGCCCCGTCTGAGCTTCTTCTTCAACGCCCATAACGACTTCTTCGAGGAAATCGCCAAATATCGGGCGGCACGGCGCATCTGGGCGCGTGAAATGAAAGAAACCTTTGGCGCAAAGAATCCGCGTTCGTGGTTGATGCGCTTCCACACGCAAACCGCCGGAGTCAGCCTCACCGCGCAACAGCCGGAAATCAACATTGTGCGCGTGGCAATTCAAGCATTGGCGGCGGTACTCGGAGGCACGCAATCGCTCCACACCAACAGCATGGATGAAGCCCTTGCCCTGCCCAGCGAAGAAGCCGTCACCATCGCCCTCCGCACACAGCAAATCATTGCGGAAGAAAGCGGCGTAACCAATACGATTGACCCGCTCGGCGGTAGTTACTTTATTGAAGCTCTGACGGACAAAACCGAAGCCGCAGTCTATGAATATTTCCGCCGGATTGACGAATATGGTGGCGTTCTGCCCTCAATTGAAGCCGGATTCTTCCAGCAGGAAATTATGGATGCCAGCTATCGCCATCAAATCGAGGTGGATAGCAATGAGCGCATCATCGTCGGCGTGAATAAATATGCCGCCGAAGAAACGCCACAAATTCCGATTCTTGCGATGGATCCGAACGGCTACGAACGGCAGGTGAATCGTCTACAAACGCTCCGTGCGGAACGCGATAACGAAAAAGTCAGCCAGACGCTAGACGCATTACGGCAAGCCTGTGAAGGCACGGAAAACGTCATGCCCTATTTGATCGAATCAGCGAAAGCCTATGCCACACTCAGCGAAGTTACCGACGTGATGCGCGAAGCCTTTGGTGTATATCACGAGCCGGTATTTATTTAATCAATCGCTATTCAAAGCATTAAGCGCGTTTATTAGACCAATGATATACTGAAAATTCGGGGTGAGGTTTACGCCGAATTTTTGTTTTACGGCACCAAATGAACGAAAGGTACACTCTTATGCGTCGCAGTATTTTACTTTTGCTATTGGCTCTTTTTATCTTCCCGTTGGCTGTCTCTGCACAGGATGACAATGTATTACTCTTTGATCTCAGCGAAACCTATACTGACGAGGAATTAAGTCTCGAATTTCCCTATCCCGCTGACTGGGTCTTTGATGATAGCACAGAAACGCTTTACATGGCGGAAAATGAAGCCGATTTAGCCGCTGAGTTAGACGATGACGAGACCACAAATGCGGAAGGTTATACCATCACACTCGGTACTATCCCGGTTGCCGCCCTGCAATTGGAAAACCCCACACTCGACGAGGCCGTTGACATCATCGTTGCCGCTGTCGGTTTAAACATCACAGAAACGGTTGAAGTACCCATCATGACACGCCGATCCATTGTCGTCATTGGCGTGGACGAAGATGGTGAAGCCGGGCTTGCCTCCATGTGGTTACAGAATGGTCTGGTGGTGGTCTTTAGTATGGGAACGCCCGAAGACGAGGTATCTGGTGATACAGGATTCTCATTCGGTAATATCATCGGTGCAATGCTGTCACTTCCGGCAGAAGGCTTTGAACTAACGGAAGTACAGGAATTGCCTGATTTTGGTGTGGCGATCAATTATCCTACTGGCTGGATTGCCGTAACCACAGAAACCGGCGTGCGCTTCTATGAAACAGAAGAAGATGCCGCCAATGATGCAAGCGGCGCGGCACCCGTAAATTATGCCGTGGCGTTTTTGTTTACCAATGTCAGCGAAATGGGTTTGCCGGAAGGCTTCGCCTATAGTGACTTCCCGGATTTAGCCCAGACACTGTTTGAACCAACCGAAATTTTCTCTATTGATGAGCATGTCATCCTCGATATTCCCGGCATACTCCTCGTCGGCGCGAGTGAGCTTCAAGCGACTGCCGCAGGGATTTTCCTTGATGGAGAGAATGACCGTGCGCTTGTGGTGGGCGTGAGCGCACCTGACCCGCAAGCCTTAACTGATTTCCAATCCACCGGAATCGCTATGTTTCAAAGCCTACGCTTGATGGAATAACCCCTTAGAAAAAGTTACGAATGGGGAAGGTCAAGCGACTTTCCCCATTTTTATCACATCTTCGCACAATTTTTCCAAACAATATCTTAATTTGTGTTACCATTAGTCCAATACTCAAAATTGGAATTGCATCAGGGGTGTAAATACCATGGAACAATGGGAATATCTGCCGATTCACATCGAAGCACAGGCGAATACGAAAGAAATGAAAGAGTTCTTGAAGCGGCAAATGCCCGATGTCAAGCGATTCCCGCGCTACATGCCGCAAGCCATGATGCCCGAACTGAACGAATTGGGAGCACAGGGATGGGAACTCGTCAGTATGGAGCCGGTTGCCCGCGTTGGCAGTAAAGCCGATGTGTATTTTAACGGTGCGGACGGCAAATGGAGCAACGTCTATTTCTGTGTCTTCAAGCGCCGCAAAACCGTGCCAACACAAACAACTTCAACACCCGTGCAAGCGCCACCACCTGCGTCGCCACAAACTCCAACGACGGAAAGTTAAGCGGCGAATAGCGAAGTCAACTATGCGCGTTGAGAGATGAAAAATACGTTACCTTTCACTCGCCTCGTAACGAGTCTTGCTATTGTGCTGGTCTGTATTATCAGCGTGATAACTTTTCTAAGTGGAAAACTCACCCTCAACTCTAGCGAAATCGCGTTCATCTCTAATCGGGATGGGCGCTTTCAACTGCACCTGCTGGATACGCAACATCGCCTCAATATACCCGTTCTGATTAATGATCCCTCGCTCCAACCCACCGATTTTGATTGGTCACCGGATGGCAAGCAAATCGTCTTTACCGCCCGCCCGCGCAGTAATCAGGAAATTTTCTTGCTGGATGTCGCTACGGGTGATGTCGAAAATATCACCAATTATCTGGAAGCGGATGATCTCTCGCCCACATGGTCACCGGATGGCACACAAATCGCCTTTGTCTCGCGGCGGGGTGGCGCAGTCGAAATTTATATTATGGAGATCGCCACGCGTCAACTATCTCGATTGACCGAAGATCAATTCTTCAATCAATTGCCGGATTGGTCAAGTGATCGGGAGCTTATCGCATTTTCGTCCTTCAGAAATACACAGGGACAGGGCTTGTTTAGTTACAATTTTCGCACGCAGATTGTCACGCCGTTGACGAGCGGACAATATGTGGATTTTTACCCGACATGGTCACCCGATAGGCAAACGATGATCTTTTCTTCGTTGCGCTCCGGCATCATGAGCCTCTATCTGCTGGACGTTGCAAGCGGCACGATTGAGCCACTCACCGCCAACGCGCCTGCATCATATCCTGATTGGTCACTAGATGGTCGGCAGGTATTGTTTGCGATGATGGATCAGGGGAGTTTCGATATTTTCAGCATGAATACAGATCGCACAAACTTACGGCGCTTAACGTTCGGCGTAAGCGATGACACCAACCCCGCCATGCGACCACTTAACGCCAACTAAACAACTACACATCCTATAACAACCCACATCTCACACACTTTTGTTAAAGTTAAACATATTTGACGATAACAATAGGATGATTATGGATAATTCAGTAGCGCAACGTATTCTCGTAACCGGCGCAACCGGCTATATCGGTGGCAGGCTTGTACCGCGACTATTGGATTCCGGATATACAGTACGGGTCATGACGCGTGATGCCCGCCATCTTATGGGCAGATCGTGGCTTAAAGATGTAGAGATAATTCAAGGCGATGTGCTTCAACCGGACTCCTTACAGGCAACGTTAGAGGATGTCGATGTTGCCTATTACCTCATTCATAGCATGGAAGAAGGCGATAATTTCCATGAGCGTGATGCAAAAGCGGCGCAAAACTTTGCAGAATCCGCAAAAGCCGCTGGCGTTAGGCAGATTATCTATCTAGGTGGCTTGGGAGATCGTGATACTCAGGAACTTTCCGAACATTTACGATCACGTCAAAAAGTAGGCGAAATCTTGCGTGAATACGGACCACCTGTCACAGAATTTCGCGCCGCCGTGGTCGTTGGTTCCGGTAGTTTATCCTTCGAGATTATCCGTTACCTGACAGAACGCATCCCCATCATGATTTGCCCCAGTTGGGTATATACGCGTGTACAACCCATCGGCATTGATGACATTTTGAATTATCTGACGGCTTCGTTAACCACAGAAGATAGCCGCGATCAAATTATCGAAGTGGGCGGTGCTGATACCCTTACCTATCGGGACATGATGCAGAATTATGCTGACCAGCGCGATCTTTCTCGTTTTATGATTCCGGTGCCGTTTCTCACACCGCGTCTATCATCCTATTGGGTGCATCTGGTCACGCCTGTTTCCGCCAATATTGCCCGCCCGCTCATCAAAGGGCTAAAAAACGAAGTCATCGCAGATACGGCACTCGCTGAAAAATTATTCCCTGAGATTCAGCCCGTTCACTACAAAATTGCGCTACAAGATGCCCTTGAGGAATTAAGCGCCCATAAAGTCGAAACATCATGGACGGATTCACTCGCCGCAACGTGGGAGCAAGATGAGCCGTACACCTTCGCCGAAGAACGCGGCATGATGATTGAACAACGTAAGCGCATTGTGGATGCCACCAGAGAAGATATTTATGAAGCCTTCACCTCGCTCGGTGGGCAAACCGGTTGGCTGTATCTGGATTGGCTATGGCGTATTCGGGGATCAATGGATCGTGTGGTCGGGGGTCCGGGTTACCGACGGGGACGTAGAACCAGCATCAATTTACGCGCAGGCGATACGCTCGATTTTTGGCGCGTGGAAGCTGTAAAGTATAACGAAATGCTCCGTTTGCGCGCAGAAATGAAATTACCGGGGCGTGGCTGGCTTCAATTTGAAATCCAACCGGATGACTCAAGTGACCGTCTACAACTGATCCAGACCGCCTACTATGCGCCTAAAGGTTTATTCGGCTATCTCTACTGGTATTCGATCTTTTTCGTGCATAAGTTTATCTTCGATGGCTTAATTGATCGTATTGTCGCCAGAGCAGAAGGTCGGGACACAACAGCCCAATCTATCAAACGGTTCGCGCCATTTATACCGATTCTTCTGGCGATCCCTACGGTGATTGTCGCGCTTGGGATGTTGATGCGTGATGTATTTGGTGACTCGGATCGTTAGCTGTTTTCTGCTATGCTTGCCGTCATGACAATTCGCTCATACAGGAGAAACCCCCATGACGGTCGTTTTTATTACAGGCGCATCCAGCGGAATCGGTTATGCGACTGCGCTGGCATTTGCAAAAAACGGAACGCACGTTGCCGGCACTGCCCGCAGAACCGAACGCCTGCTACAACTCCAGAACGAAATTAACGCCCTACCCGCCGGACACGGTGAATTCCTACCCCTCACGGGGGATGTACGCGACGCAGACTCCATGAACCGCGCCATTTCACAAACGGTTGAACGCTTCGGACGCGTGGATGTGGTCGTGGCGAATGCCGGATTGGGTCAACGTGGGGGCATTGTGGACTCCGAATGGGCAGATATTGAAACGTTGCTCCGCACCAATATGGACGGCGTGCTCCATACCGTCCGCGCCGCCGTCCCGGAGATGCAAAAATCCGGTGGTGGACATATTATTTTCATTTCGTCCATCGTCTATAATATGGTCTCGCCCTACGCGGCAACCTATGCGGCGAGTAAAGCCTTCGTCAGTAGTATCGCGGCATCGCTCCGGCTAGAATTATCAGCGGATCATATCGACGTTACAGATATGCTGATCGGGCGCACAGAAAGCGAATTTAGCGATAAACGGCTTGGTCAGGCGGGTTACGGCGAAAAGGCGGGCAGAATCCCGCGCATGACTGCTGAACAGGTCGCAGAGGCGATCCTCAAGGCGAGCCACAGCAAACGCAAGCGCGTGGCGATTCGCTGGTTTGACCGTATTTTTATGATGGCGAATCTATTGGTGCCGAACGTGATCGGAAACAGGGCGATGCGGCAATACAAATGAAATAATGGATAAGTACCGCACCGCCCAAATAATAAATCGTGGTTTGGATAGGGGCGAGCGGGCTTATGCCTGATTCGTTTGCATCATTTTGCGTAATGCCTCTACACCTTCATCAACACTGGGGAACATCGGCACAACGACTGCCTGATTACGTTTACGCATTGCATCCGCGTACATTCGCACCATGCTGTTGCTACCGACTAACACCATCGCCGCCAATTTAGGATCGGTGGTGGTGCCTTCTTGCCCCTTTGCCTGATCTGCGAGAATTTTCAGCACTTCAGCGAAAGATGTTTCAATCGTGGATAAATCTACTACCGCATAGACTTTTCCGGGGATGCTTGCCATGAGTTCGGCAACTTTCATGGAGCCTTCACGGATGATCTGCGCGTTAATTTCTCCGGTATAGGTCGTGACGATAATCGATTCACCGTCTAATTGGCGTGTTCCTGCGAATGGCATGGTGTTTCTCCCTGTGTGATGTAATTGCTGGCTGTGAGTTTTCTCAAACAACATTGTATAACCAGTTATGCCCATTGTTTCATTAAGACACATATGATATTCAGGCGCGACGGTGTAAAATCTACCCATAAACTTACCCTAATTGACGATAGGATAACTCCATGACCCACGATGTTCAGGTCATCGAAAACGACTTCTGGCAGATAGGTATTTTGCCACAAACCGGCGCATCAACCGCGTTCGGACGAATCAAACACAATGGACAATGGGTAGATGTCTTCCGACCTACTGACCCCGCTGACTATGACAATTCCAGCAATTGCGCCAGCTTTTTGCTCGTGCCGTGGTCAAACCGCATCCGTGATGGACGTTTCGACTTTGATGGCAAGACGGTTCAGCTAGACGCACGCGCAGACGGCAACGCTATACACGGCGTTGTGCGGGATTTGCCGTGGACGGTGGACTCCGTCGATCAAACCCATATTCAACTTTCATTTGATTCCGCCAATCATAATACGCTCAATTTTCCGTTTGCATTTCAATCTACGGCGACCTTTCGTTTGCAAGACAACAAGTTCCTGATGCTTCTGTCACTCAAAAACACCGATAACCGCCCCTTTCCAGCAGGATTTGGTCACCATCCCTATTTTGTGCGGACGATCAACGGCGATGAAGTGCAGGTCGAAATTCCCTGTGATCGCATGTTTGAATTGACCGATAAAATGGCAGATGCCGCGCCCGTACCCGTCACAGATCGCCTCGACTTCCGAAAAGCAAAGCCATTGGGTTCAGCCGAGATTGATAACATCCTGACAGGCAAAGACAACAACCAGCCAGTACGTCTCATCTACGCGGATAACGGCTTTGAATTGCATTTGAACAGCGGCGACATCTTCAAGCATATTATTCTGTACGCGCCGGATGGCAAACCATTCTATGCGGTGGAGCCGGTTTCCAACACCAATGATGGCTTCAACCTGTTTGCAAAAGGCATCGCGGGCAGTGGTGTTTTCGTACTGAAACCCAATGAAGAGACAAACGGTGCTTTTGTAATAGACTTACACACAACACCGTAAACACTCGTTGCCAGCAAACGAACGACCGCTTATACTTTACGTGACTAACGAGAATCAAACCAAACATTATGGCAATCAAACTCAATTCAATGCGAGTATTGGAACAACACAATATTCCGTATGAGGTGCTCGAATATCCTGATACGATCCGTGATGCGGAAGAAGTTGCGGAGGCGCTAGGCGTACCGTATTTCATGGTCTTTAAAACGCTGGTCGTGCAGGCGCTTGATAATCCTAAAAAGCCCTATCTGGTGATGGTGCCGTCAGAACATCAGCTTGACCTAAAAGCGATGGCGAAGGTCGCGGGGGTAAAAAAGGTGCAGATGGCTTCTTTTAAAGATGCAGAAAGCATGACAGGACTCAAAGTCGGTGGCATTAGCGCGTTGGCACTGATGCAAAAAAATTGGCAGGTCTATCTGGATAGATCCGCGACTGAATTACAGCATATCGTCATCAGCGCGGGACAGCGTGGATTTCAAGTACGGGTGCCGATTACGCCACTGATGGGCTTATTACGCGCTCGAATCGTTGATGTGAGCAAAGAGGCAGACTAACATGGCAACACAACTGGGTGTACTCAGCCAAAAAAGACGCGAACAACTCGGTTTTAACCCCGATCGCACCATAGACCTTTTCGCCCTCACCCATGATGGCTATATCATCGCGCAGGACATCGCCAGCCAGCATGAATATGTACTCGATCAACGCACCGAAGAAGGCTTCCCGATCATGCCCATCGCGCATATCAATCGCTCATTTCAAGGATTGAGTGAAATTGTGGCGATTTGTGCACAAAATGGGGAGCGATTCAGCTTCATTTTTGACATCAGCAACGCGGTTTATCAAGAGTGGTTGCAGGATCAAATGGGCGCGCTCTACGAAGTGAATTATGAAGGATCACCCCGTAAAGCTGACCCGAAGCAACGCTATTTCATGGACTAAAACGCCGTTTAGCGTGAGAGCGTATACGCCATTTCAAAGTAACTTTCCGTGATAGAACGCATCTTCGTCGTTACATCTTCTAAGGGATGGGTGGTCATTTCGCGCCCATCCAACCCGACCATCACGCCAGTTTCTCCGGCGATCAATCGATCAATGGCAGACGTTCCCATACGCGTTGCCAGCAGGCGATCAAACGCCGTCGGGCTACCGCCACGTTGCACATGCCCCAAAATGGTAATGCGAATTTCAAAACCGAGATGCTTCTGATTCAAATAATCGGCGAGGTCGGTTGTTTTAAAGGGCGCGCCCTCTGCAATCACGGCAATCGCATGGGTTTTCCCGCGCATATAGGCATCTTCCATCATGCGGGCGACTTCATCCATCGTCACATCGCGCTCCGGTGTGATGACCACTTCCGCGCCGCCGAGGATTCCACCCATCAGCGCCAGATAGCCACAATTCCGCCCCATCACCTCAATGATAAACGCCCGATTGTGGGAGGTCGCCGTGTCGCGCAGACGATCTAGCGCATCAAGGATGGTGTTCAGCGCGGTATCCACGCCGATGCTCATATTGGTTCCCCAGATGTCGTTATCAATGCTAGCAGGCACACCCACCACCGGCATCCCCAGACGATGTAAAGCCAGCGCACCGCGCAAACTACCATCACCGCCGATGACAATCACGCCTTCGATGTCATTTTCGTTCAGGCGACGTAAGGCTTTGCGCTGACCTTGCTCGGTCTTGAATTCTTCATTGCGGGCGGTTTGTAAAATCGTACCACCGCGCTGTAAAATACCGCTCACTTCGCGGCTAGTCATCAGGCTAATATCACCGCTCAACAACCCTGCGTAGGCTTGGCGGATACCATAAACTTCGACATTCTGCTCAAGCCCATTACGCACTACCGCTCGTATTGCCGCGTTCATACCCGGTGCATCACCACCGCTTGTCATAATAGCGATCCGTTTCATCGTCGATCACTCCTATTTATCAACTACATTTACTAAACTTTTATCCGTTTATACGCGTGATAGTCGCGTGAATTATTGCATGATACTTTCAGTCAACATCTAAATATAAAACCGCATCATTAAGCAGATATTATGATTTCAATACGCCTCATCCGCATCGGACATTACGCACAAAATCTACCCGATTGACCCCTAAACATTCACGGAAGTGTTGTCGAAGTATTGTCAAAGGGGGTATCCGACGCACCATGCTTGAATTATCGTTCATATTATGATATACTATAGGAGTCAAATAGACGTAGTTTGAGGAGGTTGTCATTTTTAAGAAAAACGATTCAGTGGTTCATACATCCTACGGTACCGGCATCGTCACAGGCACACGCATCATCGAACGCAACGGTGAAAACAAAGAATATTTCTGTATTGATCTCAGCGATGATCGCGGTACCCTCATGATTCCTGTTGATCGTCTTGACGATACTGAATTACGTGCAACTATGCAAGACATGGCGATCATCCGGGAAGTGATGGAAAAACAACCTGAAGAACTTTCAGACCATCACCGCACCCGTCAAAATGCGATAGAAGACCTGATTAGTACAGGTAAACCCCGTATGCTCGCACAGGTATTGCGTGATCTTTCCTGGCGACGACACAACGACATTAAACTTACCCAAACGGATAAGAAACTTGAAACACGTGCCCAAAAACGCCTGCTCAATGAATTGGCGCTTGGGATGCAACTCACCGTACAGACCGTGCAAAAGCGGATGAATTCGCTCATTGAAGAAGCCATGATGGTTCATGATGGCGAGGTCGCTGTCACGGCGTAAAATCTCGCGCCAAATTTAATACGTACACTCTCAGGGGTGGGTCGTTTCGATCCGCCCCTGTTCGTTCCATACTTCAATGTTATTAATGTCGCCGACGATGGTCAACAAATCTTCCACCAAATCCTGACAGTAGCCTGTTGTATCATTCGGGAATTCAATCGTATCTGCCCCATGACGCGCCTCGACCACAATTGAAAAGCGATCAGTCCCCGGATACGAAACGATCAGCCCGTGCAAACGCTTCAAACGTCGCCGATCTTGATTGTCATCACCTGAGCGCGGGAAGAACACCTTGAGCCATATCTCCGAATCACCTTTTACCTCACCCATTGGTTCAATTTCAATGTCATCCCCGCCTTGTGACCATGCGGGTGGCGGACCGAAATCAATCTTGCCATTCTCCCCGATTGCCTGCCCGTTGGCGTTTGTGGCGTGACCATTGCCCGCCTCATGATCGGCTATCGGTTCGGCAGAGGGCGCAGACGATACCGTTGCAACCGACGCAGGCTCAGGGACAACCGTGCCGTCCTGTGTGGTCGGAATAGCAACATCGACGGGTTCGGGATCAACTGTTGGTTCTGCCTCGTCCGCGATTTCGCCAGTTTCCTCATCATAAAAATCATTATCGAGCCACGCAGGTGGTTCGTCATAAAGCGCCATCGGAGGCGGTTCTTCACTCGCCCATGACGGCGCATGATTTTCAATCGGCATTGCAATATTACTCGTCGCCATCGTCTCAAAGTCTTTACGAACGGAGTCCGCAATAATCTGTGGATCGCCCCGCGAATTGTCGAACTTACCGCCGATCATCACCACTTCGCCCACATCAAAGCCATGCAATTCGCCGGATTCCACCCATTCCTGCACTTTAGTCCATGTACGCGGGAAAATCACGACTTCGATTGTCCCTGCGGTATCGTGCCAATCTTCGATATGAGCAACTGCCATTGCATCATTATTGCGCGTGTAGATTTTGCGAAGTTGGACAATTTCGCCAGCAATGCCGACCTCTTTGCCGTTATACGTCGGTGCCTCTTGTTTGAGCACAGACACTTCCATGCTGGTCGTTTGTGCCAGCGCATCGCGGAATTTATCCACCGGACGACCTGTGACGTATAAACCGAGCAGTTCTTTCTCCCATTGGAGCATCTCCCGCACGTTGAATTCCTGTGCGTTCGGGATATTCGACAGCAACGCGGAATCCATGCCCATTGTCTCGCCGAACATATTCATTTGCCCCACTTCGAGGTCTTTATGATAATCCGCACTATAAGCGATGATGCGTTCCAGCGCGTTAAACATGGTGGCGCGGTTGCCGAAGGTGTTCAGCGCACCCACTTTAATCAGGCTTTCCACCGCACGTTTACCGACCAGTCGCAAATCCACCCGCTTACAGAAATCCGCCAGATCATCAAACTGCCCGCCTTCTTCACGCGCATCAATAATGTGTTGCAAAGCGCCTGCACCTGCATTCTTGATCGCCGCCATGCCGAAGCGGATCGCCCGTTTCTTGGAGTTCGGGTCTGGCTGGATATCAAAGTCGAGCATACTGTAATTCACATCCGGCGGTAAAACAGGGATTTGCAGACGGCGACATTCCTCTAAGAACGTGGCAACTTTGGTGGAATCATCACGCTGAACGGTCAACAACGCCGTCATAAATTCTTCTTGATAATGCGCCTTCAAATACGCTGTTTGAACCGTTATGACCGCGTAATCACTTGCATGACTTTTATTAAATCCATAATTGGCGAAGAATTCGATGTCGTCGAAGATTTTACCGGCGGTTTCTTCGTCAATGTCATTTTCAGGACCGCGTTCGAGGAAAATTTCGCGATGCGTTTGTAGGTCTTTCGCTTTTTTCTTTGAGACCGCCCGCCGCATGAGGTCGGCTTCACCCAATTCGTACCCGAACAAATCACCCGCAACCTGGAGGATCTGTTCTTGATAAACCATGATTCCGTAGGTTTCTTTGAGGATCGGTTCGAGCTTATCATGGCGAAAAACGGTCTCTTCTTCGTGGTGTAGACGGCGATTATATTGCGGGATAAATTCCATCGGTCCGGGACGATAGAGTGAAATACCTGCCACGATGTTTTCAAACACTTTGGGGCGCATCCCGCGCAACATCTGTTGCATACCGGAACTTTCTAGCTGGAACACGCCAACGGTCTCGCCCCGCCCCATCATCTGGAAAGCAACATCCAGCATTTGGCGCTGTTCGTCCGTCACGTTGGGATCATCATGCCGATACGGGATATTATCCATCGTGTATTTGATGCCCTGATATTGCTCGATGAGATCCGCCGCTTTACGCAGAATCGTCAACGTGGACAAGCCCAAAAAGTCAACTTTGAGCAAACCAATCGCTTCGCAGGTTTCCATCGGGAATTGGGTCACTGCTTTGAGCGCACCCCCGCTAGGGTCTTTGCCGGTGATGCGATGGAGCGGCAAATACTCCACCAACGGACGATCCGCGACGATCACCCCCGCCGCATGGGTGGAGGCATGACGGTTGATACCCTGTAACTCCTTCGCCACATCAATCACTTGCCGGATTGCCGGTTCATTATCGTAGATACGCTTCAGATCAGGGATCATCTCCACATAGTCGCCGATTTTCTTCTGCTTGGCTTCCTGCGGAATCAATCCCGCCGCACGGTTAACATCTACGAGTGGCACATCCAGCGCACGCCCCACATCGCGCACCGCCGCCTTCGCACCCATCGTCCCGAAGGTGATAATCGCCGCGACTTTATCTTCGCCATATTTGCTGGCGGTATAGGCAATCATCTCACCACGTCGATCATCGGGATAATCAAGATCAATATCCGGCATACTCACACGCCCCGGATTGAGGAAACGCTCAAACAGCAAAGCATTCTGAATCGGGTCAATATTGGTAATGCCGAGGCAATACGCCGCCAGACTACCCGCACCAGAACCGCGCACATTCCACCAGATGTCCGCATGGCGGGCGAATTCACACAAATCCCACACGATCAAGAAATAGGTATTGAAGCCCATGTTATCGATGATATCGAGTTCACGATTGAGACGATCTCGCAGGACTTTTTCGTGCTTGCGCTCACCGAAACGCCAATCCATGCCGATCTCGCATAAGTGGCGCAAATAACTGGTCGAATCATGACCTTCCGGTACGGGGAACACCGGCAGATGATATTCTTCGCGGTCAAGGTTGATGTCGCACATTTCCGCGATTTTGATGGAATTGTGCACCGCATCCGGCACTTCGCCGAACATCGCCATCATCTGATCATAAGTCGACATATAGAAGCTGTTATCGGAAAATGACATGCGATCTTTTTCTGATTTCAGCGAGCCAGTTTGAATACACAGCAAGGTATCGTGAATATCAAAGTCGGTTTCGCGCACGTAATGTAAATCGGTGGTCGCCAATAAGCCGACTTCTGTGTGATTGGTGCGGTTGTAATCCAGAATCCACTTGTTCAGTTGGCGTTGCAGGTCAATATCATGTTCCTGCAATTCGAGGTAGAAATGATCCTTACCGAACATCTCGCTCATACGCCCGATCCACGCTCTGGCTTCGTCGTCGTTGCCATCTTGAATCATGCGCGGAATCTTGGCGGCGAGACAGCCAGAGGTGGCGATTAAGCCTTCTGAATGGGCTTCCAGATAATCCCAATCGACACGCGGGCGATAATAATAGCCGCGAATCTGCCCCTCACTGCTGATCTTGAGCAGGTTCTGGTAGCCGGTCTGGTTTTTCGCCAGCAAAAGCATATGGAACGGCGTGCGATCTAACTTAGAATCACGGTCTTCCATGCCACGCGGCGCGATATAGGCTTCCATGCCGATAATGGGCTTCACACCTTCGCTGGTGGCGGCATTATAGAAATCCATCGCGCCGAACATCACCCCATGATCGGTGATAGCGACGGCGGGCATTTCAAGCTCTTTGGCTCTGCTGACCAATTTTTTAATGCGGCTTAAACCATCCAATAATGAAAATTCAGTATGGACGTGTAAATGCACGAAGTTGTTATTCGGGTTTGTCATAGGTGACTCAGGACTAACTTATTTGAAGTGTATGTGTTGTTCAGTGGCTTGCATTTAGCTGATGTGCTAGAACGTCTGTATTATATATCAACGACGCGGGGTTGGAAACATCGTCAATCCAAACACGGTGAAAATACGGGAACATACTCATCTAAAGATGAATTTGTGAGATTGGTTACAGAGTTCGTTTCCAAATTATATGAGTAAATATCGTATTCATGAACACCAGTTGGCGATTCTGTCTCAGTAAGCGAAAGATACAAAAACGAGTCACTTTCCGGCGACCAGACAGGAGGAATAGAATAAGGATCGTGCCATACTTCTGTGGCAACTTCTGTAAGAGAAGCGGACACTGTATCAAACATCTGAATTGATCCGATATTATGCCAGAGCAACAAATATTGACTATTTGGTGACCACACAGATGCGCGGTATCCCTGTTCAAACATCATTGACTGTCTATTGTTCACGTTCATTAATAATACCGAATGATCGACTGAATAACCTACACCATTTGATAACGCAACATATTCTGAGCTAGGCGACCAAGCAACACCTTGAAAAACAAAATGATTCATATCCAAAATGGAACGCTCAAGAGTGAGTACATTCACAACGTCATACACACCTGTGTCTCGTGAATTTTCATTTTCCATTAGAAGATTGAAACTTTCAAAAGAATATCTCGAGTTCCATTCAACTAATCTTTCTGTTTGATTATTCAGCATGTCAAAATGAGCAAGCCAATTTGTTCTATCATCACTGATATTGTAAATAAGGTATCGTCCCTGAATTACATAAACAATAGCTTCGGTTTGTTCAGATGAATTTGTTAAATTTTGAAATTCTGCCGTGTGAAAATCATATTTGTATAAATCTGACCGTTCATCCGAAACACTGGCGACAAGATAGAGCACATCTTCATATGGACTCCACACGAATCTTGCAGGAACATACATTGACGGGGGCGTTAATTGTGTAATTTCCAGAGTGGTTACATCAAGCACAAATAAATGGCTATAGTCTTCAACGAAATTAGAATCTGCAAAAACAATCCTGTTTCCATCTGGAGACCAACTATAACCCAGCTCCCGTTCTTCGGTGTTGGTAAGTCGGCGTACTTGGCTTCCATCAGTCTCCATCACAAATAAATCGACTTGCTCACCATCGTGTGCGCTATAGAGGATTAATCGCCTACAGGAATCGTCAGAAGTTTGCGCCTGAGCGCCAAATGACAATGTGAACAATACCAATAACGCAAGAAATCTGAGCAACTTTATGACCATACCCTTATCAAACCGAAATTTACATCAACTCTCTAATAGAGTTTAGTATACCAATTTTGTACTGAGCTTGTATGATTTTTTTGCGAAATCTTCAACACAGGAAAAATTCGTGATAGGATTTATGTAAAGCATAAAGGTTGAGGTTAAAATGACCGATTTAGAAGCCTTGTTTAAGACCTTAGACAGTTTAGATAGCGACGAACTCCAACAGGTGGAACACTATATCGAGCAACGCAAAAATCACCAGAGTGTATGGGAAGTTGCGCCAGAAACACTCGCCGAAATCAACAGTGTAATGCGGTCTGTGCAAACAGAAGCGGCGCAACTATCTGACGATGAAATCAACACAATAATCAACGAAGCGATTGATGAGGTACGCCATGACAGAAAAAATTCGAGCAGTCATTGACACCCAAATTTTTCTACGTGCGGCGATTAACTCCAAATCCCTACCTGCAAAAATCATCTTTGATTACAGCGAACGCTATGAGCTTTTAATGTCAGATGCCATCGTGGATGAAATCAAAGACGTTCTTAACCGTCCAAAGCTCCGCAAAAAATTCTCTTCACTAACTGATGAAGTCGTCAATAGCGTTGTTTCGCTCCTCAAAACCGCTGAAAATATAACAGTAACCGCAGTGACCGCAGTATCTCGTGATCCGAAAGATGACATTTTTATCGCGTGTGCTGAACATGGAAAAGCCAATTACATCGTCTCCGAAGACCAAGACTTGTTGGTTCTCAATCCATATAAGACAGTTCAAATCATCAATGCCTCAGCTTTTCTGGCAGTCCTGCTTGAATAACGAGCTTTATTCGAAAATCCTACACTATACTCCCCTAAAACTCCATTTAACCATACCAATTTTGTACTGAGCTTGTATGATTTTTGTACTGTATTGAGATGCGTTTAGAGAATTGGTTATACAATAATCTTATGCCGGAATTACCAGAAGTAGAAACCGTCGTCCGCAATTTACGCGCCCCGCTGATCGGGCATACCGTGCAGGGCATGTGGCATGATTGGGACAACACGATTCACAGTCCCGCGCCGAATGAATTGGCAGATCGCATCGTCGGGCAGACCTTCCGTGCGGTCAATCGACGGGCGAAATATATTTTGTGCGAACTCGACCATGATATTCTGGTCGTGCATCTTAAAATGACTGGACGCTTATACGTCGCCGAAACAACCGCAGAGCACGATGCCGATAAATGGGTACACTTTAAGTTGGCGCTCGACGGGGACAAAGAATTGCGTTTCTCGGATGCGCGCAAGTTCGGCAAGGTTTACCTGACGAATGACATCCTGACGATCACGGGCAAATTGGGACCGGAACCGCTGGAAGATGCCTTTACGGTGGATGTGTTTGAAGAACGTTTGCAGGGGCGCAAAAAGCTGATTAAAGCCCTCCTGCTGGATCAAACTTTTGTAGCGGGCGTGGGTAATATTTATGCAGATGAGGCGTTGTTTCGGGCGAAAATCCATCCCTTGCGGAGAAGCGATAGCCTGACTGACGCAGAAATCAGCGCCTTGCACGGCACAATTCGCGATGCGCTGACTGCCGGAATCAACCATGAGGGCGCGAGCATCAATTGGTATCGCAAACCGGATGGCACACAGGGCAGTTTTCAAAATCATTTTTACGTCTACGGGCGTGATAGTGAACCCTGCATCACCTGTGGCACGACCATTGAAAAAATCCGTGTGGCACAACGGGGAACGCATTTTTGCCCCTCTTGCCAGCACATAAAAGACCAGTAAGTGATGAGACGAGAGTAGGTTTTAGGCTTATGTTACTGTTTGACGACCTGGGTGCTTTTTTCAACCAGATTCCGCTCGCATTGATCGTGATGGTCTGCGGATCAGGACTATTATTATTTGGCGCGTTTGCATGGTTTGTCTATTTCAAGCCACAACGCAACAAACGCCGTGCACAGGCAAGCGCCGCCCTCGAAAATGAGTATGGCGATGATGATGAAATCGCGCCGCCAATGCCGGTACAATCGGTCAGCACAGCGCAGGACGTTCAACCTACGCCAACGTTTGACCCGATGGACATGCCTGATTTAAATTTGCTAGTGGATGACATTCAAGATGATCCACCCGAACCACCGAAACCACGCGATCCGATCACCGAGCCGGAATTTCTCGCGCATCCGGTGCAAGCTATGCCTGCAACGCCCGGCCCCAAACAGACCCAGCCGATCACTAAAGGGCAAAAATATCGCGTCAAGCTCAACTCCGGCGATACGATCTTCACCGAAGAAATCGTCGCTATCATGCGTGATCCGCGAGATGGGCGCTTGGTGGTCTATCATGAAGGCACCGGCTACCGGACACTTGTCGATACGCCGGATGTCAAAAAAGAATTTGTCGCTATCATGCGCGAACTCTCGGACGTGGTCACCCAGCCAGACGACAATCCGCCGGAAGCCGCGCTGGACATGGATATGATGCCGGATGTTGAGGATGTGGTCGAACCAGTCGTTGAAACGGTTGACGAAACACCTATGCCTGAGCCAGCGCCCACCCCGCCCAAACGCACAATTGCGCCTCCGCCGCCAGTGGGTCCCGGTGGCACAATGCCCGGAGATTTGCCGAGCTTTAAGCTGGACGACACCAAAGTTGAACCGACCAGCAAAGGTTTATTCGGCAGAGCCAAGTTTGATTTTGCGGCAGTGGAGGAGCTTGATCTCGGCGCACGCATCGAAGCCTATTTACAGCACAAACTGATCTACACGCCAGAATATACCGGACGCGATATTCATGTGCGGACAGCGCCGGGTGGCGGTGTGCGAATTCAGGTCGATGATAATTTTTACGATGCAGTGGGTGATGTCGCTGATCCTGAAGTCCGTGCCTTCCTCGCGGAGACGATTCAGGAATGGCAAGATCGGCATTAACCCAATCAGAGCGAACTGGCAATTCGCCCCTACGTTAAATTTCTACGGTTTCCAGCACGGTACGTCCGCGTTCGTCGTGTGTGAGCCGTCCGGCGGGACGGAAGGGATCATGCGGGAACATGACAACAGCGTTCGTCTCTAATGCCCATTGTTGCCACTCGCGTTTGGTTTCCAACGTGCGAAGCGGTTCAACGTCATACGCGGTCATCCAGCCGAGGCGCTCAAAATGTACGGCATAACTTGCCAGATCGCACAAAAATGCCGCGTGTTGATCGTTGCTCTCAAAGCGCACACTCATGTGCGCGGGCGTGTGACCGGGCGTGACAATCCCGCGAATCCCCGGCGCGAGGTCAGTATCACCATCCAGCAGGCGCATCTGCCCATTTTTGATTAGAAGCTCATAATTGAACGGGAAATACGTTGCACGGGTGCGCTCATTGGGGTGCATCGCGTCTTCATATTCGCGGCGTTGAACCACATATTCGGCGTTCGGGAAGGTCGGCAAGAGCGTTTCGCCGTCGTCCGCAAATTTCGTGTTGCCGGAGCAATGGTCGCTGTGTAAATGGGTATCTATCATCAGCGTGATGTCTTCTGCCTGCACACCCATCGCCGCCAATTGAGTCACCAGATCGCCCTGTGGACGGCTGAGTTGCCAGCGTGCCATCTCTTTATCGCTCATCTTCGTGCCAAAGCCATTATCAATCACAATTTTATGATCGCCCGTTTCGACGTATAAGCAATTATAAGACATGGGGATCAGATGGTCGTCGTTTGGCGGAAAATACTGTGACCATAACACGCGTGGTACTAATCCGAACGCACCGCCGGGGTCAATCAGCGAGTCAGCATCGTTAATCAGGTGGATTTTTAGATCACCAAGTTGGAGCATCGACACACCTTTTTCTGGTCATCCGATTTTAGGTAGAGGCGACATCATAATACGAGGTGTCATTTGAATGGGGCGGATACAACCACTCTTTGAAGTTGGAGACCAAAACCGCACGTTCATCATCCGGCAAAAAGGCGGCGTTAGCGGCGATCATCGTGTGACGTTTGATGTCCTCTAACGTAAAGCGCATATGGGTCATCACACGGGCAAGCTCATCACTCAGCGTAATGTCACTAATCAGCGGATCGTCGGTGTTGATGGTTACCCGCAGACCCTTCTCCACCAATTCAGGCAGGGGATGGTCGCGTAAGGTAGAGAAAATACCGCTGTGGATATTGCTCGTCGGGCAGACCTCTAGCACAACCCCTTGCTGTGCGAGGATGGTCAACACGCCATAATCTTCCAGCACACGAACGCCATGCCCTACCCGTGTCGCACCGAGATTCCCTACCGCATCCCAGATGCTCTGTGCGCCTTCCCATTCGCCCGCGTGGATGGTGACGTTCAATTCTGCGTCCTGAGCGCGATGAAACAACGAACGGAACAATGATGCAGGGAAATGTTCTTCACGTCCGGCGAGATCAACCGCGACCACACCACGATCCATATGTGCGATGGCGGCATCTACGGCTTGCTCACCGATTTGCAGGCTTTCATGGCGATTCATGGAGACAATCAAGCGCACATCAACATCATATTCGCTTGTTGCCTGTTCCACCGCATCACAGACCCACGTCACGGCATCGCTAATTTTTGCTTTGCTCATGGCGACCAGCGCAACCGGCGTAAAGCGCAATTCCATATATTTGATGTTGTCCTGCGCGGCATCAATTACGGCTTCACGCGCAATGCGGGAAATCACTTCTTTCGAGAGGAAAAATTGGCGTATCGTTTTGAATTTTGACAGGAAATTTTGCATCGAGCGATGCTCACCCGGCATCATCTGCACGAACGGGCGCAAGGTCTCAACATCATATTCCGGCATCTCAATTTGATTGTGCCGGGCAATGTCAATCAGGGTTTCTAAGCGCACCGCCCCTTCAAGGTGGCGATGAAGCTCAATTTTTGGGAGTGTCTTTACAACCTGTAAAATAGAAGGCTCAGGTTGTTCTTTCTGGATAACTTCACTGCTCAAGTTGAACCGCCGTTAATCTCGCTCCGCTAATAACCAGCTCCAGTAGCGCCACGCCGCAACCAACCCGAGCGTCATGCCTACTGCGGGTGCGCCATTATATAACAACACCCACTCTATATTGTTATTCAATTCTTCAATTAACGCTAGTTCGGAAGTGAAATGAATAAAGCGGGTGATTATGCCAACGCTTACAAAACCCGCCGCGAGGAAAAAAAGCACGTAATAGGCGCGTGCATGGGTCACATATCCCAGACGACGACTCAACAGTCCCATCACCGTCAGGAAGACGCAAATTGAAAGTAATCCCAGTAAGCCGAGTACATCCAACCAGTTAAACACATGCCCCCAATCATCACGATGTCTGCTGATGTCGCTTCCGATAAATCATCAACCAATAAATGCGGATCGACAAAAAGATTAGCACAACGCCCCCGATAGCGAGAATAAAATCAGCATATGGGTCGTGAGCAATGCGCTCTATGCTCGTATAGCGCACTGCCGCCACACCAAAACAGACAATAGGCACAAGATAGAGCCAAAAATAGGTGCGTTCGCCGGAAAATTGCTGATAAAAGCGGGCAATCAACAACATCAACAAGAGGAGCGCGGCGAGAATGAACCATGTATAGAGCGTCAGAAATTGATTGATCGAAACGACATCCATGATGAGTAATCAGCGTTAAAAATCGTGACGTGGCGAGAATTGCATTTCCTGAATTACATACTGGATCGCTTCAACCCGAAATTGACGATCATTACACGCCTCCATGAAATCGTTGATGGTTGCCTGCACCGTTGTATCATTATTCAGTAGATACACGACCATCCCAGAAACCCGCTTACTCTTTAGCACGCCCGCCTTAACCAGACCGTTGAGTTCGCGCTCGATTGTCCGTAAATCTCTACCGGTAAAATTGGCGATGCTCTCTGCGGTGTCTTTGGTATGTGGATTATCATGAAAAAACCGAACGAGATCCCACTTTATGAAAGAGTTGACCTTATCACGCAGAAATTCTAAGAGGTTAGTGTCTATTGTCGTAGTCATCATCACCTAACTTATCCTAAGACGTTCCTTATTTGATGGAACCGGGAACAAGCACCGGCAGGATGTTCTGTAACACAGAGTCCCCTGCCGGATTATTCCTCAGAGCGATGCTGGCTCGTTAGTTGGTGTTATGAACCAGCCCTGCTTTACTATCTTCGCGGTAGTGGCAATGCTTATATTTCTTACCACTGCCACACCAGCATGGGTCGTTGCGCCCTAATTTGTTCTGAGCGCGTACCGGTTCCGGCTTAGAATCGGCAACCTCCGCACCGGGACGATGGGCGATCATTTGACGGCGTGCAGGCTGACGTTGGACGGCGTTGATCTGTACACGGAAGATATCATGAATCGCCTGACTTTCAATTTGTGAGCGCATCGCCTGAAACATTGCAAAGGCTTCACGTTTATACTCTACGAGCGGGTCACGTTGCGCGATAGCCATCAAGCCGATACCTTCACGCAGAATATCAAGATCGGTCAGATGACGTTGCCAGTGGCTATCAATCGCCCGTAACATCATACGGCGCTCCGCCAGCGGCATAATTTCATCACCGATGGAATCCGCCTTCGCCTGATAGGCTTCTCTTGCCGCCTCAAGGAGCGTGCCTTCAAGCTCATCCAGCGTATCAATATCATCCAGCGTATCGATGTTAATTGTGGTCGGAACCGGGAAAATCGTCAACAATTGGCGATACATCGCTTCCGTATCCCACAAATCAGGATCATCTTCCGGCGCAAATTCTTCAAGCACATTAATGATGGCGCTATCCAGAATTTCCAGAAAACGCTCACGCAGATTTTCGGCTTCCAACACTTTACGGCGTTGCGAGTAGATAATCTCACGCTGTTTGTTGACGACATCATCATATTCAAGTACGCGCTTACGGATGTCAAAGTTATGACCTTCCACACGAATTTGCGCTTGATTGATGGATTTACTAATCATGTTATGCTCAATGGGTTCATCTTCTGGCAAACTCGCCCACGACATAAAGCGTTTGACGGCATCCGCATTAAAGCGTTTCATCAAATCATCTTCAAGGCTGAGGAAGAAACGAGACTCACCCGGATCACCCTGACGACCAGAACGACCACGAAGCTGATTATCAATACGGCGGGCATCATGGCGCTCTGTACCGAGCACATACAAACCACCCTGATTAATCACATCCTTGCGATGCTCTTTAATTTTCGCGGCGGCTTCCACAAGTGCTTTTTCCCACACATCCGGCTCAACATCGGTCACATCCAACCCCTGTTTACGCAGGGTGTCTCGCGCCAAACCTTCAGGATTACCACCGAGCAAAATATCAACACCACGACCCGCCATGTTGGTGGCAATCGTCACCGCACCGGGACGACCTGCCTGCGCAATGATGGTCGCTTCACGCTCATGTTGTTTCGCGTTCAAGACTTCATGCGGGATGCCAGCGCGTTTTAGTAATTTGGCGAGATGCTCCGAGGTTTCAATCGCTACGGTACCCACTAGCACCGGCTGACCATTTTCATGGCGCATCTTGATCTCATCAACGACGGCAGTCCATTTCGCCTTTTCGTTCATGTAGATGTAATCGGTCTGGTCTTCACGGACAATTGGTAAATTCGTGGGGATGGCGGTCACTTCGAGTTCATAAATTTTCTCGAACTCTTCCGATTCAGTAAGTGCTGTACCGGTCATACCAGCGAGCTTCTCATACATACGGAAGAAATTCTGGAAGGTGACCGTTGCCAATGTCAGGTTTTCACGGCGTACTTCCACGCCTTCTTTCGCCTCAATCGCTTGATGCAAGCCTTCTGAGAAGCGACGACCAATCATCAAACGTCCAGTGAATTCATCAACGATGACGACTTGTCCGTCCTGCACGATATATTCTTTATCGTTGTGATAGAGCGTCATCGCACGCAGAGAATTGTCTAAATAGGGAATCACATCCGAGTTATCGGGATGATAAAGCTGTTCAATGCCGAGTGCCTGCTCAATTTTTTCAACACCCGCGTCCGTTAAATAGGCGACGCGATCTTTAATATCAATCACGTAATCGCCATCGGGTTCTTCCTCTTCGATGCTGACCTCGCTACTTGGCTTCAAACGCTTCACCAATTGCGCGAATTTCTTATAATTGTCTGACGGTTCATCCGCCGGACCGGAGATAATCAACGGGGTACGCGCTTCATCAATGAGGATGTTATCGACCTCATCGACGATGGCATAATATAAACCTTCAGCCCGTTGCGCGAGTTGATTTTTGTCCAGCACCATGTTATCGCGCAGATAATCGAAGCCGAATTCGTTGTTCGTGCCGTAGGTAATATCCGCCGCATACGCCTCCCCACGACTTACGGGGCGCAAATGCTGATAGCGATCATCATCGGTCTGATAACTTTCATCGTAGAGATACGATCCGCCATTCGGGTCACCGCCTGAGCTTTGAATCACACCGGCACTTAAACCGAGGAAGCTGTAAATCGACCCCATCACCTGCAAACCGTACTTACTCAGATAATCATTCGGCGTAACAAGATGGACACCTTTTCCGGTCAGGGCGTTCAGATAAAGCGGTAAACTCGCCACGAGTGTTTTACCTTCACCCGTTTTCATCTCCGCGATGTTGCCTCTATGCAAAACGATGCCACCAATCAGCTGAACATCGTAAGGGCGCATCCCCACCGTTCGCACAGCCGCTTCTCGTACGGTGGCAAAAGCCTCCGGCAGAATATCATCTAAAGTTTCGCCGTTTTCCAATCGCTGTTTGAGCTTGTCTGTCACGGCACGCAATTCGGCATCCGTATACTTCTGCATGGTCGGCTCTAGGGCGTTAATTTCATCAACGGTCTGACGATATTTCGCCAGGGCGCGTTCAATCGGGTCGCCCACAACCATTTTGACTATATTTTTAAACATGAGACCTCGATTTGTCGCTCAGGACAACGCAAAAATTTCCACTGATGGGGAATTATAACATATGACTATAAACAACCTGTTAGAAAGCAAAGCACCCAAACGTAAACTTTTTGTTACGTGTAAAATGGCACAATACACCAGCGATTAAGTGAAGATTTTCCTCATGCTGTTTATAATAAACCTTCACAAGCAACTATCCAAATTAAGGATCACCTATGCAAATCACAACATTAGGACGCACCGGACTCAAAGTTAGCCGTTTATGCCTCGGCACGATGACCTTCGGCTGGTCTGCCGATGAAACCACCTCCCACGCCCTTATGGATGCCGCATTTGATGGCGGAATCAACTTTTTCGACACAGCAGATGTCTATTCCCGCTGGGTAGAAGGCAATCCCGGTGGAGTCTCCGAACAGATCATCGGCACATGGCTGAAAACCAAAGACCGCCGACAGGTGATCGTGGCGACTAAAGTTAGGGGGAAAATGTGGGAAGGAGTCAACGGTGAAGGCTTGAGTCGCGTTCATATCATGCAAGCCGTAGAGGACAGTCTACGCCGTCTCGATACAGATTACATCGACCTGTATCAAACCCACTGGTACGATGCGGAAACACCTATCGAAGAAACGTTACGGGCGATGGACGACCTCATCACGTCCGGCAAAGTACGCTACATCGGCGCGAGCAACTACCCCGCATGGCGCTTGACCAAATCTTATTGGGCGAGCGATGTGAATAAACTCAGTCGCTATGAAAGTCTGCAACCTCATTACAGCCTGTTCAATCGTAAAGAATTTGAGCAGGAAGTAGCTGAACTTTGCGAAGATCAAAACGTGGGCGTGATTCCCTATAGCCCATTGGCGGCGGGCTTCCTGACAGGCAAATACACCCGTGACAACCTGACTTCAGTGGACAGCACGCGCTCCGATGGCAGTTTGATTAAACGTCTCACATCAGACGAAAAAGCCTTCGCCGCGCTGGACATCGTCCGTGAAATTGCCGACGCGCACAGCGTCCCGGTCGCCCATATCGCGCTGGCGTGGTTACTTGCCAAACCGACCATCACTTCGCCCATCATCGGCGCACGCACTGTCGATCAGCTTAACGAAGTGGTCGGCGCAACCGAAGTCACACTCAGCGCGGAAGATGTTACACGTTTGGATGAGGCGACAGCGGGGTATTGATTCACGCATCAGCTACGAACCATAAAGTCAGCGTTTGTCATTTATTCATGCTAAAATACGTCAAAATGCGATTTACAGAGGGTTTGATTTCATGAGCATTGAGATGCGCTTCGTTACAGTGGATAAATTCGAGGATTTCATCGCGCTACCTGCTAATCAGGAGCGTCACTTTGAGCTTATCGAAGGAGAGATCATCGAGGATATGCCTACCGAAGCGCATAGCGTTGTTGTAGCGAATATCTATCGCCCCTTATACGAATATGTCATGACAAAGCGATTAGGTCGCGTGGTATTTGAAGTTCGCAGGCGGGTTGAAAATGATGATCGCAATGTTTTCATTCCAGATTTGGATTTCACCACAAAAGAACGCCTGAATCAGCGCAAAGATAAGCTCGTGCGTAGTGGCGCGGTGTTACAAATGCCCGATCTCGCCGTTGAAGTACAGTCTCCCGAACAATCGCTCAAATTAATGTCCGATAAGGCATCGTATTATCTGAATAACGGAACGCACACGGTCTGGCTAATCTATCCAGCGAAACGTCTTGTTGAGATACTCACACGCGATTCACGCCAGCTATTATCCGATAAAGACACGCTTAATGGCGGTGAATTATTGCCAGAATTTTCGATGCCTGTGGAAGATATTTTCAAGACGGATGAGTATTCGTAAAATAATCATCCTGCAACTGTGTGTGATCCCTCAGGAGGCGCGAAGAAAACGAGTAGAGTCAAATCTTCGGTGATGTCCTTAAAGCGATGATCGGCATGTGCAGGCACAAACAGAAGCATACCGGGCGAGATGGCTTTCGTCTCGCCTTCGACCACAAAGTTAGCCCGCCCGCTCACCACATAATAGGCTTCATCTTCGGTGTGTGGTGATTGTGGATCAGTGCCACCTGCGGGCAATTTGTAAATCCCCATGCTCATCGCCGGAACGCGCAAAAATTCCTCATACGTTGCGTTCGCCTGTGCAATCGCAATTTGTAGAATATTCCAGAGTTGCATCGTATCACCCATTTCACATCTTGAGCAGAAAATCGAAACTAATGCGTGGATTATAGGCGACATCGCACAAACTGCCCTACGCTAATGTGGGATAGATTGGTTAGGACAAAAGATGCCGGACAGGCGATCAGACTCTATCCGGCATTAAAATCGTGGTTTATTCGTCGAACAGTTCACCCACGCTACGCCCTTCGTGAGCGCGTTTTATCACTTCCGCCAACATCGGACCGACGGAGAGAATGGTCATATTGGGGAGCACTTTGTCAGGGTCAATCGGCAGGGTGTTAGTGGCGATGATTTCTTTCAGGTCAAGCGCACGAAGACGCTGATAACTTTTGTCTACGAGGAATCCATGTGTAAATGCCAGATAAACATCTTTCGCGCCGTTCTCACGCAGTACCTTGACGGCATTGACGACACTCCCGCCGGTATTCACTTCATCATCAACCAGCAAGACGTTACGCCCTTCCACGCTACCTATTACAGAGAGTGCTTCAGGATTTTCTTTATTGTCCACGCGCCGTTTTTCTACCAAGGCGACAGGAACGCCCAGTTTTTCACCCCAGTTACGCGCTTGCTTGGCATAACCGAGATCAGTGGAGACCACTGTTAAATCTTCAATGCCCTTACTGATGACGTAATCACTCAGCAAATAGAAGGCGGTCAGCGCATCACCGGGAATGTTAAAGAAGCCTTGAATTTGCCCCGCGTGCAGGTCAATCGTAATATAGCGATCTGCTCCCGCCGCTTCAATCATATTAGCAATCAAACGGGCGCTAATCGGCACACGCGGTTGGTCTTTTTTGTCGGAACGCCCATACGATAGATACGGCACGACGACATTGATGCGCCACGCAGAATCGCGCTTGAGGGCATCCACCATGATGAGCATTTCCATAAAATTATCATGCACAGGGGAGGACATCGTCTGGAGCAAATAGACATCCTGACCGCGCACAGATTCTTCTAGCCGGATAAAAATATTCTCGTTAGAAAAGGCTGTTCGTATATATGCTCCCGGACGAATGCCGAGATAAGACGCAATTTCCCCGCCTAGTTCAGGTGCAGATGAACCGCAGAACAATTTAATGTCGCCAAAACGCATACCTATGTTGCTCCTCGATAGGACTTGTGAAGTCACGTTGCGGTAATACTTCGTACCCGGAATTTTCTCTTGCAAAACACACTTCCCCAAAAGTCATGATTTTACCGGAATGACAATATTAATGTGGATACGCCTTTAAAATACTTTTTGTGTATTGTCTTGCAAATAGCCCGTACGTTTAAACCTCCGTAACGTTCTCTGTACGACGCAATAATTGACGCACTGCCTGATGCGGGTCAATTTCACGCTGTTGCACCTGCTCAACCAGATCACGGATCATTGTTTCAGGCAATGTCTCTAAGAATTGGTGCATGAGTGCTGATTGTAACAGATCGTAGAGTTCAATTTGTATACGCTGTTGTTCTAATTGTGTAGATATATGTGCCGTTTCCAGATACTCGCGGTGGGTATTAATCGCCTCTAGCAGTTCCGGCACACCAGAATCCGCCATTTCTGCGCTGGCAACCGTTTGAACAACCGGCGGCAACCAAAAATTTTCATGGGTGGTCGTGCTGTGCTCTACGTGTAAAAAGTCGCCATGATGCGCCATCATTTGCATCCGTGATGCCGGATGACCGAGATCAAGCATCGTTTTTAGTGCGCGTAAGGTGTTCGTCGAACCGGGACGATCTGCTTTATTGACGACCAGAATATCGGCGATTTCCAGAATGCCCGCTTTGATCGCCTGCACATCATCCCCCAGACCGGGCGCTTCTACAACCAGCGTGGTCTGTGCGGTGCGGACAATATCAATTTCGCTCTGCCCCGCGCCGACTGTTTCCACCAGTACAACATCAAATCCGGCGGCATCCATCACGCGGATTGCATCACGCGCAGACCGTGACAACCCGCCCAAACTCCCCCGCGTTGCCATACTGCGGATAAATACGCCAGTATCGCCGGATAAATCACGCATACGGATGCGATCACCAAGTATTGCGCCGCCTGAAAATGGGCTTGTGGGGTCTATTGCAAGAATGGCGACGGTTTTATTTTGCTGACGATACGCCTTCGCCATCGCATTTACGAGGGTACTTTTGCCAGTGCCGGGTGCGCCTGTGATGCCGATTATCCATGCGTTTCCGGTTTGTTTGAATAATGTTGCAAGATCAGCCTGTACTGCCGCACGTTCATTTTCGACTTTCGTAAGAAGCCGCGCCAATGCCCGACGGCTTCCGTTTAAAACCCCTTCGGCTAGATCTGTCATGCCGTGCCTTCTAAATTCGGCGATTCATCTTGAGAGCTTACCAATGCACGGATATGCGTGGCGATAGCTTCTGTATCCGTGCCAGGACCGAAGATGCCTCTTACACCGAACGCTTCTAACTTCGGGCGGTCATCATCAGGGATGATCCCGCCAATTATAATCGGCACATCTTCAAGTTCGCTGGCATTCATCGCCTCCCGGATAACGGGAACGAGCGTCATGTGCGCCCCGCTGAGGATACTCAAGCCCACAACATCTACGTCTTCCTGCAATGCCGCTTCAGCAATCATCTGCGGAGTCTGACGTAAGCCTGTGTATACCACCTCAAAACCAGTATCGCGCAATGCCCGTGCAATCACTTTTGCACCGCGATCATGCCCATCTAAACCGGGTTTGGCAATCAGAATGCGAATCTTTCGCCCTGTCATTTGGTGCCCCTTATCTCATGAAATTTCTCGCAAGACCTTAAAAATCCGCACGAGACCTCATCCTTTACCGCGTTATTATAGCAAATTGGCACTCATAAGGCACAAACAAACCAAAACCAAATTGTTTTTTGTTATTTAAAACCAATAGATGTGTTAAAATTATGAAATGGTTACAAATGTGAAACGGAAATACACCGATGAGAGTTGCGCCGACAACCAGCATTACGGCAACTTCTAATGGATTTTTGGCAGAACTTACAACCTTAGGGCAACGGTTACGCTTTGGTTTATTGGTGTTGCTGGCAGTTTGTACACTGGCGTTATCAGCCATCTATTTGACGGAAGCATTGGACTGGCGGGACAAACCCTTTTTGGGCGTAATGGTCGCCCATACCATGAATGTCTCCGCCGGACAATCTACAACCGATAATTCGTGGGCGGGTCACCGTGCAGGCTTACAAACAGGTGATCGCATTGTCAGCATCAATGGCGAAAATGTACTTCCTGATTTCGGCGCAAATTATATTGATGTGCTGGGCAGACTAGCCAATACACCTGAGGCGCTTGGTGAAAACGGGCAGATTCAGGCAATCATCGGCTTTGAGCGTGCCGTAAATTCCGGCGATGTGCTGGATGAAACGTTATGCAGTCTGCCGGAATCTGGTGTTTCAACTTGTGAAGTCGCCTATAGCCTTACGCCACTCCCTGATCGTGATTTCTTCGCGTTTTTCGTTATTCCGTTCTTCTCCGGCATTTTTGTGATTATCACTGCAATGGCAATTATCCGCCTTCGCCCTGCGGAACCTGTCGCATTTATCGCCGCGATTACCTGCCTTGCACTAGGGACGGGCATGGTCGGTATTTTTGATGTCGGCTCAACCCACCTATTTATACCGGTCTGGTTGGCGGCGGCGGCAATATTGACGGGGATGTTCTTCTCTATCGGCATATTGTTCCCGAACCCGATGTATTTTCTGTACCGTGAGCCACGTATGCGCTTCATACCGTTTGTGGCTTCGATTGGCTTTGCACTATATTTGATTAGCCTGTTTAACGCTGAGACAGGCGATAACTTTAACCTGAGTGTGCGGCTAGCAACCCTCGCCATCATCTTGTCTGTGTTCGTCATGGGCGCGCTTCTCGTATTTTATCAGCGTGTTCACGCCACAGACTCCGTTACAAGAGATCAAGCAAACACCGTATTAATTGGCGTTTCATTGGCGCTAGTACCCGGCGCAGTCTGGGCATTGGCACAATTGATTACGGGCATTGGTGGCATGATGCCCGGCTTTGATCCAAATGTGGCATTTCCCTTTAGCATTGAAACAACCATGCCGTTCTTGCTCACCATTGCGCTCAGTCTGGCATATTCTGTCTTGCAATATCGACATTTTGATACAGATAGAATTATCAGTCAGGGAATCACATACGGGATTCTAGCGCTGGCGCTGGTCGTGGGTTATTTCTTGCTGGTACTTGGCGCGACACAATTCATCACCGACAACTTCAGCGCGGATGATCCGTTGATTATCGCGCTCGTTATCTTTACGATTTCCGCTGGATTTATCCCCATCCGTACTCGCATTCAAAACCGCGTGGATGACATTTACTTCAAGAAGCGTCGCAACTATCAGAATCATCTTGAATCGTTTACAACCGTGCTCACATCGTTGAACAAGACCGGTGAAATTCTGAGATTATTTGAACGTATCCTCAACGATACAATTCAACCCGCCAGTCAATTCACGTTCTTATTAGACACGCAGACTGATAGCTATGTGCCAGATAGCAAATCAAATACAGATTTGAGCTTCATGGCTGATAGCGGTGTGATTCAATTGCTAAAAGGTGACCAGCAGGTCTTCTGCTTAGAACCGGGCGTACCCTGGCCCTCAGAATTACGCGTGGATAAAGCCCGTTTAAACATCCTACGTAGCACGATGATCATCGGGTTGGGTAAAAACGAGACAATGCCAATCGGTTTTAAGGTGATCGGACCGCCTCGTTCCGTTGCACCCATGTACAGCTTTGAAGAAGTCCGCTTCGTGAATAATCTAGCGGCGCAGGTAAGCATCGGTATTGAACGCGCACAGGTTATCGCCACCTATGAACAACAGGTGAACCAACTGAACGTACTCAGTAAGGTCAGTCAGGCGGTGAACTTCACGATTGAACCGGACGATCTGCTTGAATTGATCGTCACCCAGACGGAACGCATTATCTCTGCACCGTTTTTCTACATCGTTTTGTATGAAATGGAAACGAAGCAACTTCACTATGCCTTCTTCCTTGAAAACGATGAACGTGACGATGCCAAAGAAAATATGCGCTGGATGGCAGGGAACGATCTGTTTAGCGAGATCATCACACATTCACGCGCCATTAAAGTCGCGGATTATGGACGCGAGATGACGCGGCAAAACTTTCCAATTCGCTATGAAAGCCCGGATACTACCGCATGGATGGGTGTTCCGCTGATTGCCGGTACGGGTACACTCGGCGTTATGGCAATCGGGGATTCCAACCCTAACAAGACCTTCAGTGATGCCCAGTTACAGGTTTTTAGTGATATTGGCACACTCGCGGCGGCATCGCTCTATCAGGCGCGACTATTTACTGAAGCCAACGTCAGAGCGCGTCAGCTTGGCGCACTCAATGACATTAGCCGTCGACTGGTAGAATCTGAAGAAAACATTGAGCAGTTGCTGGAGCTAATCACCAGCGAAGCAGTGAACATCCTGAACGCAGAAGCAGGGTCTCTGCTCCTCATTGTGCAGGACGGTTCAGGCGATCTCGAATTTAAAGCCTCTGTTGGGGGACCAAAAGATTTGATCGGCACACGCTTACCACCGGGCTATGGTATCGTCGGTGAGGTGGCTGAAGGCGGCGAACCGATCATTTCCAACGATATTTCGCAAGACACCCGCTTTGAAGGCGAAGTCGAAGAGACCTTCCGCACAAATTCGTTGCTGGCTGTTCCACTGACCGCGAAAGAAGGGGTTATCGGCGTACTGGAAGTCATCAACAAATTGGATGGCACGCTTTACGGTAGTGACGATCAAGAATTATTGACGACCTTTGCGGGTCAGGCGGCGATTGCGCTTGAAAATGCCCGTTTGTTCCAGGAAACCGATCAGGCGCTGAAAACACGCGTGCAGGAACTCGAAGATCTTCAGCGCTTCTCGGAAGCACTCAGTAAATCATTGGATGTGCGCGGTGTAGCGGAAGTAACCGTTAAAGAAGCCATGAAGCGTACGACTTCTTTCGCCGGATTGCTGGCAATCGTCAATGAAGACGAAAGCTATTTACGCATCGTGAGTATCCATGGCTATGAGGAACATCAATTTCCTGAAGGCGTATTTAATGGTGATGCGTGGGAGCTAGAAGCCGGTATCGTCAAGCGTGTGATGCGTACCCGCCAGCCTGATCTTGCGCCGGATGTCGCCATTGATCCTGATTATCTTGCAGGGTTGCCGGGTGCGTTAAGCCAGATCACCGTGCCGCTGATGTCCGGTAACACGATCAACGCGCTTTTAGTGCTGGAAAAGACCAGGGAACCACGCTTTAACTTGCTCGATCAAGCGGCAGTTATGCGTATCGCGGAACAAGCATCCATCGCATTAGCGAACGCCCTGCTCTACGAACAGGTTGCCAGCGCCAATGAAACCAAGAGTGAGTTCGTCGGCTTTGCGGCACATGAGCTTAAGAATCCGCTGACCTCCGTCAAGGGCTATGCCGCAACCTTAACAAGCTCTATGTATGACCAGCTAAATCCTGATCAGGTTAAAGATTTCATCGGCATTATACAAAACAACGCCAACCGGATGCAGAGCATTATTGACGATCTGCGCGATATTGCCCGTTCTGATGCGGGTAAATTCCCGATTGATGCTGAACCGGTTCGGCTGGATAAGATCATCGAAGACACGTTGATCCCCTTCCAGAGCCAGTTGGATGAAAAAGAACAGACGATTGTCAATAATATCAACGAGGATTTGCCGCTGATTATGGCGGATAATAATAAGCTGATTCAGGTGTTGACCAACTTCGTCAGCAATGCCTATAAATACAGCCCGCCCGGTGCAACCATCACGCTTGATGCAGTGGTACGCCCGCGCTACATCACGAGCAAAAACAAGAATCTGGGCACGGTCATGGAGATTTCGGTTTCCGATACCGGACGCGGTATGAGTGCGGATGACCTCAAGCGCCTGTTCCGCGAAGATTACTTCCGTAGTGATAACGCGAAAAGTGAAAAAGGCACGGGCTTGGGTATGATTATCACCAAGCGCATCATCGAAGGACATAATGGTGAGGTCTGGGTGGAGAGTGAAATTGATGAGGGGACGCGCTTTGCTTTTGTCATCCCGCTTGCCCCGCGTGATCCACAGCAAACCCAGCAGATTCCGATGATCGAACACGGCACAGATTAGCCATTTCGCCAATCAATTAACGGCTTGAATAGAATCAAAATCGCCCGCGAGAAGCTGTCTCACGGGCGATTGTTTTATCCGGTTTTAGCAAATTTGATTGCGTTTAGAGGTGTGGCGTAATTTTGCTGAGTAACTTGTCCTTCGGCTGGAAGCCAGTTACACGGGCGACGGGTTCTCCACCTTTGAACAGAATCAAGGTCGGGATACCCATAATGCCATACTTCATCATGATGTTCTGATTTTCGTCAGCATCTACCTTGCCAACAACCAGCTGACCCTCATAGTCTGTCGCAATTTCATCAACCAGCGGCGCGATCATCTTACACGGACCACACCAGGTCGCCCAGAAATCAATCAAAACGGGCTTGTCGGAATTCAGTACATCCGTGTCGAAATTTGCTTCGTTAATTTCTACGGTTTTTTCACCCATGTTACGTTTCACTCCTCATTATTTTGATCGGGTAACATTAATCAACATCCCCGAACTTTAGATGATGTCATTTGCTCATACACATTAGACGCATCCAGCATAATACACCTTACCCATTCTTATGCGAATGTCATATGTGATTTTGACGACGTTTTTTCTGCATGGTAAGATGAATCAAACTGCTGTGTAGTGCTATAGGACAAAGCGTAACCAATAAATGACAGAAAATACTACTTCTGAATCAGAACTGAGCCGAAGACAGGAGCAACTGCTTGCTTCCGTAGTCACCGCCTATACGTCGAAACAGGAGCCGGTTAGCTCCAAATATCTCATGGAGAATGCCGGACTCAGCGTCAGTTCCGCGACGATCCGCAATGATCTCGCTACATTGGATGAACTAGGCTATATTTCCGCACCGCATACCTCTGCGGGACGCGTACCTACAGAAAAAGGCTATCGTTATTTCGTCCAGCGATTGGTCAAAAATGGTGACTTGAGCCAGACCGAGCAAACCTATATCTCAGAAAAATTCCAGACGTTACCGCTCGCCTCGGAGCAATGGATGCGCGTCGCGGCGAGTCTGTTGGCACGCATCACCCGAAGCGCGTCCATCGTCACGCCACCCATCGCAGAAACCAGCCGTTTTAAGCACGTCGAACTGATCGCTATTCAGGGGCGTTTGGTACTGATGGTGCTGGTCATGCACGGCGGGACGGTACATCAACGGATGCTCAACCTCGCCGAACCCGTTCCCCAAACCAGACTGGCAGAAGTCGCCAATTACATCAACACTGTTTGCATTGACCTCTATGCTAACGACTTGCGAATGAAAGCCGTCAAGCTGAATTTATTGGAGCGAGAAGTCGTCGAACTGGCGGCAGAAATTATGGATCGCTCGGACAATAATCAGGTGCGTCTCATTTATCGAGAAGGCTTGAGCGACATTATTTCGTCATTTCCAGATGGCGAAGGCGCGCAACAGGCGGTGCGTTTATTAGAGGAAAAGGCATTCATCAACCTTGTCCTAAACGACCTGCTTGATCCGTTTTTGGACGACATCAAAGTGATCGTCGCGGGCGAAGGCAGGCAAGAACTCAACCAGTTGAGCATGGTCATGGGACGCTACGGCATTCCGGGGCAGATGACCGGCACAGTCGGCGTGTTTGGTCCTACACATATCAATTATGGGCGGGCGATTAGCACGGTACGTTATGTCTCTAGCCTGATGACCAACATGCTGGTTGAACTCTATAAAGATGATGAGTCTACGATTGCTCCTAATAATGATCCCCAAAATTAACGCTTTTACACGATTTATGCGTTAACAGACACAAAACATAAGAATTTATAATGTTTGTCTTATAGATTCGTGGCATTTGCTAACGAAATTCTATTATGGGTCAGGTACACTAATGCCTGTAATGACAGCTACATTGATTTTAACGTGCGAGGAGGGCATCCGCGACGTGGTTAAAGAGAATAAATCGTCTGCCGCCGATGCAGAAAAAGAATTCGAAGAGATGATCAAAAATGCCGCTGATGGCAAATCTTCTGATGAGCCGATTGATGGCACAGATGCTATCGACGATTCTGCCGAAGGGACTCATGCGGAAGCTGAAACAACCGCAGAATCAGCGCATGTTGTCAATGACTCGAAGGGAGTACCAAACATCGAAACATTGATTGCAGAATCACAAAAAAATCTGGAAGGTTGGCAACGTGAACGTGCGGAATTTCAGAATTATAAGCGCCGTATAGAGCGCGAAGTATCTGAAAACCGTTCACGAATGATGGTGGAAAGCATCGTCAAGATTTTGCCAATCATCGACGATTTTGAGCGTGCAATAGACAATATTCCGGATGATCTGAAAGAAAATCCGTGGGTCAACGGCACAGCGATGATCGGGCGAAAATTTGATCGTCTACTGGAAGAAAACGATATTCAAATTCTTGATCCTGTTGGAGAGCCATTCGACCCGAATCGGCACGAAGCGGTGGGTATGGATTTTGAAAGTGATGTAGAAAGCGGTCATGTGACTGCAACATTGCAAAAAGGATATATTCGCGGGGATCGTGTCTTGCGCCCTGCTCTCGTGCGGGTCGCTAATTAAGCGAGTCGTTCATCAGGTTCAACTGTAATTTAAATCAGGAGTGAAACACAATGGGACGTATTATTGGGATTGATCTCGGAACGACTAATTCAGTCGTCGCCGTTATGGAAGGTGGGGAGCCGACAGTTATCGCTTCCTCAGAGGGTGGACGTACCGTGCCATCCGTGGTTGCCGTCAATAAAGATGGTGATCGTCTGGTCGGTAAAGTTGCCCGTAATCAGGCAGTCGTAAATCCGGAAAACACCGTCTTTTCCGTGAAGCGATTTATGGGACGCAAGTTTAAGGACAATCAGGTTCAAGATGCCGTTCAGCGCGTGCCGTATGTAGTTTCTGCCGCGCCAAATGGTGATGTCCGTGTGAAGATGGGCGAAAAAGATTATAGCCCGCCGGAAGTTTCCGCCATGATCCTGCAAAAGCTGAAGGCGGATGCAGAAGCCTATCTTGGTGAGCCGGTTGAACGTGCAGTCATCACCGTTCCGGCATACTTCAATGATGCACAGCGTAATGCGACCAAAGATGCCGGTAAGATCGCCGGTTTGGAAGTCATGCGTATCATCAACGAACCGACTGCTTCCAGCCTTGCCTATGGTTTAGGCGAAAACAAGAACGAAACCATCGTCGTCTACGATCTTGGTGGCGGTACGTTTGATGTCTCCATCCTTGAAGTTGGCGATGGCGTGTTTGAAGTTAAGAGCACCAACGGCGATACCTATCTCGGTGGTGATAACTTCGACGAACGCGTGATTGACTGGCTCGCCGATGAATTCAAGAAAGAAAATGGCATTGATCTGCGTAAAGATCGTCAGGCATTGCAACGGTTGAAGGAAGCGGCAGAAAAAGCGAAGATCGAGCTTTCTAGCACGACCAGCGCAGACATCAACCTGCCCTTCATCACAGCCGATGCCAGCGGACCGAAGCATTTGAACGTTACGCTTTCCCGCGCCAAGTTCGAGAGCCTTGTGGATGATCTCGTCCAGAAATCAATCGAACCGTGCAAGGCGGCGCTAAAAGATGCCGGTCTCGAAAAAAGCGAAATTGATGCAGTCGTGCTGGTCGGTGGTATGACCCGTATGCCCGCAATTCAAAAAGCGGTGGAAGATTTCTTCGGCAAACCGCCCAAGAAAGGCGTGAATCCTGACGAAGTTGTGGCGCTTGGCGCGGCAATCCAGGCAGGTGTGCTCGCCGGTGATGTGAAAGACATCTTGCTCCTTGATGTGACCCCGCTGACGCTCAGCGTGGAAACATTGGGTGGCGTAGCAACGCCGATGATCGAACGCAACACCACCATCCCGACGCGCAAGAGTCAGGTCTATTCGACAGCGGCAGATAGCCAGACACAGGTGGAAATCCACATTGTGCAAGGTGAACGCCCGATGGCTACCGACAACAAATCACTCGGTAAGTTCATCCTTGATGGTATTCCACCCGCACCGCGTGGCGTACCACAGGTTGAGGTGACGTTCGATATTGATGCGAACGGTATCCTGAACGTCAGCGCACAGGACAAAGCCAGCGGACGTGAGCAGAAAATCACCATCACCGCCAGCAGTGGCTTGAAGGATGACGAGATCGAACGCATGGTGAAAGAGGCGGAAGCCCACGCGGCAGAAGATGCACGCCGTAAGGAAATCGCCGATGTGAATAATCAGGCAGAAAGCGCCATCTTCTCCGCAGAAAAACTCCTGCGTGATTTCGCAGACAAACTGCCGGAAGATGCCAAGACACAGACACAAGAACACATTGATGCCATCCGTAAAGCACAGGAAAGCGATGATCTGGACAAGATCAAAGCGGCGGTAGAAGCACTTTCTACCCACATCCAGACGCTCGGCGGCAGTATGTATCAGGGTGAGCCAGAAGCCGCGGCACCCGATGCTAGCGCCAACGGTGCATCCGGTGGAAGCGACCAGACAGATGACGAAGACATCGTGGATGCAGAATTCACCGATGCCTAGCCTAACGGCTGACGTATTTTAAGCTATAATCGTAGAGGCGTGGCAACATGCCTCTACGTTTTGCTATATAGCCATAAGCATAACACTCAAGCGAAAACACGTTTTCTACACCTGAAAAGCAAACATTACTGGAACGCAACTGATGGCACAAGACTATTATGAAACACTGGGCATTGCCCGTAACGCCGGCAAAGACGAAATCAAAAAAGCCTTTCGCGGCTTAGCACGGCAATATCACCCTGATGTAAACAAAGCAACGGATGCGGAAGCGAAGTTTAAAGAAATCGCCGAAGCCTATGAAGTGCTCTCCGATGATGATAAACGCGCCCGCTATGATCGTTTCGGTCATGCAGGGGTCAGCGGTGCGAATGGATTTGGTGGCGCAGGCGCAACCGGATTTGGTGGCTTTGAAGAAATCTTCGAGGAATTTTTCAACAACTTTGGTGGTTCTCGTGGCGGTTCACGTAGAGCCGGACCGAAACCCGGCGCAGATCGACGAGTCAACGTCACCATTGAATTTGAAGAAGCCGTTTTCGGGACGGAGCGTGAAGTCGCATTTGATCGGCTGGAAACCTGTGAGACCTGCGGTGGTGATGGCGCGGCAGAAGGCTCCTCCCCCGTGACTTGCCCGCAATGTAATGGCGTGGGCGAAGTACGACAGGTACAACAGACCTTCTTAGGCTCGATGGTGCGTGTCGCCCCCTGCCCGCGTTGTGGCGGTAAAGGGTCTGTGGTGGAAAACCGATGCAAGACCTGTGACGGCAGTGGTCGTCGGCGCAAACGTGCCAACCTCAACGTTAAAATCCCCGCCGGTGTGCGCGAAGGCTTACAGATTCAAGTACGCGGTGAAGGCGATGCGGGCGAAACCAATGCCCCGTCCGGCAATCTGTATGTGGTTGTCAGCGTGAAGGAGCATGAATTCTTCCTCCGCCGTGATAACGACATCCTCATGGAAATGCCGATTAACGTGGCACAGGCAACCCTCGGCGATAAAATCATCATTCCGACAGTCGATGGCGAGGTTGAGCTTGCTATTCCGGCAGGCACACAGGCGGGCAAAATTTTCCGTCTGCGTGGGCGTGGCTTCCCGCGTTTGCGAAGCGATGGCACAAACTCAGGGCGTGGCGATCAACTTGTACAAGTGTCTGTCGAAGTCCCGACCAAACTCTCAGAAGAACAGCGTGAAATTTTCGAGGAATTGGCGAAGTCATTCGGGTCGAATATTCAGCCACAACCCACAGGCGCAAAAGGCTTTATGGGTCGGGTGATGGATTTCTTCGCGGGGGAACAACAGTAAGCGCTTCTTTCTCACTCATTAGCGTGTAAAATGGCGACCATCAAGGTCGCTTTTTATTTCAGAAAGATTATGAAGCATGAACTGGATTGAGATCGCATTAGAAGTTGACGGTGAAGCCGCAGAAGCCGTCGCCGAGTTGCTCCAACGTTTTGGACATCAAGGCGTGTCTATCGAACAGAATGGCATCATGCCCAACGCATGGGATGACGACGAGGTACCGCCGATTACAAGCCTGACCGTCCGCGCCTATCTTCCCGACGACGACAAGCTAGAAGACACCAAAATGCGTCTGGAAACCGCGCTCGGTCATATGAACATGATGTACCCCATGCCCCAGCCGGTCTACAAATATGTGAACGATGAAGACTGGGCAGAAGCATGGAAAGCCCACTACAAGCCGGTACGCCTCGGTAAACATATTTTGATTCGCCCGCTCTGGATCGAAGTTGAACCGCAAGAAGGGGATGTCGTCATTGCGCTTGATCCCGGCATGGCATTCGGCACAGGCACGCACCCGACAACTCAACTGTGCTTACAGGCGCTAGAAGATACCGTCACACATGGTATTCGCGCCCTTGATCTCGGCTGTGGATCGGGGATTCTGGCTATTGCCGCCGCGAAACTCGGTGCGAAGGAGATTCTCGCACTGGATATTGACCAACTTTCTGTAGACGCTACCCTCGAAAATGCGGAACAAAACGGCGTTGCAGACAAAATCATCGCCCAGAGAGGCAGTCTGGAAACCGTCATCGCGTCCGCCCGTCGCTTTGATTTAATCGTCGTTAATATTCTGGCGAAGATCATCATTCCGATGTGTGAGCAGGGCTTGGGACAGACCGTGCGCCCCGGCGGTAAGGCGATTTTCAGCGGATTGATTGACACACAGGTTGAAGAAGTCGAAGCCGCGCTTAAGCTCACCGGATTAGTACCGTACAATCGGCGACAAGACGGCGATTGGGTCGCCATCGAAGCCACCCGCCCGCAAGATTAAGAACCACGTTTTTATAGCTCCGTACGGGCGACCTGCTAGTTCGCCCGTACTTTTATGCCTTCAAAGCGAATTCATCCCCAGCCCAGCACAAACACACCCCATCCCAGATAACGCCGTCCATACGTTAGATAATTGCGGCGGGAGTGTGCCAACGTCTCGTGGATTTCTGGCGCATCAGGATCGTTGAGGTTATCTTTCAGCCATTGATACACGCGCATCCATTGCTGAGATTCATTCCGGTCAAAATCTGCTTGATCTGGCAGAAGCATCTCCACCAATTCCACACCAGCGGACTCAAATTCTTCCAGCAAACCACCTAACGAAGTCAACATCTCTCTGGACATATCCATTGCGTAAAGCACATCTTCCGGCGGATCTTCGCGCCAATAGGGTTCACCAATCAGCAAAACGCCACCATTCTCTTTAAGCGAAATTTGCATCACGCCGAGCAAATGTTGCAGGTCATCACCGAGCGAACCGGCATCCATACAACTCACCATATCAAATGCGTGGAAATCCTGCGGATAGCGGAGCGGATCATCCATGACGAAGTTCAACAATTTGCTGACTTCATATGTGGCGACATCTTCACGAGCGACCTCTAATTGCGCCTCATTAGAATCCACCCCCACGCCCATTATCTCGAACTGTCGCGCCCATGTGACCAGCAATTGCCCCGTGCCACAATCAAGATCAAGCAGGCGCGTACCGCTGTTGAGGTTGCAAATGCGCCCCAGTAGATTAAGCTGTGACTCATCAAGTGGAATCTGTCCGCGTAAGGCGATTTCATGATAATGTGGCATTGGTTGTATCCTTTCGTAAATTGTGATTGGTGCCTCATAAATTACCCTGAATTCTGTTTAACGTAGGCATCTGCGAAACTGAGCTTTTAGCCGTTAGCTTTTGGCTTTTAGTTTGAAGAAACACAGCATTTTGCTAAAAGCTAAGAGCCAAAAGCTATGATACTCATGGTCTTTTACCAAAAAATAACTGTTAGTCACAATGGTTTGCTTATCCAGAACTGACGTTAAATTAACTATAGTTGCTCATCTCCATCTCACGCAAATGGCGTAAAATATTGTAAAATTCAGAACATTCTAAACGTAACGAACGAAGCCATTATGCCTTATCGCAATCTGGATGAATTCCTGATCCGACTGGAACAGGACGGCGAACTTATTCACCGTGAAAATCTTTCCCAATCGGACAGTTTGCCGCACACGAACGCCCTCTGGATTGAAGACGAAAACACGCATTTTCCGGTGGTGCTGAACATTTTCGGCACACACAAACGCATGGCATGGGCATTGGGGCTGGATGAGCTGGAAACGTTGAATGTCCGCCTCAGCAAATTGCTGGACTTAAAGCTACCAAATGGAATCGGCGGGATGATGAGCCGTGCCGGTGAATTATTCACACTCTTCAGAAGTATAGATATAGCGCGTGGCAAAACACAACACGCACCTGTGCAACAACATCACGAAACAGACGCGCCGGATGCAACGATATTTCCATACCGAACCATCACCATGGCACAGGTCATCAGCAAAAAATCGGACGGATCGCAGTTCATGTTTTTGTCCGATGTCGAAATTGTTGACGCAAAAACGCTCCGTTTACCGCACCATGACGGTGTTCTTGTGGATTTACCTGTAGCCGTCGTCATCGGGGGTGATCCGTCTGCGATGTGGTGTGGATTTGCGCCTTTGCCTGCCGCCGTCGATCCTTATTTGCTCGCAGGCTGGCTACGTGGCAAACCCGTGCCGATGGCTAACGCTCTGACTCAGCCCTTACGCCTTCCCGCAGATGCAGAAATCATCATCGAGGGCATAATTTCGGCGCAAGAGACGGATGGGATGATGGCGCTGACCGTTACCGCGATTTCGCATCGGGACGGCGCGGTGTTTCCGGTGATGTGTATGGATGAAGACTCCGCGGAGACAATCTGGATTTATAAAGCGGTGGAACGCCTGTTTATGCCTCTGCTCAAAATCGTGCTCGATGAGGTCGTAGACATGAACCTGCTCACAGAATTCGGCTTGTATAATCTTGTGCTGGTGAGCATGAATAAACAGCACGAGGGACAGGCGCAAAAGGTCATACACGGCATCTGGGGCATGGGCAAACTCGCCCTTGCGCGGTGTGTTATCGTTGTGGATGCTGATGTGGATGTGCAGGATATGTCTGCCGTCGTACAGACATTAGTACAGGTGGATTTTCGGCGTGACATGATGATGAGCTACGGACTGGTACATCACCCTCACCAACGGCACGCACTTGGTAGTAAAATGGGCATAGACGCGACACGCAAACCGGATCGTCAGCAAACGCAACCGAACGCGCCGATTGATCCGCAACATATCTCAGCGTTGATCGAGCAAAATTGGCGATTGGTACACACGGTGCTAGTCGTTCACGGTGATGCGTCTATAGCGCAGGCAATCATCAAAACAATTTGGGGAGCTATGCCAACCCTACACATCGCCATTGTCAGCGACACGCATGATCTTGACGATCACACCGCACTTTTACGGCATATCCTGAGTAATTTTGATGCACAGCGCACGAAAATCAACGACTCCGGCGCGATGGCACTCTGGTGATGGTCATTCGCTTGTAAGACGAGCAGATTAAGGAATAACAAAATCATGGCACAACTTGAAGGTCGGGAAAAATCCGCCTATGTACAGGATATGTTCGGGCGGATTGCGGAAAATTATAACTTGATGAATCGGCTGATGACCGCCCGGCAGGATCAACGCTGGCGCAGGTTTGTCATCAAACAGGCGAACATCCCCGCCAACGGCACAGTGCTTGATCTAGCGACAGGCACGGGCGACATCGCCTTTGAAGCGCAAAAAACACAACCGGGCGCGTTTGTCATCGGTGCGGATTTTGCGTTGCCGATGATGTACGTGGGTCAACGGCAAAAAATGGGCAAGGACATCGAATGGGCGGGCGCAGACGCGTTAAACCTCCCCTTCCCATCGAATAATTTTGACGCGGTCACATCCGGTTATCTGGTGCGTAATGTGCCGGACATCCGCCAAACTCTGCGCGAACAGGTACGCATCCTCAAACCCGGTGGGCGCATCGTCATTCTGGATACCTCGCCGCCGCCGAACAATATCCTAAAACCGTTCATCATGATTCATTTGAAGTACGTGATCCCTCTGCTGGGGCGCTTGATTAGTGGCAAAGAAGGCGCAGATGCCTATGAGTATCTGCCCGCGTCCACACAAGCCTTCAAAACGCCCGATGAATTAGCGCAGATCATGCGGGAAATCGGCATAGAGCAAGTAGAATATCAGCGCTTTATGTTCGGGACGATGGCGGTGCATTGGGGCGTTAAACCACTTTAAGGTGGAGTTACTGAGTTGCCTGAGGGTGACTCTACGCGAAATTTTAGCTAGACATAACACAAATACGCCGGGGACAAAAGATCATCGGCGTGTTTTTGTTTTTGTATGCCGTGTATATCCGACAGTATCAGCAATTTAATGCTAGTCGTGGAGTACATTGTTATAGTGCGTTTAGGTTGCCCCGCGATGATGAAAGGCAGATGCACTTGTGGTCAGTCGTCATCAATATAATGAGCGGGGAGCGCGTTCTGCGCTTTTAATGCTCGTGTTTAGGTGGAACGTTGTTTGTCCCGCGCACGATACACGATGCGCCCACGAGTCGGATCATATACACTCATCTCAACCTTAACGCTGTCTCCCAACGCGATACGAATATAATACTTACGCATCTTGCCGGAAAGGTAGGAAAGGATGCGATGTCCGTTCTCTAGCTCTACCATGAACTGTGTGTTCGGTAGCGCCTCGACAACGATACCTTCAACTTCGATCTTATCTTCAGTTTGTTTTACCATACGTTTCCTTATTTACGAACTAATACAATAATCCGCTGTCGTACTTTATTGACGACAGCGGCTTAAAGCAAATTTGCGGTGTAGCTCTTTACTTACAGCGTATCATTCAGCCATTATATGGACGAACTAACGCACTGTAACCTTACGTTGACGGCGGCGTGAGCGGCGGATTGCTTTCTTTTTCTCAATACGACGCAATTCGCTTTTGGAAATGTGCCAGCGTTTGCGGCGGACGGTACTCAAGATACCGGCATTGGTCACACGCTTACGAAAACGGCGCAGAAGTGCTTCCTGCGATTCATTTGGTTTAAGTCTTACAGATGCCATAAGTTTCTCTCACCCCCTTCCGGTTCGATTTTTTGACGGGCAGAGGCGAAAAATGCACTGTATATCCTACCCATATTACGAATTATTTTACCATAAACCCTATGCTTCGGCTAGGGTTACATCCTCAACGGTTTCTTCATCCTCAAAAGCATCTTCGGCTTCTTCAGCGGCAAGTTCAGCTTCTGCGTCTGCGATTCGTTGCTCTTCACGTTGGGCTTCCCAGCGGGACATTTCCTCTTCGGTGACTTCCTTCAAGCTCAAGCCGAGACGTTGTTGATCCGGCTCAATGCTGATGACGCGCATCAACAACCGCTGACCTTCACCGATAACGAGTGAAGCATCTGACGGGGGTTCTTCGGAAATCTGGCTGACATGGAGCAACGCTTCGATACCCGGTTCGAGGCTCACGAATGCACCAAATTGGGCGGTACGGGAGACCACACCTTCGATCAACTGACCGACATGATACATTTCTTCAACCACGTCCCAAGGATTGGGCTGTAGGCGCTTCAGGCTTAAGCCAATGCGCTTGCCGTCACTATCGAGGCGCAGGATGTACACATCAACTTCATCGCCCACATTGACGACTTCGTTCGGGTGCTTCACACGATGCCACGCCAATTCTGAAATGTGGATCAGACCATCTGCGCCACCAAGATCGACGAATGCGCCGAAATCGCGCAAACCACTGACCACGCCCTTACGAACTTCACCCTCTTTAAGCTCATCGAGAAGCAGTTCTTTACGTGCATCACGGGTTTCACGCAGGGCTTCGCGCTGGCTAAAGACCAGACGACGACGCTTACGATTAACCTCAATCACCTTAACGTCAATCATTTTACCGACGAGGCGATAGAGATGTTGTTTACGTTCTTCTTCGTTCAAACCACGCGGTAAATCGGCGACATGGCTTGCAGGGATAAATCCGCGCAAGTTACCAAACAGCAAGATCAAACCGCCGCGATTCGCGTCAGCGACTTCACCGTTCCATGTTTCATCGGTTTCAACGAGGTCTTCTGCACGTCGCCAATCTTCGCTTTGTGCGGCTTGTGCAACAGACAGCACGAGGTTGCCGTCTTCATCTTCCATACGGGCAACGGTGACATCAATCTCATCACCAACGTTGAAGCTCTCCGGCTGAACACCTAAGCGTTCAATATCACGGCGAGAGACAAAACCATCACGTTGTGAATCAAGTCCAACGATCAAACCCTGTGTATCTACAGACAACACAGTGCCAAGCACCGTATCACCCCGTTCGAGCCTCTCCTGTTCGGCGAAAAAATCGTCCAGAAGCGAGGCAAAATCTAATTCATCGGTAAATTCTTTCACCGATGGCTCTTCAGTATGTAGCATTTTCTGCTCCCCACGTATTAAAGCGTACGTATAGATCTTTGGGGAAATGCAAAATTAAAGCCCGGTCAACCCTTCTGTAGCGGGTTGCCGAGCGTATCATCTAAATTGTTGTGAAGAAAGATGAATAACACCTGTTTTAATAAGCATGGCAACCTGCGTCAGGTTGATGCCTTTTCCCTCCCATAAGATCGTGAAGGATTATACTTATGAAGAATCCGATTGTCAACAACGCTTACAGATGACTTTTGTCAAAAGTTGACAATCAGATTAATAATTTTGTTGGGGAATTAATACGGATGTGGATTAAGAACTAATCCACATCGTCATTGAGGTTCATCAATTATGACAATGACCGCCACCAAAAGATTATGCTTCGGGTTTTTCTTCTTCGTCGGTATTGTCAGCTTCATCGACTGCCGCAGGGGCTTCTTCAACTTCTGCTTCTGCAACAGGCGCATCTTCGACTTCAGCGGTCGCTTCAACTGTTTCTTCTGTTTCTTCAACAGCTTCGGCAGTTTCTTCAACAACCTCCGCAACAGGCGTGTCTTGTGCTTCGGCTACAGGCGCGTCACCCTCAGGTGCATCGGCTTGTGCTGGAGGAGCACCTTCTTCGCCCTCTTCACCGGCTTCTGTACCCCAGCGTTGGGTAAACCCGACGCGGCGTTTTTCCGGTTCAAGGTGGCTGATTCTTAAGCTCAGGCGATCACCCTTCTGCACGTATGAATGCGGCTCTTTGAGGGAACCATCACCCATTTCGCTCAGATGGAGCAGACCTTCAAGCCCGTTATCCAGCGCGACGAACGCACCGAAGTCCACCACATTGGTAACTGTACCTTCGACCAATTGTCCTTCGTGATAACGCTCGGACGCATCTTCCCACGGATCACGCAGGAGGCGCTTACGACTGAGCGCAATACGATTGGATTCGCGGTCAAGGTTCAAGATATACACGTCGATTTCGTCGCCCACGTTAAGGACATCACGCGGATGATCGACACGATGCCACGCCAATTCACTGACATGGATCAAGCCATCTGCGCCACCAAGGTTCACGAATGCACCGAAGTCACGTAAGCCGGTGACCGTACCCTTCACCACATCACCTTCTGCCAATTCAGCCAGCAGACGTGCTTTTTGTTGGGCGCGCCATTCACGTTGCGCTTCTCGCTCACTAAAGATCAGGCGACGACGATCTTGATCGACTTCAATCACCTTCACGACCAGTTCATCACCCATCAACTCATTCCAGGCTTCACGCCGGTCTGAGGAGGGGCTAGCGGAGGTCAGGTGAGAGCTAGGAATGAAACCTTCAAGCCTACGCCACTTCACCAGAATACCACCACGATTGTTGCCGGTGACGCGCACACGGTCAACATCTTCAGATTTCAACAGTTCGTGGGCGCGTTCCCAGTCATAACGTTGCAAACCCATGTTGATCGAAACGATTAAGTTATCGTCCTGATCGCGCGGGTTTAAAACGTATACGGGAACATCATCGCCGACACGTAAACTGTCACGATATTCGTCATCAAGTCTTTCAAGGTCTTCAGAGCGGACGATGCCATCTTGCTTGGCATTCAAATCCACAATGACCTCTCGATCTTTCACTTCCAATATGACCGCATTACGGATTTCACCCCGTCGCGGCAATGTCGGATTATATTCGGGGCTATCTAATAACCGCTCGAATTCCGATACCTCACCCATTTCCATCTCGCCATCCGTGTTTGTGCTCATAAAATAAATGCAAAAAGGGCGCAGATTTACGTCTTAGGTAACTGCTTGCGCCTTCTCCTTTCCTTCAGATGATGTGTATGTTAAAAGCCTTACTTAAGCAACATTTAGTTTAGACTCTAACTGGTCTAGCCAATCAATTTCCGCCATACACATCGACAAGGTGTAATCCATCACTTGCTTATGCCACGGATTACTGTCCTTATCCTTCTCCTCACGCAAGGTCTGTAGCAACGTTTCAACTTCTTTACGTCGCTGAATAACCATTGCTCTTAAGTCATTGGCTGGCAAATCTTTGGCAAAATACACCTTTAGCAAAAACTCTCGCTTAAGATGATCTGCCGCAGTTGGCGTTTTTAGCCAATCCGCCAATTCGTTCTGTCCCTTACGGGTAATGTGATACACCTTCTTGGAAGGACGATTTTTCTGGGGAACCTCTTGCACCTCTACAGCCTCTTCTCGCAACAACTTATGCAATGTAGGGTATAGGGTGCCATAGCTAACAGTGGTCACCGCACTCAGGCTGGTTTCGACATGCTTTTTGATGTCGTAACCCGTCATGGGTTGGTCTGCTAGAAGACCGAGGACAAGGTATTTGTGTGACATTCGTTACCAGAACCCATTAAACTGCGTATTCTTGCGAGTATATCTGTGTACGATATAACCATCAAGATATAGACACGTTTGGTTTGGGTAAGAATTTCAACGCCTTGAACCCCTAAAAAAACTATGGCTAAATAGCGTTACCTTACAGAATATGTATCCATCTCTAATATTATTATATCAGAAAAGTGAGAAAATCGAACAGGTGTTATTTAGACGCTAATTTATCTCCGGTTCGGGCGAGGGTGTCCGCAAGCCCAGACCCTTCAACCCACGATCCACTTCCCATGGATAAATTACATACGCATCGGTAATCGCCGCGTAAAAATCTGGCTCGGCTTTGCTAAACAAAGACCGATAGGGGTTAAAATGAAGCACGCAAGTATACGGTGTCGCGCCTGCCGCTTCCACACGTCCACGCACAGCCGTGCTGGTTCGCCCACTACCCCACACATCATCAATAATCAACGTTTGCCGATTCATCAGTAATTCCGGCACAGGAAATTGCAAGAAAGACGGCCAGGACATCAAAGGCGCTTCCTCATCTGCGGGAAAATCTACCGCCGCGGTCAGCACATGCCGGATATTCAACGCTTCCGCCAACAATCCGCCCGGTACAACACCGCCGCGCGTAATCATCACCATCGCATCAAACCCACCTAACCCGATGAGTTGTGGTGCAAGTAAGTCAATCAGTTTATCCACATCGTCCCATGTGAGCATTTCGTGCCGCCGCAACCCTTTGGGATTTGCCATAAAGCCTACCTAACTGACAATGAATATCAACCTAAGCCTACAAAAATAGAAAATGGGTGGCGGTCATTTATCACCTAAACCACCGCCACCCATTATACGCCAGATTAACCACAGCTTAAAATAGTTAGTCTTGCATTTTCAGGGGACTACAATTTTTCTGCGATGCTCTTCGCCTGTGTGAACAGCAACAGATAATCAGGACCACCTGCTTTGCTATCCGTCCCGCTCATATTAAACCCGCCGAAGGGATGCACACCAACCAGTGCACCCGTGCATTTACGGTTGAAATACAGATTACCGACGAAATATTCACGCCGTGCTTTTTCTAGCCGTGCGCGATCTGTGCTATAGACTGCACCCGTCAGACCATACTCGGTATTGTTCGCAATATTTAGCGCATCATCAAAATCCTGTGCACGGATCAACGTCAGCACGGGACCGAAAATTTCTTCCTGTGCGATACGCGCATCACCGGCAACATCACCAAAAATCGTCGGCTCAATGAAATAACCATTCTCCGCCGTATTAACGCGATGCCCGCCGAGGAGCAAATTGCCCTCCTGTTGACCAATTTCCACGTAGTCCATAATTTTCTTCATGGCTTCGGGGTCAATCACCGGACCGAGTGAGACTTTTGGACCGTTATCCGGCGCGCCGATTTTGATACCCTTGGCAATCTCAACAACCCGACCAACCACCGCATCGTAAACGGAATCTACGATGATGGCACGGCTACCGGCGCTACATTTCTGCCCCTGAAAGCCAAACGCGCCGGCGACAATCCCCTGCGCGGCGGCTTCGAGATCGGCGGTTTCGTCCACAACAACCGCATCTTTACCGCCCATTTCCAGAATGGCACGCTTGAGCCACTTTTGCCCCGGTTGGATGCGTGCGGTCTTTTCATAAATTTGTGTGCCCACTTCGCGTGATCCCGTGAACGAAACGAAGCGCACCTGTGGATGTTCTACCATCCGCGCCCCGACGACCTCACCGGGTCCGGTCAGGAAGTTCAGCACGCCTTTGGGTAATCCAGCATCCCAGAAAAGCTCGCAGATTTTATAAGCAACCCACGGGCTTTGTTCAGCGGGTTTAAAGACGGCGGTATTGCCGGAAACCAGCGCCGCACCGACCATGCCGGTTGCAATCGCACACGGGAAATTCCACGGCGGGATAATTGCCCCCACGCCCAACGGAATATATTCCAGTGAAAGTTGCTCCGGTGGATTTGGCGCAAGTTGATCACTGCTATCCGCTAAACGCACCATCTGACGCGCATAATATTCGAGGAAGTCAATCGCCTCGGCAGTATCACCATCAGCTTCGTCCCAGCTTTTGCCTACTTCCAGCACCATCACCGCGCTAAATTCGTGCTTACGTCGTCGCATTTCTGCCGCCGCCTTGAGCACGTAGCGGGCGCGTTCTTCCACACCCACATAACGCCACGTTTTGAAGGCTTCCGCCGCCGCCTGAATCGCATCATCGGCATGTTTGGCATTGCCATTGGCGAATAATCCGACGACCTCATCGGGACGCGAGGGATTCACCGAGGCGAACACTTCGTCCAGTTCGATCCGTTCGTCATTAATCACCAACGGGTAGGTCTGCCCAATTTCTGATTTGACCGTATCTAATGCACTTTGGAAGGCTTCGACATTCACCTGCAAAGTGAAATCTGTCAGTGGTTCGTTCTTAAAGTCTTTCAGCATTGTGCTGTACTCCTCCATAAATGTATGTTTTGCACAAATAAATTTGGTTCTATTGTACCACTTTGCACGAATCTGAAGCTATTAACAAAATTACGAAAATCTTCAGACTTATTCGGTAATAGTTGTGGTTTAATGAGGTTAATAGTTAAACAAAGTGATGAATTAATTGAATGATTGAATAACAAAACGCTGAAAAGGATAGGAATGAGAAATTATGTTTACCCACAGTTACAACCCACAACGGCAAATCAGTACCCATGCCCAGAAGCGATGTGCACAACGTAATTTAACACAGGACGAAGTAGATTTCATCATCACATATGGACGGCGTATGCGTCGTACAGGTGTGATTTTCTGCCAACTCCGCCGCCGTGACCTCCCAGATGAATTGGAAGGCTCACACCGCTACCATCGCCTCGTCGGTTCAACCGTCGTTCTCTCAGATTGTGGTCAGCATGTGTTGACTGCCTACCGCGATGAACGCGCATTTCACAAAGACAGCCGCAAAACAAAGTATCGCAAGTAAGGCATCACGCTTATTTATCCTGTGCTCGGCTCATAATCCGCACAGATCAAAATAACCGCCTGAGAGTCGAACCGTGTAAGGACAAGTGTGCGCGACGCGCTCCCTTTGAGCTTTAATTTGGGGATGAGCGTTTCCGGCGTAAGCGGTGAACCCCGTTTTTTCACAGTCACCTGCCCCACATCACGTTCCCGCAAATACGCACGCAATTTTTTCAGGTTAAACGGCATCCAATCCAGAATTTGCCAGCCTCGCACCCATACCGAGTGAGGTTGCGTCGCCGTCGTGAAATAAGCGATCGTCGCGTCCAGCATCCGCCCGTCAATGGTCGCCGCACAGTCTTGCACCAATCCCGCACGTATCAACGCCGCATCCGGCTCAACCAGCCAGCCCAACGGCTCACCAAGCGAAACGTCAGGATCAAAGTCGCGTCGCCAGTGATGAATTTCTCCATCCGCAATTAGCGTTGCTTTCGTTCCCTTCCAATCCGCATCCCGCCACAAAACCGCTTCTTTTAAATCACCATTCACGCTGATGAATTCTACGCCACCGCCATACGGCTCGATTTGCGCCAGATCAACCCCCGGCGACAATTTGACGATGACGCGCTTCTTCTGCCAGCCATTAATCAACGATAGGGGCGGCAAATACCGTTCCACATCATAAATGCGGTTGCCACGCCCATCACGACGAGCAGGGTCAAAAAATACGGTTTCACACTCCGCAGACGGCACCGCGTCAACAACATCCGCCACTTCAAAACGCGCCTGTGATAGTCCTGCTACAGACGAATTATGTCGCGCAATTTCCACACGGATCGGGTTAATATCCAGACCGAGCACCGAACGTCCCGCCTGTGCGAATGCCAGCGAATCAGCGCCGATGCCACAGCAGGCATCTACTACACAGTCCGAATCCATCTGCTGTGCGCGATAAGCACGAATAAGTGGATCACTCGCCTGTTGCAACGCGTCCTCAGTGAAAAATAAACGCGTTGCCAGATCGCCAAATTTATCCACCGCTTTCAGACGCAAGCGTGCCTGTGTTAAGGCGGCGCTCGCCTGTTCAGGTGAATAGGTTTTGCGTAATCGGGTAATGAGGTTTAACGTGTTCGCATCGGAGAGGTCTTTATCCACAAGCGAATCAAGCAATGCCTGCCCTGTGGGTGAAGCGAGAAAATCTATATCATGTCGTGTGATCGTCATACCAATTATTTGTCTACGTCATCCTGCTCGCTGATTTGATGCTCGTGCTGATACCTGAAATACGCGGAAACGACTGTAAATATCTGCCGTGCTCTCGCATCCATTAATTCCACCGTTTTTGAGATGTTGTCCGCATTCGATGTGCAGTCCTCGTTCAGTATTTCCAGAACCTGCACACCGCCAATCACGCTGTTCATCATGTTTCTAAAGTCATGTACAACAATCTGATGCACATACGAAGCACCTTTCTCCTTAACCAGCGCCACAATCAACGCATAGGCTTCGTCTTCCGTGCCTTCAAAGTCAATCATGAGCCGCCTACCATCTTCAAAATCTCATCGACGGCGCGTTTTTGACCGCCTGCGGAACGCATCCCCTCGCCAAGGGTGCTCGCGGATTGTTTAAACGCCGGATTTTGCAGAATCGCGTCTGTTTTTTCGCGTAATATCGTAGGTTCGGGTGTTGTCGTGCTGATCTTCAGCCCTGCGCCCAGTTCCACCACACGATTTGCCACAAATGTTTGTTCCTGCTGTTGTGGCACGAGCACCAACGGCACATCATAGTACAAGCCTTCATGCACGCTATTCATGCCCGCATGAGTAACGAACACCGATGCCCGCGCCAGAATGTCTAACTGTGGCACAAATCCACGCACGATGAAATTCGCCGGAAGCGTTCCCAATGCACTGATGTCCGTATTTTTCCCGACAGACATCACGACTTGATACGGTGCGTCTCTAAATGCGGAAATACAATTGCGATAAAATGTCAGGTTACGGTTAATCACTGTGCCCAGCGAAATATAGACGAGGGGCTGTGCATCATAGAGTTGATCGAATGGGAAGTTTGATGCATCCTGTCGCGGTGCGATTGCCGGACCGACATACCTAAAAGACTCGCCAAAAGACTCCGCAGACGGTTGAAAGGTTTTCGACGTATAAGAAATCGTCAAATCGCCCGTGTTATTGAGGAAATCCGCAAACATCGGCACTTTCACATCATAGTCACGTTTAATCTGCGCGGCGAGGCGATTGTATTGCAGTAAATAGCGACCATTACGCACAACAGCCCATATCAGCGATGGCAATAAGCCACTCTTTATCAACATCGCGGGGGTAAAAGCCAGCAAACCCATCGACGAAACAGACTTCACACCACAATGCTTTGCCGCCAGCATCCCCCACGGACACATTGAATCGTAGACGATATAATCTGGCTGTTCTTCATGGATGATCCGTACCAGTTCCGGCAAAATCTCAAGAGAGGTCGCGGCGAGTCGCTGTGCTGTGTTCGGCGGATTGCTACCGTCCAATCCATCAAAATACTCATCACCAATAGACGTATACGCACGAAATTCCGCGCCGGTGGATTCAACTTTTGCCCGATAGCCGTCCGTCAGAAAATAGAGGATGTGCTCACCACGACTAACCAACTCGGCGGTCAGCGGGAGTGACGGATTCACATGCCCGGCTGTTGGCACCATAAAGAAGATTGCTTTACTCATCGGCTTTCTCGGCGGTGGCAGGATCAATGGTGATGGTTGTAGTGCTCATTGTGGCTAGCACATCCGATGGCGGATTTAGCATGATCGGAAACGTCCATGATGCGGCAGTTTCTTTGCTAAATTTGGCGACTTTGTTGATGCCGCTAATGTGTCCGGCGAGTACTGCCGGTTGCATAAACCCGACTGCCTTTGGCAAACTGCTAAATGCGAGTGCGTTGTGTGACCCGTGTTCATCCGTCACGGCAAGGGCTTCCCAATGGATCGGTTCACCTTCTTGCAAAGTCCACACAGGTTTATTCGGCGTTTGCGTCACCAGCAAATGCACATAGCGCCCCTTGAATGTCGCTAAATCCAGCACATCGCCATCATGTTGCGCCACCTGCTGAATGCGTTCGAGTGTATCGGCGGTATGATGTGGCTTCTCGCCACGCATCAAGACTCCGGTAGGCAATGGACACTCCACAGCCGTCTCCACAAGGATGCGTGTATAGCCGGATTCTTCCAGCTTTGTGCCGGGCGCAGAAGAAACCTCCCCGCGAGAATTAACCACGATCAAACGCCCACCCGCACGCATGACCGTGTGCACAGCCTCAAGAAAATCATCATTCAGTACATAATCGAACGCAATTACCGCGTCCATGCTTTCCGCAGGCAGGTCATCCCATAGGGTCACATCACCGGAAGCGGGGATGATTTCCAGATCGTCACGCAGATTACGCAACACCTCACCCGCTTCACCGTTAATATCCAGCAGGCGCAATTGCGAAGCACTCGGCGGCAGATGTTTTGCCGTCGCTTCGATCAAAAGTTTAGTCAAACGTGGAGATGCCATTTTGCCCCCGTCATGTCAACACGTTCTAGTCGTTCTTAACCGCCGCCTGAATCAATGCAACCAATTCTTTCCACTCCTCTTTAAAAAAGTGCAAGGTCGCCGCGCCTAACTCAATATGATAAACGGATTCACCATCCGGCTCTTCGCTTAACCACGCCACATAATTTTCTGTCTCTGCTAAAGTATCTGTCGGAATATCATCGCTCATGGTTTAGTGTCCTTTTCTAGGATTTTTTAAGTATCATTATTATCGACTTTAATCGTTCGACGAAGACGACCCTGCCGAACGCGCAGATTGACCGCCCACCATCTCACGAATCACAACCAGTATCATCCCACCCCGTCGGCGCACGATGAGAATCCAGCGCACTACCCGCGTAGGTTGCGCTTCAGAACTTCGATTGTGCGACAAGGGGAAAGGATCCATATCAAATAACTTGCCGTAAAGATATAACCCGAACAGGCGCAATGTCGCAACCGCAGGCGCGGCGAGGATAATCCCCAGCGCACCGGCGACAGTCGCCCCTGTGATTACCGCCATAATCACGACCACCGGATGGAGGTTCAAGCTCCCGCCCATAATGCGTGGCACGAGAAATAGCGATTCCAGATTTTGAATGCCGATCCACGTCACCAGCACCACCAGCGCATAGGGTATGCCTTCTAAAAATGGGAACGTGGCAGATTGTGAGAATAAAGCGATCAAAAACGCCGGAATCAGCGCCATAGTCGGACCGAGATTCGGGATAAATTCCAGGATTCCCGCTAATAGCCCGAACACCAACAAATTCGGCAAACCGAGGATCAAGGCGGCGAAATAGGTCGCAATGCCCACAGCCGAGCACAGCAAGAGTTGCCCACGCAGATAAGCGTTCCACACACTGCCAAGCTCATACAGCAAGCGACGTACATCCCCACGATATGACTCCGGCGTGAGGGAGATAAATCCCTGTGCAAATTTTTCGCCATCCCGGATGAAGAAGAACATAATCACAATCAGGAAGACCATATTCACGATTGCCGTCAGGAAGCCACCCAATACACTAAACGCCGGTCCGGTCAATTGCCCCAATGAGCCAAAAAACGCCGAGATTATGGCGAATGCGTCAAAGTTCTCCCCATTAAAAACCTGCGTCGCATCGCCTTCCCCTGTGATGTCCTGAAAGCGTTCCAGCGGGATAATCGGCTCATCATCAATCAGAATAGGATCACCGTTAAACGACAAGGGCTGACTTAGCCAGCGATTCACGTCGGCTTCCAGACTATCCATAAATTCAGGAATGACTTCCCCGGCATGGACAATTTGATTGAGCAACACCGGCACGATCAAAAACATAATTAAGCCAATCATGAAGAGCACACCCACGAAGGTCATCAAGACGGCTAGCGAACGCGCTTTAAACGGCAACAGCCGCTTAAGAATATATTTCTCAATGGCGTTCGTCACCGGTAACAGCAGATAGGAGAAAATCGTCGCAACGAGCAACAGCGGTAAAAGACTGCTCAACCGGAACACGACATAGCTAAAGACCAGCAAACACACCAGCGCGACAGTGCGCTTTGTGCGTGTGCTCCAACGAGACGAACTCATCGACGGGGGTTGCGTACCCAATGCGATTTACCTTGCTTTGTGATCTGGAATACCATGTTCATTTTAAGCGCAAACCGCCAAAACAAAAAGCGTGCCATTCAAGATGACACGCTTTAGTTTATCAATTTAGCTGAAACGCCTAGCTACGACGGTTACCACCGCCACCGCCACGACGGTCTCCACCACCACCGCGACGATCTCCGCCGCCACCGCGATTGCCACCGCCACTCGGACGGCTTGATCCACGATCTTTCGCGCGGGCTTCTTCGGCCGTCCAGCCTTCTAACACGGCTTGACGGCTAAGACGCACGCGCCCACCATCAACATCCGTGACCATCACCATGATTTCATCACCGAGATTAAATTCATCTTCGATTTTCTCAATGCGATGATCGGCAAGCTGTGAAATGTGTACCATGCCATCCTGACCGGGGATAAATTCTACGAACACGCCGTAGGATTCAATCCGGTTGATCTTGCCGGTATACACGCGTCCGATTTCCGCCTCTTCGGTCAGATCACGAATGGTTTGTACCGCCACATCAACGGACGGACCATCCACACCTGCAATAAAGACCGTGCCATCTTCCTGAATATCAATCTTCACGCCGGTACGCTCTTGGATGCCACGGATGACTTTACCACCCGGTCCAATCACCGCGCCGATTTTTTCAGGATCAATCTTGATGGAGATCATACGCGGTGCATACTCGTTCAATTGACTACGCGGTGCGGCAATTGCACCCTTCATCACTTCCAGAATTTGCATACGGGCGACACGCGCTTGCTCCAACGCCTGAGCCATCACAGCCTGAGAGACACCCGTAATCTTGATGTCCATCTGCAAGGCGGTGATCCCTTTTTCGCTACCGGCAACTTTAAAGTCCATATCACCGATGTGATCTTCCAGACCTTGAATGTCGGTCAGTACAGCGATGTCGTCACCTTCTTTAATCAAGCCCATAGCGATACCGCCAACGGGACGTGTGATCGGCACACCAGCATCCATTAACGCCAATGTACTCCCGCAGACACTCGCCATCGAGGTACTACCGTTTGAACTCATGACTTCACTAACAACACGAACCGTATACGGGAAAACATCTTCATCGGGTATCATCGAACGTAACGCGGTTTCCGCCAGCGCACCATGCCCAACTTCACGACGTTTCGTACCGCGCAACGGATAGGCTTCACCGGTACTATAGGGCGGGAAGTTGTAATGATGCAGATAACGCTTCTTGTCTTCTGTTGCTAAACCATCCAACTCTTGCGAATCACGCGGGGTACCCAATGTGGCAAAGCTCAAGACCTGTGTTTGTCCACGTTGGAACAAGCCTGTACCGTGTACACGAGGGATAATCCCGACCTCAGCAGAAAGTGGGCGTATGGTTGTTGTATCACGTCCATCAGGACGAATGCCCTGTCTGGCGATGCGCTGACGGACATGGGTCGTCATCACTTCGCTCACAGCTTTCTTCACCTTTTTGAGGTCAATGACCTGTTCGGGGTCTTCTACAGTGGCGTTGCGGGCTTCATATTCCGCGACGAGTCCGTCAGTCACTTCCGCCATCGCTTCTTTGCGTACGTTGCGATCCGTTGATCCGGACACAATCTCCAAAACGCGTTGACCGACTTTGGCTTCAACTTCAGCTTTTAATGACTCGTCCAGTGCATCTATCGCAACGACCTCTTTTTCCTTGCCAACCGCTTCACGCATTTCATTCTGTAACTGAATTAACGGTTGAATGGATTGGTGCGCCAGATCAAGCGCACGGAGCATCGTTTCTTCGTCGATTTCGGTTGCGCCACATTCCACCATGTTGATGGCGTGCTCTGTACCAGCGACGCGCAGATCAAGCGTGCTGTTTGCCATCTCAGACAGGGACGGGTTGACCACTAATTCACCGTCGATAAAACCGATACGCACGCCTGCCACCGGGCCACCCCACGGGATGTTCGAGATGTGCATTGCCGCGCTTGCCGCCGTGATGCCAAGGACATCAACCTGATTTTCCTGATCGTGGCTTAACGACAGCAGAATGACCTGAACTTCGTTACGCATACCGTCCGCAAACAACGGACGTAGCGGACGATCAATCAGTCGGGAAATCAAAATTGCCTGTTCGGACGGGCGACCTTCACGCCGGAAAAAGCTTCCGGGGATGCGTCCCGCCGCATAGAGCTTCTCTTCGTAATCCACACTCAGGGGGAAAAAATCTAATCCGGGGCGAATACCACCCATTGTCGCAGAGGCGAACAACATCGTCTCGCCTGTTTGAATCGTTACCGCACCGCCCGCTTGTTCGGCGAGTTTACCGGTTTCAATGATTATTTCTTGACCGCCGACCTGCGTTGAGAACCGACGTACTTTACTTATTGCTTCTACCATGTAAGCATAGCCTCCATATTAAATTGGCACGCCCGGCGACCAGGGACTGGGAGGTATGGCTAAACAAAAACTGTCGCCCGTTTAGCCACACTTCCCAATTCCTGCCTGACCAAGCGTGCCGTTATCATAAACACACATTTCGCTAAAAACGAAATGCGCCTTACAGTATACCATAAGGCGCATTTCATAACAGTCTACTCAATTTTGATTCACACGTACCAGAAAATTCGGCAAACTACCGGCGCAGGTTAAGGCGCTTAAGCAGTTCGCGGTAGGTTTCCGGGCTTTTACGAGCGATGTAACGTAAGTGGCGGCGGCGTTGCCCCACCAACTTGAGCAACCCACGACGGGAGTGCTCATCATGCTTATGAATCTTCAAGTGTTCCGTCAACTGCACAATACGACCAGTCAGGAGTGCGATCTGCACTTCCGGTGACCCTGTATCGCCTTCGTGTCGCGCATAGTCTTTGATCGTTGTTTCTTTTTGAGCGGGTTCAAGTGGCATTTAATTACCGTCCTCATCCTTATTTGTCGCCTAACAGACTGGACAGGCTAGTCCGCAGGTCTATATCGATTAAGCTGTGGCATTATAGCAGAGTGCCCTACGCGTGCCAATGGCGGGCTAAAGCATTTACAGTGAAATTGATCCCTGACATTGCTCAAAATCTGTTATGCAACAATCGACAGGAATCAAAAAAGCACAGCGCGATAATTGCACCATGCTTTTGAAATGGCAAACATATAAGGTTATTTTGAGGAGAGGTCTTTCTCCGCAATCAAGTTGACCGTGTGATGTGTGCGGAACAGGCTATACTGCCCCTGTCTGCCGGGGAGCATGTTCAACACATTTTCTGTCTCCATGATGGAGAACCACAGCGGCAAATCCCATGTGCGTTCCGGCGCGCTGGCACGAATGCTCTGCTCAGAGATCAGCATGTTGCGCTCATATAAGCTCAGCAGAATGCGAATAAAGGTGTCGCGCTCCTCCAAGATGAGGCTGGCAAGTTCGTTATCAGGGATAACCACGATGCCTTTGGTCTTATATTCGCTCTGCGGATTCTCGTATTCGCGTACATCTGCCGCGCCATGCTCCATCAGATATTCCACCGCCCGCTGGAAAGACATCCCGCTATCGTAATTCCGCAAACGACGATGCAAACTCCCTAACGGACACCACGCGAAACTGCGGAAGCTGGTGAATTGCTCCACGCTAACCACAATCCGCCGTACCATTTCGCCGGTATCGGGTTCATTGTCTTCAAGGTCTTCAAGCGTAACATCGGACCAATCCTGGGGTTCACCTTCTTCATGCTCCGCCATATTGGTAAACTCAGAAAGCGGGTAGCTATCACTCAGTTTAATCACCGGAACAAGGTCTTCTGGATTATGCCGATGTGGTACCAGTTGACGCTCAAGAACCTGCTCACGGACGAGACAATCAATCCAATGGGAGCGCCATTGATCGTCCCCATTGCAACCGGGGCGGTCAAGGTCACGATCCATCGCCAAGCCTTTAAGCAGGAAGCCATAATTGACATATTCCCACCCGCGTACAGCAAGCGTGTTTTCGACACGGCGGACGATCCGATCCGTAATCAGCCGCGTTTTATCCACCACCGGATGATTGGCATTCATCGTGATGTGTCCATCATTAGACACTAACTTGAGGATACCTAATGACACCGCCTGTGATACAAGGTCGTTACCGCGATCTTCGGAAACTACCGCACCCACTGAATGTAACTGAGAAATTAGGCGCTGAACGGTAATGTCTTCCGCGCCAGTTTCTACCGCCATACGATCAAATTGCACGATAACGCTTGTCCATTGGGATGGGGTAAAGCTATCCGCAGATTCTTCGGTGATCGCCGCTGAACTCAGCGATTGGTGGGTTTGCAGATTGGTGAAATCATCAATGTACTCAATGATGAGCGACGGATTGTTCTCTAATTGGCGCGATGTACTGCCACGCACACCCCAGACGATCACGGTTAAATTCCGTTTGCTGAGGGCGTTGAGCACATCGTTAAAATCACGATCACCACTTGCCAGAATATAGACATCCGCGCCATCACTATGGTTGGCATCGGTCAGCACATCGCGTGCAATACGAATATCCGCGCTATTTTTACCGGGCAAGTTAAAGACCGGGTCAATATTCGCCAATGCCAGACGGCTCGGTGATTCGTCGGCAATTTCCCGCCCATTGGAATCCACCAGTGGCGGTAACGTGCCGCGCTGACCCCACGGTGCATATGCCGCCATCTTGACGACATGCCCGTGTGCTTTCGCCTGTGTGACGAAGCGTTCGATGAGATGGTCGAGATTGACGACAAAGCCCTGCTCATTCAAGCTGATGGCGATGTTCTCAAAGTCGACATACACCGCCACATTCTTGGATTGAATCCCCAGCAGGCTTTCCAAGGGCTGAAAGACCACATCATCCGCGAATTCCGTGCCTTTAAGCACATCAACCGACCCCCACATACGCACACGCGCATTGCGGGTCACTTTAACGCGCCGGATAACGGGCAACAAATCACGGCTAGTGGTTGCAAGAATCAGTTCATCAACCGGGTCAGGATCGTAGGAAAAGTAGTGGATGATGAGGGTATCCGCGAGGCTATCACGCAGGGGCATATCAAAGATGTCATACCCCGCCGTCTTGAAGATATATTCGCGTTCCATTTGCCCGGATTGACGATAGCCCGCCCAATTCGCCACCGCGATCGCTTTCAACCGATCCGCACTCACTAAGCCAGCCGCCAGCGCCGCGCTCCCGCGCAACCCTACCGCTAACTCTTGCAGATCGACAGCGATACCACGCGTTCGAAAATGCTCAAGCAAGTCATCGACATCTACAACTAAATATGCAGCCATTAATCCTAATCCTAATAAATGTCTTCACCAGATTTGTTCCGGTGTAAAAAGACTGCGTTCCACAGCCATTATTTAATTCAAACGTTGCCATAAGGGCTTTTATTGTGCGTGGAAATTGTAAGAACAACATTCAAAAATATTTATCTATAGCTCTTCTATTTGTGAAAATTAGTTTTAATCTATTATCTACGTTCTTGTATACAATACAATTGTCTAAATAGAACGAAGCCTCACCGTTATTATGTGAGCGCTAACAACTCAATTAATCATTATAGTCGAAACTGTGTTAAAAAAAAGTTAGATTCGCAATAAGGGTTACAAACAGTATTTATGCGAATTACACATAGAAACGCCATCTACATACAAAACGAGAGTGATTAATAACCACTCTCGTTTCGTTTTTCTCAATTTGTGCAAAATACCGAAACGTTTTGAAAGCGTTTGCAGAAAATTGTAGACAAATTGCGGATTTAGTAGGCTTTTGCGAAAAGTGCCACCCGTTCCGCATCATTCCCGGACAGGAAACAGGTACCCGTTCCACCCGGTTGATCCAGCGGGAAACAGCGGATCGTAGCGCCAGTTTCGTCCTTCACGCGTACTTCTTCTTCATTGGAAGCCGCCCACCACACACGCGCCCAGCCACCTGATTCAATAATCTGCTTGAATTCATCATAGGTCGTCGCGTCATGAATATTGGAATCACGGAATTCTGTCGCCTGTTTCAGCAAATTCTCGTGAATCTCATCCAGCAACCCTTTTACGCTATCGACAATGCCCGTTTGCGGGACGAATTGCTTGCCTTCGCGTCCGGGGATGTCCCGTCTTGCGAGTACGGCGCTTTCTTTTTGCAGGTCTTTCGGACCAATTTCCAGACGAATAGGCACGCCGCGCATTTCCCAATCATTATATTTAAAGCCCGGCGTTTCATCCCGATCATCCAGATGCACCCGCACACCCGCTTCACGTAATTCAGCGATGAGCTTATTGATCGCATCCATCACAGGCACGCGCTCGTCATCTTTGCGGTAAATCGGCACCGCGACCACCTGAATCGGCGCGAGGCGGGGCGGCAAACGCAAACCCTGATCGTCACCGTGCGCCATCACAATCGCACCGACCATGCGCGTGCTCATGCCCCATGAAGTCGTCCAGCAATGTTCTTCCGCATTATCTTTTGAGAGATACTTGATGTCGAACGCCTTCGCAAAATTCTGACCGAGATTGTGGCTCGTGCCGGATTGTAGGGCTTTCTTATCGCGCATCATCGCTTCTATCGTATAGGTACGAAGCGCACCGGCGAATTTCTCGATTTCGCTTTTCTGCCCCTTAATCACCGGAATCGCCGCTTCATTGATGGCGAAATCCGCATAAATATCGAGCATCTGCATGGTTTCGTCTTCAGCTTCGGTTTCTGTCGCGTGTGCGGTATGCCCTTCCTGCCACAAAAATTCCGTAGTCCGCAAAAATGGACGGGTTCGCAACTCCCAGCGCACCACATTCGCCCATTGGTTAATCAGCAAAGGCAAATCACGATACGATTGAATCCACTGGCTGAAGGCTTCCCCGATGATTGTCTCTGAGGTGGGGCGCACAACCAGCGGTTCTTCCAATTCTTTACCGCCAGCGATGGTTACGACTGCCAATTCCGGGCTAAAGCCTTCCACATGCTGTGCTTCGCGCTTTAAATAACTTTCAGGAATAAACAACGGGAAATACGCATTCTGATGTCCCGTCGCCTTAAAGCGCCGATCCAACCCGTTGCGGATGCCCTCCCAAATCTCGTAGCCATATGGCTTGATGATGACGCATCCACGCACCGGCGATTGTGCCGCGAGGTCTGCCTTGTAGACAATTTCGTTATACCATTTTGAAAAATCTTCGCTCTGTGGTGTCACAGCCTGTGAAGCCATCGAAAAACGTCCTCTATTTTCAGTATTGATCGCAAAACGTCCTGATTATAACGGAGAAACGTGCAAAAATCGGCGCTGAAATCACGCGCACCCATCAAAATCAAACGGACAAGGTTATTATAGCCACAATTTTAAAGGTTTTAAAGGGTCATTAAAGACCACTTTCCGGCGATTTTATGATCTTTTTAGACGCAAGCCATACAAAAAATGATAAAATAGGGATGTATTACAAAACAAATTAAGGAGAAATCACTCATGCTCTCCAACGCCTTCTTACTAAACAGAAATCATCGGAGTTATATCCAAACAGGTCAGGGTAAATTAGCGACCATTCATTGGTACGATATGTTGCTGGTATTCGGGATCATCCTTTTAGGCGTGGGGTTATTGCGCATTGATCTGACGCAGAATGCCATTCGTGATCAGCAGGTTTTACGTGATCGCGGATTCGTACAAACCTATAGTGTTGATCGCATCAGCCACAATCAGACTCTATTATGGGGAACGAAGACAACCGTCACATTTTCAGAAAATACTAGCCAACGCTCATTTATGGGCAGTCGCTCTACCTATGATTATTCACCTGAATATGGTGCAAACGGTCAAGAGATTGTGCAGGTGGTCGTTGATCCCGAAAACGTCGCGCTCATGGACTTGCAGTCTGCGCTGGGTTTTCCATTTCGAGAAGTGGCTTTAACGCTTTTTGCGGTGATCGTGGGTAGTGGGCTATCAGTTTACGGCGCGAGACAGCTCTTTTATCGCTGGCAACTTTCCCGACGCGGAGAATTAATCGCCGGGCATATTGTCGATGTGATGAAGATACGCGGAGAAAACAGGTTGATCTTCAACATTGACTACACCTTCCCTGCGCCGGATGGTCAGCGACTTCTGCACGGTAAAAGTACCCATATCCGCACAACGCTGGAAAATCGTCCGCTTCCGCAAATCGGAATGCCCGTCGCCGTGCTCTATTTAGACGAACAGCATCATCAGGCGCTTTAAAATGTCAGACGTGGATTTTCTTTACTCCCACGTCCGCTTGTAATTCTTATCGAGCTTTTCCATGACAGCCTGCCCAAGATCAATCTCGCTGATGCTAGCGAGTTGAAGCAAATAAAGCATCACATCGGCAAGTTCGGAGGCGAGTTCGGCTTTATCGCCCGTTTCTTCCCGCCATTGGAAATGCTCCAGCACTTCGCTGGCTTCCAATACTAAAGAAATAGCGAGGTTCTTGGGCGTTTGTGGTTTCGGGGACTCATCACTATACCAGCCCTTGCTTTCAACAAAGGCGTGCATCGCTTCTTCGAGGGTTTTAATATCCATGACTGAGTAATTAGTTGTTAGTTTCTAGTTGTTAACGAGTCTAGCCTAATTAGACTTTTCTAGCGAATACTAACAACTAAGAACTGTTTACTAAAAACTAATACGCATTCGGGCTTCTGTTGCGGAACGTCTGGTAAATCGTATGCACAATGATCTTAATATCCAGCCAGAGCGACCAATTCTCAACATACCACAAATCATAGGTCAGGCGCGGACCGATTGCCGTATCCCCACGATAGCCGTGAATCTGCGCCCAGCCCGTCATACCGCCCTTCTCACGATGCCGTTCCATATAGCGCGGAATTTTATCGCGGAAGTCTTGCACATAGACGGGACGCTCAGGACGAGGACCAACGAGGCTCATCTGACCGAGCAGGACATTCACAAGTTGCGGCATTTCATCCCAATTGGTGCGGCGCATAAATCGCCCGATGCGCGTCACACGCGGGTCATTTTCGATTGTCCAACCGGGACCATCTGCCTCTGCATCGGAGCGCATGGAGCGGAATTTAATCATCGGGAAGGGTCGCCCGTCCAAGCCCATCCGAATCTGTGAATAAAAGACCGGACCGGAAGATTCTAGCCGGATAAGGATGGCAGTCAGCAACAAAAATGGCGACAAGAACACCAGCCCGATAAATGAGCCGATCATATCGAGGCTACGCTTCAAGCTCAATTTCCAACCGCGCAGAGCAATATCGCGCACGGTCAAAAGCGGCACACCGCCGAGATCATCGACGTTCATATCGCCCGCCATATAGGCGAAAATATCCGGGAAAATCTTGATGTCCACGCGCCCACGCTGACATAACGTGACCAGATCAACAATTTCGTTACGTCGCGCATCCGGCAGGGCGATAATCACCTGCTCCACATTGTACTTGTCTATAAGTTCCGGCAAATCGTTATAGAGACCAATAATCGGGATGCCAAGCACATGCCCTTTTGGTTTCACTTTGTCATTCACCACGCCGACGATATTATAGCCGAGGGTGTCGTTATCACGGACTTTCTGGGCGATGTCACGCGCAATGCGCCCTGTGCCGATAATCAGCAAATTGTCACGGGCAATACCGCGCCGGCGTACGCTCCATTGCAAAATGCGATGTGCTTCACGTCCGAGGATCACCATAAAGATACTAAAGCCCCACGCATAGAAGAACATCCCGCGTGGATAATCGACTTCGAGCAACGTCCCCTTAAACACGAGTTCCTGTAAGGCACTCGCCATCATCGAGCCAATTGTCACCGCGCCAAGAATATCCCGCGCCTGATCGAAACGACTGAAAACACGGCGCTGATGATACATGCGATAAAAGTAAAATATGGACAGGTTGGTCGCCACATGCAAAAAAAGCGTTGGCATGTAATTAATCAACGGCGGCAAGCTATCAGGGCGGGCAAGGAGTGGAATGTAAATACGTCCCGCATAGCCCATCAAAAAGGCAAGCGACAACATCAGCAAATCCATACAGATAAGCAAAATGCTCAACGCCCGGCGCGTGCGTGAGGCACGGGTGGGAGTCGTGATGTGGGGTGCTAGCCGTTGGTAGCCGGAATCGGTTCGCGCAGAATCTCGCTCCACAGTTTGCGTCCGCCCTTGACCATTAAGCCTAGTAATACCAGGCTGTGTAGCCATATCGGTGTCGTCTTCCGGTAATGCTTCCGATAAAATATCAGCATCGCCCGGTAGAACTCGAACTGTGCTTTCTGACTCTTGCGACTCGCGGCTCTTTTGATGTGCCATATAGTCACCTTTGGATGATAAACGACTTTCCAGCCTTTCTCCTTTACGCGATACGCCCAATCTAAATCTTCTCCGTACATAAAAAATGTGTCATCCATCAAACCGGCTTGTTCAATCGCTTCCCGCCGCACCTGCATATACGCGCCCACAACCGAATCCACTTCAAGTTCCTGATCGGAATCAACGAAGGTCATGTTATAACGGGCGAAGTGGGGGCTATTCGGGAAAATTTTTGCCAGCTTGCTGAAATGGTAGAATGCAATCAATGGCGTAGGAAAACTCCGGCGACAGGCTAAATCCAGCTTGCCATTTTCCATCAACACTTTCGGACCTGCCATGCCCACGTCCGGGCGGGAGTCCATAAATTTGACCATCCCGTAAAGGGACTTTGGCGGGACTTCTGTATCAGGATTGAGCAACACCGCATAACGTGGCGCGTCCGGTAGCGCCTTGCCATTGTCGCGGTAGCCTAGCCAGCGCAATCCAAGATTATTACCGTAGGAAAATCCGCCGTTCTTTTCACTGTCAATGAGATGAACTTGCGGGAAATACTCCCGAACCATGTCCGGACTACCATCAGAAGACCCATTGTCAACCACTACAACTTGAAAGCTGAATTCGCCTTGGCTCGCAATCACTGTGTTCAAACACTTTTTGAGCAAATCGCGAGTATTGTAATTGACAATTACTATGCCGAGGTCTTTCATGCAATGCCTCAAACGAACGGTCAGAAGTTGGATTTTTCTAGCGAACGAAACTTTGTCGTAATAATCCGAGCGAAATTTTACCACATAAGCAACAGCTTTACACCCGTGCTATTCCTGCGCTGTCGGCAACGTTCGCAGGGGATTTCCCCGTAAGGCGGCACGGAGCGCGTCCCGATCATCCCAGGGATGTTCCACCGTACCAAAACACATACTCTGCTCATGCCCTTTGCCACAGGCGATCACAATATCGCCAGCTTGTGCCATTTCACACGCCTTGAAGAGCGCCTCACCACGATCTCGCACGCGGATAAAGGTCTCACCATCGACCCCGCCCTGCGATTCCGCACCCTGCGCCATCATCTTCAGTATATCATCCAGCGACTCTGTGCGCGGGTCTTCCGCCGTGAAGATCGTAAAATCCGCTAATTGTGCAGAAATTTCCGCCATCATGCGCCGTTTCTCCACATCACGTAAGCCGGCGCTCCCAAAGACAGCGATCAACCGCCCACCGTTCGCATTGATAGTCAGCATCTCTTTGCAGGCGTTCAGCGCATTCTCTAGCGCATTCGGCGTGTGGGCAAAATCGACAATCGCCATAAACGCCTGCCCTTCGTTGATGCGTTCCATCCGTCCAGAAATCGCCCTTACCGCCTCAAGCCCATCAGACATGATCGCCGGAATGGTTTCATCTTCCGCATCAATCAGCAGATTCGTCGCACAGATCGCCGCCAACGCATTGTAGACGTTGAACTGACCGAGCAAGTTAAGCGCAAAGTCTCGCGTTAAATCCGCGTCGTCTAAATCCGTCCAGCGATCCGGCAAACTAAAGCTGATCTGGTCAGCCTCATATCGTAAATCCTGCGCTTTGAAGTCCGCGTCACTTTGCAAACTGTATGTCAGCACATGATCCGCGGGAATGGACGCAAAAAATTGGGCATTCGGGTCGTCATTATTTATGACACTGATTTTCGGCACATCGTTCCCAAATGAGTCCTGTTTACGGTGGGATGTGGCTAACATGCGGAACATCCGCGCCTTTGCCTCACGGTAATTCTCAAACGTACCGTGATAATCGAGGTGTTCATGGCGCACGTTGGTCATCACCGCGACATCAATGGCGATCCCGTTTAGCCTGCCCTGCGCCAAGCCATGGCTGGTCATCTCCAGCACGCAATGCGTCATACCATTGGCGACCATCTGCGCTAAATACGCCTGCACCTGATGGGCAAGCGGTGTGGTGACGTGCAATCCGGTATCTGAAGTCTGCCCGCCCAAATCCGCCGCGATGGTGCTGATATAGCCCGTTTTGCCATTCGTCGCACGATTTAGAATGCTCTGGATGAGTGTGGTCGTCGTCGTTTTGCCATCCGTACCCGTCACGCCAATAACGATCAACTGATGTGATGGAAACTCATGATATGCCGCCGCCAGATAGCCAATCGCCTGCCCTGCATCTTTCACCTGTGCATACGGCACGGACAGGTCGGATAATTCGCGCTCCCCGACGATTGCCGCCGCGCCATTAGCGATTGCCTGTTGAATATAGGCGTGTCCATCGCTAGAAAGCCCCTTACGGGCGACAAACACGCCACCTGCTTGCACCTCACGCGCATCTTCCGTCACAGGCGCGGTGATGGGCGCATCGCCAGTCAGCGTAACGAAATCGTGTTTATCCAAATTTGCGATGAGATCGGAAAAATTAACTGGCATTTGTGTTTCCTAAATCAGCGTTATCGTCAATAATAATGATATAGAACTGTGCCACAAACATATCGTAATCTACAAGAGGCGTTTTTTGAAATCAAACACGACTTGGCATATAGAAAGCAAAACGCGCCGGGGTTAACCGACGCGTCAGAATGTTCTGCTATTGCGAGTTTAGATAATCGCTTAGGCGAGACGACCTGAGAGGTCAGTCAGGCTGTTACGCATACTACCATCAATCACGCGATCCCCTGCACGAACAACCAGCCCGCCCAGAATCTTCGGATCAACAGTAAACGTGACGTTATCTGCACCCAATTCCTTCTTCACCTTATCCTGTTCACCAGCATCCAGCGGCATTGCGCTGACGACGGTGATTTCACCGGACAGGCTTTTCGCTTCTGCCGGAACGGAAGTCAAGAAGTTATCAATCATCTTGCCTTGCTTGCTCTTGTCGAGGCTTTCCCCGATCAAACGCTCTGCAATGGCGATAGAAATTTCCTTCACCTGACCGCGTAAGTCAGCCAGTTGCTGATTACGTTCGGCGACAGAGGCGGCACGCGCATCTTCACGGATTTTCTCCGCGTCTTTACGCGCTTCAGCTTCAATCGTCTTCGCCAATTCGTCACCCTGACCGCGTGAGCCATCCACCACCTGAGCGGCTTCAGTGCGTGCCTGAGCAAGAATTTTCTCTGCTTCGGCTTCAGCGTTCAAACGGGCATTAGCGGCGGCGGAAGCATCTTCCAAACCTTTGCTAATCTTATGAGCGCGAGCATCGAGCATATTGGTGACGGGTCGCCACAGGAATATGGTCAAGCCACCGAAAAGTAATCCGAAGTTGATGAACTGTGACAGCAAGAAACCTGCGTTAATACCCAGTGCATCAAGCGGACCACCACCTTCTTCTGCCGCAAGTGCGGGCGAAACTGCAAAAAACAGCATCACTACAACGAGCAACAGGATGAGTCGTTTATTGATACGCATTAGCTAATCTCCTCTACTATTAAAGTACGAAGACGATCAGCAACGCGACCACGAGTGCGTAAATCGCAATCGCTTCGGTGAACACAATAGCCAAAATCATGTTCGTCTGGATCGTGCCCGCGGCATCCGGGTTACGACCAATCGCTTGCATTGCGCCTTGTGCTAATAAACCGATACCAATACCCGGTCCCAGAGCGCCGATCATAGCGAGACCTGCACCAACAGCTTTCAAACCGTCTGCGATATTACCTTCAATCATGTTGCTTTTCCTCCTCAAGCGAGTGTAAGATGTTGTCAAAAGTGTGTTATACAAAAAATTTAGTGGTGCCCTTCAGCGTGTTCATGGTCATCGCCATGATGTTCCATCGCTTGAACGGAGAACACTAGCGTCAATACTGCAAACACCAGCGCCTGTACAGCACCGATGATGACTTCCAGACCGTAAATTACGCCCGGAATAATCATAGCTACCAGGAACGATACCGCCATCAATGCCACGCCACCAGCAAACAAGTTACCGAACAAACGGAAGGCAAGACTGACTATTTTACCGATCTCTGAGATGATTTCAATCAACCCTACAACAAAATCAATCGCACCAAGTGGTTTCTGACCGAGGTTACCCAGCGCCGGAATATTGATGAATTTATCAAAATATGCAGGACCAAGTGCCCAGATACCGTAAGCCTGAACAATGACAATGGACATAATCGCCAATGCAAAAGTCAAGCTAAGATCAGTGGCAGGACCACGGAAAAATGGTGTGATATGGAAGATGTATGGTTTCGCGCCGCTTTCCATGAGTTCTTCATCGAAGACGACGGTCGCACCCGGATAACGAACCTGTGTCATCGCCGCGTTGTGTTGTTCTTCCAGCGCATCAAGTTCCTCTTGCAGAGCACTGCTCAGGTCTTCTGTGGCTTCAGCTTCGGCGACAACTTCTTCAGCCTCGGCTACTTCCTCAGTGACTTCTTCAGTAGTCTCGGTTCCTTCTTCGGATTGCGCGGCTTCTTCAACTTCTTCGCCGACGGTTTCGCCATCATCTTCAGCGTCTTCGACCGCCTCTTCCGCAGTTTCAGCGCCTTCAAGCTCGGCAAGTTGCGCTTCTACCGCTTCGATTCGTTCGCGGGTCTCAACAACCAGTTCGGCATTTTCGATGCGTTCCGCCACATAATCATCAACATGATGGCTTGCCTGGATGTAAGTTACCTCACCGACCAGTTCCGCCTCAGTTTCAGATAAGCCCGCCAATAGAGTCTCGAATTCTGCTTCCAGCGTTTCATCATCCGCGTCCGTCGGTAATCCGTCGAGCAAGCGGACGAATATCGCGTTGATTTCTTCGATCTCTTCAACGGTTGTTCCATTAAAACCATCAGTGGGAATGTACTTCTTCTTGAAGTAATCATTGCAGAGGATCTCAGTTGCCTCAGTCTGGGAGGTACCGGCATTCAGCGGCTCGCTGTTATAAAGGAAGTAGGACGTATCTGTCCAGTATCCTTCGTGCATCGCATAACCGCTCTGCCCTTCGTAGGCACAGTGCATCTTACCCACTGTTTCTACACCGGGAAGCAATTTCATCCAGTTTGCAGCGAGCAAGAAAATAAAGATAGTCGCTACAAGGGGCCATAGCATCGGCGCCGTCCGCAGACGGTCACCACCAATACCCTTACAAAAATTGTAGAATCCTTCAATAACAGTTTCTACCAGTGCCTGAAAGCGATTCGGTACTTCTTTCGTCCAACCGCGTGACGCTCGCCACGCTAACAGTACGAAAATTACCAGAATAATATCGGCGGCGATTGTTCCAATGAATGTATTGGTCAAGTTAAAACCGGGGAGGAAATTTTCTACAACAACCTCACCAGGTACTTCAATCACCGGCAGAGCAACACCGATACCCGCTTGTGGCATAAGCACGAAAGGTATGATGCCGCAGAAGACAATCGCAACGAAGAGAATTCCACCAAACACGATCAAGCCGCGTGTTCTCGGATTCATATCGTCATCTCCCTTCTGCATCTAGACTTGTTTGTGGACAAGGACTAAACCTCCTTATTGTTCAGATGGATCAATATCAAGTTCATGATGTGCTGGCGATTCAATCATGTTGATTGCAGTTAAAGCAATTCGTAACATGGCAAATAAACTAACTGGAACACTAAGTAGGAGTATTCCAAATGTGCAAGTCCCCTGTTGGTCGAACTGCGAATCTAGCCACAGACCTAACAACAGAGCTCCAAAAACAATGATCAGCGTAACACAACCCGCTTGCGCCGCTACGGCTGCTAGGCTTAGATTTTTAACACGCTTACGCAGGGGCGATTTTCGGTCAAACATTGTGCCCCTGCCGGAGCGTTGCGAATTTTATCACAAACACTTTACAAATTCCATGCAAATCGTGTGATTAAGACACAAATGCAAGGAGCGCGTTTGCACCATCAAGCGCCCAATCGAAAACTTGCGTCGGGACGATGCCCAGAATCAGCACGATGATAGCTGTAGCACCGAGTACCCATGCGGAGGTCATATCCAGCACAATCGGCTTGTCATCGTCTTCACTGCGGTCTACATAAATGACCTTAATGACCACCAGATAGTAATACAGCGCCACAATCGCGTTCAACACACCGATCATCGCCAACCATTCCAGATTCGCTTTAACGGCGGCATTGAATAGGAAGAACTTGCCGAAGAATCCGGCGGCGGGCGGAATACCGGCGAGTGACAGTAACGCAATCGTCATCGCAAGCGCCATCCACGGGTTACGACGGCTTAAACCGGCAAAATCCGCGATGGTTTCGCTACCAGTTGCATCCGCGAAAATGATAATCACCGCGAACGCCAGCAAATTCGTAAAGGTATACATGAACATATAGAAGGCAACCGCCGCAACACCCTGCACCGCCGCGGTATCTGCCAGCGCAACACCCGCCTGTGATTGTATGGCGGCAACACCAATGAGCGTATAACCTGCCTGTGCGATGGATGAATATGCCAGCAAGCGTTTGATGTTACGTTGTGAAAGCGCCAACACGTTGCCGAGCGTCATGCTAATCACCGCAACTGCCGCGATCATCTGTATCCAGATGTTATGAATATCTTGCCCTTCAATAATCAGTGTTTCCGGGAAAACTGCGACGAAGAAGCGGATCAGCAACGCCATACTTGCCGCTTTACTGGCAACGCTCACGAAAGCAGTCACCGGAGTCGGCGCACCTTCGTAAACATCCGGTGTCCAGAAGTGGAACGGCACGGCGCTAATCTTGAAGCCGAAGCCGACGAAGATAAAGACCATCGCCACCAGAACCGGCACGGCGTTATCGCCAAATTCAGGGCTACCCAGATAACCGGCGATTGCATACAGGTTGGTCTGTCCGCTAAAGCCATAAAGTAAGCTAAAGCCATAGAGCATGATGGCGGATGCGAACGACCCGAAAAGGAAGTATTTCACACCACTTTCAATCGAACGTTGGTTATTACGCCCGAATGCCGCCAACATATACAACGGGATAGACACAGTTTCCAGCGCCACGAAGACCATAATCAGGTCAGACGCGGCACTCATCAAACATGCGCCCAATGTCGAGACGATGATAATCAGATAGAACTCGCCTTTGCGGGCGACATCCTGACTGTTTAGCGCGATCAAACTGGTGATCGAACCGGCTAGTAACACCATCACCTTAAAAACTTGCGATAGGATGTCATGGCGAACCATACCACCCCACATCAATCCATTACCAGCATCCGGTGCCCAGAGGAACGGCGTAACCGCTAACGCCGCCATGCCAAACGCGGCAACATAAGCAACATTTTTCCGCTGGCTTTCCGGCAGGTACAAATCCAGTGCCAATACCACCAGCGCAAGAATGGTTAGACCAATCTCCGGCGCGATAGCAGGCAAACTTGTGAGATAATCAAATTCCTGCACGATTTACGCCCCTCCAAGCAATGCTATAACAGGACGAATACCAGACTCGATCATCGGTGCCATGATTGGCGGATACAAACCGAGGATCACCAACGGCACACCCAGCAAAATCAGGATGACGCGATCCGTAATGGCGATGTCGCCCACTTCAGGATATTTCTCCGCATCAAATTCGCCGAAGAACACCTGACTTGTCACCCGCAACACATACGCCGCCGTAATCACGATGGCAAGCGCGGAAATCACGACAAGGATCGAGTAGTAATTCGTAAGTTCAAATGAGCCGATTGTCAGTGTGACATTTTCAGAGGCTTCGAACATCCCCATAAAGATCGGGAATTCCGCGATAAAACCACTTAAACCGGGCATACCCATACTCGTCAAACCGCCGACGATAAAGGCAAAACCCACCCACGGCATCTTCGTGATAAACCCGCCGAGGCTCGGAATATCACGGGTATGTGCACGGTCATAAACCATACCCACACAACCGAAGAAGAGTGCGGTCATCGCGCCATGACTGAACATTTGCAAGCCCGCGCCCGTCATACCAACGGTGTTCATCGTCGCCCAGCCCATACTGACCAGCCCCATATGGCTGACCGATGAGAAGCCGATGACGTACTTAAAGTCACGCTGTCTGAAGGCGATAAACGCCCCGTAAACCACGTTGATAAACGTCAGGAAGACAATCCACGGCAAATGCACATGAGCGCCCTCCGGCATGAGTTGAATACCCGTTCTCAGCGCCGCATAAGCACCCAATTTCATCAGCACACCCGCATGGATCATCGAAACCGCAGTCGGCGCGGCAACGTGACCGTCCGGTGACCAGTTGTGGAACGGGAACACACCCGCCAGAATAGCGAAGCCGATGAAGATGAATGGGAACCAGAATTTTGAGAACGTCAGTGCCTCAATGCCAAAGTAACCCTGTACATCAAATGCGCCCGCGTCCGCCGCCAAAGTCAGCTGACGGAGGTCAAAACTGAAGGTATCTGCGTTCGCGTTAAGAATACCGATGCTTTTTGCCTGCTCGAAAATCGCCGCGCCATCATTGAGGAAGTAATTGTTTGCGACCAGTACCATCGCAATACAACCGACGAAAGCGACCACCGAGCCGATCAAAATAAACAGCGTAAGTTTCATCGCCGCATATTCTCGTAATTTTACCCAGCCCCACCCGGCGATGAGCAGGTACATGGGGAAGATCGCCAGTTCATAAAAGAAGAACAGTAAGAACAGATCAATCGCCACGAACACGCCGTACACACCCGCTACCAGCAGGAGGAAGAAGGCGTAAAATTCACGGAGTCGATCTTGAATATTCCATGAGATGAGCACGCCCGCCACAGCGACCATACCCGTCAATAGCACCATCGGCGCGTTCAGACCATCTACGCCAACGTGATAACGGATGCCGAGGCTCGGAACCCAATCATATTCCTCTTCAAACGCCAGCCCCTCCACGAATAACGCCGTGCCAGTTAAGCCCGCGTTACTTGCTTGTAAGAGCATGTCGGTGGGATCAGTTAACGTCCCTTCGACCAGCGCATCACGTTTTTCAGATAAATTGCCAACGCCGTCGTTATAGGCGAAAAACACCAGTCCTGAAAGAACAAGCAGTGCCACCGCCGTCATCAGGGCGAAACCACGAATCAGGTCTCGCCGATCTGCCGGCAAAAAGAGGATGACGACTGCCATCACAATCGGCAGGAAAATGATGGCGCTTAGTACAGGAAAGCCTACAGATTCAATCATATTGCCAACCTTATCCTGTTATGCTGTGCATCATAATGGTCACAGAGTCATTGATGATCGGCAAAATCCAATTCGGGAAAATCCCCGTAATCACAATCAAGATCATCAACGGCACAACGGCGACCACTTCTCGCGGCTCAATTTCAAGCGCAGTATCACGCCATTTCATATTGAACGGTCCGTGTAGTGTCGCCCGGATGCCCTTCAAGATGTAAGCACCGGTGAACAATAAACCGATCATCGAAATTGCGGTCAACCATGTGAATATCGGGAATGTCCCGCGCACCACGAGGAACTCGCTCACGAAGCCGTTTAAGCCCGGCAAACCGAGGCTCGCCATACTTGTGAAGATGAAAATACCGCCATAAATTGGCGCTTTCACCCACAAACCGCCATATTCACGTAAATCACGGGTGTGCGTTTTATGATAAATGCCACCCGCCAAAAGGAACATCGCGGCAGAGCTTAAGCCGTGGTTAAACATCTGCAAGACCGCGCCATTTGCGGCGATGATCCCGCTTTGCATGTGTTCCTCGCTCCCATTTGCCCACGCTTGCCCATAAGCGACTGCCATAGCCGCAATACCAATCGCGACGAAGCCCATGTGATTAACCGAACTGTACGCCACCAATCGCTTGATGTCATTCTGTCCGAAGGCGGCAAACGCGCCCAGCACAATACCGAGCATCGCAAGGAAGGCGAACAATCCCGCCGCCGTAAATTGCAAACCGAGCAAATTAATCTCGCCGATCCATACATCCGGGAAGAACGGCACCACAAGGCGTATAAAGCCATATGCGCCGAGCTTAAGCATCACGCCCGCCAGCAACATAGAGCCAGCAGTCGGCGCTTCACCATGAGCGTCCGGTAGCCATGTGTGGAATGGCCAGATCGGCACTTTGATGCCAAACGCGATCAGGAAGCCTGCAAATGACAGCCCCTTCACCGTGTTGATATCTATGCCGAGGAAACTACCATTTTCACCCATAAAACGGGGCCAAATTTGTGAAAGTTGTTGAATGTCAAACGTGCCAGCCGTCCAGCCGATAAGCTGTGTTGCAAGGAGCATACCGAGCGTACCGCCGACAGAGTAAATCATAAACTTGGTCGCGGCGTACTTACGGTTCTTACCGCCCCACTGGTCGATCAAGAAGTAGATCGGCACAAGGCTGAGTTCATAGAACAGGAAGAACACCATCAAGTCCATCGCCACGAACACGCCCATCAAGCCCATCTCGAAAAACAGAATGAGCGCAAGATGGATGCTCGGACGATCATCGACTTCCCAGCTAATTAAGATCGCCAGAGGAACAAGGATACCCGTCAGCAACACCATTGTGGCGCTGATGCCGTCGATACCCAGATGCCATGATGACCCCAACAACGTGAACCATTCCGCCTGCGTCTGAAATTGAAACGCGGAGACGTTTGGATCGTCCATGAAGGTGTTGTTGTAATTTGCGAACACCGCAACCGCAACCGCCGCAATCACAAGACTCAATGCCAGCGAAAGCCAGCGGGAGAGTACCTTGTTATTCGGCAGTGCCGCTATGATGAGCGCACTAAGCCCCGGACCGAAGACCAGTACCGTTAACGGATTTAATCCTAAAATGTCAAATTCCATACCGCTCCCCTAGCCAGCCGCTTGTAACAAAGTGGTAGACACGACGAAGATCAGACCGATGATAATTGCCGCCGCCGCCGCTAACAGCAGATATTGCTGAATGCGACCTGTTTGAATACGACGGAACCAGACACCAAAATGCCCGATTGCTTCTGGAATACCATCGCTCACGCCATCAATCAACCACAGGTTGAGTACCTTAATCAGATCACCCGTCCATATGAATGCCCGCGCTACCAGATGTAAAAATCCGTCGATAATGCCCTTATCAATGAACGTGCTCACCACGACAGCGGAAAACCACTGCGACGGACGGACAAACACCATCCCATAGAGATCATCCATATAGTAACGGTTCATCCACAGATCATAGAGCACACCCAGCGGTTGCTTGATCGGGTCTTCGTCGCCCGCTTTGAGTGGGTTGCGCCAGTAAATCAACCAGCCGAGATACAAACCGCCCAGTGCGACACCAAATGATGTGAGTACGGGTATCCAGCTAAACGTGGGTTTTTCTGGTTGAATTGATTCCATCAATGCGTATTTCGTAAAGTCAAAGAACGGATTGCCATTCGGCGCAAAGATGCTTCCCAAAATCGGGAAATCCGGTGGCACACCCACGAAGCCAGCGAAAATGGCGAAAAATGCCAGAATAATCAACGGCAATTGCATCGTCCGGCTGATGATGCTTTCTGGACCGCCCAGACCGGCATGTTCAGCTTCTTCTGTACGGGCTTCTCCCCAGAAGGTCAAGCCAATTTGACGCATCGTATAGAAAGCAGTCAAAAATGCCGCCAGCGCCAGCACGAGGAAGACAATCAGGTGCATCCCGGAACCGGTTTCTCTAAAGACATACCAGCCATCCGCCAGAATTTCATCTTTTGACCAGAATCCCGCCGTAAGCAGGGGGAAACCTGCCAGCGACAACCCACCCGCGAGAAAGGCGTAATAAGTCACCGGAATTTTGTGGCGTAACCCGCCCATGTTCATCATATCTTGCGGGTCAAAGTGCGTGCCAGCCTCACGCGGGTGTTCCGCAGGGTCTTCCGTCGCCGCGTGTGCATCTGCGGGAGGATGTGTACCAGCTTCATCACCAACACCGACAGATTCAACATGCGCCTCATCATGATGATCGTGATGATGGTCATGCGCGTGATGCTCATGGACATGATGTTCGCCGTGTTCCATCGCATGGATCACCGAACCAGCCGACATAAACAACAGCGCCTTGAAGAACGCGTGTGTAATCAGATGGAAGAATGCCGCAACGAACGCGCCCATACCGAGTGCGGCGATCATAAAGCCAAGCTGTGAAATCGTGGAGTATGCCAGCACACCTTTTACGTCACGCTGAACCACGCCCATTGTCGCGGCGAAAAGTGCCGTAAAGCTACCGATCACCGCCATCAAGAGTAACGGTGCTGTAAAGTCCCCCGCATGAACATGCCCGCCCGCATCAAATAGCGGATACATACGAATGACCGCATACACACCCGCAGAAACCATCGCGGCGGCATGGATCATCGCACTAACCGGAGTCGGACCTTCCATCGCGTCAGGCAACCACACATGCAGTGGGAACTGCGCGGATTTACCAATCGTACCGATAATCAGGAAAATGCCGATCACTGCCGAGGCACTTAAGCCCAAACCACCGAAGATGATCGCGTTCGTCCCTGCGGCATATTCGAGAAAGGCTTCGTTATAGAGGATGTCGCGGAAGTTAAGGGTGGCGAAACCGTAAAATTCATAACTGAGGAAGAAGAGATACGCGATGCCGAGAAGCATAACCACATCGGCGACACGGGTGACCGTAAAGGCTTTGATCGCCGCGTTGTAGGCGCTCTTCTTTTCAAACCAGAAGCCGATGAGCAAATAACTACAGACACCCATCACTTCCCAGCCGACGAACACCAGCAAGATGTTGTCAGCAACCACCAGCGTCAACATAGCACCCGCAAACAACGAAATCAGGCTAAAAAAGCGTGCCTGTCGTGGATCGTGCGCCATATAACCGATGGAATAGATGAAAATACACAGCACCGCCAGCGGCACCATGAATAGCATCACCGCCGTCAGCGGATCAACCATCACGCCCATGCGGAAGGTATCCAGCCCATTAGAGAGCCAGTCAATCGAATCCGCAAAAATTACATCTTTACCAAATTGGTTTATCGAAATTGCTTCAAAAAATACCCGCCAGCTAATCAACCATGCAGAGATCACACCGGATAAACCGACGACGATACTCGCGACACGGCTCCACGGCGCGACTACCGGCACGTTCATACCGTCATAATCGGGGTGATGCCCACCATATTCGTGTGAATCGTCCGCCCTGACCATCCGGCTTTTGTTCGTCACTAAAGTGATGATAACAAACGCCAGTAACGGTCCTACAGGGATCAACCAGGGCAACGTGTTGAGATTATTTAAATCCATATTGCCATTTCCTTTGCGTCGCTACCATCTGAGCATGTCAATATCTTCAACAGAAACAGAGCGACGGTTACGATATACCGCGATAATAATTGCCAGACCGACAGCCGCTTCTGCCGCCGCCACCACAAACACAAATGCCGCGAACGCTTGCCCGCTCATGTCAAGTGGGGTCTGAAAACGCCAGAATGCGACCAAATTTATGTTGACCGCATTGAGCATCAATTCAATGCTCATCAGTACCGCAACCGCGTTTTTGCGCGTCAACACCCCGAAGGTGCCGATGCAAAATAGCGCGGCGGCAACTGCTAAAAATAACCACAATGGAACCATAAAAGCGTCCTTTTCGTATTCAGCTAGTCGTCTCCGCGGGCAATTACAATCTCGCCGATCATCGCCGCCGTCAATAACAATGAGGCAACTTCAAACGGCAGAACATACTGATTACCGTCAACCAGCGCAATCCCCAGATCAACCGTTGTCGCCACCATATCAGAAGTCGGCTCCGTCATCTCGCCAAATACCGGCACGATCACGGCGATCACCATAAATAAGAATAGGAACACTGCCACCAGACCGCCCAACCACCATTGGCTATTAAAGCGTTCGGTCAGGTTCGTCATACTACGGGTGAGCATGACCGCAAAAGTGAACAGAATACCAATCGCGCCGATGTAGACCAGCACTTGCACCGCCGCGAGAAATGGTGCGCTCAGGATAACGAAGAATCCCGCAACGCCGAATAAGCTGACGACCAGCCACACCGCGCCCCGTACCAGATTCTTGTTTAAAACGACACCGAACGCGCCCCCCAACGTTATCAGAGTGAAAAAGCCAAACGCGAAGGCTTCCGGGGTGAAATTCCCTAATGACATATCTACTTACCCCTCCAAATTACCGCGACTAATCGCCCGCCAATGTGGGCGCAAGCCCGAACTCGGCACGACGTGCTTCTTCCCGCAGACGTTCCTGACGGGTCTGATTGCGGAGAATGGTCATCACACCCGCAAACAGTGCAACATTACCCAGCAACAGCACCAACGTTTGCGGAATATTCTGTACAAAATTAACCGGATCATCCGGCGCTAAACCGATTTCCTGAATCACCTTCAACAGGAAGGAGATCATCAAGACATTAACCACTGAAAGCGGCACAAGGAATTTCCAGTTAAACGCCATCAACTGGTCAATACGGACACGCGGTAATGCGTTACGCATCAACAGGGAGATGCTGAACCAGAAGCCCGTTTTTAGCATTAAGTAAACGAAGCCAAGCACCGGAAGACTATGTGCACCGGGACCTTGCCAGCCACCGGTGAATAGTACCGCCAGCAACACACCGTTTGTAAAAACGTGCATAAACTCGCCCGCGAAGAACATGGCGAATTTCATGCCGGAATATTCGATGTTAAAACCAGCGACCAATTCAGATTCCGCTTCCAGCAGATCGAACGGACCGCGTCCGGTTTCTGCCTGAGAAGAAATAAAGAAGATGAACGCCGCAACGGGTGCCATGAAGACGTACCACATCCCCGCCTGTGCATCAACAATCCCGACGAGGCTCATACTACCCGCCAACATCACGGGGATAAGAAGCGCCAACGCCAGCGGAATTTCATAACTAATCAACTGTGCGACCACACGGAACGCGCCAAGCAGTGCATATTTATTATTGCTTGACCAAGCCGCCAAAATGACCGCAAGCGTGCCGATAGAGCCGACAGCGATAAAATATAACGCGCCAATTTCCAGATCAACGCCCACGTTCACCGGCGTAAATGGAATCACCGCCCAGATGAGCAACACCGCCATCACGCTGACCACGGGGGACATATTGTAAATGACTTTATCCGCGCCAGCCGGGGTAATGTCTTCCTTGCCGAGCAATTTGACGACATCCGCAAATGGCTGTAGCAACCCGAACGGACCGACACGATTCGGACCGATACGATCCTGAATACGCGCCGCAAATTTACGCTCAATCCAGATCAGCAAAATTGCGACCAGAAGCGGAAAACTCGCTACAAGCACAACACCCAGCAAAATGGCAACGAGGGCGGCAATATCTGCGTTCCAGCCCGCGCTCACCAAACAGGGTTCAAAGGTACTAATGATATTTGAACATTCCATAACAGACTGTGCCTCCGCTCCTTAAGTCCACTCAAGCGCGTCTTTACGCCAGGCGTAAACGAGCGCATCCGTCAGCAAGAAGATAAATAGGAAGCCTGCGAAGAAGCCAAACCAATCCAACTGACCATACGCCAGCGCCCACGGGAACAGGAAGACCATTTCCACATCAAAAATGAGGAAGATCAGCCCGTAAATATAATATTGCACTTTAAACTGCACCCATGTATTGCCAACTGTCTCCACACCACATTCGTAGGTGGATTGTTTGATGGCATTTGGCTTACTAGGACTAAAGACCCCACCAAGCACAATCGGCAATGCGGGTAGCAAAGGTGCTATCAAGAAAAATACGCCAATAAAAGCCCATTCATTTAAAACGTTCATGGAGAAGCAACTCCTGAGATTTACGCCATGTCTGCACAAGACAATCTTATTTGCGCTGTTTGTCACAAACGGGTTCAGTATAACATCACCACATGCGGACTGCAATGGATTAGGCGTTTTTTACAAACGATAATCACAAAAAAAGTGATGCCACCTGAACAAAATTTGGACGGTTGGGATTTTATCACATGCCAAACAGATAACAAAGCGTTTATAGAAGGTTGATATGAGGATTGGATGATTTTTGAAACGGTTACGGGTTGACATCTATGCTATAGAGAACCCGCGCGATGACAATTGAAGCCTACCCAACTGAATTGCACCTTGCTTTCGTAATTACAGGAATTAGCATATAGTGGGAAGTGTGCGGGAAGATCAACCGCCCTCTTCTTAAAATGACGCAGGATCACACAGACATCAACACACATCAATCACACCATGATGATGCAATAACGCTTGCACGTCATGCGATTAGTTATGGAACGGATGGTATGCTTTCTACAAACAACGTCTCTGCGGAGGTGTGGGATCACTTTGTCCGGCAACAAAAACGCGGGCATGTGTTGCAACTGAGCAGTTATGGCACACTAAAGAGCGCCTTCGGGTGGGACTCAACACGCATTACCGTCGACGAGGACGGGGTATTGGTGGCGGGTGTGCAAATTTTATTCCGCAAATTTCCGCTCGGACTCAGCAAACTCGCTTATATCCCGCCTGATGGACCGTACTATCAAACGGAAGCACAGGCGGCGTATTTATGGCGCTTGATTGACGCACATTTGCGTAAACAACGCGTCTCCTTCTTAAAATGGGAACCGGGCATCTTCGACTCTACGACTCCCCCACCGGATTTTGATGCGCTTGGCTTTGCACCCACCCCGCAGACGATCCAACCGCCGAACACGGTCATGCTGGATATTAGCGACGATGAAGATGCGATCATGGCACGCATGAATCAGGGGACGCGACGCAAAATCCGTAAGAGCCAGAAAAGCGACATTCACTATTATGAAGCCACGCTGGACGATGTTCATAAATTCACCGATATGATGCAAATTACCGGAAATCGCAACGAATTCGGCGTGCATGAACCGCGCTACTATCAACTCGCCTATGAATTGTCCGTGCCACAGGGCGATGCGGCGCTCATCCTTGCAGAACACGAAGGCGATGTGCTGGCTGGAATTATAGTTTACGCGGTGAATCAGACTGCATGGTATTTATACGGCGCATCCTCCAATGAAAAGCGAAATTTGATGGCGGCATATGGCGTACAGTGGGAAGCGATTTTGTGGGCTAAATCGCGGGGATGCCTCCGTTATGATATGTGGGGCATACCGGATGCAACAGAAAGCTCACTCGAAGCCAATTTCACAGAGCGCAATGACGGCTTATGGGGAGTTTATGGCTTTAAGCGTGGATGGGGTGGCGAGGTTGTGCGCTCCGTCGGTGCGTATGACAAAGTGTATAATGCGCTGATTTATAAAGGCTATCAAACAGCCATGACCTTTCGCGGAGGCTGACACTCAATGAAATTCACCATCGGGCAAGTTGAATCACTCGTGAAGTTGTTAAACAATGTGCATGAGCAACCGGGCATTTACGCGGAGGATGTGGGCATTGCGGAGAATATCCCGCACAGTGCCACGACCTTCAACAGCGTCCGCAATTTCATCAAAGGCGTAAAAGCGACGTTAGAGGCGCTCGGCGTGGACTATCCACAACAATTAGAGGATTCTGTCGCCACCGAACGCGGCTGGGAGCTTTCCGCAGGATCGCCCATTTATGCCATGCTAGATAAGCAAATGACCGAAAGCGCCATTATTGACGAACTACTGACGATCATGATAAAAACGCTGAAAAAACAGTATGGAATAGAGTAAGGTAAAATCAGCGATGAAACTGATTCTAGTGGACATTAACGCGCCGATGTGCGATGCGTGGCGCGAATATTTTAACGGTTTGCCTGATGTCGAGATTGTGCATGATTCATTTGAGACTCTTGATGAATTTGATTGCATCGTCAGTCCGGCGAATTCCTTTGGCTTGATGGACGGCGGGCTTGATCTCATCATCAGTAACTTCTTTGGCGAACAATTGGCGCAACACGTACAGGAGCGCGTTATTAGCGATTATTTTGGGGAGCAACCTGTCGGTACATCTATTATTGTTGAAACAGGCGACGATAAACATCCGTTTCTAGCGCATACACCCACTATGCGCGTCCCGATGAACATTTCCCGAACTGATAATCCATATATTGCTATGTGGGCGATGCTCCGTGCGGTGCATCACCATAACGCCACACAGGAACGCAAAATCGCCTCCGTCGCTTGCTCCGGCTTAGGTACGGGCTACGGCGAAGTCCCCTTTGCACAGGCAGGCAGACAGATGGCACTCGCCTACACAAATTATCTCAATCCACCGGAGAGTATCTCATGGGGATACGCCAAAGTGCGGCATTACGCCGTGCGTGACACCTTCATCAAACGCTAGGATTCAACTTGACTGACTTAACGATTCAAACGATCACAGAGCGCGACGAGTGGAATGAGTCATTGCGCCAACTGTCCTACGCGCATGTACTCCAAACATGGGAATGGGGCGAATTTAAACGCGCCACCACCGGCTGGCAACCGGAGCGACTCGCCTTTAAGCGTAACGACACGATTGTAGCGATGGCATCCATTTTAACGCGCCGTGCAGGTCCAATCGCGGTGATGTATGTGCCGAAAGGTCCGGCGTTGCGTTATGAAGATAGCGCAATCACCGCTGACGTGCTCGACTATCTACAAAACACAGCCCGCCGACGGTTCGCTACATGGCTAAAAATTGATCCCGATGTGATCTGCGCGACAGGCATCCCCGGCGAAGAAGATGACACGCCCTATCTGCCCGGTCAGTCGATGATGCAAGACTTGCGTCAACGGGGCTGGCGTTTTTCTGACGATCAGGTGCAATTCAGGAATACCGTTTCGGTTGATTTGACGCAATCCGAAGACGACATCCTCATGGCGATGAGCCAGAACACCCGCCGGAAGGTCCGCACCGCAGAGAAAAAAGGCGTAAGCATTCGCACCGCGTCGATTGCCGATCTCGATACGCTCTATGCGCTCTATCGCACCACCGGCGAACGCGACGAGTTTCTGATTCGTCCACCGGAATACTACGAAAAGGCATGGCGTGATTTTATGCAGGCAGGCTTGGCACACGCCCTCATCGCAGAAGATGAACACGGGACACCCCTCGCCCATGTGATTCTGTTTCACTTCGGGCGTAAATGCTGGTACTTTTACGGGGCATCCTCCAACGAAGGGCGTGAAAAAATGCCGAATTACGCGCTTCAATGGGAGGCAATGCGCTGGGCAAAAGCACAGGGCTATAGCACTTATGATATGTGGGGCGCACCGAACGAATTTAATGAGACTGACACTCTATGGGGCGTGTTTCAATTTAAGCGTGGCTTTCGCGGCACGGTCACACGGCACATCGGCGCGTGGGATTATGCACCCTATAGCCCACTTTACAACGTCTATACACAGGTCATCCCGCGCTTACGGGAACGCTTAAGGCGACGGGCGTAGTTATACCAATCAAGTTTAAACGAGTCCTATTTATGTAGCTCAAAGATTGCAAAATATAGGACTTCTATTCACTTGGTTGGTATTATGAATTAATTGTTACCTTAGTGAACTTCGTAAAATTTTATTAATAAATCGTTTAAATTGCGTATAATCGCAGTTGGTTGCCCGGCGACAACCATGTGTACGACCCCGTAGCTACCCCTCAGGTTGGCAAGCCTTTATGCTCGGGAGAGACAATGAGAGAGTCATGGAGATCATGTTCCGGGTAACCGTTTTAGACTCGCTTATGACAAGCGATGGTATTCTTCATCTCATCATACCACCCATTTCTCTAGCAAAACGTAAACGATGATTTTCGCACTTTGCGTCTTTAGGAATTTCCAACCTATTTGTTATATACTCATAAAATATTCGAGCGCAATTTCCAGCAGAAAACATAACAATATGCGCGAACGTCTGGAGAAAAAACGGCGACGTTAGTCAGCGACAACGTCGCAACCATGCTATACTGTCCATGTCCAAAACACCTATTACAGAGCGCCAAACAAACCACAAAATGAAAGGCGGTTCAGGGACACATGAGCGTGATAAACACCCCCCTCGAAGAGACCTACATCAAAACCAATGGCATTAAATTACACGTCATGCAAGCCGGACCCAAAGATGGACCGCTGGTGATTATGTTGCATGGTTTTCCTGAATTCTGGTACGGGTGGCGGCATCAGATCGACCATCTGGTGAATCTCGGTTTCCGGTTGATGATTCCTGACCAGCGCGGCTATAACCTGAGCGAAAAAGTTCAGGGTGGCATCGACAATTACATCGTCAACAACATGGCGGCGGATGCGATTGGCTTAATCCAAGCGGCAGGGCGCGAAACCGCCTATGTTGTCGGGCATGATTGGGGCGCGCTGGTGTCGTGGTGGACAACCCTACTCCATCCAGAAAAAGTGACCAAACTCGCCATTTTAGAAGTCCCCCATCCCTATATTTTCGATCAAGCATTAGAGGATGACCCGCGCCAGATTCGCATGAGTTGGTATGCGTGGCTCTTCCAGATGTATTGGATACCGGAGCACGTTATGGCGATTAATGATTGGGATGTCGCCGTCTGGTCGATCAAAGCGAGTGGATTACCGACCACCTTCACGCCGGAAGACCTCGAAATTTATCGCGGGGCATATCGTCAACCGGAAGCGATGACCTGCTCCATGAATTATTACCGCGCCTTGATTCAGCGTCCGCGACCTGTGCCGAAAGATTGGCGGATTCACTGTCCGGTGCAGATGTTCTGGGGCGAGAAAGACCAATATCTGGATGAACGCCTCGTACAGCCGAGCTTACGCATGTGTGACAACGCGAAAATCGATTATGTGCCGTATGCCACCCATTGGATTCAGCATGATGCCGCGCCAGAAGTGAATCGTATTCTAGGGGAATTCTTGACTTCATGATTCAGACACCGCTCGAACACAGCTATGAAATTGTCAACGGCGTGAAGTTGCACATCGTCAAAACGGGTGATCCACAGGGCGAACCGCTGATTTTACTGCATGGTTTCCCGGATTTCTGGTACGGCTGGCGACATCAAATCGACTATTTGACCGCGCTCGGCTATCGGCTGTGGATACCTGACCAGCGCGGTGTGAACCTCAGTCAAAAAGTACAGGGTGGTATGGACAGTTATCACGTTGAACATCTCACCGCCGATGTTGTCGGACTCATTGACGCAATCGGTGTGGAGAAAATCAAGCTCATCTCCCATGATTGGGGTGCGCTAGTGGCATGGTGGACGGCATTGCTCTATCCAGAACGAATCGAACGTTTATCCGTTATGAGTGCGCCCCACCCCAATGTATTTCAGCAGGCGTTAGGATTTAATCCACGCCAGATTATGCGAAGCTGGTATGTGTGGTTGTTTCAACTTCCGTATATTCCAGAATGGGCGATGCGCCTCGGCAATTGGGAAATCGCCGTAGAAGCCCTGCGGACGAGCGCTCGTGAAAGCACCTTCACCCGCGCAGAACTCGAAGTCTACCGCCAAGCCTACGCACAAACCGAGGCGATGACCTGTGCGCTAAATTATTATCGTGCCTTTGTTCAACGTCCGCGTCCCATTCCCAAAAGTTGGACGCTCTCCATGCCGGTGCTCATGCTCGCCGGAACATCTGACCGCTATATCGAACCCAATCTCGCCACAGACAGCATGACCTATTGCCTCAACGGTGAACTTCATTTTCTGGATGCCTCTCACTGGATATTGGCAGATGCCCGCGACGACGTAAACGCCCTCCTGAAAGACTTTTTGGCGAAGGACTTTTCAGGATGATAAACGCCCCGCTAACGCATGATACCCGTGACTTCAATGGTATTTATTTGCATGTCGTTTATGCGGGCGATCCTGAAGCCGAACCGTTGATTTTGTTGCATGGCTTTCCTGAATTCTGGTACGCGTGGCGCAATCAGATTGACGCGCTGGTGAACGCGGGGTTTCGCCTCATCATGCCGGATATGCGGGGCTATAACCTGAGCGCCAAACCGGACGGCGTGGAAGACTATAATCTGGATGTGCTGGCAGACGATGTCATCGCTTTGATGGACTCCACCGGACGCGAAAAAGTCACCATTATCGGACATGATTGGGGCGGCGCAATCGCATGGCATACCGCCAACAAATTCCCCGAAAGAGTGAAAAAGCTCGTCGTGCTGAACGTACCGCATAACGCAATTTTCGCGAAATCACTGCGCGAAAGTGTCTCTCAAAAACTCAAATGCTGGTATATGGGGTTCTTTCAGTTGGAAGGTATCCCCGAAAAAGTGACCGGATTGGGCAATTGGTCGGTGATGGCGTGGTGGGCATTTAGTGGTAGTGCAGGCTTTACATCCGACGTACTCGCGCAGTATCGGCAAGCGTGGTCACAACCGGGCGCGATGACCGCCATGATGAATTATTATCGGGCGGTACGGCGGGCGCGTCCTAAACCGTTGCCATCACAGCGCATTGATGATATGCCGGTTTTGCTCATCTGGGGCAAGCGAGATCGTGTGTTCAGCAATGATCTGGCGCAAGCAAGCATCGACCTCTGCCAGCACGGACAGGTCGGTTATATCGAAAACGGCACCCACTGGGTACAAAATGACTCGCCGGATGCGGTGAATGCCTGCCTGTTGAACTTCCTCGCCTGAAAATAAAAAACGCCCCGATGATTACGCATCGGGACGTTCTGTAGGTCATGCGGTAGAACTATGATTTCACTGTTCTACGGGTAAATGTGTCAAAGTTAAGGGCTTCGTACTTGCCGGAGATACCGACAATGCCACCTGCACCTGCCGCAAATGCACCCACGAGTAAAATCATAAAGAATACGCCGGCAATCACTGCCACTGAATCTGCAACCGCTTGTCCAACTTCGCGTGCAGTTTCTTCAGCCTGTGTCGCAACGTCATTATAGGTCGCCTGCCAATTGTCAATGGTTTGCTGGGCTTCCTGTTCGGTCAGGTTACCCTGTTCCATCAAGAGCGTGACGACTGCTTGTCGATCTTCCGGGCTGGGGTCTACGAGCGTCAAGAGACGATTAATACCAAGATCAAGTTCACGGGAAAGTGCGGACGGATTCTGCACTACATCTTGCGTAGTTTCTTCCGTCACATCCTGCGCTTGCTCAACATCTGTAGATGTGATATTCAGAATATCACGCGCCTCTTCAGTAATGCTTTGCAGACGAATATCCTGCAATTCCAGCGCATCGGCAACTTCCGGTGATAAAGTCTCAACACTTTCCTGTGCAAGATTGACCCCACCAGAAAGCAAATTAGATGCTGTTCCTAAAAGTCCACCGACTGTGCTTGATAAGAACAACACAGACAAAAATGAAACAACTGCCCATGTGACAACACCGTGTAACGCACCATCAACATGCTCAATCATGCCAGACATACGTCCAGCCACCCAGCCACCAGCGAATAGCGAAATGAGCACACTCGCGGCAAGCCAGACTACCACACCAGCGGCAAATTCCACCTGAAGCGGGTCTTGATCGTAGAGAGGGTCAATCGTGCTCGCGCCAATGCTCAAGCCTAGCAAATTAAGGGCGAGTTGCAAGATGACCGCAACCGCGACACCAGAAAGTATCGCCTGCCAGGAAACGCGTCTTAATGCGGAAGGTAAAACGGGTTTGGTGGTATCCACCTGTACCCGATCATCGATAATGACAGGATCTGCCGTTCTATTTGTTACTACGTCTGTAGCCATAGGTATGCCTTTCATTGAGTATTAAAGAGAATAGTTAGGTTATGCGTTTTCCAAGTTGTTCTTATTTTTAGTGTAGCAATAGGTGATCTTAATCAACCGCAAGAGCACCCAAAACCAGTGCACCAATCACGAGAACTAAAAACACGAAAAATATGAGTTGTGCGATACCTGCCGCGGCACCTGCGATGCCACCAAAACCAAGTGCGCCTGCGATCACTGCGATAATGAAAAATCCGAGAGCTAGTTCGAGCAAGGTAATCCTCCAAAGTTAGTTACTTAACCGTACCTACTAAATATAAATCAAAAACTAACTCATTTCGGGGGCTACACGAGGCGATTTTAGGGAACCATTTGGGGGAATTAATTTTAGCTGGTTGACCTATTGCATGACAGGACTTCTGGATAAAAAAATGCCCCGAAAGTGGTTCAGGGCATTCATTTAGAACATCAATTATGCAGTCTAAAATCCGGCGATGCGCTCTACACCGGCGAAATACGCGCCCACACTTTCACCGTTAATCCCGACCACCCGAACATGCCATGTCCCTGTAATGCCGATCTGGCATTCGATAGTGATGTTGCCTTCGCCGCCAAGAATGCCACTTTCGCCCAGTGAAACGCAACTATTAGTTAGATCACCATTCGGATCAATCACCAGTGTGTTGCCATCCACGTTAGTCGAGCTAAACGACATAAATTGAATATAAATCGCATATTCATCGCCCGCACGCGCATCAAAACTATATTCATGCACATAGCCATGTTCAAGCACATTCACCTGACGGTCAGTGGCTTGTTCGCTCACCGCTGGTTCAATAAACAACGCCGCATTTTGCACATCTTCAATCGGCACACCATCAAACTCGGTGACAGGGGGCGGGCCACCCGTAGCCTGAATAAATGCACCAATAACGCCCGGCACCAGACCAATCAGGCTAAAGGTCATCACCGAACATGAAAACGAGACCACAAAAAAGCTCACACAACCAACCCGTGTCCACATCCGGCGACGGGCGGCGCGGGTATCCACTTTTGTAGCGCGGGGCTTGCGCTTTAATTTCGGTAATGGCGTAGCAGTCGGCGAAACAGAAACAACCTCTTGCGTGGACGTATCACGGATGCGCTCGTTGATCGTTTTGGTGCCTTCCAGCTTAAGCAACATGCGGTTGGCGTTGGCGTGCCATGAATCCAGCGCGATGGCTTTCTTGAGGCACGCAATCGCCTGCTCATCTGTTTCCATCGCATTCGCCGCCAAAAACCACGCGTCCGCCGTCGGGTTTGCCTGTAAAATCGGCTTGAGGATGCGCCGTGCTTCGGCTTTGTCCTCGTTGCGTAAAGCGGTTGCCGCCTGTCGCAAAATCTGTTTATCGTCCGCCATGATTAGTCCCTCAACGTGATTTTCGGTGCGTTCGTTTATCCTGCACGTTCCAGCGTATTACAGAGTTGTGCGCCACCCACACGCCGCTGTTCAAATGTAAATTGCGCGCCCATAGGTGTTTCCCGCCATTCGGATTCAGGCACATCGCAATCAAATACATCGCCTTCTGCATCTTCAAAATGCAACAGGAATTTCGTATTCGGACTACCTGCACGCTCACAACCCACACTTGAACAACTCCGTGAGATTCCTGTGTTCGGCGATGTGACGGTTTCGCCAAAAGCCCCTTCTGAGGTCACCGTGCGCGAATCTCGCCAGCGTTCGACGGTGTAATAACAGACATCGCCCATCACCGCTTCATTCTCGTAGACCGGATCACATTGGCGCTCTTGCCGGAACGTCCCATCCCCGCGATCCACCTGCACATTGCGGCAGGTTTCGCCCGTCTGTACACGGCGCGTATCCACCTGCTCACGGCGACGATCATAGACTATCGCATCGCCCGGTTGAGAGCCACATTCCGCGCTCCCGTTTTCCTCCCGCAAAATTTCAATCGCAATACTGCGTTCCCAAGTGCGATCCACCACAGACGCATTCACAGATTTGGTCGATAATAGCGTGAAGGCAATCCCGCCGATCACCGCGATGACCACGCCGATGATGGCAAACACTTTCCAATTCGAGCCTGATTTTTTCTCCGCAGATTGTGCTTTTGTGGGTGCAGAACCGGGGATCACCCCGCGTGCGTAGGCTTCCTGTTCAGCATTGACGCGTGCGGTCACATTCTCCGCCATAAAGCGTTGACCCTCTGCTTTAAGACGCATACCGAATGTTCGGGCGGCTTCCGCATTTTCGAGCGGTGCGCCACAATTGGTACAGTAGCCCGCATCGCCTGTGTTGAGCGTCCCGCAGGAGCCACAGGTCACATCTGCGCCGACAAAGTGATGATCCTTGACGGCGACCTTATCTTCATCTGACGGGAAATAGCGCATTGCCGTGTCCTGCGCCGCGCCACATACCGGGCAGAATTTATGCGTCTTGCCGAGTAATTTCGTCGTGCCACAGAATTTACAATCCCACAGCATTTCGTAAACGCCTTCTGCATCGGGGTCGTCTACGGTTTCGCGTCCCTGTAAATGACGTGGCGCATCTTCGGGGCGTTGCGGATCAATTTCTCCCGTGCTCACGTTCCTTGATGATCCCGCGCTGACATCTTCAGCGAACGGATCAATTTCGCCTATGCCTGCACCCACCTGTACACCATGTTCTTCGAGCAATTGGCGGGCTTCTTCAAGGTCGGGGTTCATCTCTAACGCACGTTGTAGATTTGCGACAATCGCGGAGTCATCATCTTGCACTTTCGCCATCAGCAAGTAGGCATCAGCGGAGGGGTTTGCGTCTAAAATGGGTTGCAACAAACGACGCGCCTCGGCGTTATCGCCATTTCGCATCGCCTGCATTACTGGAATCAATTCATAGCCGGACATGGGTCACTATCTCTCAAATTTTCACGCCAATCATAATGTTTAGCATAAAACAAACCGCGATTCTGTGCTACTTGCTTTTGGCTGGAATTTGAGCAATGATCGCTTTGACAGTCCGAATCGCGATGCTGATGTTTGGCACATAAAACGCATCCATCGATACTGTTTTTCTCCGATTTTTGTACGAAACCGTGAGCGCATTGATACCAGCGAATGTAAGTTGCTGAATGTAAATGGAGTCAATCTCCGCCCATTTCACGGTTGTTCTCCTAATGCGAACACCTGCACGGTCAACGCGTAACTTCCCAAATTTCAACGCACCCTCCTGCTGAAAGTGCCGAATTTGCTTTGGAATAACGTAGTCCGCGATGCGATCTTCCAAATATTCTTGCAGGTCTTTTCTATTTTGAAAAAGGAAATTGACGTAAAAATCCCGTCCATCACCCGCTTTATAGATCGTCTTGCTTGTGGTCAATAAAGATAATCGCGTGAGCGAACGCGTCAGAATGTCATCAAAGTCTTGCCACAAAAAGCGTTGCAACCCATCTGATCGTTTCACCAGAACACCATTTTCATAGACAATCAAGTAGGGTTTTTCGATAACCGTTATGACGATCTGATAAAGCCCGTATATTCCAGAAGCGAGTGCGGCGAAGGAAAGAAGCAACATAAACGGCACACCACACGCCACGTATAAGGGCGACGCATCAAATTCTGTGCCCAGTTCACCCCGTCTGAAAAGGTCAAATGCCCAATAGCCGTAATCCCATAGCCAATACGCACCTAGAACACCTAGTAGGCACGTCTCAATGCCATGAATGAACATGTTGATGGTCTTCAACTTGTAGGATGCGATAGGTTTTCCGAGTGCGCTTACGGTTGACAATTTCCCCTCAAGAATCGTGTTATTTACGTGAATTCTTCTCGATATTGTTCACAGATCATGTTGATCGTGTGCATCATCACCACCGGATTTGGCACATCCGACCAATTGAGCACTTTTTCACCCTTGCCCTTTCGCAGTGCCACTGTGACGTTGATTGAATTTGCTCCGGCAACTCTTTGTAGGTAAATTTTCTCGATCTCTGCCCACCGAAAACGCTTCTTCTTTGATTCGATGCCTGCTTTGTCGATTATGAGCGAACCAGAAGTCAATGATCCTTGCAGACGCAACCGTGCCAACCATCGCGGAACGAGCATATTCGTCACTTGCGTTTCGATGTATGTAATCAGTTCATCATAATTTTCAACAAGGGAGCTAAATTTTACTTCTCGCCCATTTTTTAGCTTTAATCGGGTGATTTTGGGGAATGTATAGACGAGTCTATAGGTATCAAGCCGTGTAAGAAGGTCAACCACATCCCGCCACAATACCGCTTGAACAGCGTCGCCTTCTTTAATGAGCAAGCCATGCTCGTAAATGATATAAAGTAATGGGTTGCGCCGTATTTTGAAAATCTGACGGAGCGTGTCTCCGCCGGAATAAATGGCGAACACAGATGCAATGCTGAGAAGCGGCATTCCAAACACGTAGAGAAACCATTCGCGCTTGAGTTCTTCAAGAGACGTTTCTCCTGTAAAAATCAGATATGCCATGAAAATCATCAAAAAAAGAAATACGATACCGAACGCGAGCAGAAACACCGCGCCCATGCCATACCCTAAATTTGTGGTTCGGGTTGCACGATATGATTTTTTTGGCTTGCCGAGTGCGCTTAAGGTTGTCAATCTCGTCCCCAAGAAATCAATATAGGGATGGCTGGATTATCGTAGACACCATCCCTATACAAACATTCACTGCTATTAGTGTACCGCTATTCGCCCGGCAGAATCGTGAAGGTTGACCCCTCGCTTCGTCCGTACACATCCGGGAAGTAATTTTCCCGTGCCGTCGCCGGTATGACGTTATACACACCCGCCAAGCCCGTGCGGATCGTATAGACATATTCATACGTTCCAGCAGGTAGGAAAGTGCTGTTCAACACCACGCGCTCATCCTCAAACTGAATGGCGCTGAACCACCACCAACCCCACCCCTGACTGAGCGGGTCTTCGGGGTTAAGTTCAGGGCGTGTGCCAATTTGCTGGCTGGTAGTCAGATTTGGATTAACTGCATCCGTGCCTGCCGGAATCGGGTCTTCGATGGTGACGTAATGCAAGTCGTTCGGCGCGATGATCGACAGGCGAACCTGCACCAATTGCCCCACCGTCGCGCTATCAATCGGCGTGTGAGTTTCATCTTCGAGCAAGCTATATTGCCGCTCTACGATGATTCCCCGATTCAGCGGTTCGATCTCCGGCACAGGCAGATAAGCATTCAGATACGCCGTGTAATACAGCACACCCGAACCAGCCGTGCGATCAAAGACCAGCGTATTGGCTTGATCGCGCAACATATCCGCCACATCGACCACCAAACGGCGCATGACTGTCGCATTCTCCGGTGACGCATCCGCGTTCAGGAGCGCGTCCCCGTTGAAGTCCACCTCAAAGCTATATTCAGGGCGCAGATCGCCGGAAATCGCCATGTAATCCGTCAATGCCATCACCGCCCACGCCGTTTCCTGTGAGGTTTCCCAGACTTCTGTAGAACGTGCCACCAACAACCAGCGCACCACATTAGGGATAAGCTCGCTCTGCGGTTGCACTTCCACCAGCGCCTGCAACACCATCGCTGTCGTGCGGGTATCGGTATTCCAGTTATAGTAGTCGCGCTGATCTTCTTCCCAGTGTACCCCGTTGGCGCTCATGATGGCGTTGGCGAAGATGCCGGAAATCAGCGTGTCGATGCGGCTGGTTTCGTTCGGGTCAATCAAGTAGAACGTCCGTGTGAGCAATGCACGGGCGTATAGGCTCAAACGTGCCCGCTCATCGAAAAGGGTCGTCGTGCGGGCGATGTTCGGCTGACCAGCACGCGCCACCGCATACAGCAAAAACGCCTGACGGTTCAAACGCCAATTCTCAGTGTTCAGCCCCGTTTGGACGTATTGCCCTTCGAGATATTGCACCGCGCGGGAAATCACCCCCTGATCGACAGCAAAGCCCGTTGCCTGCGCCTCCACCAGTCCGATGAGCGCGTAAGCCGTCACCATCGGATTACTAGCATCCTGCACAAACCAGCCCCAACCGCCATCAACCTTTTGCTCCGCATATAGGCGTTGGATAGCGAATTGCACCTGACGATTAAGTTCCGCCCGCAAGTCGCGCTGTGAGGTGATCCCCAGTTCGTTAAACGCACGGAACGCCATGATATTCGGCAAGAAACGACTCACCACCATTTCCATGTTTTCTACCCGATAGCCGCGCAGAACATCCAGTGCTTCAAGGCTCATCGCCGCGAGCGAGGGTTCAACGTTGATGGTCAATTCGCCCTGCGTCACGTTGAAGCGTTCCGGCAACACAATTGATTCTGTCCGCGTGCCAGCATCGCGCAAAATGCCGCCCGTACCGGTGGTTTCAGGAGCTTCATAGCGATACACAGGCAACAGGCGATCATCACCCTGACCAAGTGGCGGTTTGCTGGCATCCCCATAAGCACCATCAGCTGTCACTGCGCTAAACGTCAGGTCGATGGTCTCCACATCTTGCACGGTGACGCGCCATTCGACACGCGCCCGTCCGCCAGCGGCAATTTCCACCTGCTGAATCGTCTCACCTTCAAACAGAATCCCGTTACCCTCTAAGGTCACGCCGACTGTTTGCGCGGAATCTGTGTTGTTATTGACCACCGTCGCCAGCACAACCTCATCGCCGACGACGAAAAAGCGTGGCGTGACCGGACGCACCAATAATGGTTTGGTACTCAGCAGATCAAACGTGTCTTGCCCAACGAGCATCCGCCCATTTTCGCCGGAAGTCACCGCCCGCGCATCCAATCGCCACGTCGTCAAATTATCCGGCAACGTGACTTCAAAGGTCGCCGTACCGTTGGCATCCGTGACCAGAGAGCCGTTCCAGAACGCCGTATCGACAAAATCTTCGCGGATGTCGAAAATGCCTCCCTCGCCGAAACCGCCACCACCGCCCTTGATGGTATCAATCACGGTTTGCGTCAGTTGATCGGTATTGATCGTCAAAATAGTCGATGTGCGTACCGCCAAACCCTGCTGACCATAAAAATGCAACAGGATCGGTCCGCTATTGGGATCAGCAATCGACAGCGACGCGAGATCGGTCAATGCCACGCCGACTTCGGTTTGCACAGGTTGACCCTGATAATCGGTGGTGCGGACGGTATACGTTACTGTTTCCCGCGGTCCGGCATTTTCTCTGTCCGGTGTGATGTCGATATTCAGTTCATATTGGCTGTTATCCACACGCAATTGAGTCAAGCCAACACGGAACGCCGCAACAGGATTATTTTCATCCACGCCTTTGACGAGCACCACGCTGACATAGACATTTGGCGCAAAATCTGCCGTGATGGGTAATTCGTAGACGTAGGAATTGCTCTCCATCGTGATGCGCTCGGTCTGCAACACATCGCCCCGTTCAACGGTGATGAGGGCTTCAGACGCACCCTGAAACGGTGACGCGATCAGAATTTCTGCGGTATCGCCGACACTGTAATCGGTGGCATCCGTCACCAGATCAATGCGATTGCTATTCTGTTGCCGCCATGCGATATATTCGCCACTGCTCACCCATTGGAACGCCGAGGCACGGATTTCATTGCCGAGTTCGTCACGGGCTATCACCAACACTTTAAAAATCCCGCCATTCGGTGGCACAAAGGTATAATCCGCTTCGCCATCCGCGTTGGTGGTTACCTCGCCCTCGGTGACGGGCACATCTTCCACTTCATACGTCCATGTGGTGCGCCCGCTAGACGGGTCTTGCTCCTGCACGCTCGACCAGCGCCGTTCGTAAACCTCAATAGTCAGGTCTTGATCGGGGACGGGGTTGCCCTCCCAATCGACGCTGATGAATTCAACCGTCGATTCTTCATCTGCCGTGCCGATATACTCCGGGAAGCGAATACCCGCATAAACCAGCCCTTGATGCACGACCACATCCGTACGCCCACTGACCGCCTGCTCACTTTCATCTGTGACCGTCGCCTCTATGGTGAACGTCTGGCTTTGTGTTGCATCGCCGAGTTCCGCAGGCACTTGAATCGTCAGGTTGCCTTGCGCGTCAGTTGTGCCTTCCCCGCTGGAAACTACCCCGCGAGATGTGCCGTAAAATTCACTGGGTCCAGCATCGGGGTTAAAGTCCGTAAACGTATAGGGTGCGCCCTGACCGGCATAGTTGAAGCTATACGGCTGTGAAATCACGTTGTATTCGACAGTCGCATCAGACACGACTCCGCCGAAGAAATAGGTGCTGTTGACCGTCACACCAATGCTATCATTCTGCGCGACTTCGGGCGCATCCGGCGTGAGTTCAACCTGAAATTCTGGCAGACGATATTCCGCCACATTGAACCCCACCGAACCACCTTCGTTCTGGAATTCCACCTCTGAGGGCAAAACCACGCTGATTTGATAGTAGCCAAGCGACGCATCCGCATCCAAGTCAAATTGCCCGCTAAATGTGCCATACGCGGTCAGTGGCGCTTCTCTGGTCGTGATGATCTCGCCCTGATCGTTATAGACATTGACCGTGACAACATCCAAATCCGGTATGGTATAGGTCACATCATCCCGATTTCGCACCACGCCACGATAATAAACCGGCTGACCGGGACGATACACCGGACGATCTGTATACATATACAAGCTGTATTGTTGCGGGTAAAAAATGGCATTTTCTCCGAATTGCCACGGGTCAATGCCGTCCGTCCAGCGATTGGTGCCGATGCCAAATTGACCCTCGCTTTGCAGAATCGCCACATGAGGGATACTCAAATCATTCGCACGGAGCATATCCAGCCGGAGCACACCATCCGCGTCGGTAATGCCGCTAACGACCACGTTATAAGTCTGGTCATAGAGCGTGATCGGCGCGGTAGGAATCGGTTGCCCCGTGTTCACATCCGTCGCCCAGATGACGACGCTATCAATCGTGGAGTGCATGACGAGATTCGCCGTCGCCACCACCATAAAATGCTTGCCGGGGTAGTAATCCCGCGCTTCGGTTTCCGGCGAGGTCACTTCCAGATAATAAATACCCGGATTCAGCGACCCGTTTTCATCGACATACGCGCCAAGTCCGGCATCAGTCGGCACGGTGACTTCCGTATCCTGCGCGGCGGCACGCAAATCAATGAAATATTCGCCATCAATGCCTTCAACGATCCACGCGATACTCTCATCACGCAGACGCACGCCCCACCACGTCAGCCCATCACTACACACCGGACCGTCAACGATGGTCATGACATAATCTTTGTAAAGCAGTTCGACGATTTCGCCATCAACCGCCGTGGTACGCGCCCGTACCGGAAGCGGATCGGTGACGACAATTGCCGTGTCACCAACGCCAACGCGGGACGGCATCGCCCCCGGACAATCTACCGCGGCTTCTCCCTGCGTGGCATCGCCCAGATCAAGAAATTCATAACGCACGGCGTTCTCCGGCGCGACAGATTCGATCTGCCAATTACGCAACAAATTATCCGCTGACGGGAAATAATCCTGCGCGGGATCATACATTTGCTGATCTGCCAGACGACGCGCAAATTGATCGAGCGGGACGGCGTAAAGTTGCAGATTCAAACGGCTGACGTTGCGATGCGTGACGAACAAACTCGTATCGGGACGGGAGGCGTTATAAAAACCCACCGAACCCGGCACGCGCAACGACACATTCGGATCATACGCGGACGTGGTAAATGTAAATGAAAACGGCGTATCAATCGTGTTGCCGTAAATATCCGCCATGCCCGGCTCAACCGTGATGGTATAGAGCGTGCTCGGCTCTGTCGGGAAAGAAACCGTCAGCGAATTGTTGTAATCCTGAAAATAAAATTCGGGATCAAGCCACGGTTCGGGGTCAATCGTCACATGGTCTTCAAAGGTATCGACATCCATCGGCGAAGCGAACATCAACGTGATTCCGCCATACGGTGGCACGTCAACATCACCATCATTCGGGGATGTGCCCACAATCGCCGGAAGTGGCACCGTCGCAAACGAAGAAATCCGCCCGCCGCCATCATCTGCCAGCACCCCGCCCGCCAATGCAAGCGGTGGCGCGGTAAAGCCCACCTGATAGACCGAATTCAGCGCGAGTGAATTGTCCGGCGTAAACCGGAAGCCCATGCCATCATCAGCCCATTCAAATGCACCCGTCACTGTTTCTTCTGTATTGCGAGAGACAATAAAGGTTGATTCCACGCTCGCCTGATCCATCGGCTGATTAAACGTGACCTGAATCGAGTCATTCAATCCTACGCTACCCGCCGCATCTTCCGGCATCACGCCAATCACGCGGGGCGATTCCGTCGTAAACGTCCAGCCATAAGTTTGCGAGAGCGTCATGCCATCAACGGATTCCACGCCGTCGACAATCACTTCGTAGGTTTGCCCGCCCGCCCATGCCGGATCAGGTGTGAAGGTGTAGATGGACGTATTCAGCCATTCGCCCTGTCCAGAAACAGTTGGCGAAATCGTTAATGGAGTCGGCAAATTCGCCATATCATCCACCGTCCCAAGCGGCACCACCGGACGGTTAAAAATCACCGTGATGACTGCATCCGATGGAACGTCCTGCGTTTCCGGCGCGGGGAGCACCTGAGTTATACGCAAAAAGCCCGCCGTTTCCAGACTCAGCGAGAATGGCTCGGCTAAACGATTGCCATCGGTGGCGGTGATCGTATCGGCAAGCGTCAGCGTGTAGACTGTCGCCGGTTGATAGTCCCCTTCCGGCGAAAAAGTCAATTGATTGTCGCTCTCGTTACAAATTACCTCTCCCGCGATCTGCGGTGAGATGGTCAATGCACCATTTGCGGTGGCACAATCAATGAAACGGTCAAAATAAACGGTAATGTCGTCGCTCAAGCCGAGTTCTTCGCCTTCTAACGGGTCAGTATCGACGACTTGTAAATCTGATTGTCCGTCGCCTCCTGAATCCTGTGCGACGATGATATTCAAGCTCAATATGAGCAGTAAAATTAAACTTATACTTAGGAACAATGCGCGGCGCATAATCTCCCCCTGCAATAATTTGGTAGATGCTGACGAATAGAATCCAATTTATGAGTGTGGTTTCAGTGTACGCATCAGGCTTATCCTTATTATAAAGGTGATTGTTACGAAACCACAGCCAACCGCCTGACGATTCCCCTATGTATGCTAAACGCACCACTATAGTAGAGGTCTCTATTTACATAGACAACAAAAAACCCGGAAAGGTTCACATCCGGGTTTTTTTGATGATACGTTTTGTGATATGCCCTAATTTAGGCGATCTTCAAGCCGTTTACGCAACTCGGAGATTTCTTTCTCCAGCCGCTTCACCGTTTGATTGGTGACTTCGCGCCCTGTTTCAAGACTCCCCTCGACGGTGTTGGCAATATCTTTGCGTGTTTCGCTCCCGCTATTGGGCGCAAATAACAACGCCAGCGCAGTGCCGATGCTCAATCCTAATGCCAGAAACATCACCGTTAAGAAGATTTGTTCACGTCTTGCGCGTTCTTCCGCCGCTCGACTGTAATAAATACGTTCGCTCATCAGATTGTCCTTATCAAAATAACAACCTATTCATGCGTATTATTTTATCACAATTGACATGCCTTTTGTCAGAATTGGTTCATGGGCGACCATCATCCCGGCACAGCGGTGATCGGCAAATTGAAGATTTCCTTGAAGGCTTGCCATTGTAACGCGACGATTTCACGCAACGAATGGCGCGTATAAAAATAGGAGCGTACCCAATCACGTGGTACGGGACTGCGTGTGTGGTGGATGTTGTTTTCGTCAAAATAGGTATTGAAAATCCAGTTGGCGCGGAGCATATGGAAGCTGTCCGTAACGATGACCGCACTCGTCCAGTCATTTTCTAGCATAATTGCCTGCGCGTAGATGGCGTTTTCTTCCGTGCTCTTGCTTTGCTCCTCGACAAAGATCGCCTCTTCCGGCACGCCTTCACGGATGAGCACTTCACGGCAGGCGGACGATTCGCTACGGACTGCGTTCTGCCCCACCCCGCCCGTACAGATGACCGTCGGCGCAAGACCGTCGGCGTAAAGTTGTGCGCCCCACCGTGACCGCCGCAGTAAGGCATCACCGGGGCGACCATCCCGCCGCAAACCCGACCCCAGCACGATAATCACATCAGAAGTTTCGGCATTTTCCGTAACGCCATAAGTATTCACGCCCACACCCAACGCGATCATCACCACAATCCAGATCACGCCTGTGATAAATGCGAAACGCAGAATGTGCTTGAACCGAACTTGCTTGAGTAATTTTTTCATAGCGGGGCATTATAGTGCGCTATCCGCAAATGACTAGCCTATTTTCGGCAAGTCTCACCTTCGGTTAATGGTTAGCCACAAGATTAGACTATCAAATTCGCCCTAATGTAAGATCGTTTTATCCGATTCATCGTCATCATCGTAGGGTTCAAAATTATCATATGGCGCGGAATGCCCCAGAATCCAGCCATCGACCATCGTTAAGCGCATACGCAAATAGGGCATCGGACCTTGCCCGAAGGCGATAGTCGGTTGCGGCGTGACAATAGAGACATCCGTCAGGTGCAAATGGCGGATGGTTGGCGGCATTTCTTCAACATCAAGGTCGAAGTCAAAACGATCATCGTCTTCATCTGCATCCACGTCGTTGTCAAAGACTTGCGCCGATGTAGCCAGTTCGTCAGGGACATCCTCCTCATCCCCATTCAACCTACCATCATCATCAGGATACCAGCCTTCTTCTAGCTCCTGAAAATTAAACATATCTTCTACAACTTCACGCTCTTTTTTCGTCTTAGGCTGGATGACCTGCTTCGCCATATCGGTAAACGTTGCAGTCAGGCGCTTTAAATACTCGCGTTCACTGACGAGTGTCCCGCTAATCACCATCCCTTTGACGAATAACGTGATGCCAATAGGCATGTCCATCACATTCACATACGCCGCGACAATATTGGTCAGCACGGCATCTGGTTCATTCCAGTAGCTACTTTCATCATCTTCAAACATACTCATATCAGGCATTTTCATGATTACATCGCTTCATCTTGTCGTTTTCAAAACCACGTCATTATAAACATAAAAGGACAGCCATGAAACTCACGACTGTCTAGATGTTCTGGCGCTAATCTTCGATAGGTTCAAGGAAGTAGCGATCTCCTTGAGCTTCTGCTACCCAACCGACCCACGCATCCGGACGGATGACCTGCCACCAGACGATGCCATCAATACATTCCGGTCCCGCGGTGATAATTGCCTCTTCTCCGGGAGAGAAACTCTCAATCACTTGCCCATTCGCCGCATCGCGCACACGTAAGGGGTCAACTTCAAGCACCTGCCGTACCGTATCATCAATTTCAAGGCGACTCGGCAATTCACCGCATAGTTCCGGCGCTTCACCCACATAAAGCGATGCAATTAGCGCATCTATATCAGATAGGCGTGGGCGGAACATTTCATCAGGCGCATTCGTGAGCATGGTGGCAATACTGTCATTGAATACTAGATGATCATATTCGCCAAACAAAGGATAATCAAATCGCTCATCAAGCCCCTCCTGTGTCGGAATCAATGCAGAATCCAAACCGAAAGCCACACGTACCAGATATTGTCCATCATCTGTTAACCCTGCGAATAAATAGAGTAATTCTCCATCTGTGGGAGGAATCGGAGCCTGTGCATACCGTACTACACCGCGCACACCCTGCCCATTCTGGAAATCCTGATATTCTACCAGCGTTCTGAGCGGGCGGGCGGCATTAATCGGCGCGAGTCCAGTTAATTCTGGCTCATCAGGATGTTCATCCAACAAAGTCCTTAAGTCATCAATCGGCGCGGTAGAAACAGCATCCCATGCGTCCGCCTCATACACGCGGATATGAAGCCAGAATTCCTGCTCAGTGCCAACGTAGCCGAGGAAACTCACCTCACGATGCAGGGGTTGTACTGCAAAATCCGGCACCGCTTCCCCTACATTGGACGGCACCCAATGCACATCCACGCCACCGGCTATGTTGGCACTCAGGTCAAATTGCAGACCGAGATCGTCAATCATGATCGGATCGTCACCCGCACGCGGACGCGGCGCTAAATCTTCGATCATGTCATCTAGCGGTTCTATAAAGTAATCTTCAGCCTCTGCGGAACTTTCCCTAATCCACCCCATGCTATTGTGGCCATCAACCATCCACCACACAGCATCCCCAACGCAGGCAGGTCCATACCACGCGATAAATTCTGCGCCAGTGGCGAGTTGACGAATCACATACGATTCTGTGGACATTTCAATATGAACGGGCACACCACCCTCAGCAATCACCCGTCCATCCGCATTCGGGAACAAACGGGTTGGCAAGCCGAATGGGCATTCAGCAGGTGGTTGTGCGAAGGTGGGCATCCACACAATAAGGCAAAAGTGGAGTAACATCAAAAATATATAACGCGTTTTCATTGAGTTACATCCTTTCATTTAATCTTATGTTCAGCTCTATTATAAACAAAAAGACAGCCACTTTACGGTGACTGCCTCGTTATTTACTTTATGAATGTCGCTCGTTTAGCACTCGCTATAGCCGCAGGTCAGGCACTTACGACAGCCTTCCGCACGGACGAGCGTGATCGTCCCGCAAGACGGGCATAAATCTGCGCCGGACATCTGTACATTCTCCACAAGAGGGATAGACTGCTGCGGTAAATCCGCCATCGGCAGATTCAGTTGTTGTGGTGCTTGATGCGCGAAATATTGCTTCTCAAGCTCCAGTGCCACCGCATCCGGCAGGGACATCACGCGCTTCGGACCAAATCCTGCTGAACGTGACCCACCAATACCGCGCAATTGGTCAATAATCAGGCGCAACATTTCGGTACGATTCTGTGGCGCAGTCGTGCGGAGCGAGAGCGAAATCATCCGCCCCAATCCTTCCGCATCAGCTTGCAAGTCACTACCGGCTTTCCCCGGCGCGGTGATAAACACCTCGAACGGATAGCCGTGTTCGTCACTGTTCATGGTGATATACGCCCGTCCAAACGGTGTATCTGTACTGGTTGTCGCGCCGGTCAACTTACCAGGACGCGGATAAACGCGGTGCGGTGTCGTGACCTGTTCGACTTTTTCCGCCTTTTTGCCGGATTTCGCCGCATCAAGATCAGCCTGTTCGCTCTCGGCGCGTTCATCACCCTTGAGCATCAGCACCTGCTCGTCACGGCTACCATCACGATACACCGTGCCACCCTTACAACCGAGTTCGTACATATATTTGTAGAGGTCGCTCACCTGCTCAACCGTGTATTCGTTCGGGACGTTACAGGTCTTGGAAATCGCCGAGTCGATCCATCGTTGGAACGCCGCCTGCACCTGTACATGCTCATCCGGTGATAAGTCCATCGCTGTGACGAAATAGTCCGGCAATTCCTTCTGTCCCGGATTCGCGTCGAACCATTCCTGCACAACCGGCACTTTTTCTTCGTGCAGACCGAGACGACTCTTGCGGTAATAGACCCACGAGAAATACGGCTCGATGCCTGTGCTGGTGTTCACCATCGTTCCGGTTGTTCCGGTCGGCGCTTGTGTCAGCAGAGTGACGTTGCGAATACCCTGCTTGCCGATCTTTTCGCGCAGATCGTCCGGTAGCGTTTGCATGAAGCCACTTTCAAGGAACTTCTCCGCATCAAATTTGGGGAATGCGCCTTTTTCTTTTGCGAGATCAGCACTCGTGCTATAGGACTCGGTTGTGATTAAGCCATACACCTTGTCGATAAAGTCGACTGATTCCGGACTCCCGTAACGGATTCCAACGCGTACCATCAATTCCGCGATGCCCATTGTCCCCAGACCAACACGGCGCTCATCTCCCTGCATCTTCGCATTTTCCTCGAAGAAGTACGGGGTGGAATCAATCACATTGTCGAGAAAACGTGTCGCATAGCGGATGGTCTGACGCAGATCATCCCACGCCACATCGTCCTTTTCCTCGTCGTAAAACTTGGCTAAATTGATCGCGCCGAGGTTACACACGGAGAACGCACCAAGTGGCTGCTCACCACACGGATTTGTTGCGACTAGCGGATTGAAGTACCATGAATTCGCCATCTTATTACTGCGCTCACGGAACCACACACCCGGTTCGGCGCTTGCCCATGCGCTTTCAATGATGGCATCCCATACAGCACGCGCCTTCACCGTTTTATAGGTGATAACTTTGCGTCCGGCGGCAACCCATGTATCAAGGTCACCATCCCACAATTCATCATAGGCTTTGTCGGAGGTATCCGGGAATTTCAGTTCCCAATCGCCATCGTTCTGCACGGCTTCCATCAATTTATCAGACACACCGACGCTGATGTTGGCATTGGTGATATTGCCCGCTTCTCGCTTGCTCGTGATGAAATCAAATACATCAGGATGCCAGTCATTGAGGATTAACATAAGGGCCCCGCGCCGGCTGCCGCCTTGCTCAATCAGCCCCGTGACGAAGCTATAGAGCGCGCCCCATGAAACAGACCCGCTTGAGCGTCCATTCACGCCTTTAACGTAGGCATGGCGCGGGCGCAATGTAGACAGGTTCATCCCGACACCACCACCACGCGACATAATCTCGGTCATCTGTCCGAGTGTCCGCATAATGCCTTCGCGGGAGTCGTGGGGCGATGGGATCACGTAGCAGTTGTAAAATGTCAATTCTTGATCTGTTCCGGCGGCGGTGAGGATGCGACCACCGGGGACGAACTTCCAACCATCGAGGAGCCAACGGAAATTTTCTGACCATGCTTCCTGTAACTCAGGCGTTGCTTCGATTTTCGCAATCCCTTTGGCGACGCGCGCGTGCATGTCCGCCGGATCAGTCTCCAACGGCTTATCGACGTGCTCAATATCGCGGGTGACGACTTCGCCGTCCAGCAATTCAATCGTGACCTGCGGATGTTTATATGCAGTCACCTTACCAATTTCACGTTGACCGGTAGCAGCGTTCACCACTACGATCACGGTATCATCCACTTTTAGGGTTTTGCGGGTTACATCTTTGAGCGCGTACCGATCAAGAAAAATCTTGTACCCCAGTTCATGCAGGGCGTTACGCTCATTATTTTTGGATTGAACCATCCCGTTGCTCCTCACAACACTTAACAATACGAAACTACCGCCATGCAACATATGTTTTGCATAGCTAAAAAAATAATTATGATGCTCATCTTTTTTATTGCACTGATTATTAAAGCCCCATGTGGTGAAGGGGCTTAAAACGATCTTAGATCGTAAGCATCATTCTATAGCAACAGCGCACATCCGGCAAGCAAATTTATCACACACTTTTCCCAAACTTACCCAAAAACAGAAAACTCGTTCTAAGTTGTAACACATTCCTAACCTAACACAAACCTAACGTACTCATAACATTTTTTAAACACAAAAATGCCCTTGAGGAAGTCTCAAGGGCATAGAGAAAACTAATGCTTTTTATGATGTTAGTTACGTTTGCGAAGGAACGGCGGAATGTCCATATCATCTTCGTCATAAACCCGTGCCGCGAAATCATCCTGCATCGGACGTTGTGGCTGGGGCGGTTGCTGACGTACCTGCGGCGGTTGTTGTTGCGCCGGAGGCTGTTGTGGTGGTTGCTGTGGCGCAGAACGCGGTACAGGCTGTTGTTGCGGCACCTGAAAAGCATTCTGGGTACGTGGTTGTTGAGCCGGTTGCTGTTGCCGCGGGGGACGCATGGTCGTCTGTGCGTCCATACGTGTCTTCACGCGGCTTTGCTCAAAACCCGTCGCAATAACGGTAATCCGTACCTCATCGCCCATGCTCTCATCAATCTGAGCACCGAAGATCATATTGACATCAGGATGCGCGCTTTGCTGGATAATCGCCGCGGCTTCGTTCACCTCGAATAGGCTGAGGTCTGGACCGCCGGTAATGTTAAAGAGGATACCGCGTGCACCATCAATGGTCACATCAAGCAAACCACTGCTGATTGCCGCTTCTGCCGCCGCACGCGCACGGTCATCGCCAACAGAGCGACCCACCGCCATCAATGCCGCGCCACCTTCAGACATGATCGTGCGAACATCCGCAAAATCAAGGTTAATCAAGGCGGGAACGGTAATCAGTTCGGAAATACCCTGAATACCCTGACGCAACACATCATCCGCAAGGGAGAATGCCTGTTGCAAGCTGGCACGCTTATCTGCGATCTGTAGCAAGCGATCATTCGGAATAACAATCAAGGTATCGACCTGACTCTTCAGGTTTTCAATCCCTAATTCCGCAAATTGACTGCGCTTCGGACCTTCAAAGGTAAACGGCTTGGTGACCACGCCGATGGTCAATGCACCGAGTTCTTTGGCGATCTGTGCGACAACGGGCGCGGCACCCGTACCTGTACCACCACCCATACCGGCGGCGATAAAGACCATATCCGCACCGCGCAAGACTTCATAAAGGTCGTCGGAACTTTCCTCTGCGGCGTTCTTGCCGATTTCAGGATTGCCCCCTGCGCCCAATCCGCGAGTCAATTTATCGCCGATTCTTACACGGGTTTTAGCTTTTGAAAGCATCAATGCCTGATTATCAGTATTGACAGCGACGAATTCCACGCCACCTAAACCTTCATTTATCATACGGTTGACAGCATTGCCGCCACCGCCACCTACCCCAATAACCTTAATTTGGGCGAAGGTTTCTGCATTTATAATCTCATCCATAGTCATAACCTGATTTAGCCCCCTCAATCCTCAGGGAAAATAACTTTATAAAGCGACGTTACAATAACGCCTATTTTACGCACAATAGTAAATTTGAGCAAATGGCTATTATGTCTCATTATCGGGTAGTAGTCTTTTGAACAAATTGCCCAACATCTGACCGATATTAATTCCACCGATGGGATGACTGCCATTCGAGACCGTCGGCTCGGCAACATCCATCTCTAATCCGAGTCGTAATAAGCCCACGCTCGTGCTGTAAGATGGGTTCTTTAAGGCATCCACCATACCCGTTAGTCGTTCCGGTTTTGCCATACGTACCGGAATATTCAGCACGCGTGTGGCAACCTCTTTCATACCCGGCAGTTGCGAACAACCACCTGTAATGACCGCACCAGCCCGCAACAAACCATCGTAGCCGGAACGTTTGACCTCTTTATGCACCAGCGAAAAAATTTCTTCCACCCGTGCTTCGATCATCTGCGCCAACTCATAGCGGGAAATTTCGGTTGGCATCCCCTCACCAAATGGTTCAACCAGCAAGGTTTCCAGCTTATCAATGCCGGACGAAAGCGCATGACCATACTGCATTTTGACCGCTTCTGCCGTATCAAACGGGATGTGAGTGAAAAACGTAATGTCATTGGTCACATGATCGCCCCCCACGGGAATAACTGCGGTATGCCAGACCGTCCCTTCGATGAAGATCGCTAAATCCGTCGTGCCGCCGCCAATATCAATGACGACCACACCGGATTCACGTTCATCACGGGTAAGTATAGCATCTCCTGCGGCTAAGGGGTTTAAAATGAAGCGATCTACCATTACACCGGCATCCTGAACCGCTTTTTCGAGGTTCGCAACGCTGGTTGTGCTGGCGGTGATAATATGCGCCTCTACCTCCAGCCGGAAGCCGTGCATCCCTAACGGACTACGCACACGGTCTTGCCCGTCCAGTGAATAACTGCGTGGCACAACATGCAACACTTCACGGTTATGCGGGATGGCAATTGCCCGTGCCGCATCCATCGCGCGATCAATATCGTCTAACGTTACCCCACGCTGACCCATAATGCCAGCGACTCCGCGACTATTCAAAGACGCGATGTGACTGCCCGCCACACTGACGAAGGCACGCTGAATCTGATACCCACTGCCTTTTTCCGCTTTATGGACGGAAGCAGAAATCGCCGTCGTTAGCGCAGAAATATCATTCACCACGCCTTTTTTCATGCCACGGCTCGGTTCTATGCCAACCCCGACGACGAAAATATCATCCGGGCGCACTTCACCGATGATCGTGCATATTTTATGTGTCCCGACATCGATTCCGATTACAAGATCGTCCATTCGATCAACACTACTCCCATAAGATGATGCAATCAAGTTTCTTCATTTTGGCTAGATGGCTAGCACTTAGAAGAAACATCTGTAGCTTTATGTACTGGCAACTGAATTACAGGCGATTAGCTCTACCACTTATTTTACCGCTTAATTGCAAAAAACTAGCCCCCCGAAGTTGCCTGACAGCAATAATGCGCCGCTGTCGGGTCTGCCACGTTAATCTCCTGTGGCGTGATGCCCCGTGCTTGTAAGTTAGCGGTGAGCGCGTCATAAATCAACAGTTTATTTCGCATATCCGTCCCCGTCCCCAGCCAAACATCCCAGCCACCCGGCTCACGAAAGCCTAAACCATCAACCCCGTTATAGCTGAGCGCGGTGATTCCCGGTAATAGATTCTGCAATTGTAACGCACCGTTAATCGCGTCCGTATCCACCAGCACATCCCCACCCGGCGGACCATCACCCGTATCTACAGCGTTTACGGTAATTAAGCCTTCCGGTAATGGGTCAACTCCTTCACGCGGAAAACGCAACACACGCCCATGCACATCTACCAGCGCAATCACACCCGCCTGTATCCAGATCAGCGCCGCTTCTCGCTCTTCTATCACGATGCGAACGGCATTGGGAGGCCAGCGGACTGTCACGCTGACATCGGCGATTACGGGGGAGCTTTGCAGAATATTCTCGCGCACAGTTTCAGGGTTGATCCAGAACACATGCTGTTCGGCAATATCCGCATACCGGAAAACCTCCGCCGCCGTCAGAAAATTCGTCCCCGCCACTTCAACGCTACGGATATAGAAGAAGTCCGTCACGAAGAACATCACCAGCACAAAAGATAGACTAACAGCAATCACCCCGCTGATAATGCGCCAGCTAAATTGCCCACCCCGCCGGATACCATGCCCCACACTGCGTTCAGTAAGCGCACGCTCATCAAACGCGCCACGCAACACACCCGGCGCACGTTCACTTACTCCTTTACGCCGATTCTGACGGGTTCTGGCATCAGACATAAAATCAGGCTTCCAATACAACGGTAGTCAATACACTAATGAGATATGGATTGTAACAAAAATACAACCTACCACTAATCAATCATACTATAAGTGCTGGAAATGTGTGGGTCAAATACGAAATTTGCCGTGAGTAATTTCAAACTTTAATCTAAGATATCTCTTGATTTTGCTGTATTCACCGCAGTCTTCAATATCAGATTAGCTTTTACTGAAAACTGAAAACTGATTACTGAGAACTGAGAACTGACTTACCATATCCCCACAAATTGAATCTCCGGTTCCAGCCGAATTCCGGTTTGCACCTCAACCGAGTCCTGCACATGCTTGATGAGCGCAAAATAGTCGGTTGCCGTTGCCTGCCCACCATCATTGATGAAAAAATTTGCATGAATCGGGGAAACCATCGCGTTACCGATTTTGTAGCCCTTCAAACCCGCGCTTTCGATCAATCGTCCGGCATAGTCGCCTTCAGGATTTTTGAAGATGCTACCCAAACTTGCGCCGGAGGGTTGTGTCTCTTTACGGTGATTACGGAATGTCTCCATCCGCGCTTTGATTACTTTCGGGTCGTCCGGCGGCAAAATCAGGGTCGTCAGGAGCACCAGAAAGCTACCGTGTTCACGCGCTTTGAGCATCGACGTACGATACCCATAGGCGAGATCATTGACAGTGTACAGTTGTACGCCTTTTTCGCGCTCCAACACCACTACATCGGCGATACTCTGCGCCATATCCGCGCCGTGCGCGCCCGCATTGTTGACAATTGCCCCACCAATCGTCCCCGGTACACTGATCGCCCATTCAAAGCCACTGTAGCCCATCGTCTGGCATTTATTCGCCAGTACGGTCAAGGATACGCCACTCGTCGCGGAAACTGTGCGCCCATCGTGCCAATCGCCCGTGCGAATCTCGCTCACATGGTTTATGACCACCAATCCGCGCACACCTTGATCCGAAACCAGCACATTCGCGCCACCACCCATAATATGCACAGGCAAATCCGCCGCCCATGCTAGAGTGACAATCTCGATCAGATCATCGACAGAATCCTTGACCACGCACAAGAAATCCGCCGCGCCACCTAAACGCGCCGCCGTATATTTTGAGAGCGGTTCATCATAGAGTAGGCGCTCACCAAGATACGCCTTAAGTGCTGTCATCGACATAGGTCGCCTCCTTTCGGGTCGGAGGGGTTTTGCGTCGGAAAAAGTCACTGCTGACCTGTATAGCATCACCAGCACTCATTATTATAACAACGGATGGCGCTTTCACTTCCGAAAGAAGCCATTCGGTTAGCGTTTCCAAACCGGAGACATGCGTCACATCGGCATGATTGATCGCTTTCGCCACCGAATCGCCGTCGACCCCCTCCACAGGAGCTTCCCGTGCGGCATAAATGTCCGTCACGATGACTTTATCAGCCGCGCCGAACGATTGCGCATATTTTTCCAACAAAGCGGACGTGCGCGAATACGTGTGCGGTTGCCAGATTCCCCATAGCGTATGCTCAGGGTAGCGTGCTTTTGTCGCCTCTAACGTCGCCTTGATTGCCGTCGGATGGTGCGCGTAATCATCGACGACGATCACACCTGCCACCTCGCCACACACGTCAAAGCGCCGTCCTGTCGTTTTAAACGTCGCAAGGGCTTCGCACACACCATCGGTAATTCCCAGCCCGCAGGCGGCAATTGCAGAAAGCGCATTCCGTATATTGTGTGCGCCGGGAAGGGTCAAACGTAAATCTCGGTACACTTTGCCGTCGAGTGCGACATCAAACACCGTCTGTTGTGGTTCTGTACGGATATTTTGCGGGACAAATCGCATTTCCTGATCGCCATTTTTTTGCCGGATCGCATTGCTCGGATCAACACCCACAGACGGATAGCCGTCATAGGTAATCATCGTGCCACCGTTCGGCAACAACTCAGCAAACTTGCGAAACGACTCAATCAGGTCGGCTTCGGTTTTGAAAAAGTCGGGGTGATCCCACTCGATATTGGTAATCACAGCAATGTCCGGCTTTAAACCGAGGAACATATTATCGTATTCATCGGCTTCGATGACGAACAAATCACCCTGCCCCACGCCCGCATTCGTGCCGGTGTTCGCCATCACCCCACCGACGATATACGAGGGGTCTAAGCCACTTTCGATCAAAATATGCACGATCATCGAGGTGGTGGTGGTTTTACCGTGTGTTCCAGCGACGGCAATCACCGTTTTACCAGCCATCAGCGGCGCGAGGATGTCACTACGTTTATAGACGGGGATATTCTGTGCTTTCGCGGCGACAATCTCAACATGATCCTGTGGCACGGCAGATGTCGCCAGCACCATATCCGCCCCGTTGACGTGGTTCGCATCATGACCGATGTAAACCGTCGCGCCAAGTTCTGCCAGCGATTCCGTAAAGTGATTGGCAATACGATCTGAACCCGTGACAGTGAAGCCCCGCAACAGCAAAATACGGGCGATGGCGGACATGCCGAATCCGCCAATGCCAATAATATGAATCGTTTGTCCGTCTTCAAAGCGCATCACATCACACCTAGAGGACGATCAACACAAGCAGAAAGAGCGCGATCACCGCAATCGGGAGTAATTCCGCACTTCCAGCCACGCCACCACCCAGCAACACCATCGGCATCGTGCCGATATTTTGTGCGCTCGGTGAATTTGCCGCCGGAGCGAGGATGTACGGTGCAAGCGGATATTCGTTAATATCCATGAAATACCACAATGTCCCGCCGATGAGGTAGCCGTTAAAGCATCCCACCAACCCGCCGAGTACAGAATTCTGCATACCGAGTTCGCTCGTCCTGCCTTCCGGCAAAAACATGCGATTGCGATAGGCGAAGAAGACGATCACCGTGAAGATCAGTACCTGTATAAAAAATACCTGATCTAAGGGGAAATTTAACAACACCGTCCCACGCAGGATAGCATCAAATTGAAACAAACCAAACATGCCGAGCACAATGCCGGCTGTGGCAATCACTTCACGACTCCAACCGCGTATTAAACCCATTACGCCGAAGAACGCCGCTAAAATCCACATCAGAGAATAGAGCTGAACCATAGTGTTTCGCTCCGTCAGATGACGATAAGCACGACTAAAAATAGCGCGATCATTGCCGCCGCCAGCAAATTGCCCGTCGGATCAAGATAGAGGGGCAACGAGCCGACAAAATTCGCGCTTGCAGTACCGGGGATGGGGGCGGAAATATACGGCTGTAAGGGATAACCGGTCACATCCATGAAATACCACAATGATCCCCACACCAGATACCCGTTAAAACAACCCACCAGTGCGCCCAGCACACTACTTTGTAAACTATCCCGTCCATCCGCGCCACCACGAGAACGCGGTTTGTCCTCCGCGATTAATGCACGGGTCTGATAGGCAAAAAACGCCACAATCCCTAAAAATATCGTGCGGATAAAGAAGGCATGATCTTGACGGATGTTGATAAACAAATTGGTCAATAAATCATCAAATTGATACAGTGCGAACAATGCCAGCACAATACCCGATGTAGCGATAATCTCTTTATTCCAGCCACGCGTAAACCCCACATAGCCAAACATGAGCGACATTATCACCAGTAATGTAGAAAGCTGTATCATGAGTCTGTTCCCGCCAGTGGTGCCGCTAATTGATTAAGTTCCCGTGCCACATTCATCGCCCCGTCAGGACGCGCCAATGCCCGCGCCGCCTCACGCATATCGGATAATCGTTGTTCATCCTGCAACACAGATTGAATTGTATCAAACAATTGCCCGGTCATGTGTTCTTCCATCAAATGAATTGCCGCGCCCCGCTCAGCTAAATAATCTGCATTCACCTGTTGATAGCGCCAGCTATAGGCTAACGGGATCAATATAGATGGTAAACCAAATAATGGAAATTCCGCCAGTGTGCTTGCACCCGCACGGCATACCACCACATCCGCAACTGCCATCGAGAGCGCCATATCTTCATGCAAATAGGCGTAGGGATGATAATGTTCAGCAAACGGCAATTCGCCCAGAGCGTCCACCTGTTCCCGCGTGCGGTCTGCATCCAGCGTACCCGTTACATGGATGATCTGATAGCCCGCCGCCAATAATTGCGGCAAAATCTCAATCACGGCAATGTTGATCGCCCGTGCACCGCGACTACCCCCGAAGACCAGCACCGTTTTGCAACCTGATTCTAAACCAAAATGCGCTAATGCCGCCATAAAGTTTGGCGACTCACGATTCGCGGTTTGCTCCGCCGCCTCTAACATGGCTTTTCGCAACGGATAACCCGTTACGACGGTTTGCCCTTCACGGAAATATTGCGCGGATTCCGCTACGGTCAACGCCACTTTACGGGCTAAAAAGCGCAAATACTTGATGGTCAACCCCGGTTCAATATCCGGCAAGAAAATCAGCATCGGAATCCCCAGCACACGAGAAGCCAGCGCCACCGGTAAACTGACCCATCCACCTGTCGATAAAATCACCTGCGGACGATGACGGCGCAATAAACGAAATGCCTGTAACGTGCCTATGCTCAGCTTCGCCAGACTCGTCACCATTTTCACAGGATTTACGCCATGTAACGGACCCGCCTGCACTTCATCGTGGGCGACAAATGGGATTGTCGATTGTTCAATCAGCGGACGCTCAAAGCCATCCACTGTTCCGACGAAATATAAGCCAACCTCAGCGAACTGTTGATTCAGTGCTTCCGCTACGGCGAGTGCGGGGTAGACGTGCCCGCCCGTTCCCCCTGCCGCGATCAATACTCGCAACCACTTCTCTCCGATCTGCTGTTTGCTTCTGAAGAACCGTAAAACGGTGCACGCTGAGTAACATGCCTACGCCAGCCAGCAACACCACCATAGACGATCCGCCAAAACTAATAAAGGGCAAAGGTAAGCCCGTCGGTGGTAAGAGCGCAGTCATAACGGCGATATTCAACACGGCTTTCGTCGCCACCCAGACCGTCACCCCGGCGACCATCAACGCGCCAAAGGCATCCGGTGCACGCCGCGAAATTTGGAATCCACGCAACACAAACACGATATACAATAGAAGCACCGCCCCTGTACCCAGCACACCCAATTCTTCACCGATCACGGCGAAAATACTATCGGTATGCGGTGCTGGAAGTGTGTTATTAAACTTCGCCTCGCCCGCGCCCAGACCCACACCCGTCCAGCCACCATACGAAATGGCAATTAACCCCTGCTGGGTATGATAACTGGTCTGCGTCAAATCCCGTACACCGGCTGTATAACTGGAGATACGGTCAACCGCATATTCTGGTAGCAAATCCGCAGAGATGGCAACAAAGACCAGCAAAATAACCGCCCCAATCGACAACGCAATCTGCCGCATGTCCGCCCCGGCGAGAAAAAACATCAAGCCGGAAACGATAAAGATCACCACCGCCGTACTCAAATCTGGCTGAGCAATCACCAGCGCACCGACAATCCCGACCAGCACCGCAAACGGCAAGAATCCGTAAGTTAGACTGCGAATTCGCATATTCTTTGAGCCGAGCCACGCCGACATATAAATAATGATCGCCAATTCAGAAAATTCACCCGGCTGAAAGCGCCCATTAATCAACGCACGCCGCGCCCCGAAGGTATCGTCACCGAAGATCAACACGGCAATCAAGAAGCTGACCGCCATCAACATAATAATCACTGCCATGCGGCGCAAGATGCGATAATTTATGGTCATAAAAAACAGCATGGCGACCAGACCGAATCCCATGTTCTGGGCATGGCGCATCAGTAACACGGTATCCGTGTCCCATTCGCTATCGCTCCAGAAAAAGGTCGTACTATAGACCATCATCAACCCCAGCGCCAACAACATCCCGACTACCACCAGCATCGGGTAATCAATCGTCGCTAGAAATGTGATTTTGCGCTCGGTGGGTTGTGTATTCGCAGGCACACGCGGCACAGAACGGGACATCCCCCGTACAGGGCGCGGGACAGGCGGTGCATCGTCCACAAATTGCGGATTTTCCATTGGTTGATCGGACATAGGTTACATCTCAGTTTTTAGTTGACAGTTTTTAGTGCTTAAACTTAAATTTTTGTGTCGAAATTTCACAGAGTTTTCACTAATATTGCCCCTAGATGACATGAATTAAGCACGCCGAACATGCCTTACCCATTCAACAGGGTCATCAATATCAATATCTGTCCAATCAGTGAAATCTAATTGATCTAACAGACTTATCAAATTTTTGCCCCAATGTACTTCTACTGTAGTGGGAGGCTTATCATTTACCTCTAACGAATCAACAAGCAATTTCACCAATTCTTTGCGTTCTTGCGGGCTTAAAGCCTGCGCCTGTTGCATGATCTCGGCAATTGTCATTGTTCAGACCTTGATATAGACAACTATTTGCAACGTTGAAACTAATGACTAACAACTTCTTCCATTATAACCCCATCACGAGTTGGCGAAAGTGCTCACCCCGCGCAACGAAGTCTTGATAAGCATCATAACTCGTGCCACCAGGGGAAAGCAGGACAACATCACCGGATTTCGCCACCTTCACCGCTTCAGCAACGGCTTCATCGAGCGTCTGTACGCGTGTGACCGCCCCGGTTGTCCCCGTCAATTGGCGTACCGTATCCACCACAATATCACCATCGCGCCCGAAAGCGACAATATGACGACATTTCGTCAACGCTAAGGCGATCATCTCACCCCACGGCAATTTTTTATCCGCGCCGCCCGCCAACAACACCAACGGCTCAGTATAACTGCGTAACGCCGCCAGCACACGTTCCGGCGCGGTGGCGATGCTATCATTCACATAGGTGATGCCTTCGAGTATACGGACGGTTTCCAGTCGATGCGGAACCGGCTTAAAGTCCGTAATCGTTTCGGTCATAATTTCCGGTGGAATGCCTGCCGCGCCCGCAATCGCACAGGCGGCAAGCACATTATAAACATTATGTTCACCGCGCAACGGAATATCTGATTCTTCACAGATGATATGTGGCGCACCATCCGGGCTAGAAATCCCCGTCACCACCAGACGATCACCCGCCATAAACGCGCCATCCGGCACCATCTCCCGACGGCTAAACCACGCGATTTCACCCTTCGCTATGGTTTCTAAAGATCGGCTACCGGGATCATCGCGCCCCAGAACCGCCACCCCGCCGCTGTTCTGAAACGCGATCAGGTGCGATTTTGCCCGTAAATAATTTTCCATTGTTTTATGGCGATCCAGATGATTGGGTGTGACGTTGAGCACCGCCGCGATTTGTGGACTGCTGAACATCAATTCCAGTTGAAAGCTCGATAACTCCATCACGACTTGATGTGTCGGTTGAATACCCATGACAACATCCAGCAGAACATTGCCGATATTCCCGCCGATCCATGTCGTCAGTCCGGCACGCTTCATGATGCTCCCGACGAGCGATGTCGTGGTTGTTTTGCCTGCACTGCCGGTAATGCCAATAATCGGCGCGGCACAACGTTCCATAAACAATTGGGCATCGTTGGTGATGGGGATTTGCTTCTGCATCGCTTCCAGCACGAGTGGCATTTCCAGAGACACGCCGCCACTGACGCATACCATATCGGCATGATTCAGCAGAGACGAGGGGTGCTCACCGAGGACAAAACGTGCGCGCGGAAAATCACGCAGGTCAACGCCCATTTCTTCGGCGCTTCGCATATCGGTGACAATCGGGGTTGCGCCAACTGTCGGCAACCAGCGGGCTAATGCCTGCCCCTGCCTGCCAAAGCCAATGACGAGCACACGCCGCCCCGCCAGAATATCGCTTCCAGGACTCATAAACATGACTGATTTACTCCCCGCCTATAACAACGCCAACGCAATGCCGATCATCGCACTCAATATCCCCACCAGCCAGAAGCGTTGGACGACCTGTGTTTCACTCCAGCCGCCTCGCTCAAAATGCCAGTGGAGGGGAGCCAGACGGAAGATACGCCGATCCACACCCAGATACTTCCGACTATAGCGTGCGGAAGCCACCTGCAAAATCACCGAGATCGTCTCAGCAACCGGCACAATAGCGATAATCGGCAATAACAGCCATTGTCCGGTCATCACGGCGATCACACCGAGCGTCGCACCGAGTGATAAGGAGCCGGTATCGCCCATAAACAATTGTGCCGGATGCGCGTTGTACCATAAAAAGGCAAAACACGCCCCCACCAGCACAAAACAGAGTTGCACCAGAAAAATCTGCCCCTGCAAAAAGGCAATCACCCCGTAGGCGGCGAAGGCACTCGCGGAGATAATGCCCGCTAAACCGTCCATGCCGTCCGTCAAATTGACCGCATTAGACAACCCGACAATTATAAACATGGTCAGCGGGATAAAAATCACCGGACTCAGCGGGATCGCCACGCCGATTAAGGGCAAAATGATCTCATTGGCATATTGATAGCCACCGAACGAAATAAAACTCGCCGCGAAACCAGCCAGCAAAAATTGCGCCAAAAATTTCGCCCGTGCGGAAATACCCGTACCCACCGGACGGCGGGATTTGCGGATGCCTTCCCAATCATCAATTAAGCCGAGAATGGCAAACCCACCCAACACGAACAGGGGCAAAAAGGTACTCAACCCGCTCCCAAATTGCACCACATTGGCGATATTCAGCGCGATCATAATGCCAATCACCGGCACGACGATCATGATGCCGCCCATCGTTGGCGTGCCGACTTTTTTCTGCTGATCGTCACTCAGTTCGACTTGAATCTTCTTGCCGAGCTTCAAGCGACGTAAAATTTCAACGAAGGGTTCGCCCCAGATCACGCCGAGAATAAATGTAATCATCCCTGCCGCCAGTGCGAAAGATAAACCGCCTGCCATACAAAATCCTTTGTTGTCAGTTAATCGTGTTTAGGTGTTATTGCCCGACAGATGCTTGCTGATTGATCGACATCCGCACATCATCGGGCGGAATTTCCATTAAAATCACAAGACGCTCTGCTAAACGCCGGAAAACCGGAGCCGCCACCTGACTCGCCCATTGTACGCCCTGCGGTTCATCCAGCTTAATGAGGATGCTCAACTGTGGATCATCTGCCGGCAAAAATCCGATAAAGGACATAATCCACGCATCACTCCGGTAGCCAAGTACATCCGCAATTTCCGCCGTGCCGGTCTTGCCCGCGACAGTATATCCCGGCAACTGTGCGCTGGCATCAAAACCATCGCGCACCGTCGCCACCATCATATCAGTCACAATATTGGCGGTCTGCGCGGAAATCGGGCTACCGAGTACCGATGTGGAGGCGTTCGTGACTTCCTCACCATCAATGCGCTGAAAAATAATGCGCGGTTGCATCATCAAGCCATCGTTAGCAATCGCGTTTACCGCCGTCAACATCTGTAACGGGGTTACGGAAACACCCTGACCAAAGCTGTTGGTCAACAGGTCGCTCTCGCTCCACAATTCATCGCCGGGGATTCGCAAATTGCCGGAAACTTCACCCTGTAAATCCACCAGAGTCGGGCTACCGATGCCGAAACGCTCCAGCATTTGATAGAAAGTCGCCACACCAAATTGACGACTAATCTCGCGGCTGATGGTCGCCGTACCCACATTGAGCGAACTCACCAGCACCGTTTGTAAGTCCGTCGTCCCCCATGCACGTCTGTCCCAATTTTGGATGGTCACACTGCCGATGTCATCCATACGCCCATTGTCGTAATAGCTCCAATCCGGCGTAACCGCGCCGAGTTCCAGCGCGGCGGCAACAGTGAGCACTTTAAAGATCGAACCCGGTTCAAATACACTGCTCACAGCAGGGTTGTTATAGACACGCTCATCCTGCACCTGATCGTAAAAGTTGGGGTCAAAGGTCGGGTAATTCGCCATGCCCAGAATGTCCCCATTGCGCGGATTCATCACGATAATCGTGCCGCCAATTGAGCCGGTTGAGTCGATTGCTAGTTGTAATTCAGTTTCTATCAGAAATTGAATATCGCGGTCAATCGTCAACACCAGATCAGCACCTGTGCCTAACGCGGCGAAATCCTCCGGCAGACCGAACGGAATCGTGCTGACTTCCTGATCTTCAATTTCACCGGAGAGTAAATCGTTTCGTTGCCCCTCAACACCGTTGTATCCACTTGCATCCGCGCCCGTTCCCGCGACAAAACCCAGCACATGCGACGCAAGCGATCCTTGCGGATAAAAACGACGATACACGCGCTCTGCATCAATGGCGAAGCTATCAATATCGGAAATTTGCCGCCATGTATCAGGATCAACCACGCCGATGAATTGCCATTGCGTATCGCTAATCAGCAGATTATAGAGTTGGAGCGGATCGCGGTTCAAAATCGTAGCAAGTTGATTGGCAAGCCCGCGTGCATCGGCGACCAGTGGTGGATTGACCCCGACACGATATTGCACCGTGTTGACCGCAAAACGATTCCCGTTTCGATCATAAATCACGCCGCGCTCGGTTTCTACACGTTGCGTGCGTCCAGAGCTTGCCTCACGTTGAGCGGCAAATTCGCGGGCGACGCGCTGATCCTGCGGAAATTGTAGCCAGATGACGCGCAGTAATAACCCCAGGCAAACCACCAAAATTCCGGCGGTCAGCAGAGGAATACGTCGTCGTACCATATCCTGTTGCATCGAATATTGTGGGGTTTGTGTTGCCATTTATCTACCCATCTCCACCAACTACATTATTTATCGACTCTAACAGGCGTGACCATTCACGCCCGAACCAATCCGTAAAACTCTCATCATATTCACTCTCAGGCGGGACATCAATCAGCCCATCATCCTCTGTAACAATCTCTATGCGAGGCGGACGATAGCCATCTACAGGCAGATATTCGATGCTCCCCCGCCCCGCATCCTGAAAACCGAGTGCCTGTGCACGAGAGCGGAGCGCCGGCACACTTTCGAGTTCCGCGATTTGCCCGCGCAGGTCTTCATTGACGCGTTCAAGTTCGTCTCGCTGTTCCAATAAACTCCGTAAACGCCGGTTGGTTGTCGCCTCCAGAGCTACCTGCGACAAATAGAGCGCGCCGAGAATCAAGGCAATCGCAAACCCCAACGCCGCCAATGCCACCACCTGCCGTTCAGGTCGCCATCCGGTGCGTTTGAGTGCATGTTCCATCCAATTATTTGATCGTGACATTTTTTTAGTTATCAGTTTTTAGTTATCAGTTTTTAGTTTTTGGTAGGGCGCGACCTGTTAGGTCGCCCTTGTTCCGACCATTTCGATGGTTATTGTCTACTAGGTCGCCCTGTATCCGGTTTGGACATCATTTTTCGGCAAAGCAGACAGTGTTACATTATCCTAACCCGATAGGGTGTTATTATGCCAGTTTTTCCACAACGCGCAATTTCGCACTGCGACTTCGTGGATTCTGGGCGATCTCTTTATCAGTTGCGATGATGGGCTTGCGCGTGATGAGTTTGACAGTCGCATCTTTCTCTTCCAGCATCATCCCCGGCGGTGATTTGATCTCCGTACTGGCATCCTTAAAATATTGCTTGACGATGCGATCTTCCAGACTATGAAAGCTGATGATCGCCAGTCTCCCGCCCGGACGGAGCAGATCAATCGCCACAGGCAGAGTACGTTCTAATGTACCCAGTTCATCATTTACGGCGATGCGTAATGCCTGAAAAACGCGTGTCGCCGGATGGATTTTATCGCCTTTTCCGCGTGGTGAGGCTTTGGAAATCACATCAGCCAGTTGTTGGGTCGTCTCGATGGGGCGGGCTTTTACGATGGCATTCGCAATCCGGCGACTGTTGCGATCTTCGCCGTATTTGTAAAATATCTGGCTCAGTTCCTGTGGATCATAGAAATTCACAAACTCGGATGCCGACGGTTGATCGCTGGTCGGATCAAAGCGCATGTCCAGCGGTGCATCATACATGAAGGCAAAACCGCGCTCCGGTGTATCAAATTGCATCGACGACACACCCAGATCGAGCAAAATACCATTCACCGCATCCCAGCCAATTTGTTGCGCCGCGTTTTTCATATCTTCATAGCTATGATGTAGAATGTTCGCCCGTTCGCCATAAGACGCAAGCCGATCCCGCGCAATCGCCAACGCCTGCGGGTCACGATCCAGCCCCAGCACAAAATCTGCGCCGCGCTCCAACAATGCAGAGCTATGCCCCGCCGCGCCGAGCGTGCCATCAACAACGCGTTCTGTCTGTCCATCGGGCATCAGGGCACTGATTACTTCTTCTAATAAAACGGGAATATGGGGTGCGCTAGTCATCGCAAGGGTCACTCGGTCATCACTCATCAAGAGCGCCATACTTTACATCACAATAGGGGGACATTATATGCTCAACTTGAGGAGTGCATCACCACCGGCAAGCGCATCGGAAACGCCATCCAGTGCGGTACGCCAATTATCCGGTTGCCATAACTCGATAAACATCTCCATGCCAATCACCAGTACTTCACCGTCCAACGCCGCGTAATCACGCAAATAACCGGGGATGAGCGCCCGTCCTTGCCGATCAATCGACAGTTCTACCGCGCCGGAGAAGAGTAAACGCCGTAATGCCCGCGCACTCGGATGCGTTAGCGGAATCTGGTTGAGTTGTTGCGATAGATTTTCCCATGCTTCCTGCGGATAAATCACCAGATTCTGGTCAATCCCGCGTGTAAGCACAGCACCATGCGTCAACTTTGGGCGGTATCGGGCAGGAATAATGAGTCGACCTTTGCTATCCAATTGATGCGCGTATTCGCCCCAAAACATAACCCGCAACCCCACACTGCCTGTCATGACGATGTTCGTGATTATACCACACTATCCCACAGGACAGGACGAATATCCCACACAAAATTGCAAAATTTCGGTTAAGAAATTCTATCAATTTGGCGCATAAATTGTCTCATAGCGTTAATAAACATTATCATTGAAAATTATTTAAATCATCAACAGCATGTGAATGACCTCTTATAATCGCCTAATGGTCATAAAAACAGGATGACACACGATGCACACACCTAAACGATTTCTGAAGCTACTTTTCCTATTGATATTTTTATTGGCGCTCTCACTGAATCTATCCATCTTCGCGCAAGATGATAATGAAGAAGCGTCCACTGATAACGCCCTGCTGACCCTTACCCACGACGGCGTGGAGCGCACTTATCATCTACACCTACCAGCAAATTCTAACGGCACTACGCCCGTGCCGCTGGTAGTCGCCTTGCATCAGTTCGCCTCGTCTGGGTTTGCGATGGAAGCCGAAACCGGATTAAGCGACGCGGCGGATGAATACGGCTATGCAGTCGTCTATCCCAACGCCATCGGCAATTTCTTTCAGGATGGGCGCGACATCGCCGGAATCGGTCCAGACGAAGGCGAGAAAGATGATGTTGGCTTTTTATCCGAATTAGTGGATGAACTCACCGAAAATTATCCTATCGACCCCGATCAAATCTATTTCACCGGATCAGATAACGGCGCGTTGATGTCCATGCGGATGATCTGCGAAAATCCGGGTCGGTTTGCTGGATTCGTCAGCTTCGGTACATCCATCTGGGAATATCACACCCAAATTTGCGATGAACTGGAAGCCGAGCCTGTGAACACGTTATTTATTCACGGCTATGAGGACTCACTTTATCCGATTGGCGGACGCTCAGTGCCAACCAACGATGAACGTCCCGATTATCTAGTACTGAGTGTGCAGGATACGGTCAATTGGTGGGCATTACGCAACGGCTGTGATCCCGCAGATGTCACTGTGCTGGAAGAATCGCTTGCCCGCATCCTCACTGCACCTTGCTCTGAGAACACGACAACCGCGCTCTATCTCGTCAATGGTGGCGGACACAACTGGTATCGAGAAGGCGATTTGATCGTCAATCGGGTTGGTGTGGACGCGACAGACATCCTCAGCCGCTTCATCATGGGGCAAGATTGGGTAATTCTGCCCGAAGCTGTGACAGAACCCGCTGAACCACGCACATGGCGCACCTATGTGCCGACCAGCTATAATCCTGACGAACCCATGCCCTTAGTTGTGGCGCTTCATGGCAGACCGGGTTCCGGCGTAGGTATGGCGCTCATCACAGGCATGAGCGAAATCGCAGAAGAATATGGCTTTATCGCTGTCTATCCTGATGGAATGAACGATAGTATGCCTGCAAATGCGGGTTTCGAGTGGAATTATGTGCTCGGTTCGCCCTATTTTATGCAATCCACAGACCGCGATGATACGCAATTTCTCATCGACATGATGGCTGATATTTCACAGGGATTAAATGTCGATCAACGCAGACTTTACCTGACGGGCTTCTCTAACGGCGGATTTATGACACATCGTGCCGCCTGTGATGCGCCAACAGCATTCGCGGCATTTGCGCCGGTGGGATCAGCCTTATTCCCCGGATTAGAGACAATTTGCGACGAAAACAACGTTGGGTCTGTGCCGATTTTGATGATGCACGGCACGGAAGATGTGAGCATCCCGTGGCAAGGCACAAGCAATACCGGACCGAACGGGCAACCGATTTATTACACATCGCCTGTACAAGTTCAGGTGGGCAGTTGGGCGATTCGCAATGGCTGTGATGTCGATAATCCGGTCATCACACCGATTGAATCCAACGGTGAAACCAACACACAGGTGAGCATTGTGGATTTCAACGATTGCGATGAAGGGGGCGAAACCATCTTCTATATGATCGAAGGTGGCGGGCACAATTGGGCGGGCAGACCCGGCATCATCGGTGATGCGATTGCCGGACAGGTCAACACAGACATCAACGCGAGTGAGGTCATCTGGCAATTCTTCTCGCAATATGAGCGTGACATCAACGGCGAGTAAATCACTGGCTTAGGTCATTTTATAGTGAAGGGCTTAGGAGAGAAATCCCGTGCGAATTCAGCGCGGGATTTTTGATTTTATGCGAGTGAAACAGTCTTTTCATTAATGTAAAGCATGATGACACGCATGTGTGGTCGTGGTAATGAGCCTTGTGGATACTTATGACGCTGAACTTTCACCTGTTGGATCCGCGGTCGCCCATCCGATGATACAAAGTGATAGTCAATTTCCAGAAAGTCGCGGCGCTTTTCTTTGACATTTGTCACGCACACAATTTCGCCGGAGATAATCTGTAGGTAAGACTCTTGCCTCTGCCAGAGTCGTATAGCAGGTACAAAAAATAATGCCTGTTTGAAAAACATTCCTGAACTGACTGCAAATGAAATTGCTCCAACCAGAATGAATAAAATAACAAAACCGTTGGAATGTTCTGACCATGATCCAAGCAATGAAGATTCTGGTTCATTGGAAAAATAAACAATACTAATGATGTTATTCGCGGGAAGGGACATACAATCCTCAAATCGTCCTTGCGCCATCAGCGTATTGGAATGGGGTTGCCCATCAATGGTGTAGACAAAAGTAATAATTGGATAAATCGCCCCTCTACCTCTACCCATTTCACAGTAGGTTACTGTAGCGGTAGTATCTGTACCATATGTGTTGAAATTATAGGAAAATTTCCCAATCCCATGTGCCATGAGGCTAAAAACAATGCAACCCATAAGGAAGCCAAAACTCATCCCCACCAACCCGATGAAGTAAATAACTAGCATTTCAAGGAACACATCCAAACCAAGGCGCAGTTGATCCTTATTTTTATTGGCATTCTTCGGGTGAAGATAAAATGTCGTCATGAGCAACCATTCGGAATTCATTAGTTGCTCAAGTTTATCATTTTCCACACGCGCCGTTTCAGAATTCCACGTAAATTCACTCAAGCCAAACTAGATCAAGACGAATGCAAACAACCACTATCGCAACCGAACACAAACCGCGCTACAATATAGAACATACGGGCGATAGAAACATTTTTTAAACATATCATCAAATCTGTCTGCTTGAAACTAAAACCTGACAACTGATAACTGTAAACTCTAAAATGACCTTCCAAACACCCGATCATATCCAAACCATCCTTAAAAATTTGCCGTTGAAACCCGGTTGCTACATCATGAAGGATGACACCGGCAAAATCATTTACATCGGCAAAGCAAAACGCTTACGGATGCGCGTCCGTAGTTACTTCACAGAATCCGGTCCACAGGATGCTAAAACGATCCAGATGCGCGGCAAAGTGACAGATATTGAGTACATCGTCACTGAAACCGAAGTGCAGGCGCTCATCCTTGAAGAAACGCTCATCAAGGAGCACAAACCGCGCTATAACATCCTGCTGAAAGACGATAAACGTTATCCATATATCCGTGTAACGTGGGCAGATCCTTTCCCCAAAGTAGAAACCACCCGCCGGATACAGAAAGATGGCAGTCGCTATTTTGGACCTTACGCGGCGATGTGGGCGGTGCAGAATACCCTGCGCGTATTGCGGAAAGCCTTCCCCTATTTGACCTGTGACCGTGACATTACGGGCAACGATGAACGCGCCTGCTTGTTCTGGGATATTGGCTTATGTAACGCGCCGTGCATCGGCAAGGTGAATCAGGTCGAATATCGCGCCATGATCGCCGAATTGATGGACGTGCTCAGTGGTAAATCCGAGGGTGTGGTCGCCCGTTTGACCAGAGAGATGTACGAGCAATCAACCAAAATGAACTTCGAGAAGGCGGCGGTCATCCGCGACCAATTGCAAGCCATCGAATACATCACCCAGCGCCATCGCGCCGTCAGCCCGAAGATGACCGATCATGATGTCATCGCCATCGCCCGCGAAAACAATTCCGCCGTCGTGCAGATTTTATTTATCCGCAACGGCAAGCTCATCGGCAGTGATTCCCGCTCGCTGGATAACGCCGAAGACGAGCCGGATGCCGAAGTGCTAAGCCAATTTATCACGCAATTTTACAGCGAATCCGAAGAAATCCCGCGTGAGTTGATCCTCCCTAACGAAGTCGAAGAAGCCCGCATCATCGAACGTTGGCTGAGTGATAAGCGCAACAGTAGCAAAGTACAGATCACCGTTCCCCAGCGCGGCAACAAAAAAGACCTGATTAACATGGCGGAAGAAAACGCACAGGAAGCCTTACGCATGTTGCAAGCACAATGGGAGGCGGACACGGTGCGACAGGAAGACTCGATTGCCGAACTCCAGCGTGAACTCAATTTGCCGCGCATCCCCAATCGCATTGAATGCTATGACATCAGCACGACACAAGGCACGGCAATTGTCGCCAGTCGGGTGGTGTTTGTGCAGGGTGCGCCCCGCAAAAGTGAATATCGCCGTTTTAACATCCGCACGGTTGACCACAAAGGACCGGACGATTACCAATCCATGCGCGAAGCCCTCACGCGACGCTTCACACGCTACATCACCACCAACGATAACCCCACTCCGCCCGCCCCCGGCAAGCCAGACCGTGACGAGACATGGCGCTTACTGCCGGATTTATTGCTGATCGACGGCGGTAAAGGACAACTCGGTATCGCGGTGGAAGTTTTGGCGGAATTCGGCTTGACCGATCTTGTGCCGGTTGCCTCGCTTGCCAAGCAATTTGAAGAAATTTTCCTGCCGGGACAGTCGAAGTCGATCATTCTGCCCCGCCGCAGTAAATCACTGTATCTGGTTCAGCGCGTGCGTGATGAAGCGCACCGTTTCGCCATTACCAGCCACCGCAATCAACGCCAGAAAATCGGCATGGTCAGCCGTTTAGAAACCATCCCCGGCATTGGACCGAAAAAGCGCAAAGCCTTACTCAAAGCCTTTGAAAATTCGATTGATGCCATTCGCGGCGCGGATGTAGAAGCACTGACTGCCGTTAAAGGCATCACACCGGAACTCGCCGGCTTGATTAAAGAGATGCTCTAATCTGTAAATTAATCGTAAACAATTTGTAATCACGCAAAATCTCATGCTACGCTGTCTCTAATGACGCACATAAAGGGGACGGATGAAAATGCGTAAATCATTCATGCTGATCGTGGTGATTCTGGGCGTTTTATCAACATTTTCGGTGGTCGCACAAGACGATGAAATCACGTTCGAGGAGCGCGATCTCACGGTAGACGGACAGGAACGTAATTATCTGCTCTATATTCCGCCCACTTATGACGCTTCCAACCCTGTACCGCTGGTATTCGTCTTTCATGGTGGTGGTGGCAACCCTGAGCTTTATGAAGAAGTGACCGCATTTGGAGAAAAAGCCCGCGATGAAGGATTTATCCTCGTGTATCCCGCTGGCAGTAGTCGCCGACAACGCCTACTCACATGGAATGCCGGACATTGTTGCGGTTATGCGCAGGAAAATGACATTGATGATGTGGCGTTCTTCCGTGCGATAGTCGCTGATTTAACGGCTGAATTCAACGTTGATTTTGATCGCATCTATGCGGCAGGACACTCTAATGGGGGTATGTTGACTTATCGCCTCGCGGCAGAAGCGTCCGATATTTTAGCGGCGGTTGGTGTGATGGCGGGGACGATTGGCGGTTATCCGACTGTCGATAGCAACGACCTCATCGTGATTGCTCAGCCGGAAAATCCCGTTTCCGTGATTCACATTCACGGCATGGCGGATGAAAATGTGCCTTATGCAGGTGGCGAAAGTAATGGCGCACTTGATGACCCGCGCATTGATCTTTCTGTCGCGGAGTCGATCAACTTCTGGTTAGATGCAGACGAGTGTGAAACCACCCCGACCACCGAAACCAGCGACGATGCGATGGTCATCACCGATATTTACGACTGCCCCGAAACCGGAACAACTGTCGCGCTGATCTCGATTGTGGATGGCGGACATGCGTGGGCGGGTGGCAACCCCGGTTCGCGCTTATCGGATACACCGAGCGAACGGGTTTCTGCTACCGATGAAGTGTGGGCATTTTTCCTCGCACATCCGCGCCCATAATTAGCGTTTCACTGCGTCGATCAAAAAACGATGCGCGGTGGTGGTTAATTTGCCATCGCGCTCAATCATCGCGTGAATGTCTCGTAGCTGTGTTTCGTATTTTTCAACGCTGAAATCGTCAATCTGCCACACAATCACACGCAAATAAAAGACAACCGCGCCGATGTCATAAAAAATAGTTTCAGGATAGGCTTCCTGCTCGTCAACAATTTCAAATCCAGCATCTTCTAGCAGACGCACCGCTTCGCCTAAATCCCATTTTACAGGTGGTGTTTTTCCAGTGAGCAAGTCGTTCAAGCGCACATTATTCGCCCCGCCAACCTGCTGAGTGATGAACCGTCCGCCAGATTTCAGTACGCGGGCAGTCTCCGGCACAGCGACGTAACTATGCCGATTCAAAATAAGGTCGAATTTCGCGTCATCATAGGGGAGTTTATACACATCATCCACGCCCTGCACGTTTACCCCAAGCGGAGTCAGCGTTTGTTCCGCGATGGGGATATTCGCGCCATACGTTTCTGTTGCGTGTGTATCCGCTGGAAAAGGCGCAAACGTAGCGAATAACTCGCCGCCGCCCGTCCCCACATCCAACAGGGACACACTTTTTGGCACGCCAGATTTCGCCCGTACTGGATAATCCCACGCCGGATTACTTTCGACCATACGCCCACAAACATACGAAAAATCCCAACCATAAAAGTCGTGATCAAGTGCCGCTTGTGCCAAAGCATCAAAATTGCTTGTCATATTGACTTTCGCATTCGCCTACTAACATCTATCCCCTAAAATATCCCGCTCGCGCAATCCTGAGCCAGAATAATCAGCGACCCGTTGCCATCTTCGGGTTCGGTGACGCGCCAATTAGACCGTGCAACGCCCACGCGGGATTTGCCTTCTACTGCCAGATCGGTGATCGTATCCTGATACCAGCGACGGACAACGCCGAGGTCTTCTTCTGTATATAGAATGCGTGTCGTTTCACCGATGCCAAATGCACGTACCATTGTGTAATCCTGACTCACCAACTCCGCATCAGGATATTCCGGCAACCATGTGCTGGCATTACTGACACAGCTCACGTCCGCCGCGATCAACACGCTCCCCATACAAAAAGTGATGCCAACCAGAAACACGACGACCATCGTGAAACAGCCCCGCAATGAGTACCCACTCTGTGCGCCTTCCGCATCAAGAAAGCTCATAATGCTATCCTTTCAAAATACGTTGACCTTTTGAATGTTTTTAAGTGTACCCTGTACTGTAGGGGGAGAGTCAAGGGGTGAATGGCGAAATTCACCCCCAAACATTAGGCTTGTTACGGGAGGAAAAGCTGATTCTACCCCACCTCGAACACCAACGCCGTACCGTGCGCCAGACCGTTGAGCGTAATCTCGCCGTTTTGCACGATCAACTCTGCATCATCATTCAGAATGTCCAGAAGCACCGCCCCATCATTGATTCCGCCATGCCACACAGGGATGCTGAATCGTGCGTCTGTGTCCTCGCCACGATAGGCGACAATGACCAGACGTTGATGGGGCGATTCGCGCAGATAAACAAGCAAGTCGCCATCCGCATACAGCCATTGAAAGCCACCATGAAGCAGGGCGGGTGCGGTGCGACGCAGATGAATCAGCCGTTTGTGCCAATCGTATAAATCGCTGTCCCATGTGCTTTCATCCCAGCGCATCGTTCGGCGGTTATCAGGATCACGAGAGCCTTCCATGCCGATCTCATCGCCATAATAAACACATGGCACACCCACATAGGTCATCAGCAACGCCGTGCCGAGTTTGACCAACGCCACATCCCCGCCCACGATATTGAGGATGCGCTCGGTGTCATGACTGCCTAATTGATTGAACTGTTGCACGGCGACGCTCCACGGGATTGCCGCCCGAAAACGATCCAATTGGGTGGCGTATGCTTCGGATGGCAGGCGCATATAATCGGCGATTTCCGGCTTCCATGCTTGCCCGCTATCGTACCCGCTTAACCAGCGCCATGTGGGAATGTTAAAGCCCTTGTAATTCATCGTGCCGTCCAGCATATCGCCCTGCAAATACGGCGTGCCATCGAAGAAGTCTTCGCCGAAAACATACGCATCCGGTTTATCCGCCTTGAGCGATTGGCGCATCTCCCGATAGACCTCCTGCGACAGTTGATCCCGCCCCTGCCGTGCCGTCATATTCGCCACATCAAGCCGCCAGCCGTCGATGTTAAAAGGCGCGTTCAGCCAATAGCGCATAATCGAATCCGGACTACGATAGATGATGTCGCGCAATTTATCACTGCGATAATTCAACTTTGGCAACGACGCAACACCCAACCACGATTCATACGTGTGGGGATGTTCGCTGAAGCTATAAAACTCAATCGAGTGCGCATTCGGGTCAGCTTGTGCGGCGACAAACCACTGATGCGACGACCCGGAATGATTGGTCGTCAGGTCAAGGACAAGGTGCATATCCTGCGAGTGCATCGTATCGGTCAGCAAAGTTAGGGCTTCATCGCCGCCAAGATGCGGGTCAATCAACATAAAATCATCGGCATTATAACGGTGATTGGTCGGCGACGGAAACACCGGATTGAGGTAAATGGCGTTCACACCCAATTGCGCCAGATAATCCAACTTTTGCCGGATACCGGGCAAATCACCGCCGTAAAAATCGAGATTTCCAGCATCGCTATACGGCACGGGCAGGCGCTCCCAATCAGGCACGGTCACGCTATGATCGCGTCTAGTCCATGCCCCCGGTCGCGGAGTCAACGTCGGGTCGCCATTGTAAAAACGATCCGGGAAAATCTGATAAAAAATCGCATCATCCAGCCACGTTGGACCGTCAAAATCAGCGATCAGCGAAAAATTATAGGAATCAGGGCTATCCGCACGGCTAGCGCCCAACGCCGTATAAAACCAGACACCCTCATCACTCACGACACGAAAACTATACTGCACAACCGGCATCATCATCTTCAAATCCGCTTGCCATAGTGTGCTCACACCATCGTCATCAACGCGCGTCATCGCTTCAAGATGTTGCTCACCATCCGGCGTTGTCCGCAGAAATATGCGCTGTATGGGCGCGTTAGTCGGTGTGCGGAGCGTGATCGTCACCACATCATTAAAAGCAGGGCGCGGATTGGAAACATACATCAGCGAACCATCGTGATGCAATCCCGCTGTCCAGTGTAAGGTCGTCATAGGAGTCATATCCAATGCAAGTCTATTCCGTGTGTTTAAGTCGCGCCATGTTAATGGAACAATCGCGCTTAAGCAATAATCAACGCACTAACAGATGCGACCATCAGGGCGACTTACGCTTAAGATTTAGCCCACCCTTATCTCCCATTTAGTCTGCCGCGTTATAGTGAATCAAACTCGTTCTCAGGGGACACACTCATGCGTTATTTACTCGGCTTATTCTTGTGTAGCTTTATCCTGCCCATCATGACCACTCACGCTCAATCGGACACACCTACATCGGCATGTGGCAACAGTATGTTGATTACCTATGGCTTTAACGAGCGTGAAATCACACTCAATGGCGAGACACGCAACCTCCTGTTTTACATCCCTGAAAGTTACGACAATACGCTTGCCGTTCCGCTCATCCTCAGCTTGCACGGGTTCGCCTCCAGCCCAAATCAACAATCGAGTTATAGCGATTGGCATGATCTTGCGGAAGCAGAAGGATTCATCGTGGCTTATCCACAGGGAACGGGCTTCCCCTTACGCTGGAATTCCGGTGATTTAGGCGTTCGGCTGGGCAATGTCGCCGATGATGTGGGCTATATTAACGCTCTGATGGATTGGTTCATCACAAATTGGTGCATCGACGAAACACGCATTTACGTCAACGGCTTATCCAACGGTGGCGGCATGACGGATCGACTCGCCTGTGAACTCTCGGAGCGTATTGCGGCGGTGGGTATGGTCGCCGGAGCATATAATCCACTCGAAGACGGGTGCGATTCAACCCGCCCCATGCCCGTGATTGCCTTTCACGGTACGTCAGATTCCATCGTGCCCTATGACGGACTATCCAACCGCCTATTTGACTTTCCCTCTGTAGAATCATGGGCGCAAACATGGGCAGAACGCGACGGATGCCAGCCGGAAGCAGACTCCCTCACCGTCACTGATGATGTGACTCAAACACGCTATAGTGACTGCGAAAACGGCGTAGAAGTCACACTCTATACGATAGAAGACGGTAATCATGTGTGGTACGGCGCTGATCTGGGCTTTTCATTTGGCAAAGTGAATGCGATTGACGCAACCACAACTATATGGGCGTTCTATCAGCGATTTTCACTCATGAACGATCAATAAACTATTTATGTCGCATTTCATTTATATTCATCGGGTGTCCGGTTGTACACGTTAGACTCTTAAACAGTCTGATTAACATAGTAAAGGATACGACACATGAGTACGCCGAAAACGCCTGAGAATCCTGACGAATTTGATGAAATTGTGACTCCTCTTGTAATCTATGAAGACAAAGAACAAAAGAAAGAGCAAGAGAAGGATATTCAATTCAGAGAAACCGCCGACTACATCAAAAATATTGGTCCTGAAGACGCAGACGAGGATGTCATTGAAGAGGGCTTAGAAAATTATGGGTTCGACCTCATGGACGAAAGTCATTTTGAAAGTGAAGTCACCGCCGCGTCAGATAATCCCGATTGGATGAATGAACAGGCGAAAAAACGTGCCGATGCAGACTTTCCCCACAACGAAAATCCAGATGGCATGTATGAGAACGACGTTTAATTTGGCATCAACAACCATAAATCGGTCATTTGACCCCACAGACAAACCGTTTATTAACCAAACTAGGACTTCAGTACTACTTGTGCCAGACCCTTAACCATCATATGCTAGAAAGTGACAGTTTTTGTCACAACCTTAGCAATAGATAAATTGAAAGGTTTGCCGGATGTATACTGAGAACGCCCTCCTCTTCCCCCACCATGAAATTCCGTCTCTGCGCGATATGCGCGGTGATAAATGGGCAGAACTCGTTGATCGGATCGTCAAACTACCGGAAACACATGAAGACACCCTTGCGTTCATGCTGACGATGATTCGGTTGAACGGGTGCATGGCGTGTGAAACAGATAGTTACAGGGCGATGCGCGGCTGTGATGCCTGTGCACAACAAACTCTGCGCCGTTTCAAAGGCGACGATATGGAACTGATTGAACTATACGAAGATGCACTCGGTGATGTGCGTCGATTATCAAACAGTTACCCGAACTTGAATATTCTCTATACCAGCATCGCAGATCAAGCCATGCTGATTTCTCCCGGCACAATCAAGTAATCCCTTAGCTCACTTTAATTTCCTTTTACAACGATATTATTTTAACGCGACACTGCTCATCCTGCGTGTCGCGTTTTTGTTGCTGATTTCACCCCCCTAAATTGATGTATCACAGCGTATTACAAAGTTTTAACCCATAATTCTCCACAAATTTATACGTTCTTCGTAAATCTTAATTATTCTTTCTCAATACTTGGTTTAGGATTTAAATAAGCAGTAATCTACTGATATAAAACAAGTAGTAAAGATGTGACGACGATGACTCGTGTATTGGTAATCGAAGACGAAAAAGAAATCCGCGAAAATATTATCGAATTGTTGACCATGAGTGGTTTTGAAGCTCAGGGGGCAAGCAATGGCGAACGCGGCATAAAAATCATGCAGATAGAACAACCTGACGTGGTGGTATGTGACATCATGATGGATGGGATGGATGGATTTGGTGTTCTGCAATCTGTGCGTAGCGATGTGGAAACAGCAGATATTCCATTTATCTTCCTGACCGCGCTTTCGTCTCATGATGACTTACGCCTGGGGATGACCTCCGGTGCGGATGATTACTTAACTAAACCATTCAGCTCAGAAGACCTGATTGACGCGATTCATGCCCGTATTGACCGGCTGAACAAGACGCAAGATCGCCTTACACATCGCCAGACACAACTCATCAATAAGATTTTCGATCAGGTCAATTTGCCTGATGAAGTTTCAGATGAGGTTACACAGCGCGCCATGCAAAGCATCACTGACCGTATCCATCGCATGAGCGACGACTATCTGACGGTATGTGATAAAGACTTGAAGCTAGAGCGCGTCACGGAGCAAGTGGCACTTCTGGCTAAAATGGATGCCAATATCCTCAGTTATGAACGCATTGTGCGCGACGGCGATGCGATCAACATGTATGCCACATGGACGGCTTGTATTAAAGAGACAATCGCAACATTAGAAAACGCGGACTACGTCACGGTGATGACGGATGAAAACAATCTCGATGCGGCAGTATGTGGTGATTACGACGCGTTAACGATGGCGTTCAACGAAATCCTCATCAATGCGTTTCAACATTCGTCTTATAACGGGGTCATCACGATTGCACAATGGGCAACCCGCGATCATGCCTGGTTTAGCGTCACGGATAGTGGCAGTGGCATGTCAGCGGATCATGTGCGTTTATTGCTATCTGACGATAATTTTGAGGTAGGACTGGGGCTAACTCTGGCAAAGCGTATCGCCGAAGTTCATGGTGGTGATCTGCGGATTGACAGCGCACCCAATCAGGGGACGATTGTCGCCATCCGCCTTCCGCTGGCAAAAGTTGAAGTTCCAGCACATGGATAACATATTCTGAGAGGTATAACAGCACTGCTCCGGGGGTATCTGTAAAATGTGTGTCTCTAACTAATTGTGTGTGTGTGATGATGCTCTTTCCTAATCTCCGGCAGGTATCCCCGTGGGAGTGCTGATGTGCCCAATCTCTTAAATAAAACGCCCGCGACTCTCTCCCCGCGGGCGTTTTATTTTATCGAACGTTCCATAAAATCCGGTCAATCCCGCATCATCTGCGTTAATTCCAGCAAATAGCCGATCCGTCGTCCGGTCTGCTCAACTAATTCTGCCGCATTATTAATCGCCATTTCCAGCGTCATGGGACGGTTGACAATCGGAAACACTGCCTGTATGCCCGCTTCATGCAAGAGCGCCTCGTCCACATTTAAGCCACCGACCACCGCCAGCGTTGGCACACCATATGATTTTGCCAGACGTGCCACACCAACCGGTCCTTTGCCGTAGATTGTCTGTGAATCCATCTGCCCTTCACCCGTGATGACGACATCCGTCCGCGCTAACAATGCTTCAAAGTTATGATGGCGCAACAGCAAATCAATGCCCGATTCGATCTTGCCACCCACAAATGCCATCAACCCAGCAGAAAGCGCACCCGCCGCGCCACCCCCAACGGCATCGCGTACATCCACGCCTGTTTGGTCGTTCACTACGGTAAAAAAATGCGTCAGTGCCGCTTCAAGCAGGTCAACCTGTGCCGGAGATGCGCCTTTTTGTGGACCAAAGACCGCCGCCGCGCCTGTTTCGCCAAGAGTCGGGTTTTCAACATCAGAGGCGATAATGACTTCTGCGTCTCGCCAGCGTGGATCAAGCCCGGACGCATCCACCGAAGCAACCTGCGCCAATGCACCACCGCCCCGCTCAATGTCCTGCCCATCTACGTCCAAAAAGCGCACACCGAGCGCCTGTGCACATCCCGCCCCGCCATCGACTGTTGCGCTACCACCCATGCCCACAATGAATCGCCGTGCACCCGCCTCTAACGCCGCTTGCATCAGTTGTCCCGTACCAAACGTGCTTGCCTTAAGCGGATTGAGTTCATCACCAGAAAGTAACTCTAAGCCAGATGCCAGCGCCATTTCGATGATCGCAATGCCGGAAGATTCGCCGACGTTTTCGGAGTCGAAGATCAATCCGTATTCCACATTGATGGGTCGTCCCAGTGGATCATCAACTTTGACCGATCTGCGTTCTCCCCCACGCGCCAAAAACGCATCCAGCGTGCCGTTGCCACCATCAGCGATAGGCAAAAGCGTAATTTTCGCCTCAAATCCGGACTGACCAATGCCACGCGCCAACCCAGTCGCAACAGCATTTGCGCTCAAACTATTCTTGAAGGCACCGGGCGCTATCAATATCTGCATCGCTACTTTCCTTTGGTTCCAGCATGGTTTATGTCCAAAATTCGGATTTTCTTCATACACAAATCAACAGAATACACATATAATAGTTACATTACGCAATATAACGAATAACGTGGATTTATCGGAATCATTATGCCAAATTCGAAATCGCGTCATGCTTTCATTGTGGAAGATGATGCACATAGTTTGTACATCCTAGGTAATTTGCTTAATCAACTTGGCATCCAATTTAGGCGTAACACGGCAGGCAAAGACGTTATCGCACAACTCAAACGATCAGACCCCTTACCCGACTTTATACTTATGACGCTTAATTTGCCGGATGATGGCGCATTTTCGATTTGTAAGCGTATCCGGCAAGACCCTGAATTACGCGAATTGGTTATTATCGGGCTTGCAAATACCCTTGATGATGACCTCAAAACGAAAACACGTAAGCACGACTTTACCGCGATGGCGATTAAACCACTGTCGCTCAAACTCTTGCCGGAATTGCTCGACGCTATCGACAGGGGCACCCTTACCTTCGAGAGCCTCTTAAAATCTTAATCCGCAATCCAGATCAAATCACTGACCGTTCCCTCGGTATGTGTGGTAAGTTGCGCGTTATCAGCGCCCAGACGGGATATGCTAAATACCTGATCGACGTTTTCATTTTGCGGATCACGCCCGACATAAATCACGAATTCGCGTTCCGAATCAAAAACCGCTGAGGGCATTGTCTCCAAGAACGAAACAACCCGCCGCGCACTTCCCGTTTCAATTTCTGACAGTACAACCGCCCCTTGATCGGACAACACCAGATATTGTCCATCTGCATCCCACGATATCTGCAACGCCTGTCCTGCTACCGCGATGGGCAATGTCGATGACGCAATCGTTGAGGTATCCAGAATAAATACTGAACCACCCGCCGCTCGCCCATCAAAAGACCCTTCACGGCGAATATAAGCCAACTGTACAGGGTTTGCGGGATTAAATGTTAAGTTAAAATCTGGTCCAAAGCCGGGCGTTTGCGTCACTTCGACGCTATTCTCGCCCGTGTTCAAATCAAATATGCGAATCCCCTGTGCGCTGTAAAAAATGCGCGACCCATCTGGCGACCACGCCACATCACCCGGTTGCGCTGTTCCGGTAGAAAATAACATGCGCTGGTTATTATCTGCTGGACAGTTGCCGCTCCCGTTGACATTCACCGCATATACATCCGTCACCGCTCCCAACGCAGGCGCACCAAAAAACGCAAGCGATGCGCTATCCGGACTCCACGTTGGCTCACGCACTTCCGCAAATCCGAGGCAAGACACCTGCAACACAAAAGTTCCATCCAGATTACTCACAAACACCTCACGCGCACTACCGTTGCCCGGCGCGACAAATGCCAGCAAGCTATGATCCGGCGACATCACCATATCTTCGATCAATGCGCCCACGCCGAACGTCAAAATAAATTGATTGTTCGTGCCGTCCCCGTTCATCGAAATGATCGAATCGCCGTTATAAATATAGAAGACCCGCCCTGATTGCACGATTTCCGGCGTGGGAGTGGGGGGCAACGGCGTGGCGGTAATGATCGGTGTCGGTGTCCATGTCGGTGGTAGAGTCGGCGCATTACCGCGTACAACCTCGGTTGGGGCATCGACATCCGCAGTTACTTCCGCAGAAACACTGACGCGGGTTGGCAATACCAGTGCCTCGCCCTCAGAATTACAGCCCGCCAACAACAGAAGCGAACATAACACCCCAAAAAAAACAACAAGGTTTTGACCATAAGTTGGACGTAATTGTAAAGGTCGCATAACCCCACCTACCTTAATGTGTGCTAAACTCATGCCGAGTTTTAAGAATCAATTTGTGTATTGTTGTCTCAACCTTCGCCGTGATTATCCACAAAATAGACTCACGCGCGACTGTACCCTGTTCTCATTATATCGGTGCGGGGAGCTTCCGCGCCATTAAGGAAGATCAAACCTATGGATTCACAAACCGCCTTTAACCGCATCGAACAAGCTGGCATCGTCTCTGTCATGCGGGGGGACTTCCCGCCGAAGGTCGCTCTGCATGTTGCCGGACTCCTCATGGATGCCGGACTCACCTGCTTTGAACTGACGATGAATTCTGAACAACCGTTGGAAGCCATGCAAGCCATTAAACGCGAATATGGCGATGATGCACTCGTGGGTATGGGGACGATTTTGACTGCTGACCAGACGAAACGGGCATTAGATGCAGGCGCAGACTTTATCGTATCGCCTGCCTTTCAACCCGAAGTCGTGCAGGTTGCGATGGATGCAAATTGCCTGACCGCACCCGCTGTCATCACCACCAGCGAAGCGGTAAACGCGTGGGCGATGGGTGTCAAATTGCTGAAGTTGTTTCCAATCGGCGTGTTAGGTGTTGATTATTTTAAGGCGATCAAAGGTCCGCTGGATCATATGCGCTTTATCTGCAATGGCGCGATCAACGCCAGCAATACGGAGGACTTCATCAAAGCGGGCGCGATGGCAGTGGGCGTGGCGGGATGGCTAACCGGCGATGGTAAACCCCACGAGGATGCCCTGATAAAACAACGTGCCACCGCGATGGTGCAAGCGGTGGAATTTGCCCGCACCGGACAAAAACCCCTGCGTGAAATCTAACGCGTTTCGGTGATAAGGGTTGCATCAAATAAATATTTCGGATGTAGCCCTTATCATAATTACGGATAACTAGACGCTTCATCACTAGCAAATTCGATGAATTCAATGCCCTCGATGTCTCCAATGACCACTACCGTTCCATCGGGGCTGACATCAAACCCTCTTAACTGCCCTGCATAGTGATATTCTGCCGTGAGTTGTCCTGTGACTACATCCCAGCGACGGATAAAATTATCTTGTGCGCCTGTAAAAATTTGGTCGCCATCGGAAGACCATAGGGTTCCCAAAATTGGCGCTTCGTGGGCATCGATTTGTAATAGTTGTTCGAATGTCGCTGAATCCCAAATTGTCAACTGATAATTGACGAAATCCTCTGAGGTTGTCGCGTAAATTTTTGTACCATCGGGACTCCATGCCACGCCGCCAGTGATCTGTAGTTCAAGAATGTCCGAAACCAATTCCTGTGTGTCAGTATCAAAGATATATCCACGACCATCATAAGCACTTGCCCCAAATAATAAATTACCATCGGGACTCCATGCAACGGTCGTACCACCCGGAAGACGGTCTATAATCGCCCCGGTCTCAGGATTCATGAGTACTGACCCATTGGAAGGCGTAGCAAAGGCAATACTTGTTCCATCGAAACGCCAACTCACATCACTAACACCGCCTTGCAGTCCATTCTCATTCTGTAGTGTTGTGATAAGTTGTCCGGACGGAACATCCCAGACTCTTACACCGACAGCGTCACCACTTCCAATCGCCAATTTTGTACTGTCAGCACTCCAATGTAACACATTTACAGGACACCAATTGTCGGTGAGCGTAGAGACTATTTCCAAACGAACAACATCAATAACATAGGTTGAAAAATTTTCACGTCTGTCCCAATCACAGGGAAATTCGCCAGTTCCTACAGCGATATATACCCCATCCGGACTCCATTTAATAATAGTTGGCGTGTTTGGCAGTTCTGGAAAAGGCTCTGATGCCAGCACATGATGGGTGGTAGAAAGTGCAAATATGCAAGGCAATAACCATAGAATAGCGAGAATTCGGGTCAGGTGATTCATTGCGTGTGTTTTCATCTTTTTCAAATATCTCCTCCAATAAATCCTAACGCGTCTCGTTCATCAACTTTTTAAGCGCGTCGAAGTAACTTGCTCCGGCGCGCATCAAAATATCATTATGCCCTGCCCCGCGCACCCGCAGAAATGTTTTGTTTTCTGCTACTGAAGCGGCAAATAATTTCTCGCCGTTCTCAATAGGGAGCAAATTGTCTGCCTCGCCATGAATGACCAGCAACGGCATTGCCACTGATTCTAGCCGTTTCGCGTTGCCAATTGGCATATCGGTCACGCGGGATAAATCCACCGGAATCTGCAAATGGCGGAGCACAGAAGGCATATCCGAAAAACCACTTTCGAGGATCAACCCTTTGAACAGGTCTGGAAAAGTGTAAGCAAGATGTACGGCGGGAGCACTGCCTAATGACCGTCCCATGATGTATTTCGGCAGGGAGTCGCGTTCGCCGAGAATTTCCGGCAAGGCTTTTGCGACGACTTCCGCATCAGTCAGCAATGTTGATGTGAGTGGCATTCCACTGCTCCACCCATATCCGCGAAAATCAGCGACGATAAAAATTACATTCATGCTCAAATACTGTCCGGCGATGAAATCATAATCCGCCGCCACTTCGCCGTTGCCATGAAAAAGAAGGATAACGGCTTCCGGCGTTTCTGGCTGATACATCCGATAGCCAATCATGATCGCCTCTTGCGGGTCAATCATCACTACGCCGTCCTGCGTGTTCGGGATGGTGCTACTGCCGCGCTGTGCTGAACGCGGATAAAATAAACGGCTGACAATTTCCGGTGCATCAAGCGGATGTTCACTCATCATCATTTGACCTTTCGCTGTTGTTTATCATTACATCATAACCGACGTTACGCAGAGTAAATATTAGGATGATTTTGGGCATGAAGTAGATGCTCAAACATGAGTAAGTCAGCTGGTCAGCTAATCAGTTTGTCAGAAAGCACATACGGCAAACATGCAATAAATGTTGTTGCTGAAATACTGAAATGCTGATTTACTTACCGTCATTTACTGCTTACAAGTTAAATATTCTCATGAATTATTTTTGCGTAACATCACATCATACGCATGAATCACGCATTTCGAAGAGGAAATGATAAGTTTAGACAACTTAAATCAATTTAAACGCTAGGCTCTCGCATTGAGTTTTCGGTATTATCCGCAGATTGTAATGAGTTGCCCATAAGATATTTACATTCTTGTGGTTAGATCATGGTCTAATTTGAATCAATAGCATCCCGTCTAAGGACAACATCATGAAAAAATTGTTATGGATCGCGTTCATCTTGAATCTGATAATTCTGCCTATGGTCATCTTTGCACAGGACGACGGCGACATTGACGATTCACTCATCGGCGCAGAAGGCATCGGCGACCCGTATTACCCGATGATGGGCAACGGTGGCTACGACGTACAAAATTACAACATCACGCTGGATGTCGATATGGACGCTGAAGAAATCGCTGGAACGACGGTCATCAGCGCCATCACCACGCAAGACCTCGCCCGCTTTAATCTGGACTTTGGCGATCTTGAAATTAGCATGGTACAGGTGAATCAACAGCCCGCCGAATATACCCACGCGAATAACGAACTAACCATTACACTCGCAGAAGTCTTAACAGCAAACACGCCCTTCACCGTGACGGTAAGCTATATCGGCGATCCTAACGCGTCACGGCTCGGTGGCTGGTCATTTTATGGCGAAGGCGTGCTTGTGGCGGGTGAACCCACAGGCGCATCCGGCTGGTTTCCGGTCAATGAACATCCGCTCGACAAAGCGACCTACAGCTATAACATCACTGTAGATACCCCGTTCATCGTCGGCGCGAACGGCACCCAACAAAGCGTGCTCATCCGTGATGGACACGCCACCTATCGCTGGTCGTCTCAAGACCCGATGAGCAGTTATTTAACCACCGTCGTCATTGGTGAATTTGACATAGTAAGGGACGAAACCGGGAGCGGCATCCCCATTCGCAATTATTTTTCCGTGAATGTGCCACAAACTGCCCTTGAAGATTTCGCCTTACAAGCTGATATGATTGACTTTTTCGAGACGGTTTTCGGTCCATATCCATTCGAGGCGTATGGCTCCGTCGTGCACAACGTCCCGCTTGGCTTCGCGCTAGAAACGCAGACGCTCTCGACATTCGGCAATTCGTTCACCAACGAAGGCGTAATCGCCCATGAACTCGCCCATCAATGGTTCGGCAATGCGGTCGGTCCGGCGGCGTGGCAACACATCTGGCTCAATGAAGGCTTTGCCACTTATGCAGAGGTGCTGTGGATCGAACACTCACGTGGGGAAAACGCCATGACTCAGCGCATAAGGGGCTTATATCAAAACATGGCGTACTTTGGCGTTGATGTGGATCGTACCACGCTCGTAGAAGTTCTCGCCGATCTTCCGCTGACGGATAAAACGTTCACGCAACAGGAAGCCACCGAAGCATTGAATCGATTGCTCGCCGGTGTGATTAGCCCGATTCAGGTAGGCATGTTGACGGGCGACATCGGCACAGGCGAGATCACCGACGCGGACTTAATCGACCTGATTGGCTCCGCGCCATTCGATACCGGAGAGCTTGATCTTCGCGGGATTTACGACTTTTTCATTCTGCTTGATCTGCAAGCTACCGCGGATGAATTGGGACTCAACCCCAATGTGCTCGTCGGTGATCCCGGCGCGGATAACTTATTTGCAGGGCAAGTCTATCAGCGCGGAGGCTTAACGCTCCATGCGCTCCGGTTGGAAATCGGCGATGAGGCATTTTTTGAGACCCTCCGCACCTATACCGCCCGTTTCGATAATGGCAACGTGACGACAGATGACTTTATCGCCGTCGCGGAAGAAATTAGCGGGCAAGACCTTGATGCCCTGTTTGACGCGTGGCTTTATCAGGGTGAGTTACCGGACATGCCCCAACTCAACCTTTACGCGACGGACTTTCAACCCTAAAATCCGTTATACTATTCGCAACACACAAATAAATTCATACCGTTGGGCAAACCCTGCTCAACGGTGTCTCTTCACAAACTATGATTTTTTGGGCAAATTCAAAATAGTTATTCGTGGTCAGTTTTGTTGATTTGGCGCTTATGAAAAGCCGTCATGATCGGTACGCATAGCCCGCCTCTCATGCTGTCATCTGAACACAACCATCGGAGACTCATATGCCCGAAACAATCCTAGAAAAGCCGTCCCTCCCCTACGAGGAACTCGCCGATGTGATTGATCTGTCGTTGCTCACAGGTCAACTTTTGCTCCAACACGGAGCAGATACCGCCCGTATTGAATCCACCGTGCATCATATCGGCACTGGCTTGGGCTGTACGTGGCTGGATATTCTCGTCTCGCCCAACGCACTGATTATCACCACCACCAGCGGCGATCAATTCCGTACCAAAATCCGCCGTGTCACCCGCCTCGGTGTCAACATGGCGATGATCGTCACCATCAACGACCTGAGCCGACGTGTCTATGCCGGAGAGCTTGATCGTTTCACCCTGCGTAAAGAACTTGAAGCCGCAATTGACGCAAAACCGGAATACAATCGCTGGATTGTGGTGGCGATGGTCGGCTTGGCGTGTGGTGCGTTCAGTCAATTGTTCGGCGGGGATTGGGCGGTGTTCGTGATGACGGTTATCGCGTCCGGCATGGCAATGTTCGTCCGGCAGGAACTCGCCCACAGATTTTTCAACATTTATATCATGGTCACCGCAACCGCCTTCGTGGCAACCCTCGTGGCAGGCTTTGCCCTTATGCTCAACCTCAGTGAAAATCCGACCATCGCCCTCTCCGCATCGGTGTTATTGCTCGTGCCGGGCGTACCACTCATCAATGCCGCCGAGGACATGATTCAAGGTCATGCGCTGATCGGCCTGGTACGCGGGGTCATCGGCGGTTTAATCTCTGTCAGCATTGCGCTAGGGATCATCATTGCGATGACTCTGCTAAGAATTGAGGGCGTATGATCGAACTGATACTCAATGACGCGTTATGGTCAGCACTCGCGGCGACCGGCTTCGCCATCTTGTTTAATGTGCCACGCCGTCTACTGTGGGGTTGTGCGCTTACCGGAGCGGTAGGTCATGCTTTGCGTACCGTATTGGTGGAAACTGTCGATATGCCCTTAGAACTCGCGACTTTGTTCGGCGCAATCGCCGTCGGTATTCTGGCGCAGTGGTGTGCGCGACATTGGCGCGTGCCTGCACCGGTTTTCGCTATCAGTGGGGCAATCCCGATGGTGCCGGGCTTATTTGCCTATAGCGCGATGATCGCCATTATCCAATCCACCACCCTTGCCGCGCCGGAAGAAGTCCGCACCCTGTTAACAGAAGGCGCGGTCAACATGATCCGCGTGGCACTCATTCTCGGCGCAATCGCCACCGGAATTGTCCTGCCGACGCTCATCTTCCAGCGAGAGAAGCCTGTGGTGTAAGCGCAGAAATTGTGAGAAAAGCTGAGAAAGACGCAATAAGGCAGATACTTAATGATTGCGGATCGGCGATTACTGAGACTTAAAATCGTCATTGAGGATGAATAAGTAATGAATAGTGCCCAGTTGCGGCTTCGGGGTTAGCTATGCTTCAGCACCTCACAAATGTTCAGTCATGAGTTTACACTTTTCTTGACACAGAACATTTTTTCTAATATCATAATCTGCAATGCAAACGTTACACATTAGAGTGAACATCTAATATAAAACAATAATGGTGTTCACTTTGGAACCTGAAGGGATTCGCCATGAAGTACACTGTATCAATCGAGATCGACAAGCCGCGAGAGGAGGTAGCCCGGCTACTCGCTGACCCGGCACACATCCCGAAGTGGCTACGGGACGTGGTATTACACGAGCCAATAAGTGGGGTGCACGGGCAAGTCGGTACCAAGTCGCGGGTTGTAATGCAGATGGGTCAGCAGAGGTTTGAAGCCACCGAGACCATCACGCGCCGGGAACCGGCAGACCTAAGTAAAATCCCGAAAGAGAGTGTCGTTCACTTCGACCGTGAGATCGTCGGCGAGGGCATGTGGAGCGTCGCGCGCGAACAGCTGACCGAGACCGGTACGAATACGACGCTCTGGGTAAGCGAAAACGAATTCCGATTCAGCGGCTTGCTGATGCGGTTGGTAGGTCTCCTGATGCCCGGCGCATTCCGCAAGCAGTCGTTACAGCACATGCAGGACTTCAAGGCGTTCGCCGAGCATGGAAATGATGTCCGCGAAGAGAAGGGCTGAACCGCTCTAAACGGTAACGAGGATCCATTGTCGATTGATCTTCACAGCACGTTTAGTTAAAAAAATCGCGTCCTTACTAACAACTAAAAACTGCGAACTAACAACTCTTTAAAATGTCTGGCGTTTGGCGGATTTTTCCGGTCCGAGCAAATGCTGGTCAAGAAAATTTAAGGTGTTCTTCAACACATCGCGGCTTTTCAGGCGAAGATCGTTGGGCATATCCTCACCGAATAATTCATGCCCCATCCCCTCAATGACATTGACCTGTGAATCAAATTTCGATTGCGCCAATTCATCACGCAAACGCACAATTAACTGCGGGGTGATGTGTGGTTCTTCTGATCCGTAAAATGCCTGCACCGGCATGTGTACATCTTTAAAATGCCCGAAGTAGCGATGCGGAAAACCGGAATATGCCACCGCCGCTTCGATATCTTCGCGCTTAATCGCCGCCTCAAATGCCAGCGCACCACCCATGCCCACGCCAATCGCGGCAACATACGCATTGCATTGATGATGATGTTCCAGCACAGCCAGCGCACTATCGACCATCGCATAGCCGGTATCTGTACCGAGCGTTTTCACGAGTGCCATCGCTTCTTTGGGACGAACCGCCGTCTTACCATGAAACATATCCGGCACCATCACATAATAGCCCATCTGCGCGAACAAATTCGCCATCCGCCGGATGATCGTCGTGATCCCCCACCAATCGTGAATGAGCACCACACCGGGGAATTTGCCCCCAAGTTGCGGGTGGGCAAAATAAGATGGCACCTGTTTTCCATCATCAAGAACAATACTAATATGTCCCTGGTCGATTTTATATTCTACATGATCGGGTTCGTAAATCGGCATGTGTTGTCGGTCTCAATCCCTCTCCATTGCGTTATATTCAGTATACCATTAATCAGCAGTAGCTTAGGTTGGAAGGCGGTAAGAACGCCCGACACAGTACTTACTCTTCGGGCAGAATATCCGCCGCGAAAATCACCTGCTTAAACGGGATGGTCTCTGTCTCAAGGTTCAACGCCTTAAGCGCATTTGCCGTCATATTCAGATGTAAGGTGCGATACCCCTGCCGATGCGTCCAATCGCGCATCGCAACCATCACCTGCCCCGTCAGTGGCTTGGGCGACCAGCAGAACAAATCCACCGCACGGGGATTATACAAATCCTCACGGCACACCACAAACACGTCCTGTCCGGCAACATTAAATTTGAGGCGATAGGTATGGCGCTCATTAATTTTCGGGAATGCGCCCCACAAATTCACCCACAGCGTTTCCCAATGATAACGGGCGCTCTCCGTTCGTCCCAGCGTCATGTTAAAACCCGCGACCTGTGCGGAATCCGGATTGGCATGGGCGGTCACTTTGTAAAAGCCCTGTCCGGTCTGCGCGGCGATGGCAACCCGCCCCACCTGTTCCACCAATCGCATCCCGTATTCCGTATAATATTTTGTCGCTTCGGCATCATATCCGGAAAAACTAACCGTGATGCGCTCCACATCCATCTGTAAGCCTTGCTCGGTGGTAAAACGCAGGAGCACATTTTCCAGCCGACGATTCGCCTGATGCAAGGGATGGACGATCAGTTGCGCCAGATGCAGATGCTTGCCAAACGGTGGCGGTTCATCCCCGACAAAAAATTCTGCATATGCCCGCACCTGCCCATCTACACAGGCAACCACCGGAAGCCCTGCACCGCACAGCAAATGGCTGAGATGCAAGCTAGCTGTTTCCACGCTCATCCACGCCCCGCCATGCAACCAGCGTTCGTAAATCGTCAACGCGTCATACGGCAAATCTTCTACCTGACCGGACGCATTGATGCGTTGCCATCGTGCAATCCGCCCCTGAAACAGGGTGCTAATTGCCCCTACATCATCCATTGTGGCACGCCGAACCTCGATTTTTCCCATCAGACCTCAGTCCTATCATCTGCAATTCAGGCATATTTCCAATATTGATTGTATCATTTTTATAGTAGAGATGATGCCGTCTAAGGAACAAACTGAATGACAAAATTGCAGGAAGCCCTGATGCGCCTCGATCTGTTCACCGCACAAAAGATGCGCGAACAGAATATTCCCGCCATTCAAGTGGGGGTAACCGACGACAATCAAACCCTGTTCCTCGCCAGTGATGGCGTGGCAGATGTGGCGGCGCACCTTCCGCTTATTGGCAGTCATCTGTTTCAAATTGGCTCAATTGGCAAATCATTCACCGCAATTGCTATTTTGCAGGAAGTCGAAGCCGGAAAGCTCGACCTACACGCACCCGTCACCGCCTATCTGCCGTGGTTCGATGTGCGTTCACAATACGAACCGATCACCGTGCATCATCTGCTGACCCATTCGGCGGGCATCATCGGCGGGATGGATTTCACCGGCGAGCATCTCTACGAAGTCTATGATCTGCGAGAAACACAAACCGCCTCTGCACCCGGAACATATTTTCATTATTCAAATGTCGGCTACAAAGCCCTGACGCTGATCCTTGAAACGCTCAACAAACAACCCTATGGCGATATTATTCAGGAGCGCATCCTCAATCCGCTGGAAATGACACAAACATTACCCGTCATCACCCATCGCGCCCGTGGACTGATGGCAGTCGGCTACACGCATTACTATGATGACCGTCCCGCACCACCCGGCAGACCGCTTGCGCCCGCCCCGTGGTTCGAATACGGCTATGGTGATGGCAGTATCGTCTCCAACGCAGAAGACATGATGCGCTTTATGCGGATGCTGATTCATGGCGGGCAAACGGACTCTGGCGACAGGTTAATCTCCGAAGAAGCCTTCATGCAGATGGTCACGCCCGTTGTAGAAGCCTTCGGTACACATCATTATGGTTACGGACTCATCCTCAGCACCTTTGACGAAGCCACCCATTACGGACACGGTGGCAGTATGCCGGGTTTTTCTGCGATAATGCTCGTCGATGCGGATAATCGTTTGGGGTTGATCGTGCTGGCAAATCATGGCGAGGCGGAAATATTGAGTATTGCCGAAAACGGCTTGAAGTTACTCCGCGCCGCCGTCCATGAGCAGGACATCCCGACCGTGCCAATCGTCGCAGAGCCATCGCTCATCGAAAACACAGCCGACTATACAAATACCTATACACGCGATGATGGCGCAACGCTCACATTTTTCGCCGAGGGCAGGCGTTTATATCTGCAATTAAAAGACGCAGACTTGCAACTGTTCACATACAACAAAGATCATTTCGTCGTCGCCCATCCAGCACTTTCAGGTGATGGTTTCGCATTTAAGCGCGATGAGTCCGGTCAGGTTGTCGAACTCTTTCATGGCGACGCATGGTACATCACACCCGCTTACTCTGGGGCAACCCGTTTCGATGTGCCGAACGCATGGCACACCTACACCGGACGCTACCGTGCGCCCAATATCTGGTTGCCGACCTTCAAAGTCATCATCCGCAAAGGGCAATTATTACTCGTCTATCCCGCCGGATTTACTGAAATGCTCATCAATATGGGCGACCACACGTTCCGCCCCGGCACAGACGAACACTCGCCGGAACGCCTACACTTCGACACGTTCATCGACGGTAAAGCGGCGCGCATAACCTTTTCCGGCGCATCATATTATCGCTTCTTTACGTAACTGACATTACGCAGAGTAACTATGAGGATGATGTTAGGCATGTAGTAGATGCTCAAACAGGAGTAAGTCAGTTGGTCAGGTAATCAGTTTGTCAGAAAGCACATAGTGCCAACGTGCATTGAATGTTTTTGCTGAAATGCTGATTTACTGAAATGCTGATTTACTTACGGTCTTTTACTGCTTGCAAGTTAAATATCCTGATTGATTATTTTTGCGTAACATCACTTGCGTAATACTCGGAAATAATCTCCTACTCATCTAATGGGGATAGGCTGTTAGTTACAAATTAAGTAAGGACTCATCTGCAAATCCTATACTGTGGGCATAGTAAGCGAAACGAAAGGAAGAACTTACTTTATGAATATGCACACAAAAACTAAATTTGCTACACTCTCAGCATCGACCATCAACGGTACGGATGTTGTTAACTCCGCAGGGGAAAACCTTGGCAATATCGAAGACATCATGATTGACTTTAATGCGGGTCGCATCGCCTATGCTGTCCTGTCATTTGGTGGATTTCTCGGCTTAGGTGAAAAATACTTCGCCGTTCCGATGGAAGCGATGATGCTCGATACAGAAAATGAACGCGTGATTTTCGACGTGGATAAAGACCGCTTGAAGAACGCGCCGGGCTTTAATAAAGACAATTGGCCCCAAACGCCGAATCAAGAGTGGTATGACACCGTATATAGCTATTACGACATCGTACCATACTGGCGAAGCTAACTAAGCAAGATTTTAATAGGACGGGAGCGCTCCGGCGTTTCCGTCCTTTTTGATTCTTGGGTCAAGTGCGTTACATTTCAGATCTGTTTATATGCCGGAGGCTAAAACATGCCCGCAGAACTGAACTTCAACATGGAAAAAACCATGCAATTTCTGGTGGATTTGCTGAACACGCCCAGCCCCACCGGTTATCATGACGAAGCGATTGAATTCGTCCGCAGTCAATTCGAACTGCTCGCCATCCCTGACCTGACGATGACAGTCACCAAAAAAGGGGCGTTGCTCATCACCGTGCAGGGCGAAAATCACGAAAAAGCTGTCGGCATGACCGCCCATATTGACACGCTCGGCTTGATGGTCAAGGAGATCAAATCCAACGGACGGCTCAAATGTACCCGACTCGGCGGATTGTTGTGGGGAGGCGTAGAATCCGAAGGTGTGACCGTCCGCACGCATGACAATCAACGCTATCGTGGCACGATTGCACCGAGCAACACCAGCACCCACGTCAACAGCAAAATACAAACTTCAGACCGCAACGACGATACGATGGAAGTCCGGCTTGATCTTCGCACAACCAGCGCCGACGAAACCCGAAAATTCGGCATCGCAGTCGGCGATTTCGTCTTTCTTGATCCGCGTGTGGAGCGTTCGGACTCTGGCTTCATCCGCTCACGTTTTCTGGATGATAAGGCAGGCGTGGCGGGGATTTACGGCGCGTTATTGGCGCTCAAAGACGCTGGACATCGCCCCGCTCAAACCAGCCATTTACTCATCGCAAATTATGAAGAGGTCGGGCATGGTGGCGCTTCTGGATTTCCGGATATTGAGGAACTCGTCTCGATTGATATGGGTGCAATCGGTCAGGGGCAAACCGGGGATGAATTTTCCGTCAGCATCTGCATCAAAGATGGTGGCGGACCTTATCACTTTGACATGAACAACAAATTCCGGCGTTTAGCGACAGAACACGCCATTCCCTATCACACTGATATTTATGTTTATTATGCGTCTGACGGCACATCGTTCTGGCGGGCGGGGCATGATGCGCGGGTTGGCTTATTCGGTCCGGGGGTGGACGCATCACATGCCTATGAGCGCACCCACGAAGACAGCATCCAACACACAACGCATCTCATCGCCCGTTATCTGCTTGATCCGCTGGTGTAGGCGAGAATTACAGGCTATCTGTCTTATTAATATTCATTTTGTGTTTACTGACAACTTTCTATCAATTTCTCAACTTGCTATGCACTGAAAACTGCGCGACACTGAATATAGCGTATAACGACAGAGGAGGCGCAACACAATGTCGCGCATGATGCGAAACGCGCTTTACATAGCATTACTCAGTGTTTTTATGTTGACTGCCTGTGGTGGCGGTGGTGATGATACACCCGCACCGGAAGGCGCAACGCCAGAAGCACAAAATCAATCACCCGTAGAAGAATTTAGCGGTGATGATGTGGATGCGGAAACACCAAATGCCGATGCCACCTACTACAATGAATTCGGCACGATTATCCCGCCGGAACAGGTCACGCCATATGTGCAACAGCCACTGTCTTCCGGTGGGCTGGATGGCTTTTACGCGCCACCTGTGGGCGTATTGGGTGCGGCTTCAACCGAAGAACCCATTCCGGGAGAGGCACGCGCATCCGGCTTCGATTATATTTTCTATGAGCAATCCGGCGGTATTAATGACGAGACGCTCCGTATCGAAGTCTATAGCGATGGGCGAGTCACTCTGGATGGCGAATCTGTCGCCCCGGCAAGGTCTGCTGAAATTGAAGCCATCGCTACCTTGATGGATGAGATTAACTTTTTCGGGATGCAGGGCACATTTCTTGGTCCCGCCGCCACCGATGACACCTATTATTATCGCATGGGGGCAAGCCAAAACGAGGGTTTAAGCCGTTTAATTCAGGCGAGGGATGGCTTCATGCCACCGGAAATTATCCGCCTATTTGCACTGGTGCGCGGTCTGGTGGAAGACATTCCTGAAACTTCCGGCTAGGCTATTCAATTTTTCTCGATAAGACCAATTTTAACGGGCGCGGTGATAAGCACTGCGCCCTGTTTGCGTTATAATGCGCTGGATTGCCTTATCCGCATCATGAAGGGTTAGCTATGAGCGAAAACAAACAAGAGAAAATTAACGTTATTGTCGCCGCAGATTTTTCCGACGAAATCATGGCACAACTACGAGAAATTTCCCCTGAATTAAATGTCGAAAGGCACTATCCAGATGTGCCTCCGGCGGCGTGGAAAAACGCAGAAATACTCTATACGATTCGCCACTTTCCTGAGCCAGAAGAAGCCCCCCGTCTGCGCTGGATACAACTGCATTTCGCGGGGATGGAAAGTGTGGTCACGAAGCGCATCGTCAAAGAAGCCGAAGATGTAGAAATCACGTCTGCTAGTGGCATCCATGCGATACAGATGGCGGAATATTGCCTCGGTATGATGCTGGCATTTATGTATAACATCCCGCGGATGATGGAACTCAAGAACAGCGCCACCTGGCCCGAAAAACGCCACGAGATTTTCGCACCGCACGGCTTGCGTGGCATGACGCTCGGCATCACCGGCTACGGGAGCATCGCCCGTGAATTAGCACGTATGGCACACACACTCGGCATGACCGTTCTCGCCACTAAAAACAGCCTGCGACGCACCGAAGATGATGGCTATGCCGAACCGGAAACCGGCGACCCGGAAGGTGAAATTCCGGAACGCCTCTATCCGCCGGAAGCTACCGCGACGATGGCAAGCGAATGCGATTTTCTGGTCGTCACCACCCCGCTCACAGAAGCCACCTACCATCAGATCAATGAAAGTGTCCTGAATTCGATGAAACGCTCTGCCATTCTCATTAACGTGGCACGCGGGGATGTCGTTGACGAAAAGGCGCTCATCTCTGCATTAGCGGCGGAAAAAATCGGTGGCGCGGCGTTGGACGTATTTGAAGAAGAACCCCTGCCCGCGTCCAGCCCGTTGTGGAATCTCGATAACGTCATCATCAGCCCGCACGTCTCCGGCATGACATCGCGCTATCATGAGAAGGCGGCGGCACTCTTCGCGGAAAATCTGCGGCGCTATCTGCAAAATCAACCACTCTTCAATCGCCTTGACCGTGAAAGAGGCTATTAGCGCCACATAATATTTACACTAGGGGCAATCTTCCGGGTTGCCCTTATTTCATCGCAAAAAACCTTCTCCAATGCCCCCATTGAAAAAATTTTGACAATGAAGAAATTTTGAGCGACAATCTATTTGCGCCATTGAAAATTAATTTAGAACCATTCGGGCGTTAGCAACGTATAACCAAATAGGGACATTTCACCACCTATTTCACCCTGCCTACCAGAAAAAAATAAATCGGATGTGAAAAGGAGAGTTATATGATTTCGAAAGAAACAGCCAGTAAAGTGTTGGCAGTGGCGATGAAAACCGGCGCGGATCTGGCAGAAATTTACGTTGAAGATACCACTGAATTACAACTCGCCATGCAAGAATCCAAATTAGAGCAAGCCATTCGCGGCACAGATCGCGGCGCGGGCATCCGTGTATTTTTCGGCAATCTGGTCACCTACGCCTACACGGACGATCTCAGCGAAGAGAGTCTACTCCGTGCGGCGGAAGCGGCAGGCGCGGCGGGCAGTGGCAGTGCAAAATCTCAGATTATTGACCTCACAACTAAAAATAGCGCTCTCGCGTTTCCCATCGTCAAACCCTTCGACACCATGAGCATCGCCCAGAAAGCAGAAATCCTGCAAAAAGTGGACGAGAAAGCCCGTGCTTATAGCCCGCATGTTATTCAAGTCATGCCCGGCTACGTGGAAAAACACCGTCAGATGTGGTTGTATAATTCCGATGGGGTCGCCGTCGAAGATGACCGCAGTTACACAGAATTCCGCGTGGGCGTGACTGCACAAAAAGAAGGCGTACTCCAGAGCGCCTTTGAAGGCTTCGGCGGGCGTGTCGGGCTGGAATTGTTCGACACCAAAGACCCTTATCAAGCCGCCCATAACGCCGCAGAATCCGCCGTGAAAATGCTGGATGCCCGTCCATGCCCGGCAGGAGAAATGCCCGTCGTGATTTGTAACGGCTGGGGTGGCGTGCTGTTCCACGAAGCCTGCGGACACCAAATGGAAGCAGATTTCATCACCAAAGGCAGTTCAGCCTATACCGGACGCGTCGGCGAAACCGTAGCCAATCCAATCATCACCGCCATTGATGACGGCACCATTCCCGGACGGCGTGGCTCATTGCGCTTTGACGATGACGGCGTAGAAGCCCGCAAAAATGTGTTGATCGACAAAGGTGTGCTCGTCGATTATATGTGGGATCTAGTAGAAGCCCGCCGTGCAGGTCATCATTCCACCGGCAACGGACGTAGACAGAGTTTCCGTCACATGCCCATGCCGCGCATGACCAACACTTACATTGATGCTGGTCCGCATGATCCGCAGGAAATTATCGAATCCACCAAAAAAGGTATTTACATCAAAAATATGGCAGGCGGTCAGGCAGATATTGCGCGTGGTGATTATGTCTTTAACGCCACAGAAGCCTATCTGATCGAAGACGGAAAACTCACCGCGCCGGTACGCAGTGCGACGATTGCAGGCAACGGACCCAAAGCGTTGGAAAGCATTGACATGGTCGGCACAGACCTCGCGCTTGATCCCGGCGTAGGCATGTGTGGCAAGGGACAATCCGCCCGCGTCAGCGTCGGTCAGCCCACCGTTCGTATCCCTTTGGCAAATGTCGGCGGTACGGACAATTAAAACAATTACTGCAAACCGCAAACTGTTTACTGAAAACTGTTAACTAAATCAGGAGAAAACCATGACTGATTACCTGCAATTGGCGAAAGAAATCGTCCAGAGAGCCACCAGAGATGGCGTGCAAGCCGAAGCGCTAATCATGGACGACGTTTCCACCACCCTTCGCGTTGATGGTGGCGAAGTGGAGCAACTCTCGCAATCCGGCTCTAAAGGCTTGGGTGTGCGTGTCATTGATGGCGGCAAAGTGGGCTATGCCTACACCTCCGATTTTAGCGACGAGGGCATCCAGACGACCATCAACGCCGCCCACGAACTCGCGCAGATCGCCACACCGGATGAATTTCGCGCCCTGCCCCAATTACAAACCATACCCGATGAAGACCTTGAAATTTATGATCCTGCGCTAGAGACAGTGACAACAAGCGCCAAAGTTGACCTCGCAAAACAAGCCGAACGCCAGACCTTTGAAGCCGACTCCCGCATCTTTCATGCACAGGCGAATTATGGTGACAGCATTACGCATGTTTATCTCGCCAATTCCAACGGTTTCGCCGGAAAATATAGCCGTACCACCGCCTACGCCTATGTGTTCGCCACCGCCAAAGACAAAGACTTAAATGACTCCGCACAGGGTTTTGGTCTGGATTCATCGCCGTATTTCAGCGAACTTTCTGCGGTCAAAATTGGTCAGGAGAGCGCCTATACAAGCACCCTAACGCTCGGAGGCAAAACCGTCCCCACACAAAAAACCACCGTCGTCTTTGATCCGATGGTCATGACGCAAATTATCGGCACACTTGCCTTTGCTATGCGTGCGGATTCACTTCAGCGCGGGCGGTCTTTCTTGATTGGCAAGCAAGGCACGGAAGTTGGCTCGGATAAAGTGACGCTGTTGGACAACGGACGCATGAAGCGCGGGTTAGCGTCTGCCCCATTTGATGCCGAAGGAGTGCCCACATCCGCAACCCGTTTAATGGACGAAGGCATCTTCCAGAATGTGATTTACGATACCTATAGCGCCCGCATGGAAGGCGGCGAAGCATTCTCTACCGGCAATGCACAACGTGGCTCACATCGCAACTTACCCGGCGTGGGTCCCAGCAATTTTTATCTGCAACCCGGCATTTTGAGCCGTGATGAAATTATTGCAGGCATAGATGACGGCTTCTATATCACCAATGTGATGCAAACCGGCGGAATCAGCCCTGTAACGGGTGATTGCTCGATGGCGGCAAGCGGCAAGTGGATCAAAAACGGCAAGCTCACCGATCCAATCAACGGAGTCACCGTCGCTACTACGCTCAACGAACTGCTGAAAAATATCAGCGAAGTCGGCAACGATCTGCGGATGTTCCCGTTTATGGGGTCGCTCGGGTCACCGACTGTCCGCGTCGATAATGTGATCGTCGGCGGTTCAGTCGCAGAAGCCGCTCCGGCGGGATAGGTTTAGTCTTTCCTACGGCTACCCTACGCTCATCAAATATATTCACGATAAACTCAGACGCACGGAAACTTTTCCCGTGCGTTTGCGTATATAATAGTAAGTGACTAGAAGGTGTCTTATAGGAGATAACTACATGACTGAACCAATCAACAACCCTGAAATGAACGAGGAAAGCGAACCGCGCACCCCGATTGAAGAATTTCTGTACCATCAACGCCGTGCCATCGAAGAAACCGGCAAGGCATTAGAAGCCCTCCTGCCAGAAGGATTCCGTACACATGGCACCAACGCCAGCAAGGAATTCACCAAGGGATTCCGCGTGCTCGTCGATGCCGCGATGGACGAACTCAAAAAGGCAAAACCCGCCAAAAGTGCGGATTCCCCCGCTGATGATGCCGACAACGGAAACGGTCCGTCCACCACAGGCAAGCGCAAGGTGCAGGTGCCCGTAGAATAAGCAACAGGCTACCGCACACCACAACTGAATTCGCTTCAATCTACAACCCGACCCCACAGGCAATTGTTTGCGGGGTCTTTACTTTTTTCATAAAATACGGTTTGAATCGCTTCGTTTTTATGAATGAATTCAAAAAGGTTTTTGAAGATCGTAAAAACTTATTTCAAATCTTTAACACTGCCCCTATCATCAAGTTTAAATTTACAAACACATACACATCTTAATAAAAACATTGATAACACACACATATACAGGAACACCACACCATGTCCGCAGATAACAAACGCAACACTCAAGAACTCGTTAGCCTCAACCGTCCCGCTTCAGCCACATGGCGCGTGATGGTCGTCGATGATGAACGCGATAACCTCGAAGTCATCACCCGTCTCTTACAATTTTTAGGCTCAACGGTGATTACGGCGGAAAATGGCGTGGAGGCACTCAAAAAGCTCCAAACGGAGAAACCCACTTTTATCCTCTCCGATTTGCTCATGCCGGAAATGGACGGTTGGAAATTATTCCAGAGTATTCGCAAAGATGCCACCACCGCCCGGATTCCGATCATCGCCGTTACAGCCTCCACGATGACGGTGGATGCCCGGAGCGCGATGGCATACGGATTTGACGGGTTCATCGCCAAGCCGTTTAGCATCAGCACGTTTATTACGGAAATTCAACGCTGTTTAGACAGTGTAAAACAGAGTGCAGTTTAATATGCGGTTCGAGGTCAATTGGAGATAAATAACGGGGCGTAATTTTAACGTTTTGCGTCCCGTTTAGACCAGCTTAAGCGCGGTTAGCAATGCCCCGACCATCACCCCATGATCGGCGATGAGTTCCGGCACACCGTCCGGTAAATAAACCCAATACAGGTCGAATGGCGTTTCTCTAGGTGAGCCACCACTATGGAATTTTTCCAGATGTTGCCAGTGGTCAGGCACATCTCCGGCGCAGATCACATGATAAAAGTGACGACGATGGATTTCGTGCTTGCCATAATCGGACATATCGCACACTTGCTCACCCAGAAACACTCCCAATATCAGGTCAGATAAACCCGTTTCCTCGTAGGCTTCACGCATTACGCCCTCAGCTATAGTTTCACCCGTTTCGAGCGTTCCGGCAGGCACTTGAATGCCCGCTTCCGGCGAGTCAGGATGCTCAAACACCAGCAATCGCTGACCGGACGTGACATACGCGAACACTTTTTGGATCGTTGGTTTAGCCATGTTTATGCTTGTTGTTGGCGTAAGTAGAAGATCATATCCTGCCCGAACGTCTCGCCACCGTAGCTGTGAATCAATTCCAGCATTTGTGCGCGGTGATCCGTGCCATGATTGACCACATGCAAAATCACATCCCGCACGCGATGCACATACGCCTCTCCGTTCGTGCGGCGCATCTCAAACTCACCCATGACATCGCTTTCAGTCAAATCGGCAATGTAATCCCGCCATTGCATTTCAATCCCCGCCCACCCTTCGCGGATGTCGTCCAGAGTCGGGTAATCCTCATGCGAAAATTGGGTGAATGTCTCGCCTTGTAGACGGGCAAGCCACAACGCCTCCGCCCACATCACATGCACAATCTGCTGATGTAACGACCCGATAGAATAATTCACGGGCTTCTTAAAATCCGCCCCGGAAACTGTCGAGAGGCAATACAATAATTTCCGTTGCGCCCAATAATTATAATCAATCGCAATGCGTATCCAGTCGAGCATGGCAAATTCTCCGGTCTTAATCCGCTATTTCACCCTGTCATCGTCCCCGTCGCAAAATCATGCGTGGGATACTCCGCGCTTCTTCTATGCGTAAGGCGATTGCCAGCACGAAAAAGCTCACCCCGCCCGCCGCAATGCCCGCCACCGCAACCAGATAAACACTCTGCCCGTCCATCTGATCCGCGACCAGCCACACAATCCCGCCCATTAGAACCGCCGCAACCGTCGTCTTGAGCGCACCCATCAGCACAACACGATCATGCACGCCGTTGATGCGTCGCTTCAACAACCACCACAAAACCACCGCTTCAATGAGTGTGGTTAAGCTATTCGCCAGCGCCAAGCCTGCGAACGGACCCCGCGCCAACGACCCATCCGTGCCGATAAACTGGATAAAAATCACACTCAGCACAATATTGGAGATCATTGCCGCTATGCCGACCCGCACCGGAGTCCATGTATCCGCCAGCGCATAAAATGCACGGGAAAGCACTTCCAGCAGACCGTGTCCGGTGATGCCCAGCGCAAAGAAGCCTAATGCCCACGCCGTCGCCTGCGTATCCACCGCGTCCCATTCACCCCGCTCGAATAACATCGCGATTATCGGCGCACCAAGCACGATTAAGCCCACCGTTGCCGGAATCGCCAGAAACAATACACTACTCATGGCACTTGCCAACCGCTGACGATAGCCGTCCATGTTATTTTCCGCCACCAGTGCCGAAAGCGTCGGGAAGACCGCCGTACCCACACTCTGCGCGATGATGCCCAGCGTGAAGAACATCAAAAACCATGCTGTATTCAGCGCTACAAGGCTACCATCCGCCATGCCAGACGCAAACGCGATGTTCACAGCAAAGTTGATCTGCACCACAGCCAGACCAAGCACACGCGGACCCATCAACACCAGCACTTCGCGCACACCCTCGACGCGCCAATCAAACAGCAGGCGTAATCTGGCTTTTACACGCGGCAAACCGGGCAATTGAATAAGCAGATGCAAACTCGCTCCCAGTATCGCGCCAATTGCCAGACCGAACACATTACCCTTGCTTATCTCATTCGCCCACCAAACAGGCGCAGACACGAACACATCGCGTCCGGCAACGAACGATTTAACGGCGTTGGTTAGTGACAGTGTGTTATTCGGCGGGAGCATATGCGCGAAAACTAACGCACCCAAAATCATGCCAATACTGTTCATGCTCAATGCCAGTGACGGCAGTAAGAATAGCTGATGCGCGTTGAGAATACCCATCAACAAGCCACTGATGCTGAAAATCACAGTGGTTATCAGCATCAATTGAGTGAGTGTGGTTGTCAGTGATTGTTCAGGCGCAGTCGCACCGGGGACGAGCAATGCAGGCACGAGAATGGGCGCGAAGACCACCAGAAATAGCGCCAGAGTCGCCGCCGCAGTCGCGCTCAGAGTCATCACTCCGCTCGCCAACCGCCATGCGCCGATGTTATCTTCTATCGTCAGAAAGCGTGAAAATACCGGAATGAAGGATGAGCCGAGCGCCCCGCCTGCCACCAGCGTAAACACCATCTCAGGGATACGTTGCGCGGCATAAAAGGCATCCAGTTCTGCACTCGCGCCGAATGTGCCGGAAAACACCGCAGTGCGAATAATGCCGAGCACCCCGCTCGCGAGGAATCCTAACAAAACGACCAGTGCCGCCCGCACAATTTGATTGCTTGTTAATGCGTTAGAAGTAGTCATATGTTCATGAGTATGGAATTCTTACTTCCACATCAGGTAAAGGAGCGAAGTGCTTTTTATTCCGTGTAAAAATAGGTGTCTTCAATCTAAAGGCTATCGCACCAATAAGACAATCCATAATCTCAATTTGGTGGCTTAAATACAAATCTTCAAACTGTTCCATAGCCCATTTTGAATCATCAACCGCGATATGTTCCGTAGAAAATTCATCTAACAATTTTGTGATTCTTTGTTGCTCAATTTTATTCCGTGTACCAAGGATGAGTTCCATCCTAACTATTACCGGCACAGATAGTAGTACGGAAGAGGCACTTAAACTTTTTAGCCAGTCTATCGCCGGTGGATAACCACGTAGCACATCAATAAAGATGTTCGTATCCAATAGATAATGATAATAAAGTTCCATTAATCGCTGATACCATTTGAACGGCGCGAGGCACGATGACGCAATTGGCGAGCAAAATCGCCCGTATCGCCAATATCATCACGATCTGCCCACATACCCACAATGTCAGAATTTAGGAGTGCGGCAAGATTGGAAGTCCGATTTTCTGGTTGGCGAATTTCCACCTCGACAGTACCAGGGACTAATCCTTCAGGAAGAGTCACTTTGAGCTTACCATCCTGCGTAATTTCACCCTGCACGATTATCGTTGCCATATCAGCCTCACATCATCACTCACCTTGATTAAATTGTACAGCCATTCGCATCATACGAAAACACTACATCCCCGCGCCATGAGTTCCCGCGCCACATCCGGTATACCTGTGAAAGCATTCCAGCGCAGATCGAGCTTACTCAAATTCGGCAAATCTAGGAGCGACTCAGGCAACGTGGTCAAACGGCTCGCCCGCACATCGAGATCGGTCAAGTTTTTGAGCGACCCGATAGTCTCCGGCAAGACGGTCAGACGATTATTGCGGCAATCCAGTTCCGTGAGGCTCTCAAGCTGACCAATCGACTCCGGCAACACGGTCAGCGCATTATCCCGCAGAAATAATTTTCGCAATCGCTTCATGTTGCCGAGTGTCTCCGGCAACCGATCAATTTGATTACTCATCAGGTGCAATTCGCGCAGATTCTCCAGCCCACCGATGGACTCCGGTAAGCGCATGATCTGATTATTGTACAGGCGTAATTCATGCAGATGTTTCAGATCGCCGATACGTTCCGGTATGCGGTCAATCTGATTATGCGTCATGTTCAGATAGATCAACTTCCCCGCCTGAGTGACCGTTTCCGGCATCGCATCCAGCCCGTTATTGCTGACATACAAAAAACGCAATTCGCCTAAGTCCGCGAAAATTTCCGGCAACTCACACATCCGATTCACACTGAGGTCGAGCACCTGCACATGCTTGAGTTTGCGGATAGCTTCCGGCAAGGTGTCGATCTGATTACTGTGCAGATACAGACCTTCTAATTTCGTCAGATCGCCAACACGTTCTGAAACCCGCGTCAGTTGATTTTCACCCAGATTGAGCGTGCGTAATTGCGTTAATTCCCACAGCGAAGCGGGTAGGCTGGCAAGTTGATTTTTCGCCAGAATCAAATCACGAAGGTGCGCTAAATCGGCGATATTTTCGGGAATGTCGCCGAGGTTACAATTGTCCAGCGACAATCCCGTGATGCACTCATCTTCCACGCGCAAACTAACCGCATCCACCGGAAACGCACCAAAACGCGACACATCCACCCCGAACGCCAAAAGAGCAGACCGTTCTTTATCCTGTATGGTATGGCGCTCTATCAACGTTTTTCCTTACTTAGCATTTTTCCTGAAAACTGTGTACTGTAAACTGAAAACTGCCTTTACACATGATACCCATTCAATTCGTCTTCCAGCGTCGCGTAATCCGGCAAATACTGCCCCAAAAGTGACCAGAACGCCGGATCATGATTGAGTTCTGTGAGATGCGCCAATTCATGCACCACCACATATTCGACCAGACGATGCGGTAAGTAACACAGCATTTCGTTGAGCGTGATACTTCCCCGACTAGAGCACGATCCCCATTTGCGCGTCATCTGCCGGAATTGCACGCGCTTCGGTTTCACGTCCATGCGCTTTGCCCATGTGGTCACCATCCGGCGGATGCTCGCCTGTGTATGTTCCGCTTCCGGCTTCTCATCGGGCATCAGCTTATCAAGCTTTTGCAACCCCTGTTTGATAAACTTCTTCACCTGTGGGTGTGTCGGCTTCATCCAATTGGGAATGGCGACGATCACCTCTCCGGCGAGGTTGACGCGCATCGAAAGCGTTTTACGATTCTGATGTTGGATGTGAATCACGGGTTCGTCAGGGTTGCTCAAGGTGCATATCCTAAACGGGCTTCAAGATTGGGTTTCACTTCATTGTGCCACTCATCTGGCAAAATGCTATACATGACCGTATCACGAATATAACCATCCCACATAATGACATGCTGACGCAAAACCCCTTCTTTCTTTGCGCCCAGCTTTTCAATCGCCCGCTGACTCTGTAGATTGCGCTTATCTGTCTTGAGTTGCACGCGAATTGCGTCCTGTTCCTCAAAGGCATGGCGCAGGAGCATGTATTTCATCTCAGGATTCACCGCCGTTCCCTGATAGGCTTTGCTAATCCATGTGGAGCCGATCTCCAACCAGCGATTATTTGGCTGAATATCCATATACGAAGTCGCGCCAATCGCTTCGCCCGTTTCTTGATGGACGATCACGAAATATTGCATATTGGTGCGCTTTTCAATCGTCGCAATCAACGCGGCAAATCCGGCTTCGTCGAAGGTCGGCGGCGGGAACGAATAATTAAAAATATCTGGCTCACCGTGTTTCGCTAAGTCAGCGGCATGAGCGACGTTTGCCGGTTCGAGCCGGATCACCCGCCCCGTTAATGTAATTGGTTGAATGTCCATGATCCCTCCACAAAGATCATCACAATGTAGTTAATCGCACGCATCTTACCATAATTCGCAACCGGAACTGACGAACAACGATCCGAAAATTTAACAGGACAAAGTTACGCTAAATTTTGCGCTGAGTGATAGCACTATCCAGATGTAAACGGGGCTGTATTCATTTTGACCAACGTTCTGATTTTTTCAACTGCGTCAAGTGCGGCTTGGCGCTCGTTATCATTTAGGGGCAATTCTGCGAATTCGTCTTCATCAAGGAGTATGATCTCGCCTGCTGGACTGACAAACACATCCAGCGCGAGGTCATCTGCGGCGATTGTCTCATCCGTGATTTCCGCCGGACGGGTAACGTTGCAATAATAGCCTTTTAGTCGCTCTCCGCTCGCGTCCTGCACTTTGAAGACGTTGTACCAGCGATCCGCATAAAACCACTCGGTCATCAGGTCGTCACGGCGGAAGACCATCACGCCAATATCGGCTATATCGCGGTTGAAGCGTGCCTGAATACAGATAAATTTCGCGCCACGCTCAACGACCTCGCCTTCATATTGCCAGACGAACCCGCCTTGATGGTCGCGCTTGATGACCGTACGCGTATCAGCCATCGCTTACGCCCGCCCGATGGTATGCACCAGCAAGAGCAAGCCCGCTTCAAAGCGAATACTCGCGGCGGATGTTTCCATCACATTGCTAACGCCCCGCGCCGGACCAAATTCGAGTGTTTCATGATTCAGGGGATAATAGAGGTTCTCGGTGTGGATGCCCCGCGCCGCGCCACCAAATGGAATGAGTGACACGGTATCTCCCGCAGACCCTTCCAGCGTATATGTCCCTGCACGAACCAGCCGAACTTCCTGCCAGCCGTCGATGATACGCACATCGCGCCCTTCAAGTTCGGGCAACGCCAGCAGATACATATTCGCCAGCAATTGATCCAGCCGCCCGCCCACTACACCCAGTAAGCGAATCCAATCATAGCCGCGCTCAACTGCCGCCAACAACGCCAATTCCAGATCAGTTTCGTCTTTTTCTTTGGGGAAACGCTGAATCTCTACACCTGCCGCCGCGAATTCATTTAGTTCGTCGGTCATCAGGGAGTCCATATCGCCGATAAGCAAATCCACGCGCATGTCCATACGTTGGGCAATCCGCGCACCGCCATCCGCCGCGATGACAAACGGAGTCGGTTCAACAGATAACGTCTGCTGAACCATCTCACCATCATTCAATTCACCATTGACGAAAATCAAGGCTCGTTTCATGGTTAGCGGGTGCGTCGCCGCCAACGCTCACGCACTTCGATTTTGCTCAGATCAGGGGTTTCTAAAAATTGCCCCACCATGCGGGTAAACGGTTCATGCTCCAACATTGGAAAATGCCGTATGCCCGGTAAAGGAATCGGTAGGAGGTTGTCTTCATTATCGAGGGTTAAATAATTCCACACATCGTCTTCCGGGGGCGGGATAATTGGATCATCTTCACCGTGTACCACCACCGCGGGGGATCCTAATTGACGCAAAGAATCCAGCATCGTTCCGGAGTCAAAATTGACCGCACTCGCAAACATCACGCGGTCATCCATACGGCTAATCACCGATTGCAATTTCTCAAAATCCGCATCAGATCGCTTGAATGTCTTAAGGAGTAACGTTTCCGATCCCTGTGCGAGAATATCTTTCAGCGGGTTATGCAATTGCTCCGGCGTACCGCTCGATTGTGCAATCGGGGCGCTCACCGCATTGGTGTTGATCGCCTGTTCGCCAATCGCACGCGCCGCTTCTCGTAATTTTTCACGATCAATCACTGATGACGGGTTGACGATGGTCTCATTGTTCGCACTCGGTAGCGTCTGATCGGGCGATCCCGCGCGACCAATCGCAAAATCCAACCCTGCCGGACGGCGCGGGATGGTTGCACGAGAATGGTCATCATCGTTATCCGCATTCGCCGATTTCGGGGACTTCAACACATCTTCCGCTTGATTGGGAATGTCTTTCAGCACATTCACATCCGGCGCAGAAAGCATCTTCCGCTGACCGGGCGGTGTACGGTCTGCCAACCCGCCGGGGTCAAACAGAGGCGGGCTAACAAGCATCAAACGGGCGACTTGCTCCGGTTGGCGATGGGCATAAGCAGAAATAACCATCGCGCCCAAACCATGCCCGATGAACGCCGCTTTGGTAATCATCATTTCTTTCATGAACGTTTCAAGCATATCCACCTGCTGACCAATTGCATACTGTGCAGGGTTCTTGCCAGAATCGCCATAGCCGAATAGATCAATGGCGTAAACCGCGTATTTGAGTTGGAGTTGGCGCATTAAAGGAATCCAGTAGCGCCAGGAACCGATCCACCCGTGAATGAGGATAACCGGCTTGCCCCGTCCCAATTTTTCATAATGTACTAAATCACCATTAACCGTAAAGGCGCTCATCATTAACTCCGTTGCGGCTGTCCAGATAATCAACTCACCGGACACTGTTACAGATTACGTGTAGATCAGGCACATGCCAGACCCTTACCTTTACTGTACACCGATTTGTTGCAAAATTTCCGTAATTTGGTGTGTCAATTCATCCGGCGCGAAAGGCTTCAAGATATAAGCAATCGCACCCGCCTGAATTCCGGTCTGAACTTCATCATCCTGACCCTTCGCAGAAAGAAACACCACCGGTATATCTTTGATGCTGTCAATTTCTTTCATCTGCCGGCAGGCTTCGTACCCCGTCATACGTGGCATACGGACATCCATCATAATCAGATCGGGCAATTCTTTCTGCGCGATCTCCAGAGCTTCTACACCGTTTGCCGCCTGTGTTATTGAATGCCCCGCAAATGACAACGTGAAGTTAATCAACTCACGGATGTCGCGCTCATCTTCCGCAACGAGGATATTCGCCATAGTGATTCTGTTTACTCCCTAGTTACCAACAGCTGTGGTGGGTATACGATAGTCAGGTTGCTTAATCGGCAGGGACACATAGAAGGTAGTACCAACCCCCAACGAGGATTCGAACCAGACATCGCCACCGTGCATCTCGACCAATTCCTTCACAATCGGCATACCCAGACCTGTGCCCGCTACGTCAAGCTCAACGGCGGTTTCGTCGTGGCGCTCAAAACGCTTCCAGACACGCTCATAAAAGTCTTTGGGGATGCCAACACCCGTATCAGCGACGGCAATTTGGATGTTTCGGCGGTTGTGTTCATCTACCTTAACACGAACATCTATACTACCATCAGGTTTATTGTAGTTAAAGGCATTATCAATCAAGTTCGAAAGGATACGCGTCATCTTCTCCATATCGCCCTCAATAATTGAGGCATGTGGATCAACATCAACGCTCAACTTAAGTGTCTTGTTTTGATGGTGCGAACGATCCTTCAGATTATCGACCACCGTATCCACCAATTCTGCCAGATTAACCTCTTGCAGTTTCAGTTGTTCCTTACCCGAGTCAATCTGTGAAATCTTCAGCACATCTTCCACCAGCACCGCCAGACGATCCACGTTATCCTTAATCGTCTTTAAGATCATGCGCTGTTTATCGTTAATCTCGCCCGTCGCGCCCATCAAAAGCAGATCGGTATAACCCTTAATGGGGGTCAACGGTGTGCGGAATTCATGCGACACGCCGGAGATGAATTGGCTCTTACTCAGTTCCGCCTCTACCTCACGGGTAACATCACGGAACACAGACACCGTACCGAGGAAACGCTCACCCGTATATACCGGAGACAGATGGATACTCACCGTTCTATCGCCCAGCTTAACGCGCTCGTCAATATATTCGCCGATTGACTCACGCAGGACGGATACATCGTTGCGTTCCATCGCTTGCGCCCAGCCTGCCGCCGTACCGCCATAAATACCCGTCAGATTAGACAACGGTTGCCCCAATGCCTGATCGCGTGTGATATTCAGAATACGTTCCGCCGCCTGATTAAAGCGCAAAATTAAACCATTATCATCCGCCAGAATAACACCATCCGCGATGCCTTCAAGGATCGCCGCATTCTTTTCGGCTTCTTCCTGTTCCTGACGGAGCAAATCGGTCAGGCGTTCGGCGTTGTCACGGATGATCTGATACAAATCAGAGTTGTTAATCGCCGAGGCAATTTGATTACCCGCCGCGACCACCATACGTAGTTGAGGTTCATCAAATGCGCCGACTTCTCGATGCAACAGCACCATCACGCCCTGCGGATCATCATTCGCTTCTAGCGCAACCGCGATGGCACTCCGCCACTCAGAAGCGCCTTCAATGTCTACATCCCAATATTCAAATTTGTGTAAATCTTCAATCAGGATGTCATGTTCGCCTTCATCAATCAGCCATTGTGCCAGCCGTTCGCCCGGATGATAGGCGTGCCCATCTTCATGATCGACAATCAGCTTGTCAGGTGCCATCATTGCACGGCTATAGAGTTGGTCGGTAATCGGGTCAGGTAAGGTGACGATACCATCTTCCGCAGAAATCGCTTTCGCCACCATGCCCAGACCCTTTTGCAGAAGTCTGTCCATGTCCAGTGATCGCGCCAATTCCGATGTAATCTGATACAGTGTGTCAATACGGTCACGTTCGCGTTCAAGCTCGCCCGAACTGGCTTCTAGCTCTTCAGTACGGATGGCAACCTGCGATTCTAGATCAGCATTAAAGTTATTGATCTGCTCGAACAAACGCGCATTCTGGATCGCCGCGCCCAGCTGTGAACTTACCGTTTCAAGGATGCGGTGATCGTTCATGGCAAACGCACGGGTACGCACAGAGTCACGCAATGCCAGCACACCGAGCACCTGCATACCGGACGTAATCGGCATACCGAGATAACTCTTGGCATCGCCTTCACCGTTGGTAATGCCGAGGCTCTTACGGAGTTCGTCCGGGCTAAAGTAATCCGCACCGAGGTTCAACGGGCGCTTATGTTTGATGATAAACGACACTTCATCCGTGTTTAACTTGCGCGGCGGGATGGTATATCGCTCACCGGAGCGCACTGCCAACGGGAAATTAATTTCCTGCGTTGCTTCGTCGTAAAGCGCCAGATAAAGCTCATCAGAACCGGTCACATCCGGCACTTGCTTGGCGATAATTTCGGTCATATCACTCAAACTGAGCGTACTAGAAATCAAACGGCTGAGTTCGTTAATAATCATCAACTCGTTAAACTGTTCGCTCATCTCTGCGGTCAGGCGGGCATTTTGTACCGCCGTCGCCACATTCGCACCTAGCGCCTTCGCCAAACGCACCTTTTGTTGGGTCACAACATTATCGGTGCTTTTCTGCTCTAGCTGAATCAAACCGATGGATTGCTCACGCACCACCAACGGCACCAGCATACGAGCAGTATCACCATGTTTGGTGAGTTCTTCAATTTCACGCTTATAGGGGCTATCAGGATCGTCGCGCATGATGACCATTACGTCACGATCACGGAGCGCCTGCATCTTCGCAACATATTCCGTGAGGTCATAGCGCGTGCCTTTCGGTGTGATGCGGTCTTTATCGCCATAGCGGTTCATGTCCACCTGAACCTCCAGCGCATTATCGACCTCATCCCAGATCATGATGGCACAGTCGTCCATATCCAGCGCGCTAAACATCAATTCCACAATCGTGCGGAACACCGTGTCCAAATCCTGCGTCAAGGAGGTCGCTTGCGCGGCTTCCAGCAGAGTACCAAGTTCGTTCGTGCGGTCAAAGGTCTGCTCGAACAGATCGGCGTTGGCTAGCGCAATCGCTACCTGACTGGCAAATGCAAACGCGATATTCTGATCTGATGAACTGTCATATACATACTTTTCGTCATCCGTTAGCACGAACATACCGGTGACATGCCCCTGATTTACCAGTGGAATGCCCATCCAGCTTTGTGCACCCTCATGACCGGGGATCGATTCATCCAACCCGGTGCCTTCACCAAACACAACCACGCGCTGGCTATCGACAATCTGGCGAACAAGCTCAAATTGATTGAACAGGATGCGTACCGTGCCATCATGTTCGATCTGTCCATCCAGACCGCCCTGTCCTTCAAGCACCATGTAAGACCCATTACGTCGCCATACCGTCATGGTGTCATGGGCAATCAACCAGCCCATTTCTTCCAGCGCCAGCGTAATTACGTCTTCACGTTCCAGTGAGGACGTAATACGTGTAGAGGCATCCGTCAGCGCGGAAAGCTGATTCGCGCGCGCTTCCATCGCCTGTTCGAGCCGTGCGCGGTCTGTCACATCTTCTACCAGCAACACCGCACCCTGAATCGTCTCACCGGAACGCAACGGATAGGTATAGAAGTTACGCACCAGAATCGAACCATCCGTCAAAATCGAGGTCTGATTGATGCGCTCTTGCTGTTGACCATGATCCAACACCTGTCGAAGATCATCGGAAAGCATATCCGCGATCTTCGGCTGATAGGTAAATAAATCCTTACCCACCGCCTGCGAGTTAATCCAATCATAGCGCGATTCCATAAAGCTATTCGCGGAGATAATGCGCCCCGATTTATCCAGCACCACAATCCCCTGCTGAATGGATTCAACCACCGACTCGTTCAGGATTTGCAGGTCAACCGCTTGATTAAATAAGCGCGCATTCTGGATACTACTGGCGACCAACTGCGTCATACGCTTTAAGATCGGTTGCATCTCCAGCATTTTGGAGATAGTCGCATCATCATCAACGCCGATACGCACCACACCAAAACACTGACCACCCGTAAGCAATGGCAGAAGCAGTGTCGCCCGTTCCCCTTGCTGATACCACGCTTCGAGGTCGCTGTATTCCGTCAACTCCGGCGATTTCGAATCATAGTAATAATCTTGCTGGTCAAGAAATACCTGACGCATCGCAGTCCCCATCAAATCAGACTGCTTTTCCTCAATGATTTCTGCTTCGTTTTCACCGGAAACGCCGATTTCCAGCAATTGGAAATTGATACCCCGTGTTTCAAGCAATGCCACCGTCATATGTGCAATCGGCATCAGGCTCAACGCACCTTCCGCCGCCGCGCGCACAATATCACTGTAATCCAACGAACGCGCAATTTTCTCAGAGACTTCGTTTAACTGCGCTTCTTGATCGGCAATCTGACGGCTACTCACAAACAATTGAATATTTTCAATCGTCGTGGCGGCTTGGTGGGCAAAAATTTCCAACACTTCCAGCGTGCCCTGATCGGGACGGCGGTTGTCATACGGACGGTCAAGGCTCATCACGCCGATCAGATTGCCCGTCGCGCCGCGCAAACGCACCAATAGCATATCACCATCACGCCAGCCACTCTTACCGGAATAATCTACCGTACGGTTGCCATCAAACGTCGTGGCGAAGGTGTTGATATTTTCAACGTACCAGTTGCCAACGTCTTCAACAGGGAAGAAGTAGGTGTCTTCACTACGACGATAATCATCTTTCAGGAGCGTGTTCAGATTGTTCACGCTCATGGTATTGCCTTCGGTCTCGCGGAATTGATCCAGCGGAATACCGGCTTGCGTCACACGGCGCAGTTCAGTCATCGCATCGTCGACCTTCGCCATCACGACAACATCAAAACCCACACTCTGTTGCACGCTAAACGCGATGGCTTCCATAATACTGATCGGATCCGCGTTGCTGTGGAACATATGCCCAAGCTCGAAGATACGGTTCAGTTGATCCACACGACGGCGCAAACGCTCACTGCGCTCTATCTGCTCACGGTAGCGCACATAGTTGCCATACGCCAGCGAACCCTTCGTTGCCAGTGTCATCAAAAAGGCGACTGCGCGATCATCAAATTGTTTACCTTCAAATTGGAAGAGATGAATCACGCCCACCACCTGATCGAGATACAGGATTGGCGCGGCTACCGCAGACCGTGCGTTTGTCGGCTCAGGGTCATAGGCGCTAAATTCATAGTCATCAACCAGAATGGGTTCACTATTGCGGGCGATGATGTCAAGCTCAATATCAGCCAACCCGTGAATCATCACATCCAGCGCGCCGATTCGCTGGCTCATTTCTGGCACACTCGGCGAACGCCACTCATTGCGGTCACGGATCAAGACCACCGTGCCATCATCAGCGTTAGAGGCGCGAATTGCCTCATCACGAATCACATCCAACACGCGATCTACGTCAACCGTCAGCGTCAATTCATTACTCACACGGCTGATCGCATCAAGCTCTTCGACACGGCGGTTCAAGTTCTGACCCGCCTCTTCGTAGATAATCAAACGTTGCAATGCAGATGCGATCTGCGCCGCAACCACTTTCATCACGTCAATATCATCTTCGGTGTATACGCCGTTGATGCGATTCCCCACGCCCAATTCGCCGAGCGTTTCGTCACCGACGATCAACGGGACGATAATCGAGCTTTCAATGCCCATCCTCTTGGAAATATTCTTATATCCCGGCAACACACGCGGATCATTCAGCACATCATTGCCAAGATACGGCGTATGCGAAACCGCGACACTATATTCAAACTTAGGCGCGTAAATGTCCTGCATAATCGGCTCGGTGAGTTCTACACCATGCACCCAGCGCGGATATGTCACCAGACTGCCGTTTTGCCGATCCAACACGCTGACGAAGACCATTTCGCTATCCATCAACCGCGCGATTTCGTCCAGCACCGGCACGAACGTTTCCTGCGTGGTCAGCACCGCGCCCGCCATTTCAGCCAGACGGCGCAAACTCTGTGCTTCTTCCGCGCTCTTCTGAACTTCCCGCAACAGGCGCGCATTTTCGATCATCGCCGCCGCCTGCGTTGCAAAAATCAGCAACAAACGCGAATCATTATCGGTAAAATCTTCGCCACTCTTCTTATTCGATGCCTGTACCACACCGATGCGCCGACCACCCGCAGACATAGACGCGAATAGGGTCTTTTGCACACCCACCGCTTCCGCCAGTTGATCCAGCCCCATCGCATACACTAGCGTATCGGATTGTACACGGTTGCTCGTCCACGTTTCAGAGTCCGTCCACAATTCTTCTGTCGCCTGATTGGTACTCAGATTAATGCGATACTCGCTAATCAGTTCATCCGCGATACCCGCAAACGGCGGCTTAGCGACGAGATGATTGCTCGCCTCGTCAAAGAGCAAAATACCGCACATTTCGATGTTCATCAAACGGGCGATACGTGAGGTAATATCGGAGTAAAATTCGCCTTCCTGTCTTAACGCGCCCACCGCATGGGTGATTTCCTGCAAACCAGCCAGTTCAGCATCAATCCGGCGTTCACGTTGGAACAGGCGAATGTTCTCTACAATGATAGATGCCTGAGAAGCCAGCACCGTTAAATGTTGCACATCCCGTGCGCCAAAGCCCCCTTGCGTGCGCTTATTACTGACTGCCAGCACGCCGATCCGGTTACGCCCCACACCAAGCGGGAACCATGCCGTATTTTTAATGCCTGCTACGCTGACGATGGGCTGTAAACCAAGCGCCTCCACCAGCGGATCGTCCGGCACATCGTTAGACACCCAATTGAGTTGACGCTCCCAGATGTCCCGCTGTGGGCTGTTTTCTGGCAACGGAATGGTGATCGTCCGTACCAGCGCATCCGGTAAACCAGCAAATGGCGGGACGGCATATAAACCGGAACCCACCTCGTCATACAGGAAAATACCGCTCATATCTGCCGAGAGCAGTTGTGCAATCCGCTGATTCAGCAGTTCATAGATCGCCTCAGCCCCATCATCCAGATCACGATCTTGCGTAATCTGCTGGATGCTGGCGATGTCATCAATGCGGCGTACCTGATCCGCATAAATTTGTGTGTTATAAATGGAAACAGACAGCGCCTTGCTGATCGCCTGAAGCAACGCAAGATCACCATTGGCATAGTTGCCGCGTGTTTTACTGGCAACCTCAAGCGTCCCCATTAAACGCTCTCCGAGCATCAACGGTACGGCGATGAAACTCTCGAAATCAGTTTCCTCTAATTTGGGTTGTACTGCTGAGGGGTCTTCACGATCAACGACCAGCACCGGCTGTAAATTCTTAGCCGCCCACCCGCCGATTCCTTCACCGATCTTATACACGCCACCCGCTTCGTCCAACGCCAGCAAATACATCGGATCACCCAGCCAACCGCGGGGAATCAATAATTGGCGTTCTTCGTCATACAGGCAAATTTCGCCCGCATCGAAGTCCACCGCTTGCTTCAGCACCATCAACATCGTCTGAAGCACTTCATCCACACCCATCCCGGCGTTGATCGTATCGCCAACCTGATTAATCACCGACATGGCTTTACTCAGATCAAGCGAATCAGGATGTGTTGTGTTGGCGGAAAGCTCACGCATGACGACAACGGTGCGTGTCTCTGTCCCGTTCGGGATGCGATGTGAGGAGGCTTCTACCCAGCGTTCACCTAATTGGAAGGAAGATTGTCCCTCATGTGAGAACAATTCCAGAAAACTATTTGACGGCGCGGTCATACGGGCGATACGCTCCAGATGAGGCGCATCTCCGTTCATATTAAGCCAGCGTCGTGCCGAGTCATTCACGTAGACCAACTGCCCGTGCTCACGGGAGACGATCACCGCATCATTTTCAGTTGCCGATGGCACCTCATTTAAAACGCGATCCATCTCCGGTGAACGATCCAACGTTTTACGTTGCCGTGACCAGAAATAAATCCACGCCGTGATGACGACACCACCGAGAAAAACACTACCCCAAAGTTCCATATAACCTCTCGGTCAAAGCCATCGGTTTACGGATTGTTGACTGCTAATCAGCCACAATTCCCATGACGGACGATAGCGCACACCTGTTCTTATTGATCTTATTCATATTCAGGGCGGGTGTGCTGGATTACGCCCGGAATGTTCACTCAAAAATCCTGTAACCATGTGTATCAGGGGAAAAATCGATCATCCATGCCGTCCAACTGCGAATCATCAACATGAGTAACGTCGCGTTCGCATCGCGCTACCAGGATGTTTGGATAGGTGATCCGGCGCTATCATCGCGTGCGGCAGTCCCGCGACGACGATCATCCGCCGCCAATTCAGTAATTTCACGAATATCGGAGAAACGATGGGTCGCGGTGGAAACAGACCCGACAGAAACCGTCATCAAGTCCACTTTTTTCTCACCCGTATCCCCCGGTACAAGGATGTAACCCCGCTCACGGTCAATAAATGAATAATGCTGTTTCACTTCTTCATTAAACCGTTCAACAAGGCGCTCTTTTAGACGATTTGCCTCATCCGAGTGGGTAATCACAATAAAATTATCACGCCCCGGATGCCCGACGTAATCATCCCCTGAGCCAACTTCATCTACCAATTCGCCAATCAACAACGCAACAAACCGGATCACTTCATCACCGGCGACAAACCCATAGACCTCGTTAAACAGGTCAAAGTTGTTAATCTTCATGTCGATATACGTCCACTCGCGTTCGCTTCGCATCAAATTCCGCAAATGGTCTTCGATTAAGCGTCCGGTGGGTAGGTTCGATTTCGGGTCGATCTGTGTTTGGCGATTAGCGGCAGTGATCGCGTTCTGAACCCGCAACTTGAGTTCCTCAATGTCGAACGGCTTCGTCACATAATCATCCGCGCCCAGTTCCAAACCGGCGATGCGATCACTCCGTTCATCTTTTTGCGTTAGGAAGATAATCGGTATATGGCTTGTGCGGGTGGTCGTCCTTAATTCACGGCAAACATCATAACCATTCATATCTGGCAACATGATGTCTAGCATAATTAAGTTCGGAAGTTGCTTGCGCGTCATCGTGAGCGCATCACCACCACGCGGTGCTACCTGTACCTCATATCCTTGCCCGCTAAAATAAATGCGGAGCATGTTGGAGATATCAAAATCATCTTCAACGACTAGAATACGACCTTTGCTCATGCCCGCCCCTATAACTGTATGCTTTGTGGGACCAATAGAATGACAAATTTCGTCACAAATCAACGTAATTTGTACCTAACCATAACTATACAACAAATACGTGAAACCTGCATCTCGCGCTTCTTAAGGTTTTGATTTGCTAACTATAAGCGAGAAGGACGAACGTGGCTTTATGGGCAATTTTACGCAATTCACATCTACTTAAGATACGGATCGCTTCACCTGCTCCGCCAATGCCTGCCACACGCTCACATCCCAATAACCACGCGCCGCGCCAGAAGGTGAAGTCAGCACGAACACCCGCGTCTCGCCAATTTTTTGCGATTGTTCACCATAATTAACCGTTTTCACGCCAAAATATTCTTTCGCCGCCCGTTTACTGGTAAATGCCAGCCAGCGCGGTTGATAGTTCAGCATTTTTTCACGTAGATCATCCGCGGAAAAATCAGCCGACTTGAGGATTTTATCTGCGCCGGAGGTTGTTTTAGCGAGGTCGGTCAAGCCGATGTCATAGCGCACCACCTCACGGAATTGAACCGCTTCGAGGCGAACAGGAGTCAAGCCGATGGCAAACAGCGTTTCCCAGAAGCGATTACCCGGTCCGGCATAATACGCGCCGACCTGCGCGGAGACATCCCCCGCCGCCGTGCCACAAAACACGACCTTCAGCCCATCACGCAACACATCCGGTAAAACGTGGCTCATGCGTCGTACTTTGCGGGTGTCCAGCTTTGAATGTTCACTAACGCGCGTTCCTTCACACCATCAATTGTCTCCTGACTCACCGGTTTCTCAAAGCTCCGAAAGCCACTCAACCGGAAGCCGTGTCGCGTCGCAATCTCGCCAATCTCAAGCGCCTGCTCAACCGTCACATCCTTGCCGACGGTGTAATCCTCATAACGCCCTTCCAGAGCCAGCGCCATCGTTTCCGCCATGCACGCATAACTTTTTCCGGGCGGGAAGCCGAAATCGAAGCCGAAATCCACCAGACCGGGGACTTCCACCATCCCCCCTTCGATGACCAGTACATCATCGCGTTGCGCCGCCACCTGACGGGAAACATCACGCGGACGGGCGACATCACACACCACCGCCCCCGGCTTTATGTGGCGTGGTTCGATGATCGCATGAACGGCACTCGTCACTGTCAGCACAAAATCCGCATCGTAAATCGACTCTATTTGTGTACTCACCGCAACATCTGCGCCTTTGCCTTCACAGCGTTCGCGCATCGTTTCCAGCGCGTCAATCCGCCGCCCGATGAGGGTGAGTTCTGCACAATCTCCGGCGAGAATTTCCGCACAGGTCTTGCCAATCGCGCCCGTCGCACCGACCACCGCCACTTTAGACTCGCGCAGGTCTTTGCCCATCACCCGCGCCGCTTCACGAATAGCATCCACCGCGATGACTACCGTATAACTATCGCCGGTAGTGACAGGCATCTCCAGCCGTTGGGCAATCGTGATTCCACCATCGCCCACCACCGAGGTAAACGCGCCCAAACCGAGCATCCGCGCACCCAGTTCTTCCGCTTTATGCCCGCACGCGACGATCTTACGATAGACCGTTTCTTCCGGCAAAGACATCATCGTAGGCGGTGTAAGTGGACAGGCGATAAACCAGCCTTTAAGCTCACGTCCAGTTTCTTCAGAGCGAATCCCCGTGATTTCTGACAGATACACCGGCGGAAAATACCGCGAGAAATAGTTGATCTGCCCTTCTGATAAAATTTTACCGAGCAAGGGGAATTTACGGGACACATCTTTCTTTATTTGAATCGGATGGATGATAAATGCAAAGGTATCTTCCACAAAAATCTCTTTTCTAATTGAGTCCGTCATCGCTTTTATCTTTAGGTATACGCTTATTTAACAACAGGCTTCCGTAAAAATCTACATAGGTCATAAGTCTTATGTGTAATTAATTACGAAATACATTATAATGAGGAAAACTTGCCAACTTAATTTTAAACTATCGGATTCTTTTATGCCCATCCACGTCGATTGGTACATTCCAAAACGGGTCATCTTTATACAACTAGACGGCGACATCACCATAAACAACATCCATATTATGAATCAACAGCTACAAGATAAGCTCAATGTCTGCGAACCCCTTGTGCATATGCTGATTGACCAATCACGCATTGGTAGATTTCCCATTAACTTGAAAGAAATCCGTGCGTTACTCACCGTCATGCGTTATGAACACTTCGGTCACCTTATTATGTATGGCAAGGTCAGTTCGTTAGGCGAATTTGTCTCCGGGATGGTGGCACGCATGGGCGGGTTAAAGCTCCATACCTTCAAAACTGAGGAAAACGCGCTCGAATTTCTGATGCAACAGGATGAAAGTCTACAAGCCTTTACACAACATAATTCTAAATCCATTTAAGTTCAGGTAAACTGTTAGCCATCCGCTACTAATCCCACACCATCACACAGCATACGACCGATTCAATCCAGTGCGCTTCCACCTCGTCCAACCGAATCAACCCCAGCAAACCGCGTTCTCGCAAGCGAAGTGCGATCAACGAACCATCAGGCGACGGCACAAAATCAGCATCACTGTATCCGCGCACATCAAACGCAACCTGTTCAATCTGGCGCGTTTCGGTGTTAATCAGTTCAATCACCTGACGGTTAAATGTGGCGTGGTGGACTAAATACGGTGTTTGTGGGAGCGGATACAGCAGATCAAATGCCCAATCAAGAAAAGTCGGCGGATCAGTCGCGCTTTGATCGACACGGGCGACACTATCATACAGCCGGATTTCGTCGTCATCGCCCCGCACATAATAAAGCGTCTCTCCGTCATCCAACCAACCGACAGGATGATTCCGATTCAAGCCACCGCAGACAACTTCGTTTGAATCGCCCTCAGCAAAGATCAACACCCGCAAACAGAAATTATTCCCGTCATTCACAAAGTAACTCATACGAGAAAAATCGTCCGTCCAGTGAATGCCACGTAATTGTATCGGGAGGTTGCTCACGAGCGTTTCACTTTCGCCCGTGTTCAAATCCAGCAACACAACCTCGCGCTCATCGACAATAATCAGTGTATGGTTGTCGTACCATTGCCAATCATCCGGTATGCTGGCAAGCTCAGGATAAGGGATTTCTTCTAGTTGGGGATTGTCACGCGCAATGCGGTAAAAATCGAAGAAACCGCACCCTGTACCCAATTGTGGACAGGCAGGCATAATGACCGTTTGTCCATCGGGTGACCAGCGCGGTGTGCTATAGCCGTTAAACCGTCCCGTAATTGTGATGGGGTCAGCATACCAATCAGGATACAACGTGAAAATATAGGCGTTTTCTTCTGTGGGGGATTGTGTATCCAGTTCAACCTGCAACACACTGCGACGATCTGGCGACCAGTAGAAATCAATGTCCAGCGCGAAGGGTATGGGGAAAATTACATGCGACGACTCAAGCCGTTGCTCGTACACGACAATGCCGACCCCCACTCGCGGATAAATCAGCATGGGTGGACTCAAATCAAAATGGCGACCTGTCCAGCGCGCCAGCAAAATGGAGACGCTACTCAATACAGTAAGACATATCGCTGTCGCAAGGATAAATCGTCGCACAAAATTTTACGCCACTTTGAAATATCTTTCCTAAATTCTGATAAAGGCGGATCATCACAGATGCCGTTAATCACCAACTTCAGGGTTTTTGCTAAAAGCTAAAAGCCACGAGCTTCAATATTGACGCAGTTTGACCACAAAATGCAATATATTCAGATCGTTTGCATATGCCGAACTGAGCGTCTTTACTGCTTCAAGGCAATCGCCATGCCGTCGCCAAGCGGGACGATCATCCCAAGTAAGCGTGGATCATCGGCAATCGTCTGGATAAAATCGCGCATGATGCGGTCTGCGTCTTCTTTTGGATCAAGCACATTCCCGTTGCGATAGGCATTATGCGCCGCGATGATGCCACCGGAACGCACATTTTCCGTCGCCCATTCCAGATAAAAGGGATATTCGTCTTTATTTGCGTCAATAAACACAAAATCAAACGGTGCTTTCGCGGCGATCTTCGGCAAAACATCACGCCCCTGCCCCTGCACAATCTCCACTTTATCCGCCACACCCGCCGTATCAAAATTCGCCTGTGCGACTTGCTTATGCTTACTGCTGACTTCCACAGTATACAGCTTGCCACCTTGCGCTAAACCCCGCGCAATCCAGATGCCGCTATAGCCCGCTAATGTGCCGATCTCTACCGCCGTTTTCGCGTTGATGCTCCGCAACAGCCAGTTGAGCAACGCGCCGTCCTGGGGATTCACGCTGATCGCGGGCATATCGTTCACTTTTGTGGAATCATACGCCTGTTTAAGCGCGTCGTCATCTTTTGCAAATATATCTGCAATCAAATCTTCAAATTGTTGTCGTTTATTATCATCTGGCATCATCTCAAATTACCCTTTTCCTGTAAGAGTGTCACGACTTTTCCACTTTTTCCACCGGACGATCACGATGGATGATGTAATGGTCAAGGTCACGGGCGACATACGTATTCGGGAAAATATCACGCGCTTCGGCAATCACTTCGCGCTCACCATAGCGACGGCTGATGTGCGTCAGAATAAGCGTTTTTACGCCATTATCCCGCGCAAATTCTGCCGCCTGCTTCGCTGTAATGTGCCCGTGTGCGGCGGCGACATCGGCTTCCACTTCCAGAAACGTCGATTCCATCACCAGCGCATGTGCATCTTTGACCTGCTCGGCGATACTCTCGTCCAAACGCCCGATGTCACCAATATGCACCAGCTTCGTGCCGGGGATCGCCTCCCCGAGCACCATTTCCGGTGTGACTGTACGCCCATCAACCAGTGTGATCGCCTCACCCTTCACCAGTCGACCTCGCTCCGGTCCGGCAGGCACACCCAATGCAATCGCCTTTTCCACATTAAATGGATGATGCGTGTGTTCCTGAAACACAAACCCAAAATTCCCCGGTCCGCGATGTTGCACTGGAAACGTGCTCACATTAAATTCACGCGCAGATAGGATTTCGCCCGCTTTAAGATCAATCAGGTGAATCGGAATCGGGGTGCGCTGATTCGCCAGCACCACATCAAAGAGTAAGGTCTGCACACGGTTCAGCGCCGCCGTGCCACCGTAAATCTCTAACTCTTCGATGTCTTCCCAGCGCACAAACGTCGAGACCAGACCGCCTAGCCCCAGAATATGGTCGAGATGAGCATGAGTCAATAAAATACGGTTGAGCTTCTTAAAGCCGATCCCGCTCTTAAGAATCTGACGTTGTGTGCCTTCGCCACAATCAATCAGGAAGCGATGCTCCCCCGCAAGAATCGCCTGTGATGGCAACCCGCGATAGATGCTCGGCGCAGAGGCAGACGTGCCTAGAAATACAATTTCAAACATGAATTAACTCGTAGGTTTCTGATGAACAATCGGTAGGGTTTGACTCCTACACGCAATTTTCAACAACTGATAAGTGATGACTGACCTTACGCAAACGGTTGAACAAGGCATTTTATAACCTGTGATCGCCAATGGCTAAAACCCATTGGCTAAATTTGTTAAAAACCCTGCTAAAGCAGGCTATTCTTCCCGAACATTTGTGAAAACAGCCCACTTAAGTGGGGTTTTTGAAATGGTCTAGCGATGAGGTTTAAGCTCATCGCGGAAAGTTGACCAAACAACCTACACTGCGTAACATCAGTTGAAACTGTCTACTGAAAACTGTGAACTGTCTACTAACAACTGCCTCAGCGCTCCGCCACGACAATCGGGAAGAGCAACAATCGATTCCCGAACGGCGCACCCTCACGCAAGACATCTAAGCGGATGCGACTCGTATCCTGATAAGCGCCGATTGACAAACGATATTCGCCGAGTGGAAGTGTCGACGGCAACGGAACATACGTCACCTGAACGACGACATCCCGATTCTGCAACAAACGCGCCTGCGTGCTCAAAGTGTCCGTATTCGCCACCGGACTCGCACCCGGATCAGCCAGCACATGCGTAAAGAAGCGTAAGTCCGGCGGAACGACCCCATCCACGCGCCAATAGGTAACCAGCGTCAGGGTGCTCCCCGGTGCATATGCGCCCGCATCATCCGTCGCATAACCCAAAAAGGTCACATTACCACCAAAGCTCACGGGCGGTCCAAAGTTGGAAGTATCGCCCGTTTCCGGCGCATAACTTACCGGAGTTGTGACCGTAAACGCGCCAAGCGCATCCGCTAAGTCTTCGGCAACATTCATCTGTAGCACACTACCTTCGGGCATATCCGGTAAATCAACAAATGTGCCTTGCGCCAACCATTGCGTAATCTGCGGATGGGCATCTGCCAGCATTTCTGAATTAGGGATCAATACCTCAAAATTTTCACCCCCTTGCGGGAAGATCAAACCAGAAGTGCACTCGGTATAGCGGATATTATCTAATTCCTGACGGTTCAGCATCAAATCAATGAGTTGTGCATCAGAAAGCCGTGCCGCGCTCGGTGATTGAGATGGACTCCACCCGCAAATCACCATCGGCATCGTGTCATGGGTATCGACATAACGCGCCAATTGTCCGACTCGGGCATTATACAACGTCTGAACAGCAGGAAGCTCGCCCCAACGCCCATACAGATCGTTAAATGTCCACACGACATTCACGCCCAGCAAAACCATCAAACAGCCGACACCCACCGCCAGATAGCGCACCGGCACAATGTAAATAACCAGACTCGCGCCGAACCCTGCCAGCAGATAAATCACCGGAATAACCACCGCATACGCGCCAAAATCTGCCCCCGACGACGAAAAAATCGCCACCGGCAACAGAATCAGCAAATACAAGGGCAAAATCATATAACGGGGTCGTCGCCAGCGCCGGAGCGAATAGCCCAATGCAATCAACATCAAGCCGACGCTAACAGGGTCTAATAAGGGGCGATCAGGAATATTATTGCCCGGATGCGAATCACCCAGAATGATAATGGCGGCGAGACTATCGCCTACATTACGCAAGGTGAACGTCTCCCCGTCGAATAACCGCGAGAACCCGTTTAACTCAGGTTGTCGTAAAGAAGAGGTCAGGTATGGGATGGCGATAATCAGCGTGAGCAGAAGCGCAAAACGGATATAGCGCGTGCGCCTGCCAGAAACCACTGTGTTGGAAAAACGGACGATATAGAAAATGAACGCACCCGCCGCAATCAACACCAGCAATCCCGCCGGATGCACATATAAGCCTAATCCGAGGAAAACGCCCAGTGAGGCGAAAATGGTGGTATTTGCCCCGCGCACCCGTCGCCGTCGATACGCCGGTAACGCGCTAATCAACATCAAAATGATGCCACACGTCAACATCGGCAAAAACGTTTCCGGTCTGATTTGCCTCGCCAGCAATGTCGGGAACATGCCAAACGACATCAGCGCCAGTGAACTCAACGCCGCCAACCGTCCGAACAACCGCAACCCCACCGCATAAATCAGTGCCAGTGTAATCATGCCTGCGCCAACCGACACCAGACGATAACCGATGCTCCCATGCCCGATGAGCGTTGTGATGGTCGCTAGCGTAATATGATATAACCCTTCGCGTCCCTCGCCGCCAAGATCATAAAATACGTTGATCTGCCCACCACGAACGGCCTCTGTGATGCGAATGTTGATGATTTCTTCGTTGCTAAAACCCGGCGGGAGGGTGGTTAAGTCCCACAATCGCAATGCCGCGGCGATCAACAACAACGTTACAGCGAAGAGAAAGCTCAATCGGCGAGACAAAGCGCACCGCCACCTTTCTTAATTAACAAAGCCACGATAATCAAAAAGCGTTTTCTAATTCAGTAAACTGCATGAGTCGCTTCGGAAAAATCCAGTTCATGAGCATAACAGAGCCTCATTGAAGGGGCAAGGTTTGCCATGTCTAATTGCATCAAAATAATTGAATACGTTATAAAGTTTTTTAAGGTTTAAAAGGGCGTTGCTTTTTTGTAGGGGCGCAACATGTTGCGCCCCTACGAACCTTCAAACCACGTAATGACTTTGTTTTAGGGTTCCATGCGATTGCCCTATTCCTAAAGCGATCCTGCCCACGCGCTTAACGCCAGCACGCTGATCCCCAGAATCACGCTGATCCACGTCAGCCGTACCTCGCGCCGTCGCAGGGTTTCCCACTCCGCCACATCGCCTTTCCCGCGCTCTACCAACAGGCTTGTGCGCTCCAACGCAGGCACAATCACATATTGCAGAAACAAGCCTGTCGTCGCCATGATGATGATGACAATATGCTTCGCCAACATGACCTTGCTCCATGTGTTGTCGAATTCCAGCACACCGTTATAGTTGCTATCCAGCGACATCTGAAACAACCCCGTGACAATCAACACCGCCAGACTCAGATTGCTCAACGGGGTAAAGCGCGCCCGCAGACGATTCAACAGCCGATAGAGCGCCGGTTGATCCGCCAGAATACGGCGTACTTCGGGCCAGATCAGCAAGGTTGTAATCACCAGACCGCCAATCCACACTACCGTTGCCGACAGATGAAAAAAAAGGCTAATGGTTAATGTCAGCGTCGTAGACATGCGCCCGTTCCTAAATTATCCACAAAACGTAACTACGAAGCATAAATTTGTCTCTCGTACTTTCGCCCTAACCCATCCCCCGTCCCCTTCAGGCGAAGGGGCGAGAAACATCCCAAAACAGTTTTTAAGTCCCTCGCCCCTTGTGGGAGAGGGATTTAGGGTGAGGGCAAACAAAGGTCAGGACTCACGCCCTGACCTTGTTGGATTACACCGTATCTATCACTTAAGGCATTTCTTTCTTAAGAGCCAGCATCTTCCTGTCGAGCGCGTGTCCATTCCACGATGGCATCAAACGCCGGACGACGTGCAAAGTCGGGTCCAATCAGCGAATACGGTGTGTTATCACTACTTGGATCCCAGCCTGCTTGCGCCCCGTAATTCAAATTCCAGACCGAGGCGATCCACACAATATCCCATTCGATCATGTTATCAATCGCTTCGATAATCCATTCTGCCTGTTCATCGAGCGTGTTATCGTCCGCAAAGCCGAAGCCTTCCGGTGTGCCGCCCAAATCTTCGGTCACGGGCCAGCCAAACTCCGTCACACATAATTTTTGATCGCCACCTGCAAGCTGAATTTTGTTGGCATACGTCTGCAATGTACTGCGGAAGCTCCAGCTGTGATGTGGATTATCGAACGGACCACGGAAGGTCGCATTCGGATCATTTTCTACGTTATCCCATGTCACACTGGGGCTGATGTTATAGCCATTGTGATGTGCGCCAATGCAATCGGCATAATTCAGCATCCCGGCATCAATCAATTGATCCATGAAATCAAAATCGTCAATCGCACGGACAACGCCCTGCGGGTCAACAAAACCACCTGTCGGCGAGAGCGCCCCGCTAATCACGATGATGCCGGGATCCATATCCTTGATGGCGATAAAACTTTCACGGAGCAGATCAACATAACCCGCCGCGCTCAATCCATCAGGGGATGCCCATTCACGGTCAATATTTTGCTCATTCCAGACTTCAATCGCGTGAATTTGCCCCGGATAACGTTCTAAGAGCGCCCGCAGGAAATTCACATAATCCTGATTATCCGCCGGAGGACCAACTTCCGCCAGATCCGCACCCGCTTCACGCGCCCATTCCGGTGTGGTCACAACTGTCGCCAACACCCGGAAACCATATTCCGCCTGAATTCGCATAGAGACATCCGTGCGTCCCCAGTCAAATTCACCCGGCGCGGTTTCGATCTCGTCCCAGCGAATTTGCTGTTTGTACCAGTTTAATCCCAGATTCCCCACATCGTTCATCCATGCACGTTGCACATCCGGGTTTCCGTCAATTACTGCCTGCACCTGCACCGCCAATTGAAAGCTCGTATCGCTCACAGGCAAGGCAGTGGGTTGGATTTCCGGCTCGGTTTGCACGGCTTCTTCTGCCGCTTGCTGTTCCATCGCCTCTTGTTCAATGTCGGCGCTATCTTGACTGCCTGCATCCGCCTGTTGCTCAGCTTGGTTTTCCGCGCCGCTCACATCCGCAACCTCTTGCGGTTCAGGCGTAAGGGTCGGTGCGGTTGTCGGCAACGGTGCGGGCGTATTGGTCACGACCATCGCCACCTGCTCAGGAATATCCGTCGCCGGAATCGGAATCGCTACCGTATTCTGCCCGAAAATCCCATTCTCATCAGCATTATATGTGAGGTAGATGCCGAAAAATGTCGCCGTTCCTATGATGAACGTTATAAGCGTCCAGATTACGACAAATCCACGTACCTGTTTATTCACGGTTAATATCATCCTTAGATCATTCTCTCAAATTGTTTGTTAAGACCGTTAACGCGCACCTGCCATTGCATTACATGCAGGGCAACTGCCGTCCGGTCTGATAATGGCAAAACCTGCCATCGGATCATTGTCATTGTAATTCTGGAAATCCACATTCCAGACGATCATCAAGCGCACACCCTGCTGAGACGCATATGCCGCCGCCCCCGCCAACCATGCCGCTTGCTCCGAAACACTCGTGTTTTGACCCCAACTCCAATTGGGGCTAAGCGCGGGATAGCCTTCCGGCGATAAATAACCAAGTTCAGTGATGCAAATGGGGCGTTGACTGCCTGTGATGCCGTTATACACGCTCAACATACTCGGCAAATAGCGCGAGTAGAAGTTATCGCGGAAGTCACCGGAAGATTGTGTCGGCGGGACGGTGCCCTCGTTGTAATGTAAGCCCACACAGTCCATAAAGCTCAATGCACCCGCATCAACCATCTGTCGTAAGAAATTATCATCATTGACCACCCGACCGGGGAACGCGGCTTCTGCGCCCGTCGGGGCGAGTGCCGCAGAAATCACGATCACACTCCCATTGCTTGACTTAATGGCGTTATACGATTCACGCAGGAGCGCCGTATAATTAGCGCCGGTGATTTGTCCGGTGGGCCACTCACGATCAATGTTCGGCTCATTCCAAACTTCAATCGCGTCCGGTCCCAACGCGGCAACCTGACCGACAAAGTTGGCATATTGACGGATATAATCACCACCGCCCGCCGCCAATTCTGAAGGTGAACCCACAATCCCTAACAGGATGCGGAATCCCTGTGAACGCGCATCATTGATTGCCTGTGCCGCACCGCCAGTACCATTACCAAGCCGATACGGAAGCTGAACTTTCATCCACGTCATACCGGCGCTACGCATCGCGGTTGCCGCGCGTGCGCTTCCGGCACTTGTCACATGCCCGCCATATTCAAAGCCACCGACAATACTGCCCGATCCCGGCGCAACAACCGGTCCGCTGTTAACAGGTGGCACCGGATTACCAGCGGTTGCCGCAATCGTCGGCACAATCGGTTCAAGAGTCGGCGTGGCTGTCGGTGTAGCAGTCGGCGTAGGTGTCGGGATCGGCGTGGAGGTCGCAGTCGGTGCGAATAACGCCACCGCCGCACCACCGCGTGAGCTTGACGCTTCACCGCCAACAACTTCAACATTCACCGCATAATTGCCATCAGGGGCGTTCAACGTAACGACCAGTTCATCGGTGAAATCTGTCGTAAATTCCGTGATGAGTCCATTCGCGCCTTCGATGCGCCAATTAAGTTGTAATTCGGTCTGCATCGGTTGACCGGGGGCTTGAATCTTATAGGCGAGGATGGACTCTTCCACCCCATCCGCTACGCCTTCGTCCAGCAAATCAGCGAAGCCCACCCCTGCAATACCAAACGGAGACAGACGATCCAACCGGAAACGCAACGATTCGCCCGTCGTCAACCACATACGGGAAGCCGTCGTGCCACTTTCGTTCAAATATTCGATAAACGGCGATTGTACGCTCGTATCCACGCCGGGGATCGCATCAAAACCGTCCAGCGAAATCCGAAGTTCGCTCCCCTGCTCAACCGTGCCTGCGTCGCTTTCCTGCACATCAATCTGCACATTACCAATCGCAGACAGCGCATCATCATAGCCAATCGGGGTAAATTCATTGCCGACCTGCCGTGCAGACAGCGCCGATAAATTCGCCACCAATTTATAACGACTTACCTCACCAACCGCCCACCGGAGCATCGCCTCTACCAGACGATCTTCACCGGGCGCGAACGCTGTCGGGTCTAAGCCAAAATCAATCTGCACATAATCCGCGGATTGCCCGATGGCACGCCAGTTATACGCCCCTGTATCCCAGCGCCCATCCACATTTTGCGCGGGCGGAACAATCACAGACAAACGCAATCCGCCCGCGTGCATCGCATTGCCCAATTCACGGATAAACGCGCTAAAATTGTCACGCGCATCAGGGGGCAAATCACGGTAATCAATCACCACGCCCGCATAACCGCCTGCACTTGCGAACGCCGCCAATTGTCCGGCATGTTCGGTGCGCAGTTCACGGTTACGGATAATCCCCAAAACCGTGTCCGGATCAGTTGCGCGTGAATCAGCGAAATTGCGAATCACCGGCATCACCTGATAACCGGCGCTAATATCAAAACCCGGCGCAGGGTTACCGACCAGCGTCCGTTGTGGCGTGTTCGGCAATGACGGTTGCATCCCTGTCGGTGAGACAATAGAAACAATCGTCTGCGCTTCCGTATTCATCGAATAACCGAACGTCAGCGTGGTCATCACAATCGGATCAAGCGGGGAAGCCTGAAACAGCGCCACACCATCCGGCAAATCACTCACCCGCGCCGTAAAACTGCCCGCCGCGTTCAATTGTGAGGGGATAAAGCGCCATTCGCCCGCATCGGTGTACCAGCCATACATATCCAGTACATCCGGTGAGGCACTCGCAGGCAAAGCCACATCCAATGTCGTCAATGCGGGAGTCGTCCCCGTCGTCTCGATACCGTAGACATTACTCTGCACCGCCAGATACGGTGGAACTGCCGCGCCAGCCTGTGCCGTCCATACAACGTCGGTTGTCGCACTATTGGCGATAAAGGCATTCAGATCAACCGAATCCAGACTCACGCCGAATTCACTGCCAGCATCATCCGGGCTGACGATCACTTTGAGCGTGGTGTCGTCGGTCTGTGTCGCGTTATTGGTCGCATCCAGCATCGCAAAATCCGAGCCGAGGATGCGCTCACCGAGGTTAAATGGTGGCAGGAACAAACCAACCACCACCAGCCCGATAACCAGCATCAACGTAATCAGCCCCACCAGCCAGCATCCAGCCCCACCACCGCGTTTCTGCGGCGGTTGAACACGCCCCGGATAGCTGTAATAGGGCTGTTGTGCGGCAGGGGCGACCTGTGCGCCAAACACTTCTTGTTCGATTTTATTTTCTTCACCAACCGGAGCGTTTACTGGCTTACCGGATTGAGTATCTTCTTCTTGAATGGGTGGTTCAGACATAGAGTGTCCTCATCAAATAACTGACTTATCACACATTGCCCCGCAAAGGACTAGCATGTGGGTATGGATGTACGATCCAATTTTGTCCAACAGTATAAACCGCCAGCGCATAACTTCCCATAGAAAATTATTTCGCGTCACGTTTATCACGCCATCATGACCATTCACTGATAACTAACCTTACGCATGAACAATCTTTTGATGATTTTTCCGCGATGAGCTTAAACCTCATCGCTAGAATATTTCTAAAACCCCACTGAAGTGGGCTATTTTCACTTACTTTCGCTCAAATCAGCCTGCTTCAGCAAGGTTTTACATCTATGTAGCCAATGGGTTTGAGCCATTGGCGCATCAACACACGTTGTTTGTATTTCGCGCCTGTGCGTAACGTCTACTGACAACTGTCCACTAAAGCAAAAGATGCACGAAAACGCCCCGAAGGTCGCCACCGCACATCTTGAAATGTCGTTTAGAAATTTAGTTGCCGAGTGCTACACACGCAGGACAACCACCACCCGGACGGATAATCGCATAACCGCCTACAGGATCAGCACCGAAGCCCTGAAAGTCCACATTCCAGATGATTAACAACCGCACACGCCCGCTGTTACGGGCAATCTGCACCGCACCATCCAGCCACGCCGCTTGATTGGCAACTGTCACATTCCCCGCCCATGAGAACAAGCCCGGCAACTGCCCAAACCCTTCCGGCGAGAGGTACCCCAACTCGGTAAAGCATAACGGACGCGAGCCACCAAACGCGGCGCTATAGACATCCATCATGCTCCGCAAATAGCGTGTGTAAAATTCACTACGCGGGTCGCCACTTGTCTGGCTCGGCGGGACGATACCCTCATTATAATGCACGCCAATACAGTCCATATAATTCGCCGCACCTGCCGCCGCCATGCCTGCGATGTAGCGATTGTCATTCATCACCTGCCCGCCGGGGAAAGCCCCTTCCGCGCCAGTGGGAGCGGGCGCACCGCTAATCACCAGCGTGTTCGGATTGACGGATTTAATGGCGTTATATGCCGCCGCCAGCAATGCTGTATAGCGGGCAGGATCAACCGGCGCGACCCATTCACGATCAAGGTTCGGCTCATTCCACACTTCCAGCGCATCCGCACCGAGCGCCGCCAAACCCGCCATGTATCCGGCATATTGTTCGTTATAACCACCGATATTTACATCAGTCGAATTCTGCCCGACAACACCGAGCAACACACGGAAACCGCGTGCATGGGCGTTGTTAATCAAGCCTGCCCAACCACTGGGTTCACTGCCATAGACATAGCGAATTTGATATTTCACCCATGTCATGCCGGCACTATACATCACATTCGCCGTGTTATCGCTCAGGTTGGCAACATGCCCACCATAAGCGAATCCACGCACCGGCGCGGTACTCGTCACCGCACCCGGCAACGTGATATCACCGCCAGCCGCAGGCGCACCACCACCGGGCGCACCCAGCGTAAACGGCGTGGTTTCGTCAACAAACGGGAGCGTATTCAGTTGATCGGTAGAAATATTCAAATAGGTTGAAGACACCCATCCAATTTCACCGGCAGAATTGATCCCACGTACCCAGCGTCCGCCGAAATCTTTACCATCCAGCAAAAATGGCTGACCGGAAGTCACACCACCCACACGACGATAACTTGTTCCCGGACCGCTACGGACATTCACATTCGCTGAAGCCGTCACGGTTAATCCACCCGCTAGTCCAGAGGCGCTCACGGCAGGTTGGGTGATGTTCGGCGCAGGTGCGGGCAACGTGAATGCCGACCCCACCTCTTTGACGAACAACGCGTTAATCTGATTTAAGTTAATGTTCACCGTACCGGAAGAAATCCAGCCAACCACGCCACCGGAGGAGATCATTCGCACCCAGTTGCCATTGTCATTACGTCCGTCAATCGCGACAGCCGTTCCCGCACGTAAAATAGATATTTGCTCGAAGGTGGTATCGGGTCCACTACGGACAATCGCGCTTTGATTGGTATTGACGATCAATCCGCCATCCTGTGCGCTCACCACCACCACACTCAAACAGAGTGCGACGAATACGCCCATCAACGAAAATAAAGTTATCTTTTTTGTCACCGTGTCCATCCTCTTTTTCAGATTTTTGCGTTACGACTAGGTTACGAAATACGAGCGTAGCAAGTTTGCTACGCCGCAATTTGATAAGTCACCATAAAATTACGTTGGATTTTAACAAAGGGGGGAGAGTTTATCAACGCATGTACGCTACGCTTGACCTATGATGTATAGAGTAACTAACATGGATATCTTAAAAGTCGCAATAATTCGCGTCGTTTTTGCAAACGTTCCTCGCTATTAAATCGAAGTACAAATTCAGTAACACGACCAATTGCAGAAATCGGACTAATTTTGAAATTATCAAGTTGGAAATGTTCATCCCAATTCATAGTTCGAGGATTAAATAGCTGTACATATTGATTGGTATCAACATCTAAAGAGCCGATATCACTCCCCTTATATCGGTTACAGTCGAAACAACTCAAACACAAATTTTCAAGAGTTGTGCTACCTCGATGCTTCTCCGATACAATATGGTCAATCTCATGAGACAGAAAATTATCATCATTGTGAATACGGCAATACTCACAACAACCTTTTGCCGCTAATGTAACCAGACGACGCAATTCAGCAGAAATATAGCTCATTTTTCAAGCAGTTTTTTACGTGCATGAATTTTGAGCATACTCATAAAATGATTTAAACGCTCGAACTCATCCAATTCAGCACGATCATCAGCAGTAAGTCGCCCCGCACGATTCAACTCAAGTAATTCGCTCACCCGTGATTGCATTGTGACAGAAGGTTTAAAGGTCACAATAGCTTGAGGTGAAGGTGCTGATGTTAGGAAGTCATAGACCTCAGCATAAATTGGAGACTGTGAAACAGCCATGATTCACCTGTAAAATTAATGGAACTGAATATTTATTATACACGCCTTTATTCACTTAAGCGCCAAAATACGGTAAACTCCAGACCATGAAGAACTCACACACAGAACATGCTGTTTTGCTCGAAAATCTGCCGCATGGGGTGGCGGTCATCACCTTCAACCGTCCCCAAAACTTAAACGCGCTGACCTTCATCGCCATGCGCCAATTTGCCGACCACGTCAACGCATTAACGACACAGCAGAACCTGCGGGCGGTCATCATCACCGGCGCGGGGACGAGTGCCTTTTGCAGTGGCGGTGATCTCTTTGAATTGGCGAACTATCCGACAGAAGAAGATGCGCGTAGTTTCATCAACGTGATGGGAGATGCTCTGCTCACTCTGGAGCGTTTGCCCGTGCCTGTTATCGCGGCGATTAACGGTTATGCACTCGGCGGCGGGAGCGAAATCGCCGTCGCCTGTGACATGCGGATCGTCGATGAGAAAGCACGCATGGGATTCTTGCAGATTCGGCTAGCCCTCACACCCGGTTGGGGTGCAGGTCAACGCCTCCTCCGCATGATCGGCTATGCTAAAGCGATGGATGTGCTCCTGCATGGGCATGTCATGCACGCGCCGGAAATCGAACGACTCGGATTGGCGAATAAAGTGGTGGAAGAAGGCACAGCACTTGAGCACGCCCTCAACTTCGCCGTGCATATCACCGAACACAATCCAGAAGTGGTGCAATCCGTCAAACAACTCTTGCAAGCAGGCTTACACCGCCCGTATGATGAAGCCCTGACCATTGAGCGCGACCTTTTCCCGCCATTATGGGCGGCACCTCCGCATCTACACGCCGTCGAGGATTTCCTCAAACGCAATGCGGAACGCAAACAGGCAGAGTAGCGCACGTTCACATTGAATCAACAATCACTGTAAAAACTAAAACTCAAGGATAAACACACGCCATGCCCGGATTTTATGCCACCATCGCCCGTTATTATGATGCGGAAAACACCGACAAAAACGATGACATTCCGTTTTATCTTGAACTTGCCGAAGAATACGGCGCACCCTTAATGGACATCGGTTGTGGCACGGGGCGCGTCATGTTTCCGTTGGCACAAGCCGGATATGAAGCGCACGGCATCGATAACGAACCCGCCATGCTCGAACGCGGGCGCGACATCGCCAAAACACTCAAGTACGGCAACCTCACCCACTTCCACGAAGGCGATGCCACCACCTACGACCCCGGCGTTAAATTCAAGCTGATGCTCGTGCCGTACAATGGGTTGATGCACTTCCACACGCAGGAACAACAACTCGCCCTGCTTCAAAATCTACGCAAAATGACACTCGATGACGGCTTAATGATCCTCGATTTGCCCAATGCAGGAGAAATTTTCGCCACGCAAGACACAGATTCGGTCATGATGGAACGCACCTTCCTTGAACCGGAAAGCGGGCATATGGTCATGCAACAATCCATCAGCTATCTTGACCGCGTCACCCAATTGCTACAGGTCACATGGATTTACGATGAGATCAGCGCAGACGGCACACTCAAACGCACCACCGCGCCCCTCGTGCTCTACTATTTCTTCTTCTCGGAAGTGTCGCTCTTACTCAAGCTCAGTGGCTTTGAAGTGGAAGCCGTCTATGGCGACCTGAATTACAGCCCCTATGAAGACGGCGCGGAACGCATGGTGATCTTCGCCAAGCCGGTATAAATCAGCATTTCGATTAAGAGGGGAATCGCCTTATGAGCGACATAGACACACCTCCAACGCGTGCAGACTTACTGCGCCAGATACAGGAAAGCTGGAACGAACTCCAGACGGTTGTTGCGTCGCTAACTGAGGAACAACTTACGCGCTCAACAGATGCCGCCGGATGGACAGTTAAAGATCATTTGATTCACCTGTCCATCTGGGAGATAGGCGGGACTTGCCTTGCTAGAAGGCAAATCCAAACGTGAGGCGATGGGCATTTCGCCGGAAGTATGGGAGCAAGATTTCGACGTAATTAATGCGGTCATCCAACAGCACTATAAAGACACGCCCTTGGATGAGGCACTAAAGATCGTGCGACAAAACCACCAGCATATGTTGACGAAGCTGGATGCGATGACAGAAAGTGACTTATTGCTCCCTTTTCAACATTTTCATCCCGATGTTGACGAAGACGAACCCATCATCTGGTGGGCAATCATCGCTACCTACGACCATTTTCAGGAACACATGCCGTGGATTAAAGCCATCGCCGAGCAATAAACACAGCCCAATTTAGTCACTATGTTACTTAAATCGCCTGAATATCGGGCGATTTTTAGTTTCTGCTTATCAGATACTCAAGAAATACTTTGCTTGTTTTACCCTGAGCTTATGTGCGCTTGATAGGGTCGAGGGCAAACGCAACGGAACGGTTGCCGCACTCATCGATTCAAGTAAAGTTAGGAACAACATTCATGCCGTGGGACAATATTCCCCTTATTAACGATATTCCTCTTGACCTTCGTGTCACCATAACCCGTGTCTTTATCGCAATTATCGCTTTTATCATCATCTGGTTACTCCGCCACATCGTGACCCGTGTTCTGGCACGCCCTTTTAAGAACGCGGCAGATAAAACCAACACGCCAATGGATGACCACATCATCGACACCATTGCCGGTGCATCATTTTATATCGTTACCGGAATAGGCATTCTTATCGCTGAAATTATCATTGCTCTCTCAGGAGATGTCGGCGTATTTTTCCAACATCTCGGATTCTCATTCATTATATTTGGGATTGCCAAGCTCGTTTACGATGCCACCGCCCAGCTAACCGAATCAGAAAGCTATGTGCGGCGCTATGCTGGCGTAGATATTAGCCGTGAGATTTTGCCACTCTTACGCATCACGCTGAAGCTACTCGTCATTATCATTACCCTGATGGTGATGCTTCAAATCTGGAACATCAACATTGCTGGTTTGCTCGCCGGTGTCGGCTTGGGTGGTCTGGCGATCTCACTCGCCGCCAAAGAAATTCTCGATGATGTGCTTGGATTCGTCATCATCATGACGGACAAGCCCTTCAAATTAGACGAATATATCATCACCCCGCACGGCGAAGGTATCATTGAACGCATTGGCATCCGCGCAACTTATATCCGTCGCCTCGATCAAGGCTTGACCATCGTCCCCAATAGCACCATCGCCAACGATCCCATGACCAACTGGTCGCGTTTGGAACAACGCTGGTTTAATTTCATGATTGGCGTTACTTATGATTCAACCGCAGAGCAAATCGAAAATCTCGCTCAAAAATTGCGTAAATTGCTCCGCGGACGCGAAAAAATCAAAGAGGATTCAGTCGTCGTCGCTTTCACCGAATACGATGATAGTTCGCTCAATTTATTGGTGCGCTGTTATGTCGATATCGCGGATTGGACAGACTCCAAAATCGAGCGTCATGCCGTAAATCTGGAAATTCGCCGCCTCGTCGACGATCTCGATATGAATATTGCCTTCCCCAGTCGCTCGCTTTATCTGGAACACATGCCTGCTGGAATCACGCAATCCAACGGCAACAGCAACAGCACAACGAGCAATCAAAAACAACTCAACGGGAAACAATCAGGCAAACAAAACGGATCGACCTTCCATGACGATAATGAAAATGCAGAGATTCATTCTGCCGAAGAAGCCGACTATAGCGATTCTGATTAACTGAGAAACGCTCTTGCAATCCGGTGATTCCGACGTACCATAAACGGCGCTGAATCATCGGATATAGTGCCGCTTATGTTCAAACAAACGCTGTTTTTAGTCACACTATTGGGTCTACTCGCCGCCTGTGATAGCCTCACACCACCCCAGCCCACTGCCACACCGACCTTTGTCTATTCCGCGCCGACCTTAGCGCCCAGCCCTTCACCGTTTATCGTGCCACTCACCCGTGCCGCACCCGGTCTCGAAGATCGCGGGGTCAATAATGCCGCCGCCGCAGGCTTACCCGCAAATTCACAAATGCCCCCCCTTGCCGTGACCGCCAATCCCAACGGCGTACTATCACAGGTGGGGCGCGGTCAAATCATCCAGATAACCGACGCGGGCGGTGGATTATTGAATGGCGTGTTACACGAAAATTTGATCCCGCCGCCGAATGCCGTCCCGCAAGAAGACGGTACCGCGCCGCAACTTCTCCGCACCCCCGGCGTGCTCATCGTCACCGAAGACATCAACGGCTGGGGTGATTATCCACAACGCCTGCGTGACGCGGGCTATACTGTCCTTGTCGTGGAAGTTCTGCCAGCCAGCACCGTCGCGGATTTTGGCGCGATCTTGCATAGCCTCAGCGAAAGCAACACGGTTGATCCCGGCTTGATCGGCGTTATCGGCGCGGAGCGTGGCGCAGATTTAGCATTGCTCGGCTGTGCGCTGGATTTATTGTGCGATACCGTCGCTCTGCTCAGCCCATCCAGCGGAGAGACTCTCGTCAATTTGCTCCCACAATATGGCACACGCCCCTTACTAGTCGCCGCCAGCCGCGATGATCCTGAAGCCTTTAACACCGCCAGCCAACTCCAATTAAATGCTCGTGGAGAAACCCGCTTTGAAGAATTTGACTCCGCCGGAAGTGGTGTGGAAATGCTCGCCAGTACGCCCGAACTTGAAGTGACCATCACGGTCTGGCTCAATCGTTTTCTGGTCGGATAACGCTCAAGCAGTCATATTTTGCGTAGCTTTTACTCCCGCCAACCGATCACATTACCCTCATGGAAGCGCCTCACGCCATATTGCGCCCAATTTTCGAGGTCAAAAATCAGCAATTCCTGACGCGGTTCATACACTAAGCGCGGGAACAATGCGATCTGCGTGCCATCCGGCGACCACGCGATTCCATTTTCCGTATAAATACACGTATCCGTCACCGTGCGCGTTTCTGTATCAGCAATATAGAGCGTGATGTTCGTCGGGAAGCTGAGCGTAGTCGTCACGAATGCCACATAACGCCCATCATCCGACCAGCGCACATGCCGGACATCGCTCTCGAACGCCGTCAACATGCGTTCACCCGCCTCAAGCGTCATCAAAATATCGCTAGCGTCGCCGTCGGCATTAAACATCGCCACGTCATATACATAATCATCTTCGGTTTCCTGCTCAATTTCAGCCACAAACCGCGACGAATCCGGCGACCACACCGGCTCGATAAAATCGGCTAAATCCGGCTCGGCGATCACGTCGCCACTTTCAATCTCAACAATCTGCCACTCAGACGGATCAAATACCCCCTGTGCGGTGTTCAAAATAGCCCGTTCCCAATCCGGCGCGGGGAAAAAGTGTGTCGCGTTCAGCAATGGATTGACCTCGCGCTCCCATCTACTTTCTGCGCCCGTACTCACATCATAAATAACCGCCATCACCTCGGACGCATCATCGACCACTTCCGACGCATCAAAAACAATACGGGAGTCGTCCAGCCAGTGCATTTCACTATGATTTTGTAAGTTGAGTCCTGATGAATAAGACTGTACCAGCGGTAACACCACATCCGTCCGCGAGGCGCGCAGGCTATATAGTCGAAGCTGAAACACATCCCATACGTTCCCCTCAGCTTGCGTGTTCTGTGCGCCCCGTAATGTCGCGTACCAGTTGCCATCCGGCGAAAGCCCGCCACCGCCCGGCACAACATCCCGCAAAAAAGCGACCACATACGGCGTGGTGATGTCCGAGTCAATCACATGAACACCAAATTCTCCCGTCAACATGACCACGCCATCAAAGCGCCAATCGACAGGTGAGGCAGTCGGTTCGGGTACACAATCCTCCACAAACTCCCACGCGTCGAAATCATCCGATGTCTGCGCGGAAATCAGCGAAAAAATTGCCACAAAAATAAGTACGAGCACAACAAAACGCATGGGCATGTCCATCTTTTAAACCAGAACACGCTAACTATACTGCCTAAATATGAATTTTTGATAAACGGCAAAGTTAGGGCTAAATTAGGTTTTTCTTGACATCCGAAAGGTTTCGGGTTATGCTTTTTGTATATCCGAAACCTTTCGGATTACTAAATAGATAACAACATTACAGAAACATTTTGATTCAGGGGCGATAAATTCGTCTATCGTCACACCAACCACCCACTTACTTAGACGCTTTTACGAAAACAAAAATATCATGGGCGTAACCTTAAAAGACATTGCGGAAAAATCTGGTTTTTCAATAACAACCGTCTCCCGTGCGCTCGGTGGCTTCGATGATGTCAACGAAGACACACGCAAGCTCATCACGCAAATCGCCAATGAAATGGGCTATCAACCTAACCTCATCGCCCGCCAACTGCGTGACAAACGCACCCACACCATTGGCATCATCACCCCGATGAGCGCAGAAAGTGCTGACGACGACTTCTTCAACATTCTCATCAAAGGCATCGCCCACGCCGCATCAGAATATCATTATGACCTACTCATCAGCGCCCAACTCCCTAGCGCGGACGAAATGGACGCATATCGGCGTATTGCCGGTGGCAATCGTGTAGACGGCATCATCGTCGCCCGTACATATCGTGATGATCCGCGCATCCAATATCTCAAATCCATTGACCATCCCTTCGTCGTTTCAGGACGTGCAGAACCCGAACAAGCCTCAGATTTCCCGTATATTGATGTCGACAGTCAGGCGGGCATCTGCATGTTGGTCGAGCATTTTATCGACTACGGGCATCGCCACATCGGGCTAATTTTGCCACCGGAACACATCGCGTTCACGGGCTTTCGGTATAACGGCTATCGTGAAGGCTTAGAAACAGCAGGCATCCCCCTACGACCCGAATATATCCGGCAGGGCGACCTCCGTAGAGACAGTGGCTATAACGCCGCCAATAGTCTACTCACCGAAAATCCTGAAATCACCGCGATTGTCGTCTGTAATGATTTGATGGCACTCGGCGCGATGGGCGCGATCCGCCAGCAGAATAAGCGCATCGGCTTAGACATTGCGCTTGGCGGATTCGATGATATTCCCGCCGCCCGTCATACCTCACCCTCGCTAACAACCATTCACCAGCCCATTTTTGAAATTGGTGAACGGCTTACCCGCTTATTGCTCAAGATCATCATGCAGGATAACCCGCAAAATATTGGGCAAATTCTGCCATGTAAGTTGATGATCCGGGACTCCAGCGGAACACGCAAAACATAAGAAAGGAGGCAGTTATTTACCCGACTCGTAAACACTGTATCGTCCGAATTAGATGCAACTATAAGTTACAAAAGGAGATTTAAGCCATGAAAGCACGTAAATTTGGAATTTTGAGCGTAATCATCGCCTTGATGTTCGCCAGCCTCGCGGTTGTCAGCGCGCAGGACACCGTCCGCATTACCTTCTGGTCTAACGAATTTCAGCCAGAACGTGTTGAGCGCCAGAACGAGATCATTGACGCTTTTGAAGCCGCCAACCCCGGCGTAGAAGTCGAATTGGTCGTCGCTGATGAAAACTTGATGGATCAACTCATGACATTGAACGTCGCCGCTGGAACCCCGCCGGATGTCGTTCTCCATCCGCTTCAGCTTTCCGCCAAGTGGTATAATTCCGGCTTACTTGATGCCGATTTCGCCACCCAGATTATTGAGTCGCTTGGCGTAGATACCTTCTCCGCCGGTGCGCTTAGTCTACTCTCCCGCCCGGATGGTGAGGGCTGGATAGCTATTCCGTCCGATGGTTGGGGTCAAATGCTGGTCTTCCGGTCAGATTTGTTTGAAGCCGCCGGTTTAGAAGCCCCCACCAGCTACGCCGCTATCATGGCAGGCGCAGAAGCCCTCAACGATCCCGAAACCGGATTCGTCGGTTTCTGTGGAGCGAACTTCGCCGGTGAGGTTTACACATGGCAGGTCTTTGAGCATATCGCCCTTGCCAACGGCGCGAGCTTTGTTGATGCTGAAGGCAACATCACGTTTGACTCACCGGAAATGGTAGAAGCCATTCAATTCTATGCAGACCTGATGAACAATTACGGTCCGACGGAAAGCGATTGGTACTGGCTACAGACCCGTGCAGAATATCTGGCAGGCAACTGTGGCATGACCATCTGGTCTCCCTTCATCCTTGATGAAATGGCTGGACTGCGTGATTCTGTTCTGCCCACCTGCCCGGAATGTGCAGACAACACCGGCTACATCGCCGAAAATAGTGATTTTGTCTCTGCCATCAGCGGTTACAGCAACGACAGCCCGGCGGCATGGGGTAGCGTCAATAGCATTGGCTTAGGTCCGAACGCCTCACCGGAAGCGGCGGCATTCGCAGAATTCTGGTTCAACGAAACCTATCTTGATGCCCTCAGCATCGCCGCAGAAGGCAAGTTCCCGATGCGCCTCGGCACTGCCGATAATCCCACCCAATTCGTTGAAGGTTGGGGTGCGCTGGATGTTGGTGTAGATACGCGTGCACCGCTCAGTGACTTCTACAGTTCAGAAGATCTCGCCACCATCGTCGCCGGTTCTGATGGCTACACCCGGATGGGCTACGACGTGGGTCAATCTGTGCTGGCAAGCGCCATCGGTTCCCAATTCTTCATTCAAGAAAATCTGGTTGCCGTCCTCAATGGTGAACTGACCGCACAAGAAGCGGCAGAAGAAATTCAAATCGCCATCGAAGACCTGCAATTCGAGATGGAAGGCTAATCAGCCCTTCCGCCACACAATAAATCAGAGAGCCATGCCGCAATGGTGTGGCTCTTCCACAAAAATAAATTGTCGCAGTCAGATTTAATTTGTAGGGGAGACCTGTTAGGTCGCCCATCTATATGACACGAAGTAATCACCCAAAAAATAGAATTCCTTAAACAAATTCACACCCACCCGACACATGCTTAGTGAGGGGGAAAAATAATGTTAGATACAATCGTAAATATTCTTGTTTGGGCAGTTCTTGGCGCGGTACCCGGCTTTTACGTCACGGCAATCAAACGCCATGATCCGCGTCTTGGCATCGGCATCGGCGCAATTGGCGCGGTGGTCATCGGTTTTCTTGGCGTGGAAGCAGGCATCATCTCCACAGCAGGCGCGGGCGTTTTCATCATCATGGGCTTATGGGGAATCGGCTTATTGGTGTTGCCCTACGGCGATTACGACGAGAACATCACCGCACAGGGGCGCATCACCTTGCTCGCCTACGCGCTCACCCTACCCACGCTACTCATCGTCTTCGGTATCGTCATTTTCCCGCTCATCTGGAATTTGATTTTCAGCATCCGCCCGATTGATGTCGCGGATTTGCAAAATGTCCAATTATTCGATGTTTCAGAAGCCACGTTGGATAACTTTGAAGGACAGGTCGGCTTCCGTATAGATACCAACCTCCCCTGTGAAGAAGCCGAGGGTGGCGGATGCGCGGTGGATGACGAGGGCGACACGATTTATCAGGATGCCCGCCGCTATATCGGGGACGCATACCGCGGTTATCGGGAGGTCAACAACCTCAACATTCTTGGCGAACGTTACAGCATCGGCGTGCGCGATACTGAGTTTTATCCGATGATCTGGCGTACCATTTTCTATACCCTTTCCAGTACCGTTCTGGCGATCCTCGTCGGGTTGGTTGTGGCGCTATTGGTACGGGATGCCTTCCCCGGACGTGCTATCTTCAGGGGGTTCATCCTCTTTCCGTATATCGCGCCGGTGATTTCCGTCGCCTTCATCTGGCAGGTACTTTTCGCCACAGATGGGCTAGTCAATGAATCACTCGGCACGGGAACCGCCTTTCTTAGCAGTCGGGATACCTTTCTCGGCATCCCCATCCCGCTGATTATGGTGATTATGTTCCAGACATGGCGCTACTTCCCGTTTGCATTCCTATTTTTGCTGGCACGCATTCAAGCCATCCCCGATGATATGTACGAAGCGGCAAAGGTCGATGGCGCGGCACCCTCGCAACGCCTGCTCTATATCACCTTGCCTCAGCTACGCGCTGTAATCGGCACATTGTTCCTCCTGCGCTTCATCTGGACGTTCAACAAATTCGACGATGTTTTCCTGCTCACCGGACCCATCACCCAGACGAAAGTTATTCCGGTGCAAATTTTCGAATCGCTCTTCACCGAAACCAACGTCGGGGAAGCCAGTGCCATCGCCGTAATTATGGCGTGTATGTTGGCGGTCATCCTGCTCATCTACTTCCGTTACTTCTTAGTCGAGGAGAATTAAGCCATGACCGCACAAATCGACACAGGAAAACGCATCAGCGCACAGGAAGGCGAGTATTCACGCGAAGACATGGAAATGCTGATCGGGCGGATCGTCAAATGGGTGTTCATCGTATTTTTCGCCATCATCACCATCTTCCCGTTTTACTGGATGCTCAATCTCTCTCTGCGTCCTGAGCAAGATGTGCTCGTCAACCCGACGCGCCTCTACCCCACCACAGAAAACATCGAAGACACGCTCGGTCCGCTGGTCTGCTGGTTCCGCTATGGCACAGATGACCTCGACGACAACCCCGATTTGCCGGAAAATTGTGTGAACGTCTTCGGGCAAAGCAGTTACACCATCGTCCTCGCAGAGCAGGGATTCCCGCGCTTTATCGGCAATAGTCTGCTGATTTCTGTCGTCACCGTCGCATTAACGCTCGTCATAGCGATTCCGGCGGCATATGCCATCACCCGCCTCAACTATCCGGGACGCAGTGTGATGTCGTGGGGCATTTTGCTGATCTATATGTTCCCGGCGATTGTGCTAGCGATTCCGCTATTTGTGGTCTTCACCCGCACCGGATTACGCGGCACATTGCACGGATTGGTGATCGTCTATCTCTCCGGCACGTTGCCTGTGGCGCTCTATATGCTCCGCAGTTACTTTGCCACCATCCCGAAAGACTTAGAAGAAGCCGCCCTCATCGACGGTTGCACCTATCTCTCGGTCATCTGGAAAGTGACCTTGCCCTTAGCCATGCCCGCCATCGCCTCCGTCGCGCTCTATACCTTTATGATCGCGTGGAACGAATTCCTATACGCCTTTTTGTTCCTCGTCACCTCGCCGGACAATTGGACATTACCGCTCGGCTTGGAGCGCCTGAACGATCAGGAAGTCCCGGTCACGGCGTTGATGGCAGGCTCACTGATCGTCAGCATCCCGATTATCGTCATCTTCTTCGGCTTTGAACGTTTCCTCACACGTGGTCTGACCGCCGGCGCAGTGAAGGGCTAAATTAACGCCAACAATGAACTAAATGTAGGGGCGACCTGCTAGCTACGTCGCCCAACAATTGTGAGGCGAATAGAATTATCTCCTCTCCATCTTCTTAAATCTGTTATCATGATGGAGAGGACTGATTTAAGGAAACCACACTATGGAAACCATAAAGATACAAGGGATTTCTGACGCAGATAACATCATAAAATTAGAAATTCCTGTGCCATCTGCTAGACAAGCCTATGAGTTGATAATCGTCTTACAACCCGTCGAACAGCCTGCGCTTGATGCGATGGGTTATCCTATCGGCTATTTTGAGGAAACATACGGTAGTTTTAGAGATGCACCACTAGAACGAGGCATTGATTTACCCTTTGAAACACGCGAGTCGCTTGAATGAAATACTCACTGGATACGAATACTTGTATTCGCTATTTAAATGAGCGCAGTGCCAAAATACGCGCTAAATTGCCCACAATTCCCGCATCAGATATCGTGGTTTGTAGCGTTGTCCGTGCGGAATTGTTTTACGGATCGGCAAAAGGTCAATCACCGGAACAGTCTCTTGAGAAACAACTTCGGTTTTTGCACCCTTTCCCGACAGTAGCATTTGACGATCTCGCCGCAAAAAAGTATGGTGAAATTCGGGCAGATTTGGAAAAATTGGGTATGCCCATTGGCGCACATGATCTGCTAATTGCGGCAATTGCCCTAGCACATAATCTTATTCTTGTAACCCATAATGTAAAAGAATTCAGCCGCATTGGTGCATTACAAATCGAAGATTGGGAAGCATAAGGTGGATGATAAAAAAGACCAACTAAAAAACTTCTTCAACCACCTCAAGCTAGAATACCGCCTGCGTGAGCTTGACCCCGCGCAGGGCGAAAAACCGCTCGATTTTGGCGGTCACGGCATCAACGGGAGCGTCAACCGTGACGGGCGCATCATCGCCATCAACACCTATCATCCCGAACACGGTTACATCACCCTGACCAGCGCCCCACCGTTCCCGGAGGACAAACGCTACGACCCCGCCGCCGTCCGCGCCTACCGCAAATCACTCGCCACGCAGGAAGGTTTCGGCTTCGAATTTACCGTCCCGATCATCAAACGTGAAGCCTATCTCATCGAAGATGCCATTCCCTATATCGTCCTGACACTTGAAAATGGCGTGGTGGCGCGCTGTTTGACCGTGATTCAGAATCCGAGCCTTATCCAACAAATTTGGGACATCTCCGATTTTGATCTGATTGTGAATCTCACTGGAAAAGGCTGGTTTATGCGCTGTATGTACACCCAACTTACCGAAGGTGGTACGCTACCCATGCCAGATGTACGTGTTAATACTATTCAAGGGGGGAGACACACTCTGATTGAAAGTGATTCCTTGGACACATCCGTGATTACGGCGTTCATGCAAGCAACGGTAGACGAGGTGGGTGAACTCACCTTTAGCGGGACACATAACCATAATGTGGGACGAATAGGTGTCAGTTTTAAACAAGATTTAATTAACGCTGATGAAAATTACACGCCAATTGATTTAGCGTTATGGCGCTCAATGTGGCAATCCTACCCACTTACCAACCACCCTCTTGATCTCGCCATTCGGCGGGCGCTCGTCTATGGGTTGAATTGCTGTGTGCCACTCCAAAATGACGACGAAGCCATTTGCATCCTCACCGACCACATGCTCCTGCCGCTCTCGTGGAATCGGGATGCCTATTATGTGGCGCGGGCGTTACTGGCGTGGACTGGCAACGAAGCAGAAACTCATAAATTGGTGTTCGGGCATCTGGTGTGGATGTTCGAACGTGCCGGGCGCGTGGACGGCACATGGGGACGCTCGTATCTAGCGAACGGCAAGGTCAAGGACAAAGGCTATCAACTCGACCAGCAAATTTTCCCTCTGCTGGAACTCTGCGATTACATTGAAAAATCGGGCGATCATAGCGCAGTCGAACGCTTCAAAGCGCACATTCAACCCGTCATTAACGTGCTCATGGCGCACAAACATCCGCAAAAGTGGCTCTTCCCGACGGACGAAACCCCCGGCGACGATCCCATCGCCTACCCCTACCATCTGTCGAGTCACATCCTCATCTGGCACACGCTGAACCGCCTCGCCGAACTAAATCTCGATCTGGATATTGATTTTAGCGCGATGGCAACCGGAGTCCGTGACGCGATAGATGCCAACTTCATCGCCGAAAAAGACGGCGTACAAATCTATGCTTACGCCGCAGATGGTGAAAACGGCTATCATTTTTATCACGATGCGAACGATGTCCCGCTCGTCCTCGCGCCGGTTTGGGGCATGTGTTCGGCGGATGATGCGGTGTGGCGGGCAACCCTTGATTTCGCCTTCTCGCCTGCGAACATCGGCGGATTTTACGACATCGCGCTCGGCTCGGTTCATACCCCTGCACCGTGGGCGCTCGGTGACGCGCAGGAATGGCTCGTTGCCAAATTATTAAAAGACGAAACACGCGAAACGCAGGTCATCGAACGTCTATCGAAGGCGATGCAATGGGACGGCGCATTGCCGGAAGCCTACAGCGCGAACGACTTTTCCGTGATTTCTCGCCATTGGTTCGCCTGGCCCAACGCGCTACTTGCATGGTTTATTCTGGAGTATGCTTTATGAACATCGGCTTTATTTCAACCCGTTTGGCGGGTGTGGACGGCGTTAGCCTCGAAACCGCCAAAATGGTCAAAATTCTCGAAGAGATGGGACACACCTGTTTTTATTGCGCCGGAGAACTCGATTCCGATGCGAAACCGGGCTGGCTCGTGCCGTCGATGCACTTTTATGATCCCGTCGCCAAAATCATCCACGACGAAGTCTTTAAAAATCCTGATCCTGCGCCAGAAACCTTCCGCAGAATCTACACCGTCGCCGATACCATTCGCCAATCGTTAGAGGGCTTCATCACGCAATTCAACATCGACCTCATCGTGCCACAAAACGCGTCGACCATTCCCATGAATATCTCGCTCGGCGTGGCGATTGCCGATGTCATCAAGCGCACGCAGATCAAAACCATCTGCCATCATCACGATTTTTACTGGGAACGCGAACGCTTCGTCAACAACAACATTCAGGATATTCTGGACGAAGCCTTCCCGCCGGATTTAAAGTCCGTCCAACACCTGACCATTAGCACCGTGATGCAACGTCGCCTCAAAGGGTGGCGCGGGATTGATGCGCTCTATCTGCCCAACGTCTTCGATTTTGAGACCCCGCCCCCCGCACCTGACGAATACGCCAATACCTTCCGTGAGGAACTCGGCATCGGCACGGATGATCTCATTGCCCTGCAACCGACGCGCATCATCCGCAGGAAAGCCATCGAAAAATCCATCGAACTTATCCGCAAGCTCAATGATGATCGCATCGTCCTGATTATCACCGGCTACGAAGGCGATGAACCCGGTGGCTATGGTGATTGGCTCCGCGAAGAAGCGGAACGCTCCGGCATCCGCTATAAATTTATCGGCGAGTATGTTGGCGCGATTCGTGGCGAGGTCAACGGGCATAAAGTGTATACCCTGTGGGATATTTACCCGCACGCCCACTTCATCACCTATCCAAGCACATATGAAGGCTTCGGCAACGCGCTGATCGAAACCATGTATTTCCGCAAACCGCTGATCGTCCATCGTTATCCGGCGTATGTGGCGGACATTGCCTCAAAAGGGGTGCAGGCGGTGGAGTTTTATCACGATCTCACGCCGGAAGTGCTCGACCAAACCCGCGCAATCATTGACGATTCCCGCATCCGTGAGGATATGGTACGCCAGAATTATCAAGCCGGACTCGATCACTTTTCCTATCAGGTTTTGCGTGAAGTGGTGGAACTCGCGCTCGGTCACTTTGAAGAAAAAATCCAGTACTAAACGGAGGGTGTGCAACGTCATCAGCCCCATAAACTCTAAGAGCCGGACCCCGATCCGGCTCTCAAAGCGGTTATTTACTTAGGAGGAACGCCATTCAGGAGGAGAATGGTTTTGTGGCGACCTCTCCCTTCTACACTACACCCAAAATACTTTATGACGGCATAAGATTTGCGTTTCTTCAAAAATTTTTCAGAAACTTTGTGCATAATGAATCAAAAACCCCGCCACAGTTTTGTGATGAGGGTTCGATAGTTATCCTAAGCTAACAGTTATTGCAGATTACGCACGCAGTTTCGCGCCCAGTTGCTTTTCCACAGACGTGATGATGCGCTTGCGTACCTGCGCCACTTCTTTATCGGTCAGGGTGCGCTCATCCGTTTGATACGTCAGGCTATAGGCGAGGCTCTTGTGTCCCGCCTCAACCGACTTGCCTTGATAGACATCAAACAACCGCACCTCGCGCAACAAATCGCCACCCGCCTTACGGATCGCATTTTCCACATCAATGGCGGGCAAATCTTCCGGCACAACCAGCGCAATATCTTCCAGCACGGGTGGCGTGGTCGGTAATGGCGCAACCAGATGATTCTCGATCACGCGCTCAATAATCACATCCAGATCAAGCTCGGCGGCATAAATCGGCGTATCCGTCAGATCAAACGCCCGCGCCACCAGCGGATGCACCTCGCCAAATGTCCCGATCTTGCGCTTGCCCGCTTTCACCAGCGCAGACCGACCCGGATGGAATGACGGATGTGAAGCCCGTTCATAACTCGCTTCAATATGTAAGCCATCGAGGAGACCTTCGATCACACCTTTCAGATCATAGAAATCGACAGGCGCATTATCCCCGCCCATCCAGCCGATTTTCTCACGCGTGCCGGTCATCAAAATGCCCAGTTTTCGCGGTTCTTCCGGTAATTCTCCGGCTTGCTTCTTGAAGTACACACTGCCAATCTCGAACACTTGCTGACCCGTTTGAAAGCGCGAGTTATTCGCCGCATTGTCCAGCAAATTGACCAGCAACGACTGCCGGAGCACCGTTTTATCCACCGAAATCGGGTTCGCCATCCGCACATACTCGCCCGCTGATTTCGGGGCTTCCGCGCCCGGCGGGGTCAACAGTGCCTCGCGTTCCGGCGTGGTGAAGCGATAGCTGATATTTTCCCGCAATCCCAGCGCCACCAGCAAATCACGCACGCGTTCTTCACGTTCCAGCGTGGTATTCGCCCATTGTGGCGGCATGGCATCTTCCATGACCGTGTTCGGGATTTCATCATACCCTTCGATACGGGCAATTTCTTCGATCAAATCCGCAATCCCGATCTCGCCGGCGCTGATGTCCATACGATGATCCGGCACCACAACATGCAAACTATCGCCGTTGATCGTCACATCAAATTCGAGGCGGGTCAGAATATCCGCCGCTGTCTCGATGGCAAATTCCATGCCCATCAAGCGTTGCACCTGTGCAATCGGCAGATCAATCGTGATTGTCTCCGGCGCATCGGGATACACGTCCACGATTCCCGTCGCAATCGTGCCACCGCCACTACGACGCATCAACTCGATTCCCCGTTGCACACCCAGAATCGCCTGACTCGGATGCACACCTCTGCTGAAGCGCACGCCTGCATCCGTGAACACTTTTTGTGATTGTGTCGTGCGCCGGATGTTGATGAAATTCCAACTCGCCGCTTCTAAGAGCACTGTCGTCGTCTCGTCGCTGATTTCAGTCTCCGCGCCACCGATGACCCCGCCGATGCTCAACACACCTGCCGTATCCGTCACCAGAATGTTGTGCGGTTGCAATTCTCGCTTCACTTCATCCAGCGTCTCCAACGTTTCGCCCGTTTCCGGCAAACGCGTGATGATGGTCGGCGCATTACCGCCCGCCCGTGCCTTGAGTTTGTCATAATCGAAGGCGTGCGTCGGTTGCCCAATTTCAAACGTGATGTAATTTGTCACATCGACGATATTGTTAATCGGACGTTGCCCCACCAACCGCAGACGATGTTGCATCCATTGCGGTGACGGCTGAACTTTCACATCTTTCAACAAGGCGGCGGTAAAACGCGGGTTGAATTCCGGCTCACGAATTTCAATGACCACCTGCCCGGCGATGCTCGGACCTTCTGCCAGATACTCGAACGACGGATAGCGCAATTTCTTATCGAGCAATGCCGCCACTTCCCGCGCCACACCCAGCACGGAGAAACACCGCGCTAGATTCGGCGTGAGTTCGATGTCCAGAATCACATCTCCCAGCACATCCTGCAAGGGCGTTCCGGCGACATATTTCTCGTCGTGCGCCAGCGTGATAATGCCTTCATGGTCACCGGACATGCCCAGTTCTTTTTCTGAGCACACCATACTCTTGTTATAGATACCGCGTAACTTCTTGCCCTTCAGCACCATGCGTTGCGGTTCATCGCTATGCCCGTCCCACACTTCCGCACCTTCCGCCGCGAAAGCCGTCCAGACCGGGGGATTAAGCGCACCTTTGTCCTTATATTGGAACAGGTTCGGCGCACCCGTCACGCATTGTTCAAGCTCATCCCCGCCATAATCGACCATCGCCAGCACCAGACGATCCGCGTCAGGATGGGCTTTCACTTCTTTGATTGCACCCAGCAGGAGCTTTTCACGATCCCACACCAGATGCTCCGATTTCGGATAGCGGATGCCTTCGACAGACTGCTGTGGCACACCAATATAATGGATATGCGCCACTTCCAATCCGGCAAGCGTCAGACGTTCTGCCAATAGCTCCACCGGAATATCAATATCTACAAAATCTTTCACCCATGAGAGTGGTATAAGCATGGATTGTTGTCCTTTGCCGTAGCTTCTAAATTACCCATTCGACCTTTTCACAGATCGGCAAAATTTTACGTTTCTGTTTGGGCACAATAATGCTCTTTTAGAAAAGAAACATATGGTTTGTAGGGGCGACCTGCTAGGTCGCCCGCCGATTTTCGTTATATGTTAAATATTCCAACCTGCATTATCGCGCTTCTACTTCTTAAACGTTGTGAAATTAAACGCCGAAACACCTACACAAAAATCACCACTTTCTCTGCGATTCTTTGCGTTCTCTGCGTCTCTGCGTTGAATCTCTCTAAAACTGCTCCAAAAACCGCAGATCATTCCCCCAGAAATAACGAATATCGGTGATGCCATGCTTGAGCATCGTCACGCGTTCCGGTCCCATGCCGAACGCGAACCCGCTCCACTCGGACGGATCATAGCCGCCGTTCCGCAATACCACCGGATGCACCATGCCACTCCCGCCAATTTCCAGCCAGCCCGTGTACTTACAGACGTTACAACCCTCACCCCCGCACAGGAAGCACTCCACATCCACTTCCATGCTCGGCTCGGTGAACGGGAAGTACGACGCACGGAAGCGCACCGCCGCGTTCGCCCCGAACATCCGCCGCGCAAATTCGGTGATCGTCCCTTTAAGGTCGCTCATACGGATGTTACGCCCGACTGCCAGACCTTCCACCTGATGGAATTGCACCTCGCTACGGGCGGTAATTTGCTCATAGCGATAGCACATCCCCGGCAAAATCACGCGGATCGGTTGTGTGCCTTTTTCGCCGAGATCGTGCATCGCATGAATCTGCCCCGGCGACGTATGCGTCCGCAAAATAATGCCCTCATCCGTCGTATAGAACGTATCCTGCATATCCCGCGCCGGATGATGCGGCGGAATGTTCAACATGGTGAAATTCTGATCGTCCGTTTCCACATCGCGGCTACGATACACCTGAAAGCCCATATCCGCCCAGATTTGATTGTATTCGCGCAAAGTCTGCGTGGATGGATGCAACCCGCCCGTTTGCAATTCACGTCCCGGCAGAGTCACGTCAATTTCGCCTTCTTCAAGGTCTTGCGCCAATGCCTGCGCTTCGATCAACGCCTCACGTTCTGCATGGGCGGCTTCCAGATCATTCTTGACCTCGTTCGCCCGCTTACCAAATGCCGGACGCTCCTCTTTTGAGAGGCTTCCCATCCCGCGCAACAGCCCGGTAATTTCGCCCTTGCGCCCGATGTACTTGCTCTCCCATGTTTGTAGCGCCTCGCCGTCTTTAATGGCGGTCAATTCTGCCAGCGCCGTCTCCCGCAGAGTCTCCAATTGTTCTAGCATGTGTTCGTCCCCAACTACTAATACACAACAAAAAACGCTCTCGTCCACATGACACACATCAAAAACCACTTGATGCATGTCAGGGACGAGAGCGTTACGGTTTACTGTCGTAAGTCACGCACTCGCGGTACCACCCTGATTGGCATGTTTCACGACGACAATCGCCGCACAACACACCCGCTCACCGCCCGACTTCTCTACGGGCGCATCCTGTCACGTCGGATTTATGCTGTGCCATTATGTTGACACACCATCTCACGGAGCAGACTACTCGGTGCTAGTTCACAGTTTACAGTGATTAGTTATCAGCAAAAACGCTTTTACTGAAAACTGTTTACTGAGAACTGAAAACTATGTCCCTTTCCCCTGTCAGCTCAGGAGTGAATTCCACACGCGCCGCCTTGCCAGAACTCTCAGTCGGTGATTCCGGCTCCCTGTTGGAGCGTGATGTGCGGACTGTCTCCGTCATCGCCTTTCGCCGCTTATTATGCAGTCAAACCGTTTTTTTTGTCAACCCCACAGGGTAAAAATTAGCCATTCTATCCCCTGTGACCCCTTGCGAACACTCAAGAACATGGTAAATCCCTTGACGACCATTTTAAAATGTGGTATTTTCAAGTATAGGAAGTAAAGGGTAAGAAAGGATAAATCATGGATAATAAAACTCGTATTGAAGCAGGTGCTGTCTATTCCCGTCAGGAAACCTCTGAAATTTTGGGGATCAGCCTCAGCACCCTGAAACGCCTCATCAAGAAGGGTCACCTTCAGGTGAGCAAACCCGATGGGATGCGTCGTGTGTTTATCACCGGCGAAAGTATCCAATCATTTTTGAACGAAACCAAGATCGAAAAAGGTGCATAATTCCGATGTTTGCGCGCTGGTTATCTAAGCAACCCGATATGCTACACCATACCACGTTTGACGTGACCCTATCCGAAATCCGCCTATTGGATTCCGGTATTGTTGCGCGCGCATGTGGTTTGGTTGCGTCGATAGCCCGCTCAGGTAATCCGATGGTGCGTCTCGCCTCCGGTAACGGCACGATTTTTGCCGGTTTCGCAGGCGCAGGTTTCGCAGGCGCAGAAGGCACATTGCCGCACAGTAATGATGTCGCGCCGGATTACGGAAAACCGCACAAGCATCAGTCTCACTTTAGGGAGCGATGTCTCAGTCAATGAGAACGCACCGCACCCGCACCAAGTTCCTGTAACGCAAAAGGGACGTGAGACTGAATAAGACTCACGTCCTTTTTTTTCGCCTGGATTTATCCGCCTAGAGAAGCGTTTGTACAAAAGAGCAAGTACACAAAGGAATGAGGCACGACCATGTTACAAAATCAAGAGCACCAACTGACCTTATTTTACTCGGATTCAGCATTGAATCAGTTGTACGACGTGCTAGATCAACTGCACAACGCCGCCAGCGAGGGGCGCACACAGATGATTAGCCGCATGAGTACCGACGATCTCAAAGGCGTTTTACAGGACATCATCTACACGGCGCAGGAAACATTGAGCGAAATAGAATCACAAAGCGAGCGACCCGCGCCGCAATTACGCTTATTAGAAAAACCATCAGCATGAGATTGGCTTTAAGCCATTAGACCTTAGCTTTTAGCTAAGAACTAATCGCTAACAGCCAATAGCTTACTTTCGAAAGGAGCAATACAGTGCGATCTGACATATCAGACCCTTCGCACCGGAGTCGCAATACCGGTCAATCGTTCAGACGATACCGGACAAGGCGTACTTCATATCTAAGTCACAACAAGACTTCGCCGTATGCTCCTAATTTTGGGAGCATACCCAACATACAAAGAGACTAACGCATATTGACGCTGATTTTCAGGATTGGGACAGGATTTATTGTAATCAAAAATGTGTGGCAATCATAAACTGTAGGGGAGACCTGCTAGGTCGCCCACACCACACATGCGTAAACGGATATAGCACGACAAGTTGAAGATTTACTGTAAGTTTGTCATAGTATAAAACGTTAATTCCAGTGAGGGGATGAATCGCGTCAGGCAGGGGTGTTGGCTCCATCCCTTCACTGTGGATTAAAATTCGGGACTCCTGTTTGCATTAGGGAGTCATCACAAGTCATTCAGGGGAAATTTTGCATTCCGATTACTCGCCTATGCGCTGAATGTTAAAATTTTTAAACACTCGCAGTATTTTAAAGCGACTTTAATGCTTAAATGCTATAATGCGTCCTATCAAAAACAAAACCAAAAGCAAGTTGAGAGGCTGTGTAATCAACAGTGTCCAGCACTGCATCTATTTTACAAAATCGGGTTCTACTCCTCAACGGGAGCACATGGGAGCCACTGGCAGTCGTCAGCATCCCGCGTGCTATTAATCTCTTAATTGCCGGTAAAGCCATCACCGTGGAAGACACCGGTAAATTCCTCCGCACCGTCCGTGATAAGTTTCCGGTACCGTCCGTCATCGCCCTACGCACCTATATCAACGTACCCCGTCGCCGTGCTCATTGGAGCCGCAAGGGTGTGCTAACCCGCGATGATTACACCTGCATTTATTGCGGAGTCAGACCGGGATCATTACAAAAAGGGAAGCATCTTTCCAAAAATGATTTCACCGTAGATCATATCTTTCCGCGTTCGCGTGGTGGGCGTGACCAGTGGACGAATACCGCCTGCGCCTGTGCGAAGTGCAATCACAAAAAAGGTGCGCGGCTTGCTCATGAGGCAGGCATGAAGCTCCGATGGGAGCCGAAGACACCGCGTACAAGTTATCTTGTGGTCGCCATCGGCACCGGACCGGATAGCTGGAAGCGCTACATCGAGTATTAACGTCCTCTATAGTTCAATCAAACCAGCGGGGACACCTTCACGTCCTACGCTTTTTTCGTGTCCAATCCAACTTAACACAATCATTCAAGCAACCATTTAATGGCATCTTCGCGCATCGTAAATACTTTCATAATATCCTTGGCAACCAGATATTTCCGAACGATCCGAACCCAGACTTCATTATTATCGATTCCGGTCACATAGGCGGATTTCTCATCGGCGGGGTGTGGATATTCATTATAGAGTTTGCCCTGTAGCGTCAAGAAATAGGGCGTTGGCGAGGGCGACTGGCTAAAATCATAAATCACACGTAATTTTTCAGGCACAGAATTCATGCCCGCGCGGACAATCGCCGCGAACTCATCAGCGGCTTTTTTGTGCATCGCATAAAATTCAAAGACGAGAATCCCATCGTCGCGTTGTCGAACTCTGATACTCTTTTTATCATCCATTTATAGTCTCGTTTTCTCAACAATAATTAAAAGAATCCGCGTCTAATATTACGAATATACTACCATAATTACGAGAGAAAATGAAATAGTACGAACATCATTTTTTACCTTCGGATGGTCGCTCAAGAGAACATAAAGAGACCCACACTCATCACCTTTGAAGATCAACGCACCGATCAAAATTACCGTCCTATCTAAAGCAAAATCTCGAAAGTTTTAAAGTGAAATTCTCTGCGTTTCTCCGCGCTCCCTGCGTCTTTGCGTTATGCTTTTTTCTTCTAACTTCCAACTCCCCACTTCCCACTTTAAGTCAACAACCCCCGCTCAATCGCTTCCCGCACCGCAGACGCACGATCCGGCACATCTAACTTCTGGAAAATATGCGTGAGATGAGTCTTCACCGTCGCCACGCTGATATGCAACGCTTTACCGATATGCTTGTTCGTATTCCCCTCAGATACCAACCGCAACACGTCAATCTCCCGCTCGCTCAGTTGATTTTGCTCCTGCACGGGTTTACGCATATGCGCCAGCAAACGGGAAGCAACGCTCGGCGCGAGCACAGACTCCCCCCGTGAAGCCGCCCGAATCGCATCATACAGCGTGTTGCGCGGAGCATCCTTCAAGAGATACCCCACTGCCCCGGCATCAATCGCGGTCACAATATCCGTGTCCGTGTCATAAGTCGTCAATATCAACACCTGTACCTGCGGATAGTCCGAGCGAACACGGCGCGTCGCCTCGATGCCATCCATCACGGGCATTCGCAAATCCATCAGCACAACATCCGGCTTGCGCTCCTTGATTAACGTCAGCGCCATTTCTCCGTTGTCTGCATCGCCCACAATCTGAAAATCAGGCTGATTCTCCAGCATCCCGATGATCCCTGTTCGCACAACCGGATGATCATCCACAATCAGAACACGAATATCATTTGTCATCATCTTTTCCTTCCAGCGGTTTAAATGGCAATTCAGCGGCGATGGTCGTGCCTTCCCCCGCAACACTCTCAATCGTGAACGTTCCCCCCACATGCTCCACACGTCGACGCATCCCGATGATGCCGAAGCCCTGCCCCATGTTGACCTTGTCACTCTCAAAACCGATGCCGTCATCCTGAATATCAAGGATGATTTGCTCGTCAAGATAAGACAGCGTGATATTGACGACGGTTGCACAGGCATGTTTCGTCGCATTCGTGAGTGATTCTTGGGTAATCCGCAACGCAACCACCTCAATCGCCGGATGCAGTGGCAACGGTGATCCGGTAACGGTAAATTGTGCTTGAACGCTCGTTTCCGCAAAATATCTATCCGCCAACCGCTGAATTGCCGCCTTCAAGGGCTGATTATCCAGCAATTGCGGTTGTAAATCGTGAACAAATCGCCGCGCTTCTTCCAGATTATCGCGTGCGGTTTCTTTCGCCTGATGCCGATAGCCACTTGCCCGTTGTGCATCATCTGCGGTGTTTTCTGCCGCTTCCAGTAGCGTGACAATACTCGTGAACCCCTGCGCCAGCGTATCGTGAATTTCTTGCGCCAATCGCTGACGTTCTTCGAGAACTCCCGCACGATGCTGTGTATCGACAAGTTCCCGACGCGTGCGATCAAGTTCGTCAATCAAACTTTTGCGCCGTTCACTCTGCTGAATAATATCCGAGATAAAGCTTGCCAGCGCGATGCCCACCAATGTCAAGAACGCCATAAAGCCAATCCACGACCTCGCATCGTCCACATTAAACAAAAACATCCGGAATATCGTTAGCCCGCTCAAGACGATAGCACCCGCCGCCGCCCAGCGTAAGGGGAGCGAGAGATACAGCAACGGAAACAAAATCGAAAGCAAGAACATGAAATCGCTATTGATGAATGTCAACCCAAACCAGATCGCAAAGCCTACCAGCATATACACCCACAAATACGCCAATCGGTTGCGTTCCCAACGCCTGACCCAATAAACTAGTCCGGCATACCAGCCCGAAAATAACAACACCATCGCGCTTAGAATAGGCGTATTCTGCCCGCTTTCTGGATAAGCGAACGCCACACCCGCAGTAATAATCAACAACACCCCCAGAATGCTGTGCCAGATCAACATCCAGCGTTCCCACTCATGCTGGTCGTCGGGGGATGGGGTCATGCCGTTAGTCATTGATTCGCTCATAACGATACTATCCCGTTCTAAGATAATTCTTTATGGAGACAAATGCGCCTCCATCACTAATCGTTAGTGTAACATCTACAGCCTGTCTCCCGCGCCTTCAAACGGTTGATACCAGATCAACCATATGGTTGATTGCCGCGATGCCAGAACATCGTAGGCTATGAGCAAGCAGGACACGGAGATTAAGGATTTCGGGCTTGTGAGAACACAAATATCACTCGATACTATATGTACATACATATATAGAAGTCAGGGCGAAAATCGATGTCCCTACCACATCTCATATTAGGTCTGCTCAGTGACCAGCCGATGTCCGGCTATGATTTGAACAAGGCGTTCCATCAGAGCGTTCAGCATTTCTGGACAGTAGACCAGAGCCAGATTTATCGTGCACTTTACAAACTACATGAACAGGGCAACGTAGATGTTGAACTCATCGAGCAAAGTGATAACCCGGATAAGAAGGTTTATCATGTCACAAAAGCTGGCGAAATGATGCTGGAAGACTGGCTCAAAACCCCCCTCGCAGAACCACCCGTGAGGGAAGGTTGGCTGGGGCAAATCCATTTCGCAGATCATATCGACGATGAGACACTCATAGAGAATCTGCTGTGTTATCGTCAGGAAATGAACGATCGTTATCAGGTACTCAGCGCACTGCGAGAACGCATTTTAGCGAATGTGGGCGATGTAGAAAAAATACCGCGTCGCTATCGTTTGCGCCTGCTCACGCTGGACTACGGCATAGAAGTCCACAAGTTCCATCTAGGCTGGTTTGATCGTGCAATCGGTCAAATCCGCAAAAACACAACCAGATCATAGCAATTTGCAACTTATCGCATATATGCACGTACATATATATGAATGTACAATTATCAACCAGTAAACGGTCAACGATTATCAAACGGGGAGAACAACCAATGAATGACCATATCGTAGAAGCATCCGGCTTGAAGAAAATCTACAAGCGCAAAGACGGCACCGAGGTACACGCCGTCAAGGGGGTCAACCTCAACATCCGTAAAGGCGAAATTTTCAGCCTACTCGGGCCCAACGGCGCGGGCAAGACAACCACCATCTCCATGATAAGTGGACTCATCGCCCCCACCGAAGGCGACGCAAAAATCGGCGGTTTCAGCATCACCAAACAACCGCTAGAAGCCAAGAAACTCATGGGGGTCATCCCACAGGAAATCGCGCTCTATCCTGATCTCAGCGCCCGTCAAAATCTCGAATTTTTCGGCAAGATGTACAGCCTCGGCGGGGCAGAACTCAGAAAACGCGTGGATGAAGTGCTGGAGTTTATCGACCTGACAGACCGCCAGAAAGACCGCATCAACACCTTTTCCGGCGGGATGAAACGTCGCGTCAATATCGGCGTGGGCTTGCTCCATCGCCCGCAACTGGTCTATATGGATGAACCCACCGTCGGCATCGACCCGCAAAATCGTCGCCGTGTGCTAGATACCGTCTTCCGTCTACGTGATGAATATGGCATGACCGTGCTCTACACCACGCATCTCATGGAAGAAGCCGAAGAACTCAGTGATCGCGTCGCCATCATCGATCATGGTGAAGTCATTGCTATGGGGACACAGGGCGAACTCACCCAACAAGTCGGCGAAGAAGATCGTCTGGTTTTCAGCATCGGCGAACAAACCGCCAGCGACGAAGTGCTCCGCCAGATCGAAGCCAGCGCACCCGGCATCTCACAGGCACGCTTTGAGTCTATCGAACTTAAGCAAATCGCCGATGCAGACACCATTGATGATCCGGTAGTGGAAAAACGCGCCACCGGCACAGTCGCTGTCATCCGTTCCGGTCAGACCCACGATAACGTCATCATCGTCTACGCCAATCGTGGACGCAAAGCACTGGCAAGAATCATCGAAACCATTGACCGCGCAGGCATCGAAGTACAGGCGGTGGAAGTCCGCGAACCCGATCTTGAAGCAGTCTTTCTGAAACTCACCGGACGCGCATTGCGTGACTAATGGCTGAATAGGAAACGAGGATAAAATGAACAAAATCTGGGCAATCACATATAAAGAACTCTATTCAACCTTCACCAATACCACGCTCTTGGGCATCATGATCGTCGCGCCACTACTTATCGCCACGATCATCGCGCTTGCATTCGGTGGCTCAACCGGACCGGCGGGCAATATCAGTAATCTGCCCATCGCCATCGTCAATCTGGATTCGGGCGACAGTGGCAGTACATTGGTCAACATTTTGAGTGGCGAAAACAGCGATAGCACCGACGATTCACAACAAACGTGCTCACTTGACCTCACCACTCCACAAACAGACGGCGACGCGCAACAGACGGATACCACCCTTGCCGAACTTTTCGACGCAACCGTGCTCGATGATGTCGCCACCGCCCGTACCGGCGTGGAAAATGGCGATTACGTCGCGGCGGTCATCATTCCGGCGGATTTCAGTACCGCGCTCGCCCCGCAAATCGTCCTGACGGGCAACAATACTCAAGCACAAACCGGGTCTGCGCCACAGGTGGAAGTGTATGCCAACAACGGCAATCAAATTTCCGCGTCCATCGTCAATAGCGTCGTGCAGGGCATCACCAATTCACTGATTACGGGCAACATCGCCATATCAGCGACGATCAACACAACCATCGCGCAAAATCCGATGGCGGCGCTCCAGATTCAGGACAATGAAGCGGTAAATGCTATTTTCGGATGTGCTTTTACGGGCAACATCGCCGGCATCACGTTGACTTCACAGCAGGTACAAGCTAGCCAGAGTCTTCCGCTGACCGCCCAATTATTGGTCGCGTTCGGGGCGGCACAGGCGGTATTCTTCGCCCTCTTCACCGGACAATTCGGCATCATCAGCATCATCGAAGAACGCCGTGAGGGAACGCTACAACGCTTGCTCGTTTCGCCCACACCCCGCGCTTATATTCTCGGCGGTAAGCTGATCGGCACATTTTTCACCTCAATGTTCCAGATAATCGTCTTGCTACTCGCCTTGATGCTGATTGCGTCGTTGATTGGCGGTGAATTTCTCGCCATCTGGGGGACGAACATCATCGCCATTGTCGCGCTAACCTTTGCACTGGCGCTCTGTGTGGCGGGCTTAGGCGTATTACTCTCCGGCATCGTCCGCACACCGGAACAAATGGGGTCTGTCGGCGCGATTGTCAATATCGTGCTCGGCGTGGCGGGTGGTGTGTTCTTCAGCCCCCTTCCTTCGCCAATCCGCGAAATGTCGTTCATCTATTGGGGCGTGGATGCCTTCACCAAATTATCCGAAAACAACCCGGATATTCTCATCAACTTGTTCGCCCTACTCGTACAGGGAACACTCTTCTTCGTGATCGGCTTGTTCCTGTTCAATCGTCGCGTGGAAATTTAGGAGGTCACTGATGAAATTACGAAACATACTCAACATCGCCAGAGTGGATTTGCAAGTCTTTTTTGCAGATCGCAATAACATGGTCGGCTTAATCGTCAGTCCACTGATCTTCACGCTCGTACTTGGTTTCGCGTTTGGTGGTGGCGGCGGCGATTCAGCAGATAGCCTCATCGTGGATGTCATCGACCTTGACGGGAGCGACCTGTCCGCCCAATTCAGCACGGATTTACGCGCCATCAACGACACACTTATCCTCTGTCCGGCAGATAACGCCGACGATGCGAATTGCCGTCTTGATGATGAAGGCTTAACAATCCTGAATGTAGAACAAGCACGGGAGCGCGTCGCCGATGAAATTTCCAGCGCCGCCATCGTCATCCCGCAGGGCTACGGCGAAAGTGTACGGAACTTCACGCCCATCCAGATCGACTACTATTCGCTCGCAGATGTGACGACGGGCGATCCCGTTCTGCAATCCGCACAGGCAATCATCCAGCGCATCAATGGCGGGATCATCTCTGCACGCATCGGTGAAGCTACCGGAGAAGCCATCGGCATTTATAACGATGATCTAACACAGGCAGATTTCGGCGAAGCGGTCTACACCAGCGCCACCGATCAATGGCAAAACCCGCCTGTCAGTGTCGCCTATACTTTAACGGACGGCACAACCGAAAATGGTATTCCCACCGGATTCGACCAATCTGTGCCCGGCATGGCGACCATGTTTGTCATGTTCACTGTGCTTAGCGGGATGCAAATACTTCTGCGGGAGCGACAGACATGGACGCTCCAACGCCTCATCATGATGCCGGTCACCCGTGCAGACATCCTCGGTGGGAAAATCCTGTCGCGCTTCTCCATCGGCATCATCCAATTCGTCGTGATCTTCGCCGTCGGATTGCTGGTCGGCATGAACTTCGGCGATAATATGCTGGCGCTACTGCTGGTCGTCGCCGTCTATACACTGGCGATCACCGCCCTGTCGTTCGCGCTTGCGCCCCTCTTCAAAGATGAATTTCAGGCAGGTACAGCGGTCACGCTCATCGCCCTTCCGCTCGCCGCGCTCGGCGGTGCATGGTGGCCCCTTGAGATCGTACCGGACTTCATGAAGGTCATCGGGCGCATCTCACCCGTGTCTTGGGCGATGGATGGCTTTAACCAGATCACATTCTATAACGGCGGTTGGGGTGATATTGTGCTTCCAGTCGTCGTCTTAATCGGTATCTCAATCGTGCTCTTCGCCGTCGGTATCGTCAACTTCCGCACAGAATAAGCCAAAATTCAACGCAAACCGTTGGGGCGACCTACTAGGCTCTTTAAGAAAATAAACGTATAACTGTAGGGGCAACCTGTTAGGTTGCCCACCGATTTTCATTATGCGATTAATTTTTTAATCTACATATAGGTCGCCTTTTACCAGATCGCCAGCCACATGGACTCCCCATCCATTTAAAAAATTTTAAGCAATCGCCCAAAACTGCCAATTCACGGTATAAACAAGTCGAATCCTTTCCACTGTGAGGTGATTGTGAAACGATCAATTGTTATCTTGAGTCTCATCTTATGTGTGTGGGCAGTCAGCCCCATCGCCGCGCAGGACACCGTTGCCGGAGAATCGAGCGATCACACCATCACCATCGGCGAAGAATCCCGCGAGTATATCGTTCACACTCCCGCCAATTACGATGACTCCACGCCCGTTCCACTCGTGATTATGCTACATGGTGGCGGTGGCGGGAGCGCGGAATTCAACGCCTTTTCCGGCATGAACAGAGTTGCCGATTCAGCAGGTTTTCTCGCCGTCTATCCAGAGTCAAGCAACGGAGTCTGGAATTTCCTCAGCCGTGAAGGGCGCGCGGATGACCTCGCCTTTATGGATGCTCTGCTGGAACAGGTGCAAACTGACTATGCGGTAAATCCCGCGCAAATTTACGCGGTGGGCTATTCAAACGGTGGCTTGATGGCGTTACGGATGCGCTGTAGCATGTCGGATCAACTGGCGGGCGTGGGCGTGATGAACGCGACCATGACCTATGCGCTGGCGGAATTTTGCCTTGATGCACCGCCTCTGCCAACAATTCTCGCGCTCGGCATGAGCGATCCCGCCTTTCCGTGGGAGGGATATGCCGCCGCCGGTGAAGATGACAGCCTGATTTCAACATTTTCTTCCTCGCAGACCATCGGCTTCTTCTCCACGCTCAACCATTGCGTGACTCAACCGCCTAGCATCGAGGAAATCACCGCAGACGGAAGCGAGACCCGTATCCTGCAACAACGCTTTGAATTGTGTGACCGTAGCGCCTATTTCCATATGCTCGGTCTGGTCAATTTTGGCAATAATTATCCTTCACAGCCGACCATGCTCATTGACGATCAAACGGTATCCGTACAGGGCGCGATCTGGGCGTTTCTATCACAGCATGTACGGACTGAATGAAATTAGCTAAAGTAAGTGCATCTATCCTAATAAACGAACGAGGTGTTTTTGTGACTGTAAGACGATTTTTTGGTGTGCTAATCCTGCTAGTATTACTCCCGCTGGGCGTGCTGGCGCAAGATGATGACACACTGACCCTGACCTATGATGAACTAGAGCGAAGCTATCAACTCTTTGTGCCAGCCAGCTATGATGCCAGCACACCCGCGCCCCTCGTGGTAGTCTTGCACGGTGCGGGCGATTCCGCTTCCGGCATTCGCGCCGCATCCAGCTTTGATGACCTCGCTGAAGAAACCGGCACGATTGTCGCCTATCCCAATAGCCAGAATTCGATCTGGAATTATCTTGAAATCCCGATTGAAGACGAAACCACAGTTGATGATACCGGCTTCGTGACCGCCTTAGTCGACCAACTCAGCACGGATTACGCGGTTGATCCGGCAAATATCAGCGTGATCGGCTACTCTAACGGCGGCTTGATGGCGCTCCGGTTGCGCTGTGAATTAGGCAATCGTCTGGGGAGCGCGGTTATGGTCGGCAGTAGCCCCACCTTCCGACTTGTGGATCATTGCCTCGGCACAGACCCCGTTTCCACGATGATGGTACTCGGCACAGCCGACGAAAGTTTCCCGTGGAACGGTTATGCAGAGGTCGACGCACAAAATCGCTTCTATTCGTCGTTCGGCGTTTCACAGGCAGTCCCCTTTCTCTCCGGTTTGAATCGCTGTGATGCCAGTTTATCTATCACGGCAGAAATCACGTCACAAATCAGCGATACCCGTGTACTGGCGCAAATCTTCGATACCTGCGAAGCCAACACCCAATTCATCTTGCTCGGCATGGTCGATTTCACCCATCGCTGGCCCGCCGGAATCGGTGTGCAATTGCGAACCGGCTCTGAAGGCACGTTAACGCAAGCCATCTGGGAATTTGCCAATACCACAACCCGCACCGCCGGACAATAAAATTGACACCCTGTTCGGCAATTGAAATATTCTCTTACCGAACAGGGTAAACCTAACCTTTTGGGAGGACGACATGCCCACGAAAAAATTTACATTGCTGACGGTGATGCTTCTGCTATTTATGATAGTGGGTTATGTCTCCGCTCAGGAGGCTGATGTTCAGGGCGCGAATGGCGAACTGATTAGGGCGACCCTAACATACGACGGACGTGAGCGCATCTACCATCTGTTCGTGCCTGCTGGATACGATGCCGAAACACCTACCCCGTTGGTGCTTGGTTTTCATGGCGCGGGCGGGAATAGCTTAGAAATGGCAAATTTCTCTGGCTTTAGCATCCTCGCCGGACAAACCAATACGCTGGTCGTTTATCCCGACGCGATAGATGATTTCTGGCGCTATGTTCCGGGCATCAGTGAACCCGATTACGAAGAAATCGATGATGTCGGCTTCGTCGGCGCTCTGTTAGATGCGCTCATCGCGGAATACAGCATTGATGAGAGTCGCGTGTCTGTCGTCGGCTGGTCAAACGGCGGCATGATGGCGGAACGTTTACGCTGTAGCATGGCAGATCGCCTCTCAGCAGTTGCCATCATCGGCGCGACCATGAGCTACAATCTGGCACGGGTGTGCCTCGGTGCGCCCGCCCTCCCAACCATGAGCATTATTGGCACGCAGGATAGCAATTTCCCGCAGGGTGGCACGGCAGAAGTCACCAACGGCGTGCTCATATCGCGCTTTTCCCACGCACAAACCTTGCGCTTTCTGGCATCATTGAATGGCTGTGATGTAAACGGCACGGCGGATAATGTCGGCGTGCAGGGATCACAATTTGATGTCGCTCTGCAAATACCGGATAACTGTCCGGCGGATGCTCCTGTGATGATGTACAGCATCATCGGCGCGGGACATGAATATCCGGCTCAGGTCTTAATCGGTCTACCGGATGGCAGTTCAGGCAATATCTTGCTGGCTGTATGGGACTTCTTCGCGGCATTCTCCCGCATGTAATCGTTCAGCAGATCGCATTTTTCCGCGTAGTTTGTCGTCCGTTTTATTGATTCTATACAATCTCACAGTCTAGGTGAATAGCTACTATCGCCCTGTGGATTAACCAGTTGATAGGCTATCATCAGGGTCTAAGGTTCGTAGCGGTGCAACATATTGCGCCTTTATTGCGTACTGATTAAGGTACATAATAACATCAGTTACTGTCATAAGCGGATGCACAGGATAGAGACGTACTTTTATGAATATCAGCAGTGATCCTCAAGATCGCCTGCAACGTGCTCGCGTCGCCTTAGAAGGTCTTTCGGTGGCGGATGCGTTGGGCGGTTTTTTTGAGTTCGGAAATCCAGCAGTTGTCCTCAATTATGTCCACCAGAAGAAATTGCCCTCCGGCGAGTGGCACTTCACCGACGATACCAACATGGCGCTCTCCATTTACGAGATTTTGCGGAAGCACGGCGAGATCACTCAAGAGGCGTTAGCACAGAGTTTCGCCGATCATTATGAACCAACCCGCGGTTATGGCTTGGGCGCGCGTAACTTGCTAAACAGCGTCAAAAAAGGTGAAGATTGGCGCGAAGTCACACAGCAGATGTTCGGCGGCACAGGCTCATACGGCAATGGTGGCGCGATGCGTGTCTCGCCATTGGGGGCATATTTCGCCGATGATCTGGACGCGCTCATGGAGAATGCCCGTAAATCCGCAGAAATCACCCATTCACATCCCGAAGGCATCGCCGGAGCGCAGGCAGTCGCCCTGATGACCGCGTTCGCCTATCGCCTGAGCGGGGAATTCCCGACACGGCAAAAATTAATCGAGCAAGTTCTGCCATTTCTGCCAGAAGGCGAGGTCAAAGCCGGATGCGTTAAAGCCCATGAACTGGCGAACGGCACATCGTTGGAGGTCGCCGTCGCCACGTTAGGCAATGGCAGTCGCGTTTCCGCACAGGATACCGTCCCGTTTGTGCTATGGAGCGCGGGCGAAAATCTGCGCGATTATCAGCTGGCATTCTGGAACACCGCGCAAGCAGGCGGCGACGCGGATACCACCTGCGCGATGGTCGGCGGTATCGTCGCCACATTCAACGGGCGCGAGTCCATCCCTGACGAATGGCTCAGTCACCGTGAGCCTCTGCCCGCGTGGGCGCTGGACGGATGAAAAAGTCTAACGGTTTTACGTCTATCATAATCCCGCATCAGACGAAGCAAAGTCCCTCCATACGCAGTGGGGAGGGATTTAGGGAGGGGATTTTGCTAGACCTCAAAGTTTATTTCAATTCATACACACGACCAACATTTACCCTCGGCGTTGATGCCACCCATAACATCCCTTTATAATGGCATCCATAGACCCGCAAAAATCAGGACACACAATGGGACAGCGAATCGTCGTCAAAGTCGGCACCAGCACGCTCACCGCCGGCACAAATCATCTCAACCGTCAGCGGATGCTGGAACTTGTGCAACAACTCGCCAGATTACATACCCAACGCCATGAGGTGATTCTCGTCTCATCTGGCGCACAAGCCGCCGGACGCGAACGGCTCGGTTTCCCTGATCTCGGCAAATCCCTCCCCGCCAAGCAGATGCTCGCGGCAGTCGGGCAGGGTCGGCTGGTGCATCATTACAGCGAACTCTTCGACATATTCGAGATCGTCGTCGCGCAAGTCCTGCTCACCCGTGATGATCTCAGCCACCGCACCCGTTATCTCAATGCGCGGGATACCCTGCTGACTCTGCTCGAACGGCGCATCATCCCCATCATCAACGAAAACGATACCGTCGTGACCGATGAAATCCGCGTGGGCGATAACGACAACCTCTCCGCGATGGTCGCCAGCGTATTAGAGGCGGATTTGCTCATCATGCTCACCGATCAACAGGGCTTATTCACCGCCGACCCGCGTTTGGATAACAGCGCCCAGCTTATCCGCACAGTCGAGCGTGTTGACGATACCACCTATGCACTCGCAGGCGGAACGGGGACAAAACTCGGCACAGGGGGCATGGCGACCAAAATCGAAGCCGCCCACACCGCCAGCCGAAGCGGAGTCGTCGCCGTCATCGCGCAGGGCACAGAACCGGATGCCATCACGCGCATCGTTGACGGCGAACCCATTGGCACGCGCTTTGAAACCACAACCACCCACTTAGAAAGCCGTAAACGCTGGTTGCTCACAGACCGCATACAGGGGATGATCCACATTGATGCCGGTGCGTCCCGTGCGTTGCTCAAAAACGGCGCAAGTTTACTGGCAGTCGGTGTCACCCGCGTCGAACGTGAATTCGAGCGTGGCGCGACCCTCGCCATCTTTGACCCCGACGGCAACGAAATCGCGCACGGATTAAGCAATTACAGCAGTACAGAACTCAGCAAACTGCGTGGCGTAAAATCAACTCAGATCAGCGATATTCTCGGCTACAACTACGGCGACCACATCATACACCGCAACAACCTCGTCCTGATGTAGGTCGGTGGATCAACATTCTTGACTATTTACACAATGAAGGACTCATTCTCCTAGCAAAAATGCTCGAATTACAGGAGACACAGTTTCCACATCGCTGATCAGACCGTGATGATCCATTTCATCGAAGACGTGAAATTTAATGCCTGCTTCTGCCATCGCATCACGATAAGGCTCCAACTCACCAACAACATAGTCATCCTTTGTACCTGTAACAACCAATGCCGGAATCTTGATTGCGTCCGGCTCAACACCCATATAGTGATGCACAAGCGTCGCCTCCCAGCGAGTCAGCATCGCCTGAGCATTGACTTGTCGCAGGTAGTCGCGTTCTTCCGGCGCGATTTTCTCATAATCACCCGTTTCTTTGATCGTAATGAGTTGCTCCCACACATTGATAACAGGATTGACCATCTCTTGCGTAAAAACCGCACCAAACGGTGTCCCTGAGATGACGACGCGGGAAAGCCGTTCCGCAGGATGAGCGGCAAGGTGCAAGCCCAATGTTGCGCCGAATGACCATCCCCAAAAGAGATAATTTTCAGCGCCAACAGCATCCATGACTGCCAGCAGATCACTCAGATAATCGTCAAGACGATACCGATCTACGTCGGAATAGGCATCACTTTCGCCACATCCGCGCAAATCTACCGTAATTACGCGAAAATCCTGACTTAGCTTTTCCGCCCATCCAAACGCGTGCCAATTCAACTGTCGATCATCGCTATAACCGTGTACCAACAACAATGACGGAGCGGTTTCAGAAGTGGCACACTCGGTAACATCATAAGCAATCCGCGTACCATCTTGCGTTTGAACAAACTGAGTGTCGACCATTGTAGAAATCCTCCCTGGTGAATCGTCCAGTAAATAACTTATTAAACCATAAAACAAAAACACAGAGAAAATCCCTCATTTCTCTGCGTTTCTTCGCGCTCTTCGCGTCTCCGCGTTATGCCTTTTCTTTTACGCATCGCTCAAAACTTCATCGCATCACTCAATTCAAGCGATACAATTGACATTCACCTGCCTCGATCAATTCATAGTCATCCGTAACGGGGACGAAAGTTTCATCCTGTTCAGGGCAGGCGATATAGACCACCGATTCACCGTTTTGCGCCCGTTCCTGCGCCTCACCAAACGGGATTCCCTCGTCAACGGCGCGATACGTGTAAAAACGCAACGGCATCAGGTTATCCTTACCCGTGAGATGCGTCATCAGTTGGATATTCTCATTTTCAGGAAGGTCGTTCACCGCGCTGATCGCGTCATCCAACCACGGGCGATTGCCGGTGCGATGCAAGAAATAGAGCAATCCCGCGCTATGCACAATTGCCATCACCACAAAACTAACAATAAGCGGACGGATGATTTGCCGTCGTGAACTTTGCCAACCATAGACAACACACCCTGCGCCGAGCACAGCAAGCGCGGGCATCAAGGTGATTTTGTAATAATCGTGGACAAAACTGGCATTACGAAAAACCAATTGATAGCTCAAAAAACCCATGAACAACGCCACAAGCATCACTTTAGCGGTCTGTGTGCTGTTCCTATAGAGCATCGGCGCACCGATGACCGCCATCAAAAACAGACCAACCGTACCCAGAATGACCGAATGCACCAGCGTCGTAAAGATGAACTCAAACACCGTGAAGCTCGCCGTGCCGGGGTCATCTATCGCATTACTTGAACGCCACACAAACGCATCGAGGATACTGTCTATTGAACCATCCCATTGTAACTGGTAGAAAATCATCAGCATGAGGAAGGCAACAATGGACAGCACGCCCAACCCGATCACACTGATCTTTTGCGCCCGATTGCCCAGCCACATCGCCCCCAACCCCAAACAGCCAACAAAAAACACCGCCGTCCATGCTGTCCACACCGCGCAAATGGTCAAAAACATTAGCGCAATCAAACGGTGGCGTGTTGGTTGCTTTAGCCAATTCACCATAATCGCGCCAAATAACAGGATGATAAACATGCCGATTTGATCGTGTCCGGGGACGCGTCCATAATAGGCAATCATCGGCGTTAAGGCATAAAGAAAGGTACTCCACAGCGCCACTTTTTCAGTAAATAAGCGGCGAACAAACAGATACAACGCCACCCCACTCAACAACGTAGCAACAGCGAATCCATAACGCACACCCAACTCGTTATAGCCTGTAAAGCGTGTTACCAGCGCAGGAAGCCAGATAATCAGCGGCGGATGATGGGTGTAATATTCAAATGTATCAGGCGTAGCGGGATCGGCATTGCGAATCACCATCAAGCCAGTGGTGTCTAATCCGTAAAGATCATAATTTCGAACACCCGCCGCAACCCACACCCGCGGCGCTTCTTGTACGCCATACCAGCGTGCATCCAGCCGGATAATCAACACGCCCCACAAGCCGATGAGCACCACAACCAGCAAAAATAACCGTTGAACTTGCGCTTTAGTCACGTTATTCCCGACCTTAATAGTTTGAAAACGACTCCCATTCCCTTACAGTCTAACGCAAGGTAAGCCGCTTAAAGATTGAGACTCAACGCGCCGTCTAATTTTGTGGCACCAGCAACATAATATCCATCTGATCGTCTACAATGGTCAAAGATTGTAGATTATGTCCCGCGCCGAGTCGTTCCGTCAGAATACGATCAAACGCTTCAATCACCGCGCTCAATAACGCGCCCGTCGCAATCTCCTGATAGCGTGGCGGCGCATCACCATTCCCCACGCTGATTTCCGTCACACCAATCGCCACAAAATCCCCGCTGATCTGGAACGCAATAAACACCATGCCATTGTTGATCGCCTGCCCGCCCCGCGCAGACATCTGCACCCGAATGCCCTGATTTTCGCCGCTGACCATGCTCAAATTCGCAGACTCAATATCGGGGTTGCCAGCAATCAGCAAATTCACCTGTTCCTGCAATTCCGCCCGTGTGATGACCACATCCGCCGCCACGACTGCCGGTTGCGTCGGGCGACTACCATCGGATTGCACCGGAATCGGCGTGAGCGTAGAAATGCGCGGAGCTTGAATAACCGCCGCCGTCGCAGATGCCCCCGCATTGACCGTTGGTGTGACGGTGGGCGTTTCCGTCGGTAAAAATGTCGCAGTCGGTGCGAAGGTGTTGGTCATAGTGGGCGTAATCGGTGTGGCGGTGTTCGTCGGTTCAGGTGTATCGGTATTCGCTACAGTCGCCTCCCCGGTGATTTCCACCTCAGCCGTGACCTCCTCCGTCGCATCATCCACCGCCTGACTCACCCGCGTCGGCAAGACCGTATCGTCGTCACCCCCATCCGATCCACACGCGGCGAGCAACAAGCATAAAATCAACACACTTGAAAAATGAAAACGTCGCATAACATAACCTTCACTGGTTTCTGGAAAATTCTCTGTATCGCCTACACAGCATACAGCGAAACTGTCTCTTGCTGATAACTGTAAACTGATTACTGTTAACTGTTCTCTATTGTAGACCGTTTTTTGCCGTTCGGGGTTACGGGGAAGGATTATTTGACCGCAATCTGGCAACAAAAAAGCGATACCCACTTAAGAGCACCGCTTCGCATGACCCGAATTAGGTTAGACTAAACACATTCGGAAAAAACATAATCGTACCAGTCATGTGCATGAGAGGGAAGTGCCGCCGCATGAATTTGCAGTTCGCCCATCGGGAGCAACCACAATTCCACCAGACCACCATAAACGCTCGTCGCCTGTCCTAGCAAAACGGCATCTTGCACATCACCGTAAGCATCAATCGCTTCCTGAGCAACCTCAAACAGAGAGTACCCTTCGCTGTCCACGTCATCAAAAATTCCAAACATTTCAAATCCTGCATCTGTGCGATACAGGACCGCCGATGCCCATGGCTCAGGGTTGCACCGCCCATCTTCAAATACCGGCGGCACATAAACCGGCGCTTCAGGTGTACTCAGTGAGCCTGTATTTTCCGGCGTGGGATCAGGTGTTGGTTGCGGGCAGTTCTGCGTATTATTGCTCGATTTCGTTTGCGAACCAGAATTCCCGCTATAGTTCCAATTGATGATAAATGTCGTATTGCCACCATTAATGGTCAAAAAGCTATCGCCCGGCGCGGCAGTATCACTACCGGTCTCACCTGTAGCGGTGCTTCGCCATGTAAACGGCACATCAAAAGCGTTGCTGTTCCGTACACGAAACGTTCGGGTATTGTCGCACGCAGACATCCCCGTTAAGCGCAAACCCTGAAATGGCGGATCGGCGAAAACTGAAGACACCGCCAGCAAGCTACTGATTAAAAAAACCGCAAATAGGAGAACGCGTCCCAAAATTTTCATGATAATGTCCTGTCGTATAATGAAATATAACGATATGTTTCATTATAACAGGATTGAAATATCAATGTATAAGGGTTTTCCGAATATTACATATAATTTCCAAGTTTGGCTTTAATACTATTCATAACATCGCTATGACCGATCTCAATGATGTTTGCAATCGGTTTGTTTATTATTTATTTTGAGTTTATTCCGACGACACTACACAATCCGCGCCACCTCCACCCGCTGACCCGTCCGCGCCGAGTCAAACATCACGTTCATCACAACGCAAACCACAGCGCCACACCGATAAACGCCACAATACAGGTAACACCGACAAACGCCGCCAGATTTTGCCATTCCTTTGGTGTCAACTCAATAAGTTTACGTTTACGAACCTCACTAATCACCCAGACCGGAATGAGCAACACCAAGAAACGAAGCAATAGAACAGCCGCATCGATAATAATGCTCTCAATTGTTGTATAACGGGCGGCTTCCATCACAGGAAATATGGAAACGTTCTGAAGTGATAGTTGATTATGAACGAGAATCTCGTCAAACACTGACGGTAATGGTCCAAAAAAACAGGCGGCTCCCAAAACGATGGTGAGAAGCGTTAATCCGTCAGTCCACCGTCTCTCTCTATTTTCAATGGATTGATCTTGCTCCCACCATTTAGCAATAACAAGTCCTAAATACAAAATGGCGTTGAAGGGCATCGGTATTGCTACTCCTAGGAGAACAGCAAACAATCCAAATACATTAACACCTTCAAATGCAACGGGGTCTGACACTAAAAAACCAACAATATACAACAACGTTACTCCAATGATGACGTAAGGCATGTAGAAAATAAATCCGCCCAACCCCATAAACGCGATCAGTGAAATCAAAATGAGTGTGCCATAAAATATAGTCACTCTCATAAAATAGCGAATAACTCGTAATCGAGGCTGTGTACGAAATATTCGTTCTGGATGAATAGTGATATAGATAGCGCTAGCGTAACCAACAGTTAGCACAGTAAAAGCAAACAACAGCCATGCTAAGTTTTCAAGTTTGAAGAGGCTCTGAATAGCTATTGCCAGAAACACAAACTGCACCAACAGCAACGCCGAAATAACCACCCAACCAAGCCGCCGCTTATCAACCTTAAACAATCCGCGCCACCTCCACACGTCGTCCCGTCCGCGCCGATTCAAACATCGCCTCCATCACCGCCACATCCTGCAACGCCTCTTCCGGCGAATTCACATGCGCAATGCCTTCGTTCAGCGTCTTCGCCAACGCCTCGAACTCATTCCGTACCCCGTCCGGCTTTTTAGCAGACCGCTCCACCCGCTCACCATTGAATTCAGCCGTCAGCGATTCACGATTCACGCGCATCCACCCCGCCGAACCGACGATATTCAACGCCTGTGGCACTTTCGATCCCGCCGCAAACGTGATGGTATAGGTGCCAATTGCCCCGCTTGCCATCTGCAACGTCGCCGTCAGCGTATCCGCCGGAGGCAAATCGTCGCGCTGTTGCGTCATCATCGCCGTAACAGACTCAACTTCGCCCAAAACTTGCCGGAGCGCCGCCACATGATGCACCCCGCCATCCAGCAAAAATCCACCGGGGAAGTCCCCCTCGCGTCGCCATGACGTGTGATAATATTTATTCTGCGGGTCAACCATAATGTGTTGCACCCAATCAAATACCATCACCTTGCCCGGCCCGCCATCACGAATGATCTCACCTGCCTGCGCGAACATCGGCTCATAGCGCCAATTTTCCGCCACCATCCATTGCTGACCGTCCGCCCGTGCCAACGCAATCAGTTCTCTGCCCCGCGCAATCGTCGTCGCAATCGGCTTTTCGCTGACCACATGCTTACCGGAGTTAATCGCCTTCTCGACCACCTCTGCCAGCATCTGAATCGGCAAGACCACGTTAATCACATCCACATCGTCGCGGGTGAAGATGCCGTCCATATCCGTCGTGATGTCCACCGGATACGGCAACAATGCCGCTAACGCCTCCGCGGATTGTCGCGTCCGGCTACACACCGCCGTCACAATATACGTCTCGTCCAGTTCAAGCAGGGAAGGCACATGCGTATCACGGGCAAACAGTCCCGCGCCAATAAATGCCATGCGAATAGGTGAAGGTGTCATATTTTCTCCGTTACGTCAGCGTTAGGCTAAACAGATGATTCAACCACATCAGCACAGAGAATACAAAAGCCATGTATATCTACAGCAAAATCATCATCGAAATGACGAATAGCACACCGCCCAGAACATATGAGGCGACATAAATTTTCTTCCTGTTTGAAGTCAAAAAAACATAAATTCTAGAGTTATCACCCGTTTTATGATCCATTGTGATAGAAGCAATCATGAGTTTGGCAAAAATAAATGGGGAAATTGCTATTACGCAGGAGATAGTGAAATACAGTTGTTGTTCAAGACCGCTCCCCATATCTAATAGGCTTAACGGAATTATGATCAGGAGAAAGATCATAAAAAGTGACCCGAAAAAAGCAAGGCAAAACATAAAGATAAGAAGCGCTAAGACAAACAAAAAAAAGAAGGGGAAGAAAACGCGCTCATTATTGGCAATGAATTGTCCCACAAAACGATTAGGAAAGGTAACAATTCTAGATACGGTGTCAAAAGACATCAATAACAACACGAAAGCAACAACAACTTGAACAACAAAGGCAACTTCGATGACAGGTGCGAAAAAAATCATGATTATGATCCACACCATAACGAAAAAAGCCGAATTAATTGGTTCAATACCAAAATAGCCACGCAGAAAAACTATATTTACATAAAACAGAAAAACCACAAAGCCATTAGCAATTAGCAACCAACCCTGTAGTGAGTGCGTCAAATTCGGGTCTTGTGCAACTTCACGTGCCAAGCCATCTTGATAATATTCAACAATCAACCCGATCACACTCAGCGCCACAATACCAATGAAATACAAAATAGAGCGGGATCGTCGATCAAGTTTCGGTTTATCCATACGCACCTCCTCTTAATCCATCCAGTATAAGCGATAGCACGTTATTCTTATTAGTGAATTTACCTATTTCACGAACGCCAGCGCCCAACTACTCGCTAAAAGCCAACAGCCAATCGCTAAAAGCGCTCTTTTTCACATTGCCCATCACTTTCAAGTCAACTATACTTGCGCCTATGCTAAAACGATGCCTGCTCACCCTAACCCTGTTGATTATTTCCGCCCTGAGTGCCGCCTGCACATCCGGCGATGATGTCCCGCGTGAACCCACCGTCGTCCCATTCCCGACAGTCACGGCGGGCGTGTCCATCAGTGGCAACGTCAGTGCCTTTAATCCCAACATCGGGGTCAACCCTGCAACAGCCATAGCAATCGCCAACCAGCCCACCCCCACGCCGGATTTACTGGTGTGTCCCCCGCTATCCGGCGAAGTCGCCCTGCGTGATGTCGATGATGATAATGCCTCTATCGTCGATGAAATCACCCGCTTTCTCTCCGCAGGTGGCAGTCCCGTTGCATTAGAAGATGCCCTGCGCGACCAATGGGAAATTTTAGGCGAAGACGGCTTCATCCGTGCAGATATTGACCTGACCGGAGAAGGTCAGCCGGAAATTATCGTCGCCTATACCGCACCGGACGAAGGCGGCGTGTTGCTCATCCTCGGTTGTGTCAATCGGCGCTACGAAGCCCGCTTCACCGCCAATTCCGACACCTTCGATCCCCCCACGGTGATCTTCCTCAGCGACATGAACAACGACGGGCGCAGTGATGTGCTCTTCACCACCCGCAGATGCGACTCCGCCGTCTCCGAAGTGTGCGAATTTCAGACCAACCTGACCGCGTGGCAACCCACCGCCTTCCGCTTCGTGAGCTTGCTCGGCACGGTCATCGTATCGGGAAATCCGCCGGAAGTCGTCGATTTTGATAATGATTCTGTGCAGGAATTTTTTGTGCGGATAGATAATCGTGGCGACGAAATCACCGGACCGCTCCGCACCGGCACAAACATCTACGATTGGAACGGCAGTGGTTATGTGCTGTCCATCGTGCAGGTAGACCCGCCGCTCTATCGCATTCAGGTCGTACAGGAGGCAGATAATAGCATGGTGGAAGGCTTCACCCCGACGGCGATCAATCTCTATCAAAGCGCCCTCACCGATGATAGCCTCCGCAATTGGTACGATGACGAAACGCCCATCCTCGACACCTACATCTACTATCGCGTGCTCATCGCTCAAGCCGCGCCAGATATCGAAAATGGCAACTTTATCGGCGTGTATCAAAGCATCACCGAAACCTTCAATGATCCTGAACTCGTCACGCCTTATCTCGTCATGGCGCAAATTTTCTTCGATAGCTATCAGGTCGCGCAGGATGCCAGCGCCGCCTGTGCCGAAGTCGTCAATTATGTGCTCAATAATCCCGAAGCCCTCGAATTGCTCAACCGCTACGGTACCAACAACCCCACCTACACCGCCCGCCAATTGTGCCCGTTGTAGAACAGATCGCCAAAATGACCCATTGGAAAATCTTCCTCGCTGGAATCATGCTGATTATCGCCATACTCGCCTGCAACACACAGGTGAACATGAGCGCGACCCCGGAAACAGCCTCGCTCAGTTGCGAACCGACGATTTTCACTCTGCGCGGTGAAGTGGATTACAATTGGCACATGACCCTTGAAGAAGGCACACCGTATGCAATCAATATCAGGACAAATCCTGAAACCAATACTTATCAACTTACTTCAACCTTCGTGAGATCAGATGCACTTCAAGAAGCAGTACTCATTCCAGCGGAATATACTTTTTCAGAAGATGATAAATCAGCAACGACTGTTTTTACCGCCCCTGCTGGAATAGTGGATATTGTTGTCTACTCACTGATTGGCGAAGATGGCAATGATCTCGGCGAACATATCATCACCCTCTGCCCATTAGACTAAAACCAATCCCGCATTGTGCCTTTGCAACCCCGCCCCCCTGCGTTATCCTCATTACTGTCTACTGAAAACTGTTTACTGAAAACTGAGAACTAACAACTAATGACTAAAGACCTACTCCCCTATTTCAAAGATCGCACGCAAAATATCATCGACCTGCTGACCGAGATGGTCAATTACGAGTCCTTCTCAACCGATAAACCTGCCGTCGATAAACTCGCTGTGTTCATGGCGGAAAAATGCCGTGCGTTCGGCGCGGAGTCTGTAGAAATTTTGCCACAGGTCGAAGTGGGCGATTTTGTGCTTGCTAAGTGGAATTCCGGCGCACAGGGCAAACCGATCCTTATTCTCGGACACATCGACACGGTATGGAAACCCGGCACCCTTGCGGAGCGTCCGGTGACGATCACCGGCGACGGAATCCTCTTCGGTCCCGGCGCGTTGGATATGAAAGCCGGAAACACCATCGCCCTCAGCGCCATTCATGGCTTAATCGAGCGCGGCGAAATGCCAGAGCGCCCGATATGGGTCTTGTTCAACAGCGATGAAGAAATCGGCAGTCACGCCTCCACACCCATCATCGAATCACTCGCGGCGCAGGCAGGTTTGGTGCTCATCATGGAGCCGGGAACGCCGGACGGTGCGCTCAAAACACAGCGTAAAGGCATCGCTACCTATCGCCTGCACATCACCGGACGCGCCTCTCATGCGGGCAACTTCCCTGAACAGGGCATCAACGCCATCATCGAAGCGGCACAACAGGCGGTTAGTCTCAACAAGCTCAATGATTTGCGGAATGGGACATCGGTCTCAGTGACCATGATTGACGGTGGTTCAGCAGGGAATGTGATTCCTGACAGGGCGAGTATTTATATCGACACACGCACCATCACCATTCAGGCGGCGCAACGTATCGACAAAGCAATCGGGGATTTACAACCGCAAGTACCGGGCGCAAAAATCGAATTAGAGCGCATCCATCAGCGCCCACCGATGGAGCACAATGCGGTGATGCAAGCGTCTTTCGCACAGGCAAAGACTATCGGCGCAGAATATGGATTGACCATCCGTGAGGAGAGCGTGGGCGGCGGAAGTGACGGCAACACTACCGCCGCAATGGGTATTCCCACGCTCGACGGACTCGGCGCGATCGGCGACGGTCTGCACGCCCTGCACGAGCAATTGCTCATCAGCAGTCTCGCAGAACGCACGACGCTTTGCGCGGCAATAATTAAAGAATGGGCATTTTCTGGTAATTAATACGACCCATCTAATGTAGAGTATCGACAAGTTTTAGCTAAAAATTCACCACAGAGTTACAGAGATCACGGAGAAAAATTGACGATTTTTCTTTGCGTCTTCGTGCCTTTGTGTTACACTTTTTTCTGGTACTTGTCGATAAAATATTTACGACTTGTCGTTCAACCATGCAATGGCGAGTTCGCGTTCAGTACTCTTAAACGTGCGGAAGGTGTTGTTTGTCATCACACCCCGCAAAACAAGGTTCAAGCTAGAACTTAACAAACTGTCAGACAGAATACATGCACACTTGATATGACTAAATACGCCTTCTTCTTTTAATGTCGTGATCTGACCAAAGCCATAACGGATCGGCGGTGTATTCGAGGTCTCAAATTCCATAATGTAGCGCACTTTTTCATCAACAGGCGTGGCACGGTGCAATTCAAGTACCTTGTTCAAGTGCGAATCAATAGCGGCACGGGTGGATTTGCGAAAGACAAATTCGTGGATGCCATCTTCGCGTACTCTATGTTCACAGTCGGGTGCAATTTGGTCGATCATGTGTGGTCTCCATTAAGATAGCGTGTTCAATAATTCCAGTATATGTCATAAGTACTTGTTTAAAAATTAAGGTTTATGTCAATAAATTCATATATTAATGTTTAACTTGTGCTTTAAGTGTTGCTATCGCCTCATCAATCTCATCTGTATTACAAAATCGATTATTAACATTCTACCCCCAAATCTAACATTGACAAAAATTTGGGAGTCGTCACAGCCACGATGCGCCAGATTTAGCGTCAAACTGAACGGCTTTTTTCCACCTGTTGGCTCACCAGCCACGCCATCGCGCTTTCACGATCATTGAAGATTTTGATGGTCGTTGTACCACGACCCAATTGCTCGATAAGAAACTTGAACGTACTTACCATCGAATTTGACTGAACTACATACGCCATTAACACCGGGTTTTGTTGGGTTGGCGTGCCGTCATAATAGTGCTTCACTAATTCTTTAGAGCGACTCATCGCATACCTTAACGGCGGAATACCACTTTCAGTCAGATCATTGAGCACAAGCAACGGTTCATTAGCCGCGAGAGCCGAGACGATCTCGAACACTTTTTCCAACAGAATATCAACCGCCTGTCGTGTAGCGGCATGGTTAATAAATTCATGTATCCCGTTGTCATGTGAAATATAGTCACAATCTTGGTGTTGATTTGTCATCTGTGTTTTCCATTTTATACGTCTATGAACGCTCTTGAATCAATTGTTTGTCGGTTAGCCATGCCAGCGCAGTATCCGCATCCTTACAGATTTTGATGCGCGTATTGCCACGAGCCAGTTGTTCCATAAAAAACTTGAACGTCTGAATAATCGAATTGGAAGACACCAGCGCAATATAAGCGATATGATGTCTATCATCGGCATGATTATCAAAATATGTGCTGGTTTTTTGTTTGGTGAGTCCCATCGCATACCGTAATGACGGAAGACCACTCTTTGAAAGGTCGATCACTATCCGCACTGCCTCATCCTTGGATGCCGTTTCAAACACAGCGCCGACCAGCTCCATAAACTCATCCACCGCACGATGCGATGACGAATGAAATAGCAATTCATGTATGCCTTCATCATGAAGAATATACTCACAACCCGTTTGTTTCTGGGACATAGTTCTGTTGCCTCTTTAATTTTTAAACATCAGGATGAAAATCAGCACATTACCCTGCATTTTCTTTATGGGTATCTGTTACTAACCCTAACCATGCCATCGCACTTTCACGATCTTTGAAGATTTTGATTTTGGTGTTCCCGCGCACCATCTGCTCAACAAAAACCTTGAATGTATGAATCAATGTATTAGTGGAGATCATGGCGAGATAAGCCTGATGTTGTTTCTTATTCTCAAATTCCATTAAATAGCGACTATTCACCTTTTTGGAGCGCATCATCGCATAACGCAGGGGTGGCACACCGCTCTTAGATAGATCAATCATCATCATAATTGGATCATCTATTGGTGTAACAGCAATTATCTCGCTCATACTATCCATTAGAAAATCAACAGCGGCACGGGAAGAGTCTTCGAAAATGAATTCATGCACACCATTTGCATTTGCTATATGTTCACATACGTTTTTGATCGACATCTATATTCCCTAGAAACTTAACTATAATAGAAATATTACATCTTATAACAGATTAAAGTGTATCATCAATTTCGTGTAATATTTCTTAAGATTTTATGAATTAAGGATTTGTTTCGAGGCGATCCTGTAAGCGATCCTGCGTAGCAATCAATTCTTCTCTACTGGTAATGCCGCGCATAGCCACAATAAAGCTATGCACATCCGGGCTGAAGCTCAAAATGTCCCGCACCGCCGGACCAATCGGGTCTTCCCCCCCAATACCCGCAATCCCCCCCTGATAGCCACCATAAAAGGCAAAATATGCCTGATTCATTTTGCGGATAGCGTAGCCATTGTCATAAAAAAATTGCCGCCGTGCTTCCATATACTGCTCTGCATGAATCACCAGCGCATCCGCGAACGCCAACAGGACATCCACCTGTGTCCCCCCATTGCCCGCCGTTTCCAGCAGATCAGCCTTGCGCTCTAGCAGTTGTATCGCCTGCATCATGTTATCCACCGTCACCCGCGTCTCGTTCATCTCCACGCCAAAATCAAACGGTTCATCCTGCGCGAAAAGTGTAGATAAATTTATTGGTTCACCTGTGGAGATCGGCAAATTCGCCGTGCCTATCAAGGTATTGAGCGTCAGCGCCTCGCCCGCATCGCTGACCAATTCGGGATAATACCGAGCCAATACCATTTCACGAATCTCCTTGCCGAAAATATCCGCCGCGGTCTCGTTGATGATTCGCGCTTCTCCGGCGAAGTTCTCGGCAAAATAGTTCAGCCCCAGCGGAAAGAAGAAGAAATAATGATGCACCCACTCATGCGCGAAGGTCTCAACTGCCCACGAAATATTCGTGGTCTCCAGAATCATCGCCGGATACAGCGCAATTCCACCGAGCGGCACAATCAACGACGACACATCTTGCTCCGTGTCAATCTGATCTTCCAGCGCGGCAATTTCGTCGATCGGCAACGGGTCTAAGTTGATAGACACATCAAAGCGGATTTCATCACGCGGGGAAACTATCAACAAATTCGGCACCTGCGTGAAGTGCATCGAAATCGGCGGGAACAATTGACCGAGCACACCGAAGCCCTCATCAATCAACACAGCGGCGACCTGCCCCTCTAAAATCGCCTCCACTAATGCCTGCCGTGACTTCAAATCATCCCGCAGAGCATCCCGTTCAGCACGCAATTCAGCAGAGGCATTATCGGGGTCGCTGATGTCAGGATTGGTGTACATCGCCGTGACTTCGCCCTCCAACCGGCGCGCCACATCTAAATCCGCCATATAATCGCGCACCGCCTGACTGCGATCTGCCTCATCCATAAACGGATGCACACCCCACAGCGTTTGTGCAGTTTTGGTCGCCAGCGCATTCACTTCCCAATTCACATAATCAAACACATGGTCGCGCACGATCAGCGTCACCGCGTTCCATTGCAAATAGGTCGGGTAGGTCGAACGTTGGATTAGCACTAGGAACAAAAATAGCCCCACCGTCCACTTAAAAATCCGCCACACCCATCGCAACCCGCGCCGTACATAAAGCATAGTTTACGCCTACCAATAAACCTTGTCATCCTCGCGCATTATAGCAGATGACAGTATCAGCTCTTTACACGGATCGCCTCGTTACAAACACATTTAGCGTAACTCTTGAATCAATTGATTTACCAATTCAAAAAGCGGTATGAAGGCTCTAAATTCTTCTTGGGGGAGATCAAGATTTTGTTCACCTAATTGTAAATTAGGTCGTCCGGCTATTCTTCTAGCAAACGAGGCTTTCTGTTCGGCACTCACAAATTTTAAGTAAGCTTCAGGCTGTAATCCGAGTTTTTCAATATCTACACGATCACAATCTACCTTACCTTTACCACCTATCGAAAGTGTGTATCCAAATTCAACTCCACTCTGTTGTAAAATATCATCTGAAAAATAGAGTTCAAGAGGCAGATTTTGAACATCTGAGTACAGTTTTCGATCTTGTGGTTCAGTTGGAATGGGAATTACAAATGCACCAACTCTACGCCCACTACGACCCTTACGTATTAATTTGCCATCTATGTTTTCTAGACTTTCAAAATTCTTTAATCCATTTAGATTGATTAATCCAGAACCGTCATAATCGAACATCCCCAAAACTATATTAGGAGCATCTTTGGGAATTACCTCTAAGAGTTTTTGCAATGTACCTGTTCCTGCTCCACCACCATTTTCTCCGAGAAGTGGGTCACAACTTTTCACCTGAAATGGCATTGCATGAGAATAACATTTAGACCAAGCCGCAGTTAGTGTAAGTACATCATTTTCGCCTTCAACATAAAGTATGGGACGATTTTGCCTTGCGACATCTTCGAAATAAGCATTAAGCTCACTTTCAACACGATCATAATTTTTTTTCAAGGAAATATATAACTCATTTATTTCCTGCGAAATGCGAAGTAATCCCACTTCTTCCTCTAATAATCCAAGTTCATACTCTTTTCCTTCGTGATATACAGGATTCAAAACGGTTTTGTTGTCTTTTTGAGAACGATATACGCGATGAATTGACACTTTCTTACCACGTAAAGAAATAAATGCTGGTGAATGTGTTGTAACAAAAATTTGAATTTCATCTGCGAATATACGAAATTGATCTGCTAACGCAAGTGATTTTCCATACTCAAGTGAATTTTCCGGCTCTTCAAATCCCCATATAAATCTTGTTTTTCTTGGCGAATTGTCCTGTGAATGAGTAGACGACTTTCTAACCTGTTTTGAAATAAAATATAGGAGAGCGGGTATATAAGAGACTTGAATACCGTCGCCTCGCATATTTAAGGGAACTTTACCAGCCCTTACAGTTCCCGCGGCTTTTAAAATTGACAAAGCTGTTGTTGGAATTTCAATATTTGTTTCAATGCCTGTTAGATTCTCAAAGATAATGCGAATATCTTCTGTTGTATCAGCAATATTTTCGTTTAAATTTTTAACTGCTTTCGCAAGAGCAGGATCATTTTGCTCCTGCATATAGGATCGCGTAACATCTGACAAAAGATATTCAAAATATCTTCTATCTTTCACGGCAGGAACATATCTAAAATCAATAGTGCGAATAAACTGACTAGCCTTTTGAGTAGCTTTACCATATGCGTCATCAGTTTTATACCATGACGATTTGTCTAAATATTCACTCATTTCATGCCATCGATTCCATTGCTTACGCACTCGAAATGTCGGTGGCAAAGTCTTATAAGAACCAGGATTATTAAAGGTAATTGCGACCCAAACCGCTTCTTTTGAAGAATCCGTTCCTTCCTCGCGCCTTGTAAACGATAAATCACCTTCAAAGTCAAAGGGATTTTGCCAATCGACCTCACCATTGAAAAATAAGTTTAGAGCCTTCAACACGTTTGATTTTCCAACATCATTTAAGCCTGAAAAAACATTTAAACTACTCAGTTCATTTATTTCAATTTTGTATAATGAACGCAAGTAACTAACTTCTATCTTCTTTATGATCTGCATTGTTAGTCCTCTAGGCAAATAAATAAAGCTATTTAGCGAGATTGGTATCTTACTAATATATCATAGTACCAAACAAGCTAAAGTTAACGTATTAAACACATTTACTTGTAAAATTTAGCTTAAAAATCTCCTCCTGAATCAAAAAGTCGGGAGCAGACTAGCATCCACTCCCGACTTACACGCTTATCTTTTCACTTAGCGTTCATTGCTCGGCACTCAGTACTAACTCCACGCGCTTCTTCTTTGTGCCTTTGAGCCTTCGTGTTACTCTTTTATCTTTTTACCGTGAACTCATGCAAGCTCTTTACGGCTATAGTCGAGTATACGCCGCGCAACAATTAACGTGTTGATCTGCGATGTGCCTTCATAAATGTCGTTGATCTTGCCGTCGCGCATCCACTTTTCCACCAGCAAATCACGCGTGTAGCCCATCGGACCGAGCAACTCGACAGATTTCTGTGTAATCCACGTCACCGCCTTGCCCGCCTTGACCTTCGCCATACTTGCTTCCAGCGGATTGGACGTGCCTTCATCCAGCATCGTGATCGCCCGCAATGTCAGCAAATACGCCGCCTGATGTTGCGCTTCCATCTCAATCACATCGCGCTGAACCGCACTCAATTTGTGATACGGCTGATCATACGGAATAGTGATGCCTTCTTTGGCGAGTTCTTCTTTGGTCGCCTCAATCGCGGCGCGGGCAATCCCTAACGCAGATGCCGCCACCAGCGGACGGCTCGCATCAAATGTCGCCATCGCACCCTTAAAGCCACGTCCACCTTTGGTCTGCACTTCAGCGCTACCGAGTATGTTATTCGCCGGAATACGCGCATCGTTGAACGAAATCGCCACCGTGTTGCTCGCGCGGATGCCGTGCTTAAGCTCTTCCTTGACGACCTTCACGCCCGGCGTTCCGGCTTCCACCACAAATGGCTTCATGCCCGCACGTCCAGCTTTGCGGTCAATCGTCGCCCACACAACCACCAGCCCGTTGGATTCTTCCAGCGCCAGCCCGCCACTCGTGCAGAAAATTTTCTCGCCGTTCAGCACCCATTCTTCTGTATCTTCGTCAAATACCGCCGTGGTCTGAATCGCTGACGTATCCGACCCCGCGCCCGGTTCAGTCATCGCCATCGCGCCGAACACAGGCTTATCGCCCTCGCTAAAACGCGTCAACAAACGGATTTTCTGCTCCGTCGTACCAACCGCCTCAATCGCCGAACCACCCAGCGCGGCGCTCGGCAAACACAGATAAATCCCCGCATCGCCCCACGACAACATCTCGACCATCAGCATCAACCGCAAATAGGTCGTCCGCTTGACCTTCTCCTTCACCGCCGTGCCACCATCGCCCTCTTCAGAGGATTTCAGCTTATCGAGTTGCGCTTTTTGCTGTGCGCTAAGGAACGTCCACATCTGCTCCATAAACACCGTCGGGCGTTGATGTTCATGCTCATCCAATTCACGCGAAAATGGTCGCATGGTGCTATCCACAATAAACTTCACCATCTCGCGCTGTTGCATTAAATTTTCTGGAATTTCAAAATCAATCATGCTGTTCACCCTTAATATAAATTATCATTTGTAGGGGCGACCTGCCAGGTCGCCCGCCTGCAAAGTTGCCCACCGATTTTCGTTATGTGTTTAATTCTAATCTGCATGAGAATCATTTCTCTGCGTCTTCGTGTCTTTGCGCCTTTGTGTTACGCTTTTCGAATCTTTCTATGCAATTACCGCGCCGCCTGCATCATAAATCGCTCGATCTTCCGTCGCGCGTCGTCCAACGTATCCGCATAATCGAAATCCACACTGCGCCCTGTCATCGTATACATCCCGCGCACCGTGCTAATCACCGAGCGCATCATAAAATTCGCCCCCACGATCACCGTCAAACCGGCTTTCGGATGACTACGTTCAGTCAATTCGGCGAAATGCTTCAACCCGTCCGGCGGCAAATTCACCTTGCCCACGAAATGCGGAATCGTACAAATCACATCAGCCTCGGCGTTATCCATCATGGTAAAGATCGTGTCGATTGCATCCCGCGCATCTTGCCAGCGCCATGTGTCACGGATGTCATAGCGCAAAATCGTTCGTTCAGGATTATCCCACTCAATCGTAATACTCATAAACTCATTCCTCATCTATAGCCTATTTCCATTTACGGAAATCACAGTCGATGAGTCGCACATATTATGAATCCGCTTGCTCCGCCATTGCCCGTAACATCATCAGTTCACCGCGATGTTCTGCCTCATGTTGTGCCAGATGATGCAACACCCATTCCGGCGTAACATCATAGTGCGCCATCACGCGCTTACGCCGGAAATCCTCGACAGACATCGCCGCTATGCTCTGCTGAAACGCTTCCCGCACCCTGTCCAACCGTTGCCAGTACCAATCAAGGCTGTGTCCGGTGACAATCATCAGCGAGCCGTCATCGTCGCGCACCTCATACGGGAACAACTCCCAGATACCTTCGTCCGGCGCTGTGCCTTCAAGGATTTCTTCAATCAGCCAGTCCAGTTCAATCGCGGCGACATGATACAAAATCGTGCCAATCGTGTGGCTATGATGTTGCGATTGCCAATCCACCAGCGATGGCTCCATGCCCGTCAGCGCCTTACGGGTACGCGCACGGGCATCATCCAGCCGCCACATCGCCCGTAACACATCGCCCTCAGCCACAACTACCAGTTGATCTTTTTCGCTCATTTTTGCAACTACTCATCCACAGCACGTCTTCGTCACAGTAATCGCCGTTTTACTGACAACTGATTACTGTGAACTGAAAACTGTTAACTGTTAACTGTCTACTATACCATCGCCAACCCATCAAATGCCGTGAAACCGCGTGCATTTCTCAGCCAGCGTTCCGCCGGATACTCACGAATGAAGCCGTAACCGCCCAGCGTCTGTACGCCACCATCCGTGACCATCAACGCCATCTTATTGGCATATTGTCGCGCCAGATACGCCGCCTGTGTTGCGTCTTCGCCATTGTCCAGCTTCCATGCCGCTTCCCATGCCATCAAGCGCGCCCCGTCAATCTCAACGGACATATCCGCCAGCAAAAATGCAATCGACTGATTCTGTGCAATCGGCTTGCCAAATTGTACGCGCTGTTTCGCATATTCTTTAGCATATTCATAGGATGCCCGCGCCACGCCCACCGCCATACCTGCCAGCGCCACGTTCATGCGGTTGACAATCACCTGAAAATCAATCCCAACCGCGCCACCCAGCCGTGCAGAAGTCGGCAGGCGCACTTCGTTAAAATTCACGCGATAAGTCGGTAACGCCCGCACGCCCATCAGCAGTTCGCGCTTCTCAATCTGCACACCGTCCGCATCCCTATCCACAATAAATGCTTCGGTGGTTCCGCTCTCACTATTTCGCGCATAGACCAGCATCATTTTGGCATCTTCCGCCAGTGGCACAAACGCTTTCGTCCCGCTAATCACCACTGCATCGCCCCCGGTGCTGACGCTCGTCTTCATCGCGTTCGGGTCAAACGTGATGCTCGGCTCCAAAAATGCCGCCGTCGCCAATGCAAGGTCTTCTTCCAAAAATTGTTCCAGCAAACTCTCGCGCTGTTCCGCCGTGCCAAACAGCACCACCGGATACGCGAACAATGCCGGCGTGAGCACATTCATCGCCACGCTCAGTTCACCGAACGCCAATTCTTCTGCCGCCATCACACCCGTCACGGCACTCAAATCACCGAATCCGCCCAATTCTTCCGGGATATTCGACGGCACAATGCCCATCTTCCAGCCAATGTCGATGACATTCGCATCGGGTTCGCTCGCTTCGTCATGCTCATGCGCGGAAGCCCGCACATCATTCAACGCATAACGGTTAATCGTTTCGATCAATAATTTCTGATCGTCTGTCGGGGTAAAAGAAACCATGTTTTGCGTATCCTTCTAAAAAATCAAATCATGAAAACCAATATTGCCGTGACAACCACCATCGCCATCGCGCCGGTGAGCATCCGCATAATTTGTTCCAAACATCCGCTATCGGGTTCTGCCATGGTTCGCGCTCCTTAGTAATCAAATCAAAATGGACGAAACTTCTTCATCAACTTACCGAAAATCAAATTCAACAAGACCCACAAGAAAAACCGGAGCATCTAAAGCCCTCCCGTAATTTCTAATACCTGACCGGACACATAATTCGCCAGCTCACTCCCGAAAAACAACAACGGACCCGCCGCTTCTTCAGGTGTGCCGGAACGTCCCATCGGGATCGCCATCATCGCCATTTGGCGCAACTGATCGGGAATGCCGAGCTTGATCTTTTCGCCGTCGCGCTCGGTAAAATCACCTTTTTCATCGGCTTGAGTCAGGCGCGTTTCGATAAACCCGAACGCCACCGCATTCACCTGAATATTGAACGCGCCCCATTCTTTAGAAAGCGTCTTCGTCACGCCGATGATACCCGCCTTGCCCGCCGCATAATTCACCTGACCGACATTGCCGCGTGTACCGGATGTGCTCGATACATTGACAATTTTGCGCGCTTTCGCCTTGCCATGATCGGCGATTTCTCGCTTAGCAACCTCGCGCATATAAGGAATGCAGGCCTGAATAATCTTGAACGGCGCAGTCAGGTGCACCGCCAGCATTGCCTCCCACTGATCGTCACCCATTTTGTGCGCCATGCCATCCCATGTGTATCCGGCGTTATTGACCAGAATATCCACCCCGCCGAAGTGATGCACCGTCTGCCCGACGAGTTCTTCCACCCCACCTGCATCCGTCACATCCGCAGGCACAGCAACCGCCGTCCCGCCCGCTTCGTTGATAGCTTGTGCGGTCAGATTCGCCGGTGTGGGGTCAATATCAGTGACGATCACCTTCGCGCCATGCTCGGCATACAATTTCGCCGCCGCCGCACCAATACCGCGCCCACTGCCGGTAATAATCGCCACTTTATCCTGTAATAATTTCACCTTTGAAATGTCCTTTTATCCAAACCAAAATCTTCATTCAAACACCGTTATCTACTTGTTACATCAAATTCAACCGATTCTCTGTAGGGGCGACCTGTTAGGTCGCCCTTCTGTTACGTCGCCCTTCTGCTAAATCATCACGGCGTTTCCGTCGCATTCGCTGATTGGGTTGCGGTCTCAGCAATCGCAGTTAACGGCGCAACCGTCTCTGTAACCAATAGTGGAGCCACCACCGTGTTATTGATCGATGTAATCCGTGTCGCCGTCAGTTGGCGCGGTGAGTGCAACCACAGCGGTTTTTTAGGGTTAATCCACATCACAGACAGAGCAAGTAGATTTATCATCAACCACATCACCATCACTATCAATATCATTTTGAATGACCGTGACCATCTACGAGATCGCATCTCAGACGATGACTTTCGCTTATCACGCCCCATCTCCGATTGAATCTCATCCAGCCGGGCAAGCCACAAATGTGCGGTGGGATGATCGAGCAATACCAGAATCCGCCGCGCTTCTGCATAGTTCTTTTCGCGCATCAACTTCTGTACTTTCGTCAAATACCGCTCGTAATCAATCATGGCTCGTCCACACTTACCAGAGCTAACAGCCAATAGCCAGAAACTAACAGCTAAAAATCACTTCCGCAACGCCATCAAGAAATTCTCAGCGATCATATCCGCCACTTCTTCACCGGATAAACGCCCGCTGTCCTTGTACCACACACCCACCCAGTTATGCGCGCCCAGCATCATCTTAGCGAAAATCGCCGCATCGACCTCGCGGAATTCGCCATTCTCTGTTCCTTCACGCACGGTATAACGGAACAACGCCTCGAACTTATCACGCAGAGTAAAAAACGCATCCCGACGCATAATAAAATCGTCTTCGCTCCGCCCACCATTCCCGCTCACCTCAGCGGTCTTGATGCTCATCAGCGAGCGGATCTCGAACACCATCGCCGCGCCAACCGTCGTATTTTTGGTGACGTTCAAAATGTGCCAGCGTGCCATCTCCCGCAATTTTTCACCAGCGGTCAATTCAGGATGATTGGCAACGGCGCTGATCTGCTCATACGCCAATTCCAAACCACGTTCCAGCACCGCCAGCAGGAGTGCGTCTTTGTTTTTAAAATGATGATATAAACTCGCGGCGGTCAAATTCACCCGTGCCGCGATGTCTTTCATTGTAGTCGCCTCATAGCCGTTGTGCTGTAACACATCAGCCGCGGCGGAAATAATATCTTCAGGACTGACCGATTGATCAGCAGGTTTGCGTGCCACAGTTAATAATTCCTTTCAAAAAAAGAGGCTTGGTTATGACAGTTGATAAATTTCATATCATCCAACCAGATTTTTATAACTGAAAACTGCCAACTGTTTACTAAAAATTACCGTAATCTAATTTGAATTTGATTATAGACCGTCTGGGGAAACTTGCAACTCTAAGAGGAAGACATGCGCCGGTTTTACCGTCAGCTACACATCGTACAAACAAAACTGATGCTTTATTAAAGCACAGCAGGATGATTTATAGGGGCGACCTGTTAGGTCGTCCCACCGATTTTCGTTATGTGATTAATTTTCTAATCGCCGTTTTCAGGATTAAACTATCTAGCCTTATCGCTTTAGCGTCCGGCGGACGTTCTACTGACTAACTGAAATCCTGACACGCTGAACTGCTTTATCTATTTCCGCTGACGTACCGCCTCGAACAGCACCACGCCCGCCGCAACCACCGCATTCAGGGATTCGGTCTTTGCCGCCATCGGGATACGAATCCGTTTTTGCGCCAGAATCTCTGCCTTCTCACCCACGCCATGCGCCTCACTGCCGATAATCACCGCCCAATCAGCTTTCCAATCAACGCTATCGTAGGTGAGGTTGCCATCACCTGCCGTCAAATAAATATTCATCCCCTCGCAATAGGAGGTGATCTCGTGCCATTCCGCTTCCGCCGTCGGCACACGGAAATGCGCCCCCATGCCACTGCGTAGCGCCTTCGGATTATAAGCATCCGCGCAACCGGGCGACAGAATCACCACATCCACACCTGCCGCCGCCGCCGTCCGCAACATCGCGCCCATATTTCCCGGATCACGCACATTATCGAGGATCAACACGCGCCTCGGTTTCTTCGGCAGGGTCGGCATCGGCATCGGGAAGACCGCCACAATCCCCTGCGGATTTTGCGTATCGCTCACATGCGCCATTACTTCCGCGTTCACCGGAATCAGCTGAAAATTACGATTCTGCAACTCGGCGATGAGTTCAAAATCGACATTCTCCGGCTGAAACAGCACAAATAACGGCTTGTTATTTCGCTCTATCGCATCACGCACCAAACGCGTGCCTTCCAGCACAATCTTACGCTCCTTCTGGCGCGTCCGTGTACGGTTTTGCAAACCATAAGCGAGCTTTACTTTGTCATTTTGCAGGCTAACAACGGTATCCATAGGTTCGTTTTCAGTCTTAAATTCTTAACGGTTAGTTTTTCAGAGTTTAAGGGATAAGTCGCGTTCGACGCAACCAGAAATACAAAAAGGGTCGAATGTGACCCTTTTACAATCATATATCATGGTTCTAGCTAAAAGCCAAAGGCTAACAGCTAAGAGCTATCAACTAATTCTTCTGATGCTGTTGGCTGAGTGCCGCAATCTTGGTAAAGCTCTCGGCATCACGCACCGCGATGTCTGCCAGCACCTTACGATCAAGATCAACACCGGCTTGCTTCAGACCGTAAATGAAACGGCTGTAGGTCAACCCGTTCAAGCGGGCGGCGGCGTTGATACGCATGATCCACAAACGGCGCAACTGACGGGCGCGTACCTTGCGGTCACGGTAATTGTAAAACAGGCTTTTCAGCATCGCTTCGTTAGAACGGCGGAACAGGCGACCACGTGATCCCCATTGTCCCTTAACCATCGCACGAATCTTATTGTGTTTTTGGCGGCGAACAACGCCGGTTTTTGATCTTGGCATAATATCTACTCCCTGACAACAAATACCCAGAGTAGCAACCCTGGGCGTAAAATGGCTTTGTTACACTATACTAATCGCAAAGTCCGCTTTTATGAAGGCGGATTTGCTTTATATTTACCGAGATAAGGCGCAAGTTTACGAACACGCTTCTTATCACCCGTGCTCGTTACTTCAATACCCTTATCAAATTGATTCTTCGTACGCTTTGACTTACGACGACGCAGATGGCTCTTACCGCCTTTTGTACGGACGAGCTTACCGGTGCCGGTTACACGAAAGCGCTTTGCAGTTGCTTTATGCGTCTTGAGCTTGTACTTCTTGCCCACGGTTGGTTTTCTCCACTATTTCTTATCAGAGGGCGGCGCTAGGATCATCACCATCACGTTGCCTTCACGATTCGGCATTTGCTCTATCACAGCAACATCACTTAATTCCAGGGCAATTTTGTCCAGACGATCACGCCCGATTTCAGGATGGAGGTTCTCACGCCCTTTAAACTTGATGCGTACCCTGACCTTCATACCATCTTCGATCCATCTACGCGCATTCTTGACCTTAAAGCCAAGATGATGGTCATCTGTCTTAGGACCCAATTGAATTTCTTTAATCTCGACTTGCTTCTGCTGTTTACGCGCCTTGCGCTCACGCTTCTGCTTGTCATATTGGAACTTGCCGAAATCCATAATACGGCACACAGGCGGATTTGCACCCGGTGCGACTTCAACAAGGTCAAGCTCACGCTCTGCCGCCATTTCAAGTGCTGTGCTCGTTGCCACAACACCGATATTCTCACCGTCATCGGTGATAAGGCGAACTTCGCGTACGCGAATCTGTCTATTAATGCGATATTCTGCGCCGGAAGAGATAGCCTAACTTCCTCTCTGATATCTTCAGATAATTTGAAAAATGCTACAATTAATGCTTCATAGCGATTGAGTTAAAAGTTTAGCACACCGCCTATAGGGAGTCAACATAGGGTTCAGCCCGTCATGACCCGTTTTCCACCAATGATTTTATCAAATTGCACCACAATTTCTAGTCGTTTGTTATACTTCCATCAAAATTTATGTCATAATTTGTCTAAGGGAAACCTACACACATATTTTTGAGGAGTATGATAAATGAAATTGCGGCTTCCTGTTCTTTCACTTATAGTCGTTTCGATTTTGATATTCTTTTTCGCAATGCCCGTCGCCGCACAGGATGGACAAACCCACACCGTCCAACCCGGAGAGAACCTCGCATCCATCGCCGCCCGCTATAACGTAACGATGGAATCGCTCATGCAATTCAACAACATCACCAACGCCAATTACATCCAGCGGGGCACGGTGCTCGTCATCCCACCCACCGGCGGAGTCGCCCTCACCGGCGCAACCCAGACTTATACCGTCCAGCGTGGTGATAGCCTCTACACCATCGCTCTGCGCTATCAGACCACACCGGAAATCCTACTCGCCTCCAACTCAAACATCGTCGCCGCCAATGCCATCACCGCCGGCATGACCATCACCGTACCCGCATTAGCAGGGACTACCACCACGACAACAACACCCGTGACGCAACAAACGACAACCGTCACTCAACAAACCACCTACGTTCAACCCACCGTCTACACAGCGCCCGTCATCCAACCGCGTCGCGTTGTGAATGGCTACTATCACGTACAGTACGGCGATACCATGCTGGCAATTGCCCGTAGCTTCAACATCGACGTGTGGAATCTCGCCCGCGCCAACGGCATCTACAACCTGAACCTGATCTACGCCGGACAATACCTCCGCGTCCCCGGCTATTATTAAACAGCACGATCCAAATTTTTCATCTGTAGGGGCGACCTGTTAGGTCGCCCTTCATATATGTGGATCGTCCACATTTTATCAAACGCTTTCGAGGTCACATGCCCATCATCAACATCGTTTCAGCCACCCCCGCGGATTCCGCCCGCCTTTACGCCATCATCACCCGCGCCTTCGCCCAATATAAGGAAATGCTCGTCCCACCCTCCAGCGTATTCAAAGAAACCGCCGACTCCATCCAAACCAAACTCACCAAGGGCGGCGGATTCATCGTCCGCATAAAAGATCAAGACGCAGGCAGTGTGCTCTACGAACCACAAGAAGATCATCTCTACCTCGGACGGTTAGCCGTTCTACCGGAGTATCGAGGCAAAGGCATTGCCCACGCGCTCATTAACGCCGTCGAATCTCACGCCAGCCAGCACAATTTTCCCCGTGTTAAACTCGGTGTGCGTCTTGCGCTAGAAGCCAATCGTCGATTATTCACCAGCCTCGGCTACGAAATTATCGACTACGGCACGCATGACGGCTTTCCCGAACCCACCTATGTCAATATGGCGAAATCCATCACAAGCAAGCAATAATCGTAAGGTAATCACCATCCTTCGCGTCTTTAACCTATGTACTTATCATTCAACGAACAGGAAACTTTATGAAAATCTTCATCACCGGCGCAAATCGTGGCATCGGTTTAGAATTCGTCCGCCAATATCTCGCCAATGGAGATACCGTCTTCGCCGCCGCCCGCAAACCCGACGAAGCAACGGAACTCAACGCCTTGAAAAGCGTCTATCCAGACACGCTCATTCCGGTACAAATCGACCTCATCGACGACGCAACCATCATTGATGCCGCTCAATCCGTCCGCGAACACACCGACTCGCTCGATGTCCTCATCAACAACGCCGGCATAAACCCGCCCGGCAAATTTCAAGAATTCGGCGCATTAGACTCACAGGGGATGCTGTTCATGTTGCACGTCAACACCGTCGCCCCTTTGATGGTCGTGCAAGCCTTTATTGATTTACTTAAAGCAGGGGACAATCCCAGAGTGGTAAATGTTTCCAGTCAGGTCGGCTCTTTTGACTGGAAAAGAAACGGCGGCAGTTATGGCTACGCGCCCAGCAAATCCGCCCTCAACATGGTCACGAACTTACTCGGCTATGACCTCAAGCCGATGGGCATCACCGCCATCACCACCCATCCCGGTTGGGTGCAGACCGACATGGGCGGACCGAATGCCTCCCTCACGCCGGAAGAATCCGTTTCCGGCTTAATCACGCTCATTGACGGACTCACCACCAGCGATGCAGGCAAATTCTACAAATGGAACGGCGAACAGCACGAGTGGTAAAGCAATAAATTACGATCAATTTTCAGACCACTAAGCCACGACGAATATCAAGGAAAACTTTATCCCTTCTTTGTATCCTTCGTGTCTTAGCGGTTCTATCTTTGAACTTCAAACTTCCAGATTCCTACTTCCAAACTTAGAAATCCCTCAGCGTTTGAAGTAGCCCTACCCCCTCCGTACAATTTGCATGTAAAATCAAATCAAGATTCGATTACAGTTCAACCGCTATTTAGATTATTACAGAAAGGTCGTCAAATATGACTTACGACATCCATAAAGCCGCGGTGATTGGCTCCGGCACAATGGGCGGCGGCATCGCTACCCTGCTGGCAGGCATCGGCATCCCCACCCTCCTGCTAGACATTCCCGCCAAAGGCACTAACCCCGGCGATCCAGCCAAAAAACGCAACGCCATCGTCGAGGGCAACGTCAAAACCCTGACGAAAATGCGCCCGCCCCAACTCTTCAATGACTCCCTGCTAGAAAACATCAGCATCGGGAACATCGAGGACGATCTGGATAAAATCGCCGATGCCGACTGGATCATCGAAGTCGTGGTGGAACGGCTCGATATCAAACAAAATCTGATGGCAAAAATCGCCGAAATCGCCAAACCGGATGCCATCATCAGTAGCAATACCTCCGGCATCCCCATTCACAACATCGCGGAAGGTCTCGGCGACGACTTTACCCGCCGCTTCATGGGGACTCACTTCTTCAACCCGCCGCGTTATTTGCGCCTGCTGGAAGTCATCCCGCACAGCAATACCGACCCCGAAGCCATCGCCTTCATGAAGGAATTCGGCAGTAAGCGCCTCGGCAAAGGTGTGGTCATCTGTAAAGACGAGCCGAACTTCATCGGCAACCGTTTTATGTCCATGTCCGGTATGCAGACCATGAATTACGCGCTCGATAACGGCTACACCGTCGAAGAAGTTGATGCCCTCACCGGACCGTTGATTGGTCGCCCCAAAACCGCAACCTTCAACCTCAACGATCTCGTCGGCTTTGATATTGCCGTGCATGTGGCGCGTAACCTCTACGACGCAATCGAAAACGATCCCGCCCGTGAAGTCCTCGCCCACCCCGGCGCAACCGAGCTTTCACAATTTATGCTAGATAACAACATGCTCGGGCGCAAAACCGACAAGGGCTTCTACCAGATGAAGCGTGGCGAAGGCGGGAGCAAAGAACTCTGGGCGCTCAATCTGGAAACCAAAGATTACGAACCGCCCACACAGGTTCGCTTTGATAGCGTCACCAAACACCGCAAAGTCCAACCGACAGGCGAGCGCATCCGCCTGATGATTAACGAAGATGATCGCGCCGGAAAATTCCTATGGAACATCCACGCCTTCTATCTGGCATATGCCTCCAACCGCGTACCGGAAATAACCGAGACCATCGTCAATGTTGATAATGCCCAGAAATGGGGCTTCAGCCACGAAATGGGTCCCTTCGAAATCTGGGATGCCATCGGCGTAAAAGACACCATCGCCGACTTTGAAGCCGCCGGTTATCCGGTTGCCGATTGGGTCAAAGAAATGGTCAACTCCGGCAAGGAAACCTTCTACCAGAAGGATGCCAACGGCAAGACCATCGGCTACTACAGCCCACAAGAAAAAGCCTATGTCGCGCTGGAACGTAACCCGCTCGAAATCGTCATCGCCGACCTGCAAGCCGACGGCAAGCAAGTCTGGAGCAACGGCGACGGCAACATCTACGATATGGGCGATGGCGTTCTGCTGTGGGAATTCGCCACCAAGCAGAACAGCATCACCGCCGGATTGGTCGAAAGTGGTCACAAGGCGCTGGAATTACTCGCTGGTTCAGACTGGAAAGCCCTCGTCGTCGGCAACGATGCGGAACGCTTCTCCATCGGCGCAAATCTCGATCCGAGTATGCTCATGGGTGGCACAGCTGGCATCGAAAAAGTGCTCGTTGAACTGCAAGACCTGACGCAAGCCCTGCGTTATGCCGTCAAACCTGTCATCACTGCCGTGCATAACATGGCGCTCGGTGGCGGCGCGGAACTCATGATGTCCGGCTCAACTATCGTCGCCCACATCGAACTTTACGCGGGTCTAGTAGAAGTCGGAGTCGGTCTTGTGCCTGCGGGCGGTGGATGCAAGGAACTCGTGCGCCGCTTAGTCAATCCTGTGGCAAAAGCCGGCGCGGATACACTCGAACCGCTCCAGAAAGCCTTCACCGCCATCGCCACCGCCACCGTCACCGCCAGCGCGATGGATGCCAGAGACAAAGGTTTCCTCAGCGAAGATGATGTCATCGTCATGAATCGCTCCTATCTGCTCGGAGAAGCCAAAGCGGTTGCGCTCGCCAAAACAGCCACCTACGAACAACACCCGCCGGAAAAAGTCTGGGCGGCAGGGCGTGATCGTTACGCGGCGCTCATGCTCGGCGTGGAAGGCTTCAAAGAAGGGGGATACGCCTCCGAATACGACGCGCAAATCGCCAAGAAAGTCGCCTATATCCTTACGGGTGGCGGCATCTCTGAACCGCAATTCGTCGATCAACAGGTCTTCCTGAATTTAGAGCGTCAGGCATTCATCGAACTCATCATGCAGGAAAAGACGCAAGAACGCATCATGTACATGCTTCAAAACAACAAACCCCTGCGTAACTAAGCGGATAATTCCACCCACCCCAACGGCAAATAATATGCAGACCTCCCCTCTCCAAGTTTTGGAGAGGGGTCGGGGGTGAGGTTTCTTAGGTTAAGCCGTCCAATCGTCGGGAAACCGTCCTGCTTACCATTCACAACGATGCTAGACTCAAGGCATAACGCTAAAGAGGAGTCTCACATGCGCCTTGCAGTTGCATTTTGCCTAATTATCTTGTGCTCCCTATTTCAATTTTCCCCCACATCCGCCTGTAGTGGGGGTGCACCGTTTTTTATTCAAGACTTTGAAGACCATGATGTGATCGTATACGCTACAGTCTTGGAAGTCGACGAGCGCGGATATAACGCAATCTTGCAGGTAAATCGATACTATAAAGGTGAAGATGGGGAGTATCTTGCCGTTATGCGGTATGAACCTGCACTAGAATATACTGCCGCTATACGTGACTACGACACATCTTGCACCTATTCTGGTGGTGGTCAAACTTGGATTGTTGGCAGTCAAGGCTACTTCGCTCTGTCTAATAGTGGGAATGGAACCTACAGAGACATCTTTTCCCAATATCAAGGATCGCCACACTTCTTCGTCCAAGACGGCATGATTGAATATTATGATTATGATATACGCAACGAACATAGTGGCTGGCAACTACAACGTGTCCTAGTTCAAGAATTTGAGAGTTTGTTGCTGGACTACGGTGCTAGAGAAACTGCGATTCAGCCGGAACCGAATGCCTATCCGTTGATGCGCTTTCTCAACATCACAACTGAATCCGGACAACGTTATCAACTCAATCCAGATCGTTCCATCAGCCCTCTTGATCCGGAAACTTCGCCGATGGCAATATCAAACGACGGAAGTCATTTGGCATTTCGTATTGACGATGAACAAGTCGGTTTTCAATACCTTGAACTCACCAGAAAACCATTTTTTGAGGACATTACATTTGATGGAGGATGGTTGATACCTCAACCGGGACAATCTGCAATATTTTCACCCGATAGTAATTTCGTAGCTGTTGGTGAGGAAAACGCGGTCACAATCTATATGTTCGACAATTACGAACGAGGCGGCTATGGTCAGCGTATGACAATGCAGGTTATCGCGCAGACAAACATTTCACAACCACTTGATGAACTGAACATCGTATGGAGTGCCGATAGCACAACATTTGCCTATCAGGACGGAGACGGGATATGGATTTGGGATATATTTGAAAGCGGTGAACCGCAACTTGCCGTTTCACAGGAAGAGCAACTCGTCTTACTTGACCTTTCTCGTTCTGGTCGCTATGTGCGTTACAATTTGTCGGATGTATCGTTGCTTTTAGATATCGAATCAAATGAAGTGTACGAAAATGCAATCGCTACGCCAGATGAACGCAACATCATTTTCGTTCAAACTGAATATTCTGAAGATATTCCCGACATTAATCGAAAGGGTGACAGACAATGCACGGCTCCATTGTCAGAATCATGCCCCATCTACGTTTATTTTGGAGATTTTCCTTTCGAGTTTTTCTGGTACAAACACAACCAAATTGCAGGACTATTATGTAGCGAAGAAGCCTGCTATGTTGTTAGCTATCATTGGCAACTTGCAATAGGTACACACGCTTATGAGAATCGATTAGACAATATCATCCCATTAGTCAATGCTCTCGATTACGACTTAACCTATGACCAACCGGTTATAGCAGTGGACGATTACATACTAGAGTTTGGGTTCTACGATAATTGGATGCGCGACGAACCCGGCGATCCACCAATCCTTATAAACGGCGTAGATTTAAGTAACGTGCTGGATAGTCCTATCGTCGATTTAGAATGGGGCTTACCAATTTTTTATCGTCACGACCAACAATGATAGTCAATAGCGTCACTCGCCATACGCCTTCATCGAACGCATCATGCACATGCTCCAAAACAACAAACCCCTCCGTAACTAAGCGCCAAATAAAAAACGGGGATGTCATTGTGTTGCGACATCCCCGCTTTTATAAAAATGAGTCACCCTAAAAATCAACAACTGTTCAGCCCATCCACCTCATGCAAAGGCTTGCCGTCCGGCTCAAGCACCAGATACGCCGTGTTATCATGCTCACGGATGCCAATATCAAAATAGGCATTCCCAATCAGAATCGTCAAACGGATACGACGACCATCAAGCTGAGAAATCGCCTCGTGCAAATCCAGCGTCCATCCGTCCCCGCCCACACGCACAATCGTGCCGTTAGGGTGTTTGTTCGCGCATGTGATGTGAAAGCCAGACCCCGTCATATCACCCCTTCGCGGTCAACTCTTTTAACTTGCTTTCTGCCATGCCACACGTCTCTGCATGGTTATCAGATTTACAATCGTAGCGTGTCGGCGGTGCTACCCGATGATCCCAGACGACCAGCCAACCTTGCGCCACATACGTCACCCGAAAATCGGCGTTCACATGCCAGATTCCATAAACTCTATTTAGCCCACTTATATGCTCGTGCATGGTCATCATTCAGCCCGGTTTCTAACTATGTGATTCGTAAACTTCGATAAACGTGTCAAATTTTTAGCTCGTCAACATTTAGAAAGAATCATGCAGTGATCTTTTTGCTTTTAACTAAATACTGACAACTGATAACTGTCTACTGTTAACTGAAAACTGTAAAACAAAAGAGGGGCAGATACCGACAATTTGCCGCATCTGCCCCTCTTTAAATGTTTACGCTAGTAGCGCAAAGGTGAGCTTAGTTGCTTGCGAGTGTTACCGCGCTAGCTTGCTTGCCCTTTTTGCCCTGTGTAATTTCAAACTCGACGCGCGCACCTTCTTCAAGTGAGCGGAAGCCAGAGGTTTGAATTTCTGAATAGTGCACGAAAAGGTCTTCTCCGCCTTCTTGGGCAATGAAACCAAAGCCTTTTTCAGCGTTGAACCATTTTACTGTGCCGGTTGTACGTTCTGCCATTGTTATTCACTCCTGAATACTTGGGTTTTGCGTTAACCTGTACATACAATTCCCAAAAATTTAGGAGTTTTTTTGCTGTACTTCTGGAGAGTCCGTAAGATATTTACACGTACAGACCACACAAAAGGGGGTAATGGTGTGCAAATGCTCTGCTTCTCTTCTTAAGGTTGTTCTGGTACATAACCACTGTACCAATGTGTTTTGGATTAAATTATCCAAATTATCCACATCGCACTAACATCATAACACACTTATTCCCAATTGCGATACTCCATTTCCAAAATTGGTAAAGTTGCTCATAATTCGACCCCCTATCCCGCTCTATTCTCCCTCAAACGCTTGCTTTCCATGCTTTAAATTGATGGTTAATTCGACAGTCATCCTACGCCCCATCCCCCATAATACCCATCATAAATTGGAACAGGTGGTGCATCTATCTCCGCCAAGAACCCTCTAAACTAGAGACATACCTAACATAAAGGAGTAGGAAAATGGATTTAAACAACTTACGTGATACCTTTCACGAGCAATTAAAAGACATCTATAGTGCAGAAAAGCAACTGACCGAAGCCCTGCCGAAAATGGTAAAATCCGCTTCAGATCCCAAGTTGCAAGAAGCATTCCAGAGCCATCTTGATCTCACACACCGCCAATTGGAACGCGTCCATACCCTGTTACAGAACATGGACGTGAACCCCGGCAATAAAAAGTGTGAAGCGATGGAAGGTCTCGTTAAGGAAGGCGAAGAAATGGCGAAAAAAGATGGCGACCCCGCCGCCTGTGATGCCGGACTCATCGCCGCCGCCCAAAAAGTAGAGCACTACGAAATCGCCACTTACGGCAGTTTGCGCGCATGGGCAACTGCACTCGGCGAGGACGAAGCCGCGCAGGTACTTCAAGAAATTCTCGACGAAGAATACGATGCCGATAACACGCTGGATAAATTGGCAGAAGGCTACCTGAACAAAGACGCTGTCTCTTAGCCCCACCGCACCTGACGAACAACACAGTAATTACGATGGGATATGCTCCGGCATGTCCCATTTTTGTCTCATCTTACTCCCGCAAAAACGCCATCACATCCGCCTCATACTCGGTGCGCTTCTCCCAGTTCGGAAAATGCCCGCAATCTTCATACATAATCAAGCGACCCTGTGGCACATGCTCCGCCACCAACTCCCCATCTGACGGAAAAACCACATGATCGTGCCTGCCAAAAATCGCCAGCGCCGGACATCTAATATCCTTCAAAATCGGCGTAATATCCGTCGAGAGGATCGCCTCCGCCGCCCGTTTCATCGGAATCGCAATTCCATCCAGATACGTCGCATCGCGCCAATCCTGCCATAGCTCAAAAGGCAGAGATGTGATGTCATAAAACGAGGCTTTAAACTGCTGATGCGCCAACCACTTTTGATGCCGGAACCCACGAGTCGCTTTGATAATGCCGGTCAAAATCGACAGGGGCAAACGCGCCAATCGAACGCCTGTCTGCAAAGTCAGCGGGTGCAATCTGCCACTCACCACGCCCGCCAAACTGACCACCTGCACCACCCGTTCCGGCGCTATCACCGCCGCAATATACAGCGCAATCGTCCCGCCCATGCTATGCCCGATCACTCGGAATTTATCAATCCCAAGCGCATCCGCCAACGCCACGATACGCTCTCCCTGTGCCGCGATGCTATAATCCCCATCCGCCGGTTTCTCGCTCTGCCCGAATCCCAGTAAGTCCACCGCGATACAGCGATAGTCCGCTTCCAGAAACGTCAGCGTCGTCTTCCAATTTAGCCGACTCTCCATCCAGCCATGTATAAAAAAAATCGCCTCACCGTCCGCCGTCCCATGCTCACTATAAGCGAGCTTCCCCCCGTCCACCGTCAAAAACTGCGTTGGCATCAGCGTTGTGCTCCCCATTTATACAGTTATACGCTCAGGCTATGTCTAAATAGTCTCGCGCAAAATCACAAATTCATGCATCAAGATCGTGGCACGCTACCAACGATATGATTCATGAATCCTAATGATTTCATTCAGATGGCAAAGTCTGAGACAATATCCGTCCGGAGCTAATCATAGAAATGCCCTGTGTGCTTCGGGTGCTCACCATCACCGCTTCGACAATCGGCTCATGCACCGGCGTTTCTGCCACCCATTCGACAATAAAATTTGCACCCCATCCACCGCTCAAGTCATTTTCAGGCACAAAGAAGCCTATCGTCGCCAATGCAGAAACTTCCATCGACGTGTCCACATACTCGCGCACAAATTCGCCATCGGTATCGTAATAGCGCACAGATTGCAGAATAATCGCATTGTCCAGATCGGTGTTATGGACAGTCAACGTCACGGCTAAATCAAGCGAATCACGATTCGCGCCATGAAAAATCTGTGAGTACGCAGGCACATACAAAACCTGACCCGTCGCCACCTGCAAATCCCGCGCCGTGACCGGACTCAATATGCCTAAAGGTGCACTCGGTTCGCTTGTTTCAGCGCACGCACCCAGACACATCATGATGCAGATCAACAAAACCATTTTCTTCATTCGGTCACCCTAATTTATGCCTATACTGATTGCTATATCCTACCCATATCGTAATCTCAGCACAATCATTTCATGCTCATCTCTATACGCTATTCAATGCCATGACACATCTCCGCACGGATGACCTCCCGTAGGGGCGACCTGCTAGGTCACCCTCATAGCCGTCAATATCAAATCCGCATTAGAATAACCGCCGCGCACGGAAAGAACCCCGCCCATCCCCGCGTCAAATAACCACAGACCGAAAACTGAAAACTGTTCACTGAAAACTGTTCACTGTCTACTGAAAACTCATTACTGACAACCATCCCCACTTTCCGTTATAATCGAATCAAAATTCAATTAATTATTGTGAAAAGGAAAAATAATATGAGAGAAGCAGTCATTGTTGCAGGTTCACGTACCGCCGTCGGCAAAGCGAAACGCGGCTCCACCCGCAACGTCCGCTCCGATGAAATGGCGGCAACCGTCATCATAGATTTACTGGAACAAACGCAAGGCAAGCTCGACCCCAAAGAAATCGACGATGTGATTATGGGCTGTGCCATGCCGGAAGGCTCACAGGGCATGAACTTCGCCCGCGTCATCGCCCTCCGCGCCGGTCTGCCGGTGGACGTCCCCGGTCAAACCGTCAATCGCTTCTGCTCCAGCGGATTGCAAACCATCGCTATGGCGGCGGAACGCATCATCGCCAACGGTGCAGACATCATCATCGCGGGTGGCGCGGAAACCATGTCCCTCGTCCCCATGACCGGACATTTCCTCAGCCCTAATCCGCACATGGCAGAAAACGATCCCTACGTCTACATGAGCATGGGTCACACCGCGGAGCGTGTCGCGCAGGAATGGGGAATCTCCCGCGAAGACATGGACGAATTCTCCTACGCCAGCCACATGAAAGCCGCCGCCGCCATCGACGGTGGACGCTTCAAAGATGAAATCGTGCCCTTCGAGATTGAAGAAACCGTCATCGGCGAAGATGGCTTGCCCCACAGCACATCCATGACCCTCGACGAAGACGAACACCTCCGCCGCGAAACCACCGTCGAAGGCTTATCATCGCTCAAGCCCGTCTTTAGCGCCAAAGGCAAAGTCACCGCCGGCAATTCCAGCCCGCTCAGTGATGGAGCCGCCGCCGTTATCGTCATGGAAGCCAAAAAAGCGCAGGAACTCGGACTCACCCCGCTCATGCGTTTCGTCGGCTTTAATGTCGCCGGAGTCCGCCCGGAAGTCATGGGAGTCGGACCCATCGCCGCCGTGCCGAAATTACTCGCCCGCGCTGGCATGTCCGTCAACGACATCGACCTCATCGAACTCAACGAAGCCTTCGCCTCCCAATCACTCGCCGTCATCCGTGATCTCGAATTCGACCCCGAAATCGTCAACGTCAACGGTGGCGCAATCGCCCTCGGTCACCCGCTCGGATGCACCGGCGCGAAGCTCTCCGTCACCCTCATGCACGAGATGAAACGTCGCAACAGCAAATACGGCATGGTCACCATGTGCATCGGCGGCGGCATGGGCGCGGCTGGCATCTTCGAAAACTTGAACTAACCAAACCGCAAAACCAATTTTTTGGGACGGCACTCTCGCCGTCCTTTTTTTATTGTGTCGTATTGGGTAGAGATAATTCTGCTATAATAATTACGGTATGAGATGGAATTAAGCAAAACTGGTACAAACAAATGAATTTTGATTTTGAGCAACTACATTGGCAAGAGTTTGAGCGTCTAGTTGGCTTCTATCTTAAATCGGTAATTGGCGAAGGTATTTCCTTATTCGACGGATCACGCGATAAAGGGAGAGATGCTACATTTTCTGGAACATCTGAAGCATTTCCATCTTCGCAATCACAATGGCACGGAGACTGGATTTTTCAAGTAAAGCATCGAACTACACGCAATAGCACCCTGTCAAAAATAGAAACTAAGTTACAAAGTTCCCTAAAGTCTGAACTTGTGAAAATCTTCAAAACACATGAATTTAACTGTGATAATTACTTATATATTACAAATATCAATATCTCAAATTCTTTTCGAGATCAGACTACTGAATTATTCCAGCAGTTCTGTAATGAAAATAAATTACAAGCGCTAAACTTTCACGTAATTGATTACAACGATTTAGAGAAATTTGTATCTAGTAACAGGGCAGTTCGTTATAGTTTTCCATCTATGTTGAGATTTACAGATCTCGAAAAACTTTTTCTTAGAAAAGAGGAAATTAAAAACAAAGGTTTCTTGAAAGCTGCTGTTAAGACAGTTAATCATTTTGTTTCTACTTCACACTTCCAAGATGCAATAACACTAATCGATAACAATGACCTTCTAATGCTTGTAGGCAATCCTAAAAGTGGCAAAACCAGTATCATTGAGTCTATTGCACTTTGTTATGTTTCAGAAGGAAATTACAAACCCTATTTCATCCGTAATACCGATGAATTTTTCACTATTACTGCATATTTGGACGAAAGTGAAAAAGCCTTATTTATTTGCGACGACATTTTCGGAATTCATGAGTTAGATGAAGCGAAGTTAAAGGATTGGACTGATTATTTCCAATCTGTGCTTGGGTCACTTACAGGTGGACATAAATTTCTATTCACGACCCGAAGGTATATTTTTGAGGAATTTGCGCGTAAATCTAACTTGAGAAGCATTTTTCCGAATGAAGAAGGGCAAAATAAATTTGTACTCAGACTAAAAGAGTTAACGCTAGAAGAGCGAACTCAAATACTTGAAAAACACTTAGAGAATTCCAAACTATCATCGGAAAAAGTTGAACTTATTCATTCTCTAAAATCAAACATACTTCTATCTAAAGACTTTTCTCCAGAAGTTATTCGGTCTTTGATCCAGATTGTACTGCGAACTAACAAAAACCTTCATGAAGCGATTATTGATCACATAAATAATCCTAATCAGTATCTTTATGATTTTTTCGAAAATATGGCTGAACAAAAACGCCTATTACTTCTTTCTTTAACTGTATCCCCTGTGCAAGAAATGAAGGAGGTTGAGCGAACGTTTAATATTCTCCTAAATGATACACATACACAACCTGAAATCACTTTTCATACTTTCGTTAACGAGATTGAAAACTCTATAGTAAAAAAGCGAGATTATGCTCACTCAAGTGATTTAGACTTTTACCATCCAACAATGTACGATGTTATCTTTGGAATTTTTAAGAGAGATCAACATTATCGAAGTTTGATGCTTTCAAATGCTAATGTAGAATTGATTAGCTTGCTTACAGTTGTACCGCTAGATAGACCTACATCGAATAAGTTAGAAATATCTGTCGACGAAATAAAAAATCTAGTAAGAGGTATTGAAAGATTCTTAGGAAGAATTACAAATCTGAATGACATAATTCGCTTGGTGACGTATTTTGAGAGTATAAATATTGAAACCGCTCAGAATTTTGCTTATTTCACGCCAATGAAACAAGTTTCTAAATCGATCCGTATCGGAATATCTTCACAAGATTTTTTTGCTCGCCACAGTAATTCGCGCATTGAACAATGGCTACAATTACTTGATAAGTGGGCAATCATAAATGGAAACGAAATACCACTTTACCTAGTAGAAATTGAAAAAGTTTATTACAACCCAGATACATTTGACTATTGGCGTTTAATATTTCTATTAGAGCACATCAAAAATGGATTTATTGAAGAAACTGTGCCTTTGGAAAACTTGCAAATCTTTATCAATAGTTTATCGATTCAAGTTAAGTTACTTCGTGTTAAACTCCAAATGAAAAATGGTCGCCCCTATACTGAAGAAGATTGGTTACCCAAATTTAATGAGGTTAATGATCTAGTTATTAAGATGAAAAAATCCCAATTAGGTAGACGTATATTAAATGATGTACAAGAAGATTGGGAAATGATTACAAAATGGTCAACTACAGCGAAAAATCGTCATAGTGGTTTAATAGGCAATGGAAGTTGGGCTAGAAGATTTTCAAAACTTGGAAACTATCCCAAAATATCAGATCTTTGATTTCCCTACGTTTTGCTTTTCTCTAATATCTAAAATCTTCAATCTAACATCTAAAAAATTTGAAAACTCTAACCGCACAAGACGAACATCTGTGCTACAATCTCCCCTATGAATAGACACACTTTTCACGCATTGCTCGGAACTAAGAACTAAAAACTAAGAAAATGCCAACGTATGGCGGAAAAAAAATTTAACGTAAATCATGGCAGAATCACCCAAACCTTCCCGTGAGCACTGGCAAAAACCGCCAACAACATGGCATTACTGCCAATAAAACTGCCAACAATGCAAATGGCGATCTCCCCCTCGCCAATTTTTGGAGAAGATGTCGGGGAGTGAGGTAAAAAAATCATCGCACCACCAACGCAACAAAAAAGGGACAACCTTCCGGTCATCCCTCTTTGATGTCACTATGGATAATAAACGGCTAAGTAGCCATCTGTGTTTTTTAAGCTAAAAGCCAATAGCTAACAGCTAACAGCTAACAGCTACCTACATCCTGTCCGCTATCAACTCAACAATGTCCTTCACTTCAGGACCATCCGCCACCTCAGCCTGCGCGGAGTTAAACATCTGCATACAGAAGGGGCAACCCACCGCGACCACTTCCGCGCCCGTTGCTTTTGCCTCTTCATAACGCTCAACGTTCACGGGTTTCGTCCCGTGTTCTTCTTCCTTCCAGAACTGTCCGCCACCCGCGCCACAGCAGAAGGAGTTCTTCTTGTTACGGGGCATCTCGGTGATATGCTCCACACTGTCCGCGCCGATATAGGCTTGGAGCACGTTACGCGGGGCATCCACCACATCGTTGTGTCGCCCTAAGTAACACGGATCATGGAAGGTCACGTTCGGTTGCTTCTTGGGATGCGCGTCCATCGGCAAACGCCCCGCGTTGATCAGTTCTTCGATCAATTCGGTGTGATGCACGACCTCGTAATCCCCGCCAAATTGGTGATATTCTTTGCCGATATTGTGGAAGCAATGCGGGCAAGTGACGACAATTCTCGGAGGTGCGACTTCGTTCAATGTTTCAACGTTGGTCGTCGCCAATTCTTGATACAGGAACTCGTTTCCGGCACGTCTCGCGCTATCGCCGGTGCAGTTCTCCATCTCGCCCAACACGGCGAAGTTCACGCCCGCTTTGTTGAGCACCTTCACCAGCGCACGAGCGGTCAATTGGGCGCGGGGATCATAACTCGCCGCACAGCCGACCCAGTAGAGAATCTCAAATTCGGGATTGTCTTCTACCGTCGGGACGGGGAATTCAAGCCCCTTCGCCCAGTTAAAGCGGTTCTCGGCGATTTGCCAGGGGTTGCCCTGCCGTTCCATACCTTTAAACGCGGTCTCAAGCTCCGTCGGGAAGCTACTCTGCATCAGCACCGCATCCCGCCGGATTTCGAGGATGTCCATCATCGGTTCGTTCCCTACCGGGCAAATATCAATACATGCCCCGCAGGCGGTACACGCCCAAACCGCGCTCTCGCTGATCGCCGACCCCATCAACGGGTTAATGCTCACTTCCCCGTTGCTCAGGTCAAACATCTGGTCTTTAATCAGGTAACGCTTATTGACCTCCAGCGCAGAAGGTGACAATTCCTTGCCCGTAACGTATGCCGGACACACATCCTGACAACGGTTACACATGATGCAAGCGAAGCTATCGAGAATGTTGGTCATCGGCAAATCTTCCAGCTTATTCGCGCCGAATTGCTCGATGCTCTCGTCTTCTAAGTCCATGTGGGTCATCTCGCCCATCGAAGTCCGGCGTGGTCGCGTCAAGAAGTTCAGCGGAGCCATGAACAGATGCGCGTGTTTCGTATACGGGAAATACGGTGTGAAAATCAGAATCCCACCCAGCGCGATCCACCAGAACAAATGCCGGGCGATCTCCAATCCCGTCTCGCCCAATCCGGCAAAAATCACCGAAACGATGGAAGCGAACGGCATCCACACATCGGCTTCCCCGTGCATCTGCACAACCGTCGCTTCACCGAGGAAGCGCGCCCCCACATGCAGGAGGATGAACACGGCAACGATTAACGAATCCCGCGTGATCGCTCCCTCTTTAACCTTCGGGTGGAGCAAAATGTTATCGTGAAATTCGAGGTCTTTCTTGTTCGGTAAATACAAGCGCCGGACGATGAAGTACGCTACACCCACCAGCACCACCACGCTCAACACATCCGCCGCTAAACGGTACAGGTCGTAAATCAAGCCGAGATCATTAAGCGTATTCTCAAAACTTGCGAAGAAGCCGATGAGCAAATCCAGCGCATTCACGAGAAAGTAAAACGTGAAGCCCCACACCACACCCAGATGAAACAGGCTAGTCACGCGCCGCGTTTTGAGCGTCGTCTCCTGCGTCATGTAGATGCGAATGGCCTTATAGGCGCGCTGTGGGAGCTTATCTAAGTACAGTTCGCCCTGCCCGCGATTAATCACCAGCCACATTTCGCGGAAACCATAATAGGTCGCGCCGAGTGCCAGCACCGCGAGGATAATAAACAACATTTGCTCGACGGGTGTTAACATAACAGAATATCCTCTTTAAGTCAGTTTAGGTCTACAGTAAGGTATTTTTAGTCCGTAGCGATTCACTACGTATTCCACTATTCTACCCACAAGCGAACTTTTCCCGCCAATATTGGCATGATGCAAAATGCCATAGGGTAAGCGTAGTGCAAACGTTCGGGATTATGTAGCGATAGATTGCTTATACTCAATCTCCGGCAACTATACGGATGATTCATCATGAAATGGCTCGGCTCACTTTTGCTCACGCTGATAATTCTCACCACCGCCCCACCCGCGCAGGCACACCACGCGGACTTTGTGAAAATCGCGACTCTGTGGAATGTGCATGGGCAGATCGAAAGCATCAGCCCCGACGGAAGGTTTCTGATCATGCGATATAATGATAACGTGTCGCTGGTTGATTCGCTCAGTGGCGAGATCATTCTTGATGAGCGAGGTCTAATGAGGTTCAGTCCGAGTGGACGATATGTAAGCTATTATGGTGGGGGTTCGGGATTTACGCTTTTTGATACGAACACCACGACTTTTCACGAATTTAGTGGGGATACGCCGTACTTTTCACTCGATGAGCAGTTTTTTGCGACAGAAGTAGCCCATGAGGGGGAGACTTTTACACGCGTATGGTCAACAGATTATGAAATCATCGGTGAATATCAAGGTCATTTTGACGAATTTTCTCCTAACAGCCGGTTGATGGTTCTTTATGACGATTACCCCGTAGAAGATTCATACCAATACCTTACGCAGGTGATAGACCTTGAAACCAGCACGATTGTTGCAGAAATAACAGCAATGACTACCCTCTGCACAAATGCGAGGTTTTCACCGGATGGGTCTCGATTAGCGATTTACTATTGTGATCCACACATATCCCGCGTCTACGACACAACATCATGGGAATTTGTATTTGAAGCGAGAGGCTTTCCGGGATTTAGTCCGGAAGGAAACTATTTTATAGCTAGAGGAGAGGAGCTATGCAACGCCAAATCCGAACTTCGAGCAACCTCAACAGGCGAAATCATAGATGTTATAACGGGTTGCTTCATCTTTGAATCAGTAACAGATCAATATGTTTCTCGTATTGAGCAACTTAATCCTAACTTTCTAACACGAACACAAGTCGTTGATCTAGATGTTAACGGAGTCATCTTTGAAGCGGTTGGTATTCATCTAATCAATGTACTTATAATTAATATACTTGATAAAATCGGGCTAATTCAATATCAATGGAGCAATACGTTATTTGATGGCATGCATCATACGGAATTCATCGATATTGAAACGGGAGAAACGGTACTATCGCTCAACGAATCTGCTGATTATCAACATGGTAATCTTGTTGTAGATGAATTTAGGCGTCCGATACAACGCCTTGTCGATTGGGAGACGCTGGATACACTTGCCGTTGCACGAGGGCGCAACATGCAGTTTTCGCCGGATGGAAAATTTGTGTTTATCCCTAACGGCTTGTTTGTCGATGTGTACGCACATCCGTCGCTTCAAAGTGATGCTATGCCTCCACCGAGTCCAGATAGTGGCATCGGTTATGTGGAAGCAGGCACGTTCGCCGTCTACACACGCCCGCTTGGGGAGCGGATTCACGAAGAACAAACGCCCAACGCGACCTACATGAACGTGCTTGGTCGCCATGCAGAACGAGACTATCTATACGTAACGTTCAATGGCATCACAGGCTGGATTCCGGCAAATCAAGTCCGTGAATATGCCAACTGGCGGAATGCCCCTGTGCTCAGTGAGGAAAATCCGCTCGGTGATTTACAGCGGATCGCAACAGAAACAGCAACCCGTGCGCCCTAAATTTCAAACCTCACCATTCTCTAATGAAAGATTCGCGCCTGTGCAAACTTCCGAATGGTGTTCACCAACAACACAATATCCTATTAGGGAGGGATAACTATGAGCATTGATTTCGCAATTATGGAAAAAGAAGACTTGAAGTTAATGGACTTTGCGAGCCGTTTTAGCAAAGAGGACTTACGTGCCGCCGCCAACGAAAGCGTGGATTATCTAATGAGTCTGGTCAGTGACTTGACCGATGCCGATGTCACGTTTGATCCGGTTGATGAAAATGCGGATGATCCTCATGCGGTTGCAGGCGAAGAAAATATCGGCTGGAGTGTCGCCCATCTAATCGCCCATATCACATCAAGCACAGAAGAATGGGCGGCATATAGCTCTATCCTTGCGCGTGGCGTGGAATATCCCGCCGAACCGCGTTTGCGTTACGAAACCCCGTGGAAAGACCTGACGACTCAGGCGCAGGTTGTGCAACGTTTGCAGGAAAGCCGCCGGATGCGTAACGCCTTTCTTGATACGTGGCCCGATGCACCGTTTCTGGATACCAAACGTGATCTTTCGCCACGCTTTATCGAACGCTTCGGCGACTTCAACGCGCCTGCCGCATTTTTGTTTGGCTTAAAGCATGAACTCGGTCATTACGAGCAAATTGAAGAAGTCAAACGTCAGGCATTGGCGGCACGCGCAACCGTATAAAAACGTTGCATTTGATCATCAGCTGGTTTATACTCGTTCTAATCAACAGGAGCGATTGCAGTGATTGTTTACTTTCAGCATCATCACAATGGAGACACTTGCTGACCAACTGCGCCTGTTTATAGTGTGATAGATTTTAAAGCGCGGACATTGGTCTGCGCTTTTTTTGTTGGATTTTCACTCGATGTAAGGGCGACCTGACAAGTCTCCCCTACAAACCACAAATTTAATTTTACTCAGCGCGAATAGCCAAGAAATAAGGAGCGATGATGAGCCAGATCACCCCACGAGTACCTAAAGGAATGCGCGATTTTCCGCCGAGCGTGATGCTTAAGCGAGAGTATGTTTTTGATGTGATCCGTGAGGTGTTTCATCTGTATGGCTTTGAGCCGATCCAAACGCCTGTCATGGAACTCAACGAAACGCTGATGGGCAAATATGGCGAAGACGCAGAAAACCTGATCTATAGCGCCAAGCACGGGCGCAGTAGCAAGGATGAAATCTCCCTGCGTTATGATCTAACCGTGCCACTCTCGCGTTTTGTGGCGATGTATGAAAATGATCTGAACTTTCCGTTTAAGCGTTATCACATCGCGCCGGTTTTTCGCGGGGAACGCCCTCAGCGCGGGCGCTATCGGGAATTTTATCAATGTGATGCGGATATTGTGGGCATCGGGAGCATGGCGGCAGATGCGGAAGTCGTGAGTCTCGCGGTGACGGCATTGCGTCGACTGGGCTTTAAGCAATTCGAGGTCAAGATCAATCACAGGAAGTTACTGACCGCGATTGGAAAATATTCTGGTGTGCCGGATGAGCAACTGCCCGACCTCTATCGTAGCGTCGACAAGTTCGACAAAATTGGCGCGGCGGGCGTGCAGAAGGAACTCGAAGAGCGCGGGATTGCGGCGGATGTCGTCACGCGCATGATGGAATTGATTACGTCACAAAAACCCGGACTGGAAAATCTCGACTTTCTTGAAAGTGTTTTTGGCGATATGCCAGAAGCCGGAAACAGCATCAACGAATTGCGTGATCTCGCCAAAAATTTGATGGTGGCGGGCGTACCACAGGAATTTTACGCGATTGACTTCACGATGGTGCGTGGATTGGGTTATTACACCGGACCGATCTTCGAAACCATTATCACGGAGCCGAACCTCGGCAGTATCATGGGTGGCGGGCGTTATGACGAACTTATCGGCTTATTCCGGCGAGAAAGTCTGCCAACAACCGGCATTTCACTGGGTATTGAGCGCATCATCGACCTGATGGATGAACTTGACCTGTATCCGGCGCACATCGGCGGAACGGTGGTGGATGTGTTCGTTACCGTATTTGATGAAGACACCCGCGAAGACTCGCTACGGGTTGCCAGCACATTGCGCGAGGCGGGAATCAACACGGAGCTTTACATGGAAGATAAGAAGCTCGGCAAACAATTTAATCTGGCGGATAAAAAAGGCATCCCGATTGTGGCGGTGCTGGGACCGGACGAGATCACGCGGGGAGTCGTGACCTTGCGCCGACTCAAAGACGGCAAAGAACTGAGCGTTGAACAGGCGCTGATGGCTAAAACAGTGCGCGAGTTACTTTCGTAGCACACGCAAATTTGCTACCAGTAATTTGCCGCGAACGCCGTCAAAAATGGCAACGGCAACAAGCCGGTTGCCCCTATCAAAAGCGATAGCAAGAAATAGTCTATCGTAAATAGTACAAAACAAGAGACATGCCAGCGATGTGCATGTCTTTTTTGTTGGTGTTAAACTTCTTGCTAGCGTCGAAATTATCCGGTTTTATGACGAGTATGCTAAAATGCAATTAGGCTTCTATACAGATACGCATGTGGCAAAGCAAATCGCCTTACAATTGCGACAGAAAAACGTTGATATTGTACGCTGTGAGGAAGTTGGCATGGCGGAAGCAGACGACGAAGCCCATCTCAGCTATGCTACCGCACATGGGCGCATCATAATCACATTTGACAAAGGATTTCGTGATCGAGGATTCTTGTGGTTGTCAGAAGGTAAACAACATACAGGAATTTTTGTGTGCAAAGATCATCTACAGGGGTCTGGTGGAATTGGAACAATAGTCAATGAATGTCTTTTTTACCATACCGCAGTACAAATGGGAGCGGCAAAAGTAGAAGAATTTCAAAATCAAGTGATTGATATTGAGTAATGAGGCGATGTCATGCAAGCAGGAATAGTCATCAAAGATTACGTTATGTTTAAAGATGATGAAGCACGGATCGTGGATAAAGAGCATCTTAAAGCTGAGGTTGTAGCACGGATGTACGTCAACGGAAAAGCCTCCATCGAGGAAGTGATGGCACAGTATGGTTTATCTCGCGCACAGGTACACGCCGCTTTAGCTTACTATTTTGAAAATCAAGCTGTCCTTGACGCACTCTATGAAAAATCATGGGCGGAAAGTAAAGGCATCAAGTCTGCCGAGTTTAAGAAGCAAATTCTATCACGCTCGTAAATAGCAAAAGGGACACGCGGCATAGGTTGCGTGTCCCTTCATGTTCCCTATCAGAAGGGCGTTCTTAGGAGGTACTGCTTAAGGGCTGTTCGTCATAAATAGACGATTGCCCATTAAACACAAATTAGGTATCTCGATTACGCTTCTTTTACCGCGTTGACCACTGCCGTAACGCGCACGTCAGGCAAAGTGGAGAGTTCAACCACGTTGGCTTCGATAAATTCCTCACCATTGACGCGGGCAACCGAGATGCGATGGTTACCATCTTTGACGAAGTAGAAACGTCCAATTTTAAACAGTTCTACAGGTGGCAACGGTTTACCGCTATGTCGGGCATACGCAACACTCTTCCAACGGTCTTGATTATGCGTTTTGACGGGCATAAACCAGTCGTCGAAATCCTCACTGCGTCCCATCGAACCCACAATATCTGTAAGCGCGACGGTTTGTAGACCTGTATCACGCTGTCCGGCAAACGGGATGCACCCGTAAATCGCGTCAAAATTGAGCAATGCGGTGCTCTGGCGTTTGATAAACGAAATTACACGATGCCAGAAAGCACGACGGCGTGCACGTTCAAAATCCTGATTGATACGCTGTTGTATGGAATAGATTTCCATTTGTGGTGTAAACATTTTCAGCCTCCCTTCTTCAACGTTATTCTGAAGCTGAGTCTATTAAATCGCATAACCACCTTCAGGCGGATCGTCCAAAAGGTTGATAGTCACTGGACATTTGGACAGGTACGGCGATACGACCCTCAGAGAATGTATCACCAATACGATATATTCTACTACTATTTTGACCCATTGTAAACCCTTTAGAACTAAAAAATATAGTAAATGAGCTTTAAAAATTATCTGTATTCGAAAATTGCGGTAATTTTTACTTAGCCCCACAAATTGCTATCGTCAAAGCATACAATTGCACCTGTCGGCGTTCTCCGCTAACATCAAGGTTTATTTTCAATATTGTTTACGAAAGGATCAACTATGACCTTATTTCCGCGTGCAAGCGGTATATTGCTCCACCCGACCTCCTTACCGGGGCGTTACGGTCTCGGCGATCTCGGTGAACATGCTTATCGGTTTGTCGATTGGTTGCAATCCGCCGGACAATCTTACTGGCAGGTGTTGCCACTTGGTCCGACGAGCTACGGAGACTCCCCCTATCAATGTCTGTCTGCATTTGCGGGCAATAGCAACCTGATTAGTCTTGATAAACTTGTGGGTGAGGGCTGGCTCATGCCTGCTGATCTGGCATATGTGCCCAACTTCCCCACCTTTGAAGTCGATTACGGTCCGGTGATCGAGTTTCATAATAAGAAGCTGGATGTCGCCTTTAAGCGCTTTAATCAGGTTGGCACAGCAGAACAAAAAGCGGCGTATGCGGCATGGATCGCCGAACAGGACGAATGGCTAGAAAATTGGTGTTTATATATCGCCATCAAAGAGAAAAACGGCGGTAAGGCGTGGGTGGAATGGGATGAAAAAGAAGCCCTGAGCGATCCCGCCACGCTCAAACAAGCGCAAACCGACCTCGCAGTCCGTATTGACGCGCACCGCTGGCGGCAGTGGCAATTCTACTCACAATGGAACGATCTCCGCGCTTATGCCAACGAGCGCGGTGTGCGTATCGTCGGCGATATTCCAATTTTCGTGGCGCATGATAGCAGTGATGTTTGGGCGAACAGAGAACGCTTCTATCTGGATGCAAAAGGCAACCCGACGGTTGTGGCGGGCGTACCGCCGGATTACTTCAGCCCGACAGGACAATATTGGGGCAACCCGCTCTATCGCTGGGATGTGATGGAAGCCGATGAGTATAAATGGTGGCGGAGTCGCTTCCGTGCCACGTTTGCGCTGGTTGATCTTGTCCGTATTGACCACTTTCGCGGGTTTGAATCTTACTGGGAAGTGCCTGTCAATAAAGAACAGGTCGCCACAATCGGCAAGTGGATTAAAGGTCCGAACGTCGGCTTTTTTGAGGTCATCAAGAAGGAATTCGGCGATGTGTTGCCGATCATCGCGGAAGACCTCGGCGATATTACGATAGATGTGATTATCCTGCGCGATACGCTTGGCTTACCCGGCATGAATATTTTGCAATTCGCGTGGAGTGACCCGGCAAATCCCTTCCTACCACATAATCATGCTGAAAATAGCATCGTTTATACCGGCACGCATGATAACAATACGACTTATGGCTGGTGGCACGGCGAAGCAGAAGACCATAACCGAAATTTCGTCGCGGATTATCTTGGCGAACAGGTTGGTGATGACGATCCGCATTGGACATTCATCCGCATGGGGATGCGTTCCGTCGCACACACATTTATCGCGCCGATGCAGGACATTCTCGGTTATGGGGAAGACACGCGCATGAACGTCCCCGGCAAACAGGGTGGCAACTGGAAGTGGCGCTTTACAGCAGAAAAATTTAGCGATCCGGGACGTGACTATCTGGCGCATCTGACGTGGCTCTATCGTCGTCGTGCCGACCAGCAGGAGAAGGTTTATGGGGATCCCGCCCAATCTAAAAAACAAGAAAATTCATAGCCTATTCCTGCTCTGGCTAGGGCTATGTGCGCTGGTGATGATAGGTTGTACAGGCGGGGGTGGCGCGGTGGTCTTTGCCCCCACGCCATTACCGCCGGATTTATCAGCCATCGCGTATGACCATCCACGCGGCGCATTTCGCATTAGCGTGCCACGCACATGGTCGGTCTATACACAGGATACCAACACGCTGGCTTCAGCATCTTTCACGCCACCGAATCAGACGATGCCGATGGTGACGGCGACTGCCGCGAAAGTCACGCTTTCCAGCACGCTATTGGATTTCATCAATCGCTATCAGCTGGATTTACGCCCGGATGCGCCGCGCTACACCGAACAGGCGCGGCAACAAATGGATGATGGCAGTTGGCGCTTGTCCGGTTTGCGGGAAACTGCGGGTGGTCTGCTGGAACAGGTCAATACATTTGTACTTCAAACGGGCGAAATGATCGGCGTGCTGGATGTGGTGCTTCCATCCGGCACAGAGGCACAATCGACAGAATTAGAGCAGATCGTCAACACATTTAGCCTGAACCCTGATGCGGAATTAGCGCCCACTGAAACGACAGTGCTCATCGCGGCGGCACAGGCGGATCTCGAAGTCCGTGATGTGAGCGCATGGTGGACATCCAATGGCGTTTTCTTTATCACCGGAGAAGTCCTGAATCATAGTGGCACAGCCTTGACCGATATTACGCTGGTCACCAACTTATATGACACGGCAGGAAACACAATCGCGCAAGCCAACGATCATGTGATGGGGTATGCGATATTGCCCGGCGAATTTGCGCCATTCAGCTTAAGATTCGACCAGCCGACAGACGCGGTACGCTATACGCTGACGTTAGATGGGGGCGTTCCCTTAGAAGACCCGATCATCACCGAGGACGCGTTAACATGGACGTTTGAGTCAACCCGAACAGACGAAGGGCATCTGCTCGTCAACGGTGAAGTGACCAACACCGGCAACCGCACCGCCCGTAACGCCCTGCTGACAATTACCGTGTTTGACGAAAACGGTGATGTCATCGCGGCGGGATTTATTCTGCTGGATGACACGCGCATTGATCCTGACCAAACGGTGCCCTATAGCATCCGTGTACCGGAAATCGGCGGCGAACCGGCAAACTTTTTCATTAATGTTCAGGCACAGCAATAATCACGCGCTATGACCGCCATTTCGCATGTTTTCTTCGATTTGCACGGCACGCTGATCGATTCTCATGCACTGCACCCCTGCTATACTGCTGGACTTGGCGAGTTGATGGTCGCCCGCTATGGTGGCACGGCGGAAATGTGGGCAACGGCGAATCGACTCATTGTCGCGGATTGGGATAGCTATTATGCTGATCTTGACCTCGGCGGGGAGGATGCGATAGAGCATATGTGGGAGGGCTTGTATCGCATCACACGGGCATTGTTCCGCCTTACGGGCATCCCCGAACCCTCGAAAGCCGAAATCAGCGCCCTTTCACGGGAAATTCCGGCAATCGCCCCGCGCAAGTGTGACGCATTTTATGATGATACCAAACCCGTCTTGAAGCACCTTTACGAGTCCGGTTATGTGCTGGGCATTGCTAGCCATGCACTCGTGGAACAGGCACGCAGTTTGCTGATCGGTGGCGGGGTGAGCGATTATTTCAACGGGCTGATTCTCTCGCCGGAAGTGACCGATCAATTTAATAAAGATGCAACATTTTTCCGTTACGCTTTGAACCATCATGGCAACGTGCTTGATCCTGCTGTCTGTTTGGTGGTCGATGATGATGCATATGCCCTGCGTGGCGCAAAACAACTCGGCATGAGGACGGCGCACATTGTCCGTAAAGGCACGATACACCGATCACCCGCCGATGTGACATTCACGCAGGGGATTACAGGTCTTGACGGGTGGATATTCGCGCAAGCAAACCCATAAGCACCGGATGGGTATTTGGTAAAAGTTAAGCGGTGTATCTGGTAAAATCTACAGGCGATTGTTACAATATTCACAGATTTTTGTAGAATTTTGTAGACTATCGTAAAAACCTTCTAGTGGAATAAGGGATGGATTGTTTATGAGTGCTGTACAAAATATCAATCATGACACATCACTTGAGCGCACCGACTTGAGTGAAAGTCGCCCGCCGCGTTTGCTGATTGGTCTAACGATCATCACCGCCGTTCTCGTCGCCATCGGCTTGTATCTGGCGCTAAGTTATGCCGGAACGGATGTCGATCAGGGCAATGTTCAGCGCCTATTTTACATTCATATGCCCGCATTTTTCGGCGCATTTGGGGCGTTTACGGCAACCGTCATCGGCGGAATCATGTATCTGCGGAAGCGTGACATCAAGTGGGATACGCTCGCCTATGCGGGGGTGGAGGTCGGGCTGGTGTTGTCGCTGGTTAATCTGGCTACCGGTACGGCATGGATGCGCCCGATCTGGAATACGTGGTGGGTCTGGGATCCACGTTTGACGAGCGCGGCAATCATGGCGCTGACGTATATCGCCTATATCATGCTCCGCAACGGCATCGAGAATCCAGAAACACGCCGCCGTTTTGCCTCCGTTTATGGCATTCTGGCGATTACCACCGTGATCCTGACGCTGGTGATTATCCGTATTCGTCCCGATACCATCCACCCGGCGGTGATTGGTCCAAGCCCGCAAAACGCAGAAGGCACATTCGAGGCAACAGCGGGTGTGATCGCCGCACTAGTACCGAACATTATCATCTGGTCAACCTTTGTGCCGATTGTGCTGATGTGGTGGCGCATCCGTTTGCAAAATCGCATTGAACAGGTTGAGCAGATGAAAGCACGCCTGATGAGCGAGTTATAGAGACACAACAACAGTTATGATGCTCTTTAAGAAAATAAACGGTTAACCTGTAGGGGCGACCTGGCAGGTCGCCCACCTATTTTCTAATCTTCATTGATAACAGTTTGATTATAGAAGGCACGGTGACCTGACCCGTGCCTTTATTGTGAGTGATACCAGAGGCAAGCATTACGATGAAGCGCACAGTTTTTTTCATAATTTTGGGGATGTTGGTACTATTTACGGGTCTAACCGTCACCGCACAGGATGACTCCGCCAGTGCTGATGATGAGTCCGCAGAGGTGATTGTCGAGTTGTTCAGTTCGCCGGATAGTGAACGACGCTTTAACGTCCCGGTGCCGAACGGCGACGGTTGGGTGAATCTGAGTGAAGGCGACACCGCTCATTTCCAGAACAACATCCTTTTCGCCGATATTTATGTGACGGCAATGGCGGGCACAGCAGTAGAAGACAACATAGATTCTACGTTGAGCGATCTGATTGACGGCTATAGCGAAGAAGCGCCAACCCCGTTCGCCACGGCGCAAGTTAACCTCGGTGGCACGCGCTGGACGCAGGAACTTTTTCAGCTGGCAGATGGACGCGACATAACCGCGTTTGGTGGCATACGTGGCGAAAATACGTACCTACTCATCTATGTGAATGGCGACCCTGAGAGCGATTATTATAACCTCATCACACAGCAAACCGACGAAGCCGACCTTGACGAGGGAATCGCCGAAGCATTGCTGATTTTTGACGCGTCGTTTGACGGCACGCCGGATGCAGTCGACACGGTTGAACTCTCTAACGGAGAGTGGACGCGTCAGGTGTATGACGATGCCAACATTCGCCTCATCGCACAGGAACGACTCGGCAATGTGACCTATATCGCCATTGAGCGCGGCGACGGGCATTTATTGGACGGTATGAACAAACAATTCCTGACGGTTTTTCTGGGATTTTTCCTCACGCCAGCCAATGACCCCTACCTTATTCTTGGGATTGTCGCCACCGCCGTTCTCATGCTGGGGCTGATCGGCAGTTATTTTTTGCGTCAGCGCAATCTGCAAAAAGACATCGCGCTCATCCAACAATTGCGCGAAGACAACTAAACAATCCCACACACAATCTCATGCAGGTGGAATCAGTAGATTCGATTCCACCTAAAATTCCTCGTATACGGCTTCTGCCTGAAACTGTGATGAAAATTTCGGTATTACAGCCTTATTTATTATGCCCTTAACTTACTTTTACTTAATTTGGAAATTCTCAATTATTTTCATCCCTCAAATTGAATTAGAATAGATATTAACATCCCTTAAATTATGAAATTAGTCTGTAATTTTGTAAATTTATTAGGGGTTTGAGGTAAAACTTTGTACAATAGTTAAAAAAATGATTAAGAAAAATCCTTATGGAACTAGAGCATCCGACCAATCCAAAAAATTATGTTGTTCCCAACAATATAGATTTCGCCACTGATGTAAAAACGGATCGTCTGGCGATCTTGTGGAAAGTGACATTTTTCACTTCAGTGACAATTGCCCTCCTGACAATGGGACTGCTTTCGTTTTCAGGAACGAACATCCTCGTGTGGGTGGTTGCACCCGTGATTGCCGCGGTTGGATCTCTCCTTACGCGTAATATGCTAAAAATGAACAAATTTGAGTTTGCGGCGTGGGCATATACGATCAGCCTTATCACCGCGCTATCGTGCATCCTCATGAATAATGATGAAACCACATGGCAAATTATGCCGTATTGTTTTGTGGTGGTGATCTTTATTGTTGGTCTGCTATTGCATCCGACGAACACATTTTTTGTTGCGACCGCTACCTCTACCATCACCATTGCGGTTCCCGTGCTAACCACAGGTAGCTTTGATATTATCGGCGCACATCAACTGTTTGCCTGCGTTCTAATGTTCATCACCGCCGGTTTAGCCTCACAGGTCACGGGCGAACTCTACGCCGTCACCGAATGGGCGTTGATGAATTATCAGCGTGAACGGCGCGTCAATAGCGATCTATTCGAGAGTCGTAACCTGTTGCATCGCTCACTCAAACGAAGCGAAGCCCTCAGCGACAAACTGAAAGACATCAATGACGAATTAGAAATCGCCCACTCCACAGCAGAAGCGGCAAAGAATTTCCGCGGGCAATTTCTCGCCAATATGAGCCATGAATTGCGTACCCCGTTGAATGCCATCATCGGCTTTAGTGAAACCATGCTCAAGTTCCCGATGATGTATGATGATACGCCTTTGCCACAGCCATATAACAAAGACATGGGGCAAATTTATTCCAGTGGTCGCCAATTGCTCGACCTGATTAACGACATTCTTGATCTCGCACGCGTCGATGCGGGTAAGCTGGAAATCTACATGGAGAAGGTCGATCTCAAAAAGCCGATTGATGATGTGCTGGCGATGGCAGGCGGTTTGGTGAGCCAGAAGCCTATCAAATTACAGACCGATTTACCGGATGAGTTGCCCTTTGCATGGGCGGATGAAACCCGCGTGCGTCAGGTGCTGGTCAATTTGTATAGCAACGCCTGTAAATTCACCGAAGATGGCACCATCAAACTCTCCGTGCGGAGTACCGATGAGGGCGTGCTGTTTAGCCTGAAGGACACAGGGACGGGTATCCCTGAGGATGAACTGGGCACAATTTTTGAGGAATTCCAGCAGGCAACCCACAAAGGACGCAATCCCCGCTCCGGTTCGGGTCTGGGATTGGCGATCTCGCGTCAATTGCTCACCCTGATGAACGGAAAAATCTGGGCGGAGAGCACGGTAGGCAAAGGCAGTACATTTTATTTCTTGCTACAGCCCTATCACAAAGACGATGTAGACACGGTAGAAACCGATGTCGTCGATAAAACAGCACCTAAACCGACGGCAGAATCAGCTTAATTTGCACTACCTGTAGCACTAAAATTAAAGGATATTTAATGCGAATACTTTACGTTGAAGACAATCAGGCAAACGTCTATCTGGTAAAACGGGTGGCGCTTGGTCATGAAGTCATCAACTATATTGATGGCGAGGAGGCACTGGCTAAGATTACCAGACATGATCCCCACCTTATCCTGATGGATATTCAACTCGCGGGTCCAATGACCGGCTTAGATGTCGTGAGAACCTTGCGTGAGCGTGGGATTGAAACCCCGATTATCGCCGTGACCGCCTATGCGATGGTTGGTGATCGTGAACGGTGCATCGCCGCCGGTTGTGATGATTATTTAGCCAAGCCACTGCCCATCACCCGCTTAATCGGGCTTATCAAGAAATATAGCGAACTGACAGACGCGAAACTTGCACAGGCTTCCACAGCGGAAATTCAGGCGATCAGCGAAGAAACAATTGATGACACGTCCGAAGAAGCACAGACAGCAGTAGATGCGATCAAAGCGGAAATTACAGAAGCCCCACAAAGTGACATCACTGGAGAAGCCTTGATCGTTGATGTGAAAGAAGATGACGCGCCAAAAGACGAACCACCAGAAGCTGTTCTACCCGAGGATAAAACAACTGTAGAAGACAAAACACCCGAACCTGAGGATGATTCTTCTACCGCACAAAAATAAATAAACTATGACTCTGCTTAAATTTTATGCCGCACCTAGGGATATAAACTATGACCACAAAAATTGCACTAGTTGTTGACGACACTCCCGCCAATCTGGATTTTCTGGAACGCCTGCTGTTGATGGCAAATTTCGATGTGCGCGGTGCATCCACTTATAAGCAAGCAATGGAGCAAATCGCCGACATAGACGACCTCGCACTGGCGGTGGTCGATATTCAATTGCCGGATAGTAACGGGTTACGCCTCACCGAAGATTTACGCAAAAAATATCCCGATTCATATCTGGTGGTGGCGACGATGTATGACGAACGCTCACTGGTGGAACGGGTGTTTAATCGGGGTGGGAATGTCTATCTGGTGAAACCGCACGGCTTTATGGAACTGTATAAGCGGCTCACCACCCATGACCTTGAAAAGCTACGCAAGGACGATCATCTGATGATTGACCAGTACGGTCCCCGCGTGATCTCCAGCGCAAGTCAGGAAACCTAGCACGTTTACGTCAATAGATGCAACAATCCGGGGCGCATACTAAAATGTAAGTGTTCGCCCTGTGTATATTCCCCATCGAGATCAATGCTCAAGCGTCCATGATCGCTAGAAATTTTTACGTCTTTCGCCTGCCGATAATGCACCGCCGGATGCGCCAGATGCTTGCCACTGTAGACTAAGCGCAACGCAGACAGCAATTCCAGACGGGAAACCGCCTCCACCAATACCACATCGAACAAGCCATCATCGGTGAGCGCACGCGGGGCAATCTCCATGCCATGCCCGAAGGTTGTGCCGTTCGCAATCGCCACTAGCCATGATTTGCCGTCATACCATGTCTCGCCATCCAACTCGACGCGCATTTTTTCTGGCGTATAGCTAAGGATGGTGGACACCGTTGCCTTCAGAAATGTCCACGGGCGACGGTTCGCCACACGATTCACCCGCGCATCAACATCACCGCCCACACCTGCGCTGGCGATATTCAGGAAATGCTCATGCAAATTTTCCGTCTGGAGCAAGCCAATATCTGTCGGGCGGGGTTGTGCCTGTGCGATCCACTCCGCCGCCCGTTGAATCTCAAACGGGATGCCTCTGCTCCGCGCCCAATCGCGCCCTGTGCCAATCGGCAATGTGCCGTAGATCATCGGTTGTCCGTCGGGGTGCGCTTCGTTGAGTTCTGCCAACGCGTTAACCAGCGCATGATTCGTGCCATCACCACCGATAGAAATGACGCGGGTGAGTCCGCTGGCGTAGGCTTTATCAAGATGAGCCGCAACTTCTTCAGGGTGTTGCGTCACCGCGATGACCAATTCGCCGAGCTTGTCCCACAGAATCGGCTCGACCTGTGTCCAGAGTTTACCGGCGCGTCCACCAGCGGCATGAGGGTTTAAGATGATGAGTGTTTTTGACATAGGTATCCGGGGTTAAGGGTATCTATTTAAAAAGTAATTTTGACCGTCATGAGGTATAACCCTCAAAGTCGGCGGACGTTACCGATGCGCTATAATATTATACTGTAAGCACAATTAACGGAGATTGTTGAGATGACCGATCAGGTTGATGTGCCATTCTGGGAAGCAATGGGTTTGCCCGCACCCGGCACACACATGACTCTTACGGAGTACGATGCGCTACCCGAAGTCAGCATCCATATGGAACTGCTAAACGAAACAGTGACCTATCCTGATTGGAGTGAGCAAAGCATGAGTCCGGCACCGAGCACCAAACATCAGCGCCTCACGCTCAAATCAGCAACCTTGCTAGAAGATTTAGCACCTGAGGGCGTGGTCGTCATCGCGCCGACGGATGTATTGCTCGATGGACGCAAAATTCAGCCGGATGTATTCTGGATTGCGCCAAACGGGGCATGTGTGGATCGTGAGAGCTATTATGAGGGTCCGCCGGATTTAATCGTCGAAGTGCTCTCCCCTGCCAGCATCAAGCATGATCGCATGACCAAGTTTGACCTTTATGAGCGCAACGGCGTGAGCGAGTATTGGATTGTTGACCCGATAGCGGATTATGTGGAGGTCTATACCTTACGTGAGGGGAAATACGTCCGCGTGAATCAGGATGCAAACGGGGATTTTCACTCGCCTGCGTTGGACAAGCAAGTGTCTGTTGCGCGAATTTTTGGCGTTCAGCCTGCTTGATAAATTGCCGGACGATAGCGCGGATTTGGAATGGGTAGCCCTTCTTCCTGAGCGGTTTTTAGCCAACCTTCCTTCGCCAGTAATACCTCTGCAAGCGCTTCTTCTGGTGTATCGCCATGTGCGGAGCAATATTTCAAGTTCGGTATATCGGCGATATAGGCTTCGTCTTCTTCACTGTAAAAGATATTGATGTGATAGTCTTTCATGTGTTCATCCATGATTATTAAAAGGGGCGAACGTGGATCAAACACCGCGACGTTCGCCCCTCATTTTTACGCTTTGAAATGATTACCGATTCAGCACCTTTTTCACCAGAGCGCCGATTTCAGTCGGGTTCTGGGCGACGAGCGCACCCGCATCTGCGAGGGCATCCATCTTGGCTTTGGCAGTGCCTTTACCACGTGAGACAATCGCGCCTGCGTGTCCCATTTTCTTACCGGGAGGGGCAGTCACACCCGCGATGTAAGCGACAATCGGCTTGCTGATATGCTCTTTGATGTATTCCGCCGCTTCTTCTTCCGCAGAGCCACCAATTTCACCGATCAGCACAATCGCTGTGGTATCGGGATCGTTTTCAAAGGCTTTAAGAACATCCACAAAACCCGTTCCCGGCACAGGATCACCACCGATACCGACACAGGTCGTCTGACCGATACCTGCTTCGGTCAATTCGTACAGCGCCTGATACGCCAGCGTACCGGAGCGACTCACCACGCCGACAGGTCCACCCGCTTTGGCGACTTCGGTGGGTGTGAAGCCAACATTGGCTTTACCGGGGCTTAAAATTCCGGCGCAATTCGGACCGATGAGCGTGACATCAGGATAATTGTCCTTCGCCCAGTTATAGACTTCCGCTTGATCGTGCGCGGGGATGTGTTCGGTCACGGTGATGACCAGTTTCACGCCACCTTCGACTGCTTCACGGATCGCATCTGCCGCAAAACGTGCCGGCACGATGATAAATGAGGTATCCGCGCCTGCCTGCTCGACAGCATCTTTAACCGTCGCATAAATCGGGATACCTTCGACATCTGTTCCAGCTTTACGGGGATTCGTTCCGGCGACGATGTTTGTGCCGTATGCCTGATTACGCAGTCCGTAAAATTGACCCTGACTGCCGGTTAAACCCTGAACGACGACTTTTGAATTTTCGTCAAGAAAAATTGCCATGTGCTTATTTGCCTCCTGCGATTTCAACTGCTTTTTTGGCGGCGCTCAACATATCCGGTTGCTTGATGAGCTTTTCCGATTGATTGGCATCCAGAATAGCGTGACCTTCTTTGGCGTTGGTGCCATCCAGACGGACGATCAACGGCGCACGCAGTTCGACGCGCTTCATGGCTTCAACAATGCCCTTCGCCACTTCATCACAACGGGTGATTCCACCGAAAATGTTTATGAAAATGGCTTTTACTTTTTCATCATGATTGATGACATTCAGCGCGTCAACCATGCGATCTGCATTTGCACCGCCGCCGATGTCGAGGAAATTGGCGGCACTGCCACCTACTTGATTCACAATATCGAGGGTGCTCATCGCCAGCCCTGCACCATTGGCGATAATCCCAACGGAGCCATCCAAACCGACGTACTGCAAGCCTTTTTCAGCGGCTTCGTGTTCGCGCTCATCTTTGGAGTCCAGACCGGCAAAGTCTTTCCATTCTTCATGGCGGAATTCGGCGGGTTCATCTAAGCTGACCTTGGCATCCAACGCGCGGACTTCACCTTCGTCGGTCAAAATCAGCGGGTTGATTTCCGTCAGGCTGGCATCACCTTCGATGTAACAACGATAGAGCTTCTGCAAAATATCCACCGCGCCATCGACAGCGGCAGGATTGAGGTTGGCAGAGTTCACCCAGTCGCGGACGGCAGATTCGCTCAAACCATCGACAGGATCAACCCAAATTTTTGCGATCTTATCATCGGCGACGGATTCAATTTCCACGCCACCTTCAGCAGAAAGCAGTCCTAAATGTAATTTTTTACTGCGATCCAGTGTAAACGAGGCATAATATTCTTCCGCAACTTCGGATTTCTTCTCAATCCACACTTTTTCCACCGGATAACCGACTTCGCCAGTGCGATCATAGATGGTCAGACTGAGCACTTTTTCAGCCAGTTCGCGGGTTTCTTCAGCATTTTCGCCGAATTGGATACCGCCCTGCTTGCCACGTCCGCCGATTTGCACCTGCGCCTTAATCACCACCGGATAGCCGATGCGTTCGGCGATAGCGACAGCTTCATCGGCTGTTGTTGCGACATCGCCGGGCGAGATTTTGATGCCGTAACGGGCAAAGTATTGTTTGCCTTGATACTCAAGTAAATCCACGCTTCACTCCTTAAATTGGTGTCTTATCACGTTGACCCAAACATGATAACGCGGATAGGTTAAGATTAATATAGGAAAGTGCCTCTATCGCGCCAAAAGTTAATCCGAAAACATCTCGATCAGTTCAGGATCAACCGACTCATCCATCACGACTTGCGGGGTATCATGCCAATCCGCGCAGGCTTGAATCACCCGTTTAACGCGGAAAATTAGCGGTTCATCGACCTCCACATCCGGTTCGAGGTGCATCGTTTTGATCTCAAACGTATCTTTCTTGCGGTTCGCTTTCGGATCAACACGACCAATCAGCCGATTATTGTACAGAATCGGCAGGCTGAAGTAGCCATATTTGCGCTTATTGGCGGGGAAATAAAATTCGATGGGAAAGTCAAAATCGAACAGATCGAGCGTTCGTCCACGATCCCAGACCAGCGGGTCGAACGGTGACAGAAGCGTCGTTTTTGATTGTGGAATATCTCCATTCGCGGCGGCTTCGACCATGTTAACGTGATCGGGATGCACATAAGCGGGCTTGTCCCAGCCTTCGACGGCGACTTGTATCACCCGATCTTGCTTTTCCAGCCGTTTGAGTGAGGCATTGACCCATGCCGTTTTGAAGCGGTAATAACCGGCGATCCATTCGGTTTTCGTCACGCCCATCGCCTGTATCGTGTAGAGCACAAGCTGATCGCGGGCATCAACAAGGGAAACGGTGGGCAACTTGTCCGCATCAGGAAAGACGCGTTCGCGCAAATCATACACGCGCTGAAAATTTTCACGTCTTCGCACCATCAAATCAAATGTATACACGAGATATTCCAGCGCAGTTTGCTCGGCTTTGGGGTTGTCCCATGTGTATATCTCGCCTTCTATCGGCTTAAACTCAGTATGACGTGTATCCCCATTGGTACGAATATGCGCCATCACCGCTTCAGTGACAGTAGAATGCTCCTCCAACCACCTGCGAGGATTACGCCAGTCTATAACCCGGCTAACACCAGCGCGGAAGAGTGGAAAATCTTCAATCGGCAAATAGCAATTGGCGTGTGCATAATATTCAAACAGCGCGCCGTCTTCAAATAATTCATCCAGCCAATCGGGGTTAAAGTCACCGAGGCGGCTCCACAGCACAAAATAAGGTGCGCGGGCGACGACGCTGATCGAATCGATCTGCAACATATGAAGCTGACGAATAACCGACAGAATATCGTCTTTGGTGGCGGGTGGCTGTGGTGCGTTTCGTAGCCCCATCGCGGCGATCATCACCCCGCGAACAGCATCTTGCGAGAGGGTAAGCATGGGCATCACCTCAACTTAAGGAAATCGTCACAACAGAGATGATTATAATGTTTAGAACGTGCGTTCGCAAGAGATCATCTAGTTCAACTATTCACCTGACGGCACACCCCACACGCGAATTGTGCCGTCTGCACTACCACCCGCGATAAACCGATCATCCGATGACCACACCAGATCGACAATATCATATGCTGGAAGGGTCACAAGCGGTTCACCATCGCCGTTGATATCGTGAATCTGGATTTCATCGACGAGGATAATGGCAAGTAACGTACCGTCACTGTTCCATGTGGCTTCAAAGCCTCCAAAATAACCGTCGTATTCAATCCAAGTTCCTACCACATAATCCGACATACCTGAATCATAATTTCGGTCAGAATCAACACTATAAACTCTTACACTCCGATCCGTACTTCCTGAGCCTGTAAAACGAGAAATTAGCAATGCCATTTGCCGACCATCTGGACTCCAGACCATATCCACAAAGCGATTCATACTTTCAGTAACTTGATTGATAAATTCTCCGGTTGTTGCATCCCATATGCGAATGCGAAAAAAATAACCATCTTGGGCGGATTGCTCCACCGTTGCTACTAAAGAAGCGTCAGGACTCCACGAAAAATATGAAACAAAGCGGTCTGGATCTTCCGGCGGAATACCTTCTGGCAGATGGAGTTCTTCGGTATACGTCGAATTCCAATAGCGTGTCGTTGGCGATGCACCCTGATCGTAAAACGCATCTATGTTACGAAGGCGCTCACCTGTGTCGGGATCATAGGCATCTATACTTAGATTAACAACAATATCTGTATCAATCCTACCGCCCGCAATGAGTTCGCTCCCATCCGGTGTGTAATCTACGATTTCCGCGGGTTCGGCATAAAACGAGAGAATCGACTCTACGAAGGACTCATTCATGTCCCATACATAGGTATCCTGTTCATAGCCGAAACCTGTACTGGCAATTTCGTCACTATTCGGGCGACTATCAATATCGTTAATGGGCGCGGTGAACCATTGGCTTTGCGCCAGTACCTCACGCGCTCGTGCATTATAGGTGCGAATTTCGCCATTGCCGACGATAGCGGTTAAGGTATCCGTGTCCGGTTTCCAGTCAAATGCAAAACCATCCCCGACATTAAGCTGACTGCCTTCATTACCTATCACCAATACATAATCGAAAAATCCGGGTATGGAACGGTTTACGAATGAAGCAAGATAGCGTTCGTCACTGTTCCGTGCAAAATCGTTAGGAGGCGTACTCCGTCCACTAGGATAGGTGTCAACCTCCTGCAAAACAGAAACCTCACCCGTTCGCACATCCATATTGCAGAGCCTATATGTTACATAGTCCGATTGTTCGTCATAATCACGACATAGTAGAGTTATTGTGTGGTCATCAACTGCCCACAAGATTTCATCCCACTGATTATCTTCTGAAATTTCTAGCTCTGAAATCACTTCCTTCGTTTCCACATCCCAACTGTAAAGGGTCGGCGTATCTCCGTAAGTTCGCGAATGAGCAAGCCGTGTAAACAGCACATTCCCATCCGGTGACCATGCACCATCCTGACCGGGCAAAACGGTTACCTCGTTAGTTGACAGTTCGATAAGTTGCACTTCATCACTCACAGGGTTAAAAACCGCAAGATATGTTCCTGTCGCATTCCAGAGCGCCTGACCACCACACGAATCAAAATTGACGAGAAACTCAGTAAAATCTGCATCCCACACTTGAATGGTGCATCGTCCGCGTGCATTGCTGACCACCGCGATTTGTGACCCATCGGGACTCCACGCGAGTTTGGTGACGTATTGCTTAATCGGCGTATCGCCAATCAGTTCAAGGTTTTCATCCAGCAACCAGACTCCGGTGGAACTGCCTACCGCAAGCACATCACCATCTGGATGCCAATCCAGCGCGTTGGCTGTGCCACGTCCGAGAAGGGCAACTTCTGTCAAGGAATCAGCATTTTCGAGCGTAATTGGCTCAAGTTGCGGGACAGTCTGGACGGCTTGCCCTGAAACCTGCCCCAACGACAACACGATAAGAACAAGCAAAATCAACAATAAGCGCATGGTAAAAATCTCTATATAATCAACACCTTTAATTGTATAACCGATGCGCGGTAACAGAATTAAGCGGAGGTCAAACGGTACTCAACCGTCAGCTAGAATCAAAAACGGCGCACAGAATAATCCATGCGCCGTCATTACTTATGACTTCAAACTTCTTACTTCAAACTCACTTAGAAGTTAATCATGTGTCCTTCTAAGCCGTGCGCCGCCTCTTTGATGGCTTCGCTGAGGGTCGGGTGCGCGTGGACGTTGCGGGCGATCTCATCCGGTGTGAGTTCCGCGTAACGGGCAAGCGTCAGTTCCGGCAGAAGTTCGGTCACTTCCGGTCCAATCAAATGCGCACCGAGCATCTCGCCATATTTCTTGTCGCTGATGAGCTTCACAAAGCCCGTCGTCTCGCCGAGACCGTGTGATTTACCGTTCGCCATAAACGGGAACTTCGCCACGTTGATGTCGTATCCGGCTTCACGCGCTTGCTTCTCGGTATAACCAAAGCTGGCGACCTGTGGCTGGCAATAGGTGGCACGCGGCATCATGATAAATTCAAGCTCACGGGTCGGTGCGCCTGCCATGTGCTCCGCCGCAATCATGCCCATCGCTTCCGCGACATGCGCCAACATCAGCTTGGCGGTCACATCACCGATGGCGTAAATGTGCGGGACGCTGGTCTGCATGAAGCCGTTGATGTCAATCGCGCCTTTGTCCGTCAACTTCACGCCAGTATTTTCCAGCCCATAGCCTTCTGTACGTGGTGCAAAACCAATCGCCTGCATGACCTTCTCGGCTTCCAATTTTTGCTCTTTGCCGTCTTTATCGGTCACCGTGACGACCACTTTATCACCCTGATCGTCGATTTTGTCGACGCGGGTGCTGGTCATGATGTTGACACCCATCTTCTTGTAGACCTTGAGCAATTCTTTGGAGACTTCTTCATCTTCCAACGGCAGAATGCGATCCAAGAATTCGACGATGGTGACATCCACGCCATAATTCTTGTGGATATAAGCAAATTCAATGCCAATCGCGCCTGCACCGGCGATGATGATGCTCTTGGGGAGGTTGTCCTCCATGATTTGCTCTTCGTAGGTGACGACATTCTTGCTCAGTTCCGTGCCGGGGATGAGGCGAGTCGTCGCGCCGGTAGCGATGATGGATTGCTTGAACTTGAGAGTTTCTTCACCGCCATCGTTGAGCGTCACTTTGATCGTATTGGCATCCTGAAAATTCGCCCATGCGTCGTAGCTGTCGATCTTGTTCTTCTTCATCAAGAAGCGCACGCCCTTAACGCGCCCGTCAGCCACATCACGACTGCGTTTGAACGCCGCGCCATAATCAAACTTTACGCTACCCTCAATCTGAATGCCGAATTTCTCCGCTTCCTGACCGACAATGTGCGCTAATTCTGCATTACGAAGCAATGCTTTTGAGGGGATGCAACCAACGTTCAAACACACGCCACCCCAATATTTTTTCTCGACAATCGCGGTTTTTAAGCCTAATTGTGAGGCACGGATGGCGGCGACATAACCGCCCGGTCCCGCACCCACGACGACGACATCATATTCCTTTGCCATAAGGGGTACTCCTTTTAGTAGATGTAAGATGAAAGACCGTCGAAGTTAGAATAAATCCACATAAACAACGAATTTAGTCTGAACTCTATGATCCTTAATTGATAACACAGTGAATACGTGATCTTTAGTTTTTAGACACGGTAACAACGTTATTTATTACGCAATATCTAGTGTACCCTAAGACCTCCTCGCTTGGCTACAGTCATTCAATTCTCACTCATGTAGGACAAATAAAACGGGATGATCCATAACAAATCATCCCGTAAAAAGTGCTGAATTTATCCGCCCGGCGGTGGTGGTGGCGGGGGTAAATTGCCTCCTCCGTTGGGCGGTGGGGGTAGATTGCCAGACCCACCATTACCATCCGTAGGTAGTGTAGGAAGCGGTGTTCGTGTCGCCATAATACTATCGCGGGTTGGCGTTGGCAAAACAACACGAATAGGCGTAGGTGTTATCTGTGGAACAATATTTCCTCCAACATTGCTACCGCTTCCGTTCGGGGGCGGGGGCAATTGACCAGTTCCGCTACTATTCGGCGGGGGTGGTAAGTTCTCACCCGATCTATTCGGTGGCGGTTGTCGATTCGCGCCATTTCGTTGCGGCAATTGGTCGAGCGGTGTTTCTTCGACATTGCAAATCGAACGCCCTGCTTGCTGTTCAGGCGTTAAACGATCAACCATAGACGGGATGATACACGGCAAACCACCGATCACGCCGGGGATGTGGTCGCAGGATGGGAACGGCGCTTCACCGCACATCGCCATCCCATTACGGAAGCGCTGACGCACCTGAATCAATTCACGACCATTTAATGGGGGTGGCGGTTGAACACGCCGTTGTAATTGATTTAAAGGCAAACCCTGTAAACGCCGATCATTATACGTCTCGATACGTTCCGGTAAACGGGGCGGACGTAAGCGCCCACCGATGCGCTGTAAGGGCATACGCGCCATCGTGCCTTCGATAATCGGGAAGGCTTCACCATCAAGGTTGAGCGCGGCGGCTCCTTCGATGGTGGTCACGGTCATTTCGCCGTCTTCCCCGTCGGGATTCGCCTGAAACAGCACCGTTGACCCCATTTGCACATCGACTTCATTCACCGTAAAGGCAACTTCGCCCACACCTTCCGGAGTTTGGACGATTAAACCACTATCCGGTGCTTCAGAACATTGTGCATCGCCGATGCCGGTGGTCAGATAGAACGCCTGCATGGGGGTCATCTCGCCACTTTCGATCTGTTCTTCATCGACGGCGTTGGTCACTTCTACCTCACCAAACAGAATAAACGTGACATTCTGCCCCGGCAATGTATCCGGCAGGCTGGTTTGTAAGCGCAAGAGCACCACCCCCCATTCACCATTCTCCTCGTTCATGCCGTTCAACCGCAAGGAGGTGATGTCGCTCACATTGGCGATGTCCCCAATATCTTCAAAGCGAAAATCTTCGGCGGTTGCGCGGGCTTGCGCTTCTAGGTTGAAGTTGCCATAACACGCTTGATTGCGCCCTGTATTTGCACAAAACTCGTCGACTGCTTCCAATGCCGTTTCTACCAATGCCGGACAAGTTTCATCGCTATTGGTCTGCGCTTGTGTAGCCTGTGCAGAATTCGCCATGATAGGCAGAAGGCATAGCATCATCATAACGACTAATAGGCGCTTACGAGCAGAGTTTAGCCTTACGTGGTTGAACAGAGATATTAACATTTTAAGACTCTCTTTTTCACTCTCAGTATTTACACTGTACTTACAGCATAAAACAAGAGTATCGTTTATTCCGTAAAAGTTATTCATGAAGCATCAAGGTTATATAAGGTATTGTTCGAGAAGTGTTAGGAATTTGAGATTTGAGCGGGAAGTCCTTAAAGTGATACTCAATTACACCAGAATCAGAAATGGTCACTTTAAAAAACGATGTGGTTAATGATATAACCAGCAAATGATTAATATTGAACAAGAGAGGATAAATGCACATGAAAAATACGCTTAAAAACAGCAGGATATTGTGGTGCAGTCTGATGTTGTTCTGTTTGTTGACCGCCTGCACATCCGATGATGCCACGACCACCCCAACAGAACCCACGAACGAGGATGTAAGCACTGACGATGATACCTCCTCCGGTAACATCACTTATTTTCTGGTGGGTGACACCAATACCGGAGGCGCAATCCCGATTGGATGCGAGCAATTCGCAATTCCGCAGGCAACCGATACCGAAATAACAGACACGCCACGCGACATCCGTACCGGCTTGGAGGCACTGTTTTCAGCAGAGTCCGGCGATCTCACCAATTTTTGGACGGGTACGACGATTACCGAATTGACGCTCCCCGCGGGTGGTTTACGCCTACAACTTATTGGCGGATACGCACCCACCGGTGTATGTGCAGATGCGGCGGCAGAGGCGCAACTATTGCTGATTGTATTTAGCAATGAGCAACTTCAACAGGCGTTCATCACATTAAATGGGCGCAATATGAAACAGGTTTTTGATGCGAGTGGCTTGGTCGAAGCGGGTGCGACCTATACACGCGAAGATGTGCCTGCCGCGCCATAAGTAGAATGCTCATAAGCAAACAAAAAGGGCGCAACCGTTGTGCGCCCTTGAGTGGTTATGATTATATTCTAGCGAGTTTTATACGCCGAGATGCGCTTGCAGGAAGTAGAGCTTCTTATCCATGCCCCGTGCAATTTCGGTGAATAGATCCGCCGTGACTTCATCGCCAGCATCCGATGATGTGTCGATGGCGGTACGGGCAAGATTGCCAAATTCGGCATAACGGTCAACGAGTAATTTCACCATGTCTTTACCATCACGCCCTTCAAGCGGGAATTCATCCAATTTTGAATTCTTCGCGGCGGCGCGGGCTGTCCCGATAGCATCGCCACCGAGCGCAGTTGCGCGTTCTGCGATCATATCGACATATTCAAGCACGCCTTCTGCGAGTTCGTCAAAGAGCTTGTGTAGCTCGATGAAGTGAATGCCCTTAACGTTCCAATGGGCTTGCTTGGTCTGGCTATAAAGGTCAAAACTGGTGGCGAGATGAACATTCAAAAGATCAACCATTTCGTTGAGGGTTGAATCGCTTAAGTTGATGCCTGTATGACGTGATTTTACGGGGGTAGCCATGTGTATTCCTCCTAGTGTTGCTAACGGATAAATCATACATAAATTGTCCCACAGCAAAGCAAGAACTGCGTTAGATAGATATGAGCGTTCATTCAGAGAACATGAGTATTCCACTAACCTTAGACGAAATTTCGATATAAAACCCAAGACATTCGGATGTATCTTGCATCATCGCGGATTCGTTTTCTGTGAAGATGTATTTTGAAACTATCATTTTGTCCCGTCGGAAACTAGAGACATTGTCCGGTGGTGTGTGCGGGCGAATCTGGTACAATTGCCGCATATTTTGAGCAAACTAGATGATGTGGATAGTGATCTATGATTGATGCGACCACCCGAATAATCGATATGGTGGCAATGGGCAAGCGTGCCAGAGAAGCCGCCTTTGAACTGGCGAAAGCGACCACCGGCGAAAAACGTGTCGCACTGAGTTTCATTGCAGACGCACTGGAAGCCAATACCGATACGATCCTCGCCGCCAACGCCATTGATCTGAGCGCCGCGCAAGAAAACGGGGTTGATCCACTCTACATCCGTGACCGCCTTGACCTCACAACCCGCATGTCCGGCATCATCGCGGATGTCCGAAAAGTGGCTGAATTGCCCGATCCTGTGGGCATTGAATTTGACGCATCTACGCTGGAAAACGGCTTGAAGATTCGTAAACGGCGCACGCCATTGGGGGTATTGGGTGTAATTTATGAAGCCCGCCCGAACGTCACCGTAGACATCGCCTCGCTGGCATTGGCGACGAATAACGCGGTGGTTTTGCGCGGTGGTTCTGATGTTATCAACACCAACATCGCGCTGGTCAACATCCTCAAAGAAGCCTTGATTTCCAGCGGATTACCGGAAGATGCGGTGCAATTTATCGAAAGCACAGACCGCAAATATGTGGGCGAAATGCTCAAACTGCATGAGTACATTGACATGATTATCCCGCGTGGAGGCAACGCGCTACACAATTTCTGCCGCGAAAACAGTACCATTCCGGTGATTACGGGTGGCATTGGCATTTGCCATCTGTATGTGGACGATACTGCCAAACTAAACGACGCGCTGGAAATTATCCATAATGCCAAAACGCAACGTCCGGCGGTCTGTAATGCGCTGGATACCCTGCTGGTCAATCAACAAGTCGCCGATGAATTTTTGCCGCGCGTGGTTGATTATCTCGGCAAAGATGGCGTTACATTTCGCGCTGATCCGCGTGCGGAAGCGATTGTCGGCACAGACGAACGGGTTCAACCCGCCGGAGAGGAAGACTTTGACACGGAATGGTACGCGCTCATTTTAGGCTTAAAAGTTGTGGATACGCTCGATGAAGCCATCACGCACATTCGCACCCACAGCACCAACCACTCGGATGGTATCCTGACGCAAAACATGGCAGATGCAGAACGCTTCTTGAACGAAATTGACTCGGCGGCGGTCTATGTAAACGCCAGCACACGCTTCACAGATGGCAGTGCGCTCGGATTAGGTGCAGAAGTAGCGATTAGCACCCAAAAGCTCCACGCTCGCGGTCCAATGGCGCTGGCAGAACTGACCACCTATAAATGGATTATCATTGGTGAGGGTCACGTTCGCGAATAAACTATAGTACCATTCGCCCTCTCAAATCCGTTCCGCGAGGGGGCGAAATTTGCACACAACAGCGTCTCCCTTGCTGATGAAATCCGCTTTCACGATAATGCCTGCGTCTACCGAAACATCCCGCTTAATAGCGGTATCCATTTCTTAATGCTATTCAGCGTAAATTGATGTAGAATCTATTTTTGAAACAGGTTTATCAATAATTAAAGGTAAAAACAGGTCAGCAATGGCACATATATTAGTTCTTGAAGACAACCACGACATGATGATGGCACTCAATGAAGTGCTGAATATGCACGGTCATACCGTCGCTCATGGCTATTCAGGTCAAGAGGGGGTGCGTATTATTACTACGGGCAATGCGCGTCCTGATCTTATTTTGAGTGATGTCACTATGCCGGACATGGACGGTTTCGAATTTCTGGAATATGTACAGAACCAGCCGAACTGGGCAGGTATTCCCTTTGCGATCATGAGCGGGCGGCGCACCGACGAGAAAATCGCCATTGAGCTAGGGGCATCCGCATTTATTATGAAGCCGTTTAAATTTGATGAGCTTACGGCGACACTTGAGCATTTACTCGCCAGCAGATAAACACAACAATTTTACACATCCATCCCACCCCACCATCGCGCTACATACACACCACAACCTAACAAAAGCATACATGAAATCGCTGGCTACGACGATTTTGGCTGTATGATCGCCAGATAATTCAGAATAACATCGCCTGCATAACCTTTTGCCATATTCCCGCCCAGCACAACCTCCCCTGCCGCGAAGTCCCGCCCGTAAACGGTCATCGTCCGGTTAATCAGGGCGTATTCCTCGACAATATCAATCTGCATATTTTCCGGCGAGAAGCTCTTCAACCAATCCGGCAGACGTTCACCCGTTGATTCATAAGCGATGTATACGCGGGCAGGCTGGCTCAAGCTAAAGCACAAAAACGCCTCTGCTTCGGAGTCTTTCTCCGTGTTCGGGAGCATTATCATCGGCAAATGATGCAAGCCATACGGCAAACGGGCAATCACAAAATCACGATCTGTATAGGCGGGCATCCCTAATTCTGTCAGCTGAACCTCAAACGGTGTGCCATTTTCACTTTTGCGATCTGTAATCAGGTTTTCCGGCGATGCAATTTCCGGCGCTTTATAATGATACGCCCCTACCGCGAACCCGCCACCCACAGAGACCAGCGGATCCACAAGGCGCTGTTTTTCCTCACCGAAGATACTGACCAATAGATTGGTAAACGCAGGCACAAGCGACGATCCACCTGTACGCAAAACTACATCTATATCATTAGGACGGGTGTTTGCGCGTTCCAGAACGGACGCAATCCCCTCCTCCACGCGCTCCACAAAAGGCGAAATGATGCGCTCAAAACGACGACGCGTGAGGGTCTGGTTCAGTTTGATATGTTCATACTCAAATTCGAGCACCGCTGATTCTTGCTCGGAGAGGGTTTTCTTGGTGCGCTCTATTTCCTTAAAGAGTTTAAAGCCCACATTGCGCGTGACGAGTGTTTCTAGCGCCAACAACGTTTCCGGCTCGGAGACATCACGCCGTAAGCGACGGATGCGCTCCAAAAAATACGGCTGAGATAAATCCGGCATGGTCTGCCATGTGCGTAATTTGTCGGTCATCTGTGGCGGCAACAGCCCATCACTCCCGCCACCAAAATGCGGCAACAACCAGCCCATAATCGCCCTGTCAAGATCATCCCCGCCGACGAGCACCCCCTGCGTAGCGAGAATTTCCGGTGTTTCTTCCCCGCCGACACGGGCAATCGTCAAATCCAGCGTGCCACCGCCAAAATCAAAGACCAGCACGGTATGACGACTGTCCGTATTGCGATGATAAAGATGGGTTACGCCGACGGGTTCGAGCGCCAGCGTGACATCTTTAAATCCCGCGATATAGGCGGCTTTCAGCAATACGGCTTCTGCACGGGAATCCGACAAATCATTCTCAGAGAAGCGCACAGGTCGCCCCATCATGATGCGCTCAACCGATTGTCCAAGTTCGCGTTCTGCGGCGGATTTTAGCGATTCCAGCACAATCGAGATCAGGTTTTCCAGCAGATAGAATTTTTCAAAGACACGCGTGCCAGAATAACGATTGTTAAATAAGCCCGTTTTGATAGATTGCAACAAGCGCCCGCGTGCGGCGACATCCACCAGCACATTGACCTGCTGGGTAAATTCAATCGGGTCGTTTTCCAGACTGGCAACGGTGATGCCAATTTCGCCCGCTTCCCGCCTGCGCCAGCGTACCGGACGACCTGTTTCACGCCGTAAATAGACTTCCGCCGCCGCCGCACCCACGGTTGTTTTACCCCGCCGATCAATATAGATCAGCGATGGCAAGATATAGGGGTTATCGTTTTTCGGATCCACCTTAATCGGGTGCAAGGTATCGCCATCATAGTACGACACTGTTGAATTTGTCGTGCCGAAATCGACTCCAAGTCGCATAAAAATTTGCTCTCCGGGCAAAGGGACAAATGAGACCGCACATCATAACATATCATTAAAATAATTTTGAGGGAAATAGTGCCTATGGAGGATTGATTTTGTCGAACAAATTTTTTATAATGAGGACAGTAAAGTAAACGCCACAAGCGCAATATGCCTGTGGCGTTTTTTTGTTTTGGTGTTATCAGTAGTTGAAAATCCCCGAAGCGTTTATTTACTCCGACACGCCCACAATATCAATCACATCCTGCGTGGCTTGCTGTGCGGAGCGATCCCCGCGCACGACTGAAATCAGCGCGTTTTGCATGGCGCGGGTCAGCGCATTGCCGGATGTCTGTGGCATCACTGCAATACTATTGGTAATCAATTCATCCATCAGCGCCGTTTCCAACAAATTGCGATCCATGTTGCGTAACGCCAGAATTTGCGACGGTAAGCGTTGGGCGCTTTCTGCATATTGCCGCTGACGTTCCACATCCATCATCCAATTGAGGAAGCGCACGGCGGTATCTTGCTGTTCCGGCGTGTTGGCGACAATCACCCACATCCACCCATCCACCAGGGAAACGGCATCTCCATTTACGGTAGGGATCGGTGCGAGTTGCCAATCTTCGCCCTCTTCTCGCAAACTCAGAAATTGGCTGGAGCGCACAACTGCACTGGTCAGCACGCCACTCGATAAGCTCGATTGATAGTCTGACGGCGACGAAAATTCAAACACGGTATCGTCAACAATGCCCGACTGTGCCGCCTCTTCGTAAAAGGTCAATATCGTTAAGAGGGCATCGGTGTTCAGCGTCATCGCGCCGGATTCGTCCGGTGGTGTGCCGCCCGCGTTCAAATATTGCAGGAGAAAGGTTTCGTTTACGCCCAGTTGCCGCCCCGCAGGAAAGGTAAAAGGCATATCACGCTCTAGCACATCCTCGAATGACCAGCCCAATGTCGCCTCGCCAATGTCATTTTCAGGAGTCGGTAAATACGCACCGTGCAAGGCGCTCAGGATATACGTCAGCCCATAGAGCGAGTCATCATACTGACCGAGCGTGAGCGCAATATCGTATAAGCCGCCGATGACCGAACTTGATACAGAGGTCACCCCTTCGAGCGGTTGAATTAAGCCCTGCCCCGCGGCGATAATCAAATCCTCACGGCGCATCAAGGTGACATCGGGCATCGCATCCGGCGCAATCGTGATTCCGGTTCGCAACGTGGACATGATTCCGCCCAGATCACCAACGCGCTTCAAGCGAAAATCAATCTCAATGCCACTTTCTTCCGTCACGCTAAAATCCTGTAACTGGCTTTGTAGCGTGTCCGTCACGGGTAACAATTCGGGCCACCAGATGACGAGTGTCCGCTCATCCGGCAACGGCGGTTCGTCCACTTCCGGCGCAAGGGTAGATTGTGATACCGGCAAGGCGGTTGCTGTAGGCGCGGGAACTGTCGCGGTGGGCAAAGAATCAGTGTCGCCATTTGAAGAAAGCCCGCATCCCGCGAGCAATACCGCGAGTGCAGACAGGCATAAAAAGGTGGCGCGTCGCTTGTAGAAAATTAGTCGCATAAGAACCTCGGTCACGAACGCGTTGAATGGGCGTTCGCAACAGTCTAAGTCAAATGTTCACGTAGGCATTATACCGGATTTCACATCGGCTGTGAGGGTGGCGCATTTATGGCGCACTTATGGATGTAGCACCCCGCATACCGGCGCATCCCAATCTAATGCCTGATGCAACGCCAATTTTTGTTGCAGATTATCCGCAAATTGCACAGGGAATGGCGCGGTACGGCGGGCGGATAAATCCGCATAGGAGGCTAAAACCTCAAACGTAGCGGCGAGTTTACCCGTCGAGTCGTTCAGCATAAAGTGCATAAAATGCAAACGTTTGGCGCTCATACCCAACAAGCGACTATGCACGACCACCTGCTCCCCCACATGCACCTCGGCGACATAGCGAATGTGTTGCTCCAGCGCGAACATTCCACCATCAATTTTCTGAAACGCCTCAAGCCCCATATCCAACCAATCGAACAATCCCCACGCGGCGCGATTAAAAATGTGCACATAATATTGAATGTTCATGTGTCCCATTTCATCCATGTAAGACTCCGGTATGTTGGAGTCGGTGGTTCTGGGGAGTGCTTGCAAAACATCTAGCGGAATGGGGTCGAATCGCATAAGAGACACGCCTTTCTATGCACAGTGGACAAAGACTAATCGTTCATAATTGCCGAAGATACTGTAGCGTATCATAACAGCCTGCACAATTCGACGGGTGACGGGTATAATTCGCGGGTTGTTAGCGATGGTTAGTTAACGCATAGACACACCGAAAATAAGTACGGGATGATCCCCATGACAGATGATACACGCTGGACGAGCTTCGACCTCATCTTCTTCGATTGTGATAGCACGCTTTCTACGATTGAAGGCATTGACGAACTGGCAAAACTCAAAGGCAAAGAGTTACGCGTCGGCTTGCTCACGCAGAAGGCGATGGACGGCGACCTTGATCTCGCAGAAGTATACGGTAAGCGCCTGCGGGCGATCCGCCCCACACGCGGGCAACTGAAAGCCATCGAAGAACGCTATTGGGAAACCATCGTGCCGGATGTACAGGCGGTGCTGGATGCTTTACGCTTCTTGAATAAAGAGGTGTTTATCATCAGCGGTGGGTTGGCGGAGCCGGTCAAAGGGTTTGGCAAGCGTCTCGGTGTCGCGCCAGAGAACATCCGCGCTGTAGAGCTTGAATATAACGAACTTTCCGGCGAATGGTGGCATTATCATGAGCCGCAAACCCAACATAAGCAAACCTATCTGGATTACAACGAAGGTCCACTCACCGTAACCAGCGGCAAGCCAGAAATTATCCGTCAATTGTCGCACGGCAAGCACGGGCGCAGGCTCATGGTCGGCGACGGCTCCTCTGATCTCGCCACGCGTGAAGTGGTGGATTTGTTCGTGGGGTTTGGCGGTGTGGTTGCACGGGAAAAAGTGCTCAAAGAATCAGAAGCCTTTATCCACAGCGAATCCCTCGCACCCATCTTACCGCTTGCGGCAGGTCCAGCGGGTTATGCACGCGTTATCGACACACCGCATCAAGCCATCTTTGATAAAGGGTTGACGCTGTGGCATGGCAAAGACCTGACTTTCACAGCGGACAGTCTGCGCGAAACGTTTGAACACGCTTTTAATGGCGACACACAGCAAGAATAGACGCTACTATTCGGGCGATCTGGCAGACTATCAGAGGGCGAACTGGCAATTCGCCCCTACGAAAATGTTTAATATTGGCGATAAAAACGATGCGATGAACGGATCGCTATAACCCACACAAGGAAACTATCCACATATGACGACAAAACCCACTTTTCAAGCAATTATCTTCGACATGGACGGCTTACTGGTCGATTCCGAGAAGGTCTGGCAGATCGCAGAAGAACAACTCATCGCTGTGCGCGGACGCGTCTATACTGACGATGTCCGCGAACAGATCATCGGCTTGCGGCTGGATGAATTTATGCAGAAAATCAAAGATATTTATCAGTTTGAAGAGTCCCTCGAAGCCTTGGTTGAAGACCTCAACACGCGGATGATGGACTTGATCCCGAAAGAGGTGAACGCACAACCCGGCGCGCAGGAAATGATCGAGTATGTGCGAGCGCAGGATATTCCGTGTGCGATTGCGTCGAGTTCGCCGATGTCCATCATTGACGCGACCATCGGCGCGATGGGCTGGGACACGTCGTTTGCCAATCGCTTCTCTGCGGATGATGACGCACGCGGCAAACCTGCACCGGATGTCTATTTGCGTGCCGTAAAAACGCTTGGATTTGATCCGGCGGAGTGCCTCGCGCTGGAAGACAGCCCGAACGGGTCACGCGCCGCAGTCGCCGCGGGCATGACCTGCTACGCCGTGCCTGATCCCACCCACAGCACACCGGATAAATTCGAGGGCATCACGCCGCATGTGTTCAGCAGTCTGCATGAGGTGCTGGCGAAGCTCAAGGGATAGGGCAACAGAAAAGCATATTCAAGACCCTTTTCCAAGAGATGCAATACTAGAGATAAGACCCAAAAAGGACATGACCTTGACCAAATTTAACATCCTTGTCGCCACCGATTTGACCGACGAAAGTATGGCTATCCTGCAAAGCGCGGATGATGTGACCGTCACCAAAGTGACCCCCTCCGTGCAAGCCGTGCGCGAAGGAATAAAAGACGCACACGCCATCATCGCCCGCGACGATGTGCATATTGATGCCGCCTTGCTGGAGAACGCTTCAACATTAACCGTCATCGGCAGACCGTCCACTGGATTAAGCGGAATCGACCTCGATACAGCGACCTCACGGGGGATCATCGTCATGAACTCGCCCGGAATTAGCGCCGTCGCCGCCGGAGAACACACCTTTACGTTGATGCTTGCGCTCAGCCGCCGATTGATTCAAGCGCACAACAGTATGCGCGAGGGCTACTGGCTGATGGATCGTAAACAGCAAGCCGGCACGCAACTCGAAGGCAAAACGCTCGGTCTGGTTGGCTTGGGGCGCGTCGGGTCGATTGTCGCGCAGAGAGCGTTGGCGTTCGGCATGAATGTCCTCGCGTATGATCCTTATTTGAGCGAAGATCAGGTTCATGATGACCGCGTGATTTTAATGGGCTTACGGGATTTGCTCGGACGCAGTGATTTCGTCAGTGTCCATGTGCCTGCCACGCGGGAGACTCAGCATATTATCGACGAAGTGCGTATCCGGCAGATGAAACAGGGCGCACGCCTCATCAACACCTCGCACGGCAACGCCATTGATGAAAGTGCCGTCGCGCAAGCTGTAAAAAGTGGTTATCTGGGCGGGGCGGCGGTGGATGTGTATAGCGAAGAACCGCCCTATAAGAGTCCAATGATCGGCTTGGAAAATGTCATCCACACGCCCCACATCGGGGATAACACAGTCGAAGCGACGCAGGATTTATCACTCCAAATCACGCAACAGGTATTGGATGCTCTGCGCGGGGCGGATTATCGCAACGTCATCAACATGCCCTTTTTGCCGGGAGTCAATTTTGATACCATCCGTCCACATTTGACGCTTGCCGAACGCATGGGAACGCTTCTGCATATTCTGGCACGCAATCCGGTGCGGCGTGTGGCGGTGGAACTTATCGGCGAGGAAATGTCCGGTCTGGTCAAACCCGTGACCGTTGCCTTGCTCAAGGGGATGCTCACGCCCATGCTTGGCGAAACAGTCAGCTACATTAACGCGCCGGTGATGGCGAATCAGCGCGGGATTCAGGTCACGCAGACCAAAGGACTCAAAACGGGCGATTATACCAATCTGGTGCTGTGTCAGGTGACGTTGGAAGATGGCGAAGAGATCATCATGTCCGGCACATTGCTTGACCACCGCGAACCGCATATTGTGCAGGTGAACGAATACAAAATGAACTTCGTACCCGAAGGCGATCTGCTGTTGATGGGTAGCCACGACAAACCCGGTGTGATCGGTCAGGTCGGGTCATTGCTGGCGGAAAATGGCGTGAATATCGCCAGCTGGCAAACCGGACGCGCCCAACCGGGGGGACAAACGCTAACCGTGCTAACTCTGGATGAACCACTCGCGGAAAATGTGCTCAATCAGGTGCTTGATCTCGACTTCGTCCGCCACGCGCATCGGGTCGGCTTTCGTTGATGATATAGAATTGAAAACAAAACGCAGAGACGCAGGGAACGCAAAGAAACGCAGAGAAAAACGATGGAAAATATTATCAGTGGGAAAATTGTCACGGCATCCATTGAGGTTCATCGCATTTTAGGCTCCGGCTTACTAGAGAGCGTCTACTGAAGAGGCGCTCATCTGGGAATTAGGACTCATGGGGTGTCGGGTAGAGCGCCAGAAGGCTGTGCCGATTCAATACAAAGGGCATCAATTAGCGACATCTCTTCGGCTTGACGTTCTGGTTGATGAAAAAGTCATTGTCGAATGTAAAGCGGTAGAACATTATAATCCCGTATACGGAGTACAAGCGCTAACGTACTTGCGATTGTCCGGCTTAAAATTGGCATTGGTTATCAATTTCAATTAAAAAATGGTCAAAGACGGTATTCATCGGGTCGTCAATCGTCTGTAGAAATTCCATCTTCTCCATTCTTCTCTCTGCGTTGCTCTGCGCTCTTTGCGTCTCTGCGTTTTATTTCTAAGAGGTAGAATATTATGCAGAGTGGAATGCTGATAAAATAGAAGAAACTTACGCACAAAGGCTAAATCGAATGCTCCTCGCTATCGACATCGGCAATACCAATATCACGCTCGGATTATGGCGCAACGACGAGTGGGCGCTTTCGTGGCGGGCGCGAACCGTTACCGATAAAACCACCGATGAATACGCGGTGTTGGTGCGGAACTTCCTCAATAGTGCCGATGTGGGCTATAAGGCAATCGACGGCGTGATTATTAGCTGTGTCGTGCCGCCCTTAACCATGACCTTTACCGAGCTTGTTCGCCGTTATTTTGACACGGAGCCGGTTGTCGTCAGTAGCACGATCAACACGGGTGTGGTTATCAACATCGACCAACCGGAGCAATCCGGCGCGGATCGTATCGCCAATGCCTCGGCAGTCGTCAATTTATACGGCGGCGGTCCGGCGATTGTGGTGGATTTCGGCACATCGACCAACTTTGACGTGGTTTCCGCGCAAAACGAATACATCGGCGGTGCGCTCGCTCCGGGAATCGGCGTGGCGCACGATGCACTTGTTAGCCGTGCCGCCAAATTGCATAAGGTCGAACTCGTCCCCCCGCCAACACCCATCGGACGCAACACGATTCACGCCATGCAATCGGGTATCTTCTGGGGGTATGTGTCGCTGGTAGAAGGCATCGTCACGCGCATCAAAGGTGAACTGGCATCCGACAAAACGCAGGTCATCGCTACAGGTGGATTAGCCGTACATTTTGATAAACATACCGGAGTGATCGACAAAATCGTCCCAAACCTCACGCTGGATGGTCTGCGCGTGATGTATGGGTTGAATAAATCCGGCTGATTTTTAGAAGCGACCTTATCTTCATAAATGTAACTTATTTCTTATCTTGATTGCTAGTCAGCAATTCAGCGAGTCAGTTTCTCAGTAAAAGCGGTCATTTTACACATGACGACCTACTTTTAGCTGAACTGCTGATAGCTGAAACGCTAAAAAGTTCTTTCTTACATGAGTTCCTGAAAAAATTACGTCTATTATACGACTAGCAATCAGCGCACCTTAACCACTTTACCTATTGAAGAACCTTCCTGACCCGTATAGAATAGGTGTGGCTTATTCAACTACAGGTAACAGGTATGACGGCATCCAAGGCGATAGCAATTCCGCCACAACCCCTCTCCAAAAATTCTAGAAGCAGAAAATTTATATCCTATTACAGACCTTATCTGAGATTATTATTGACTGACCTTGCCTGTGCATTTGTGCTTTCCGCCATCACCTTGCTCATTCCGCTTTGTGTACGCTATATTACCCAGAACATCCTCGGAACCGATATGCCCGACGCGCTCAATCAAATTTATCTGATGGGCGCGTTTATGTTTATGCTGGTAGTCATACAGGTAGCGTGTAACACCTTCATAGACTATCAGGGGCATATGATGGGCGCGAAGATGGAACGCGATATGCGTAACGAATTATTTGACCATTATCAGAAGCTCTCGTTTAGCTTTTATGATGGTCAAAAAACGGGGCAACTTATGTCACGCATCACCAATGATCTCTTCTGGCTGTCCGAACTCTTTCATCATGGACCGGAAGACATTGCTATTGCCCTACTGAAATTTACTGGCGCGTTTTTCATCCTCCTTCACATCAATGTACAGCTTACGGTGATTGTCTTCCTGTTTCTGCCTGTGATGGCAGTATATTCGTTTTACTTTAACCGGAAAATGAATGTCGCTTTACGCAACAGCAAAGCGAGAATTGGCGACATCAATGCACAGGTTGAAGATACGTTGTCGGGCATTCGGGTCGTCAAGTCATTTACCAACGAGACGATTGAGAAGCAAAAATTTTCCTACGCGAATGACCATCTGGTAGATAGCCGTCGGGATGGATACAAAAGTGAAGCCTATTTTTATAGTGGGATGATGGCATTCACACAACTCATCACCATCGCTGTGATTATCTTCGGTGGCGCGAGCATCTTCCGTGCGTCGTTAGATTTGGCGGATTTGGTGACGTTTTTGTTATATGTCGGTAGCCTCACCGAGCCGATTCAGCGTGCCGTAAATTTCGCCCGCCTCTATCAGGAAGGCATCACCGGATTTAACCGCTTTATGGAACTGATGGAAGTCACACCCACCATTCAGGACTCCCCCAACGCAATCGACCTGAAAGACGTTGAAGGTCATGTGGAGTTCAAGTCGGTCAGCTTTAAATATAATGACGATCACAATGATGTCATCAACAATATCTCGCTGAATATCCGCGCCGGTGAATATGTCGCCCTTGTCGGATCATCCGGCGTGGGCAAATCCACGCTATGCTCACTCATTCCCCGCTTTTACGAGGTCGACACCGGAGAAATTCTGATTGACGGCATCAATATCAAAGATGTTCGCTTAGAGTCGTTAAAAAAGAATATCGGTGTTGTTCAGCAAGATGTCTATTTATTCGCCGGAACCATCGCCGACAATATTCGTTATGGCAAATTGGACGCAACCGACGAAGAAGTTATCGCGGCGGCGAAGCAAGCCAACGCGCACGACTTTATCATGGGGCTACCGGAGGGTTATAATGCAGATATTGGTCAGCGCGGCGTGAAGCTCTCCGGCGGACAAAAGCAACGCCTCAGCATCGCCCGTGTCTTCCTAAAAAATCCGCCGATCATCATTTTCGACGAAGCCACCAGCGCCCTCGACAACGAAAGCGAAAAAGCCGTGCAGGAGTCGTTGGAAACCTTGAGCAATAATCGGACTACGCTGGTCATCGCCCATCGCCTCTCCACCGTCAGAAATGCAGGGCGCATCATCGTACTCACCGAAGACGGCATTGATGAGCAAGGCACACATCACGAATTACTGGCGCGAGATGGTGTTTACGCCAATCTCTACAACATGCAATCACGGATTTAAGCCGCATGAATCACGTTTACCCTGTGCTATAATGCGGCGCATTACTGTTAGTGCAAAAGCCTGATTTCATATGTCCACAATCTCATCTGTAAATTCCGCCTCACCACCCGAAGACTCCAACCAGACACTTGCCCGCCAGCGCGGACCAGCCCTACTCGTCGGCTTGTTCGTGTTGTTGATTGTCGTCTTTTTGCTCGGCGTGGGCATTGGCGCAGTACCCATCAACCCGAATCAGGCGCTTGCCATTGTGCTCAACGAATTCGGCATTGATACCGGCGTTGACTTTGAACAACGTCAGCAAGCTGTGCTCATCGTCATCCGTCTGCCGCGTGTGGTGCTTGGATTGCTGGTCGGTGCATCATTGGCGGTCAGTGGCGCGGCGATTCAAGGCTTATTTCGCAATCCACTGGCAGACCCCGGCTTGATCGGCATTTCTGGCGGTGCGGCGTTTTCTGCGGCAGTGATGATCGTCCTCGGCAACAGTGTGCTCAGTGGCGTAGAGGCGATTCTGGGCGGATTCTCAATCCCGATTGCGGCGTTCTTAGGCGGAGTGTTGACGACTTTTGTGATTTATCGCATCGCCAGTATCGGCGGCAAAACAGACATCGCCACCATGCTCCTTGCAGGAATCGCCATTAACGCGCTGAGTGTCGCCGGAGTGGGCTTAATGACCTTTATCTCCGACGATGAACAATTGCGCGATATTATCTTCTGGAATCTCGGACGCTTGACGCTCGCCACATGGGATAATCTCGCCATCGTCGCGCCGTTGATCTTGCTCGGCATGATCCCGATTGCCTTTTTCGCCCGTCCACTGAACGCACTCCTGCTCGGTGAGAGCGAAGCCGGACATCTCGGCGTAAACGTGGAGCGCACCAAGCAAATTGTGATTGTCTGTGTGGCGATGACCGTTGGCGCGGGGGTGGCGCTGGCAGGGGCGATCGGCTTTCTCGGTCTGGTCGTCCCCCATCTGTTACGCCTCGCCGTTGGACCGGATCATCGTTTTGTGTTGCCCGGTTCGGCATTGCTCGGCGCATCTCTGCTCATCGGCGCGGACTTATTCGCCCGCACGGTGGCTGTTCCGGCAGAAGTCCCGCTCGGCATCGTCACGGCGTTGATCGGTGGACCGTTCTTTTTGTGGTTGCTGTTACGGGATCGCAGTCGTGTTAATTAAATAGTGCTGTTACGCATGTTCAAAATTTTACCAGAATAATTCTGTCAAACACTGCGCCATCAGCGTCTCAGCAAGTCAGTTTTTCAGTAAAAATTTAAGACCGTGATCGTGTTTCCTGACTAACTAACAAGCTGACCAACTGACTTACAAAAAGGGAAAACAAAAAGCGCCCTGCACAATGAGGACGCTTCTACTCCGCAACCTGGATTCGAACCAGGAACCTATCGGTTAACAGCCGATTGCTCTGCCGTTGAGCTATTGCGGAACGACTCCGGAAATCGTATCAAACACGCTCGCTGATGTCAAGATTAAGTTAGAGAAAATTCAAAACTCGCGCTAAATTTGCTTGTTTTCAATTCAACCTCTGTTAAACTGTGAAGCGGTTACAAACTAAAGCGCAGGGGGACTCATCACATGGCGATCAGCGTTCGTAAAGTGGAAACCAGAACTGACGACAAAGTTTTCTTCGAATTTCCGTGGAAAATCTATAAAGACGATCCCAACTGGGTGCCACCCCTAAAATCAATGCGTAAAGAAACCCTCAGCCGTGAGAAAAATCCCGCGTGGGAATATCTCGAAGGCGATTATTACATCGCGTGGCGCGGTGATGAGCCTGTCGGGACGATTGCCGCGTTCGTGAACAAACGCCATAACGAATTTCAACATGAAAACATCGCGTGGTTCGGCTTTTTTGAGTCGATTGACGATCAAGAAGTCGCGGATGCCTTGCTCAAAACGGCGGAAGATTGGGCAAAATCACACGGCTACGATGCCCTGCGCGGACCGCAGAGCTTCACCGCACATGAAGAAGTCGGTGTGCTGATTGACGGTTTTGAGCGTCCGGTTTTGCTGATGCCCTATCACCACGCCTATTATCAAAAATTGATTGATACTTACGGCGGTTTGCAAAAAGTCATGGATGTCTCTAGCTATCGGCTCGATTACGACCCCGTAGCCTTCACAAAATCGCGTGATTACGAAGTCATGCAGAAAATCGTCGCCCGCATCCAGCGACAGGGCAATTTCACCGTGCGCTCGGTCAACAAAAAAACGCAAGTCGCTGATTTCGGGCTGGTCAAAGAGATTTATAACGACGCGTGGGCGGCAAATTGGGGCTTCACGCCGATGACTGACCGTGAGCTTGACGCGCTCATTGAAGGATTGGCGGCGTTTTTCGATCCTCGACTGTCTGCGATTGTGGAAGCCGACGGCGTACCGGCTGGATTCATGCTCGGTGTGGCGGATTTAAACATCGCCCTGCAACGTGCCTACCCGCGCCCCGGTGTGCCGGAACTCATGACGCTTGCTAAAGTCTTGTGGCATTGGAAGCTCCGCCCGAAGGTCAACGGCTACCGCATCCCGCTGATGGGCGTGCGTGAGCAATTCCGCAATAAAGGCTTGGAAATGATGATGATTAAGCATTTCTTTGACAATGCGATGGGCGTTGACCAACCTTACCGTCAGGTGGATGCCGGCTGGATTCTGGAAACCAACCACGACATGATCGGCGTGCTAGAACGCGCCAACCTCTACCCCTACCGCACCTATCGCCTGTATGAAAAGGCGCTCTAAAATGACTTAGGTAGATTCGTCAAACTCGTCAAGGTAGATTTTATGTTGATGATAAATTCCAAGATAGCGTCTATAGGTGGCAACAATTTCCTTCCAGAGAATACGATGTTGCTCTAATTTCGAATTACCTTGAATGCGTACGACAGATTGAACGTGAGGCGAAAAAACCTGTAATCTGAACGCCATTTGACCACCATCATCCCGCGTAAAGCCACCAAAACCTTCGCCAATCAGCGAAATTTGGGTTAAGAGATCGCCAATTTTGTCGTCATTCTCTAGATTAATGACAGGGGGCAGATAAATGTCTGTCTTCTCATCTCTGCTTGCCGACTTAAACGCATTATTTGTGCGATTTGAAACCAATAATCCATAGGCACTGAGTGTCCTCTTATCCAAGTTGTGGAACTGCACCCCCATGATAAAAGGCATATTCGGGAATAAATCTAACTGAATAATCCATAGATAACGCTGAAAGACAGATTGGGGATACCGACCACCGAACAGACGGTGCTTAAATACTTCCTCGAAAATGTTGATAATTTCGCCATCATAATACATGCCCTGTTTGTCCCCTATATATTTGAGCAAGTCACTACAATGCCAATAATAAAATGTTATTTGATAGCTTGCCATACCATAGAACAAATGTTATAATTTGTACATAATAACAAGTTGGGGAGTGCTTACCATAAAATACACAACTGAATTGACCATCAACCTACCGCGAGAAAAAGTCATCGAACTGTTTGATAGTGCCGATAATCTCAAAAAATGGCAACCCGGCTTGCAATCCTTCGAGCCAATCAGCGGCACACCGGGGCAACCGGGCGCGAAATCCCGCCTCGTCTACGACATGAACGGGCGCAAAATGGAATTGATCGAAACGATTATCACGCGTAACCTCCCCGAAGAAATCTCCCTCTTGTTCGAGACAAACGGCGTAAATAACATCAACACGAGTCGCTTTTACGAGGACAATGGCAAAACGCGATGGGTCACTGAAGACGAGTTCAACTTCACCGGTTGGATGAAAATTTTAGGCTGGTTCATGCCCGGCGCTTTCCGCAAAGAAAGCAAGAAAACAATGGAACAATTCAAAACCTTCGCAGAAAATCATGGCTAGAACAAAAACAGGCATGATGTTTTTCACACCATGCCTGCACTAATTACTGTTTACTGAAAACTGTTTACTGTCTACTCTATATCACCCTCACCAACGTCCCCACAGAGGCGAAGTTGAAGAACCATTCTGCCTCGTCTATCGGCAAATTCACACAGCCATGACTCATCGGACGACCAAAGCTGTTATGCCAATACGTCCCATGTATGCCGTAACCCTGATAAAAGTACATGGTATACGGCACATCTTGCAGGTAATAATCCGCACCACGCATATCCGTCGCCGTGTATTTGACGTAAATGTTGTAATCTCCCAGCACGGTTGGCGTTTGTGATCGTCCGGTAGAGGTTAAATGGGTATGCACCATCTCGCCATTTTCGTAAGCGTAGATGCGCTGTGCATTCGTATCCACCACGATAGACCGTCCGGTGGCTGTTGGTGCTGGTGGTACATTTTCGGGGATGAATTCGCCCGCTGATGGCACGATCAATTCTTGCCCGACGAAGATCAGATTCGGGTCGCTGATGTCGTTCATCGCCACCAGATCATCAATCGTCACGCCATACTCACGGGCAATCAGCGCCAATTCCTGCCCCGCCTCGATGATATGCGTTGTCGTCGCACCGTCGTAATGTATCACAGGGTCATATTCCGGCGGATCAATCACCATCATATCGAGTTCCAGCACACCATCGCTGATTTCACCCTGTAGATTGCTATTCAAACGGGCAACCGTCACCGGAATTTCCAACGAACGCCCGATCTGTGACGTTTCACCCGGAATTGCGTCGATATTCGCTTCGTAGCTCACGTTGAGGAGTGCCTGTTGTGCCGTCGCAAGGTCGATTTTTAGCACGGGTTGCAACGACAGTGATCCGGTGGATTGCTTCGCGGCTTCCAGAGTCGCGGCAGTATCCACACTTACCCCAAGCTGACCCAACGTCACATCCCAACTGCGCTCCTGATCGACCAGACGCACAACGTTATTGCTGACGTTAATCGTGGCGATCATCTCTGCGGCGGAATCCAGCGTTTCTCCGCCGATGTCCAAGCCAGCAACCGTCGTCGCTGATGGGATGCGTTCCTGCGCTAAGTAGACGATGCCGATGAACAGCACAACCGCCACCAGCATAGAAATCACCAACGTCAACGCGCCCCCGATAAAGATATACGGAAGCCAGTTGGTCTTTTTCTTCTGCACAGGCGGTAAATTTTGTCTTGGTGGTTGTGTTGCGTGCATCTGCATGTTTTGCACTCCCCGAATCAACTTGTGGCTCTTATATTGTATGACACTTCACTCTTTTAGACACAAGAACCGTATATGAAGTTCCAAACGATTGCCCTACGCCCGTCAAATCTCCACGCCCATCACACTCGCCAGTAGCGCCATCCGCACCGGGATGCTGTATCCGGCTTGCTCGAAGTAGATCGCACGCGGATCGTCGTCGATGAAGTCGGGGATTTCCTCACGGCGCGGCAACGGGTGCATAATCAGCAAATCGTCACGGGCATGATCCATCAAATCTCGTGACAAATTATAACTGCCCTGCAACGCCATAAATGCTTCCAAACTGCCAAAACGCTCCTGCTGAAGGCGCGTCATGTAGAGCACATCAAGGTCGCCCATCACATCCGCAAGGCTATCGACCTGTGTCGGCGCATAGTCGTAGCGATATTGCAGATTTTTGAGATACTCATCCGGCAGGCGCAATTCCGGTGGTGCGATGCAAATGGCTTCCGCGCCGAACCGTGCAAGCACATCGATAAACGAATGCACCGTCCGCCCGAATTTGAGATCGCCACATAAACCCACTTTGAGACCTTCCACACTGCCGCGTTTTTGCAAAATGGTGAACAGCGCCGCCAACCCCTGACTCGGATGTTCGTTCGCGCCGTCGCCAGCATTAATCACAGGCACATCGGCGTATTCGGCGGCGGTAGCAGGGACTCCAGCTTGCGGATGACGAATGACGATCACATCGCCATAATTTTGCGTCACGCGCACGGTATCCGCCAGACTCTCACCTTTCGACACAGACGACACGCCCGGATTATCGAAGCCGACGACCTGCCCGCCGAGCCGTAACATCGCCGTCTGAAAGGACATGCGCGTGCGGGTGCTCGGTTCGTAAAACAGATACACCATGATCTTATCGGCGCAGATATTCAACCGTCCCTTGCGATGTGCGTTGAGTTTTGCCGCCCGTTGCATCAGCGTTTCGATCTGGAGCGTCGTAAAATCGGTGATGCTGGTGAAGTGCTTGCCTGTGAGGTCGTCCATCGACTCCCTTTCGTTTGTGTTGATTATTTCAGCGCATACCGTACCGAAAATCAGTGCAAATTGCTATTTATCACCACGATATGCAGGCGAACGAGGATCATCAGAACGCCAGAAATTAGGATGACTTGGATCGGTAAATATTGCCATATCAGTATCTGGTGTCCACTTTTTGCCATCAGGCAATACAGTATGCTTATTAAATTTCGATCTATAAAAAATTCCGCCCTGAAGATTCGCTTCTTGTAAGTTGAAATTTTCAAGATTTTTGTTGAACAAAAACACACCGCAGAGATTAGCATAGCTGAAATCCAAATCATTGTTTTCAGCTTTCTCCAAACGTAATCCAAGCCAAAAGTGAGGATGATCTGGATTAGTAAACATCATCAAATCAGAGCTTGAAGACCACTTTTCCCTGTTTGGTAATGTTGTAGCTGAGTCGAATTTAGTTTTTGAGAAATTAGCACCTTTCAAATTACAGCGGCTTAAATTGGTGCCATGTAAATTAGCCGCCTTCATATCCACATTACTTAGATTAGCACCTAGAAAATTGGCATCTTGTAATTTAGCAAACATCAAGACCGCATTTTCTAAATTTACAGTTTCTAAAGTCGCATTTTGTAATGATGCAAAGCTCAGATCAACGCATCTTAAATTCGCTCCATTCAGTTGCGCGAATTGAAGATTTACACCGTGTAAATTAGCTTCTTGAAGATTACATTCTCGCAAATCTAAGCCGTGCAAATTACTACGAACTAAATCTCTACCTTTCAATAATCCGTTTTCACCTTCTAACCAACCATGTTCATGCAATTCAGAAATCGCCGCTTTAGCTACTTCAGGAGACTGACTACGAACTTCGCGTACAAGTCGTTCTTTGAGTTCCGCAACACGGCGACGTTCATCACGACGTTCATTTAAATAATTCAATACGGCAATCGTCAGGATAACGCTGATTGCTTCTGTCCAAAGATTTGTCGCATAGCTGGATACACCTGAAATCATATTTTCAAATGCGGGATTTTCGTCACCAAAGAGGAAACCGCCTAAAATCACACCCAATGCTACAAGAAATAATCCCCCTAAAATTCGGTAGAATTGTTTTTCGTCATTCCACATCTGTGTGATTGTATGCCAACGATTTTCTGGTTTTTCTATTTGGAGAGCCACTGAGAACATCCTGTCTCTATTCATGAATACTTTAAGTGTACTCACAAAGACAGGCTAACGCAGACCTCAAAATTTAGGGGGATTTACCGCTTACGATACTCCGGCAACAAGGCAGGCGACAGCACACCCGATTCGGCGTTTGCGTCGTTGAGGCGATTCGCATACTCGCGCAGATGGTCGAGCGTCAGGGATTGGGTATGCGAAAGAGTCTGCGTCGCATGGGTGCCCGCTCGTTTGCCGAACACGAAAATATCCAGCAGAGAATTCGCCGCCAGACGGTTGCGCCCGTGAATCCCGCCTGCAAGCTCACCCGCCGCGTACAAATTGGGGATGGTGGTGCGTCCGTGTGGGTCGATCAACACGCCACCGTTTTGATAATGCTGTGTGGGATAAATCAGCAGTGGTTTTTGCCAGATGTCGATGTCCTGCGCTAGAAAACGCTTGTGCAGATTCTGCAATTTCCAGCGGTCTTCCTCGCGGATGGTGACTGTATCCAACCACACGCCCACATGACCGGAAGCCGTCTCGATGCCATCGCCCTGAGCGCACGCTTTGATGATCGACGAGGCGACCACATCACGCGTTTCCAGTTCATAGACGAAACGTTCGCCGTGACAGTTGACCAATTGCCCGCCACTCCCACGACAGCGTTCACTGACGAGTTGCCCGAAAAAGGCATTTGGATAAACCACGCCCGTCGGATGATATTGGATCGAATCCTGATGCAATAATTTCGCTCCGGCACGATACGCTATCACCAGACCGTCCGCCGTCGCGCCATAATGATTGGTCGTCGGTGCGCCGCGCAGATGCAACCGCCCGATTCCGCCCGTCGTCAAAATGACCGCCTTCGCCTGCACGGTGATGGTGCAATCACGGTCATAATCATAGAGAATCGCGCCTGCACAGTGTGCTTCATCATCGAGAATCAATTCCACCGCCGGAGCAAATTCCAGCACATGGATGCCGCGTTTGTGGATTTCGTCTTTCAGCACGCGCATGATGTCTAATCCGGTGAAGTCGCCACACGAATGGATGCGTCGCCGTGAATAGCCACCCGCCGCGCCGAGCTTAAAATCGCCGTTGTCGTCTTTATCGAAGCGCACACCGAGCGCCTCGAACCATGCGATGATTTCCGGTCCATCGGTCACAAGTGCTTTTACCAATTCCGGCGTGGCGGTGAAATTCGAGCCGCCCATCGTATCCAGATAATGCGCGGATGGGCTGTCTTTTTCGCCTGTCGGTGCGGCGATTCCGGTTGCCATGATTGTATTCGAGTCGCCATTGCGGAGTTTGGTGGCGATCAGCACGCGTGCGCCGGAATCATGCGCGGAGAGTGCCGCCGTCAAGCCTGCCCCACCCGACCCAACCACCAGCACATCGGTCACGAAATCGGGTTGCGTCAGGTCAATGTCGTCGAGATTGATTCGGCTGTTACCGTGTAGCAAATTGACCAATTCCACCGGCGCGGATTCTCCCGCGTTCGCGCCAATTTTAATTATCCCCATTGCACCCGCTTGATAATCGGGATGGTAGGCACGTAGGAGTGCATCTTTGGCTTCCGGCGTGATACGTTCCAGCGGCTGTGTCCGGCGAAAATCACGGCTGGCTTCGAGTTTGTCGAGTGAGTCTTGCAGTTCAGGTGGGTACATATTTTTTAGTTGTCAGTTTTCAGTAGACAGTTATCAGTTTTTAGTTATTTCTCGTAGGGGCGACCTGCTAGGTCGCACTTACCTGTCGCACGCCCAACATAGTTAGACATAGATCAATTTTCGGGAACACCCCACAGAGTCAGCGAATTCTCGCCGTCGGTAGTTGCCATGAGTGTCCCCGCAGGGTTGAAGGCGATGCGCGACGTATCCTCGTAAATTGTCCGCAAAAGGTCGCCATCGGATACTGACCACAGGCGCATTTCTTCCCCATTCGCCGTGATGATAAAGTCATCCTGCGGGCTAAAGAGGATGTCGCTGTTGCGGGAAGAGAATTTCCCACCAAAAGGATCAACAGACATAGTGCCATCTCTAAGCAAATGTTCCAGCCTACCCGAACCAGCATCCCATATCCACACAAACCCATCGGGACTCATCGAAGCCACACGGGTGCTGTCATGACTAAACACAAGGTCGCTCACGTAAAAAAAAAGACCACCAATTTTGCATGGGAAACAGAGTTCTTGAAAAACGCTAAACGAGTGAAAATTATTCGTCAAATCGAGTACGGTAATATCTGCACCAAAACTCAACGCCAAATTTTCACCGTTAGGACTAAAGGCGAGATTAGCATTAATCCGCTCATTATCAAAGTTTAAAATAGTTGTCTGTGTTTCCAAGTCCCATACACTGACTCCGCCATCCCTATTAGAACGGCTCGGAGTTGACGTTGTAGCAAGTAGATCACCTGTCTGATTGAAAGCAACTTCAAAGAATGCAGATTCTCTCTCAACTATACTTACTTCACCTGTGACAACATTAATCACCTGTAAATCCCACAATAGAGGATATGGATAAGGACAGTTACATGCAAACAATGCACCATCGTTACTAAAAGTCCCAAGAGACATGCTGTAGGGCAGTTCAAGTTCTGTTTGCTCACCTGTCGCAAGATCAAGTCTATGTAAAACTCCGTACAATGTAATCCACATGAACACCTCGTCTGTAAGTTGCATGGCGATAAAATCGTCGGCAAGTTCAATCGTTAGCAATGTTTCGAGTTGATTCACATTTTCAGCAGTAATGGGCGCGAGATTCGCCGCGATGTTAGCATCAGATTGCGCGAGGGAAAACGTCGTTCCTAACAGGACAAACAAAATTGCACAACATAAGCGCATCATCATCACTCCACATCAATTGTGCGCTGATGATACGTTTCGCGGAGAACATCAGGGTCAAGTGACGTTAGCAAGTCGAGTTCTGCGTCGTAGTCACCGTTTTGAATATCGGCTACCCGCTGTTGTAATTGGCGGGCGGGGGGCGTGTGGAATTTCGCCTCCGAACGGCGGGCATAGAGCGCCACATTTGCCGGAGCGATATTCACCGGGCAGGCGTTGGCGCACAATTGGCACATCACACAACCGAACGATTTTTCACTCGCGCAGGAAAGGTCATTTTTCGCCAGATCATGCACAAAATCCATGACTTTAAGTTCAGCGGGACAGGCTTTCGTGCAGGCATCGCAATCAATACATGCAGTCAGTTGTGGATATAAGTCAATGGGTGACGGAAGCGGGTCAGCATCCAGATCGTGAACGGCTTTGTGCGCGGGCAGATAGGCGATGCGGGCGATATCCATCCCGTCCTGCATGACCATCTGGCACGCCAACGCTGGACGCATTTCAGGATCATCCGGCAGACGATAGACGACGGCACACGCTCCGCAAAACCCCGCCCGACACCCGACTCCGCGTGTAAAAAAATAGCCTGCCCGCTCCAACGCGGCGGTCATCGTCAAGCCTGCCGGAACGCGATATTCACGGTTGTTGTATTTGAAGGCGACGGTGTTTACAGACGACATGCCTACAAAACCATCGTGCTGAACACACGCAATTCGCCGAAATGCCCGTTTTCGTCCAGTGAATCGGTGATAATTTCCTCGAACATGATCGCTTCTTTATCCAGTAATTTTTGGAGCTTATCACGGTGCAGATCAAGATGTAGAAATTCGACGCGCTGTTTGGTCTGTGACCACCACGGCTGATGAATGCGTGATTTTGCCAGTACCCAGTCGCCGAGTTCACGCCGTAGTGCGTCTACGGGCAGAGGGTCACCCTGCGACGCGGTTAAATTTTTGCCGACAGCCAGCCCTGCGGAGTCGCACATTTGCGCCATTAAGGCACGATCCTTGACCAGTTCCATCATCTGCGGGATGGGCAGAAGCAATTGATCTGCACGTACGGTCAGCGTCGCGGATTGACCGGAGTCGTCGGATAATTCATCGCACAGATAGATGATGTCATAATCCGGCGCACAATCGCGCAACTCCGCCGAGGATTGCACCAGATGAACTTGTTCACAGCCCGCGCGCTCAAAGCCTTTGACGAACGCCAACGCCTCGGTGACCATCGCACCGGCGTGAGGCTCAGGATTAAACACCAGCACCCGTAGCGCCGCCCGACCTTGACTTTCCGCAAATGTATCACAGGCGATTCGCACGGCAGAATCCAGCGGGAATATTACATCCGTGGACCATGCCCTCAAGCCCATATACGACGTTTCAATGGTGCGGGGAGGACAGTGAACCTCTAATATGGTGGCGGAGTCCTCACGCAAGAAGTAATCCACCGAGTAGGTAAACACCCCTTCACGGATGCCATAGCGCGCTTCGAGTTCGTCGGCGAGGGCTTCACCAACGCGCCGTTGAGAATCCTGAATGGTCGTCATTTTGCGATCATCAAGCAGTAAACGTGCTTCTGTGGACACATGGAATTGATGCAAGCTATCAGCGACTTCGCGCAAAGCCGATTCGTAAATTTCGCGCGCATCATGGTCAATCGTGTTATTGAAGCGATCCGCCAGATTCAGCGCATCGGAGAAATTTTCATTGGTCGGTTCCGGCACGAGTACGCGATGGCGCTTTACTTCCGGCAACTGAACCGACTCATCCAGCGAAACGATATTCAGACTGCCCTTTTTGCCCGTGTCGTTGCGGATGACACTGCTAATCAGCAATCGCAAGGTGTAATCCACCTGCCGTTCGACTTCACGCGTAAACGGCGCAGTGCGATCTACCTGTTGCAATTTAGCGTAGAGATGATCGAACCGATCTCCGCTTGCACCGCCATCCAGCCGATTGAGAAAAGTGCGAATTTCCGATTGTCCCAGCATATTCAAGATCACATCAAACGCATCTTGCATCGTCCGAATAGCTTGAAACTCAAATGTACGCATCGGAAAATGGGCGTGTCGCCAGACTGCGTAAGGGGAAGTTGTCATGGTCATTAGCGAGGGTTCATGGTCAAGATTTTTCAGCATAATCGTCATTCGTTTATACAGGATACGGGATAGTAACACAAAACGTACTCTGTCCATTATCGCACTTATTTGTGCTGTGGCTAATTGAGACGCGTAAAAAATTGTTAGGGTTTGGTCATGAGTTGCCAGAAAATAACGGGGGACTCTGGATGATATAGGGCGCGGATTTTTCATCCACGCCCTGAAGAAGTGCGGATTTAGTTTTCAGGTGGAACGCAGGTCGCTAGCTGTTCTGTGCGATAGGTACGCAATTCGTTCAGTGTGAGCGGACGAACGTAGCGATTCTCACACACCCATGCGGTCATCTGCTGAACATCGTCGATATGCCAGACGATTACCCGACGATCCCATCCAGCGGAAACCGCCAATTGCCCATCTGATGTAATCGCCGCCTGACTGACCCAATTAGTATGGGATTCAAAGCGGCGAACTTCCAAACCGGAGGCAACATCCCACAAGCGCATCGTAAAATCAGCGGAAGCAGATAATATGCGTCGTCCGTTGGGGGTAAACACCACACTCCTTATCTGTCCGCTATGTCCCGTAAAATATTGGTCAGGTTCTGCGCCTTCAGGATTATCACGGACGGTCTGCGTAGTCCAAACGGCTATTGTGCCATCCGCCGACCCGGTAACAAATTGCGAACCATCCGCATTAAATACCGCACTATTCACGCGATCCGCATGAACCGTCCCATCAGAGCGCCACAATTCCGCGCCAGTCTGTGGGTTGATGAGACGGGCATTGTCATCGCCCACCAGAATCAGGCTGTTATCCGTACTAAAGGCGACAGATCGCACCTGTCCGTTACTGTCACCCGTACAGCCGTCGATAGTGCCTTCCTGCCCGAAGCACAATTGCTGTTCGCCCGTCGTCACATCCCAAACACGTATTGTCTGGTCATTAGAGCCGGTCAGCGCCAATGTGCTATCGCTGTTGAAATCTACGGTGGTGACGTTGTTGCTATGTCCGATAAGCTCATGAAGTGTGTCGCCCGTTGCCACATCCCAGATGCGGGCAGTTTGATCTTCACTACCGGAAATAAGCAATGTGCCGTCGAAGTTAAACGCGACACGCCAAATATCCGCCTCATGCCCTTCAAGGATAGTTACTTCGCCGTCTGCACCTTCATTGATGTTCCACAGGTGAATGGTGTCATCATCAGAGGAGGACGCAACCAGACGATCATCAGGAGAAATATCCACGCCATACGCCTGATCGGTATGCTCGTTATAACTCATCACCTGTGCGCCATTGGCTAAATCCCACACACGCACAGTCATATCTTCTGAGGCGGAGAGCGCGTAACGCCCGTCGTCATTGATCGAGACGAATTGCACCACGCCGGCATGTCCGTCCAGTCGACGTAGTTCTACGCCATGCAGAACATCCCAATAACGCACGCTATTTTCCAAACGTCCGCTGGAGAGTGCATACCGTCCGTTGCGATCAAAGGCGATGCTGTTGATGTTGCTCCCATGACCACTGAGCGTCCAGATAAGTTCGCCCGTGCGCCAATTCCAATAGAGTAAATCCACCGCGTTACTGCTCAATACATGCTCACCGTCCGGGCTAAAAACCGCCGCACCCTGCGCGATATTTTGCCCGATAGAGCGAAAATCGTCGAACGCGTCGACCTGTTCGCCCGTTTCTAAATCCCAGATGATGAGCGCGCTACTTTGTGTGTTGCTGGTACTGCTGAGGGCAAAAGATAACGCCAGTGGTTCATCGGGATGAAAGCTCACCGAAATGACCGCGCCTTCATGTCCGTCTGTGAATGTTTGAATCAAGTCACCTGTTTCAACGTCCCACAGCGCCATCACGCCATTGTCATAGCCTGTGAGGATGCGTGAACCAGTGCTGTCAAACGCCACAGCCCGAACCGCTGACGGTTCATCGTAGTCTTCGCTGGCTTCTTCGAGTCGCATAATCATCGTATCTTCGTTGATGGAACTCCACAGACGCACCGAGCCATCTGCACCGCCGGAGACGACCCACTGTAAATTGCGGCTGATGTCTACCCCGTTAATGACCCCCTCATGCCCTTCAAATGTCCGCACAATTTCCAGCGTCTGGGCGTTCCACAGAATCAATATACCGCTTTCGTCCGCAGATGCCGCGAGATCACCATGTTCGCTGAATTTAGCAACGCTGACCGATGCTTCATGGGCGGTAAAGCGAAAGCGTGTCCCCGGACTATAGGCAGAATCCGCGAGGGCGCGTTCGGTTTCTCCACGCGGGTTGCCACTCCCATTGGCGATGAGTGCCAGAGAGACGGCTAAATCGGTGTTGCTGTTGCCCAGCGCCACCTGTGCATTTGACGCTAATGAAAGGCGTTGTGTTTCTGCACGCGCATCTTCTGCTTGCAAGAATTGCCACACCGCCACGCCGAGCATAATCAACGCCAGCACAAATGCCGCCGCGATAATGCCCAGAAATAATCGTTCGCGTCTGCGCCATGTTTCTGCCTGTCGGCTGGCGCTCACATAGGCTTGCTGAATTTCATTAATGCTGGGCGTTTTGCCCTCTTGCGTGCCATCTTTAACACACGCTTCCGCCTCTAGCAGATCACTCCCGCGCAGTAAAAAGCTCGGATCACGCTCTTTTCCACCCCATTCAATGGCGCGAGCCAGCAAACGCGTATGGGCACGTACATATTGCAAATCCGTATCAAGTGCGCTGGTGAGGGCTTCAAACGCCCGCTCAAAATCGTCTACATCGCGCAGAAATATCCAGTTATGGGAGGAAATATGGGGATGGAGCGCCGCTTTATCGTCAGAATCTTCTAATTCCCGAAACAGAATGGGCACAAGGCGTTTGTTATACTTGATGGCGTGCTCAATCTCTTGATGGCAAATCTCGGATTGTACGGAGTCCGGCGAGATAACGAAAATAAAATCATTGGCATTCTCGATGCCTGTCTCGATTTCTTTCATCCAGTCTGCGGTCAGCGGGATGCCTTCCCAATCGACCCATAGTTCGTGTCCATGATTTTGAAGACGATCCACCAATTTACGCACAAATTGCTGGTCGCGGCGTGAATAGGAGACAAATGCATTACCCATAAATGGAACTACCCTCATGCGTTGAATAGATCAAAGCAAGTTTAGTGTGCATAGAATTTTGTACCAATAAACCTGGCAAAGTATAACGTATCGTACATCATTATAAGAAATCTACCATGAGGTTAAACCCTATAGCGATAAGATTCATAAACTTTTCGTTACATTACGGCGATTGCAATGTAAGATAATAACCAGTTAAAGAGCGCCTTTACCGATTTTGGACAGAACGCCACCTGAACATCCGCTGGAAGGTTTTTTGTGACGAAGCAATTATGGACATTTCTGGACATCCGCCCGGAAGAAACACGCCGATTTTCATTGTTATTCCTCGCGTTTTTCGTTTACAGCGTAGGCTTAACATGGGGCGGTAACGCGATCAAGGCGGAAGTCGTTAATCTAAACGATTCGCTTAATCTACAAACAGAATTTCTGCCCATCGCACAGATGGCAGGCGGCTTCATCGTCATCTTCACATCATTGATTTATACCGCCTATGTGGATCGTGTCTCCAAAAGCCGGATGCTGATTTTAATGACCGGATTGCTGACCATCGCAGTTGGTGCGGCGACGGCAATCCAGGTGTTAGACTGGCAATATGCCCGCGCCGCCTCATACCTCAGCCTATATGCGATTTATCAAATTTTGTTCAGCGTGTGGATGATTCACTGGGGAACGTACATCATCAGCATCTACGATACCCGCAGTGCCAAGCGGATTTTTCCGGTCATCAGCGCCGCTTTTCCATTGGCAACGATGTTCGGCGGGGCGATATATAGCACGCTCATCAAAGGCACCTATTCCATCCCGACGTTTGAAGTCATGTTTATCTGGGTCGGCTTGCTCATCATCGTGATAATCGTCTTTATCCTGACGACGCGCACCCTACGTAGGCATGGCGACGACGGAACAAGCAGTAGTCAACCGTATGCGGTAAAACAGCAAACCAAAGATGCGCCCAAACGTGAAACTAATTTTGAAAGTCTGAGGGAAGGGTTGCGCTTTGTGCTCGGCAACCGCTATCCGCGCATGATGGCAACCGGCACGCTCCTATTCCTCTCTATTCTGACCTTATTTGAGTATCAAACCGCCGTCATCATCGAGCGCAACGCCGCCAATGCTGACGCGTTCGGTCAATTCACCGCCGCGCTGGAAAGTGGCGCGAGTGCAGTCGCGTTGATCGTCCAATTATTCCTGTTTAATCGCATCATGCGGCGCATCGGCTTGGGCAATATGAACCTCGTCTTCCCGTCGATGGTGCTTATTTCCGCCTTCGCGTTGATCGTCTATCCGCAATTGCTTTCCAGCGCGCTGGCACTCATCGTGATCGGCGCGTTCCGGCGCGTATTCAGTAAACCTGTGGGCGCGTTGATGGGCAATGCCCTGCCTGCACAGTCGAAAGGGCGGGCGCGGGCGGTGATTAGCGGGTTGATCTCACCGTTAGGGACGATTCTCGCGTCAGGCTTGCTTCAATTGTTGCCGATCATTCCCTTTGATTGGTTCCTACCCGCGCTGATCGGCGTGAATGCGGTGCTCTATTTAATGAACGCCATCAATCTACGGCGCGAGTACACCCGTTCGATGGTCAACTTGCTTCAGAGCGATAGTTTCAGTTATTTGCTCACGCATCCGCCGGAGCTAGAAATTGACGCGGTAGATAGCCGTACGTTGGATCGTCTATTGTTCCAGATGAATTCCAACGACGATCCCAATTTCAAAGTATTTATCGCCTCCATCATTCTGCAAATCGGCGGGCGGGATGGGGCGTTGTTGCTGGCGAGCCTGCTGGATGATGTTGATAGCGATTTGCGGGCGCAACTGCTGGAAATTCTAGTGGACTCAGAGGTGCGAGATGAAAAATTGCGACGTACCTTTAAGGTATTGCTCAAAGATGAAAACGAACAGACACGTCAACTTGCGCTGGCTGGATTAGCCTATCAGGAAAACGGCTCGCAACATGATTTCCTCAGCATCGCGGAAGGTTATTTACTAAACGATCCATCGCCAATCGTCCGCGCAGAGGCAATTCCAGTGTTGCTTCATGCAGATCAAGCCTCTCAACGAGAAATAGCACGCACCGCGCATCTCGCCTTATTGAACAGCGATCAACCGGACGAACGTATTCTCGGTATCCAGATTATCCAGACTCTTAACGATGTAAACGGAATCGGTGATTTATTGGCATTTCAGGAAGATGTGGACGACGCGGTACGCCTACAAGCGACACAAGCAATCGAGACATTATGGCAGGAAGAGTTACCTGATGACATTTATCAAAAAGTCGTCGCCAAGATTGACCTGCTGTTTAATGATCCGGTGGAAAGCATCCGTCTGGTGGAATTACGTATCCTATCGCGGATTCATTCTGCACAGGCGTATCTGGTGCTGGTCGCCGCGCTGATTGATCCCAGCAATCGGGTACGTGATCTGGCGATTGAACTGTTGATCGCCATTGGCAGACCCGCCATCCCTGCCTTAGAAACCGCGCTCAAAAGCACAGATACAAGGCAGGCACAACGGGCGGCGGTGGCGTTGAACCGCATTGACCTGCAAAAGTACGATCATCACTTAAAAACGGCTGTGGAAGATAGCCTGAACGTGATTTACAGAGATTATCTGTGGATTGACCTGCTCACCCCCTATACGGCTTATCCGGGGGTTGCGGTTGTCGAAAGCATGTTAAAAGCGGATATTTCCAGCCGCCGCGAGGAAGTTTTCTATCTATTGGGCATGATGACCGACCCTAATTCGCTCCAGATCATTCAAGAATCCCTCCAGACGAATGACCCGCGCAGGCGATCTAACGCGGTGGAGGCACTTGAATCCATCACTACGCCTCACATCGCCCGTTTAATTGCGCCCCTTGTACGGGAAAACGTGACGACGAAACAGTTGCTGAAAAATCATCCCACTACGGCACTCAATCAGCCAAAAAATGGCTATGCCCTGCTCATGGCATTGACGAAACATCAGGATGCCGGACTTCGCATGTTCAGCCTGTATGCGCTGGGCGAAATTACAATGTCGTCGGACGACGCAACGGGGAACACGCATCGGGCAGAAAAAGATGCCGCTTTCGCCGTGTTGCAGGCGGCACTACAGGATGAAAACCCCGATGTACGCCTTGTTGTGCAAATGGTGATCCGCCACATGCAAGGCAGTACGATACTCGACCAGATGAAGAAAAAGATGCGCCAGAATAGCAACGGAAAAGGACGTGTAGAAATGCTTTCAATTGTAGAAAAAATGATTATGCTCCGTCGGGTGTCGTTTTTTGAGAGCATACCGATTGACCATCTCAAATCGCTCGCCGGAATCTGCGACGAACAGTTGATTAAAGCGGAAGAAGTCATTTTCCGTGAGGGCGACCCCGGTGGCGAATTGTTTATCGTGGTCAGTGGTGGGGTGAAAATCGGCAAGGAAGACATCAAGGACGGGGCATTTATTCAATTTGCCAGCTATCGTCCGGTCTCCGCTTTTGGAGAGATGACACTTTTCGACGAGAGCAAACGCTCCGCGACCGCGATCACCGAGGAGGATACGCTGGTTTTGCTGTTGCGCCGTGAACCCTTAACCGCCCTGCTCTATCAATACCCTGATCTGTCGTTAAAGATGATGCACGTCCTCAGCGACCATCTGCGACAGGCAAACGAGAAAATCACTGCCCTAAGTAACGGGCGGTAAATTGTCGATGAGACAGAACTCAATACTCCTCTGTCATATTCACGCTTATAATGAGGTGGTATGATTGCACAGACAAATTAGGTAGCGTAAACGATGAAAGTAATCATCCAGATTCCTTGTCTGAATGAAGAACACACCCTCCCGATCACATTGGCGGAATTGCCGCGTCAGCTAGACGGCGTTGATGAACTCGAATGGCTGATTATTGACGATGGCAGTACAGACAACACCTTGCAGGTCGCCCGTGAACATGGTGTGGAGCATATCGTCCGGCACAATGGCAATAAAGGTCTGGCGACGGCGTATCAATCGGGTCTTAATGCCTGTTTGCAACTCGGCGCAGATATTATCGTCAACACCGATGCCGATAATCAATATCCGGGACGCTATATCGCCGACTTAGTGCGCCCGATTGTGGATGGCACGGCAGATATGGTGATTGGTGACCGGCAAACAGGAAGCATAGAACACTTTTCCACTACCAAAAAAATCTTGCAGGGATTGGGTAGTGCGGTGGTACGCTTTGTTTCCGGCACGACCATCCCTGATGCACCCAGTGGCTTCCGTGCAATATCACGCGAGACCGCCCTGCGTTTTAACGTGTTGACCAGTTATACCTACACGCTAGAAACGATTATTCAGGCGGGTCGCAAGAATCTAAGCATCAGGCATGTGCCGATTAACACCAATCCGAAAACACGCGACTCACGCCTCTTCAAGAGTATGTGGAAATACGTGCGTCGTTCCGCTGTGACGATCTTGCGCCTGTTTCTGCTCTATCGTCCACTGGCAACCTTTAGCTATATCGCCCTGCCGTTTCTCGTAGTGGGTCTGGGGTTATGGGCACGCTATGGGGTGCTCATCTTACAAGGCGATACAGCACGCGGCGCAAATGTGCAATCCATCATCGTGGGCGCGGCACTGCTGATTATCGGCTTCGTGGTCTTCTTGATCGGTCTACTGGGGGATCTTATCGCCATCAACCGCCGTCTGCATGAAGAAACCCTCTATTACCTGAAAAAATTGGTGCTAGTGGATGAAGCGTATCATGCGACACATATCCAGACCACACGTGCACCCCAGAACCCTGAAGCCGAACTCAAAAATACGGAGATCACTTTTGACCGATCTTGATCGTCATTCCAGCGCGAACATGGGTTTGCGCCAAAAGAAATATGATACAGAAGCGGGCTTTATCACCCGTTTTGCGATGGCACGTTTCTATACAGCATTAAACCGGATGCTGGAACAAGTGGAAGCTGATAAGGTCTTTGATGCGGGTTGTGGCGAAGGCGAGATTATGAATAATACCCTCGCGCCACGCTACAAGTCGATTTTCGGGGCGGATCTTGATTCTGAACGTCTTGATCTGGCACAAACACACAACCCGACTCTGCCACTTCTTCAAGGTAACCTGCAAGATATTCCGTTCAACGATAATTCGTTTGATCTAGTGATCTGTCTGGAAGTTTTAGAGCATGTCGGCGATCCACAACGTGCGCTGGCAGAAATTCACCGTGTGACTAGTCGCTATGCGTTGTTGAGCGTGCCGAATGAACCGTTCTGGCGTATAGGCAATATGGCGCGGGGTGCTTACCTTGAAGATTGGGGAAACACTCCTGAGCATATTAATCATTGGTCGGTGTGGGGATTCCGTCGCTTTGTCGAGCAACATTTCACCATTGTTGACATCGCAACACCAATGCTATGGTCAATGGTGCTTGCGGAAAAACAGATATGACACGCCGATCCATCGTGCGGGCAGTACAGATTATTTTCTTTCTCGCATTGCTGATATTCGTAGGCGTATATCTGCGCGATCAACTTGCGCAACTACGCGATAACCCACTTGCTATTAACTGGACAATGCTCATCTTCGCGCAGATCGGTATGACCATCGGCTTAGGCTTATTACCATTGGGATCGTTGCTCATACTGCGTGATCTGGAAGAAAATCAGCGACCTTTTGTGATCTGGCGTGCCTTCTTCATCTCCAACATTGCCAAATATTTACCGGGGAGTATCTGGGCGTTACCCGGACGCATGTTTTTGTATCAACGTGCGGGTGTTCCGACCGCTAAAAGTGTAATCGCCGTTTTCTGGGAAGTGCTATTGATGGTCACAGGTGCCGGCATTACCGCACTTTTAAGCCTGCGCCTTGTCACGCATTATCTACCATCCGGGCTAGTTTTCAGCGTTATTTTCGGTGGCATAGTGCTCGTGGTGATCGGTGTGCTCAGTTTGCGATCTGAAAAGTTCATCAACTGGCTCAAATCACAAAAACTGCCCTCAATTCTCCGCCGCTTGCTTGATCGCCCCGATCTTTGGCTGAGTTTGCCACAAATTCTCATGGTTATTTTTGTATATATCGTGGCATGGGTTGTAATCGGGCTGTCTTTTGCAGGGATCGTTTATGCCATCGCGCCGGAACTTAGCGCGGGAGCTGTGTTGGAAATCATTGGTTTATATGCCGGAACATGGATGATTGGCTTTCTCATCATCTTTACGCCCGGAGGCATCGGCGTGCGTGATGTGCTGATCGCGCTTGGTCTTGCCGTCTTCCTGAATGAGCCAATCCCTGCTACTGCCGCCATCATCGCACGTATAGGCTGGACACTGGCGGAAATTGTTGGTGTTATGTTAACCAGTCTTTTTTTCCTATATGTTGATTTACCGGAGGCGGAAGTCTCCAGCACGCAAGGCGAATCCGCCTAACGGAGTACTTTATGACAAAATCCTCTATATCTGCACAATCAGGCGGCAAATTCTCAATAAGATTGATCGTTCTCCTGTTAATTGCGTGGGCATTGCTTACCTTTCAGCTTGGTTCACCCTGGTATGGTGTGCAAGACTCCTATCGTGTTTGGATACCCTCTGCGGTTAGGAATTATGAGATTTACGGCGTAGACCAGATCGGGCTGATGGTTGTCAGAGACAGCGATCCTGTGAACGACATCGCCGACCTATATATATATAGCCATCATCCACCTCTGCTAGCATGGATTCCAGCACTCCTAACCCAATTCACTGGATTCAACGAATTGAGTGTGCGTTATGCTTTTGCCTGCGCGACGCTATTAGGGATCGTGGCGATGTATGTCATCACGCGTCGTTTATACAATGATCGGGTTGCATGGTGGGCGGCGGCATTTTACGGGCTGGTGCCGATGGTCTCCTATATGGGGCGGGTGCCCGGTCATGATCCACTCGGTTTATTAGCCGCGCTATTGTTCACGGCAGTCACGATCAATTGGTTAAGACAGCCCAATAGGGCACGTTTTCTCGCATTGTTATTTCTCGCATGGATGGCAGTCTGGACGGCCTGGCCCGCAGTTTTCATGGTGGCAGGGGTTGGATTAGGGGCGTTTTTTCTGGGCAACATGCGTCAGCGAATCGGCGTGATCGGCATTGGTGTGTGGTGCATCGTAGCGCTGATCGTTTTGCTCGGCTCGTATCAATTACAGTGGGATCAATCTATTGATAGTCTGCTGGATGCCTTCGTCTGGCGCACAAGTGAAGTTTCAGGGGTGAGAGATTCTGACCCATTAACCATTAGTGCCTATCTCGGCAAACTCTTTATTGATATTTTTGTGCTTATCACGCCCGGCGTGCTGGTCATGAGTATCTTAGGGTTGTTCCCGCTACGCAAACGCAGTAGTCGTACCGCCCTCGTCATAGTCGGTGCACTATTTTTTGGTGGGTTAAGTTACTTGCTAGCCTTTCGGAATGCCAGCTACATCCACGATTATTACAAAGTTTTTTTGCTCCCGTCGATGGCAATTGTCGCCGCAATTGCATGGGTCTATTTGCGGATGCGTAAACCACCCCATCGCGTATTACGCCCGGTGATGGACGGGATGCTTCTAACGACGGTTTTATTGGGCTTATTCGTCTTTGGTGTCTTACATTATTCCGCACACCAACCGGAGATTGACGCGATCATCGATTCTATCAATACCGCTTCCAGTGAAGACGACCACCTGAGCGTTTATTTTAATTATCCCGGTTATGATTTTCCCACAGGCATGGATCGTGTTGTAAAATTCTATACCTTCAGGCGCATGGACTGGAATATGCCACCGGAAGAAGTATTGGCAAACGCACAAGCTAACGAAGGTCGCACCCTCTATTTCTTCTGCCGTAATCCAGATCATGAAGAATCGATTGAGGAACAGCAAGCTGAAGACGATCTTGCCCTGCTAGAAGCCTATCCTCATGAAGCAATTTACGAGGATCATTGTGTGCGCTATGAATTGGGCGCTACAAATACCGATCAATAAACAATACATGCCACGATAGGTCAGTCTCGTGGCATGGTTTATTTACTCGTACAGTGCACCGATAGGCGTGGGTAAGCCGTCCACACTGACGGCGTTGCGTTCTTGATGATAGGTTTTCAGAGCTTCTTCGCCACGTTGTTCCCACAATTTGGGGAGCGTATCCCGATCTCCGACATGATCGAAAAATGGCACACCAAACCCGCAGGATGTTTGTACCATGCTGACCTCGTTGACGATAATCTGACGCGCTCCGGTTAGCATCGTGAACTTGGGCGCGAGGCTTTCCCATTCCGGCGTATCCGGCAAAATCACACGTCCATTGCCATACAAACGCAAAATGCGCGGAGAACCATCAAACGCGCACCACATCAGCGTAATGCGTCCGTTTCCCGCCTCGATTAAATGCGCGGAGGTTTCGTTGCCACTGCCTGTCAAATCCAGATAGGCGACGGTATGCTCGTCCAAAACACGCAGGCAGTCCATGCCTTTTGGCGAGACGTTCACATGCCCTTCTCCCGTCAGGGGCGCACTTGCTACAAAAAATAGATGTTGCGCCTCGATCCATGCGCGCAAATCATCCGTGATATGTTCATGTACGGTTGCCATAAATTCGATTTCCTCGCTAACTCTATTTATTTCTCAAACGGCTTCATGACTTTGGGTTCACGGCGTTCAACACCGTTCAAGCGATGGCGAAATTCTGAAATTGCCTCATACACCACTTTCCGCGCACGGTTTATGCCACCGAGCGGACGATGTTCCGGCAGGCTATGCCACGGCGTATAGGAGAGGTTCTCGCCAAAACTTTCTTGCGCTTCGGAGTCAAAGCTCTGCGGGGGGATGCGGATGGTCGCCACTTTGATGAACGGCGATTCGCTTTCTTTCCATTCCACCCGCGCATCTTCAATCGGCATGGTATCGGGGTTTGTTTGCAATTGTACGCAAAAATCGAACGTCGCTTCCTGATCGCTCAGATGTGCTTTTAGGCGATCCCGCAGAAAATTATCAGACGGTGTGGTAGGCAGGGTATTATCCACTTTGGAGCGCGGAATGGCCGAATATTTGACCGCCTGCCCCGCACCGAGTTGAGATGCCACCATGCTCCAATACCGTTGACCGAGCACGTTGGCACATTTGCCCTGAGACTTAATCAACAGCATCAGTTCGCGCAGGCGCAAATGGAACGGGTTAAAGAAAAAAAGGAATAATTTTAGATAATCTTTTTTACCCAGCCCTGCCGCCAATACGGAAAAATCAATAGCATTTTTGACGATAAAGTTCGGGTAGCTGGCGACCAGAAAATCCTGTGTGACTTCGTTACTTTCCTCCGGCAAAATTTTCTCACCCTCAACGCCAATGAGCTTAATCGCCATACCGCGCACATCCGGGTTTTTATCGGGATGAATGCCACCTGTGCCACCGGAATTGGAAAACCGTACCCAGCACGGATATGTTTTCGCTTCTTTAAACACACCGACACGCAAATTTTCCGGCAAGCTCTGCTCGATGATGAATTCCGCATGAACTACACCATGTTGTTTGGGGTGTGCATCACGGCGCATGATTCCGGTGGGATAATCTTTCTGGATTTGTGCGGTGAGTGTCTCGACCAGACTTTGAATGTACTGCGCTTCGTTTGATGCGGGATATTCCTGACCAATTTCGAGTTGTGACATGCGATGTGTTCCCCCTGTCGGATAACGCGGTGATTGACCGTAAATCCATTGTACTTGAAACCGGATGACGGCGACACATATTTCAGACAAGATTAAGGAATTGTCACATCAACGGAACTTTTGTGCTAAAATTTAAGCTGAATCATCCGAGTTAATCTCACGGAGCACGGGCTAATGGACAAAGAAACGATTGTCAAAGAGATGGGGGACGCGCTACAAGAAGCGATATTGCAGATTGATCCGCAGATCAGCCTGACGAGTAAGCAGATGTTCGGCGGGGCGGGATTCTGGGCGGATGGTGTGATCTTCGCGGCGTGGTTCGGCAACACATTGGCGCTCAAGCTCGATGAAGACGCACGACGTGACTTGCTCGAATTGCCAGAGGCACGCACCTCTGACTATATGAAAGCTTATATTGAAACGCCGCCAGAATTCCTCAACGATGGCGATGTATTGGCACAGTGGGTAGAAAAAAGCCTCACGTACATCCGCAAAAACAGGAAGAAATCACGCTAACAGCCTAGTCTTCTTTTTGAGGAGTAAGCGGCAATCCGACAGAATCTAGCCACGCTTTGTACTCACATCGCGGACACGCTTTGAAGGTCGTGTGGCGGTCATAATGCTCCACCCGACCACAGACTTTACACACGTAATATTCCGTCGCTGGCACGGAATCACCCTCATGAAATTCGCGCCAATCTTTTTCTTCAACGGGTGGCATGAAGATAAACCCTTTGCGCTGTTTGTGTGGCGCATAGATGTGGACAGTAATTTGCCCATTCTTCTCGACATAGGCTTCTTCTATCTCGCCCAGATGTGTATGCTGAGTCATGCGTAAGCCCATGAACACATCTTCACGCGTGATTTTCGCCTTTGCCATGCCATTTAGATCGAGTTGACCGTCCTGAACAACGCGGATGGCGTTACCGTCGATTACGTTTTCCCATTTTCCACGTACACGGGACAGGTACACAAGACCAGTTTGCAATCCCAGCACAACACTAATCACCGCCATGCCGTGAATAAGGGGGATATTCGGATAGAACATTGGATCACCCACCGACGAACCGAGCGCGATAATCACCAGTAATTCGAGCGGGGTCATTTGCCCGATGTTCCGGCGTGGTGCAAGGCGCATCAAGAAAACAGTGAACAGATATAAAATGCTGGTGCGAAGCAGAATTTCAAAGAGAAACAAAATCGGCACATCGCCAAAGAAAATGCGCTGAAGGTCAAAGGTATAATTTTCCATGTGGTGTCTCAACGTCCTCTACATATGAATGATTACCGTTAAGTACAGCACCACAGGCTTAGAAACCGGTGTGAATGAGTTAAAATTCGTGTTATGAGCGGATAAAGAATTACCTATTTTATTTCACATTTCCCAACGCCAGCGCAGTAAATAGAGCCAGCCAAATGTAATGCCTGCCATGCTTACGATGAGCGCGAATAGTGTGCCGAGCATCACCCTGCCCACACGATACGGCGCTGATGGTTGTGGATGCCGTAGGAATTCAAGCACCGCGAATTGTCCGCCTTCAAGGACTTGCGGTGGCGGAAATTCAAGCGGATTATTTTCATAACGGAATGTAGTTAGCTTATCAAGATGCCCAAGACCACGAGGTAACGAAGTTAGCAAATTATTGTCGATTGATAATGCTGACAAGTTGATTAATGCGGAGAAATCTAGTGGAAGAGTGGTTAACTGATTGTGATTAAGGTAAAGGTTTTCAAGTTGTGTAAGATGATTTATCTCGATTGGCAAACTACTGATCTGATTACTTCCAATGTCTAATGTCAACAAATGTCTTAGTTGTCCAATTTCCGGTGGAATGGATGATAGCTCATTTTGGTAAAGGCGAAGATACAACAAATTTGATAACTGAGCAATTTCCGGCGGAATAGAGGTCAATCCATTATCATGAAGCCAAAGGTCGCTTAAGGAATCTAATTCCCAAATTTCCATCGGAAGTACAGTCAGTTGATTACCTCCCAATCCGAGATAGCGGATTTGAGTAAACTGGCTAATATCCGGTGGGACTGACATCAGAGAATTCCCATTTAGATTAAACGATCGTAAATTCGTCAGTGACCAAATCTCCTGTGGTATAGTCGTTATATCGTTATCATATAAATTGAGATGCTCTAAATGAGCTAACTGTCCAATCTCACTTGGAAGACTTGACAGTTGATTATCCCCAACTGAAAGACTCAGAAGATTTTCCAGTAAAGTGATCTCCGATGGAATGTTGGTTAATTGATTTCCATGCAGATCCAGCTGACGCAGATTCGTAAGTTCCCACAATTCAGGCGGGAGTTCTGTCAAACCGAGTTCGCTCAAATCCAATGCTGTAGAGTCGGACTCGCGTGCTTGTTCGATCCGCAAAAGGGCGATTTCTTCGGGTGTTGGGTCGGCTTCATACTGTGCGAGGAGTGGCATACTCAACACAAGGCATAAACATACGCATAAAATTAGTCGGAATCGATTCATAGCTGTTATGGTATAAGCTAAGATGAATGATTCCAACCGATGATTGCTCTACTTATGATTTACCGAAAGTTTTTTCTCCGGCGCGGATGGCAATTTTGAGGCGATTTTCCGCAGGGGTCAATGGGCATGAAAAGGTTTCGTTATATGCACAGTAGGGATTATAGGCGAGGTTGAAATCTATCTCGAAGGTGCCATCGGAATTTTGCTCAAGATCGAGATAGCGTCCGGCGGGATAGGTTTCTGTTCCGGCGTTGGCATCCACAAACGGCAGGAAAAATCCATGCGGGGTGGAATACACGGTCAGACGGGCTTCTTCACCCTCTGCCATGAACGTGAATTCGCCATAGCGCTGGTAAATCCGCCCGTCGCCGGTGGTCGTCTGGATCGGCACAGGTTTCTTTTCGTCAAATTCGGTCAATCGGACGGTCATCACGAGATCAGAATTGTAATCATAATACGCCAATCCCTCAAACTGCATCCGGGCTTCAGGAGCAAGCGGGGAATGTGGATTCGATTTGAAGAAATTATCTTTTTTCTGCCGACTCGCCAGAACAGCGTCTTTTGTCTGCGTCACGGTGTTAACTCCGTTTTTGGCTGATATTAGTTGGATGACTCGTCCATATGGAACGCGTTTTTTAAGGTATTCACGACATCGGTCGGCGTATCTGCGAAGGTCAAGGTTTGCCAATCCGATGCACGCACATAGGGACTCGTCTTCAATACAGACAGCACATCGCCCCAATATCTTCCGTAACAAACAAGCGGACGCATCGGAATATCACGCGCCCGCATGAGTTCCCACGCCATCGCGAGTTCGGTCAATGTGCCGAGTCCGCCGGGCATCACGACATAGCCATCCGCATCACGGACGAGGTGCATCAGGCGTTCGTGCAGGCTATCATAATGGACTTTATCAACCACCCATTTATTGACGTGCAGTTCCGGTCCACGCAGACGTTCCACCGCGCCCGTCGTCACGCCGATGACATGCCCGCCGACCTCACCCGCGCCCTGACTCGCCGCGCCCATCACACCCGCATAGCCCCCGGTCATCACCTCAAATCCGGCGGATGCGAGTGCCTTGCCCACTTCATACGCCGCTATAAAATCCGGCTGATCCGGTTGTACCATCGCGCTTCCATATACTGCGATTGTTTTCATGATGAGTCCTCTGGTTTTTAGCGATCAATGAGCCTATATCCGCGTCGAATTACATTAAAATTTGTCTTTTACTAAAAACTAATAACTTCCAACTTATCACTAAAAAAATACGCCCGCCACAATAGGCAGGCGCATCATCGTGCGGAGAGAGAGGGATTCGAACCCTCGGTGCCTCAAAGAGACACACCTGTTTTCGAGACAGGCCCATTCAACCGCTCTGGCATCTCTCCATCTCGTTTCATTATACGGAAATCCGGTTTTCTGTAAACGCTACGTTTTGGCAGGGTGCAACAGAAACGTTACAATTGACGTATTCATTGTAGAAAGACACTCACGCGTAACGTCTTTACAGGATACATAATTAAGGAGAAAACTCACATGGATTTTATCGGCGGCGTTTGGTATTACTGCTTTGGCTGGATCATTATCGGCGCGATTGCCGGAGCGATTGCACGGCAAGCACTCGGACGGCGGGATAGCCCGCTGGTGCTGGATATTGTGCTCGGTGTAGCAGGTGCATTTATCGGGGGCATAATCGTCGGCTGGCTCGGTTTTGATGATGCGCTGGATATTGGCTTCGGCATCGGTTCGCTGATTACGGCATTCATCGGCGCAATCGTATTGTTGTTTATCGGCGGTCTGCTCGGTATCGGCAAGAAGCGCAAACGTTAGTTACGAAACATCATTACGTCAATCACAATTTGCCGGATTGAATTAACCTTCTATCCGGCATTTTTATTGCGCGGTGATTACTAGAATTACCGCACCAAGCGCGATGAGCACGGCAATCACTAGCACAATTTCGTGCGTATGTGGACGGCGCAATTTCATGATTGATCTGATCTCTCACTCTCGCAAATACTTAAAAAAGGTGCTGAGTTGCGTTTCGGCTTCTTCGGCAAACAAGCCAACATCAATATCCACGCGATGATTGAGTTGCGAATGGCGCAAAACGTCCAGCACACTGCCCGCGCATCCGGCTTTAAGATCAAGCGTAGCATACACAAGGCGGGGAATCCGTGCCAGCACAATCGCCCCGGCGCACATACAGCACGGCTCTAATGTGCAGTAGAGGGTGACATTTTCTAGCCGCCACTCGCCGACGATTTGCGCCGCTTCACGAATAGCGAGCATCTCTGCGTGGGCGGTGGGGTCACCATCAATTTCACGCCGATTATGCCCCCTGCCGATAATCTGCCCATCCCGGACGATCACCGCGCCAATCGGCACATCGCCGTGCGGAATCGCCAGCGCCGCTTCTTCCAGCGCGGCACGCATCCAGCGTTCGTCGTCCGTGCCGTTAATTGTCATGGGTAATTTAGTGGACGACCTGGCAGGTCGCCCCTACAAAAATTCTGGTTGATCGCAATCATCCTAAAATAACGACATCTGTTCAGGCGAATCTTTATCCGGTTGTGGTTGTTGCTGATTCTTCGGATTTTCGGGGTCGTCATCATCAAATTCGATAGGTTGCCCTTCTTTATCATGCGGGATGAGGTTCATATCTACGCATTGCGGGCATTGGCACTCCAAAGGATGCGGTTGAAATGGAGCTTCCGCCGTCGCGGTGAGGGGTTCAGGTTTCTCCGCCAGAATCTCTAAATCCGGCACGAAATCTTCCGGCAATCCGTCTGCACGCATGGTTGCCATAATTTCTAATTGGCGGAGTTCATCCTCGGTAAAGCCGACATGATGCAGTACAGGCACGAGGCTCCGTTTGGTCACGAAATCGTCATTACGGACGACCTGCTTATAATGTTCGCGTAAACATTCGCGCCATGACTCAGAGAATACAGACATGGATTTCACCTACAACTATTGGTCAAAATGAATATCGAAGTTTCGTTGATAATCTACAGACCTATCATACAACAGCCTGATACGCGTTGCACGCAAAACGGTTAATCGCCAGCAGAGCGAAACTCCTGCATTAAAACTAGCAATTCTGCGCCATAAGTTTTTAAGCGCCACGGACCCAAACCACGAATTTCGCTGAGTGCCTCGATGCTTTCCGGCACTTGATAGGCTAAATCCCACAACGTCTGCTTGGAAACAATAATGTCGGATTCTACACCCCGTTTGATGGCACGCTCTTTACGCCATTGATGCAGGGCGATATAACGTTCGGTGATTTCTGGCGCGGGCGGGTGATGATGGGGCGGTGTGGGCAGATGATCTGCAATTTCACCATTACGGACTGCATCAATGATGCGGTTGCCGTAGCGTCGAATCTGGCTATTGGTCATGCCGTGAATTTTGCGTAAGTCGCGCAACGTATGAGGCGCATTTTCCGCAATATCCACCAGCACCTTATTGTCTATCACCTTAAACGAAGGACGATCCCTATCACGGGCAAATTCATCCCGCATGAGATATAACTCGCGCAGAATTTTCATCTGGGTGTGTTTTAGTGTACGTGGGATGCCGAGCTTCCAATAACCTTCCGGGTCAAAGCTACGACCATTGGCGGCAGGCAAACTTTCCAGTTCACGGAAGGTCTCGTGCGCTTCCGGCAGATGACCACCTGCCTTTAACTCCTCATTCAGAATATCGCGCAGAGTAGGCAAATAATGCGTGTCCATCTGGGCATAGCGCAAGCTCCCCTGCGCGAGTGGTCGTAAGCCCCAATTATCACGCTGATGGCTTTTATCCGCCTTCACGCCTAAATGATGTTTGAGCAAACTCCCCAGACCGAAGGCTTCGTAACCGACGATGCGGGCGGCGATCATCGTGTCGAAGATATTGCAGAACTCATAACCAAAATCACGCTTCATAATCATGACATCGTATTCTGCCGCGTGGAAAATCTTCTCGATGTCACCGGATGCCATCAACGAGGCAAGCGGACTCATATCAGTCACTTCCAACGGATCAATAATGTAATCCGCAGATCGGCTTGAAATTTGGACGAGGCACACCTGTTCCTGATATGCGTGCATACTATTGGCTTCGGTATCTATAGCCAGCAGAGATTCACGCGAAAGCGTTTTTGCAAGAGCCTTTAAGTCTTCAGTTGTTTTAATATATGTGGCACGCGGGAGCGGCGTTTTTGACATAACGCATTATAACCAGTTTCGACGACGGAAATAGACCAGCATAAGAACGGCGATTAAGACCATTGATACGGAGACAATTATAAAGGCGTTCGGATGGTTATCGAAGGGTAAAGCGATGTTCATGCCATAAATGCTGGAAATTAACGTCAGCGGGAGCATAATCACCGAAATCACGGTCAAAATACGCATCACTTCGTTAATACGATACGTGGCGAGTGTATCTACCGTATCGGCAAGGTTGTTGATGATCTCGGCATTGTCGTCCACAATATCGCGTGCTTTATAAATATGATCGACAATATCGCCAAAATATTCTTCGAGGTCTTCGTGCAGAATGGGATGCTCGGTTTTTTCTAATGCTTCCAAAACCGGCACTTGCTGGCGGATAATACGGCGCAGGGCGATCACATCGCGGCGGGCGATGGTAATTTCCTGAATCACCTGTCGCGTATCCTGCGTGAAGATCGCTTCTTCCAGACGGCGAATATTGCCATCCACTTTACGCAAAATCGGGATGATGTAATCTACTAACGCGTCGATGATGACATAAAAGGTATGATTTGCCCCGCTACCGAGCATCTCTTGCCGTTGCATTTCATCCTGCTGACAGCGTTGCCAGAGGACTTCCAACGGTTTGAGGTTGCCATCATGAATCGTCACGACATAACCACGCCCCATGATGATGTCCAGTTCGCTGGCACGGCTAAGGCGTTTTTCTTCGTCCCACATGGGAAAATGTAGGACGACGAAGAGATAACTCTCATCCTGGTCAAGTTTCGGGCGTTCAATCCGACTGCGAATGTCTTCGAGGTTCAAAGGGTGAATGTAAGGATAAATCTCACCGAGCGATTCCACGTCCTCGCGGTCAGGCTGGATAATATTTGTCCATGTTACACGTCCATGAGTAATTTTTTCTGTAGCCATAATTGCATTATGCCCCGCTATACCAATAGTCGCAAGAAAGCCGTAGCCCACGCACGTTCTCTAATATTAAAACACCCCTTTTGATTTTGACACTCATTGTCGTTTGTGATATATTGTACGAACTCATATACAGGGTTTAAAACGCATCCTTGCACATTAGTTTTTTCAATAAAATAGCCGAGTTTAATTCTACTCATCATATTTTTAACTGAATCTAAAACAAATGGGTAAAGTACGTTAAAAAGTTTGCGCCATCTCTGTGAATAACAGGGTCAATACAGAACCTCACAATTGATTAGAAATCAGTTTGTAAGTTCTGCGCCATTTGTTATCATATGGGTTGGCACACTTGCAATCCTCAAAGGTCGTGGAGGAAACGAATGGCAACTGCTACTAAGCAACAAGGTGCGGTCATCAAACATGCACCCAAACAGCAGGTCGTGGTGGAGGTGGATGCACCCAGCCGCCGCGAGTTTTTATATTACATCTGGGGCGCATCCATTGTACTATTGTTGGGGGAAGTGACCGCCGGTATTCTCTGGTTTGCGCTCCCTCGCTTTAAAGAAGGTGAATTTGGTGGTACATTCCGCTTTAGTGGGAATGACTTACCTATCGCTGGCTCTGCGCCTGTCAATCTCCCTTCAGGGCGCTTCTGGATGTCTAATACGAACGAAGGTTATGTTTCGCTGTATGCGGTGTGTACGCATCTGGGTTGCTTGCCGAAGTGGGTAGACACGAATGATCGTTTTGAATGCCCCTGTCATGGGTCAAAATTCGAAGAAGACGGTATATATATTGAAGGTCCTGCCCCGCGTGGGATGGATCGTTTTGTGACGACGCTGACCTTTAGCGATGGAACCACCGCCAGTACCGATAGTGATGGTAGCCCCATTCCACTTAACGGCAAAACAGTGGTGGAGATCGCCGTGGATACGGGTAATCGCATATTGGGTCCGGTATAAATCTTAGGGTCGAGTTTCTTTTGTTAAGCATTAGGGTTTGAGGAGTGATGTATGTCCATTCTCCCTGTTCCATCATTTTTGGATGATATCAAGGAAAAGGGGTTCAAAAAAGCAATCTACGAGGGTCTCGATGATATAGTCGAACGTGCAACAGCGGGTATGAACGTGCAGGACATCCGCGAAGCACTACGAGGCGAAGCACCGAGCCGTCGTCCGAATCCGCGCCTTCAGCCACACGCTGATGGATTCTGGTTGCACATGCGCCCCAGCTATTTCCACCGCGATATGACGGGCTTGTACCCAACCTTCCGTCTGGGGTGGCTTTCAACTTATTTTGTTGTTTTTGAGACTTTAACGGGTCTGTTTTTGATGATCTGGTACACCCCCTCACCAGAAATTGCCTATGGCAACATGCTGAACATTCTGGGGAACGTGCCGCTCGGTCAATTGATGCGTGATTTGCACCGCCTCGGCGCGGAAGCGATGGTTCTCATCGTTGTATTGCATATGCTACGAACGTTCTTTACAGGCAGTTATAAGAAACCAAGACAGTTTACGTGGTTCACGGGCGTTATTTTGCTTATCGCAACCGCGTTTTTGAGCTTTAGCGGTTACTTGCTCCCGTGGGATCAATTGGCGCTATGGGCGGTGACGATTGGTGCGTCGATGGTGGAAGCCGCGCCGCCTGAGATTGTGGGTGAAAACCTGAACTTGCTCCTGCGTGGTGCGCCACAGATGGGTGCGAACGGTTTGTTGCGCTTCTATCTGCTCCATGTGTTGGCAGTCCCCGCCATCCTCTTTATCTTCACGGGCGTGCATTATTACAAAGTGATCATTCACGGTCACAGTTTGCCACCGCAAAAAGAAAATATCGGTGAAGACACCGCCAAGCGTACCCCGCTGGATAAGCGTGTGTATTTCATCCCCGATGTCCTGACCAGCGAAGTGATGTGGATTGCCGTCACGACTTTCATCATGGTGATGTTGTGTGTGTGGTTCTATCATGCGCCGCTAGAAAATCATGCCGATCCTCAGATTACACCGCTCGGAACAACCGCACCGTGGTACTTCCTGTGGATTCAAGGTGCGCTCAAGCTCGGCGATAAAGTCTTCTGGGGGATTATCTTCCCGACGATCTTCCTCGTCTTCCTGATGATCTATCCTTACATTGATACCAACCCCAGCCGCCGTTTCGCGGATCGTCGTTGGGCGCTCAGCCTCGGATTTGTGTTCATCTCCGGCATGACCATCATCAGCTACATGGGTCTGGCGGAATATGGCGTAAGTACCTCACCGGAGACGGAAATCGTCCATCATCTCATCAAAGAGCCAGCACATGGCACGATGGGGTTGTTCTTGCCCGTACCTTATGAGCAGATACAACCGGGGATGTATACAACACGTCAATTTGAAGCCGGTGAAGAAGAAGCCGTTGCGAACGTGATCGCGGCATTCATGGCAGAGATTGAGGAGACGAACTTCACAGCCAACGAAGGTACAGATACTGAAGTTACGTATTCTCTTGCGGCGGCGATAGCCGAGGAATTGACTCTTAAACATCTAACAACAAGTGCTGATGGTCTGCGCTTCGTGCCGGTTGGCAGTGATACGCCAGAATTCGCCCATGTGATGGAAGAATTCGAGCACGATCTTGCAAAAGCTGATAATGAACTCTACGACGCTTTCGGCGTGGTGGTGGTCACACAGAACCAGAGCAATGTCCGCCGAATTGATACGCTGGTTGTCTGGCATGAAGTGGAAATCGAGAATGGTGCGCCGGTATTGACGAATGGTGAGCCGAACCCGTTATTTAACGAAGACGGAACACCGAAGTATCGCGTTTATAGCGATCATACCTTCGTCCATCAAGATGCACAGTACTTCGACTAACTAAAACACGACACAGGTGCAACCCTTATGAACATCGTAGGGGTTGCATTTCTGCTTAACAAAATTACGCAAAGAGGGAACGAACGCACATGCTACAACGGATGCTTATTGATAAGATGGAAAATCGCATCCTCGTCGGCATCGTTATGTTTTTGGGAACGATGCTTCTGGTGGGATGGGTAGCGATCAATGAAAACGCGCGCATGGCATCTTTCGAGCGCCAGTTTACTGCGCGTTCGATTGAGCGCGGTGCTGATCTGTTTGCCGCGAATTGCTCCACCTGCCATGGTGAGAGTGGGCTTGGTATTAACGGGCGTGCACCGGGTCTGAACAACCCACAATTATTTGGACATGATTACTTCGCCGACATTGACCGCCAATTGAATGCGCTAGTCGCCCAACAAACGGCACAATCAGACGAACTGAATACCGAATTGGTGGCGCTAGCAGATGAATTGGTGAGCGCAGATACCACCGAAGAACGTGCGACAGAAATAGAAGCACGCATCGGTGAGATTAATCTGATTCTCAATAGCGATGGTGACGACGAACTCAGCACGCAAATCGCTGATCTTGAAGCTCAAAAACGAGCCTTGGTGCTTCAATTCCAACCTTTGATTCTCTCAGCACAATTCCCGCTGACGATTGATGAAAATGGTGATATTGCGGTTGACTCTGAAGGTCAACGTCAGTATGCCCCGAGTCGATTAGCACAAATTGGCTACGGCGGCACATTAGAGTCTTATATCGTCACAACCTTAATTCACGGTCGTCCGGGCAGTAGTGCAGTCTGGCCCGCAGCAATGGTTTCATGGTCAGATCGTACCGGTGGTCCCCTGCGTGACGACCAGATTCAAGATATTACCAACTACATCCTGAATTTTGATAAGGGTGAAGATTGGACTGTCGAAGATGCTTTCGCAGTCAACCAATATTCACTTATTCCGGTTAATCCGCTATTGGCAGGTGATCTCGGGGAACCAGCGGAACCGGCAGGCACAGATGTTGACGCTATCCTGACCGAACTTGAAGGTCTTGAAGGCGATGCCGAACGTGGACAACGCATTTACAGCGGTACAGCACCAACACAAGTACAAAGTATATTGGGTTGCGCGGGTTGCCATGCAGGTGGTTTGTCGGCTCCGGCAACAGAAGAACAATGGGACAACATCCCGGTTGAACGCCTGACCCTGCCACAATTTGCGGACTATACTATAGAACACTACATTGTGGAAAGCATCGTCAATCCAGGTGCGTATGTGGCTCCAGGTTATGCGGCTGGCGCGATGCCCGGTAACTTTGGCTCACAGGTAAGCGTGCAAGACCTCGCTGACATGATAGCTTACATAGCGAGCTACAGTACCGAATAATCCGGCGCACATCACAGAAGATCACTCCAGCCTCCGGCGCATGTCGGGGGCTGTTTGTTTGGTAGCTTCTGGCTGTTAGCTGTTGGCTTTTAGCAGTGTCAACAGCAACAAAGGAGTAAATCGTATGAAAAAATGGATGATCGTTTTATCGTGTATCAGTTTATTTGGCGCTGGACTATTGATCTCGCAGAATAACAATATGCCAGCCTTAGCGCAGGAAGCCACACCGGAAGCCACGCCCGAACCCGTTGATTGTGACCCGACTGCGTTGGGCGCAACTCAGGCGGAATTGGCTTCCCTGCTGGATGATTTTGGCGCGATGGTCGAAACTGATGACGCAACCCGTCTGGAAGCATTGGGGACGTTGTTCACCGTCGGCGAGGAGTATCAGCGCATTGCCTTCGCCTGTGGCTATGTGCCAGATGACATCAACGAGCGCACCGTCGGCACAGATATTGACCGCATCATGGAGATTCTAGCGGATTTGCGCGGCGATTCGGTCAACGGGCAAGCCCTCTATAATGGTGAACAGGTCGGCGCGGATGGCGTGATTTTGGGCTGTTCGGGTTGCCACTCAGAAGCGACCATCGCCCCCATCACAGAGGGAACGTGGACGCGCTGGGATGAAATCCACAGTCTGGAAGATCAATTCGCGGATTACAACTTCGAGCGATACACGGTGGAGAGCATCGTCCATCCTGCGGCGTATATCGTTCCGGAGTATCAAAATGTGATGCCACCCAATTTCGGAGATCGCATCAGCTATCAACAATTAGCGGATTTGATCGCCTATCTGGAAAGTCAGGATCAATTTCTGGATGACTAAGCCAGCACTTAGGACACACTAAAGCGAATAGTCTTTTTTAGCATCGCTTTACGCGGTACAATAGGCTGTATGTCTGGCAAAATTTGCGCTGAACAACGCTAAGGAGAACGGTTACGATGGGGCAACGTGGAAGAACATGGCTGATGATAGGTATTCTGTGCGGGATGTTGGCACTCACGCCAATTTTAGTCGGCGCACAGGATGATGATGCAGAAGCCACCCCGGAAGCAACGGCGGCAAGTGTCGTCACCGATGAAGAAACTACCGATTTAGAAGCTACTGTCGAAGAAACTACGGCTGAAGAAACCATAGATGAAGAAACCACTGCTACAGAAGCAGAAACCTCCAGCGTTGTGGCAGATAGTGATGCACCGCGCACCCTATTTGACGCTTATGCGGTAGAAGATGCGCCGGAAGAAGAAGCAGAAGAGCCTGCTGGTATTGGTTTGCTGTTCTTTCTGGCGGGCATCGGTGCAGTCGCGGCTGTTGGCGTGGCGATGGTCAGCCGTGATAGCGTGAACGCGAGCTAATTAATTTATGTGAGGCATGAGTATGTAGAAATACTGCCCATGCCTCACATACGCTTTTTATTTTTCTCGTTCGTTAGTGATTAATCTCACAAACAAACGCGGATGTTCGTTTTTTGTAAGTAATATCGTCTAAAGTAAATCGTATGCGGTGGCTTTCTCGTATAGAGGTTAGCGCCCTAAACACAAGATTGGATTTTTAGGAGTACATTCTCATATGGCACAGGCAGCATGGGAAATACCACAGGACCAGCAAGACAAAAAATCCGCCACTTTAAGGCAACTCAACCGACGCGGCGAACGCATGAAATTTATGGTCGGCGGTGTGCTGATTTTCGGGTCGATTCTCTATCTGATTATTTCCGGCACGCTCACCGGCGCGTCGTTCTTCATCACCGTGAATGATGTCGTCGGCGACACAAAATATGTGGGCGAAACCGTGCGGATTTCCGGCGCGGTCATCGGCGAAACGATCAGGTATACGCCCGCCGAAGGGGACGGTGGTAATTCTACCCTGACCTTTACCATTTCCCACATCCCGGAAGAGTTTGATAATCTGGCAGAAGCCCTATATATCTCCGTCAATGATGCGAACGCGACCCATTTGCAAATCTACATGGAAAATGAAGTCATGCCTGATCTGCTCCAACATGAAGCACAGGCGATCATCACCGGAACGATGCGCCCGGATGGGGTCTTCGAGGCGACGGAACTATTGCTAAAATGTCCGAGTCGCTTTGAAGAAGGCGGGTCGAGCCAATCGTTGGGCGCAAATCATCCTGAGGTGCCGGTGGACGATGCTGGCTGAAATCGGAATCACAAGTACATTTCTCGCGCTGGCGGCGACGATTTATGCCGTCGTCACGGCGACTATCGGTGGTAAAACCCACTCTGAGCGATTGGTCATCAGCGCACGTAATGCCGCGCTCGCTACGTTTCCGCTTCTGCTTCTCGCCTGCGCTGTCCTGCTGATCGCCCTCATTGCCGGCGATTTTCAGATCAATTACGTTCGATCCACCACCGATCCACAAACGCCTGTCTTTTACCGGATTACGGCGCTCTGGGGATCACAGGAAGGCTCATTGCTGTTCTGGTCATTGATGATGAGCCTGTTTTCAGCCGGTGCGTTGATCCTCAACTGGCACAGTGAACGCCGCCTCATGCCCTACGTCACCGCCTATTTGATGGCAGTGCTGGCGTTCTTTCTGGTGATTACGATTTTTCTGGAAAATCCATTTGAGCGTGTGTGGCTCATCCCGCAAGCACAGGAAACACAGGTCGTTGATTCCGTGCTGATTCCCGCCAATGCTGTCGCGCCGCTTGAGCAAAATCTGGTGAACAATGCACAGGGCTTGAATCCTTTACTGCGTCACTTTGGCATGATTATTCACCCGCCGATGCTCTATCTCGGTTTTACGGGCTTTGTGATTCCGTTCGCGTTTGCAATGGCGGCGCTGGCTTCCGGCGATTTATCCAGCAACTGGATTAAAGCCACGCGTCGCTGGGCGCTGGTGGCATGGCTGTTCCTCGGATTAGGGCTTATTCTCGGCGGACGCTGGGCATATGACGTGCTTGGATGGGGGGGCTACTGGGGCTGGGATCCGGTGGAGAATGCCGCTTTTTTGCCGTGGCTGATCGGCACAGCGTTCATCCATAGCGCGATGATCCAAGAGAAGCGCGGGATGCTTAAAGTCTGGAATATGTTCCTTGTTATCGGCACCTTTAGCGCGGTGATGTTCGGCACATTCGCCACCCGTAGCGGTCTGGTAGAAAGTGTCCATAGCTTCGCCCGCAGTCAAATTGGTTTGCCGATGTTCCTGTTCTGGTCGGGCATCACGCTTGTTTCTGTGACGATGATTTTGTGGCGCTGGAATCGCGGGGAACTTAAAGACGATCATCATAATTCCGGCATCCTCAGCCGTGAAACCATGTTCGTGCTGAACAATGTCGTCTTCGTGGCGCTGAGTGTGGCGATTTTCTGGGGCAGTTTTGGTGCGCCGATCATCTCAGAATTGTTCCTTGATGAGACCATCACGCTCGGATCACAGTATTTCATGCGGGTCACGCCGCCCTTGTTCGCCGTCATGTTCATCCTGATGGGTATCGCACCTGTTACGGCATGGGGGGCAACTTCCGCCGCCCGACTCGGTTCAACAGTACTCGTTCCAGCAGTAATGACGCTGGTTTTCGTCGCGTTGATCGTCGTCACAGGCACCACCCTTCCGGTTGCGGTCATCTCTTATGGGATCGTTTCATTCGCAGGCTTCGTCGCGATCTATGAAATTTATCGCGGGGCGCGGGCAAGAATGCGAAGCAAGGGTGAAAATCCCGTCGTGGCGACCTACTCGCTATTTACGCGCAATCGTCGCCGTTATGGGGGCTATATCGTCCATCTTGGCATCACGATCATCGGCATCGGTGTGATCGGCAGTACACTTTTCCAGACGACCACCGAGCAGACCCTCAATACGGGGGAAACCGTCGCCATTAACGAGGCGTATTCGATGCGTTTTGACCGCTTTGAAATCCAGCAGGCGACGGACGGGCGTATCATTGACCGCGCTTATGTGACTGTCATCAAAAATGGTGAGGATGTGGCGCAACTTTCACCGCGTATTGACCAGTTCCCGACCATGCCCATGACCATCGCGGGCGCACATAGCACCATTGAAAATGACTTTTACGTGCTGTTACAGGATTGGGATACAGACACCTTCGACAGCGCAACTTTCACCATTTATATCAACCCGCTGATTAATCTGGTGTGGTGGGGTGGTTTGATCCTGATTATCGGCACATTTATCTCTGCGTGGCCCAATGAAACCGTCCCCGCAAATCTGCGTAATCGTTCGGCGATCAAAGCGGGTGCGCGTCCAATCGGGGCGACGGCGTGATGAAATTCAATATCCCCTCCCTAAATCCCTCCCCATTGCATAGGGAGGGACTTGATTCTGCGTCTCTGAAAATGATGGTGGGCATTTTAGTCGTCCTCATGTCGATATTCCTGTTCGCCCTACCCTTGAGCGCACAGGAAAGTACGCCGGAAGCACAGCCCACCCGCGCCGTCACCTCTGATGATGTGAACGAGGTTGCGTCAGGGATGTTCTGCCCGATCTGCGAGAACGAACCACTGGATACGTGTCGGGCGAATACCTGCGTCATCTGGCGTGGGGAAATCCGCGATATGTTGGAACAGGGCTTTAGCGAGCAACAGGTGGTGGATAATTTTATCGGGCGATTTGGTCAGCGGGTGGTTGATGTGCCACAGGATGATGGCTTGCGCCTGTTGACCTTCATCGGTCCGATTGTGCTAGGTTTGCTGGCGCTGATTGTTGGCATCATCACATTTTCGCGCTGGCGTGGGGGCGATGTGCCACCAAGGGTAACGACTACATCCGCAAATTTGGACGCTGGCAACGACGATTATCGCTCCCAATTAGAATCCGATTTGCGTGAGTGATTGATTCCCAGTTTGCCATTTTACTCAGCAGATATTCTCTATCGTCTAAGGTGCTTGCGGTACGATCGACTATAAATTGAACAAGATGAAATGTGTTTATGGATATTAACGACATACCTGAAATCAGCGATTTAGAGCAACCACCCGCCCCCTCTCGTGGGTTGAGTCTCGGTTCGATCATTCTTATCTTCGGCGTGATTTGCGTGATCGCGGTGGTGGGGATGCAATTTGCCAATCAGAACGCGTCTACGCCCACCAGCGGACCCGCGCCGACCTTCACCGTAACGACATTCGACGGTGAAACGTTTGATCTGAAAGCGCAGGCGGGTAAAATTACCGTGTTGAACTTCTGGGGAAGCTGGTGCGGTCCTTGCCGTGCAGAAGCGCCACGCATTCAATTGTTGCACGAAGATTATGCCGAGCGTGGTGTGAATGTGCTCGGCGTAACTTATCTGGATGATGTGGATAACTCGCTGGCATTCATGAACGAGTACGGGCTGACGTTTCCGAGCGCACCCGACCCCAACTTACAAGTCGCGGATAGTTATCAGATCACCGGCGCACCGGAGACATTTATCATCGACCAGAACGGCGATGTGGTGGATTTTGTCTACGGCGAGATCACCGATTTACGCATGACACAACTGCGTGATTTGATTGACGACATGCTAGCGAATGGTTAGCACCTAGAAACAAGATTTTAGCAACCTGAGGCAGAACATTAACCATGAGTATTGCAGGGCTGATTGTATCATTCATCATCGTCATCGCATTTCTGGCGTGGGTGCTTGCGCCGTTGTTTATGCGCGGGGGCGACCAGCCAGCCATGACCAGCACCATCGAACGCCATCGGGATCGCCTGACGGTCTATTATGGGCGCGTGTTGCGGAATTTGCATGATCTGGATGAAGATTTCGCCACCCATAAGCTCAACGAGGATGAATATACCGTCGAACGTGAGCAATGGGTTCAGCGTGGTGTTGCCGTGTTGAAAGCCTTAGACGAGCTAGACGGGCAACATTTGCTTACAGATGAACATGCTGACGATGCCACAATTGACTCAGCGATTGACTCAGCGATAGAATCGGCAATTCAAGACTATCGGACGCAAACTGAGAGTACACTATCTTGAAGCGATTCCTCCGCTTAAAAACACAGACGACCACACAGCTCAATAGGTACACACGTTTCCGCGCATTCAGTATTTTAGCCCTCATGCTGGTCTTTACAGCGTGTACTGGCTTAGGCGGAGAACCTGAAATTGTACGCACGCTTGAACCGCCCACCCCATTACCCGACGACATCGCCCCACCGACAACCCCGCCTGATTTAGCGTTAGGTCGGCAGATATTTCTGGAAAATTGCACCGCCTGTCATGGCATTAATGGCGCAGGCGACGGCGAATTAGTAGCGTCCGGTCAGGTCATGAATCCCGGAAATTTCACGGTCATTGATGCCAATGCCGGACAAACGCCGTTGCAATGGTACACGACCATCACCAACGGCAACCTCGCCAATTTGATGCCCCCGTGGCGCGAAGAACTCACAGAATCCGAACGCTGGTCGGTGGCGATGTACACCTACACGCTATCGTATACACAGGCACAGGTAGCGAGTGGTAGCGACTTAATCGCCCAGAACGCGACCTTAAGCGATGTGCTTTCGGGCATTACGAACGATCCGAGCCAAATTGCCAGCATCACTGACGGCGCACTCCGCACGCTCATCCGTGAAGCCGCGCCGGACTTGAGCGACCCCGATTTGCGCTCGGTGCAGATGGCGGCACGGCTCAATGTAAACGAGAACACGGATGCAGTATTTTTGGATAATGGCGCGCAACAGCCGGAATCCACCGAAGAAGCGGATGCAGAAGTGACGGAAGAAGCAGGCATCACGGCGGAGCGTAATGGCACAGTGAGCGGTACAGTGACCAACGGCACAGCAGGATCAGATGTGCCAGCCGGAACGCCGATAACGGTGACGGTGTTTGATGAGGCGTTTAACCTGTTGCAATTCACAGGTGTAACCAACGCGGACGGCACCTATTCGATTACGGACATCCCCTTCGCGACAGAGTTGTTTTACGTCACGGAAGTCGATTATCGGGAACGTCAATTCTTCAACACCTACGAGGCACAAGTCTCCGATGATGTGAGCGAAATCGATATTCCAGTGACGATTTACGAACTGACCGAAGACCCCGACGTGATTACGATTGTCGGCGATGTGATGCAGGTGCGTCCGGTAGCCAGCACCTTAGAGGTCTTGCACATCGTCCGCTTCAGCAATAATTCTGACCGCGCCTTTACCAGCCGGACTGCCATAGAGGGAGATCGGTTCGCGTCGGTCTTGGTCTCGTTACCCGTCGGGGCGATTGTTCTCGGCTTTGATAATCAGCAACGGTATAGCGTGATCGAAGAGGACTATTCCTTCGTGGATACCGCGCTTGTTTTGCCCGGTGAACAACACTTCACCACTGTCACCTATCTCCTGCCCTATGAAAACGATGCGATCATCGAATATCCGGTGAATTATCGGATGGAGGGGGCATCTCGCGTGCTCATTAACGCGGCAGATGTAACGCTCACGGGCGACCAATATGAAACGCTCGGTGAAGACACCATTGGCGAAAACAGCTATCAAGTGTACGGTGCGAACCTCAGCTTACAACCCTCGGAATCCATTCGCTATGAGGTCAGCGGTGGTGGCACAGTGATCGGCACATCCGCAGATTCATCAGTCGTCACGGCGGATAATTTAGCTCCGCTACTGGGAATTATCGCGGTGGGATTGCTTGGCTTGGGGATTGGTTCCTATGTGCTCAGCCGTCGTGGAGGCTCACCCGACACAGACGCGCCCATCGGCTCAGGAGATGACAAAGACCGTTTGATTGACGGGCTGGTACGGCAGATCGCCGAATTGGATGCAGAACACGACGCGGGACAGATCAACCATGACCTGTATCACGCCCGCCGCAAGCAACTCAAAGCACGTTTAGCAGAAATGATGGACGGCGGCGAAGGGAGCGGTAATCAATGAACATCTTAAAAATCTGGATCGTGCTTATCTCGTTGCCGACATTGATGCTCACATCCTGCGGGATGATTACGGGTATGCTGAGAGGTGACTTAAATGCTCCTGAACCAGAACCTACTATTGAAATTAGAGTGCCAATTGAAGTGCCGGAAGTGTACGCCACGATTCCGCAGAGTGTAACCGAAAGTGGTTTTCCAGTGCTTGGCGATTTAAACGCGCCGGTTGAGGTCATGCTCTTTTCAAGTTTTAGTTGTCCGGGTTGTGAACAATATCACCGGGAAATATTTCCCGAAATTCTCCCATACATACAGCGCGGTGATGTTCGCTTCATTTTTGTCCCACAACTCACCGGAAGTCTTACAGGAGCAGAAAGGGCGGCGAGAGCGGCATTATGTGCCGGCAATCAGGGGAAATTTTACGAGTTCGGGGACATCTTATTCCAATTTCACCGTAATTACGACAATCTAGCATTCGTCAATGAAAACATAAACGAAGCCGTGGCAGTATTAAATTTAGATAGCGACGCATGGCGAGCGTGCTTTGGTGGGGATGATGTAGCGGAAACAATTGCGGATAGTTTGGCATTCGGGTGGACTTTAGAAGTTCTTGGCACGCCAACGACTTTTGTTAATGATCTGATGCTTTACAGTCCATTCGAGATCCTATACGAAATTGATGAGGCACTCGCTAACAGCGATTAACAGACTTCATGACAAACACTCCCAACATTCCTGACACGCACCCGATCATCGAAGTGCAGGCGCTCATCAAGGCATTTGGCTTAATGCCCGTTCTGCGTGGAATCAATCTTGAAATCCCACGCGGGCAATGTGTCGCCCTGCTTGGACCGAACGGCAGTGGAAAATCCACCCTGCTCCGCTTATTAACCGGACTCAGCAAGCCGACTGCCGGCATCGTCAAAATTGGCGGGTGGGAACTCCCGCACGAAGGCATGGCAGTCCGCGCACAGATCGGCATGGTCAGCCATAAGCCCCTGCTCTATGGTGACCTGACCGCCTATGAAAATCTGCGCTTCTTCGCCGGACTTTATGATCTCGATGGCGAGGCAATGGACACGCGCATCCACGCCTTGCTGGATCAAGTCGGCTTAAAAAAGCGCCGGAATGACCTTGCACGCAATTTTTCTCGTGGGATGCAACAACGCCTGAGCATCGCCCGCGCCCTGCTCCATGATCCCGATGTGTTGATCTTCGACGAACCCTACACGGGGCTTGACCAACAAGCAGGCGCAACCTTGGACACACTCCTGACGACTGCCCGCGATGGTGGACGCACGATTGTCATGGCGACCCATCAGCTAGATCGCGCCGCCCGTTTATCGGATCGTGCGATCATCCTGTCACGCGGGAAAATCGCCTATGATGGCATCACCGCCGGACTCGACCCGATACAATTGGCGCGGGATTACGCCGAAGTCACCGGAGAAGTGGTCGCACGATGAAAAAAACATCGTTCATCAAAGCCGTGCTGACCATCATCCGCAAAGATTTACGCGTGGAATTACGAAGCCGCGAGTTGCTCAGTTTGATGGGCATGTTTACCCTGCTAAGTGTGATGATTTTCAGCTTCGCATTACAACTGGATATTCTGGCGCGGGAAAGCACGGTCAATGGGGTGCTGTGGGTGACGATTGTGTTTGCCAGCATCCTCGGCTTAAATCGTAGCCTTGCTATGGAGCGTGAACAGGGCAATCTGGATTCCATGCTCCTCGCGCCGATAGACCGCACTGCCATTTTCTTCGGCAAGCTGGCAGGAAATTACCTCTTTGCGGTGACGATTGGCGTTCTGCTCCTGCCCTTGACGACCATTCTGTTTAACATCACGTTGACCTCTACGGGGATGCTGATGATGGTCTTACTCGGCACACTGGGCATTTCTACGGTGGGGACGCTACTGGCAACCATGACCGTCCAAACCCGCACCAGCGATGCCCTCCTGCCGATTGTGATGCTTCCGGCGGTGTTGCCGATTTTGCTATCGGTGGTGAATGCCTCCGCGGGGATCATCAACGGCGATGCGTTCAACGAATGGGCGGGCTGGTTGCAATTGGTGGCGATGATCGACGTGATTTACCTGACGCTGTGCTTCCTGCTCTACGGCTTCGTGATTGAGGAATAAGCAAATAGCTGTCACATCAGAATTTGGCGGGGTATTTTCGTCTAATATCTTTTGTCTATAATCTTTCATCTAATATCTATCCCCATCTCCGCAAACAATCTTGTCGGCAAAACAATAATCATATACAGTTGTCTTATAATCTAAGAACAAACGATCAGACAAAAGGAGAGCCGATGCACCGATGTGAATGGTCGGGCGATGACCCGCTTTATATCCACTATCACGATACCGAATGGGGCGTGCCCTGTTATGACGATGACCGCTGGTTTGAAATGCTCATTCTGGAAGGCGTGCAGGCGGGGTTAAGCTGGATTACCGTGCTTCGTAAGCGCGACAATTATCTGGCGGCATATGATAACTTCGACGTGCAGAAAGTCGCCCGTTATGATGAACCGAAAATCGCTGAACAATTGCTCAATCCGGGCATCATCCGCAACCGGCTAAAGGTTAACGCGGCGGTGAAGAATGCACAGGCGTTTATCCGCGTACAGGAAGAATTCGGCACGTTTAATGACTATATCTGGCGCTTCACCGAAGGCAAGCCTATCGTCAACACGTTCAAGACGCTTACAGACATTCCTGCAGAAACGGACGAGTCGCGTGCGATGAGCAAAGACCTGAAAAAACGGGGCTTTACCTTCGTCGGTCCGACCATTTGCTATGCGCTGATGCAATCCTGCGGCATGGTCAACGATCATGTGGTAGACTGTTTTCGATATGGCGAGGTGGGGGAACGCAAATGACAGATAGCACACAACACAGCAAATCCATTTTGTTTTTCTTCGGTTCGGATGTGGATTTGATGCACCTTGATGTTGTCCTGCAAACACACGGGTTAAATGTGTCTGTGGTGCGGGCAGTGGATGAAGCCCTCGCCCGGCTTGACGAGCAGATGTTCAACCTGATTATCATTCAGGATTTTAGCGACGCGTATATGCTCCGTGCGATTAAAAAGCTCCGTGAAGCCCTCAGCGAAAAACAACGCGACACGCCCATCGCCGTCGTCAGTTATAATGCGGACAAAACGAACTTTTCTCAGCAGGTCTTGAAAGCAGGCGGTAACTTCGTCTATTCACGTCAAAATAGCCTGCTGGAACTCATCCCCAAAATTGACGCATTGCTTCAGACTTAAGACGTAGGTTAGTCTACCGGTAATTCATCCGCGAACCACGCGTCGTTGCCGTTGACATATAAATCAATCACCTGTCTGTCGGGGAACTGAGCGATCAACTGTTCCCTGACGGATTCGCTCGAAATAGAGTTCCGCACCGCCACAATCTCGCTATCCCGATACGGGCTGGTGACTCCCATCAAACTACCGTAAGAGCGCCAGCGGATGATCGTATCATTGCCTAGTTCCGGCGCGAAACTGACAATCACCAGCACCGGACGATCATCTTCACGACGGGCTTCTACCGCGTCAATCTGTGCCGTACTGATGAAGTTAAAATCATGCAAGGCATCGATGCGTGGTGTGCTATAGGCGTACAAACTCCAGATGAGCACCAGCCCGAACACGCCGTAAATCGCAAGTTTTCGCATCCTGTCTGCGTGTTGAAGCAACCAGGCGATGGGCAAGGCAGAAATCAGCGCAAACGCCGGAAGTGCCTCAAAATAATAGCGGGTGCTATAGCGCTGTGAGCCGATCCAATACGCCAGATGCACCCCTACCAGCCCGACGATCACACCGGCAAGTAACCACGTCCACACCGCCCGCCGATCATTCAACGGAGTCAGCGTGAAAACCATCGGCGGCAATAGCATCCACACACCAAGCACAATCAGCCAATCACGGATTTGCGTGTTACTTGTCCGCAGGAAATCCATATCTGCCACAAATGGGACGAAAATCCATAATAGCCCCGCCACCACCCACACCTGCGCCCAGCGATAGCGCATTCCGAGTATCAAGCCGAGCGGAATCAAAATCCAGCTTAAGCCAAGAAGGGGGAAATAATCGCTCTGGACTTGCAAATGTGCTTGTACATCTTCATCCACCGTGCCCCGCGCCCAGCCGAACAAATCCGCCGCCATCAGCGACAGATCAAAGCGGGCGTGGCGGATGCCTTTGACGAGCGTATGCCCTTCTCCGCCGCGATCCGGCAAGCTACTGCGCCCACAACACGTCCCGAAACCGATCTGATCGTACTCCCAGACGAGTGTGTAGAGATTCAGAGTCGGGTCGCCCGTTGCCGCATTGTTATAGACGGGAACAGCCAGCGAGAAACTCACTGTGACCACAGATAGCACCACTAACGGCAGAAGGGTCGACCAAAATGCGAGTCGGCGCGTGGATTTGGCGTAGTAGGCAGGTTCAGGCGTGAATTCCGCCGGAATGTGTTGGCTCTCCGGCAAACCTTCCCTATCGCGTGAAACCGTGTGATAAATCACCGCAATGACCCGCCACCCGCTATAAATGATGAACGGCGCAGAGATGCCCACCGCCGTAATCGCACGCGTCATCACCAGCATACCGAGCGCAACTCCGGCAAGCGTTCCCCACAGGAGCGCCCGTTTGCCCTGCGTCACGCGCCAGAAAGCGAACATGAATAGCGTGACCATCAAAAGAGCAGAGGTATGCCCCATTAATGAGCCATTGAGCAGTAACGCCATTGGCGAAAAGGCGACCAATCCCGCCGCGATAACACCGACATCCTCACTGAAAACTTCCCGCCCCAGCCGATAGACCAGCGCAACGGTCAGCGCCGCGCAGAAGGCGTTTATCACCCACATCTGACCGAGCGTAACGCCCATTGCCAGCAACAGTGACCAACCGGGGGTATATTTGCTAAAGGCGGTGCCGGTTTCCTCATAGCCGATGACGAACGGTTGCCAATACGCGTTCCACGGCTCAGGGCGATCAATGACCACATCTCCCCGCGCAAACACCCGCGCCTGATAGACATACGCCATTTCGTCTTCTAAGTGTGGCAAGCGATCAAACACTGTTCGGCTTACCAGCGCAGACATAAAAAACGAGAAAAAGACCAGACATAGCACAATCATCTGGTGGGATCGTAATTTTGGGGTCGTTATAGAATTTTCGCTCATGGGTAGCGATTATAATGGATGCGTCGCAACTGTTAAACGTGGAAAGTGACCAGTGCTTAAATTCGCATCAAATGCCTACCTAGTAAGCGCGTACAAAAATATTTATGCAGGAATAAGCGTCAAATTTGATGAGGTTGCTCCAAAACGGATGATTAGCACTTGGCATGGATAGGCGGGTTGATTATAATACGACACATTTGATAAATGCCGAGTGACCTCTGAACGTCGGGAGGCGTTTATAGAGGAAAGGATTCCGAATGAAAGTTATCTTACTAGATTATGTCTACAAACAAGGTGTCGCAGGTGAGATCATTGATGTCGCCGATGGTTACGCCCGTAACTTCTTAATTCCGAAAAAATTGGCGGCAAAAGCCACCCCCGGTGAGCTGAAACGCGCCACAAACTTGCGTTCACAAGCCGTCGCAAAACGTGCACAGCTTGAGAATCGCTTGAACGAACTCGCCAAAGAAATCGACGGCGTGGAAATCATCTTTGAGCGCCGTGCCGCCGTAACAGGCAAGTTGTTCGGCTCAGTGACCACACAGGAAATCGCTGATGGACTGTTGGAAAAAACCGGCGTGGACATCAACCGTCGCCGTATCAGCCAGCAACCGTTACGTGAAATCGGGACGCATGATGTGCCGGTTCGCCTCGGTACAGAAGAATCACCGAACCTGAAAATCACCATCATCCCTGAAGGTACAATGGCAGAATTTCTTGCCAAGCGTGCATCCAATGCACCTGTTAGTGATGACGCTGAAACCGCTGAAACCAGTGAAGAAGCCGTTGATACCGAAAATATGGCGACGGAAGTCATCCCGCGTTCACAAATTCAGGAAGCTACAGAAGACATTCCTGCTGAAGGCGACGCGGACGAAACAGAAGAATCATAACAAACGACAGAATTTGTCGTTGTTGATTCATCTCATAGGTCACCAAGTTGAAAACTCAGCCCCGTTGATTTAACCGTCCGGGGCTTTTGTGTTAGCTAAGTCAATTCACTATCGGAGCACCGCACAGGTCTTATGGATCCACTCGCACTAGGTCGTTATCTGCGTGAATCCCGCGAAGCCAAAGAGCTTTCGCTGGATGATGCTGTTTCGCAGTTAAAGATCAGGCGGCATATTCTGGAAGCGTTTGAACAGGGAGAATTCACATTTACGGATGTGTCTCAGGTTCAGACACGCGGATTTCTGCGTAATTACACACGCTTTCTGGGATTGGATGAAGAACGGGTCGCGCTCTATTATGAATCCGCTTTGCAACACGAAACCCGGCGCGGCAAAGAGCGTGGACGGCGCGGACGGGGCAACAATTCAAGGCGCAGTCGGCGAGAGAAACGGGAATCGCAGGAGCTTGTGCCGATTGCGGCAAAATCCATCACGGATACCGACCCCAATCTGCCCGCAGTCACGATTAATATTGATCCCGGACCGGGGCGTTTTAGCCGGCTGGTGAATACCTTACTTATTTTGCTTGTCGCGGCGGCGGCATTGGCGGTGATTGGTTTTGTCGTCCTGCAATTGATTAATCAAGCACCGTCGTTCGTCGATGACGGTGGGCGCACGATTCTCGGTCAATTGCCGCCCACAGCTACGTATACGAATGCTCCAACCTTCACGCCCCGCCCCACCGACGAAGAAAATACCGGACTAGAGCAGGTGTATGATGGGCGCGGGGTTGCCGTGACCATCGAGACTCAACAACGCACATGGTTGCGCCTGACGACAGATAACAATGTGCAGATCAATCGGCTGGTGTTGCCCGGTGAAGTGCTGGAATATCGCGCACAGGACGAGATCATCATGAACGCCAGCAATGCCGAGGCGCTCATCATCATCTATAACGGTAATTTGCAGGGATCGTTTGGCGGGCGTGGGCAGGCGGTGGATGTCACGTTTACAGAGGCGAACCGGACGATTCAAACCGGTCCGGGATTTGCGCCGACATCAGAATTCACACCCACATTTACACCTACCTCAGATGTGCTGGCGGCGACTTTACTCTCCGCACAAACGCCGAGCGTTACGCCCGGTCCTAGCCCAACGCCGACCAACACACCCACCATCACCAGTACACCGACGATCACACTAACGCCATCGGTCACGTTTACGCCGAGTAGCACGCCAACTGCAAGCGATACACCAACAATCACGGCAACTCCGTCGGATACCTCCACACCGAGCAACACGCCGACCATCACACCCACGCCAACCAACACGGCAACCCCATCGGCGACGCTCACACCGTCCATCACGCCTACGCCTTCACCGACTGCGATCCTGCCACCACGTCAAACGCCGGAAAATCCCACCCCGACGAAAGAAGGCGGGTAAGTGAAGATGTACCGCCGCGTTGAAGACACCTACCGACAACACGGCGGCATAATGAATAGATTTTGTTCGCGTTTAACGGAGTCTTTTTACGGGATATTAGACGAATGCACCTGCGCTGACGGTCACGACCTGTCCGGTCATGCCACTGGCAAGATCAGAGGCGAGGAACGCGGCGGTTTTGGCGGTCTCAAGCACGCTAATCGGGCGACCAAGCGGGGGCATAACCATCGGAATATTAATTCCGAGTTCCGCATATCCTGCGCCCGTTTCCTGAATCGTGCGTGTTTCCGGCATGGCATTCCCACGCACACAATTTACGCGCACACCCGCCGGACCAAATTCGCCCGCGAGGGAACGGGTCAAACCTTCGATTGCGGCGCTAGCGGCGACAATATTTTCCATAAACGGCGCGGTCATGCTACTGAGGGTCGCGGTTAAGGTCACGATAGAACCGCCTCCGGTTTGTGCCATCTTCCCGCCCACTGCACGCGACGTAAGGAAGGTTGACCAGACGATTTTATTGAACGGGATCATGAACTGCTCGTAAGTGATCGCCGCCGCAGGGATCGGATAACCAAGATCAACCGGACGTGCGCCGATGCCGTTGAACATCACGTCGATTACGCCCGCCTCTGCAACACGGTCAACATAGGTGGTCACGGCTTCGGTATCCGTCGCATCGACGACATCCACATGCGCCGTACCGCCATCAGCGCGGATAGCATCTGCTAATTCTTTGAGTGTCGCTTCATTACGACCAGAAAGCCAGACTGTCGCGCCTTCTTTAGCAAATTGACGGGCAACAACACTCGCAATTGCGCCGGTTGCCGCGAAGATCACTGCATTTTTTGAGTCCAATAACATCGGTAATGCTCCTTAGATTATGTAAAGTTGACAAAACAGTTCAACAAATCCTGTTGCGGTCTTATATGTGATCCGCGTTGTGTTGCTAGTAAAAAGATACCATTTGGTCTCTTTTAAAGTCAATAGTGTTTTATGAGTGATTGATGAGTAGTCACAAAACAGAACATAAGTTTTATTTCAGGCGAGACTTCATTGAGCGTGTTACTGTATTTGAGACTATGTTATAACGCCTGTTCTATTGACGATTGATTTCCAAAAGCGCACAATAGATACCAATTGGTATCATAAAGAGTAGAAAGTCTAAGATGCGAGATGGTCACTAAAGGAGAGAAAACACGAGAAATGATCGTGCATGAAGCCGCCCTATTGTTTAACATCAAGGGCTACGACGGCACATCTATGAACGATCTAATTGACGCGACAGGCATCAAGAAAGGCGGAATCTACCGTCATTTTGCGGGCAAAGAAGAAATCGTACTGGAAGCGTTCGATTATGCCATTCGCATCCGCAATCAAGAAATGCGCGATGCGATGTCCCGCGCAGAAAATGCGGTGGACGGCTTGCTACAGGTTGCACGGACGTTTCTGGGATTGGTGACGAATCCGGTGATTCCCGGCGGTTGCCCCATCCTCAACACCGCGATTGAAGCGGATGACAAATTGCCACCACTTAAAGAACGCGCACAAAAAGCGATGGATGATGTGCGATGGGTGATGCAATACATCGTCTCTAACGGGATTGAACAGGGTGAATTACGCCCATATACCAATGGCGATGTGGTGGCGACGGTGGTGATTTCGCTGGTCGAGGGCGCGTTGATGATGAGCAAACTCTACGACGATACGGTGCATCTCCATCGTGCGCTGGATCACATCGCCGCGTACGCGGAAACGTTGAAGGGTTAATCAAATATCCTCAAAATAGGCTACAATAGATGAAAATGTAGGTTAGAGGACAACCGTGTGAGCGATCAAATTTTATTGAACTTACCGGATGACATTTCCGAACGTGCCAAACGCATTGCACAAAGTACGGCACAACCAATCGAACAGGTACTTATTGACCATCTTCGCTCATTGCAATCACCACTTCCAGAACTAGAACCGGAAGTACAAGCAGAAATTGATGCGTTGATACACCTCTCTGATGATGCGTTATGGACAATCGCGCGTGAGCAATTGCCGGAGACGGTACAACGACATGCTCACGAGCTTATGGACAAAAACGCCGAAGGCTCGATAAGTGAGCAGGACGTAAAAGAACTTGATGATTATGTAAACCGTGCTGATCGTCTTATGCTCCGTAAAGCAGAAGCCGCGCAAATTTTGCAGTCACGCGGATATAGCTTCAATCAGGAGGACTTCAAGGCACCTAATGAGTAAGTCTCAATGGGATAAACTTCGTGAGCAAGTTTATGAACGGGCAAAAGGGTGTTGCGAATATTGTCGAACCTGCGAAGTCAATACGGGGCAAACGATGCAGGTCGATCATATTGATCCCGACGGTGGTAACAATTTATCGAATCTTTGTCTTTCGTGTTGAAATTGCAACAATCATAAGAGAGCAGTAACTATTTCGATTGATCCTGAATCAGGCGCAGGTGTTGCATTATTTAATCCCCGCAAGCAACAGTGGGACGAACATTTTGAGTGGATTGAGCGTGGAATACTAATTAATGGGCTTTCACCATCGGGGCGGGCAACAATTCTGCGATTAAAGATGAATAGACCCATACTTGTTGTAGCAAGACAACGATGGGTGGATAGCGGATACCATCCACCCGATTAAAGTTAGCTACGCACCGATAAACTTCGGCAAATAGAAGCTCATATAATGCAGAGGGTTATCGTCGCCCGCGCTGATTGTGGTCGTATCTGCGTCGTGCTGTGCGAGAATGACATCATACTGCCCCAGAGAAGCCACGTGCCCGCGTGCATCGGCATCCGCATTCACCGCCTTGCCCGTGCCATCGGTGACATACAGGAACAAATCTTCATCCTCACGGGGATTTTCAACCGTCGTCAAACCACCTGCATCAATAGTCGTCGCGGTTAAGCGTCCGGTCATGTGCTGTTGCATCGGCGATCCTTCACCGATCAAACCGAAAACTGTCGCGTCGCCGATCCGCTTTCTGGGCAACTCGCTCCGCCCCACCTGCTGATAATGAGGTTCGATCCCGCGATGGTGACGATCCGCGACATACCAGATTTGAATGACCCGCGCCGGATTATCTGAGATGTTCAGTTCTTGATGCTCGATGTAATCTCCGGCGAACATGCGCTGTAGCTCACCTGCATGGATGATCCCTTTACCGCCAGTAGTATCCTCATGATACAGTTCGCCTTCGAGCACCCACGTATAAATTTCAAGCGCACGGTGCGGATGCCACGTAAAGCCGTTACGCGGGGCGATGCGCGTCATGTGGGCGGTGAGCATCCCGCTCAGGCGTTGAAGCGGACTCCAGCCACCCACGGCGAAATGCGAGTTCAGCCAGTGGACGGGGTGAATCGTCGGGAAGGTATCCGCCGGGTAATATTGAAACGCGGACTCACTCACGAAACCGGGTTCGACAGCAGTCATCTGTAAGGGAAAAGCCATAATAATACACTCCTAAGTGGACTATCGTCCGTTTATAGCTTTAGGATAACCGACTTTTGATTTCAACGCAATAAGAAGCATATTAGAATCGTCACAGGCAATGTCCCCTATACCGTGAAGCTCTGCCCCATCACAGGCACTTCCACCGTCGAGTGGAACTTTTCCTTGAGCGCCCCACTCAGCGCCAATGCCGAGTCTTCTTCGCCATGCACCAAAAATGTATGCTTGGGCGGTGTGGACATCGCGCCGAACCAGCTCAGCAGTTCATCACGATCTGCGTGACCGCTGAAGCCATTCAGGACTTCTACCTGTGCCTTGCGCTGATATTCCTCGCCGAAAATTCTGACGGTCTCTGCACCTTCCACAAAACGCCTACCGAGTGTATGGGGCGCTTGCCAGCCCGTAATCAGGATGGTCGTATTCGGATTTTCCACCCGATTCTTAACGTGATGCAAAATACGCCCGAATTCTACCATGCCACTGGCGCTGATGATGATGCACGGGTCACGCCGGAAGTTCAGTTGCTTGCTATCTTCCACTTTGCGGATATACGTCAGGTCATCAAAACCGAACGGGTTCTGTACCTCCGGGCTTTCCATAAAGGCGCGGATTTCATCATCGTAGCATTCAGGGTGCAACTTAAAGACCGCCGTTGCATCCACCGCCAGCGGGCTATCCACGAAAATGGGCATACGGGGAATATCACCCTGATTAGCCAGACGATGCAACGTATAGACCAATTGTTGCGTCCGTCCGACTGCGAAAGACGGCATAACAATCGACCCGCCACGCTTATAGGTCTCGACGACGATACGCTCAAGTTTCTTTTCCGCATCTTCTACCGCTTCATGTAGACGATCCCCGTAGGTGCTTTCCATGATGAGAATATCCGCCCTATCCATCACATCAGGATCACGAATGATGGGAATGTCTGCCCGCCCGATGTCCCCGCTAAAGACGAGACGTGTGTCTACTTTCGTCTCCTGATCGACAATATCAAGCACGACAATCGCACTCCCAAGCATGTGTCCGGCATCGTAGAACGTTAAGCTCACACCGGGCGCGATGTTGCGGGTGCGATAGTAACTTTGTGTCGTGAAGTAATCCAAACTCTTAAAGGCATCTTGCTGGGTATAAATTGGCTCTACCGGCTCCAACCCTTTGCGCTTGCGCTTCTTATTGACGAATTCCGCGTCCCGTTCTTGAATATGCCCGCTATCAGGGAGCATGGTAGCGCACAGATCACGCGTGGCGGAGGTGCAGACAATATCGCCATTAAAACCACTTTTAACGAGGTTGGGGATGTTGCCGGAGTGGTCGATATGGGCATGGGAGAGCACCAGCACATCAACCTGACTGGCATCAAACGGCAATTTCTTATTTTGTTCAAAGCTCTCGTTACGCCTGCCCTGCACCATCCCGCAATCAAGCAGAATGCGCGTGTCGTTCACTTCGATCAAATGCTTTGATCCCGTTACCGTCCGTGCCGCGCCATGAAATGTAATCTTCATAGGATAATTCATCCTTTCAAACGCAATAAAGTCATCTGATTCTAGTGTAGAGAGTTTCATGATGGGAGGCAACTGATTGGGTGGATTGGTTATAAACGTGGGCAATAAAAATAGCCCTCGATTGCACTCAAAGGGCTACTCAAAATATCGTGTTTTGGGGATGTGCTAGATAATCTGAAACACCATCGCAAGGAACGGTGAAACAGAGATGCCGCCGAGGAAAAACGCCAGTGATGCGTTCTGCTCTTCGACGATTTCACGGCGCATATAGCCGTAGACGCTTTCATTATTCTCACGTCCCATAACGCGGTGGGTGATGGCAAACGCAATCGCCACATACACGGCGGAGATCAGCAAGCCCATAATGAACCATGCCGCACTATCCCCGAAGGTCTGGACACGGCTAAACCCATCGCTAAAGTAAACGCCGATGAATAACGATGCCGTGAGCGAAATAATGAAGAAACACGCGCCAACCGCCGCATTTTGTACGACTTCAATTTCATGGATGAGTTTTTTTGGCGGAAGTCCCAACCACCACATAATGGCAATACTCGTCGCTTGAGATGCAACAATCGCCAGTGTTGTCCAGGCAATCGCGGCGAGAATAGATTCTAACATGGAAGTCCCTCCGGTTTTTGAAAGTGTTTATCTATATGCTTGATTGTACGCAATTTTAGCATCTGCACAATAAAACGTAGTAAGTTGCCCTCTTGCCACACATTAGCCGTTGCCCACATCTTCTAAATTGACCTGCGAACGACTGTGCACATAGGTCACATCGCCCGCGTGCGGATAGGTGTGGAGCGTCCACCACGTCAGCCTCTGATTTTCCATGCGCCAATGGATGCGCGTGACAGGCGTAAGCGTGCCGACATTGGGAAAGGCAAATTCAATCATTGGATCGCTGTCTTCCGCTATGCGCCATGCAGGGTTCGGGTCGAAATTGATCTGTACGCTATACTGGCGTTGCGGAACGACTGTTTGTGTATAGTGATGGTCTTGCAGGGTGCGAAAAGGCTGATAATGCGTGCAGTGCTCCGGTGACACCTCCACACAGGCGAGCACTTCATGAAAAACAACTTCATGCTGATAACTAAGCGTAATGGCGTGACTCTCCCCGATGATGCGAAACTGAACGCGCCATTGATTATGCTGAAGCTGTGCCTGTCGTAAAATACGCAACCCTGCCGGTAAATCCTGCTGAAGTATTGCCAGCACGAGCGCTGTAGGGGATTGCTGAATCGTTTCCAGAAACATCGTCATCCGTAATATCGCTAATAAAAATGGAGAAGCCCATTCATGCAGGCTTCTCCATCTATTTTACATGAATCCCGAATTTATGCAGTCTGTGCTAGCAACCACCCCGTTGTAACGTATACGGCAATTGCTGTTCATTATCGGTTTCGTTGCTTTCCGTCACCTGATTATTGGGATCAAGTTTGATCCGGATAAAGTGGGGTTCGTCATAATTAGCTGAAACGGTCAACGGCGCGACAATCGTATGACTCTGACCGGGGGCAAGACCGCCCGTTGGCAACAAACCGCCATCATAGGTGGCTCGTACCGTACCAGATGCCGTGTGGACATCTTCAACGAGTACACGCGCCTCACCGGATTGCACAGTGCCGTTGTTGGTCACGGTGACTGTAATCGTGAATTGTACACCGCAGACGGGCGGGACGGCGCTTGATACAGATTGATTGGCAAATGCCAGATTCGATGCTCCAACAGCAGTTGGTGGAACGACAGGTGTTGGAACGACAGTAGGCGGCGGTACAGGTGTCGCCGGACCCACTTCACGCGGTAAACTGCTAATGTCACCTTCGACCTCAACCAATTGCGCGAAAACCCAACCATCCGTGCCACGGAAGCGCACTCTATACCATGTGCCATTGGTATTCAGCGCCAGAATTTCTGTGGTGTCATTGGCGGCGAAGTTGCCGATAGGTGGCTCGAAATTGGTGCCGGGACCGCTACGGACATTAATGCCCGTCGTGAAGCGTGCAGTTGGCACGGTGGGCGCTTCTGTCGCAGGGACCTGCGTCGGTGCGGCGGTATTGGTCGGTGCGGCGGTGTTGGTGGGCGCGGCGGTATTGGTCGCATTTCCGGTCGTATTCGTGTTGGTATTATTTGTCGTGGTATCGCCACCACTCGCCTGCTGTGAAGACCCGCCATCTGTGGTCGTGTCGGTATCATCATCACCGCCAGAGAGCGTCGTCGGATCAACCACATTGACGATAACCGTCGCCGGGGTGCTGGCTGTGCCGTCTTCACGGAACGCCGTCACCGCAATACTATGCTGACTATCAACTTCCGCTGACCACGATTGAGTCACACTAAAAGTCAGCGCGCCTGTCGGGTTCGGGTCGGTTTTGGTGGCGATAACGGTGTTATCCACAGAAATCTCCACGCGGTTGATGTCCGCCCCGGCATTGCTGATAGACGCTTGAATAATCACCGAAACCCCTTCCGCGTAGGAGGCATTTGGGAGCGGTGAGGCAATCGTGACAATCGGCGCACCCGTAATTTCCGGCGTATCGTCGCTGTCGGAAGTCGGCAGGGTACATGCCGCCAATAGGAAACACAGGAGCATAAATAAGCCGCTCGCTGATTTTGATAGTCGCATAAAGTGTTCTCCATTTTATCCGTGTATTAATGACCAGATAATTTAGCGCAATATGGGTGTTAATGCGAGAGAGACTATCCTACGCCTTGCTGACGATTTTGAAAACGGGGGAAGATCAGATGCTCAATGAGGGTAAAATGGACGACAATTATGATGCCGCCCATCTGCTTGCAGAATCATTACTGATGGCTATCGCAAGCCTGATTCAACGCCTTCACGAAAACCGAGCGCAAACGCCTCGCGTGCATCGGGACTAAACGTATAAATGAACATAATAAATACCACCCACGTAACGATGACGATTCCTATGATTTTCACCACCCTTACCCATTCGGATTCGGCGCGGCGGTTTGCGGTTGCAAGCGAAAATATCCCACCAAGTCCACCAATCAGCGCCGGAATAGCGCCACCAATTGTCATGATAGGGATAATGAAACACATCATCGCAAATATCCACGACCAGATCGGCAATGTGGTTTTGCCTACATTCCGCCCTGTTTCAACGTTGATATGATCGACAATCAGATACATATGTGGAACAGTGTAGTCATCTTCTAAATAATAGAGGATGCTAGAAGGAACGCCATCAATCATGAAATCATGGGAAAATCGAAATAATTTTGTCCATGGCGTTTCATAAACCAACTGTCTATCCACATAGACATGAAGTTTACCATTTAATCCGCTAAGTTCGGCGGAAATTGTCCGCATTTGACCACGCAAGTTTATCGTCCATGTGTTCTCTCGCTCAAAGAAACTTGAACGCACACGCTGATGTCCAATAAATTCTAATTGTGTTGTCATCAATTTTTCCCTATGTCGTTAGTAACATTAAATTGATTCTAAACGAATATAAGCGGGGTAAGTATTGACGTTTGTATATAAAAATGTCGCAAAAGGCTATATTTGCGACATTTTTGGTAATGTTGAGAAAATAGAAGTTTACTTATGAAAATGGGGTAGAACATCCCGCGCGAGGATTTCCAAGCCGTCAATGTCGTCCTGATCGCCCCATTGGAGCATGATGCGGTCTAAACCGAGTTCAGCGACCTTATTCAGTTGATCCACAAACATGGAGGGCGTACCGTAAATGATTCCGCGTGCTTCAAAGTCCTTAACCGTGATTTCTTTTCCGGCGGCTTCGCTACGGGATTTGAGCATCGACTGGAATTCTGCGTCATCTCTGGCGAAGACCGTCCCTGTCATCATCGAACGGCGCATCTCACTGGCATCGCGTCCGTTTTGCTTCAACAGATCATCCAGCAAGGCGTTACGTTCCTTGAGTGTTTCCAGATCAAGGAAAACTGCGTTCCATTCATCCGCATATTTGGCGACGAGCGGCAGGGTTTTCTTCGGTCCATTGCCGCCGATCAACACGGGCGGTCCCCCCGGACGCGACGGACGCGGAAGCAGAATCGCGTCATCCAGCTGGAAGTGCTTACCGTCGTAACTCACCGCGCCGTCACTCATCAGCAAGCGCATGGTGATTTCCAGCGCATCCTCGAACATTTCGTAGCGCGTCGGGAAATCATAAAATGGGATGCCGAACTTGGTGTGTTCGCGTTCTTGCCAACCTGCACCCAACCCCAATACCAACCGTCCCTCGCTCAGATCATCAACCTGAGAAGCCATACGCACGGTCATCGCTGGTTGACGGAACGTGACGGGCGCGACCATCGGACCGAATTCGATACGCTTGGTGTGGCTGGCGGCATATGTCAACGATACCCACAATTCAAGCGAGTCCTTATCTGAGCCTGTCGGATTGGTATAATGATCCGAGCGGAACAAACATTGAAATCCCAAATCCTCCACCGCACTCAGCAGGCGCTTCCATCGTTCCCAATTTAACCCGTCCTGACCTTCGATCATAATGCCGATTTGCATAATTTGTCTCCGTTTAAGTGATTGATCGTCTAATTTGGAAAATGTTTATCTCTTAGTGTAACCGTCATTGTTTAATTCTACCTGAAGATATGCTTGATTGGTTCCATATTAGCCCGACAATACGATTAATGATTACGCCCCAATCAACGAAAGTGACACATCCTAACCTAACGCATACCCACCGCAGATTGCCCCGCAAACGTGCGTGTGCTATAGTCCATTCCTATAAGGTAACGATTAACCAACTTAAGATAAGGACGGGCATATGCAACGTCGTGGATTAGTGCTATTTGTCATTCTCAATGTGCTTATTACGGCGGGCGTGGCGTTTGCTGTCATCTCGCTCAATCCGGGTGGAACGCAAACCATCGAACGGCAAGTTCCGTTTCGCGTTCCTGTGACCACCACACCTGACCCGAACTACACGCAACCAGTAATTATCATTACAGCAACATTTGACCCGAACGCCGCACAGAATCAAGCCGCAGTCAGTGGCACTCAGGTGGATATTCCGCTTGACATTCTGGAGACCAATCCAGCAGTGGCGAACGCCCCCACCTTAGACCCGACTGTGCTGGCAGAAAATCCTGATATTCAGCAGGCATCTGCCGCGTTGCCACCGAATTGTCTTTTGCATATCATCGCAGAAGGCGAATTCCCCGGCTCAATTGCGGCAGATTTCGGCGCGGATGTGTTTGCTCTGCTAGCGGTCAATGGGCTGGACGAAGAATCCGCTACGCTCCTGCAAATCGGCGATCAGTTGATTGTTCCGCTTCCGGGTTGCGAACTGATTGATGAGGCAGAAGCACAGGTACTCATCGTCGGTGATGAAGATGCCGAAGCGACGGAACCAGCGGACGGCGAAGCTACCGAAGAAGCAGGTGGCGGAGCATCGCCTGCACTCACAGCGACGGTCACACTCGCTCCGACAGCGATCAACGCACAGGTCGAAATCACCAATATCACGGGCGCGGGAGACATCACCACCGAAGCAGTCGTCATCCGTAACCTCGGCAACACGCTAAATCTCAGTGGTTGGACGTTAAGCGATGGTGATGGCAACACCTTCATTTTCCCTGACGAACGCCGTTTGTTCAGCAATGCGTCGTTGACAATCAACACACGCGCAGGGCAAAATACGCCCGTCGTGCTTCATTGGGGACTCGACCAAGCCGTGTTCGGTGAAGCAGGGGATGTGATCGTATTGGCGGATGAAGACGGAGAAGTGCAGGCGACCCTGCGCGGTACCGTAACGCCGTAATAAAACAACTTTTTACATACGAAACCCTTTATCGAGTGTGATAAAGGGTTTTTATTTTTTTGGATCGGGATTCAACTTACTTTCGTGATGAATTCGCGCTCGGATGGCGAGCGGCACACTTAAAAGACGATGCAACTGCTCCTGCGAGAGACCACCTCTCATAAAGGCATCTGCCAATTCATTGATGCCGACTTTCTCACCTGCATATGGAATGAGCGATACCGCATCCCCAATTTGAACCTGCCCCGCTTGAAGTACGCGACAATACGCACCATATCGTCTTGCATTTGTAAATTTTTTGACAAATTGAGCATCCTGCATCCGCTCTGCCAATGTCACACATGGGATACGTGAGGTGGTCACTTCTAGTATGACTGTCCCAAGTTGAAGTTGATCTCCGACGTATAGTGTCGCGCTTTCCAGTTCGGAAATAGTGATATTTTCCCCGAATGTACCGGGCTGTAAGTCCCGCTTAAGTTCCGCTGACCACCATTCATAATCTGGCATTCCATAAATATAAACTGCCTGATCAACGCCACCATGATGCTCTACATCTACAATCACATCCCCTTCTACGCCCTGTTCGTTAATGATTACGGATGTAGATAATGGTCGTTTATAGATACCAGTTGTACCCGATTTCGCCTTGATCGCCTGTCGTTTGCCAATGTTTAAACTGATAACATCCATGACTTATACATCCAACTTAAGCGGCACATTGAGCGACCATGCCATATACATAGCGCGGAAAAATGCCTTCAACTCAAGGATCGTTTTGTCGTCGCCGTCTTCATCGGTGAGGATGAACGGGAAGCGCGTGTTTACGTCCGGCGGTGGCGGCGTAATGTGCATAATCGTGTCGGCTTCAAGATCGCGGTTAATCGCCCCCATGAACAGCAACAATAACGCGGCGTGATTCGGTTGAATATTGCCCACCGCGAAGATCATCTCAAAAAGCTGATTCGCGTCGATGCTAAATTCGCCCAGACGACGCGATAGCACCATGCGTTCCTCAAAATAGGCATCACTATCTGCACGTAACCGCTTCACTGTGCCACCATCATATTGAAATTCCTGCACGCCCTGCTTCAACAGTAACCAGATAAGCGGTTCATCCGGCACAGGCAGACGGTCTAATAGCCAGCTTTCCGCCTGTCGTGAAATTGGATACTCGATGAAGCCCATACAACCGAAGCGTTCTCCGGTGCGATTCGCCGGACAGCCCAGACAATGCGCTTCTAGCGGATGTAATTCTGCCGCTTCGTCCAGCAACTCCTGCACCACAATGACCTGCGTTTCTTCTACGCCTTCCGGTGTGTTGCGCGTAAATTCAAACCCCATCTGGCTCGGTGGGCGGTCATCCCCATTTTTGCGGAACAGGTCGATGATCTTGAGGGCGCGTTGTTCGCCTTTTAAGCGTTCCAGAATGCCTTCCGGTGTGAGGGTTTGTTTGGGAATACAGTCGTAGCCGATGATGTAATCAATTGCCATTTGCGAGTCGATTCTTTCATTTCGTTTCAGGAAATTTAACCACAAGTTGAAGGGACTTCCAAGTGCAAAGTGAAATGTGTAAAGTGAAATCCGGTATACAGACACAAAAACAGGACGATAGGTGTCGTCCTGTTTCTAGTTATAGTGAATCGTGCTGATATTAGCCGGTGATCGGCAAGTTGCTGATGGACGTGCCTGATGGGAAGCGTACATACGCGGAACTCACCCAACCGACTATCCCGTTGTAATTCACCTGTACCCACGAGGCATTCTGATTACGCCCTAATGCCGACGCTGAGGATGTGCCGGGGATGCGCCCGATCAGCGCGTTACGGATGCCCGGTGCGGCGCGAATGTTCAGGTTTGCCACCGCCGTCACAGAAACTCCCGTTGAAGGCGGCGGACTGGTCACGGCGGTACCATCGGTGATCGGCACATTTTGCACGTTGAAAGCGTCCACATAATTGGCGCTCACCCAGCCGATCAACCCGTTGACGTTAATCTGCCACCATGTTGTATCGGCATTTCGCCCCACGATGGTATAATTTTCGCCATCGCTGATACGCGTTAACTGATTACCAGTTATTGGATTAGGCTGATCACGCACGTTTAAGCGTCCCGTATCAACAATCAGATATGCTCCCGTGGTTGGCGCAGGCGTTACCGGATCGGTGGATGTGTTGATGCGATCCAGCGAAAAATCAACGAATGCCACACCCTGCGCCTCATAGTATTCGATGATGAAATTGTGACTGCCCTGCAACAGGGTCAACTGCCGTGCATAGCTCTGATTGGTCGCCGGACCCCACGCATCAACATAGCGGATGCCATCAATCGTTACGCGGATACCATCATCAGCGCGGGCATTGAATTCATAGGTACCGGCTTCCAAAAATTGGACACTGCTCCAGCGTGCAGAGAAATTATCAGCAGGCATGGTGGGCAATGGTGAGCCTGTACCCCAATCATAACGGGGAATGGTTTCAGTCAGAATCGCAGTCGGTGAGCCGAAAAGGTTGTTATTGGTGTAATATTCCGCCGTCCAGCCCGTCGTGGCGACAGGTTGCCGTGTCGGCACAGGGAATGTCGGTCCGGTTGGATTATCGGCAAGGTTGCGCCAATCCACGTAGATATAGGCGTTATAGTCAAATTCACGATAGTCAATCTGAATGTGGGTAACGCCCGTCGGCACGGTTACATCGGCGGTCAGGACTTCACCCGGACGCGGGTCTTCAAAAGTATTGATATAGGATTGAAAGTCCACATACAGATGTGCGCCATCATCCGCCAGCATGTAAAAGCGATATGTGCCCGCGGTCAGAAAAATATCCGTCGAAATACGGGCGGAAAAGTTATCGGATGGTACGCCCGTCCCCGGCGACCCTGCACCCCAATCAATGCCGAGTGATTGCGTCCGTTGTTCCAGCACCACATCTCCGGTGAGATAAGGATTACTGAAAAACTCTAATTTCCATTGTGCGTTTTGTTGCGCTTGTGTGGTCTGTCCACCAAGGGTAAAGAGGAGGGCAGATAGCAACAGTAGCGCGGGAATGAGTGATAAGCGTCTCATGATCCACTCCTTATAGGTTATGTTACAAGTTTTGTTTCATAATTGTAACGCCCAAATATAAGAATTAGATCAGCGGAAGGTGATGCGAACCTGACGCTTCCCTGACGATTGCATGACTATCAACAAAAAAAAGAACGCACCATTACAGGTACGTCCTTAGAAGTGTTACGATTGGTTTGGCTTTAGCGAAAGTTTAGTTCTTTCCGCTGTTGCCCTGTGCAGAACGTGAGCGATCATGTTCGCTACTGCGTCCTTCACTGTTGCGTCCAGAATTATTCTTACGTCCACCGGCGCTACGTTGCTGACGGTTGCGGTTTTCACCACCACCCCCATTGCTGTTGCGTCCGAAGTTACGACGATTCCCGCGGGAGCCAGAATTGCGGCGGTTATTACCACCACCCGACCCCTTGACCGACATCGGAATGGTAGAGACATAAGGATGCTCTTCCACAACCGGCACATTCAAACGAATGAGCTTTTCAATGTCTTTCAGGAATTTACGTTCATCGACATCACAGAAAGAATAGGCGATACCTTCCGCACCTGCACGGGCAGTACGCCCGATACGATGTACGTAGGATTCCGGTTCGTTCGGCAGATCAAAGTTGATGACGTGTGTTACATCATCGACATCAATACCACGTGAAGCAATGTCTGTTGCCACCAGCACACGCACCTTACCGGATTTGAAGGCGCTCAGGGCGCGTTCGCGTGCGGTCTGTGACTTATTGCCGTGAATGGCTTCGGATTTGATCTTGGCGCGTTCCAGTTGTTCCGCCAGACGGTTTGCACCGTGCTTGGTACGGGTGAACACCAGCACACGTTTGATGCCATTGTCATCCAGTAGCAGATGTTCCAGCAGAGCACGTTTGTCCTGCTTTTCCACATAGTAAACCGACTGTGTGATCTTATCAACAGTGGTTGCTTGCGGGGTCACTTCTACCTTAACCGGATTGGTCAACATGGTATCCGCAAGGTCTTGAATGTCCTGCGGCATGGTGGCGGAAAATAACATGGTTTGACGGTTTGTCGGCAGAACTTTGAGCACACGGCGCACATCATGGATGAACCCCATGTCCAGCATACGATCTGCTTCGTCCAGCACGAAAATCTCTAAGCGATCAAGGCGAATAACACCCTGATTCATCAAGTCGAGCAAACGCCCCGGTGTTGCCACCAGAATGTCTACGCCGCGCTTGATGGCTTTAACCTGTGAATGTTGCCCTACGCCACCGAAGACAACGGTGTGCTTAAGGTCAGTGTAACGCCCATACGCATGGAAACTATCGCCAATTTGTGAAGCGAGTTCACGGGTTGGGGACAGAATCAGGGCGCGAATGGCACGATATTTGCGATTACCGCCATTGGCGATAAGACGTTGAATGATGGGCAACGCGAAGCCGGCGGTTTTACCCGTGCCGGTTTGGGCGCAACCGATTAAATCTTTCCCCTCTAAAGCGTGGGGAATAGCTTGTTCCTGAATAGGTGTTGGTTCTGTGTATCCTTCAGCACTAAGCGCGCGTAACAAAGGATCAACTAGCTTCAAGTCTTGAAATTGCATGTAGCCTCAATATGGATAAAAAGCGAATTGTACATGCAATTCAATTTACCGCGAGTGTGATAGGGGCATTTAACGCCGGAGGAATTAAAGGCGAATATCGTCTCAAGCCTGTACGACTGAAGCATGTACTTCAGGCAGTATATCACACATTACTTGAGAATAGCATGAGCAATTCCAAAATGGTTTATGTTTTACACCCTCGCCCCATCGTTTCCTGAATGTGCGCTAAAGCGTCATGTGTAATGCCGACAACACGAGATCGGGTGGATGTCCTTACACTTGAAAATCCTGAAAGCGAACTGTATCCTACGTGGCAGATGTGCGAAGAATTGCCAGAAAATTCCCGTTTATCAAACGCGGTCATGATCTTCTGTGCAACAAACAAAGGAAGAGGAATGCGGGTCTTAATTCTGGGTGTCGCCGGTATGCTGGGTCATAAGCTCTATCAGCAATTTGCGCCCCGCTATGAGGTGTATGCAACCGCACGGAGCAACCCGTCGATCTATCGGCGTTTCGGGCTGTTTGATACCGACCGCATTATCGGTGGTGTGGATGCAGATAATTTTGACACGGTGATTGGCGCTGTCGCACAGGTCAAACCGGACGTGATTATCAATTGCATTGGCATCATCAAGCAACTCAAAACCGCCAAAAATCCGATCATCAGCATTAAGATCAATTCACTTTTTCCGCATCAACTCGCCCAACTGAGTCAGGCAAGCGATAGTCGCCTCATTCATATCAGTACGGATTGTGTGTTTAACGGGCGCGGTTCCATGTATAGTGAAGACATGCCCGCCAACGCAGAAGACCTCTATGGACGTAGCAAGCACCTCGGCGAAGTCGATGCACCGGGCGCGCTGACGCTCAGAACATCCATCATCGGGCGCGAACTGTCGACGGCAAGTGGTCTGGTGGAATGGTTTTTAAGCAATCGCGGGCAAAAAGGCGCGGTGCGTGGCTTTTCAAACGCCATTTATACCGGCTTCACGACGTTGGAAATGGCAAAAATAATCAGCACACTTCTTGACGATCACCCTGATTTAAGTGGCTTGTATCAGGTATCGTCTGATCCCATCAACAAATATGAGTTGCTTAAGCTGGTGAACACCGCTTTTGATGCAACTATTGAGATCGAAGCCGATGAGTCGGTAAAAATTGATCGTAGCCTTGATAGCAGTCGCTTTCGTCAGGCAACGGGGTATACTCCCCCCGCATGGCAAACGATGATCCAAACAATGGCAGACGACACCACCCCTTATGACGAATGGAAAACATAGGTAAACGACGATGGCATTACCCTTAGAAAATAAACGTATTCTGGTAACAGGCGGGACCGGTTCTTTCGGACAGGTGGTGGTTAAGCGCCTGCTTTCCGGTGAAATGGGACAACCCAAAAGCATCACTGTATTCTCGCGTGATGAAGCCAAACAACATTACATGCGCTTGTCCTACATCAACCGTGAAGCGGCGACGGACGAAACCATCTTCGATAATTTTAAGCGCTTACTGCGTTTTCGCATCGGTGACATCCGCGACGGGCGCTCTGTATTGGCGGCAGTCCGTGAGGCAGATGTCGTCATACACGCCGCGGCGCTAAAGCAAGTCCCGACCTGTGAATACTTCCCCGGTCAGGCAGTACAGACCAACGTACTCGGCGCACAGAATCTGGTGGATGCCATTCAATCGAACGAAACCAACGTAGAAACAGTCGTCACGCTTTCCACAGACAAAGCCTGCAAGCCGATCAACGTGATGGGCATGACGAAAGCCATCATGGAGCGCATCATCATTGAAGGCAACATGCAGAGCGATACCCGTCTGGTCGCCGTGCGTTATGGTAATGTGATCGCCTCACGCGGGTCTGTCGTTCCGCTGTTTCTCGATCAAATCGCCAATGGTGGACCGGTGACGATTACTGATCCCACGATGACGCGTTTCTTGCTCAGTCTGGATAAAGCGGTGGATACAGTCTTCGCCGCCATCAATTCTGCAAAACGTGGCGAAACCTATATCCCGCAGGTTCCCGCCGCGCTCATCACTGATCTAGCGACGGCGCTCATCAATGGGCGCAATATTGAAATTAAGGTCACAGGCATTCGTCCGGGCGAGAAAATTCACGAAAGTCTGCTCTCTGATGAAGAAGCCTATCGCACCACCGAACGCGACGGTTATTATGTGATCCGCCCGATGTTACCGGAATTGATCGACGAACCGCTGGATAAGCCCGCCATCGAAGGCGAATATTCATCTGCAAACACCAGCCTGAACGCTGAAGATTTGCGTAGTTTACTCCATGAATACATCACCGAGCATCAAATGGGAGAGAAGGCATAATGAGTGGGGCGATCCCACTTTTTTCCATCATCACGCCAGTGTACAACGGTGCACGCTATCTAACAGACTTAATTGATAGCGTGCAAGCACAAACTTACGAGAATTATGAACATATCATCGTTGATGATGGCTCCACGGATGACGGCGCGACGGTCAGGGTTATTAAACGCTATGCCGATACAGACCCGCGCATTCATTGGTGGACACGCGAAAACAAAGGGCAATACGAGTCACAAAATGAGGCAATCGAAGCGGCACAGGGAACGTATGTGCTCGTCATTTCCGCCGATGACCGCCTCTATGATAACGCTGTATTGCAAGACCTCGCCGACTATCTAACACAGCATCCCCATTATGACTTTGCGTATGGAAAAACCGCTTACATCAACCATATAAACGAGCCACAACCCGATATTGCCCTGACGTGGTCACCCTCTACATGGCTCATCAAGCATGTCGTCTACGCTCAGCATTGCTCGCTGTTCGTAAAACGCCAATTTCTGCGCGACCATACGATTGGCTTCGATTCATCCTTGCACTATACGGGCGATTGGGATTGGTTGATTCGTGTGTTTGAATCCACCGACCAGATCGGCTATGTCAAGCGATTCATCGGGACTATCCGCTTGCATTCCGCGCAAACTTCACGGCAAGCACATCAAGACAAAATCCAACAGGAACATCGGCTGATTTCTGCGCGTTATGGCGGGAGTTATCGTGTTCATAGACTTATCACATGGGCAAACAATTACCGTGCGATGGCGTTAATCGCGCTAGATACATTAAAGACGCGAGGCTTGGGTGCGATGTTGAAGCGGATTGGACGGCGGCTTTCACCGCGCAAGAATTAATTTGGCGCATCGTGGTGAAGATAAACGGGGTAGAGCAAGTGCTAAACAAAAAGGAGGGCTGTCGATCCAAGTTACGGCGACCTACCCTCCCGATTATTGTCTTAAAAATCAGGCGTTTTTTCTGAGGACGGCGAAGTGACGCGCCCATTTCGGTGGGATTTCTAACGTGAATGTGTCTTTGTGGCTCGCGACAAATTCATCGACGGCGGCTTGTGCTCCATCAGAGAAATAGCCGTAATCATCAACAACCACGCAACCTCCGGGCGTTAATGCCTCTGCCAGATAATCTAACCCCACAAGAATCGGCTCATAAAAATCGAAATCGATATAGGCGAAGCACACTTTTTCCGGCAAGGTCGCTGTTTTGATGGATTGCTCAATGAACCCCGGCACGATTTTAGTGCGAATGCGCGGGAAGTTGATCGCCTTTAACTTACCGAGTACCCAATTCTGATCGTAGCTATAGACCCCTTCATAGGCTTCCATCGACCCCAAACCCTCAATGTCATCAATGAGTTTGTCTTTTTCGGTGGGCGCGGGTAAGCCTTCAAATGAATCAAACAGCCACAAATTTTTATCTGTATTACGAATCTCGTTGGCGAGAAGCGCAGAAGTCGCGCCGTGTGCGATGCCAAATTCACACACATCCCCTTCCAGCGAAAGCGATTTGTGTAAGCCGTTTAAAATCCACATCGCCTCGCTAATGGTTGTGCCTTGCAGGTTGAGCAATGCGTCCAATCGCCCCGGTGTCTCTGGAAGATCAGTGAATTTAAACTGCACCAGACAATCATGGAGTTCTTCCACTGTCAACTTATAGAGAATCTTCGCAACAACAGGCGGTGGTCCTGCGCTCGGCACAATGCGATTCAACTGAAATCCCAGAGGGTTAATAATGCGATTGATAATTGTACCCATTCTCATGGTGTTTGATCCTTTGATTGCGTGTTAAACCTACCCTGCTTCAACCATTTGTATGATTTTAGAGCGGGCGTAAATTTCGGTAAATTGGCTCAAGATGCAACAACATACCATATTTCCAGAGCGTACAACAGTCTTCATTAGAATCAGTTTATCATTTAAGTAACCGAAGTAATACCTAAAAAGAAATCTATCATTCGTGCTGAGTCTCATCGAAAACTTGCTGATACATACCAACGATTTTTGTTTGAATTTCTTCTTTATTGAGCCGAACAAGGGTTGTTTGCTTATTAATTTCAGCGGCATGGTCCACAAATGCATCATCCTCAACCGCGTGACGAAGCGCTTCAGCAATTGCATTCACATCTTCTGGAGGGACTATCAAGCCAGAAATTCCATTCTCCAACCATTCATCGGAACACGCCGTAAACGACTGAATAGGTAGTGCACCCATAACGAGCGCATCTAACGAAGATATGCTGATCCCATCAGAAATACTCAATCCCATATATATACGAGATTTACCGAATTGCTCTAACATTTCTTGATGAGATAAAGTGGGCATTAGCTCAATCTGTAATCCCGTATCTTGCCGGCATAATTCAACTGCAACTTTTACATCATGAGAAGCCGAATAAATTAAGAAGTGATAATCATGTAAGATATCTGCGCATTGTCTTATTGCTTGCAAACCATTAAGTGCCCTACCAGAAAAATGCTGATACCCTTTCAACATAATCTGTCGCCTGATAGAAGGTGGATCAACCCGCGGAATAGTTGATAGGTATGCTTGATCAACACCTCCAACATTGGGCACTACAGGCATAACTTTGCCTTGCAACCCCATTGTTCGCGCTAGATCTACATCACGTTCACACTCACTCGTATAATAATCACAGTGTTCGAGAACAGCTTTTACCCTTGCCTGATGTTCTGCTAAACGACCGAAAAGGAAAATATCATTACCGTAATTGGTCACCATCCAAGGCGGGAATTGATCGCCCATTCTTTCTTTAACCTGCAACGCAAGATAAGCGCCGTGTTGAAATTCCACCGCATGAACAACATCTGGTTTAACCCTCTTAATGACACGTTCAAGAGCATTAACACGATAAACTGGAGAGATGTGAGAACGAAAAATAGTTAAACCCCGTGAGATGAGGCGAAATGTGCGTGACAACCGCTGGCGCACGAAGGGAATACCAATACGTAAACCGCGTTCTTTTACACTTTCATGAAGATCTGGCTGTGGCGCATAAATTGAATGGTGAACTATGACATGCCGCATGTTGGGATGCACAAAGCCTATATCCATGCTTGGGAATAAATGAATCTCCCAACCCTGATCTTCAATCTGAGAAATCCAGCGTTGCAGATGGACACTTTGCGCCATACCTACAAATAAAATTTTCTTCATGCTTTCTGCCTTTTGATTGTTTTCTTCAAACGCCTTAGCTGGGTCTCTAACCACTTAGGCAGTAAGATAACCCGTAACATCATCATCCAATTCCGCCGGAACACGGGATACTGAAGCGGGGCAAAGGGCATTACGAGTATAGATTTAAGGAAATAAAGTCGTGCTATGTGGCGCTCGTTCAATAAGCAGATTATTCCACCTACATAATAAGCATTACAAATTGCCTCTCGTTTGACTTCTCTTACATAAGATGGGATGTCAGTACGTTGAAAGTAATCCTTTACCACATCAACATGCTCTTCTGCCATAGACCTATTGGCATAAGCGGAACTCGCACCCCCTGTATGAGACCGCCACGTGGCTAATACCTGAGGTAACCTGACCATTTTCCCATGCAAGCCAACGTTAAGCCAAAATTCATAATCACTGACAAAACGCCAGCGTGTATTTCTACGAATATTGAAATCTAGAATGTTACGCCGAAAAATTGCACCGGATTGAAGCGGGCAATGATGATAGCGCAACATATTTTCATACGGATACTCAAACACGGTCCTGGCTTCGATGGGTTGCGAATGATCGTCAATCATCATCCAATCAGGATAGGTCACCCATACATCAGGATGCGCCAGCAAATAATTCACTGATTCTCTGATCAAACCCGGGAAAATGGGATCATCTGAATTGACCACAAGGATGAAATCACCCTGTGCCATATCCAAACCCTTGTTCACAGTACGGGCTTCGCCCATATTAGCGTGGCTTTCCCACTTTAGGCGCGGGTCATCATAGCGTTTGAGTAATTCAACCGTATTATCCGTTGAACCATCATCCAAAACCAAATACTCAAAGTTTTCATAATCCTGAGACAGCACACTATCAATCGTTTCTGCCAGCAGATCTGCCCGATTATAGGTCGGTGTGATAACGGTGATTAAGGGCTGATTAGCTCCCATGGTTGATCCTTAGCCTAGCCCAAAATTTTACGATAAATATCAACAATTTGTGGTCTGATGTTGACGTTATCCAACCGATCACGGGCTGTTTGGAGGTTGATTTTAGCCGCGTTATCTACAAGCGCATCATCATCCAGCGCGGTGCGTATTGCGTTTACGAGTACATCGACATCTTCTGGCGGGATAATCAGCGCGGTTTCACCATCAGTCACCCACTCATCAGCGCAAGCGGTATTCGATTGGATCGGAAAAGCGCCCATCGTCATTGCCTCCAGCATGGAGGTACTGATCGCGTCAGAAATACTTAGACCGATGTAAATCCGTGACTTACCAAACTCGCGCAAAATATCTTCATGAGAAGCCGGCGGCAAAAGTTTGATCTTGAGTCCCGTGTCCTGTTCTAATAATTCAGCGGCGATCTGTACATCGGGATGGGCGGAATAAATGACAATGGTATAGTCTTGCAAAATATCCACACAGCGCGCAAATGCCTGCAATGCAACCAATGCACGTCCGGCAAAGTGTTGATACCCCTTCAAAATGATCTGCTTGCGTGAGGATACGGGTTCTTGACGGGAAGATTCGTCAAACTCCTCCATATTAAAGCCTCCTGAATTGGGAAACACCGGGCGAATCACCTCACCGCGTAATCCCATTTCCTGTGCAATGGTCACGTCCCGTTCACACTCGCAATCATAATAATCACACAATTCCAGAATTTCCCGAATTCTTTCACGATGTTCTGCTAATCGTCCGAAGAGGTAAATGTCACTCCCGTAATTGGTAGCGATCCATGTCGGGAATTGATCGCCCAATTGTTTTTTGATCTTTAAAGTTATATATCCCGCCTGTTGAAACTCCACTGAATGCACAATATCCGGTTGAATTCGCTTGATAATCCGGCGCAGATCATCCTGGCGATAATTCGGGTTCAGGCGTGATCGAATCACATTCAACAGACGAGACAAAAACCAGAATGGCGAACCCTTCGGTGTGCGTTGCCCCGGAATACCGATGCGTAACCCACGTTCCTTAACTGAGCTATCAATATCCGGTTGTGGCGTAAAAATAGAATGATAGACGGTAATATGGCGAAACCCCGTATGAATCAGCCCGTCATCGATGCTTGGAAACAAGTGAATCTCCCAATCTTGACCTTCCAATTGAGATATCCAACGTTGTAGATGGACGCTTTGCGCCATGCCCACGAACAGTATTTTCTTCATGCGGTCTGCCTTTTTAGGATTTTCTTAAACCGTCGCAATTGCGTTTCTAACCAGCGGGGTAACAACATAATCCGCAACATCATGCGCCAATTACGCTGAAACATGGGATATTTGATGGGCGCGAAGGGCATCGTAAAAATCGAGCGCAAGAAATTCACACGGGCGGCATGACGCTCCTTTGGTAAACAAATAATCGCGGCGATATAATAGGCATTACAGATCGCCTCCCGTTTGACCTGTTGGACTTTTGCCGGAACGTCCGGACGCTCAAAATAGGCTTTGACCACATTCACATGCTCATCTGCCATAGAGGTGTTCGCAAAGGCAGTACTCGCACCACCTGCATGAGAGCGCCATGTAGCCAGCGATTTTGGAAGCCGCGCCAGCCTACCATGTAAGCCGACCTTGAGCCAGAATTCATAATCGCTCACATAGCGCCAGTGACCGTCACGCCGAATGCCAGCATCCAACGCATCGCGCCGGAACATTGCACCCGGACCAGGCGGACAATGATGATAGCGCAACATATTTTCATACGGATATTCATACACGGTCATCGTTTTAATGGATTTTGATTGATCGTCAATCATTACCCAATCAGGATAGGTCACCCACACGTCAGGATGTGCCAGCAAATAAGTAACGGATTCGCTCAGCAAGCCCGGCAAAATAGGATCATCTGAATTCACCACGATGACAAACTCGCCACGCGCCATCTCAAACGCTTTGTTGACCGTGTTGGCTTCCCCCATATTGGCGTGGCTTTCCCACTTTAGGCGCGGATCATCGTAGGTTTTGAGTAACTCCACAGTGTCATCTTTAGAGCCATCGTCCAGCACAAGATATTCGATATTCGCATAATCTTGAGACAGCACACTATCAATCGTTTCTGCCAGCAGATCAGCCCGATTATAGGTGGGTGTAATGACCGTCACCAGCGGTTTTTTCATGTGATCTTCTGCTGTCATAATGCCATTTATCCGCATGAAACCTAAAGATGAAAGTAGAGAAATGAATCGAGCATACCAAGCTATGATATGGTATCGGGCGAAAATTGCCAGACCAAATTTAGCGAGCATGTGCGGTGCATCACCGCGACGACTTTACTTTGCAGTTGCCCTCGTGTAAACTCACTCAGCGAAACCTAATTTGCCAATTCATCGCCTGTTTGTGCCACCCATGACGGGTATCATGCCCATCATTTTGTATTCGACAATCCATAAAGGAGCGATGGTGCGTGCTGATCTTGACCGTCTGCTTTTGGTGTATTGCCACTGACGTTCTGCCCCGCACCGAATTCTCATGAAAGTCCTGACATTACTCGGAACCCGACCTGAAATTATCCGCCTCAGCCGCATCATTGATGTGCTAGATGACCTGTGCGATCATGTGCTCGTCCATACCGGACAAAACTTTGACTTCAACCTGAACGATGTGTTCTTCCAGCAACTCGACGTGCGCGAAGCCGATCATTATTTGCAAGTGCGTACCGCGTCGTTTGCCGATCAAATCGGGCAGATTCTCGTCGGCACGGAGCGCGTTTTACGGGAGGAAAAACCGGATCGTTTTCTCGCGCTCGGAGATACCAACAGCGCACTCGGCGCAATTATCGCCAAGCGCATGGGCATTCCGGTGTTTCATATGGAAGCCGGTAACCGCTGTTATGATGACCGAGTGCCGGAAGAAATCAACCGTCGCATCGTCGATCATAGTAGCGACATCCTCATGCCCTATACGCACCGGAGCAAGGACAATCTTGTGCGCGAAGGCATCGAACGCCACCGCATCTACGTGACCGGCAACCCCATTTTTGAGGTATTGGATCATTATAAAGACGGCATCGACGGCAGTGATGTGCTGGCACAATTGGGGGTCACTCAGGGCGAGTTCTTCCTCGTGACGATGCACCGTGCAGAAAATGTCGATGAAGAAGAGCGCCTACGCGGGTTGATTGATGGCTTGCAGTCCGTGGGCAAGACCTATGATAAACCGGTGATCGTCAGCGTGCATCCGCGCACCCGCAACAAGATCGAACAATTCAACATTGATATTGATAACACCCACCTCAAATTGTTGGATCCCCTGCCGTTCTTTGATTTCGTCAAGCTAGAGAAAACCGCCTATTGCGTCATCAGCGATAGTGGCACGGTGCAAGAAGAATGCGCGATTTTCAACGTGCCGAGCGTCGCCATCCGTGATGTGACCGAACGTGCAGAAACCATCGAGGCAGGCAGTAATATCCTCGCAGGTGGTGATAAAGACGATCTGCTCCGTGCCGTTAAAGTTGCGCTGATGACGGGCAACGCGTGGGAATCACCGCCGGAATATCTCGTTCCGAACGTCAGCCGTGCGGTTGCCAAAATCATCCTCGGCTATCACTTCATCGCGTAATAGCCAACGCAAAATCATCGTCGAAGCGCATAGACTCCGTAGTGTCTGTGCGCTTTTTTTATGGTAACTTCCAGATGTTCGTCTAAATTGTGAGTGATGCTTGATGATGAAATTTTTTGTGGGGGTCGTGATACTGCTTTGCTTCTTTTTGCCTGTTTACAGTCAAGATGTTGAGGATTGGGGTACACGCTTATCGTGGAGTCCAGACGGGCAGAATCTTGCTATTGGATTTCGTAGCGGTGTTATTGAAATCCGAAATGGATTAGATGGAAGTCTGAATCATACGCTACAAATTCCGAATGATTCTTTTGCCAACGATGTCGATTGGAGTCCTGAGGGTGATCTTTTAGCCGCTGTTGCCGGAGACAATCACATTTATATCTGGAACACAACTACATGGGACATTATAAGAACAATTAATATCGAAGAAGATGGGAGAGTTCATACAATTAATTGGAATTCAGACAATACTCGGTTGGCTGGATTAGCACAACAAGGTGGGACTTTATATATCTGGAATACGTCTACAGGTGAAAATCTGTTAACACGCTCGTCTGGTGGATCATTTGAAGTGAGCGACTTCGATTGGTATGGGGAGAATTTGGCTGTCGGATTTGCAAGTGGCATGGATTTAATTGACACGAGCGGGAATCGATTAGGACGTATTGGGATAGCAAGTTCCTATATAATCGATGTGGCATCTAACTATAACAACCACTTGATTGCAAGCGGAACTCAATTTGGAAGAGTTCAGATTTGGGATGAAACAAATGGGACACTATTGAGTGATTTTATTGCACAAAATTATTCTGAAGCGGTATTTAGTCTGGATTGGCATCCCGATGGTGTACACTTGGCAACTGGTGGAGCTGATGGAAATGTTACGATATGGGATACACAGAGAGAGCAACTTATAACAACAATAGAATTTTCCGGTCAGGTAACAAATGTGGAGTGGAGTCCGGACGGTTCACAACTCGCATATACGGGAATTCCCCGCGACACGACTACCCCATTGTGGGAGATTATTCCCACATCAGACATAGGCATCACCACGAACGCAAGCTCAAGCGAAGAATAACGCTGTGAAAACATGGTCAAGGAAAACTCATATGGTTAAGCACATCACAGCATTACTTCTGTTCACATTGTTCCTCTTGCCAAATTACAGCGATGCACAAGAAATTGACCCTATAGGAATAATTTCTGTTGCATGGAGTCCGGATGGTAATATGATTGCAGCTGTGGGAGAGGATGGTTTTGTAGGCATATTTGATAGTCAGACTCATGTTCTAATTCGAACACTGCTAGGTTCCAATGGGGATGTTTATGCAGTTGATTGGAATTCTACAAGCACACAGATTATAGCAACCAGCGCAGATACGAACCTTCGCATATGGGATGTAACTAGTGGAAACCTTATTGCGAAATTGCTTGAACCTGAGTATATCTTGACTGCGGTCAGTTGGAGTCCAAATAATCAATTCATGGCTTCTCTTGACTCAGCACCGGATGGTTTCGGATTAGTGCAGATTTGGGATGCACAGACCTTTCAACGATTATACCAACATCCGGTAGGTCTCAGTGGAACCATTGACTGGAGAAATAACCAGGAATTGGCTGTGAGTAATGCTCTCGTTGGTGTTGCCCTGTTTGATCCATCTTTGGCAATTCCTTATAATCAAGTGTTTGATTTATATTCGATAGGGACTGGAAATCCAGCAATTACAATTGCATGGAGTCCAGATAATTCTATGTTGGCAATTGCTGAAGTCCCGAATATGTCGTATGCCGCAAATCCAGATCTCGATTTCGATATTGCAGTTTGGGATGTCAATACAAGTACCGAGATTCTAAGGATACCTGCCGCACATGAAGTACAGATCATGTCATTAGCATGGTCGAGTACCAATCAACTCGCTAGCGCCTCTTATGGCGGTGAAATAAAAATCTGGGATGCCGCTACAGGTCAGAATTTAGATACTATTATGACCAACAACGTCAATGACTTTGACTACTTTACAGTGGATTGGAGTCCTGATGGAATCCAGCTTGCATATGGCGAAGATAATAACACTATCGTAACGGTTACTCCGGGAAACTATTCCCAACGCTGACATAGTCACCTCCTGCCCGACCTGACACGTAGGGATAACGCCTGCTTAACCACCTGTAAATTCGATTTTTTCAATGCTATGATACGCACTCTTTATTGGTAACAGATGGTTAGAATTCATTGAAACAAGTACGTAGCCAACTCCAAACGGCGAGCACACGGACAAAAATGCTTGCCTTCCTCACAGGTTTGATTGTTCTGGTCGTTATCGGTGGCATCGCCTTTGTGATTTCCAACCGCGACGACAACAGCGATCCCTTCAGAGCCGACGCGATTGAAAATCCACCCTTTACCTCACTGACTTATGGCGTGCAGACCTTCATCTGGTGGGATACCGGTTTTGCAGGCACCCATCTGGATTGGACGCGCCTGATTTCATTTACGCACATCAAGCAGACCTTCGCATGGCAAGACATCGAGCCAAATCAGGGCGAATGGCACTTTGAAAATGCAGATCGCATCCTTGACCAACTCGAGGCGCGGAATTTACAACTGGTCGCCCGCTTAAGTGATGCACCGGATTGGGCGCACCCGAATTTGCCGCCGCACAATGAAAGTGACGCTTATGTGGACGCTCCGGCGGAGAATCTGGACAATTGGGCGAATTTCTGTCGTACCGTCGCCACTCGCTATGCCGGACGCATCTCCGCCTATCAAATCTGGAATGAGCCAAACCTCTCGCGAGAATGGGGCGGGAGCGAACCCAACGCGGGCGAATTTGTCGAGCTTTTGCGCCGTTGTAGCGATGAAATCCGTGCAGTTGATCCGCAAGCCATTATCATCTCGCCGGGACTTTCACCAACGGGCGACCAAAACGCACGCGCCCACCGTGACGACCTCTATTTACAGGCACTCTACGACGCGGATTTTCAGCGTTATGTCGATGTCGTCGGCGCACACGTCCCCGGATACACCGAACCGGCCTATGGACCGGATGATGCCGAAGCAGATGGACGTGGTCGCTGGTCTGCCTTCCGCCGGATTGAGGATTTGCGGCGCATCATGGTAGAAAACGGCGATGCAGGGCGACAAATGGCAATTCTGGAAATGGGATATACAACCGATCCACGTCCGGACAGTCCCAATCATTGGTTCGCGGTGGACAACGATACGCAGGGCGCGATGCTCTGGGATGCGTATTTGATGATCGCTGAAGAGTGGCGACCGTGGGTCGGCCTGGTGGTAGCGATTTACTTCGCTGACCCTGCATGGACAGAGGATGACGAACAATACTGGTGGTCGATCAATGATCCAGAAGGGATTGATCTACGCAACGCATTCCGTGCCTTGTCGCTGATGCCCAAATATTGTGGCGATGTGTTTATCCCGTTCCGGTCTATAGAAGAAACGGCGTTCGCGCTTGATCCAAACCCGTGCAATCCGCTGGATAGTTAGCGTTATGCATCTACGCCAAAAATCGCGCGGTTGATAAACGGGTTGCGGAACTTGCCGTGCGGGTCGAGATCATCCAGCAGAGCGATAAAATCATCCCATTTTGGATACTGTGTTTTGAGGTACGCATGTGACATTGTGAATAATTTACCCCAATGTGGGCGTGCGTTCAGTGGCATCAAGTGTGCTTCGATGCGTGCTAAAAGGGGTTTCACCGCGTCCCATTCCTGCTTCCATGTAAAGTGAAAGGCAACCGAGTCCCGCTGATAGCTGGAACTCAGCCACAAGTTATCAGCGGCGATGGCACGAATTTCCGAAGTGAGCAGATGTGGCGCAATATCAGCGCCCATTGATTTGATCGCGTGGAAAGCATCCAGCGCATGTTCACGCGGGACAATGTACTCGGATTGCAATTCGTCGCCATTGCTAGGGGTGAAGCGCAATTGAAAATGAGGCAGGCGTTCATACCACGCGCCGACCACACCCAATTGTTCCGTGCAATATTCCGGCGATACACCCGTAATTGGATGCGAGGCATTGGTGGCAGGCATCGCGCCGAAAAATGCGCCATCATCCACGACAGCATCTACCTCTTTTTCTGCATCAATACGCCGTTTGACCCACACCTGATTGACGCTCTCTCCCCGCCAATCGGTAAATAGACTAACGCTGTAGCCACTCGCCATGACGGCATCAAAGTCTGTTTCAAGGACAGCGTGCGGCAAATTCAAATAAACCGTCTGCGCGATGTTGTAGGTCGGTTCAATTTTGAGCGTGAGTTTGCTGATGATCCCGACTGCACCCAACCCGACCACCGCACCCGCAAAACGTTCGGCATCGCTTGCTTGTGATAACGTGAGGAGTGACCCATCCGCCGTAACCAATTCCATCGCTATGACCGCCGTAGACAGGTTGCCATTGTTGACCCCTGAGCCGTGCGTCGCTGTTGAGATCGCCCCACCAACAGAAATATGTGGTAATGACGCGAGATTATGAAGCGCAACCTCCGCTTTATCCAGCAAAATAGCTAATTCGCCGTAGCGCACACCCGCTTCTATCGTCACGGTGTGGTGAACGAGATCAAGATTGGAAATTCTATCCATGCCCGTTACGTCGATGTTGGTATAGGGGCTGTCGGCAATATGATTAAACGAGTGGCGCGTGCCCACCACCCTGACTTTTTGCGCCTGCTGAACCTGCTCCTGTAATTCCTCTAAGGAGTGCGGTTGAAGCCAATTTTGTGAGCTATACGTAATATTGCCTGCCCAATTGCGCTGTATCGGGGTCATAATGGTTATATCCTGCGTAGAATAACACAATAAGCATCACAGCTTGATGTGTGTACGGTTTAGGTTGACCGTATTATCGCTGTTGTTGATGTCATATTCAAATCGACTACCCCGATACACTGCGTTCAGTAGCTCAACAACTTTGCCGGTAGGTGTGCGAATAATCCGCCGGATACGCAAAAGTGGTTCATTGATGGGCGCGTCGAATAATCCAGCGAATGTCTCATCGGCGGTGATGGCTTTAAATGTCAGGTCAGTCAGGCAATCTTCCAGCAAATTTGAAACGCGTAAATAACGTAATGATTCACCACTTACAAAATTTTGCTCATCAATAATCGGGGCATATTCAGCCGCAACAAACGCGCAATAATGCCCTATCGGCGCGCCATTCTCCAACCGTAGACGCTCCAGACGAAACACATTCTGACGGGCATCGACCTGTAGTGTGCTTGCCACATCGTCGGTTGGAGTCACCCAATCAGCAGAGAGTAATTTCCAGTCGTTAACGGTTTTTGGCGCTTCGACAGGTGTTTTGACTGTCGGTGCGGTAAACGTACTCAGCCCGATTTTGAAGTTATTGACGAACGTTCCCCGCCCGCGTTGGCGATAAACCACACCCTCACATTCCAATTCATATAGCGCCTGACGCACCGTTGTTCGGCTCAGGGTATACATCTCTTGCAATTGTTGCTCGGTGGGCAGGATGTCATCATGTTGTAACTCGCCACTTTCAATTTTGGCGAGCAACAAGCGTTTGAGTTGATAATACATTGGCATCGGGGAATTGCGATCTATTGTCATTATGCGTAATCCGGCAATAGGTAGTTTTGTTACTACTATATACCTTTTAAGATACAAATACGAAAAGAGATGGTTGCTGTTCTTAAGCCAAATATAAAGACCCATGCAGTGATATTACGGATAATGAATATGAGCAAGCATTGAGGAATTTTGGCTTTGTATCTTAAAAGTGCTATAGTTACGACAATATCGAATTTAATGCGTTTTTAACACTCAAATGAGATGCCCAACCATCAGAATAAGCGTTGACGATAAGGATTAAACTCTATTTTGACTACACGACTCTATACAAATCCTCTCCATAACGTAGCACGACCAATACACGCATCTGTAGCGGGGGCGATATGCCCATAGTACGTGATACAGGCGAATGGTCGTTTGACACTGATATTGTTGTTGTCGGTGGCGGTGGATGCGGCTTTACGGCGGCTGTGGCGGCGGGTCAACCTGGCGCGGAAGTCCTCGTATTGGAAAAGCAAGCACGCCCCCTCAGCAATACCCAACGCTCCTATGGCATGATCCCCGCAGGTGGCACGCGTTTACAACAAGCGAACGGTGTAGAAGAAACGCCAGAAGATTTCGTGCGCGATATTCTGAACAAAAACCATCATCAAGGGGACGAAGCAACCACCCTGCACATCGCCCGCACCATTGTTGAAGTGGTGCATTGGCTGGTAGACGAGGTAGGCGCAGAACTTTATTTTGTCGATGATTTTACCTATCCCGGACATTCACGCCATCGGATGCACGCCCCACTGAATCGCACCGGTGCGGAACTTTACGACGCGCTACGGGCGAAACTCAACACAATGTCGAACGTGGATGTTATTCAAGATGCGCCCGTTACAAACTTGATCGCCGATGATTCAGGTACGGTGCTCGGCGTGGTGGTGCAACGTGGCAACACAATTGAACGCGTGAAAGCCAAAAAAATCATCCTCGCAACCAACGGCTTCGGCGGGGACGAAACGCTGGTCGAAAAATACATTCCGGCGATGAAACAGGCGCTTTATCTTGGCGGAGAAGGCAACACAGGCGAAGGCATGCTATGGGGAATCGAACTCGGTGCAGAAACAGCCTTTATGGATGCCTATCAAGCGCATGGGTCTGTCGCCGTGCCCTATAACGTGCTCATCACCTATGCGATGGTCGCGGAAGGGGGCATTCAGGTCAATAAACACGGCAAACGCTTCGGCACAGAATTACAGGGATATAGCGAACGTGCGCTGGAAGTCCTCGCCCAACCGGACGGGCTGGCATGGATGATTTACCCCGAAAAATTACACCAACTCGGTTTAACATTTGAAGAATACCGCAACGCCAACGACGCGGGCGCGATCAAAAAATCCGACACCGTAGAATCACTCGCGGCGCAATTTGGCATTGATGTCGATGGCTTCGTTAGCACCATGACTGCTTACAACAGCGCGGCAGATGGCGCTACCCCTGACCCGAACGGACGCGCACTTTGCAAGCGCATTGATCCGCCCTATTACGGGGTCAAAGTAACGGGTGCGCTGTTTCATACGCAGGGCGGACTCAAAGTAGATACTCATGCGCGTGTGCTGAAAACCGACGGCACACCGATTCCTAATTTGTACGCGGGCGGTGGAACTGCCGCCGGATTAAGCGGTCACGGCGCGGCGGGGTATTTATCCGGCAATGGCTTATTGACCGCGCTTGGTTATGGCTATCTGGCAGGCAGACATGCGGCGGAAAGTATCCGTCAAAATGTGTCTGTTTAACTGTTTGACGCAGAATACAGACAGATGGAACGCTTTACAGGGAGGTGACTTATAGCACAAACACGACACCATCGCAGTCATGCGAAACCGATCTGCTTATTTGATCCAATTTATTCAAGGAGTTCAGACGATGAAAAACGCATTACGTAGCATTCTAATGATTCTCATTTTGCTGATGGCGATGAGCACCAGCATCGCACAGGATGACATGACCGTTGTGAGAATCGGCGGTATCCATCCACTTACGGGCGGGCTTGCCAATGACGGCACCGGCATGGATAACGCCATTCAGATGGCAGTCGATGAAATTAACGAATCCGGCATGTTAGAAGGCTATATGCTGGAATACATCAGCTCGGATTCCACCGGCGCGGCAGATGTCGGGCAGACCGAAGCTGAACGACTGATCGCTGAAGAAGGCGTTTCTGTCCTGCTCGGTACGTTCCAATCCGCCGTAACCGGTAACGTCGCCACTGTTTCAGCGCGTGATGGCGTGCCATTACTCGTTACCGTCGCCGCCGCCACCGATATTACCGAACGTGGACGCAGTGAAGACGGCACACAATGGACATTCCGTATTCAGCCGAACGCCGAAGTGATGGGAACATATGCCGTCACCTATTTGACCGAAATGGCAGAAGCCTACGATCAAACCATCGACACAGTCTCCTTTATGCACGAAGGTGCAACCGATTACGGACGTAGTGTATACGCCGCCTTTGAAGCTGAAGCAGAAGAAGTCGGGATCGAAATTTCAGAAACCGTCGCCTATGAATTCGGCACCGATTACACCACGGATGTCACACTGGTGGGCGCAAGCGCGCCGGATGCAGTCATGGTCACTGGCTATTATGGCGATGGCTTGACGATTGCCCAGAATATGGAAGATGTGGGGCTGGATGTACCGTTCGTGATGGGTGTGGCACAGGGGACATACGACCTCGATCAATTCGTGATTGACGCGGGCGACCTCGCCGAATGTTTCTTGAATAGCAACTATCGCTGGGACAACCTCAACGAAGATGCCGTTGCATTGCGTGAACGATATACCGAACGCTTCGACGACATCATGACCTCCGCGGATGTTCTGGCGTGGCAGACCGTCTATCTGGCGGCAGATGCCATCATGCGTGCGGATTCGGCTGATCCTTCAGACATCCGTGATGCGCTGGAAGACACCGAGTATGAAGATCACGTTCTGCCTTACGACGGAGCGATCACCTTTGAAGACGGCGAAACACCGAACGCTGTGCCGGTTGTGATGCAGGTTCAGGACGGCGCAGTCGTACAGGTCTGGCCAGAATCTGTCGCAGAAGCCGAACCCCGTTTCTGCACCTCATGGGGTGGATAAATCGTTGTCAGAAATGATGGATTTTTGTAGGGGAGACCCGCGTGGTCTCCCGCCGAACTAAAGGAGCTATTTTTAAGAATATCAGCAATATTTGGGTGTCATGTCGAGGAAAATGCCTTTAGTGCATTTCTCGACATCAGTCACTAGCCATTAATTTCAACTGATGGCGCTTAATTTGACAGCGATGGGCGCATGGTATTGTGCCCTACCCAACGAATGCCCCTCTCCAAGTTTTGGAGAGGGGTTGGGGTGAGGTTAAACTCTCAACAAACAACACTATCAACACACATAATGGAGTGATTTCTGTGCTCTGGAAACGCTATCGCGGGTGGTTTATAGGCAGTTTTATCGTCCTCAGCTTAATGGGGATATTGATTTACAATCAGGTTGATTGGCGTGCCTGTTTGGAAGCCGACGCAGAAGGTTTCTTCCCGGTCTGCGTCGCTGAGAATGCCGTCACATGGTATGACCGCTATGATGTCGTCGTCAAGCAGGCGGCAGTCAGCGGCTTATTGATCGGCGGGGTGTATGGGCTGGTCGCGCTCGGCTTGACGATGATTTTCGGCGTGCTGGAGATCATCAATTTTGCACACGGCGCGATGATGACGATTGGCTTGTATGTGACGTTCGTTTTGTACGATAGCCTCGGCATTGATCCGTATCTCGGCATGGTCATCACCGTTCCGCTACTGTTTGCGCTGGGCTTAATCACGTATCGCGTGGTGATTCACCCTGCCCGCAACGCCCCGCATCACAACCAATTATTGCTAACGCTCGGCTTATCGTTATTGATCGAAAATGTTCTGCTGTTAGCATTCACCGCCACACCGCGCTCGATTCGACTGCCCTATGGGCGGGGCGAAACCAGCATCTTCGGCTTATTCGAGGTGGATTTTCCCCTGAGACCCTTCGGTGCGACCCTGCAATTTCCGCAATTGATGGCATTCGTCGGTGCGCTGGTCGTGACGGGCATCCTCTATCTCATTTTGCAACGCTCCGATCTCGGTAGAGCTATCCGCGCCACGTCGCAGGATCGGGAAGGCGCGGCGATTGTCGGCATCAACACCAACTGGATCAACATGGTCACCTTCGGCATCGGTACAGCGTGTGTGGGTGCGGCGGCGGCGCTCGTTTTGCCTTTCTTCCGCGCAGAACCCACCGCAGGCAACATATTCAATATCACCGCTTTTGTGATCGTCGTCCTCGGTGGCATGGGCAATGCACTCGGCGCGTTACTCGGTGGACTCATCATCGGGCTGACGCAAGAAATGAGCTTGATCTTCTTCCCCGGCTCATCAAAGCTCATCGGCGTATTCGCCATTTTCATCCTCGTTCTGCTGTTTAGACCGCAAGGTTTATTAGGAAAGGCGAACTCATGACGCTTTTCCGATCATTTCAGCGGGATTATGTGATTCTCGCCATTGTCGGAGCGATTTTCTGCATTTTTCCAGCGTTCACAAATCAATTTCAGCTTTCCGTCCTCATTTTACTGATCTATTGGGCGTATCTCGGCACGGCATGGAACATCATGGGCGGGTATGCCGGTCAATTTTCGTTCGGTCACGCCGCCTTTTTCGGCATCGGCGCATATACGTCGACGGTGCTATTCGTCAATTATGACATCAGCCCGTGGATTGGCATGATGGTCGGCGCGGGCTTTGCGGCGACATTTGGCGCGTTCATGGGCTTCCTGACGTTCCGCTTCGGCGTGAAAGGGCATTTTTTCGCGCTGGCAACCTTCGCCTTTGCTGAGATGTTACGCCTCATCGCGCAGGATTTGGATTTTATCGGCTCGTCTATCGGCTTATCCCTGCCCATCATCGGCGGCGACTCATGGCGTTACATGCTGTTTGAGGACTCACCCGTCAATTACTATTGGGTCATCCTGCTCTTTCTAGTCGTCGGGACTGCCATCAGCATCTGGATTTATCACAGCAAAATTGGATACTATCTACAAGCCCTGCGCGAAGACGAAGAAGCGGCATCGGCATTAGGCATCAACGTACTGCGTTATAAGGTGCTTGCGGTAGCCATCAGCGCGGCGTTAACGGCACTTGGCGGCTCGTTTTTCGCCCAACGCTTCACCTTCATTGATCCATCGCTGGTCTTTGGCGTGGCGGTGTCGATTGAAATTCTCCTGCGTCCCATTTTCGGCGGCTCCGGCACAATCTGGGGACCGCTCGTCGGCGCGATTGTCCTCACTCCGCTGGAAGAATTCACGCGGGCATTTGTGCGTAAACCGCCGGAATTCCTGAGCTTCATACAGGGACGTTCCGGCGTAGATGTGATGCTCTTCGGGGTGATCGTAATTATCGTCGTGATTTACATGCCCGATGGACTCGTCGGCACATTCCCCACATGGGTGGAGCGTCTGCGTAAGCGCGTGCGTGGCGACAATGGACGCGCAACACAGGAGGCGACACCATGAGCTTGCTCACCGTAAGCAACGTCACCAAACGATTTGGCGGATTGGTCGCCGTCGATAATGTGTCTTTAACCATCGAAGAAGGCGAAGTGCTCGGTCTGATCGGTCCGAATGGCGCAGGCAAAACCACCCTATTTAACGCCATCAGCGGCACACATATTCCCGAAGAAGGCGACATCACATTTGATGGACGCACGCTCATAGGGATGCAACCGCATGAGGTCTGTCAGCTTGGATTAGCGCGGACGTTTCAGATCGTCAAACCATTCGCCGCCTTGAACGTCGTCGATAACGTCAAGGTCGGCGCATTTTTACGCAATCGCAACGCCAGAGATGCCGAGGCAAAAGCGCGTGAAATCGTCGATTTTGTGGGACTCAGCGACCATGCGGAACGTCCGGCAAAAAATTTGACCACTTCAGGGCGCAAACGGTTAGAACTTGCCCGCGCCCTCGCCACCGAACCGCGCTTGATGTTGCTCGATGAAGTCATGGCGGGCTTAACCCCCACAGAAAGCCGACAAATCGTGCAGGTCATCAAGCAGATCAAAGACCATTATCACCTGACGCTCCTCGTGATTGAGCACGTCATGCAAGCGATCATGACGCTCTCAGATCGCGTTGCGGTATTGCATCACGGGCAGTTGATCGCCATTGATAATCCACAGAAAATTGCCAGCGATAGCGCGGTCATCGAAGCCTATCTAGGGAAGGAGTTCGAGTTTGCTAACGATTGAGCACCTTCAAGCCGGTTATGATGATGTGCAGGTGTTATATGATGTCTCGCTGGAAATCAAGCAAGGCGAGATAGTCGCCCTCATCGGCGCGAACGGCGCAGGCAAAACGACGACCATCAAAGCCATCTCTAGCCTGATCCGCCCGCGTGGTGGGCGCATCCTCTATAACGGGCAGGACATCACCTATTGGACATCCAATAAAATCGTCGAAGCGGGACTGATTCAAGTCGCGGAAGGGCGTAAACTCTTTCCGCGCCTGAGCGTGCTGGAAAATCTCGAATTGGGCGGATTTATCCGTTCGGTACGCGCCCGCCGTCCTGAAAATCTCAAATATGTCTTTACGATGTTCCCGCGCCTTGAAGAACGCAAAACCCAAATGGCGGGGACGCTCAGTGGTGGCGAGCAACAAATGCTAGCCATCGGGCGGGCATTAATGACCGAACCGAAATTGCTGATGCTAGACGAACCCTCGCTGGGACTCGCGCCGATGCTGGTGCAGAATATTTTCGAGGTGGTACGGACGATCAACGCACAGGGGACAACTGTACTCATAGTGGAGCAAAACGCCGTGCAAACGCTCCGCATGGCACAACGTGGCTATGTGATGGAGCACGGCAGTATCAATCTCTCCGGCACAGGCGAAGAATTGCTGAACGATCCGCGCATCCGTAGCGCCTATTTAGGACTTTAATCATGCCGAGTTTCATGACGAGCACCCTCACCAAAAAAGAATCCTACAATTTGATGACAGGGGCAATTGTCCCCCGCCCGATTGCATGGGTCAGCACCCTCAGCGCGGAAGGTGAGCCGAATCTCGCCCCGTTCAGTTTCTTCAATGGCATCGCCGTCATGCCGCCCACGCTTGGCTTCACCGTCGCCTATGCAGATGATGACCGTGGCTATAAAGACACATATAACAATTTGATGGCGAACGGCGAATGTGTGGTCAATGTGGTCACAGATGCGACGGTTCACGCGATGAACACGACTTCTAAAGGATTCGCACCGCATGTCGACGAATTTATCGAAGCCGGACTCACACCCATTCCCTCAGAAATCGTCCGCCCGATGCGCGTAAAAGAGAGTCCCATTCAATTTGAATGCACGCTGAATCAGGTGGTCACGCTCAAAAACGATCTCGGTCATAGCGATTTGATGCTGTGTAATGTGCTGATGATTCATGTCCATGAATCGGTCTATCTGGGCAATCACAAAATAGACCAGACCGCCTTGCAATCCGTCGGGCGTATGGGCGGCACCCATTACACCCACACCCGCGATCTATTTGATATGACCCGCTTCCACAAAATAGACAACACCACCGATTTATAAGTTGACCGGAAAGCCCGATGTCCACATTTAAAACCTTACTGAGTCCGATTCAGATTGGTCAATTACACGTCAAAAATCGCGTGATGGTTACGGCACACACCACCAATTTCAGCGAGGACGGCATCCCCACCGATAAAGACGTGGCGTATTATGGCGAACGGGCAAAAGGCGGCGCAGGATTAATCATCATCGGCGCATTGCGGATTCATCCGACCACGCTCAATTCACCGTTGAACATCATGGCGTTTAAACCCGAAGTCGTGCCCATGTTTCAGCAAATGAGCGATGCTGTCCATGAACACGGTGGCAAAATCATCGGGCAGATTTTACACATGGGACGGCAAATTTACCCCGGATACAGTCGCACGCCGCCGTGGTCGTGTTCGCCAATTCCGTGTCCGATTAACAAAGTTGTCCCGCATGAAATGACGCAGGCTGAAATCCGCGAAATTATCGAACATTTCGTCATTACCGCCGGAAATGCGAAGCAAGGTGGCATGGACGGAGTCGAGATTCACGGCGCACACGGCTATCTGATTCAGCAATTCATGTCCCCGTGGAGCAATCACCGTGAAGACGATTACGGGGGGAGCTTGCAGAATCGCTTACGATTTGCGTTTGAAGTCATCGACGCGGTACGGCAGGAAGTGGGGCAGGCATTTGTCGTTGGTTTTCGGCTTAGTGGCGAAGAATTTACCGAAGGAGGACTCGACATTACGCAGATGAGCGGGATCGCTCGCTTACTCAGCGAAACAAATCAACTTGATTATCTGTCCGTCTCGCAGAGCAACTATAATCCGCACAGCTTCCAGACGATGATCCCCGATATGCACTTTGAGCGTGCGCCCTTTACCTATCTCTCCGCCGCGATTAAAGACTCGGTAGATGCAACCATGCCCGTGTTCACCGTCGGGCGCATCCTTGATCCGGTTCAGGCGGAAGAAATTCTCGCGTCCAGCGCGGCAGATATGGTCGGCATGACCCGCGCACATATCGCTGATCCTGACCTTGTGGTTAAAGCGCAGGAAAATCGGCTTGCTGATATTCGCCTGTGCATCAGTTGTAATCAAGGTTGTGCGGATCAAATCCACAAGCGGAACACCATGTCATGCTTACAAAATCCCGCCGTCGGTCATGAACGTACATGGGGAAGTGAAAGCAACATGACACGGGTAGATCGGCCAAAAAACGTCATGATTATCGGCGGTGGTGTCGCCGGTATGGAAGCCGCCATCATCGCCAAAAAACGCGGGCATCATGTCACCTTGTACGAAGCAAGTGATCGTCTTGGCGGGCAAATTAACACCTTAGTACGCGTGCCGGAACGTGCAGAATTTTACGACACGGTACGCTGGCGGGTGCATATGCTCGACCAATTAGCCGTATCTGTTCAGCTCAATACCCGCGTGACTGCTGAGCTTATTCAATCACACGCCCCTGATGTCGCTATTCTGGCAACAGGTGCAACACCAGCACAACATGCGATTCAAGGCTTCCCTGCCGATCAAATTTTCACGGTGGAACAGGTACTTAGTGATACAGCAAATCTTGGAGAGCGTGTTGTACTGATTGATGGTGTTCGACATTATCGGGCAACAGCCACCGCAGAACATTTAGCGAAGCAAGGCAAAACGGTTTTCGTGCTCACCAAAGACGAGAACACAGGCGGAGACATCCCGAAGATCAATTTTGTAGGCGTTATGGAACGCTTTGCCAATCTCAAAATCCGCATCATCCCCCGCGCACGAATTACCCATGCAGAAGGCAACACGCTCCATTATGTGCAAGGTGGATTCACGGAAACTTTAAACGGAATCGACTCCATCGTGATGGCAATGCCGCTCAAAGCGAAGACCAGCCTGCACACGATCTTATTAGACCTTGTCCCTGAAGTACACCTCGTCGGTGATTGCTTATCGCCTCGTAATGCCTTAGAAGCAATCTGGGATGGGCATCAAGTTGGCTGGAAAATTTAGCCTGCTTGTTGTAGACAAAAAGAGTTAGCCCTTTTGTCGAGCCAACTCTCACTTTACTCAGTCATTGATCAGGCTGTTTGCGGCTTATCCGATGGGCGCAATCTCGGCGCGTTGAGTCGGTCGCATTCCGCGGTGATGGGCGCTTGAGCGCGATCCCCGCCCGATATATTCGACGGGTGCGCCGGAGCGTCCTGCTCGACGATGATCTGTTCGTATTGCGGGCGTTGATCTACACCATGTACGAAAACCTCACCACTCATGGCGTGATTGATCGGCGCTTGCAACTGACCGTCCATGTTGTCAATCCAACGCCCGAATGTTGCGTCCAGTTTTTTCAGTAAGTTGTTCATCATTTTTAGACTTTCCCCTCACACGATTGATGTAGTTATCATATGTGAGCGAGGGGTATAGTGTAATCACCCTAAAGTGGTATCTTAGGGGTTCAGAGGGGGTATTTTGAGAGGTAGGCAGGCTACAGCAGATTGTATCGAGATGCCATCGCCACGGCTTGCGTCCGGCTATTGACGTTGAGCTTGCCGTAAATATTGCGCGCATGAACCTTGACCGTGCCAACAGAAAGCACCAACCGTTCCGCAATATCACGATTCGTAAGCCCATCCACAATCAGACCGAGTACCTCCAACTCACGATCACTCAAGGGTTCGATCAGCGCGAGATTGGCGTGTTTTTGCCGTGTATCGCTATCAGTTTCACCCAGAATAGCGCGGACGATCGTCGCAACATCAAATTCTGCGCCACGTTCCCATGCCTGATTGAACACGGTGTCACCGAGTTGTAATTTTAAACTGTCCTGCAACCGAGAAATTAACTGCCAACGATGCAACCAACCGCTCGTTTCTGCGGGTTGATTAAACGCCAGACCGAGTAATTCACTCGCTTCTTCAAACTTGCCTTCATGGTTACGCGCCGCCGCTTCTAATGCCAGGCATACCGTAGCATGTCCGGGATCTTGATGCTTTTCTTTGATAAATCCGCCGTATTCCGCCCTTGCCGAAGCATAATCGCCTAATCCGCACGACGCTACAGCACCGCCCCAGCGTGCCACCATATAATTCCAGCCGAAAAATCGTAATAGTGAAATTCGATGGTTTTTCTGCGCTTCAATCTGCCCCTGTGCATAATTTTCGTCCATCACACTAATGATGAAAGCGTACAAACCTGACGAGAGCATTTTGCCATCGAGATTGTTAGTCTCATCCGCAAGATCACGCATTTGTTCAATCAAGGTGCGTGCTTCTTCAAAATCGCCCTTCAAGAAAAGAAGAGGGGCAAGTTTAAATATAGATTGAACCACCCCTTTTAAGCTACCAATCTTACGCATTAACGCGAGTGACTCACGTGCATATTTCTCCACCTCACCATAATTCATTTCTTCCAGCGCACCCTCGACCTGCATCAACATCAACCATGCAATACCGTTATAATCTCCCAATTCACGGCGCATAGCGAAGCTCTTATTAAACGCCTCGTCGTTCCATACAAGACACGCGACCCAGATCATCGCCTCTGCTTCATAAAACGGGTCGCCGAGCGCCTCATAAATGGCGAGGCTTTCCTGAAAACGTTGCGACTGTCTATTGTCCTCAAACATATCAACCAGCCCAGAAACCAACAAACAATACGCGATCTCCGCCTGATCTTCAGATTCATAGGCTATCTTTAAACACGCGTCCATCTGCATTCTAGGATCAAAATCTATACGTAAATTGCCCAGAAAAATCAGCCGAATCAAACGTGCGTGGATGCGATGCAAAACGATGTTCTGCTCCATCGTTGGCGACGGGGGGAAACACTCAATAGCCGTATGCAGGAGTGTCACCACTTCCACATAGCGCCCGCGCATATCGGCGAAAAAATGTAGGCTCTCCACCGCACCATTGAGCGCCTCAAAATGGCCTTGCTCTACAGCCATCAGCCATGCGTTTCGTATATTATCAAAATCATCAGCGATGGTATCCAATGCCTCCATCTGATGATGGGCTTTAATATCAGCCTCAAGCTGACGCAACATACCCAGATAATAGTCGATATACGCGCGTTGAGTTACGTTGATTTGTGCGCTGTCGAGTTGTTCTGCCCCATACTGACGGAGCAATTCATGGACATCATAGCGCCCGTTTGCACCCAACCGGATCAGCGACTTATCGACCAAACCTGCCAATGTATACAGCGATGCTCCGGCGACGATCTCCGCCGCTTCACGGGTGAACCCAGCCCGAAAGAACGATAACTTTTTGAATACATCGCGTTCGTTTTCAGTAAGCAATTGCCATGAGTGCTGAAATACGGAACGTATATTGCGGTGGCGCTCCGGCAAATTGCGCGAACGGGTTTCAAGAATGTCGGTGTTGCGGCGAATTTCACGCGCAATATCGGCGGGTTGCAACGTTTTAAGCCAGCCCACCGCCAGTTCAATCGCCAGTGGCATCCCGTCCACCAATTGGCAAATTTCCACCACGCTCGGATAGTCCTCATCAAGACGGAAATTTCCGCGAATGCGCCGCGCACGTTCCAAAAATAACTGTACCGCCCCAAAAGCCTCCGGCGGTGTGCCGTTGATGTGCTCAGGATAGGATAGACCCTGCACCTGACGCACCCACTCTTCCTGAAGATTCAGCGCCTCGCGGGAGGTCACGAGAATTTTTAGGTTGTCCGTCGCCGCTAACATTTCAGAAATGATCGTCACGCTATCGAGGATGTGTTCAAGATTATCCAGCACCACCAGAAAATGTTTGTGGCGTTGTTCGCGCAGATAATCAAAAAATTGTTCCTGTGGGGTACGGGTATCCTGTTGCAAACCAAAGGGCATAGCTTCTGTAATGATTGTTAGCACATCGTCAGCACGGGTGATTGACGCAAGTGGGACAAAAAAGATGCCGTTGTTAAATATGGACTGCTTTTGGCTGGCGACTTCCCGTGCAAGCCGTGTCTTACCGATGCCTCCGGGACCCACCAACGTCAATAAGCGACACGATGGATTATCGAGCAGTGCGCTAATTTCTTCGATTTCTTGTGCTCGACCAATAAACGAGGTCTGCGTTTGGATGCGTTGCTCCATCGGTATGAATCCCACTAAGCCATACGACTGTTCGCCCGATTATATCACAATTCAGGTAATATCCGCGCAAAAAATAACACTTTTGTTCTGTTATAGATTAGGTCAAGGTAAGCAACATTGAAGACCACCGTCGCATGACCCACGCTTGTTATTTAGCACAATTTTAGCGACACTACTTCAAAAATTAGGAACGTGTCGTGGATTACAGCACACAAATCGCAAAAGACCTCAATATTCGTCCGGCGCAGGTGAAGACCACCATCGACCTGCTGGACGCGGGCAACACCCTGCCCTTCATCGCTCGCTATCGCAAGGAGCTGACCGGAGGCTTGGATGAAGATCAAATTCGCCGCTTAGAAGAGACGCTCAACCGGATGCGTGCACTGGATGACCGCCGTCAGACCATCCTCGCATCCATCGAAGAACAGGGCAAGCTCACGCCGGAACTCGCCGCACAGATCAACGCCGTTCAGACGATGACCGCGCTCGAAGACCTCTATCTGCCCTATCGCCCCAAACGCCGCACCCGCGCCAGCATTGCCCGTGAGAAAGGCTTGGAGGGATTGGCGGATCACATCCTCGCGCAAACCCGCACGCGCCAAACATTAGACGAACTCGCCGCGCCTTATCTTAATGACGAAGTGCCAACCGTAGAGGACGCATTTGCCGGAGCACGCGATATTGTGGCGGAAACCATCAACGATCATGCCGGCATTCGTGGCACGGTGCGGGACAAAGCCTTGAAGTGGGCAGTCCTATCCAGCGAAAAAATTGACGACGCGCACGACGAAAAAGCAGTCTACGAAACCTATTATGCCTTTAACGGGCGCGTAGATCGTCTGCAACCCTATCAAATTTTGGCGATCAATCGTGGCGAATCTGAGAAAATCTTGAAGGTAAAAATGGAGCTTGCCGAGCGCGATTGGCTCTCTCCTGTCCAATACGAATTCCGTCCCGATAACCGCTCACCGCTTGCCGAACAGATGACTTTAGCAATCGCCGATGCAGGTAAACGTCTGTTATTGCCTGCGATTGAACGCGATGTGCGAACGACGCTCACCGAAAACGCAGAAGCCCACGCCATACAGGTCTTCGCCGTTAATCTGCGCGGATTGCTCAATCAGCCGCCGCTCACGGGTCATATTGTGCTTGGCTTAGACCCCGCCTATCGCACCGGCTGTAAAATCGCCGTGATTGATGCCACCGGAAAAGTGCTGGCGACAGCAAACATCTATCCGCACGAACCGCAACGGCGCTGGAATGAGGCGCTAGAGACTCTGCGCGAGTTGATCGACACACATCATGTCACTTTGATCGCCATCGGTAACGGGACGGCATCGCGTGAGACGGAACGCCTCGTCGCTGAATTAACCGCCGCCCGCGACGATGTGCATTATTTGATGGTCAACGAAGCCGGTGCGAGTGTGTATAGTGCTAGCCCGATGGCACGCGCCGAACTCCCTGATCTGGATGTGACTTTGCGCGGGGCAGTCTCCATCGCCCGCCGTGTGCTTGATCCCCTCGCCGAACTCGTCAAAATTGACCCGAAATCCATCGGCATTGGCTTGTATCAGCATGACGTGAACCAGAAACAATTGGCGGAAACGCTGGATGGCGTGGTGGAAACCGCCGTGAATCGCGTCGGCGTGGATGTGAATACCGCGTCGGTTGCCCTCTTGACGCATGTCGCCGGAATTGGACCGAAACTTGCGGAGCGCATCGTCGAGCATCGTGACACTACAGGCGTGTTTAGTGACCGCACTGCTCTGAAAGCTATCGCCGGATTGGGTCCCAAAGCCTATGAGCAATCCGCCGGATTCCTCCGCATCCGTGACGGAAAAAATCCCCTTGATGCCAGCGCCATCCATCCAGAAAGTTATCATATCGCTAAAGCCGTGCTCAAAAAGGCGAAAGTGGCGCTGAACGTTGCCCTGACCGAGCGCGAAGAACCGCTCAAATCCTTGAGACAGACTCAGCCGATTGCCGAGCTTGCCACAGAATTAGGGACGGGCGTGCCAACCCTGACGGACATCTTCGAGCAATTGATCCGTCCCGGACGTGACCCGCGAGAAGACCTGCCCGCGCCGTTATTGCGTAGTGATGTGATGACGATGGAAGCCCTGCAAACGGGGATGCTCCTCAGCGGAACAGTGCGGAATGTGGTCGACTTTGGCGCGTTTATTGACATCGGCGTGAAACAGGATGGCTTATTGCATCGCAGTCAAATTCCGCGCGGCGAGCAACTGAGCGTGAGTGATATTCTGGAAGTGGAAATCCTCAGCGTGGATGTCGAACGCGGGCGCATCAGCCTCGGCTGGGTGCATGAGATAAAATAGTGGGAGTAAGTTCGGACAAAATATTCTGGCGATAACGAAAATAATTTGCCAAAACTTAACTTTTCAAATAGGCATCAAAAAAACCACCCGCATCAGGTGGTTTTTTGATTAAATTTAGCTCTAAAAATATCTATGACCCTGGAAGGACTTGAACCTTCAACAAATTGATTAAGAGTCAACTGCTCTGCCGATTGAGCTACAGGGCCTCGTTCAGCGTGCTTAGAATTATAGTCATCCACGCCAGACCGTCAAGGGACAGTTGAGATTCTCCCTGATAGTCTTTTATGCCATGCAGATTATTTTATTGCGACAGCGGCATACATCGCGCTGTTGCTACGGGGTGATTTGCGGGTGGCGATTTGGCAAACGTTAGAAAAGCCGTTTTCCAGCGCCAATGCCTCAAAACGCGAAAACGGCACAGGGTAAGGAATCATGAACGGGCGCGGCGTTGAAACCGCATATTCGACGATCAGCAAACGCCCATTGTCCCGCAATTTATTGTAGATAGCCTGAACAACGGCGTGTTGGTTTCGCGTCCAATGTAAGGCGTTTGTCATCAGTACACCATCAAATTCATCCGGCAAATCGGGGATGCGCCCCATCTGCGTGAAATCGCCCACATGCACGTGATCGGCGGCGCTATTGTGGCGGAGCGCGTTTGCATCCTGATCTATCGCATAGATGATCGCTTTGTCACCCGCTAATTCACGCAATGCACGGGTAAAATTTCCCTGCCCTGCGCCCAAATCTGCCCAGATGTCGCCCATCATGACCCCATCGCGCAGTAAGTTCATCATTTCCGTGTGATTCATGCACTCCTACTTTCGGTTCACAACCGGACTCATCGGTTATATAAGATGAGAATTTGACTTATCGCCAAAAACTTTATGATTTAGACAAAACTATAGCATTACAATAAATATGACGATTATCACAATAATAGTTGACAACCGTTCCTAATCTAAAAATTAGCAGTAAAAAGCCACAAAGATCCAAATTAATGGAGTGCCACATGAATAAATATTTCTCTTTAAACTCCAACACAGTGAGTATCTTATTATTTTTTTCACTCATTATCCTGCTGATGTTACCCGCATTAAGCCAGATGCAGGATATTTTTCTCACAGAAGGGTTTGACCCCCACGCACATTGTTTCCTCTGGAATTTACCAATTTTACGGATGTATGTGGTATCTGATTCGCTGATCGGCGTATCGTATATGGCAATTTCTACAATGCTGGTTGTGATGCACCGTCGCTTTAATCAAGTCCTGCCGTACTCATGGTTGATTCTGGCATTCGCCGCGTTCATCTTCTCCTGTGGCATCACCCACTTTATGGACGTGTGGACGCTGTGGAATCCTACCTACAGACTTTCCGCTTATACAAAGTTCATCACCGCAGTTGTCTCTGCTGGAACCGCCTTTATTATTCCGCCGCTGATTCCAAAATATGTGAGGATCGTTAACACAGCCAAGGTGTCAGAAGACCGTAAGCAACAACTAATATTTATCAATAGCAACTTAGAAGCACAAATTGCGGAGAATCGCCGAACATTAGAAGCATTAAGATTAAGCGAGCAACGCTTATTGAAAGTCATCGAGAACGCTCCTGTAATTCTTTCCACGTTTGATAAAGACGGCACAATTACCATGATCGAGGGGCATGGGTTAACACGCTTGAACCTTAAGCAAGGGGATTTAGTCGGAAAATCCTACACCGAGATAACGGACGATCAAAGCGTGAAAAATGCCATCGTCGAAACATTGTCCGGCAAAGAAAAAATCGTCGTCACCGACACGGATGGGATAGTTTTTGAGAATCGCTATTCGCCCCTGACGGATGAGGAAGACCAAATTACAGGTGTCATCGCTGTTTCACTCGATATTACCGAACGTCTCGCCATAGAAACCGAACTACGCAACGCTTACGAAAAAGAACACGAACTCAATATGTTACGCGCACGCTTCATCACGCGAATGTCTCATGAGTTCAGAACACCCTTATCCGTTATCAGCACCTCCATACAAATGCTCACCCGTTATGCAGACAAGATGACTGAAGAAAAACGGGCGGCACGGGTGCAAAATATATATGATCAAATTTCCATGATGACGAACATCCTCGATAATGTCCTCTATGTCGAAAAAATTGAAGAACAACAGTTGGATTTTAGTCCTGAACTAGTAGATCTCAACACATATTGTGGCGAAGTTGTGGGAATATTTAACGCTTCTAATGGGGCATCCAGAGTAGCCTACACAGGTAATGAGGCACATTTTGAGACTTTTATAGATCGCCAGTTGTTCTCGCTGATTTTGTCTAAGCTGATCGAAAACGCCATACAATATTCACCGCAAGATACCATGGTACTGGTAGAACTAGATTACGATAATGATGATGCAATTATCACCGTCACAGATCAAGGTCTGGGCATCCCTAATGACAATAAAGCCTACATTTTTGATCGATTCTATCGCGGGGATAACATTGAAGGCATCCCCGGCACAGGGTTGGGATTATCCATTGCCAAGAGCGCGGTAGACGCACATGAAGCCAAAATCAGCTTCTTCAGTGAGGTCGGCACGGGAACAACCTTTACCGTCAAATTTCCCGTATCCCAATTGACGGCGGAATTATAAATCTAGCAAAAGCGATACGGTGGCTCAAAATTGAGTGCATGTTGTCGGCGATTCACATGGACAGGATGAGACCTGCTGTAATAGTTGAAGCACTTCCTGATACTGTGAGATCAGATGCTTCACTTCGATCATTTTGGTCTTCACGAAATCGCGCCAGTCGGACGTTATGGCGGGCTGGTCTGGCGTAGTTTTATCCATCAAGGAAATCCACGCCTTGATCTCCGCCAGCGTAAACCCTGTAGATTGCGCCAATTTGATGATCCGCAACGTCTGCAAAATCTCCGGCGCATAATCCCGTATGCCGTGAATACGCTTTGGACGCGCAATCAACCCGATTTGCTCGTAATAACGCAACGTGCTTGCCGGAATACTGCTCAGTTCTGCAACTTCACCGATTCGCATATTGATGTCCTTGACTTCAAGTGTGCTTTAAGTCTTATAGTAAATGGCAACGCTGAAAGAAGTAAAGGATTTGATCGCAATGACCACCGAAATTCCTATTCAGTGTGTGCTTGATGCCATCCCCGAAGCCGAACGCGAAGCACAGGTCGCCCGTTCTCATGAAATCTTTGGCGCTGTGCAAAACGTTCATGAAACATCCGACGGCTATAGGTTTACGTTACCAATAGAAAAGCTGATAACCGTCGCTACGTGGGTCTCATTCGAGCGCCTATGCTGTCCATTCTTCGCATTCGGCATCACTTTTGCGCCCGCCGCCACGACATTTGATTTTGCCCTGAATGGTGGGGAGGAAGTTAAGGCGTTTATCCGCCATGAGATTGTGGATCAACTGATACCCACCATCTCATGACGGTAAGATTTGTTTTATTGGCGTGACTGCAAATAAGCAAGGGCTTCGCGCACTGCTTGCTCCGACGAGCGCGGATTGTAGCCCAGTTCGCGCTTCGCTTTGCTGATGTCGTGCATTTCTTCAACGCCATAAAATAGCTTGATCTGGCTACGAAGCAGAAGCGGATCGCGTCCGGTGACCTGCCCGCCCAATTCCATCATGGTCGCCATGCCCGCCAGAATCGGTTTTGGCATACGGAAAGTCGACGGGATTTTGGGGTTAAATTCGCGTGCAATCGCGGTCACATCCTGTGTGCTCATGGGTTGGCTCTCCGTAGAAAGTAAATACCGCTCACCGGATCTCCCTTTATCCGCTGCCAGCAACATCCCCGCCGCTACATCCCGCGCATCCACATAATTGAAGAAGAAGTTCACATCAAAGCGGAAACTCCCCTTGAGGACGAGATCAAGCACATTCATCGTCGGGGTCAGGCGATAGCAATGCGGTCCGACGATGGCGACAGGCAACACAGAAACCATATTGAGCTTGTATTCTTGTGCCAATTTCCACGCCAATTTTTCGGATTCGATTTTGGCGACATAATACGGGTTGCCGTGCGTTTCTGTCCGTAAATCCGCCTCCGTCACTTTGCGCCCATGCGCCTCTATGGTGACGGAAGAACTGACGTAGACAATGCGCTTCACACCCTGTTCCGCCGCCGCCGTTAAGATGTTGCGCGTGCCGTCCACCGCCGGACGAATAATCTCTTCTTCAGGATTTTTCGCCCAATGCTTAAAGACCGCCGCCACCTGATAGAGCGTATCCACACCTTCCAGCGCCCGCATCAGCGAATCACGATCCATCAAATCTGCTTTGACGATCTCCACATCCAACCCGGCAAAGGGTTCACGCTCATTCGGATTCCGCACGCTTGCCCGCACGGATTGTCCCGCATCAAGCAATGCCCGCACCACGTTATTGCCAAGATGCCCGTTCGCGCCGGTCACTAAATTTGTCATGTCAATTGCTCCCAATAATGTATACTGAATAGATGAGTGAATGCCGGTTTTTATGAGTGATTGCTCACATTCTATGCTAAAATAGAATCACCTGTAAACATTTTGTGAGTATTTACTCATATTTTGCAGATTATAGATTAAAGTGAAACGCCATGACCGACAATGAAACAACCATGCGAAAAGTCCCACAACGCAAACGTGGACAGGAACGCGTCAAGAAAATTCTCGATACAACGGCAGAGCTAATCGCCGCGCACGGCTACGAAAATGTCACCACCAATCAGATCGCGTCTGAGGCGAATGCGTCTATCGGGTCGCTCTATCAATTTTTCCCGAATAAGGACGCGATCTTGATGGCACTTTCGGAGCGTTATCTGGAAGAGTTACGCGCCATCATGGGGGAGCAATTCAACGCGGGAGAAGCTATAGACTTTTTCGATCAGCTTGACCGCTTGATTGATATTTTTCACGACTTCTACATGGATAATCCGGGCTTCAAGCCGATGTTTTATGGCTCTTACGGCTTAGAGAGTCTGACTCAATCCGGTGAGGAATTTTACACGGACATCGTCGGGCAATTTGACATACTCTTCGCCCGTCGCCTAAATTTGCCGGACGAAAAACGTTTGCTAGTCACGATGGTGATGGTCTCCATCGTCAAGACACAGGTCACGATGATCGACGAGGCAGACGAGAGTCTGCGTCCGGGATTGCTCCGTGAACTGAAAGCCGTTATCCGTGCCTATATCAAATCACTCATGGACTAACACGATGGACGAAGAAGAATATTTTTTCATGTGTCCCTATTGCTGGCGCGAGATTTCGATGTTGCTTGATCTTTCCGTGCGGAAACAAAGCTATATCGAGGATTGCGAGGTGTGCTGTAACCCGATAGAGATCAGCTACACCGTAGAAGATGACTTCGTGGTCGACTTTTCTGCGGAAAAGATGGAGTGACCCCAGCTAGTTGCCTCTCAGCGGGAATATAGCCCACCTGACCTATGTCTAACATAGCTTAAATGACCATTTTCAAATGCAACGAACCACTGTCCTAAAAATGCGTGGGTCGTGTGATGTTTTTCCGTGCAGAACATGATGTAATGAGTATAAATATCTATTATTCTGCACAAAAGGAGAAATTTATGCGATTAAAACGTTTATTGGTAGCACTGTCACTTCTTTTACTACTCCCGCTATTTGCTTCATTTAGCGTAAGCGCGCAAACACCCAACCCCACGTGGAACGGACAATACTTTGATAATGCCTTTCTTGGTGGCGATCCCGTATTCACCCGTACCGATGGCGACATCGCTTTTGATTGGGGGCTTGGCTCACCGGGGAGCGGTATTCCAGAAAATGAATTCTCTGCACGCTGGTCAACGGACACTTATTTTCAAGCCGGAACCTATCGCTTCTGGATTCTCGCAGACGATAATATGAGCGTGACAATTGACTTCAACCGTACGATTATTAACACCTTTGAAACCAACGAAGTTGACCGCCTGATTAGCCGTGATGTGGAACTTTCCGCAGGCACGCATCATATTCAGGTCGATTATCGTGAAGTCAACGATGTGGCGTTTGCGTATGTCGACTTTGCGAATCTCGCACAAAACCCGACTGGTCCCGACTTTTCACGTCCGATCAACCCACCGCCTACAGGCGCATGGACAGCTCAATACTTCAATAATCGTGACCTTGCCGGTTCACCTGTTTTAGTTCGTGGTGAAGCGCAAGCCGGTGGCAACTGGGGTGCAAGCGCACCGTCACCGTCTGTCCCTGCGGATAATTTCTCCGCACGCTGGACGAGCACACTCAGCCTGAACGGTGGTGAATATCTACTCCGCGCCTATGCTGATGACGGTATTCGCGTGTTTGTGGATGGTATTCTGGTGATTAACGAGTGGCATATTGCTTCCGGTCAGGAGTACACGGTGAATCGGACACTGTCGAACGGCAATCATACAATTACGGTGGAATACTTTGAAGCAGGTGGGCGTGCATTTGCCGAATTCGACATTACACAAACATCACCGCCGGTAGTCGGCAACACGGCGGTTGTCATCGTCAGTAATTTGAACGTGCGTGAGACACCGACGATCTCCAGCGGCAATATTATTGCCCGTGTGAGCTTCGGACAAACCTTACCGGCGCTGGCACGTACACAGGATAATCTGTGGATTCAGGTTAATGCAAACGGTGTGATTGGCTGGGTAGATGCGCGCTTCGTGAGCGTCAGTAACATCAACGCCTTACCGATCACAGACGGAGTCAGCCAGCCGACGGGCTATATCGTACTGGCAACACCGTTTACAGTGAACATCCGTACCGGTCCGGGCACACAGTTTGACGATATTGGCAACCTTCCTGTCGGAGACATCGCGCAGGTGATTGGTCGTAACGCAAACGCGACATGGTGGCAGATCAATTACAACGGCGTGATTGGCTGGTCATCCGCGGAGTACGCCATTCTGCAAAGTGGTGCGAATCTTTCACAGATTCCAATAACCGGTTAACACATAATATATGAAAAGGGGACATGGTAGAAGTTACCATGTCCCTTTTTGTTTGTCCTAAAAACTCCCCGCCGTCTCGATGTATTCCAGCGATTGATGGCGGAAGTAGGTGTTATAGAGTTCGGCATAATGCCCGCCAGACACCAGCAGTTGATCGTGATTGCCCTCTTCGATGATCTCGCCCTGCTTCAGCACGATGATGCGATCCGCATTTTTCACCGTCGACAGGCGATGGGCGATGACGATACTCGTCCGGTTTTCCAGCACTTGCTCCAAACCCTCTTGGATCAGCGTTTCCGTAAGCGGATCGACGCTGGCGGTGGCTTCATCCAGAATGAAGATCGACGGATTTTGAAGCATCACACGGGCAATTGTCACCAATTGGCGTTGACCCATCGACAGACTACTTCCGCGCTCGCCGACTTCGGTATCTAAGCCGTTGGGCAGGGTCGCCAGCCAATCACCACCCGCCACCAGATGGGCGAAATGTTCGACTTCTGCATCAGTCGCGTCTTCTTTACCATAGCGGATATTCTCGCGCACCGTGCCATCAAACAGAAATGGCGACTGCGTAACGATGCCTAGCTTGGCACGATAATGGCTCAGGTCGAGCGTGCGGATGTCGTGATCGTCGATGTAGAGATCGCCGTCCTGATACTCATAGAAACGCGCAACCAACTTACCGATGCTCGATTTACCACTACCTGTATGCCCGACCAGCGCGAGTGTTTCGCCCGCTTTGATGTGCAACGAAAAATCGACCAGCACGGGTTCATTCTCGTTGTAATGGAAGTTCATATGATCGAAGCGAATATCACCTTTGATGTCACCGAGCGTCTGTGAATCAGTCTGCACAACACGAGGTTCGGCATCAATCAGCGCGAAGACCCGCTCGCCTGCCGCCAAACCGAGTTGAAATTGACTCCAGAAGGATGAAATACTGGTCAACGGGAACCAGAACATCGCCAGACCCTGAATGAACAAATACCACTCACCGGCACTAATCACGCCTTCTTGCGCCCGCACCCCGCCAAAATAAACCAGCGCACCGGAGCCAAGCGCGGCGATCAGGTTCAAAATCGGGAAGATACTGCTGAAGGTGTAACCCGTCCGCAGATTAATGCCGAAAGATTGGTTGTTCACGTCAATAAATTGATCGTAAACAGCTTGCTCCTGCCGGAACGTCTTGGCGACACTGATGCCGCTGACTGTTTCCTGCACATGAGCATTCACGACAGCGTTCACACGGCGCGATTGGGTGATCGTATCACGCGCAATGCGCCGGAAACCAAGCGCGACAATTACGATAAACGGTGAAATCGCCAGCGTCACGAAGGTCAGTTCAACATTGACGGTGAACAGGTACCCGACCAGCAGAAAAATGAGCAAAATTTGACTGAGTAGCTCGGTGGTCAGCGAGACAACCTGCGAAAACGCTTGCGTATCCGACGTGACGCGACTCACAATCTTTGCGGACGGAAATTGATCGTAAAACGACAAATCACGCTTCAAGACCGCCTCAAATGCTGTCTCGCGCAATTTGAGCACGATGTTGCCAATCGCGGCGGCAGAAAGCCATTGCCGTGTCGCGCCAAATAGCCACGTCATAAAACCGAGCGCGGTGATAACAGCCGTCAGCGTAAGCAGACGATTCACCGTCGGGTCAAGCTGAAGTTGATCCACACTCTCCGAAATAACAATCGGGAGCGCCGTACTCATCAACGAACTGAGCACGATGGCAGTCGCTACCACCGCGATCCGTCGCCATTCCGCTGAAAAAAATACACCGATGCGCTTAACGAGCGTCCAGTCGGTATATTGGCGATCATATTCTTCGGCATCCAAGCCGTCCATGATGAAGCCCATAGTTCAGGTCTCTCCTGTTAGATGTTCTAGGGTTGATAAAATCCCCTCCCTCCAACCCCCTCCCCGATTCTCAAGGAGGGGGAGATTTAGAGGGGGGATTGCTTAACTACCTCAATTGTTCCCAAAATGTAGGTCTTGCGCCTACTAATCCCCCGCGACAAGTGGCTCCTGTATCGGCGGGAGGGCGGTATCATAACGGGCGAAAATGCGCCGATATTCGGGCGATTTCTGGAGCAATTCTTCATGCGTGCCATAAGCGATCACCCGCCCTTTATCCAGCACCATAATTTGATCCGCCCAGCGAATCTGCGACAGGCGATGCGTAATAATCAACATTGTCCGTCCCTCTTGAGCGCGATTAATTGCTTTCTGGATTTCGTCCTCGGTGGCGCTGTCGATGGCACTCGTCGAATCATCCAGAATCAAGATGTGCGGATTGCTCAAAAACGTACGCGCCAAAGCGATCCGCTGACGTTGCCCACCGGAAAGTGTTACGCCACGTTCGCCGACTTTCGTCTCATAGCCTTCCGCGAAGCCCTTGATGAACTCATGCGCCTGTGCTTCTTTCGCCGCCTGTTCGATCTGCTCTTGCGTTGCATTAGGCGCACCAAACGCGATATTTTCCGCTAACGTGCGCGAGAACAAAAAGACATCCTGCTCAATGCGCGAAATTTGTGACCGGAGCGATTGCATACTCCACTCGCGGACATCCACGCCGTCAATCAGCACGCGCCCTTCAGTCACATCAAACGTCCGGTTAATCAGTTCCGTCAGCTTGCTCTTACCGCTTCCGGTTTGCCCGACAATGGCGAGAGTCGTTCCCTGCTTAACATGGAAGCTGATGTTTTCCAGCACCATGCCGAGTTCATCACCAAAGGAGACGTTCTCAAAGCGGATATCCCCTTGAATCTCTGCGGCATGACCGCCTTCATTTTCATCCATTTCTGTTTCTGTATTGATGATCTTGAGCACGCGTGTGGCGCTGGCGATACCGAGTTGAATCAGCGAGAACGAAAAAACCGAGACGAAGATCGGGAAGCGCAGAATCGCCATGAGTGCCATCACCGCGATGATGTCCGGCACGCTAATGATGTCGATGCGGTTCAGATAGACCGCGTGCAAAAAGGTGAAGCCGAGCGCAAACCCATAAAAGAGCATCGGCAGATAGGTCGCTTCGACCCGTCCCTGTTGTGCGAAGTGTTCCCGATATTCACGCGCAGTCCGATAAAATTTCACCCGTTCCAAATCTTCACGGGCACTGGCTTTGACCACCTCAATACCGGAAATCGTCTCCTCAAGTCCAGCATTCATCGCGCCGAACGCTTCTCGTTGGCTGTTCACCACCGGTTGTAATCGGCGTGAATAACTCCGCACGGTGACGACATATGCGCTTACAAAAATCACAGGCACAACCATCAGACGCAAATCAATCGTGGCGATCAACGTCAGTGGCATCAAAATCCCCATGACCGTGTCACCAATGAAGAGCACGCCGGGGTTTATCATGCCGTTCATCTGATTAATGTCATCGGTTGAGCGCGCCATAATATCACCGACGCGTTGCCGGTTGTGGAACGTCTGGCTTTTACCCAACAGGCTGGTATACAGTTCCTGTCGGCTATCCCGTGCGAGGCTCTGGGCAATGGTCTCTAACGCCAGCGATCCGCCCAAGCTGGTGATCGCATCCAGACAGCGCAAAAACAAAATCAACAGCGCCACCGAGAGTAACCCTCTGGATGTTGGGCTGATGATCTCTTCCGCCGCGTCACCGATCAGCCGTTGTGAATAGGCAAAGGTAGACCACGCGACCAGAAATAGGAGAATGTTGGCGATTAGCAGATGCTTATAACGCCAGACGTGTGAAAGAATCCAGCGAACGGGCGATGAGCGATTATATTGATAATCGTCCCTGACGGTGAATTCACCTTGAACAATAGACATACCGCAAATCCCTCTTGTGTCTTGAATGCTTATCTATTATACAGAACTTTCGTTCTAATTGCATGACTCTGATTAAACTTGAACCCTCATGAACCGTTATCGTATCATATGTGTGGGCAAAATAACAAGATTGGAAGATTGAGATTTCGTAGGAAGTTTGAAGATCGAAGTGGGGAAGTTCAAAATCAGAAAAGAGTTTTGACCCTTTAAGAACTTTTATGATACACTGGCGAAAATCAAAGGAGAAAGCATGTTACTCGAACTCGCAGTTGGCGACGCATATGGCGCTGGCTTTGAATATGTCAACAAACAACTGATAACCCAATTCAATAATTTAGGGCGTTATGTAAAACATCCGCGCCACAGTACCCGCCCCGGCAACTATACCGATGATACGCAGATGACATTAGCAATCGCGGAAGCTATCCTCAGTGGAGAGGACTGGACACCCCAAAATTTAGCGGTTCGCTTTGTTGATGTCTTTAAGCGTGACCCGCGTGAAGGCTATGCCAGCAGTTTTCACGCCTTTTTACGGCAGATCAACGATGGCGACGAATTTTTGCAGAAGATCATTCCCACCAGTGATAAAAGTGGCGCGGCAATGCGGGCAATTCCGATTGGCATCTTCCCTACTATTGAAGAAGTTATCGAAAAGTCCCGCATTCAATCTGCCATCACCCACAACACACCGGACGGAATCAATGCAGGTATCGCATCGGCACTCATGGCGCATTATTTTCTGTATGATCTCGGCGCAAAACACGATCTTGGAAAATTCATCGAAGCGCACGTCGAGGGCGATTGGGCGGATACATGGCATGGCAAAGTCCGGTCAAAAGGATGGATGAGCGTCAAGGCGGCGATTACTGCCGTAAAGAATTATGACCGCATGAGTGATTTACTCAAGGCGTGTATTGATTACGCTGGTGATGTGGATACCGTTGCCACGATTGCGCTCGGCGCGGCATCCTCCAGCAAAGAAGTTGAGCAAGACTTGCCCGAACACCTTATCGCCACGCTAGAAAACGATACCTATGGACGTGATTACATCGTCGCATTAGATCAAAAATTGCTGGAAAAGGTTGGCTAAAAATCATTCCCCCACACTCATCCCCATTTAAGCCATTTGTGCTAACCTTCACTAAAGTGATGTATCGTTAGCAGAAAGTGACTTATTGTGACTGAGTATGATGTGATTATCGTGGGGGGTCGTCCGGCGGGGTCGACATTGGCGGCGCGATTGGGCAAGCGGGGCATCCGCACCCTAATTGTCGAACGCTCAACCTTTCCGAGCTTACCGGCGGTCTCCTCCCCCATTATTTACGCCTCCACCATGACCCTGCTCGATGAAATCGGCGCGGATGAAGACGAATACGCCCGTAACACGCCCAAAATCGAAAAAGTCCATTTTTCTGGCGCAGGCTTCGAGGCAGGTTTCCCCATCCCCACCGTGGACGGACGCGCCTATGCCTACGCGATTGACCGCGCCCGCTTTGACCATGCCCTCTGGAACACGGCGCAACGCTACGAGAGCGTGACCGCGTGGGATAGCTTCCATGTGACCGATCTTCTGCGCGAGGATGAGCGGGTGAACGGCATCATCGGCAAAAATGCGGCAGGCGAAGAACTTACGCTCACGGCGAAGTTGGTCGTCGGCGCAGATGGACGATACAGCCTTGTCGCCCGCAAAACCGAGGCAGAAATCCGCGATGAACACACCGAGTTGCCCACGTCGATTTATTACGCCTACTGGAAAAACGTCCTGCCGTATGATGCCACAGGCAATCCGGTTTCTGTCGCTTATGAAGGCGAGGCAGGAGTCGGTTATCTGGTGATGGATAGCGCCGACAGTCAAACGGTGATTGCGGTTGAAGGGCGTGCTGATGTGGTCGATGCGACAGCGGGCGAGATCGAAGCCTTTTACGAGCGGATGCTCCTCAAACAGCCTCAAATTGCGGCACGAATCGTCGACGCGGACATGGTCACAACGGTGCGCGGGATGAAGCGCGTCAGCAACTTTTACCGTCAACCGGGCGGGGATGGCTGGGCACTCACCGGAGATGCCTATCATCAGAAAGACCCGCTCGACGGACAGGGAATCTATAACGCGGTCTTCACGGCGAAGGCGCTGGCATGGGCGATTGATTACTGGCATCGTGGTGAAAAATCATGGGATGAGGCGCTCGACTGGTACGACGAAACCGCCCGCATCAAAACCTACGCGATGTATAAATCCTTGCTGAATCGCGTTGATCTGAGCTTCTTCAATCGTCAGGAAATGCCGGAACAATTCCAGCAATGGCTGATGAATGATCCGCTGATGCAAGACGTTCTGGGGCGCTTTATCACCCGTCAATTCCCCGCAGATATGATGCGCGTCATGACTCCGGCGCTGATGGGCACGGCGATTGTTCGCGGCGGGTTGCGGGATTTACGCCAACGCGTAGAAAAACGCCTGCAATTTCCGTTTGGTGAGCGCACATAATATCGGCACATAACCAATCCCGTGTGAGATAACGCGGGGTTTGTTATGCTTATAAGACGAAATTACAAAATTAGAGTGTTACAACCACAGGAGAAAACACTATGGCAATGGATATTTCAGGACAGGTCGCCGTGATTACCGGCGCAAGCAGAGGTATCGGCAAGGCATGTGCCTTCGCGCTAGCGAAAGAAGGTGTGAACGTCGTCGTGACCTCACGCACGGAAGAGGAACTCAACGCCCTCGCCGCCGAGATCGAATCCGACTATGGCGTGAAAGCCCTCGCCGTTAAAGCCGATGTCGCCGACGAAAAAGACGTGGCTCGTCTCGCGGAAACGACCTTTGGCGCGTTCGGTCAGGTCGATATTCTGGTGAACAATGCCGGAGTCGCCCGTTATGCCCCGCTGGTAGAAACCACCGTCGAAGATTACGACTGGATGATGATTACCAACGTCCGCAGTACCTACTTATGCACCCATGCCTTTTTGCCCGGAATGCTAAGTCGTGGCGCGGGGTCGGTCATCACCGTGTCATCACAGGCAGGCTTACACGGTTTTGCGAACGAAGCGGTTTATTGCGCCACCAAGTTTGCACAGGTCGGCTTTATGCAGGCACTCGATCATGAAGTCCGCGAAAAAGGCGTGAAGGTCAGTATTATCGCGCCCGGTGGTGTGGATACCCATTTTGCATTCGGCACCGGACGCGAAGAAGGCGCACCCTATCTTGATGACATGCTGGAAGCGGAAAGCGTCGCCGATGCTGTCGTGTTCGCCGCCAAACAATCACCGAAATCACGTATTCCGTTGATCGGTATGCGCCCGATGTCTGAGCCACTTTTTTAAATCAGTATTACAGTTTGTCAGAAAAAAGCGGGTTAGTCGGGTAGCATTTTAGAAGTTGGATTGCAAAAAACCCTTATCTAAATCTGCCCCATTTCATAGGGGAAGACGTGATTCCCCTTCCTTAAGCAGTGGGGAAGGGGCTAGGGGATGGGGAGTATTTAAGGATTCGCCAAATTATTTACTTCTTACAAAAGGACGATAACATGAATCAGGTTTACACATTATCCCACACGGATGCCCATAAAATCGTCGATGCGATTCGCGTGCGTGCCGATAAAAACAGCGATGGTCTCGCGGTTGCAGTAGTAGACGCACACGGCGAGTTGCTGGCATTTTTACGCACCGATGGATGCCGTTTGCCGTCCATCATGATCGCCCAGAACAAAGCCTATAGCGCCGCCCGTGAGCAAATCGAAAGCGCCACATTGGGCGAACGCTCCAAAAGTGAGGGCTTCCCGATGACCAATTTCGGTGAATTGCGCTATGTTTCGTGGGGAGGCGGTGTGCCGGTCTTCCATGAAGGGCAGATCGTCGGCGCGGTTGGCGTGAGCGGACTTTCTAGCGAAGAAGACATCGACTACGCAAAGCATGGGATCGCCACACTTTAGCGAGGCGCATCGTCCAGCGTAATGATGCCATGTTTCAGTGCCAGCGCGACGGCTTCTGTACGCGTGGTCACGCCGAGCTTCTCGTAGATATTTTTGAGATGTCCCTGCACAGTGCGATCAGAGATAAACAGGCGTTTGCCGATTTCCTTGTTCGTCAATCCATGCCCGGCTTGCGCGAGCACTTCAATTTCCCGATCTGTCAGTCCTTCTATCTGGGCGGGCAGATCGGCTCTCTGTTGAGTGGCTTTTTGTAGAAGCAAGCTATCGAATGCGCTATGTCCCGCCGCCACTTCTAGCAGAGCGTTATATAATTCGCTCAATTCTGCCGTTTTGAGGATGTACCCGTCCGCGCCCGCTTCCAATAAAGCGTTGACATAAGCAGGATCATTATACGCCGTCAATACGAGGACGCGCACCGCATCGTTATCATGCCGGATTCTGCGAGTTGCCTCCACGCCGGTAAGTTCCGGCAGATGAATATCCATGACGATGACATCCGGCTGAAGTTCCCGCGCCATCTGAACCGCGTCACGCCCGTTGGTCGCCTCGCCGATGATGTCCACACCGCGACTTTCCAGATACATGCGCGTCCCCTGCCTCACCAAATTGTGATCTTCTACCAGCAATACACGCACCATCGGTCAAATTTCCCACACGTATGACGAATACAATTAATCATACCCATTTTCTCAGGTTAGATATACGCCATTTAGCGCATCTCTATAGCGCATGGGTGATGATATACTTGGGGTAAGTTTTCGCTGGCTAATCCTGTCCTTTCTAATGACGATTGCTGAAAACTGTCTATTATCTAAAATCTCGTTTTAAAAGTTCGATTATTTTAAGGAGACTCTCCACATGGAAAGCAAAACATTCAGCGTGCCAAACATCGGCTGTGATGGCTGTGTCCGCACCGTTCAGAACGAAGTCAGTGAAGTATCCGGCGTGAAGACCGTCGTCGCCAATCTCGATAAGCAAGTCGTCGTGGAATGGGATACCCCCGCAACATGGGACGCGATCAAGGCGAAATTGGTTGAGATCGACTACGCACCCGCCGAATAAATTCACTCATTAAAGACGAAAGACCGCCTCATATTGGCGGTTTTTTGTTTGGAAATAATGTTCTGTTAAACACTTTGTGGCATAATAGAAACAGGGAATCAGGTTTTTCTAGCGCGCTCCATGTAATCGACTCATGAGGAATGACCTACACATATGGACATCACGACGACATTTCAAAATACCGAAATTCAAGAGGCATTTTACGCCTATCCAGACGCGATCAGAAACAAACTGCTTGCGCTCCGCCAGATGATCTTTGATGTCGCATCAGATACGGATGAGGTCGGGCAGATTGAAGAAACCCTCAAATGGGGACAACCGAGCTACTTGACCGTAAATCCGAAAAGTGGCACGACCATCAGGATAGATCAAGTCAGCCCGCAAGAAAATCGGTACGCGATGTTTGTCCATTGCCAGACCACGCTGATAGACACTTTCCGCGACATTTACCCGGACGAATTGACCTATGATGGGACACGGGCAATCATCTTCAACGGTGATGAGGAGCTAGAAGTTGACGTGGTCAAACATTGCATCCAACTCGCCTTGACGTATCACCGGGATAAGAAAAAAGGCAGATAGCATAAAAGCAAAAGCCAGCAACATCACAAACAGGTTGCTGGCTATTTGTTTATCACCCTCAAAAATTTATGGCATCAACACGCCATCAATCCCATGCACAACGCCATTAGACGCACTTAAATCCGCCACACTGACGCGCACGCCGTCAATCATCACGCCGGAGTCAACGACAGTCACCGTCAACGCATCGCCGTTGAGGGTCGTCAGGGTTTCCCCATTCATGCCAGCTAACATCTCCGCTGTAAATTCGCCGTCCACCACATGATGGCGCAAGATGGCTGACAGGTCTTCAACACTATATAAATCCACACCAGCGAGAACTTCATCGGTTGGGGCGAACAGCGTATATGCACCACCTTCGCGGATAGCGCGATCAATGTCGGTCGTAGCGAGGGCTTCTGCGAGCAAATTAAAACGACCATCTAAGCGCGTCACAACGGGGACGGGGCGCGGAATTTCCTCATGGATGCGATAGGTCAATTCCAGCAAAGAGTCGCCTAAGCGGGCAGTAAAACCCAGCATTCGCAAATCATCCATACTGGCGATGATGCGTCCGCTTGCGCCTGCCGGAGTTTGCGCCACACCGGGCAAGGTACTCACTTCTTCCACCCCGCCGATGCTTTCTACGCCGTTGGATGTCGTCATAATCACATCAGGCGCGGCGGCGATGACGGCTTCTGCGGTGATGGGTTGATAGCCTGTATAGCCCGAAACCACATTTTCACCGCCTGCCAACCGGATCATCTCATCTGCGCCGGTTTCTTCGCCAGAAACAGCCAGCACAGCGCGTCCACGCAAGAAGAAGAACATCACACGCGGACGAGTCTCGACGGTAGAGAGTAACTCCTGCGCCAGCGCGACATCTGCTTCTAAATCCGCGACGAGGGCTTCCCCTTCATCCACCCGACTCAGCGCGACGGCAATCGCTCGAATTTTCTCAATCGCGCCCGTAACCGTGTCTTCCGCCGGAACGAGCAAAAAAGTGACACCTGCCGCTTCCAATTGTTGGACGGTCTCCGCAGGTCCAGCATCTTCAGTGGCGATAATCAGCGTCGGATTGACCGAAAGCACCGGCTCGGCGGAAAGAAAACGTAAATACCCCACCATCGGTAAATCGAGGGCTTGCGCCGGATAAATGCTGGATTCATCCACCGCGACGATACGATCCCCCAACCCAAGCGCATAGACGGTTTCCGTTACCGCGCCGCCAATGGTGATGATGCGTGAGGTATCGGTGATCGTGACCTCATTGCCGACTGCATCAATGACCGTCACGGGTTGCTCATCGCCGCCATCCTGTGCATAAACAGGCACGCTAAACAGCGCCAACACAAACAGTCCTACAAGTATTATTCGTAAACGCGCACCACGGTAATCCATGTGACGTGTCCTTTCTTGAGTCATAAATATCAATTCATGAGCATAATTTTAGTCGCAAAATCTCAAAAAATATACATAAACCTATAGATTTTTATAGATTTTCTCAGGAAATCAGTGCGTGCTGTTCAAGACAAAAAAAAGAGAAATTGCCACAGCCGACAACTTCTCTTTGCTTTTTAACCGTTATGTAGTGATTTAGACAGTTACGATCCCAATGCCGCGTTGATCGCCTGCCGGAGTGCCGTCGGATTGCCGCCGATAATCACCTGACCGTTCACGACGAAACTCGGCGTACTGCGTAAGCCCAAATCCTGTGCGCGATTCTGATCATAGACGACGGTGCGGAGGTGGGTATCGTTTGAGGCGCACTCGTCCAACGTATTTTGATCGACCCCGTCGATGCCGCCTGCGAGCGAGATCAACTCATTTTCTGAGGTGCGCGGCGCGTTCACTGCCGTAAACAGCGCATTATGAAACGCCCAGAATTGATTCTGTCCCTGATCGAGCACACATTGCGCCACATTCGCCGCCATGCGATCATATGCGGGTGAGATCACCGGAAAATCACGGAAGCTAAAATTCACCTGCCCGCCATATTCCGCGAGAATTTGCTCTATAGCCCCACTGCGATGAAATGCCTGACACGCCTCACAGGCATAAGCGCCATATTCGATCACAGTCACGGGCGCATCGGGTTCGCCCAGAATTGGGTCTAAGTCCAGCCGATCTTGCGCAACAGACGGTGCGCTCCCCGGTACACCACCATTAGAGGCGATCAGCACAAACACCATACCCACAATTGCAATCACCACAGCGTAAATAATCCATGAATTTTGTTTTTTCTGTGACCTTCTTTTGGAGGATCTGCCCCGACGTTTGCTCATCAACCGACTCCTTTTGTGATCTGAACAGTTAGACTTTCAAATAAATCACAAAATCATGACGAAAGCGTTACATAAACAAAAAAATCGAGAACGTGTAATTTCTCGATTTAATAAACAGATACAGTTATGAGATGACTAATCAGAAACGCTCATCCATCTGCGACGCACCGAAAGCCGATACTCGATGAGGTGGTCGTCGGGGCGATATGTTGACGTTGAACGCTCCGGGCATAAAATGGCAGATCATTCCATGAGCCACCGCGCACCACCCGCTCTGTGCCATCAACAGGTCCGGTGGGATCGGGGATGAGCAACTCAAGTTGGGCGTACGCATCATTGGCGTACCAATCCGCCGTCCATTCAGCGACGTTTCCGGCGAGGTCACGCACACCATCACGACTGGCATAAACCGCGCTACTGCCGACGGGCTGAACCTCCGCGATGATCGTATTGCCATCTTTAAATGACCCGCGCACGTTCGCCGCGTCGTAATTCCACGCATCGCCCCACGGATACACCGTTCCCGCAGAACCCCGTGCCGCATATTCCCATTCCGCTTCTGTGGGCAAACGCCGACCCAGTGACTCGCAATAGGCTTGCGCGCCGTACCATGTGACGTTGGTCGCGGGATAATCGTTAATCGCGGAATTGGTCGTGGCATAAGTTGAGCCGTTGAAGGCAATCGTGCTGGTTTCGCGCTCTGCACGGGTGACGATGCACAATTCGCCAGCGCAATCGAGATGTGAGCGCGCGCCACGCGAATTGAGGAAGTTGATATATTGTCCAAAAGTGACTTCGTTAATGTCCATCCAGAAGGTGCTGAGGGTGATGTCTTGGGTGGGCATAGAATCCAGCCCCAATGCAGGCGCACAATTGCCACCGTATTCTGTGCAGAGTTGCGCGGCAGAATTGATCTCATCGGCAGTTGTTCCGCGTGTGTACGTGCCACCAATGATGGGTACGAGCGCGGTACGTCCAAGATCAAGCGCGGTCTGATCCAGCGTAAGGGGCGCTGATGCAGACGGCATGGTATCCGGCGTTTCTTGCCCCATCATCGGCAAAATCATGATAATCGCAATGGTTAATACTGCCATGACGATCATGACCAATGACCCACCTTGTCGCGGCATACTGCCTCCGTTTTCTACGCTCATGCACTGCATATGCAGACAATTCGAGAAAGTTTACACCAAGTCGCGTAAAAAGTGTCGGGAGCGTAGGGTAAACGTCATGCAGGGCGACTTCACACGCTAGGATTCAGCATCGCCCATCGACTCTAAAGCGGCGATTGCCTCCGGCGTGCCAATTTTACGTAGGGTCTTCGCGGCGATTTTGCGAGTCGGGATGTCCTCGTTGGTCAGCATGTGTGAAAGAGCAGGAATTGCGCGGGGATCAGGCATCATGCTCAATGAATGTGTGATGCGCCGTTTAAGTTCATCCGGCGCGGTCAGTAATACATCAGCGAGTGCTTCCACCGCCGTAGGATCGCCGATATTACCGAGCGCCATCGCGGCAAATTCACGCGCAGGTAGACGGGAGTTTACGTCGGTCAGCACGTCGATGAGTGGCGCGACCAGACGTGGTTCGTGTCCCATGCTCATGATCCACGCAGAGGTACGCCGCCGCACGCTATTATCTGTATCGGCAAGTGTGCGGATCATCGCCGGAAATGCGCGCTCATCATTGAGTCGACGTAGCGCCAATATGGTTTCGCGCCGTATCGCCGGAGACTCATCGTCCAGAAGTGGAAGCAAAACGTCAACTACCTGTGCATCGCGCTGTTCGCCAAGCACACGAATCGCATCTAGGCGTGTGGCTTCGTCGGAAGCGTTCAAGTTGTCTATGTGTGAAGTGTCCATGAATACTATATTTTCCCGTAATATCCTCATAGCTCCGGCAAATCCAAAACCTTAACGCTTCATATCTAAAAGTCATTTACATGACTCGCATAATGAGTCATAATAAAGACAGAGAATATGAAAAAAGTAAATAGATTATGGTTAATCAGACTTCACCAAGAAAAGATTTACTGAATAAACCGTTACCGGATGTACAATCATCTGACTCTGAACCTGCTGAAATAATAGATTATGCTACATTAGGTTCAAGTCAAAAACCTGGTGTTGATGGATTGCCGATGGTCACGTTACTTGGCGCGATTGTCGTCGGGATAATCATGTGGGCGGGCATTTTTGCGCTCATCGGTGCGATCATCAACGCGCTGTAAGTTGATCTATCGTAAAGCGGTGTTGCGCCGCCACAATGCCCATCATCAACCAGTAAACGAAGGCGAAACGATCCCACAGGGTAATCGCATCACCCATCCCATACGCCATATGTGCTACTATCCCCGCCCCGGCGCTGATAATTACGAGGCGCGCATTTTCGTCGCCTTTACGCCAAATCTCCCAGATCATCCAGAGTAACGTTAACGTCCATCCTATATAGACGATCAAGCCCGGAATACCAAGATCGGTTGTGATCTGCACGAATTCATTATGCGTGTGTGGGATTAGACGGCGCTGAAAGCTGAGATCATTCGGATCCGCCGGAATGTCGAATTCCAAAACGGGATAGGCTTGCCTGACCGGACCGTAACGGAAGCGATTCATCCCCACGCCGGTTAATGGATAATCCAGCACCATATCCAGCGCGCTTTTCCAGATGTCGAACCGTTGCCCGACGGTGCGCTCATCACGATTAGATAAGCCGACGGTATTCTGCGATTCATCAGCGGGGTTAAATTCCACGATATTGAGTGTCATATTGACCTGAAACAGAATCAACAATGTTAATCCGGCAAGTGTAATCACCCGCGGTGCGCCACGCGGCACAACCAACACACAAATCGCAACCAGTGCAGTCAGCACACCGATCAGCGCGAATCGACTCTGACCGAGAATCAACGCGAGCAGTAAGAATGCCAGCGCCACACCTGACCCTACCGCCCACCCGCTGACGCGTTGACCGGGTAATTTGCTCCAGCCAAAGAACATCAACCCACCCATCAGCGGGGTGATCCACGCCAGCGCACCGCCAATCTCGTTGGGGTTAAAGCCACCGGGGATGACAAATGTGGTCACGCGGGGTAACGAATCAATAATGAATTGCAGGTCTGCCGATTTTGGATTCCATTGCGACATCGTCAGCGCGACAATCGCCATAATCCAGCCGAGGATAACCATTGTCTTTAATACCGGCTCAACCGTCCTGACGCGGCGTGTAAAATCCACGACATAAATAAACAACGCCACGCCAATTGCTGGACGCGCCAGCATAATCAGTCCACGCGAAGGATAAGGTGCGACGAAGATGTTGATAACGCCCAGCAGGAGAAAGGCAATAAACCACAAATCCAGCGGGGTGCGCGTCCAGATGCGGCGTTCAACCACATAACGGGCACAATATGCGGGGAGTAACAACCCGATCAACCAGATAAATTCAACACGATCCACAGGTTCCACCAATACTTCAGAAGGATAATTACTTGGAAACCACATAAAGTAGGTTGCCAGTATTAATATGAATGGTTCAAATCCCAGAATGACGCGGGCAACTTTATTTACTACGTTCATGGATGCCTCGTGGTTTCAGAGTGAGTAGTGCAAACAAGAATGTCCCCTTAGCTTATCAGGACATCATGAATCATCAAGCGTAGGCTTATGGGCATCCGGTGAGCAATTGATAAATGCGAGCCATTTTTTGCGCTCAATCTAATGACCAAACCGCCCTTCATGGATTGACAGTTGATGCTACACGCGCTACTATCATAAATAGAATAGTCACAAAAGCATTTATAGTTTTGATGCTTCAGAAATCAACATAGAAAAGGCAATCCACCCATGATTCATCAAGTCGTTACACGCGTTTCACTGGAGTCCTTCAAAGAAAAATCTGCGGGCAAAAAAGTCGTTTTGCTCTACCCATGGACAAATTATCGTAACCTGTTCTTAAGTCACTTTTTGCAGAGCGCCAAAGAAGGACTGCTCTATTATCGAATTCCGCAAGATTCTAGTAGCTTAAGCGAATGGCTAGGCGGTTTGGTGACAGAGCTTGATGATGTACTAGGCGGTTTCGGCAAAAATTTAAAGAAGGCGCTTGATGGTAATGATACAACACCACAGGGACTTGCCAGCGCATTGGCGAAGGATTTGGGCGCACTCAGCGGTAAAGACAAAATTCTGTTCGTCGATGAGCTTGACCGTGTGCCGCTTGATGCTGAATTCGATAGCTTTATCACCACATTGGTTGATGCCCTGCCAAAGGATGTGCAACTGGTATTTAGCTCCCGTTTGTTGCACCACGTCCCCTGGTATCATATGGTGGCGAAGGGTGATGCGATTGTCCTCGGCACGGAATATCGTAAAGATGATGTCATGTTTACGGTGGAAGACGAACCCAAGCCACAGGTCGAAGTGTATGCCTTCGGGCGCGGACATGCAGTGGTCAACGGTAAAGAAATCAGCAATTGGGACGGCGCATTGCCGCGTCAGTTGTTCTTCTATTTTGTGGATCGAGAAATGGTCACCCGCGATGATATTTTCGATACCTTCTGGCCCGATCTTTCGATCAAAGAGGCGACCAACGTTTTCCACGTGACCAAACGTAAGATCAGCGAACGCATCTCTATGAATGTCAAATCCGATCAGAATTTTGAGCTAACGATTTACACCAGTGGCTTCTACATGCCGGGTGATAAAGTCGTGCGTCATTATGATGCGGGCGATTTCCAGAAAGCAGTCGACTCTGCGATGATGACAGATGATAAGCGCGAACAAGAACGTTTGTTGCGTCAGGCGGTCGATCTGTATACCTCACCGTTCCTGGAAACCATTGATATGCCGTGGGTACGTGAACGCCGCGCTCACCTCAAGCAACTTCATGCAGAAGCCCTCACCCAATTAGGGCGTATCCACATGGCACGCAACGAAAATGAAGAGGCACTCGGCTTATTGGTTCACGCATTAAAAGAATCGCCACAACGCGAAGACGTACACCGTGATGTCATGACTATTTATGATGCGCTCGGTATGTCCGATCAGGCGATGCAACACTTCCATAAGATGGAAAAACAATGGAAGTCGAAATTCAAGATGGCGCTTAGCCCGGTCACGCGGGATTTGTACGCCGCGATTTCCGCCAAAGCATAAGCTAAATCTCTCTAGCGAACAAAAAGAGGCGATCTGTATTTTGCAGATCGCCTCTTTGATTACGTGAAGTGTATTTAGCGTGCCAGCCGTTGTAGCAGGCGCGTATTCTGGATGAGCCAATTGCTCAATTCTGGCGTTTTAATGTTCAAGTCGATCAGCGTCGCCTTGCCAATTTCGATCTCATCCGGCAAAAATTCCCCGCGTGACGGATCGTTGAATTCCGGTCCACAGCGTAAATCAAGATCATACTCAATGAGCTTACAGATGTAAAAATGCTCTTCAAGTTGCTTGCCCGCTTTTTCATGTTCCAGCACGAACGCTTCCCGTATGACGGTGTAAGTCGCGCCGAGTTCTTCATAAAGCTCACGCTCTAAGGTTACCATCAACGATTCGCCATGTTCTACCCCACCACCCGGCGCAACCCAATACGGCGCTCCATCTGGCTTGATGCGTTTGATGAACATAAGTTTACCGTCCTGCGTTAGCAAAATTGCCCGCACGCGCTGAACGATACCATCTTGATTGGCTTGTGTTAACATGATTCCCTTAGGTGAGTTAATTTGAAATGTTTTTGTGTAAGCATTGGTTATGATAGCAAACCTACGTTAAGAAATACAGAGATAAATACCATCCGCAATTAATCTTAGGTTAAGTTTCGGGCGAAATCCCTTAAGATCACGTTGATTTGTCAAGATTTATCAACATTGTTCTGGTCATTACCCTGCTCAATTGCTTAGTTCACGAATGTACTTATCCGCTACACTATAGTGCATTTAGATTACGAAATGATAAAGGAGTGGTTACGATGGCTTCATCACAATTGATTGACCTGAGCCATACCGTTGAAGATGGTGTTGTTACCTATAAAGGGATGCCCGCCCCTATCATCTGCGATTATCTGAGCCGTGAAGACTCGCGTTCACATTATGCAGAAGGCACAGAATTTCACATCGGCAAGATCGAGATGGTCGCCAATACCGGCACGTATATTGATTCGCCATTTCACCGTTACGCCGATGGCAAAGACTTATCGCAATTGGATTTGGAGCAACTCGCCCATCTCGATGGCGTGTTGATTGATGCGACGAACATCAGCGGGCGGGCAATTGATGAAAGTTACTTCAACGAGCTAGATGTACGTGGCAAAGCGATCATTGTACGCACGGGCTGGTCTCAACATTGGAAGACCGATCACTATTTCGAGGGACATCCATTTCTCACAGAGGGAGTGGCAACACTTTTGCGGGATAGAGGCGCAACGCTGGTAGGCATCGATTCGCTGAATATTGATAACACCGATGAAGGCACGCGTCCGGTACACACGGTTTTGCTCGGCGCGGACATCCTCATCGTGGAGCACATGACCAACCTCGCCCACATTCCAGCAAACACACCGTTCAAATTTTACGCGGTTCCGGTCAAGGTCAAGGATTTCGGCACATTTCCGGTACGGGCGTTCGCACTTGTAGAGTGATCTGGTGGCGTACTATCAGCGTTTTATTCTGCTTCCGGGACGGGCAATTGTGCGGGTTGTGTTTCCGGTGGCAGGGTAAAGGCATCCGCATTGATGGGCAGAGTGAAATAGAAACATGCGCCGGGGAGCGGTCCGTCGTTATTCACCCAGATTCTGCCGTGATGTGCTTCCACCGCTTGCTTGCAGAACGTTAAGCCAATACCAGTGCTCTTACCGCCGTGTGCAGGAACATTGCCCTTGATCTGGCGGAACTTCAAGAAAACGTTTTCCGCTTCTGCTGGCGGAATTCCGCGCCCATTATCGGCGACGCGAACCACAACTTTATCCGTACCAAAGGCATCTGCGGAGATGTGCACCTTGCCCCCTGTGGGCGCATAGCGGATGGCGTTATCCAGCAGGTTACGGATTACCCGCAAAACGAGATCGTTATCGACATTGACCCTCGGCAGATCGTCAGGAATAGAGACCGTCAATTCGATACGGGAATCTTCCATAAAGCTGGAAAGATGACGCACGGCTTTATCCACGATCTCGTCTAGCTCTGTGATGCGCGGGTTCAGCACCATAAAGCCCGGTTTTTCCATCTTGGCGATGTCCATAAGCGTATCGACCAGATCAAGCAATGAATTGGCACTGTCCATAGACACACCAATGATCTGCTTCACCACGTCCGATGATGGATGCTCGCCGAAGTCCTCCAGAATAATGGTAATCGCGTCCAGACTGGTGATGATTGACCCCAACGGACGGCGCAAATCATGAATCACCATATGGGTAATTTCATCACGATACTGTTCTAGCTCGCGCTCTTCGGTTACATCCCGTAAAGTGACCATACGCCCGATAATTTCGTTGTGCATGTCATAGACTGGCGAGCCGACTTCTTCCAGATAGCGCATTTTTTCGCCATCACGGATTTCAATTGAGCGGTTGGTGATGCCAGTGGGTTCCAGACGCAACACACGCGCCATCTGCTTGAGTGCTTCCTCATTACTGCCGGAAATGCCGCCGGTTTGCAACACACGCATCAAGTTCATAGCGAAATGTTGACCCATGAACTGCTCAAAACTCACCCCCAACAGACGTTCCGCCGAGGTGTTAAAGACCACCAGCTTACCTTCACGGTTCAGCATGAGAATGCCGTCACGGGTGGATTCGAGGATGGCGCTCATCCGGTCACTTTCCATACTTACCCGCTCCAGCAGGTCGAAGTTCTCCAGATGACTGCCGGATTGAATCACCACCAGATCAACCGTATTGTAATCCAGATTGGTAAAGCGTCTACGCCGGGGGAAGAGGATCGTCAAGACTTGCACGGCTTCGTTATTGCTATGAATGGGCACGCAGATCAAACTCTGATACCCCAATAAATCTGGCGATTCACCCTCAAAGAACGCATTTTCCTGAATATCGTCAATCATGCGAATTTCACGATTTTCGACCACATTTTGCAACAACCCATCCGGCAATTCGGGGGGATGATCCATCAAAATGTCTTCTGCGTCGTGCATCGCACCCAGAGTCATGACGCGTTGGGATGGCATATAAACTTGATAGAGCACCGCCCACGTGCCCTGCGTAATATCCAGCGCCGTCCGCAAAATACCGCGATAGACTGAACTGCGCTCCGTATTACCCACGAGGCGCAAGGAAAGATCACGCAGACTGATGAGCGTCTCAATCCGGCTCTGGCGTTCGGAGAGCAACTGGGCGTTCTGGATACTGACCACCGCATGACCGGCAAGGCTCTTGGCAAATTCCAGATGCTCATCGGTAAAATAACCCGGAGTTCTACTTTCAAGATTTAGCACGCCGATCACGTTGTCGTTCATAATCATCGGCACTGCTAATGACGAGTGCATCGTCTGTTGACCAATTTGTACATACTCATTATCGTTACTATTTTCAACGATAATCGTCGGCTCCCCTGTACGGAACACACGCCCCATCACGCCAACATCTACCGAGCGAACGATATCGTACTTTTCCCACGTTCCTTTTACATATTCCTGCCCGATGATATGGAGTTCGCTGGCAGAATTAACCAGACCAAGCGCGGTGAGATCAGCGCGAATGGCTACCCCGGTCGCGTTCAACACATTGCGGATCATCTGTTCACGATCTAAGGAGCTAGAAATTTGCCGTGCGATTTCATCCAGCAAGGAAAGTTGCCCCAAACGGCGTTCCAGAGCATCCTGCGTCACTTCATAAAGTTGAGCGTTGTTCAACTGCGTCGCAAGTTGATTGGTTGCTAAGTCAATCATGCGCCATTCACCATCAGTGAAAACCCGCATCCCATGATGTCCGAAAACCACGATTCCCATCACACCGGTAGACATCACCAGCGGGACGAGCGCAATAACGCCAAACTGATGCGCGGACATGATCGCCCGCAATTCATCGGAGATTTCGGCATCGCTCTGATAAAAAATGCGCGAAATCGTAGGTTGCGGTTTGACCATCAATCGTAATTCCGGCACATCACCCACATGGATGATTTCCTCCGGCTCATCGTCGCGCTGTAAGATCAATTCTGGTAACTCACGCTCGGCATCAACCAGTCCCACCAGAACCTGATCCACGTTCATCATCTGGCGCATAATCGTGCTGAATTGGTAAAGGATCGTATCTTTATCAAGCGTTTCGTTGAGCACACGGGAAAGATGGACAAGTTGCGCCTGTTCAGACGCGTAAAATTCGAGCGCCTTAAGCAATCCTGAGTTATCAAGCGCCGCGGTTAGTTGATGTGACAGGCTCTCCAACAGACGAATACGCGTCTCGTCCGTGGTATAAGGCACATCGAAGAAAATCATCATCAAACCAATAGACACATTGTTTGATTTAAGCGGCAACTGCATCATGCCTCTAAATTCACCCAATAGCGCTAATTGGCGGAGCGGATCATCCGGCACTAACAGGTTCACGTCAGCCACCGCAATCTGCTTGCCACTCGCTACATCCGGCATATGATCGGGCATCGTATAATATGCCGTGTGTGCGTCCGTCAAGCCAACGGAATACGCAACATGCGTTGGCACCGAGCGTTCTTGGTTTTGCAGGAAAACGACCACTTTTTGCGCTCTCGCAATGTCAAGCGCGGTCAAACACGCCAGTTGAAGCGCGTCCTGCTCATCAAGGTTGAACATCACATTTTGCAACGCGTAATTTATAGCAGTCAGGTTATGGGAAAGTTCAACACTGCGGCTGTACAACATTGTATTCCGCACACCGAGATTAATCTGGCTGGAAACCGCATGAACAATCTCGATTTCCTCCTGCGTAAAGGCATCTTGCTTCATCAACCCCAACATGCCCATCACCTTACCGCCGGTCATCAGGGGAACGCCAAAAAATTCGCCGAAAACATTGCCCAATGGCGCGGTAAATCCACGGGTTGCAAGGTTATCATAATGGATATGTAAGGTTTGGCGGGTGCTAATGATATAATCTGTAACGTCCGTCTCTTCGCCCGCTTTGGTAACCAATGGGCGCGATTCCCAGCCAAATTTGCGCTCTCCCATAATCACATATGGGAATTCCACAACATCATGGTCAGATTTATAAAGCGCGATGTAAAAGGCGGAAACGTCAATCATTTCTGACAAACACTCATAAATGCCTGCCAGCACATCTTCAAGCACCAAACTCGTCGTAACACTTGCACCAACGCGGTTGATTGTGGACAGTTCCTGCACCCGATGTAGCAATAAATTCTTCGCCAAAGACACTTGACGATAACGAATAATCTGCGCGCCCACCAGTACCATAACCCCAACAAATACCGGTGCACCTGCCAGCGTATAGGTGAATACCAGCGCCGGTGTTACTGCGAAGGGCAACGCATCCCAGAAGAAGTGATCCATATCAAATAGGGTCTTGAGGGTTACCCCTGTTGCAAGGAAATAGCCAATAAACTGTGTGAACAAAAAGCTCACTACTAATGCCACCCCGATGGGAAACAAGTTTTCAACTGTCGGGGTTGTGTTTATAATCGTGACAATATCAGCGTCAAAGAAGGAAAACACCAGTGCGGCGACCAAAATGGAGTTCCCTGTGATTGCTAAACGACCTAACACAATCGAAGTCAGGCTACTTATGGGGTATTTGTCTTTTCTTAGAGTGTAGCGTAAAGCGAGCGCACACAACGTCCCGATGAAAACCAGGCAGAGCGCGGGCAATAGTCCGAGAATCAACCAGACCACCAGCGCACTAAGATTCAAATAACCTGCCCACAGCCCATTTTTCAGCGGACCGACGACCAGATCAGCAAGCACAAAGATCGCCACAGATGTACACCACAAAATGATCACATCGGAACTTAACGATGTAACCTGCTCACGCGCAATAATAGACTGCATGGACAATATAACCGCAACACCGAGTGGTATTGTGGCTAATGTCAGTGCACGCCATTTTTGATATGCTGAACGCACGATGTTCGTTCTGACCGCCAAGGTCTTTTACCCGTTATTTGTCACGAAATCGTCTTGAAAATGTCGAATCGAAGACAACATGCTTCTTCAAATGCAACCTGTCAACGCTGTCATAAAGCACCATCATGCCGTACTGCGAAACATTTCCAGACCATAGATGATAAGTATAGTATAAACTGAAACTTGTTACAAAATAGACACAGTATATATACACTCTATAAACGAAGGACAATGACAACACAACCAAACCGTTGTATAACCACTTCTATATTATTGTGCTACAAAAAGTGCTAAAAAAGCATAATAACTTGCAATTACTTGTTATAAAATCGTTACGCTTTGGACGGTAGATGGTTTATTTTTCACCACTTGCTCATTATCCACCCCTACACACCAACAAAAAGACGCGTCACAATAGAGATAAGAGAATTCAGTACAATTTTACGTGAAATCTTCTACTTTTACGGGTTAAGATTTTGAAAGTTTCTGAAGTTATGGAGCTATCAAATTGATTGCTACGGTTTTGGTGAACCTCACCCCGTCTCGCTAGCGCGATCCACCCCTCTCCAAAACTTGGCTGAGGGGAAGGGGTGAGGTATCCGGTTTACTGCCAAAATTTCTACCGTTAGTTACGAAAAGGTAGATTATTCATATCCGTTTTGATTTATCCATTAGTTTTGCTATGCGTACATCAGCACATGCGGGCGAGAAGGTGGCAAAGACACGTTGACTAAAAATTTCAATGCAATGAGGCGGATAGACTGATGCGCTTTTATACCTATGGTGTGGGAGCACAACTCGTCCGGGAATTAGAACTCGCGGGGGTGGTCGCCCGAATCTTGCATGATGGTAACGATTTAATCCATCTTGAACTGACCGGCGGCGAGCATGTGATGGTGTATTTGATTGAGCGCACCATCCCCGCTTATGAGATCAAGCACATCTTTTTGGACAATACTCGCAAAGGTTTTTACACCTTATTCATCTTATGGGGGGAGATGCTTCTGCCGGAAGATGGGCAATTTCATACGCCAGCGGATTGGCTGGAAACAATTTTAACGATTTATCAGAATACGATTTATACTTACGAAATATACATGGGGTATTTGTTCCTCTATCCGGTACATTTTGACGCGTACGCTTCCCCCAATGTGCGCCGCATCCGCTATGGTGAACCGCTTGATGTTGGCACGATGACCTGCCACACACACCGCAGTCGCATCCATACGCGGGAAGACGCGTGGCGCATCGCCGCGTTTGATGGTGACAACCACACCGCACGAACACGGGTAGATGCTCATACGGCACAGGTACAGCGCCTTTTTACGCAACTCGCGCCCCAATACGCCCTGTTTGAACTGCAACCGACGGTCAATCGTGTAGAGATTAAGAGTGCCTATCGCAAGCTCGCCCGCATCTACCATCCTGACCTGAATGCGTTACCGAGCGCCAAAGATAAAATGCAACAATTAAACAGTGCCTATGCTACCATGATGCGGGCGTTAGATGACCTACTGAATCCTAATGACTAGAATGCGAAGTGGGAAACATTTTCGCTATCGCGTATTGATTACACAGATTTTTGTCCAACGATTCATACAAGGAAACCACCATGACAGAAAAAGACACGATGGCACTCTACCGTAAATATTACGTGGATCGTGATTATGAACGGCTGGATTTGTTTCAACTTCTATCCAATCATTACGACATTCAAAATGTCCTTTATCCGGGCAGTTTTGTCCACATCACGCCCTCGTTAGTGTATCCTGTCGCCGCCTATATCGATTCTGATAAGCAAGCCAAAAAGTTTTTTAGCTCAACACAGCCTATGGACTTCATACTCAAGCACAAACAGTATGAAGAAAAACCAACGCTCACATTCTATCCGCAAAGCTATACTGATGACCTTCCAGAAGAAAACGAAGCGTACTTTGACTTACTCATCTCTCAATATGCAGGCTTTATCTCTCAACACTGCAAGAAGTATCTAAAGATTGGCGGCATCCTGCTGGCAAATAATAGTCATGGCGATGCAAGCATGGCATCTATTGACGAGCACTATACATTCGTGGGTGCGATCATGCGCCGAAACGATAAATATCGGCTGATACAAACCAATCTTGAAACCTACCTGATCCCCAAATCAGGGAACGCGGTGAGCAGGCAATCCCTTGAACAAACCAATCGTGGAGTTGGCTACACAAAACCTGCGAGTATGTATCTTTTTAGGCGTGTCGTTTAGCCGTGGAGATATAGGTCGTCTGAGTTTGACGAATGCGATGTTTCCACAACAAAATCAAGATAAAGTGTTTGTTGTTTCTCTGCTACAATGGTGATTATTGTATTGTTTGAAAGGTTCGTAACGTGATCGAGCAAGAACCCACAGTTACAGATGACGCACCCATGACAGAAACCAGTGGCGACCTTATAGACGCTACAGCAGAAAAACCAGTACGCGAAACAAAAAGCAATGATGAAGTCTTCACCTTGCCAGCAAATCTCATCAATTATGTCATTATCGCCCTGCTCTTTTTCTTTGCAGGGATCGCTGTTGGTGGCGTAGTCATGAACAATTCTGACGGGGTCAATGAATCTACCTTGCGGATTATTTTGAATGAAGCCCTTGCCGATGCCGACATTAATTCCAGCGCGGTTGTCGATTATATGGAAGACGACGATCCATTTCTCGGACCGGCAGACGCGCCAGTGGTCATCGTCGAATTTAGCGACTTTCTGTGTTCATTCTGTGGCAGGCATTATCAGCAAACTCTGGAACCCCTCCTCGAACATTATGACGGCTATATACGATATGTCTATCGGGATTTCCCCGGTGTAGGTGGTGATTACGCATGGATGAGCGCGATGGCGGCGGAATGTGCCAACGATCAGGGGATGTTCTGGGAATTCCACAATATCCTGTTTAATAATCAGCAATCGCTCGCCTCTACTGAAATCGAAGATTTGCTGATCGGCTTTGCGGGCGAACTCGGTCTGGATACCGAAGTCTTCACGCCCTGTCTGCAAGATCAAGAGCATATCAATGACGTGATTATTGACCGCTCTGATGGGCAAAGCGTGGGCATGACAGGTACACCGGGCTTCCTGATTAACGGACGTTTTATCAGCGGCGCACAACCGTATGAGACCTTCGCCGCACTCATCGACAATGAATTAGAGAAAGCCGGGATCATCCTCGAAGATGGTAATGCTTAAGTCTAATCGTTAGTACAAATGGCAGGGTGGGATGTTTTTAATTAAGACATCCCTATTTGATTCTTGCAAATAGTCAGTGCATAATTTGAGTTAATGCGCGCAAGTGGGGAACAACGTAATGACCGAAACCGACAAAAAACTGGTACTCATTGTTGAGGATACAGAAGACCTTGCCAAGTTTATCGTTCTGGCAATCAAAGAAATTGGCATGGAACCGGTTCATGCGATGGATGCCGGACATGCGATGACTTTCCTTGAAAGCAACCGCCCTGATCTGATTATTCTTGATATTGGCTTACCCGGCATTAGTGGCTGGCAACTGCTGGAAACCATCAATGACCGCCGACGTGCAGAGAATATCTTCATCATCGTGACCACTGCCTTTCAAGACCCGGCTAATCGTTTGGTCGGTAAATTGCAGGATGTAGACGGCTATCTCAATAAGCCATTCCGCTTTAAAGAACTCAAAGACCTGATTACGGGATTGTTCCAACCGGAATAAACTTCTTCATATTAACACTAAAGGCGCTGACCCGATGGATAGAGTAGACCCCAATGCAGAAGCGTCTGGCGCGGCGATGATCGCCGTTTTGAATTGTGCACGGGGTGAACACCTGCGCCCGATTATGGACAAACACGGTCTGCGGAATGTTGACCCTGCTGAATGGTACCCGATGCGCGTCTGGTTGGATGTGATTAAAGACATCGCGCAGGACTCGATGGCTCCCTATGATCTCATCGCTATCGGTAAGGAAATCGCCATCAACGCCCCACTTTCTGAAGTGATAGAGACAGTTGAAGATGCAGTGATCGAACTGCCACAACTCTATCAGCGCAATTATCGCAAAGGTAATGTCGGGCATTACCTCATCGAAAAAGTAAAAGATGGACATCTCAAAGTCATCGGTCATGTTCCCTTCCCCGGCGATTTGACGCTCGGTGTGTTGCGTGGATTGGTGAAACGTTACGCCAGCAAGAGCCTGCATTATTCTGTCACGCTGGATTTAGCAGACGGCGTGAATACTGCCAGTGACGCAGACCATTTCACCTTCGATGTCAAATGGTGGAATTAGGCGTTACGAATAGACGATGATGCCGCGTGCGACCTCGCCCTGTAGCATCGAATCAAATGCCTCGTTGATCTGATCGAGTGTGTATTCTTTAGAGATCAACTCGTCTAACTTGAGCTTGCCCGCCATATATAAATCCAGCAATAATGGAAAATCTCGCGCCGGATTAACCGTGCCATAATAACTGCCCATAACGGTCTTTTCCTGACGGGTGAGGATCGACCCCGGTAAATTGGTAGATGATCCCATCGGTGCAAGCCCTGCCAGCACAATTTTCCCACCCGGACGCGCCGCCGCGAGCGCCAATTCCTGCAAAGCGGGCAATCCCACCGCCTCGAATGCCACATCTGCACCCCGCCCACCCGTCAAATCACGGATTTGCTTTAAGGTGTCTTCATCATCTGAATTGGAGAGTACCGTATGCGTTGCGCCGAATGCCCGCGCCAATTTCATTTTCTCTTCGTTGAGGTCAACGGCGATAATCACTCCCGCCCCCGCCAAAGCCGCCCCTTGAATAACGTTCAAGCCCACGCCACCACAGCCAAACACGACGACACTTTCACCGGGGCGCACACCCGCCGTATAAATCACCGCGCCCACCCCTGTCGCTACGGCACAACCGATCAATGACGCGATTTTCAGCGGGACATCTTTACGGATCGGGATACAGCTTTGTTCCGGCACAACCGTATATTCAGAGAACGTGCCTAAACCACAATACAGATAAATCGGCTCACCTTCACGATCAAGGCGCGTCGTTCCGTCAAGCATCGTCCCCGCCCAGATCGGCTCGGTATACGTTTCGCATAAATTGGGCTTACCCGCACGGCAATAAAAGCACTCGCCGCAATCCGGTGTCCAGCTTAACGTCACATGATCGCCCACTTTAACGCGGGATACGCCTTCGCCAACCGCTTCCACCACGCCCGCACCTTCATGCCCGCAAACCACCGGCATCGGATGTAGGGTCGTGCCAGCCATCAAATGATAATCGCTATGGCACACTCCGCTGGCGGCAAGTTTGACGCGCACTTCCCCGCGTTGAGGATAGGCTAATTCCAGCGATTCAATATCAAAGGGTGTATTGGGCGCGTTCAGCACGGCGGCTTGAATTCTCATGAATTTAACTTTCTACGATTACGAAGCGAAGCAAACATTAAACGTAACATTACCATCTGTGCCGATCAGTGGCAAGAGGCTGGAACCATTGCACACAAAAACGTATCATCCAATCTGAAGACTACCGAATCTAAGTGGTACAGATATTGGAATAACCCGTAATAATTAATTGTATTTTGTACAAATCTCAAGTAGAGTTTGATTATGTTGTCAACCAAAATGAACGAAATTAATGACCACCCAAACTATCACCGTTTCAGAAGAAATTTACGAGCAACTTCATACATTAGCCTTAAACAAGAATACGTCAATAGAAGCAATGTTGGCGGAACTCGTCTCTAATGAGTCATCTTCTGAATCGACTGTAGTACATAGACCGATCCACCACGCCACCATAGCCGATCAGGTTATGCACATCATAGCGGAAGGCGTGATTGTCCATGATGCACAGGGTAAAGTCATCTTTGCGAATGAAAGCGCGGTGCAAATTCTGGGCATCACCGTTGACCAGATGAATGGCGACGACCCTTTGCCGACTCACTGGCGGACTATTCAAGAAGACGGCACACCAATTCCCATAGAAGCGTATCCCGCAACAATCACATTGCGTACCGGTAAATCGCTCTCCAACCAGATTCTAGGCATCTGGCATCAAGATGAGTCGCTCATCTGGGTATCAGTGAATACCAAACCCGCGCTACTTACAGGAGATCAACCTGTCGTGCTCGTCTCATTTTCGGATATTCGTCAACAAAAAATGATCGAAGCTGAACTACTGAATGAGCAAGCACGGATGCGTTCTGTGCTTGAAAGTATTCCGGGCACAATTATCACCGTCAATCAACAATGTACCGTTATTGATATGTACAGCCAGATTGCACTCAACGAAGGATTAAGCTACGGACAATTTATTGGCAAGACTTTAGACAATTTCTTGACTAAAGAAGTCGCACAGGCAGGTAACAACGCGTTCGCGGAGGTTTTTGCGAAGGGTAAACAAACGTATTATCGAATAAAGTCTGATACAGGACGCTGGTATGATATTCGGGTTAGCCCCGTTTTAAAAGACGGTGAAATCAATGCCGCCACAATGACCTCCATCGAAATTACTGAGCAGGTTAACGCGGAAGAAGCATTACGCGATTCTGAGGCATTCTTAAGGGCGGTTCTACATAGTACGCCGGGGTCGATCATCACAGTTGACCGTGATTTGAGTATTTTGTCGTTTCATAGCACCCCTGCCCGCACACAAGGGATCAATACAGATAGGTATCTTGGCAAACATCTGCTGATTACCATTCCCGAAGATAGCAAAGACCAAACGCGGAGCCACGTTGAGCAAGTGTTTAAGACGGGTCAAGCCACCTCATTTGAAGCGGTCGCCTTTTCCGGCTTATGGTACATTATCCATATCGCACCGACTAAATTTAACGAAAACGGTGATGTTTCAGCGGTAACATTAGTCAGCCTGGACATTACCGAACTTAAGCAAGCAGAGGAAGCCCTCAAACAATCGGAAGCGAATCTCGTTGCTATCTTAGAAAGTATGCCAGGAGCCGTCTATACCGTAGATCATAATGGGAGGATTTTGCAGGTGCATAGCTGGATGTGGAATACACGTCGCCGCGACCCGAAAGACTTCCGCGCCGAATTTATGACGGAATTAACACCTGATGAGCATCTCAAAGACCGCATACAGGAACATATTGACAATGCCATCTTCAAAAGAACCCTCACAAACAGTGAGATACGTGGACAAGATATGCGCTGGTATGATGTACGTAGCGGTCCGATCATTCGTGATGGAGAGGTAAGCGCGGTCATCTTCATCGCTCTGGACATTCATGATCGCAAATTACTGGAACAAAAAGCATTAGACGTTAAGCTCGAGAAAGAACGGGTGCGCGTCCTCTACAACTTTATCTCTGATGCGTCTCACGAATTCCGCACTCCCCTTGCGGCAATGAACACCGCACTGTACCTGTTGGACCGTGATAAAGATGAAAGTAAACGCGCCCAACGCATCGCACAAATCCAGAAGCAAATTTTTAGCTTGACGACCCTGGTCAATGATTTGCTGACGATTTCACGATTGGACAGCAACCCACAATTTAAAACACACACCGTAAACATTGACGGTCTCGTGCGCCAAATTCTACAAAGCTATCAACAACGGTTAGAGGATCATCATCTTGACTTGAACGTTGAATTGCCATCCTCATCATTGGAAGTCATCGGCAACAATGATGAACTCGGCACAGCGTTAAAGAAAATTATTGACAACGCGCTCCGGTTTACGCCAGATGAGGGCAAGATCGTCATACGCGGGTATCGTGAAGACACATATGCCGTTATCGAGGTACAAGATTCAGGCAAGGGCATGACCGAAGACGAATTGGAACGTGCGCCCGAACGCTTTTACCGATCAGATTATTCGCACACTACGCGTGGCTTCGGGCTGGGTTTGCCGATTGCCGTTCGAATCATTGAAGCCCATTGTGGGCATCTCATCCTGCAAAGCAAACAAGAACAGGGAACAACTGTAATTATCCGCTTGCCCGTCAACGGGTGTGATTAGCCCCGATATTGAAACAAACATGGAACCCCTGACGACCCTCTGCTGTCTAAAGAAATAAGATAGCAAAGAGAAATCATCAGGAGTCACTCACATGAGAAAAAATCAAATGGCAATCATTTTGGTGGTGTTTGCCTGTTTATTATCCGCCTGTTCATTATCTTCTTCACGGCAAAACGACGACAAACAGGAACCGTTACCGGGGCAGAATGTCAATATTTTGCCAGATAACCCCATCCTCATTGTGGATGATAACGACGCAACAGAAGAAGCAGACATCCAACCGACCAGCACCCCCCGCCCAACGTCCACGCCGATCAATACCATTCCTAACGGTAATACGAACGGCGGAAATACAAGCGGTGGCAACACGAATGGCGGCAATACGAACGGCGGTACGACGACCTGTGTCATCCGCACCGACTGGCAACTTTACACAATCGCCAGCGGAGATACCCTTTCGTCTATCGCACGGCGCGTCAACAGTACCGTGAGTCAACTCGCCGCCGCCAATTGCATCAACGATCCAAGCCGAATCTCCGTCGGGCAATCTCTACGCGTACCAAGCCAGCCCGTCAGCCAGAATCAGCAGGTCGGGACGGTTGTTCCGAGCAGAATCTTAATCATCAACAGCGGTGTGCGTGCCATCCCCGCCAACCAGACCATCAGCCTAAGCTGGCAGGGCGCATCCCTCACCGGACTTTCCAGCGTGGAATTCCTCTACTATCCGTCAGGGAGTAGCAATGGCGTATCATTGGGAGTGGATAGTTATCTGACCGATGGGGCGGCAATTAGCTGGTACGTCCCCTTGAATGTTTATGGTCGCATCGTCGCCCGCGCACAGATCAACACCGGTGGCATCCGCTATTCGTTTGATCTGCTGGTCGCATCACAGCCGGAAAACTCAAACGGAACATTCGGATATGTGACGTTCTCTCCGGCAAATACCACTACCGGCACCGACTATACGTTCAATGAAGGGCAAACTGTCACGATGTTCTGGACGCAATTGCCCGTCGCCAACGTCAGCCGCGTTGAGTTCTACATGGCAATCGCCTCTGCGGGCAGTCCTGCGCCGACGTTGATCGGCACGGATACGAATATGTCCAATGGCGTATCTGCTACGATGACACTCACAGCACGCTCCAGTGGTGCGGTGACAGCAATCGCCTATCGAACCGATGGCACAACAGTCGTCACTGAGCAAGCAACAACAGTCTATGTATTCCCGACTGACAGTGACTCACGGAGCGGTAACGTCAGCGTGTACCCTGCGCCCCGCTCAGAAAATGGCGTGGCGTTATTGGTCGAAGGGTCACAGGTCACGCTCTCATGGCAAAATATGCCCAATATCGGCATTTTGCAGGTGGAATTCGTTTATACGCCAAATAGTGGCAACACCTACCCGCAATCTATCGGCATTGATACCAATCTCGCGGATGGCATCGCCGTAAATTGGACTGTGCCGGCAGGTGCAAGCGGACGCATCCATGCCGCCGGACGAGCACCGGGGCAAAATCATGAAGGGGCAGCTTCTAATGACTATTTATTCAGGACTGTGCCAGCGGATAATGGCGGCGGAACGACTACCAGCGTACAGGGGGCATATCAACCCTTTGAAAACGGCTTTATGTTATGGCGCTCCGATCCTGACGGCATCTATTCCTTCCAGAACAACGGATTCGTGAATTACTTTAGCGGCAGTGTCTATCAGGCATTGCCTGAAAATCCCGTCACCGATGTCCCACCACCCAATCGCTTCAAGCCCGTGCAAGGGTTCGGGCGCGTCTGGGGAAATGTCGACACGGAACGAAGCGCACTTGGTTGGGCGTTGGCACAGGAACAGGGATACACCATGACCATCACCCGCTTTGAAGGCTCCGGCGGTCCGACAGGCGGCGGCTATATGATCGTCACCTTGCCCGACGGTCGGCGCGTGACTGTTCGTGATAACGGCTCGTGGGAATTTTCGAGCTAACGTATAAATCTGTAGCGGTGGGTGTAGCCTGAATGGTTATACCCACCAATCTAATGTGAGAGTACATTTCCTGTACGGCGATGATGCGTGCGTCGATAGAGCGTCATCCCCACACCGACCACCTGCGCGACAACCACAAATCCGATGCCAATGACCGTCAATGTATAGAAATACCCCTCACGTCTGCTGATTTCCTGATACAAAAGCGTGTGGATAACCGTCAGCACGATCAGCGCATAATTCCAGCGTTGGATAGTCTTCCACTTCTTGCCTTTAAAGCGACGCAGAAAATAATGATTAGAGGTCGCCAGCAACATCAGCAGAATCAATGTGGCGACCAACCCGACATAATTGCTAGTTCCGCGTGTGCCAGTCATCAACTTATAGCCGTCCGGTGTCCAACGGAAAAAGTTCGCCAGCAGGTCATCACGATTGTTAATCGTCATGGCATAAAGTACATGCAAGATACCTGTAATCCCCGCCCAGATGCCAATATCACGGCGCACAAAAATATTGACCGGATTGCGCCGTGCGAAAAGCAGATTCAGCGTGCCAATCGCTAGCGTCACACCCATCAGCAGGAGCGAAAGATAGCCCATGCTGATCGTCATGCGATACGGCAAAAATGCAGTTGGCGCATACAGAGTTGCCAGAAAATAGGCAAACGCGGTCAGCCCTGCTAGCGCCAAATGCGTGATAAGACGGTCACGGGTGAGCGTAAAAGGCATGATTATTCCGGTACTTATTCAACAAACATCCACATCATAAGCGCCGTTTCTTGCAATTTCATGAACATCCGCTAAAAAGCTACATAGTTAGTCCATCTCTATCGGGAAACGCACCACGACTTTACCGCTACTCTTGCCACTATGCAGATATTCCACCGCATCCACGCATTCTTCAACGCCTGTGAACACGGTATCATCAATCGCAATATGCAACTGACCGGATTGCAACAACCCGCTTAAACGCATCAGGTTTTCCGGCAAAAGGTTAAAGAAATGCGGCAAAAACATGCTCCGAATCGACGCAGATTTCCACAACAATTGGGAATAGATGCGCGGTCTAGTGACGACTTCCGGCTGATCCATATATTCGCTGACGTAACCGATAATCACCAGACGACCAAAACGCGCCAGATGCTTCACACAGGTATCGAACATTTCGCGTCCCACTGATTCATAAATCAAATTCACACCACGCGGATATTCTTTGGTCAGCACTTCGTCGAGGCTTTCTTCACGATAATTCACCACGCGGTCACAGCCCAATTGCTTGAGCATCTCGGCTTTTTCTGCTGTGCCACAGGTGCCAATCACATGATTGCCTGCCAATTTTGCCAATTGCACGGCGATGTGTCCGGTGCCGCCCGCCGCCGCTGTGACGAGGACAGTTTCACCACTCTTCATCTCGCCCGTGACTTCCAACCCGACGGATGCGGTACAGCCACTCAGCACAAGCGTCATAATTTCCGGCGTGGGTGCGGGGATGGGAATGGCGCGATCTGCCTGAATAATCGAATACTCACGATAGCCGCCACCTGTTGTCAGGGTCATCACCGCGTCGCCGATTTTAAAACTATCTACATTGCTACCCTTCGCCACTACCACCCCCACAACCTCGGAACCGAGGTCAATCGGCGGGGTCTGACCGGGCGTATATAAACCCGCGCTGATGTTCGGGTCAGTCGCATTCACACCGGCATAATAATTCTGAATCACGATTTCGTTGGACGCGGGTTCAGGAAAGGGGACTTCGACAACTTCGGACGCATCACGAAAATCTTTGCTAAATTTTGTCGCCACAAGTTTTTTATAGGTTGCGGGAAGGCTCATAAACGAAAAACTCCTTTAATCAAATCTCTATTAGATAACCAGTCGCCATTGTACCGCATTAAAGCGCGTCATTCGCCATTCACAGATAAATTTCCCATAAAAGCCACCTATAGACAATTGAACTTTTTTCGCGTACAATAGGGTCACAAAGGGTCAATTAGGACATTGTAGTATGAATCAGACGCTCAAAAAATTCAAAGCCTGCGGGGTGATCTGTTTTCGTGAGAAGCCAACTCGACAATTTTTGCTGATGAAGCACCCCAAACGTTGGGATTTGCCGAAAGGTCATGTCGAGGATGGCGAAACGGAGCTACAAACCGCCCTACGTGAAATGCAGGAAGAAACCGGATTTTCGTCGGAGCAGGTGCGAATAGAACCGAACTTTCGCTGGCAAACCAGTTATGAGGCGCGCTATGCGTGGCTAGATAACGAACTGGTGCATAAAACGGTGGTGATTTTTCTCGGTTGGGTCGCGGAAGATGCCGAACTCATATTGACCGAGCACACTTCCGCGCAATGGATAGAGTGGTCGCCACCGCACAAAATTCAGACCGAAACGGTTGATCCGTTATTACAAGCAGTAGATGACTATTTTAAAAGGGTAGCAACCTGATGGTAAATAAAACGAAACGCAAAGACTCACGCCGGCTTGAGAAGTTACTCAAAGAACGCGTGCTCACAAAAGATCAGCATAAAGAAGCATGGGCGCACTTCCGTGATGGGGGCATTAACGCCGCGATGACCTATGTCGGCGCACAAGCCGCACCGGAACGCACCGAATTGGGTTCCCCCGTCCCATATCAAGTATGGGGGAGCGAACAGATTGATCAAGGCACGCTTGACCAGATGAGCAATGCCGCCCGCCTACCCGTATCCGTCGTAGGCGCGCTGATGCCGGACGCGCATCTCGGCTATGGCTTACCGATTGGCGGTGTGCTGGCGACCCGTAACGCGGTGATTCCGTATGCTGTCGGCGTAGATATTGCCTGCCGCATGAAAGTGACGATTTTTGACGCGAACGAGCGCGACCTGAATAAGCATCAGGAAATGCTAAAAGCCGTCTTGCTGAATCAGACCCGATTCGGCGCAGGCAGTACCTTCGAAAAAGGCAATAAGTCCGATCATGATGTGCTCGATCATCCTGATTGGAACGCCACGCAGTTGCTCAAACAGCTTTACGACAAAGGCGTGGATCAACTTGGCACCAGCGGCGGCGGCAATCACTTCGTAGAGTGGGGCTTATTTACCGTGCATGGCGATGAATTAGTCGGCGTTGCGCCGGGGACGTATATCGCCCTGCTCAGCCATAGCGGATCGCGTGGAGTAGGCTATAAAATCGCCGATTATTATTCCAAGCTGGCGATGAAAACCCGCCCGCATCTGCCAAAAGAGGTCAAACATCTGGCGTGGTTCGATATGGACTCGGCGGAAGGTCAGGAATATTGGACAGCCATGCACCTCGCCGGTGAATACGCCTCCGCCAACCATGCAGTGATTCATGATCGCATCGCGAAAGGTGTTGGCTTTCAACCGCTCGCAAGTGTGGAAAATCATCATAACTTCGCGTGGAAAGAAGATTTTAACGGCGAAGAAGTGATCGTCCATCGCAAGGGGGCGACTCCGGCGGGCGAAAATGTCTTCGGCATCATTCCCGGTTCGATGGGCGACCCCGGTTATGTGGTGCGGGGCAAAGGATTGCCGGAATCGATCAACTCGGCATCGCATGGTGCAGGGCGCAAGATGAGCCGGAGCAAGGCAAAATCGTCCATCACACGCAATGCCCAGAAAGCCTACTTAAAGGAACGCGGGATCGAATTGCTCGGCGGTGGGCTGGACGAAGCACCGCAAGCCTATAAATCCATCCATGAGGTGATGCAGGCGCAATCCGACCTCGTGAAGATCGTCGGCGAATTCCATCCGCGCATCGTCCGCATGGCAGATGATTAACGGCTTCTGAATAGCAAAAAGAGCGATGCCATTAGAATTTAGCATCGCCCTTTAGATTCAATTTTATACAGCTAGTGTTGGTTTATCCGCCGTTGCCGCGACCACCGCCACGACCACCGTTGCCATTACCGCCACCATTTCCATTACCGCCACCGCCGTTACCGTTTCCGTTGCCGCCGCCATTACCATTACCATTACCGTTGCCACCAGCATTTCCGTTGCCGTTGTTTCCGTTGCCGTTGCCACCAGCATTACCGTTGCCATTGTTACCGTTGCCATTGCCGTTGTTACCTGCATCTTCGGGGCGACCCGCATTCTCAGGACGGTTGGAGAAAATACGACCGGGTGCAAGGTCTGATGGGTGAACATCATAGTCGGCGAGAATTTGACCCCAACCGCTACCTTCTTCACGCAGGGCAAAGATTGCGTAGACATCGAAATCAGCATCAAGGGTTTCACCGTTAGCTTCTGCGGCATCCTGTAATGCCTGAACAAGAAGCAATGCACGGGCGATCTCACCAAAGCCATAACCATCTTCGTGCCAGCCGGAAACTTCGTCATAATCCAGTTCAAATTCAGTAGCGATGATCGTGGCAATCGTATGATCGCCAATCGGATCGTAGCAGAGTGTCTCGTCTGCGTCGCCTTCAACAGCTTCTTCACCTTCGGCTTCGCTCACAATACAATCGTCTTCTTCTTCATCAACCGAAGGAGTAGCTTCCGGTTCGGGTGTCATTTCCGGTTCGGGAGTTTCTTCAGGATCATCTAGCACAATCATGATACCCGTCACCTGAATAGTGTCATCATTGAGCAAATAGCCGGTAATGGTGACTTCATCACCTTCCTGAAATATGGATGGGTTGAATGTTCCTGCCGGAGCAAGCACATAAACACCACCGACGGTAATATCACCGTTTTCGCCAAAGCTGAGTGCACCGGTGAATTCAAACAAATAGGGGTCTTCAACATCAGCGCCATCCTGAGCATAAGCAGGGATCGCCATTGCCATCAGCAACACAGCAAGTGCCGCCACCAACCAGAACCATTGACTAAGTTTTTGCGTTCGAATAGACATAATAGAACCTCCAAAACAAACCATTGTGAATGGGTATATACCAGCTATACCGTCAATGGTTCATCAATGTTGCAAAATTGATCAAATTTAGTGTGTTATGAATTGTAAATAAAAATAAATAATAGGGGTGGGAAGAAAATTCGCTAAACGTTATTCGTGTTCTACGTCACACATCGAGGGTAAGGTGACGGTAAACTGTGTACCTTGATTAATCTTACTCACAAAAGTAATCGTCCCGCCAAGCAAGTCAACATATTGTTTAACGATGCTCAACCCTAAGCCTGTACCGGCAATCCCTATCGTATTATTTGCGCGGTAAAAATTATCAAAGATATGTGTCTGCGCCTCTTCAGGGATGCCGATTCCGTCATCGCTAACTTGAGCATAGAGAATTTCTTCCTGCTGGTGAATCTCAATCGTTACTGATTTCCCTGCCAGAGAATAGCGGAGTGCATTGCCAATCAAGTTATCAAAGATATGCTCTAATGCTGTGCTATCCGAACAATATGGATCATTTGATGAATGTATTGTGAGGACAATCACATGATTCGGATACGCCATACGGAAATCATCAACCATTGCGTTAAAAAAATCGGCGATATTCACGGTCTCCGGTAAAATCTGTAGCTTATGACTTTCTGATTTATCGAGCAAGAGCATATCATCCAACATATGGATCAAGCGTTGCACCTGGACATTAATCCGTTCCAGATACATATCTTGCCGATCCTCGTCGAGTTTGGCACGATAGGTTTGCAACATGTTACTTGCAGATTGAATCACGGCAAGAGGGGTGCGAAAATCATGCGAAATCATGGACATTAACCGTTTACGAAATTCGACCACTTCGCGTTCTTGCGCCAGTTGTGCCTCTGCCCGTTTGAGCGAAGTAATATCCCGCCCCACTGCCTGTATCGCTACCACATTATTTAGTGCGTCAACAATCCCGTAATCAATCCATTGTATCCAATGATATTCCCCGTCACTAAATATCGTGCGCGTCACCGTTTCTCTGGGTGATGGGTCGTTGAGTACCTCTTCAATCCGCTCATGAATCGCTCGATAATTTTCGGGTATCGCTAACGCCAAAAAGCTCTTGCCAAGCCATGTTTCACGATCAATATTAAAATACCGACAATACGCATCATTGACAAACACAAGCGTGGTATCCGGCAAATATCGACATACCAGATCAATCTGACTCTGGAGCAACCCTTGATAATAAATCATATCTTCACCCATCGCCCGTTCTAGTGCCTTACGGGTTGAGATGTCATGAATAATCGCATGAAAGCCGCCTGTATCTGGCTGAATGTGCCAACTCAGCCACAAATAACTTTGATCCGGTAATTGCCAGCGCAATTCACGGGTTGTTGTGTTTTCATTCCGGAAATTATTGCTGAGGGCATCCATTAAGCGTGGAAAATCTTCGGGGTGAATATACTGTTCGAGTGAATCGCCAATCAGTGTAATTTCATCCATGCCGACCAAAGCCAGAAAACGGTCATTGGCATGACGCACAATACCTGTTTGCGTGAACACACAGCGCATCGAATAGGATGCTGAAGATTCAGCATTACGATTCGCCCCCGCAGAATCAAAAAACGTCATCAGCAACTCAACGACTTATGTGTTCGCGCCATACGGTGTTTTTCCTCACCCATTATGCTGATCCGGTGCGGAAACTTGCCCGCGAATCGCCAACCATTCCGCACATCGCAGAGCCAGCCACGTTGCAACGATGAAACCAGCGACCCAGAGTAAGCCCACTAAAAACCATGTGCCACCACTGAGGATACGCCCGCCAACATCCCACGCCATCATCCCCAGCGCGATAAACGCACCAATGCGGACTGCAATTGCGCCCGCCATCACCAGACCATTTCCTGCCGCAGATAGTGGCATGGCGATGCCGAGAGCGGCAGTGAAGCCGGCATCAATGACCGTAATAAGAATAATCAATGCGGTGAGTGGGAGTATGAGCATCAGATTGATGGACAGTTCAACAGTCAGGTTGGCTGAATTGTCCCGAAGAAATATCAAAATTTGCCCCAGAAAACCCAGACGCAATAGCAGAATCATCAGATGATCGCCCCATAGCGCCCGCACAGATGCCCACCACTTCCCGCGCACAATGGTCCGTGCGTCGATGTTTGTGAGTACCAGCGTGTCCCATGTGCCACCCGTTTTTTCCCGCGTGATGCTCTGTGCGGAAAGCCCGAGCGTAATCAAGATGACGACACCATACAACGCGATGTTCATCGTCACCAGCATGGCGACCAACCAGCCGAGGATCTGCCCGAAGGTCGTAAATTGATCCACGTCAGGCAGGGAAAAATTAAAGAGTACCGCTCCGTACAGCACCATGCCATAGAGCATCGCCGGAATCAGCATGACCGAAGCAAGCAAAATCCAGATAATACCGGAACGGCTGGTATTGAGCACATGTCGTTGATGCCGGAATTCCGCTTTCGCAATCGGATTATCGCGAAAACTAAATAATTTACGGGGTGAACTCGAAGATGCCTCCGCAATGCGGGAGACATTCGCTATTTTTGATGCTTTTGATGAAACCGTTGCCATTTTTACGAAGTCCTGTTAATTGTCACTCAGTGTCCAACCAATCCTATCATGCCGCGCCCTGCCGTATTGCGATACGTTCGGCAACGCGCAGAGAGAGAATCGTCATCAATCCATAAACTGACAGCGTTATCAGCGCCACAACAACATAAATCAGTCCATGTGGATCATACGGATTTGCTAAAAACGCCATGAAAATCATCCCATTATCAATCAGGCTGAGTTGTGCACCGCCTAGCAATAATAATCCATGATACGAGATTTGTTCATTTTGCAAAGGGATAAGTACCGCCACAGGCAGGAGCAATAAAACGATCGGAATAACGAGCACGAGCAACCGCGCACTCTGTCCGGTACTGATGCTCGGCGTGTGAATGCGCCCGAAAAGCGACCCCATCACACCCGCCGCTACCGTAAAGCCCATATTTATCATCATGAAGGCGAAGCTAAAAATCCATGCGAGGACGATTCCAGGGAGCGCGGTAGAAACAGGGTCAGCATCCAACGGAAATAGTGCCACGCTCTGCCGGACAGTAATCACTATCCCAATCACCACAATCAAGAACGCCCGCAGAATTGCCAGAAGCACATATTCTTTCCAGACGATGGACACCACGCCCCACCATTTACCCAGCACCAAACGCCGTGCGCCAGCAGAGGTCAGCACCAGTGATTCCCATGTACCACCACGTTTTTCCCGCACGAAAGTTTCCGCAGACATCGACAACGTGCGAAGCATCAATCCAAAATGCCAGAAGCCCATCAGCACCGTCGCAATTAACACAGCATACACTTCTACCGCGTCCGGGAGCAGACGGAAGAAGCCCATATCCGCCAGTCGATTTGTGATGAGCAAGCCCACCACGCCGATCAATCCGGCAATCAGCGCGATACTCCGCCAGCGCGAGCGTTGATCGTGTTGTAATTTACGATGGATGTGATCGTGCTCTGCCCGCGCAATCGGGTTGTTCAGGCTGATATTGGATGGTTCAATTTCGCGAAAAATAGCCATGTAAGCGCCTGTGATGTGCCGTTCGTTTCAACTTCATTATAACGCCACTCACCGATTCTAAGGCTTAACGGCAAGAGTATTTATTAATTGATTGTTCTTTTTACACTTCTAATTCGAGTGTCCTTAACAAAGAGAGGGTGAATTCCCTAACTTTTAGATTTTCGTCTCTGGCAAGTTTTCGGTACGTTCCAGCTTCAGCACGAATAAGCTCGAATATTTGCGATGCACGTAACAAATGCTCCTTTTCTAAACCCACTTTCCCTTCAGCATCTTTAAATCGGACATGATACATGGCAAGCGAGTCAAGAAGCGAAAGAATAGATGCTCGTGATTGAATTAAACTGGATTCGAGAAGTTCAATTAGAAATGGGATGATCAGAATTGGAAGATCGGATGATAAAGCCGTTGTCGGGCGCAAATTCCCATCAGAGACTTCATCCTCCATGACCACATCAACAGCCAGACGATGGACAGCCCTTCCCCAAATATTCAGATCTACAGAGGTTAGACCTTCCAACCAGCGTGGAATATCTGGGTTACCAACTCGATTCCAGTCAATATGATTCATATCCTCTAACATATGAGTTCCCAAACTGACCTACTGATTTACTGAAAAACTTTTCAACTCATCGCGGCATTCAACATCGCCACACTCGCCGAAAGATCATCAACGTAGGTGGGATCGTCGATGTTCGGCACGTTGCAAGTGAGGGTCAGCCAGCCGTCATAAGCATTCATCTTCAGTGCGCTCAAGATCGTATTAAAATTCATGTCTCCATGACCGGGCAACCGATGGCTTGTATCTGCAATATGCACATAGCCGAGATGCGCCCCATAGTCGACCAACGCGCCGACGGGATCGTCTTCCTCGCTTTGCATATCACATAATTCAGCCGCGAGTGTTAAGTGGGGATGATGGTCAATTTTGTCGCGGATCACATACGCCTGATACAGCGTGTTAATTAGATGGGCGCGTTGTTTACTGACGGCGAGCATGTACAATTGCGAACCGAGCGCATAGGCGAGATCGGTCAGCGTGGCGCGAAGTTGCGCAACCAGCAATTCGCCTTCCATCTCTATGGCAGATTTATAGGGGCGCAGATCCGGCAACACAGCGGAAGTCGAATAATGCGGGATAAATACCACGCCGTCCGCGCCAATATCCAGCGCATCCGTCATGGCGGTACGCAAAGTTACGAGCGCCTTTTCACGATGGCTAAATTCAGGATGAAGCAGATGTGTCGCACCGGCATTCACCGCCGCAATCCGCACACCTGTCGCCTCCATCGCGCCGAGGACTTCTTCATTGCGCGTGTGTAATCCATCGGACGAAACCTCTATGCCCTCAATCCCAATTTTTTGTGCGGTCTTCATCTTTTGTAGAATCGTTTCACCGGGGAGGGAGGATTCTTGAATCGCAATTTTCATGGAGTGTCTTCCTGCCTGTTTGCAACTAACACTAAGTCACCGACTATAGCGCAAATCTGGCAAGATTTATACTCAATGCGCGTAAATTTTCGTCAAGATGTTGCAAAAATTGGAACAGTCATCTGAATTATGACATTTCCGGCTCAAGGACAAGCGATTGTCTCCATGCCGCGTAGGTTTCGGCGAGTTCCTCATAAGAAGGTAGTGTCTCGTCACCCTCGGCGAGAAATTTCAGCGAATCATCTACAGAGGCAAAACTGCGTCCACGCATTCCGGCGAATTGGAAAATTACCGCACTTAAAAAGCGTTGCATCCCATTCGGATTAATGGAACACGTCCACCCCATCGTAGGGCTTTTTTCCATGCTACCAAAAATCCCCTTCAAATCCTTCAGACTAAGATCATTCCTGGTGACATCTGTCCCGTCGGTGATGTAATGAATGAAGGGAATGCCCTCTTCGACCATTGGTGCCATAATGTGCATATTTTCTTGAACGTCTGCCGCCGTAGTAACCCCATAGCTATAGGTCATGATGATACGTTGGGGAACCAACCACGCTGTTACGTAAGCCATAAATTTTTGTCCTCTACCATTTCATAAGCTACATGCGTAGTACATATCAGTATTGTAATATAGCGCAATCCAATAAAGCCTTAAGATTCCAACTTGTAATAATTTTGACCTATCTCCTGAGTCTCCGTTTCCGAAATGCTCACCTACAAAACACGATTTGCAGATTCCTCATATAATTAGACTTGCAAACTCTATAGGAAAATAATCATGCGCCGTTTACTGCTGACGAGCCTTTTCCTCATCATCAATTTTAGCGTAATCAATGCTCAAAACAATCTCGCCGATTGCCCCGATGTCGTCACGCCTCGCCTCATTGTTGGCGTGGAAGGTCGCGTCTTACCCGGGGAAGCCAACCGGATGCGTAATCAACCAACCACCGCCGGAGCAAACATCGGGCGCATCCCCGCCGGAGCGATTTTTGATGTGCTGGCAGGTCCGGTCTGTGCGGATGGGTTTAATTGGTGGCAGGTCGATTATGATGGGCGCATCGGCTGGACAGTGGAAGGTGACAGCGACACTTACTGGCTACAACCGCTCATCAGCACCGACTTGATGCAATATGAGCTTGATTATGGCGATCTGGCAGAGGGCATTGACGGCATGATTTTTGATGCAAATGTGCTGTCGTCCGCGCCAGAACTCTCAACGCCAGCATTTTTGTATAGCATCCTCGCGGGCTGGGAAAGTGTCTCCAATACAGATGCCAGCATCAGCATTTATCCTGTCGCCGCATATGCCGACCTCAGCGATTACACAGCGGAGACCTTGGCTGAATTGCGCGATATCCTCGATGTGCAGGGATTGCCGGAAGACATCAGCGATAGGTTTTTTTTGCCAAACATTATGACCGCGCAAATGTTCCGTGCGCACATCGGTTTTGTTGACTTTGAAAACGGAAGAGGCTTGCGCTACATCACGCAATTCGCGCAGGATATGTCCCCCGTACATAATGCCGGAACGCGCTATGTGTTTCTCGGCTTAACCGATGATGGCGCATTTTTTATTTCCGCCCTGTTGCCCATCAGCATGGATTTTCTGCCGGAGTCCTACGAGTCCGCAGATTTCAACATCGAGCCAGAAAATTATCTGGATTATCTCTACGGGGTGGTCTCACAAATCAACAACGCGCCACCATCCGCCTTCACACCAAATTTAGCCGCGATTGATGCGATGTTTGAATCGCTCAACTTTTCGTTAAATACAGACGAGGAACAAAATGCAGATTAAAACCACAACAGCAGTATTATTGACCTTCATCCTCCTACTACTCAACGCACCTATGAATTTCGCACAGGACGACGACCCGTTTGAGTGTCCAGATACCCTGCCACCGCGCCTGACTATGGGTTATCGTGGACGTGTTCTGCCGGGAGATGCCAACCGCATCCGTGCTGAACCTTCCCTTAATGCCGAATCACTGGGATTCATTCCCGGTGAAGCAGAGTTCCTCGTCACTGGCGGTCCGGTGTGTGCCGATGGTTTCGTCTGGTGGAGCGTGTTCTATGAAGGACGTGGCGTACCCGGATCTGTGTGGACAGCAGAAGGCAGTAGCGGTGAATATTGGTTAGAGCCACTTTATGTGCCGAATTTCATCACTGACTACAGCTATCGCGGCATCTCACTAAGCTATTCGAGTAGTTATGGGTCTTCTCCGACGGGGAGCACCATAGAAATTGGCGCGGATGGAGTAGATGGCACGGTAGACGCGGTACAAATCACGTATGCTAGCTGGCTACGAGACTATGGCGATCCTTCCAAGGTTGCATCAATAACGGTCATTCCGCTGGATGACTATGCCGCACTCGGCGAGTCCTCCGCTAATGAGGTGGATGCGCTCATCACCATGCTAGAAACACGAACTTTTCCGGAAGGCTTAGACCAACCCCCGTTTGTCCCTGTTACCAATGCCGAACAGCCCTATCAAGCCCTACCCCAATTTCTGGAATTTCAAAATGGCATCGGGGTACGCTACCTGACCACGCCCGTTGAACACTTCGTTACGGTATCAAACACAGCGCCGGATTATACGTTCGTCGGTATGACGGATGATCGCAGTCAACTCATCTCGATATCATTGCCGCTCTATGTACCGATTCTGCCGGAAAGCAGTGAGGAAGGCTTACCCTACCAGACCGATGACGACGGATCATCCTATGCACAATATCTAAATGATATAGAAACCCTGCTCGAAAGTGGCACAATTGACGACTTTTTGCCCTTCCTGCCTGCGCTCGACACGATGATGGAATCCCTACTCATTGAAGTTGAGCCACCCGCGCCCACGCTGGAACTTTCGCCGGATGATGTGACGTATGAGTTTCCGGACTCTGTTGGCGTATCATTGGTCGGGCAATATCTAGATATAGAACCCTTCGCAGATTTCACAGGCGAAGAAGCCCCCCCTGTGTTGCGATTTGAATTTGAAATGGAAGAAGGTCAATTTAACTCGAATTGGAACCAGATTTTGATTTATCCCGTTGCCCTCACCGAAGAATTGAATCTGCGTGATTTTAGCGATCTGGCAGAGGCGCTGGAAAACCGCCCCTCACCCGTTCCCATCGTCATCGGACCCCGAATCAATGCAGGAATGCCTCTCTACACCCGCGCGGAATATATCCACTTTCAGAATGGCTCCGGCATCCGCTATATCGCCCACATCACGCAGGACTTCACCCAGGTCAGCCCGCTATACATCTTTACCGGTTTAAGCGATGATGGTCTGCACTATATCGAGATCATATACTTCTTGCAGTCAGACGCGTTACTCAATGCGGAGATCACGCAGGAACTATACGCCACCTCATTTGATGATTTATCGGGCTTTTACAGAGACTATATCGACGGCGTAGCAGAATTTTTAGACAGCGCCGCACCAGATACATTTACGCCCAATCTGAATGATGTGGATGCGTTTGTACGCTCCATTCAAATCGGCGGGGAGTAGGTAAGTAATCATAGGGCGTGCTCATGAGTGCGCCCTATTCATTTTATCCCACGCAAGCGAAGCAACAGGTCATTCAAAGCAGGCTTGCAGGTCGGGGCTGTGGGTAATGTACTGGCATCGCGTGCATCTTCCAGCATGGTGACAAGGCGTTCATACTCTGCGGTATAAAAGGTCACGTCAGCATCATCCAGCACACCTTTTTCCGCGCCATAAATTTTCCGTTCGATCAGGTCGGCGAGATAAGGCAACTTGTAGGTGTCATTCAACACGACGAGGTTCATCTCCACCACACCGGTTTGCATCAGGTAAATACCCGTCAACAAAGTGCGGAACACATACAGCAATGGTTTGACTTTCGGCGGAGAGGTCTTATTAAACAAGTCCCATTGATTACGCGCAAACCCTAAATAATGATGGGCATGATTCACGGTGATAGCCTGTGGTGCGATGGCTTTCAGTTCGTCGAATTCCGGCGTACTATGCACGATCAGCGGTGAGAAAATTTGCTCCAACACATACCCATTGCGCTTAAGCACCAGCCCGAAAAATTTACGAGCGTCATGCGTCACGAGGTCAAGCTCAAACTCATCGACGATTTTCTCAATTTCGATGGTTTCTTGTGGTGTATACAAGCCCGCAACATCCACCATCGGCAGAATATGCACGCCCCGCAAATCAAAATCAGAATCCGGCGACGGAAACCCATACGCGTGTGCACCGCTGACCGTCGCAAACAACAGCGGATACGGTTGCTCATCGACGATAGACTTCAGCAAATCGAGATTTTCCATCAAAAGGCGCTCCGTCGGGCATGAATTAGAAAAGCGTTCGCCCGTTCATAATCAGGGCGTTCCGGCAATTTGGTTTCGCGGAAAGCCTCCTCAAATTCATGATGCAACCGTAAGCGCCACGCGTCAATAGCGTCCCACGCCCATTGACCGTGCCTGATTTCTAACAGATCATCCCTGTGCGCCTCAACCGTAAGCGGAATCAGCCCCTCGCGCAGGGCAATCATTCCGGAAAGCAATAATCGTATCAGGTGCATGGCGTGTTTCCATTTGATCGTGCCGTGCAACTCGATGTGCTTGTTCAGCTTGCGAAATTGCGAAGTCACATAACCATTATAAGTCTGGTAAATCAATTTGGAGACGAAAATTTCGCGCATCGCCAGCAATTCATCGGCTAACGGAGTCGTGTGTTCTACCAGCGGGGTATACAGGCACTCCAGAATATTAGGGTTCGCCTTGAGTGCCAGCACGATAAATTTCTGCATTTCCCAATACACTTCTTCGCCCCGTTCCAGTTGCTCCGGCACGCCATAAAGCGACCACTGCAAATCCGCTGGCGGGAGGTAAAATCCACGATGGTCAATATCGGACTCGTCGTTATCCAGCCCATAAGCACGCGACCCGACCACACAGCGATAAATCACATGCTGATACAGATCGACGCTATCTGCGGAGGTTACGGCTTCTGGCTTTTGAAAATGCCGGCGCACAGAAATACTCGCCCGCTTGAGCGAAACTTCTGTGTTGTCCATAAATTTTACGCGATAGGCATGGGTGGCATCGGTAGGCGCTTTGACGATCACGCCGACAGCACCGGAGGTAAACACAGTCTCCCCGTTTTGATTCAGCACATCTTCATGGGTAACGACCTGCGTTCCAACAGGTAAAATAGGCGGTAAACTCTCCGTCATGATCTCTTTTCCTAAAATGTTTCGCACTAAATGCTAAAACAAAAACCCTACGGCACACGTATTTATTGTACCGTAGGGTGGGTTGATATTTTATTGTGGACTGATGGTATTTCTCGATCCTAGCCTTTAGAGCCGGTAGTAGCGATGCCTTCCGTGAATTGCTTCTGTGCAAAGAAATACGCCACAAGAATCGGTAGAATCATAATCATCGAAGCCGCCATTTGTAGGTGGAATTCATCGCCCGCCTCCCCCGTGACGAACAACGTCAAGCCATAGGCTACAGGTCGCCATGTGTCTGTCTGTACCACCAATAGAGGCCACAACAACGCGTTCCATGAGCCGATAAAGCCGAGGAGCACCACCGTCGTAATCGCCGGACGGGATAACGGCATCACCACCGAGACCATAAAGCGCACATGCCCCGCCCCGTCAATCCGTGCCGCGTCCCATAAATCTTCGGGGATTTGCATGAAGAATTGGCGCAAAAGAAAAATGACAAACGCCGATGCCATAAACGGTACAGTCAACGCAGGCCAGCTGTTTAGCCATGCCGTCGCATCACCGAACAAACTCCGGCTCAGGCGGTCAATCCAGACGACGGTCAGGAAGTTCGGGATGAGCGTCACGATGTCGGGAATCATCAGCGTTAAAAGCATAATCGCAAACAATACATTCTTGCCAAAAAAGCGCATCCGAGCAAAAGCATATGCCGCCGGAATACAACACAGAAGCATCCCGGAAAGAGTAATCGCCGCAATCCGTGCACTGTTCCACATATATTGTGAAAAGCCGCTGTTGTTCCACGCAATAGAATAATTCTCTTGCAGATGAATCCCCGTCGTCGGGACGAACAACCCGCGTGTCACCTCAACGTTCGTCATCATTGACCAACTGAGCATCCAGATGAACGGAATAACCGCCACCACCGCGCCGAGGATGAGTAACGCATAGATGAGAATTTTACCAACCGGCACCGGCTTACGCGGACGGTTAATCCGCGCTGTCTGATCGCCGTGTTGTTCGATGTTGGTTGAATTGATCTGCTTGTCGAAACTAATCTCAGCCATAAAATACCCTGCGTTGTGCATATCGATTTTGGACGAGGGTCAGTACTAAAATAACCCCGAAGAGGACGAACGCCATCGCCGACCCGTAAGCATAATCCGGCGCAGATGAACGGAGTTCCTCATAGATGTATATATTGATGGTATCCACCGCATTATATGATCCCGGTTGACGGAGCAAGAAAATTTGTGTGAATGCCTGAAATGTACCGATGGTGGCGATTAACGTAAGGAAAAACGTGGTTGGTGATAGCAAGGGCAACGTGATAAAGCGGAATTGTTGCCAGCTATTTGCCCCGTCAATTCTCGCCGCTTCGTACATCTCTTTAGGGATGCCACCCAGACCGGCAAGGAAGATCACCGCGCTATAGCCTGCATACACCCAGACGGTATACAGAATAATCACCACCAGCGCCAACGCCGGACCCGCCAATTGATCGGGAACGATATTGCCGAAAATCACCTGAAAAATCCCGCGTGGACTTTGTAGCCAGACCTGTGTATCCAGCCCGATGGTCTGCAACATACGATTTGCAGGCGACCCACTCCGATGCGAGAACAAGAGCGTAAAAATTACTGATGTCGCCGCAAACGGGGTGATATAAGGCAGGAAATAGATCATACGGAAGAATGACTTCCCTCTGATGTTTTGAAACAGCAGAACCGCCAACCCCAAACCGAGCGTTAATTGCAACGGCACGGAAAAAACAGCATACATCACCGTCACATTAAACCCACGAAAGACATCATCATCGCCCGCGCTGAGTGCCTTTGGCAATTCGACGATTAGCAACACCGCGCCAATGATGAGCAAAATCGCGGCAAATGCGGAGAGCATAAAATCGCGCTCATCGTGGCTATTGGTCGCCCGTGTCCATGTGTAGTAGGCGGCGAAGAGCAACCCGAAACCGGCGCTGATGAAAATAATCTGTGACCAGATGGGCAGAGATTCTTCAGCTTCCAGTGCTTCTTGAATGGCGACGTTGATTTCGTTTATGGTGAGTTGCAGTAAGAGCGCCCCGCCGATGAAGGTCATCCCTGCAAAAAAGCTGAGTAACATAAATCGCCCGCTGTGGGGTGTTCTGAGCAAGCGATAAATTATCATAGTGAGGACAATCGCCACACCGAGCGATAGCCACATCCAATTAGCGGCACTTAAAGCGGGTTCAAAGCGAAAGCTCTTGAAGAACTCCTCAATGAACAATTCACGCGTAATTTCAAGTCCGCGCATCCGAATCGGCACGTTGAGCACGAAAGGCAATAGCTTAAAGAACCAGTTGATGAATGCCATCGTCGCCACGGCGATTGCAATGCCGGGGATAAATTGAGCCAGCCCCGTACGCTCATCCTCGCTTTCCCGCCACAAGCGCCACAGTGAATAAGCGGCATAGGCGAATAAGCCCAGCGCCAACCAGAAGAACGCAATATAAGCGAAACTGCCCACCGCTTCGACGTAACTATCTAACCCGCGATACTCACCGGGGAAGCGTCGCCATTGATGCAGGCTGACGAAAAAAGCAAATGCGACCGGAAATAACCCAAACAGAAAAATGATGAGTCCTGCCGGCGCAAGAAAAAGATACGCCGTCAGATTTTCTAAGATGACCCGTCCGCGTTGTGTTTCAAAAAAACCGCGACGGGGTTGCATTGAAGTACTTGCCATGTGGAATTGACCATTAATCGGTTACCGTACCGCAGGTAATTGTACACGACACAGGCATGTTTTCAATAAATTTGAATGATAGTAGCACACAGACACGGCGGGATTTTGGCAGATTTGGCTAAATTTTAGCGGAGTCTTAGCACGTCCTTAATGCGTAAAACCGAAATCGAACGGTGTATTGGTTCATTGAGTAGGGTCGGTGGCGAGCGCCAACGTAACAATGGACTCGTAAGTATGATTTTGAGCACGTTCCCCGGCGGCGTTGAACTCCGTGTCTGTCAGGCGTTCATGAAGCATGGCAACGACCTTCGTGAAGTCGCTATCAGGATTGGACTCATTTTGTTGGGCGAAGAGGATGATCTCCGCCGCGATAGCCACATCACCCGATTGCAACATGTGCGTTTCGCCAATCTTAGAAAGCACGCCGCGCAATGGACCCCGCGCCTCTTTTTCTTGAAAAATAGCGATGGCTTCACGGTAATATTGCCACGCAGAGGTAAAATCCCCCTGTCGCGCCATCACCAGCCCCACATTGCTCTTTGCCTGTCCTACGCCAACTATATCAAATGCCTGCCGTAAATTCATCGCTTGCTTAAAGGCATGTTCTGCTTCCGGGTAGCGTTCTAATTGCGTGTAAAGTTGCCCTAATTGACTATAAGCGCCCGCCTCGGATAATTTCTCGCCGACCTGATGCGCGAGCTTGAGTCCCTCTGAAAGATAATGCTCCGCCTTGTCATAATCTTTCCTGAAATAATACAGAATGCCGAGGTTATTCATACTGTAGGCAATGCCGTGTCGATCATTAATTTCCAACCGGATCGCCAGAGCTTGTAGATGCAGGGCTTCTGCTTTTTCAGAGTCACCGAGAACTTCGGTAATATTGGCAAGATTATTCAACGAACGCGCAATAGAAATTGGATCACCGACTTTTTCCATCAAGTCATAGGCTTGCAGGAAATAATCGCGTGCCACTGCGTAATCATCTTGATTGTAGGATATGATACCGAGATTCATCATCGCATAGGCAACTTTTGCAGATTCATTTAGTGACTCATACAGGCGACGGCTCTCTTGGATCAATGACAGCGCTTCCTCAGAATTAAACTGGCGCATCTTGACTTCGCCTAGCGCGGCTATTGCCTCTGCGATACCAAATGTATCGTCCAATTCACGGTAGATGTCCAACGCCTGAGTTTGCCATTCCGTTACCGCATCATAGTCACTCAGTAGATAGCTCGCCCGTCCCATCCCAAATTGTAAGTCTGCTAATTTTTTACGGGGATTTTCTGCCCGCTCATGCACGTTTAGCTCAAATGCGCGTGCATAAAGCCGTTTCATCTCACGATAATCGTTGCGGGTTTGCATTTGTGCGGCGGCGATGACCGCATAATCGCCTTCTTTAACGGTATTGCCCGCTTCTGCCCAATGATAATTGAGCATCACCGCATAATCCTCTAATTCCGCGGCGTGGAGTGCCTCAATCGCTTCGGCAACCTGTTTGTGGAGTGCCTGTTTTTCAGCTTCCGTCAAGTCTTTGAGAATGACCTCACGCAATTTATCATGTGCAAAGCGCCACTGTTCGTCCTGTATATCAAATACCGCCGCATTGGTGCAAATGGTCACCCACTGTTCAATGTCCACATCGGGCAAGGCATGGCTTAGCAGGGTCACATCAATGTGTCGTCCGATGACCGCCGCTAGCTTAACCGGCTCTTGTGCCCATTGGGGAACGCGCTCCAATCGACGACGAATAATCCGCTCCACCCCGCCAGCAAAGACTGCGGCAGGCAGGGTCGCCTTACCGATTTCCGTCAGGCTACCGGCTTCTTCTGCCAATGTTCGCACGACTTCCACGATGAAGAAGATGTTGCCCTCCGTTTCCCGCTGGAGCAATTCGACAACCGCATCCTGTGTGCCTGCGCCACCAAGCATGGAGCGGCTGAGTTTTTCAATTTCATGAGCCTGTAGGCGTTGAAGCGGAATCACCTGCATACCGGGTAACTCATCCGGCAACGTCGGGCGCTCATCATTGCGATACGAGCCAACAATCAATAACGGAAGCTCTGAAACCATCGTGTTGAGTGTCTCAAGCACTTTAAGACTCTCGGTAGACCAGTGCAAATCTTCCAGAATCAGCACAATTTTATGGGTCGCTAAGGTACGCCGGAAGATACGCTCGATAATCAGCAACAGGCGCTTTTGCGTATCCATCCCGATGTCGTCTGCATCCTCGACCTCGTAGCCGAGTAGGACATCAATATCAGGGACAAGCTGTTTAAGGACAGGGGCTTCACTATCACCAACCGTGACGACGAGTACCAAACGGCGTAAAATGTCGCGCCATAGATGATATGGTAAGCCACCTTCACTCACCATTTGCCCGCGTAGCACAAGTGCGCCTTCAACCAGCGCCCGCGTGCGTAATTCCTCAATCAGGCGGGATTTACCAACGCCACTTTCACCACCGACGAGCCATGTACTGCCCGTTCCCTCATGTTTTAATTGGCGGAGTGCCTGCGACAGTTGACCAATCTCCGCTTCACGCCCGACGAAGGTCGCCGCTTGCAAGAAACTCTCGCGGATTTCCTGACTTTCTGCAACATCAGGGACACCTTCAACTGCGTCACGGAAGGCATCAATGACCGCATAGGCATCGGTATACCGTTCTTGTGTGGTCTTTGCCAATAAGGTCGCCAGTACACTCTTCAGGCGTGGCGGAAGATCAGCCTCCTCCAGATCAACTGGCGTTTGGAGAATATCATTGATGAGATTGGTGGCACTATCGGTCTGGAAAGGATGTTGTCCGGTGAACATTTCATAGGCGATCACACCCACAGAATATAAATCTGAGGCTTCAGTTGCCGGACTACCAATCAGGACTTCTGGTGCAATATAGGCGAGCGTTCCGGCAGTTTCACTCTTTCCACCCGCATTGATGTTCATCGCCAGTCCAAAATCAAGCATATGCACTTGCCCGTTTTTGACCAGTACGTTAGTCGGCTTCAAATCACGATGGAGCACGCTCCGACGATGCACATATGCGAGGGCTTGAAGCAATTGAATAAGTAACCCGATTTGCCCGGCAAGCGATAAATCTGCCGCCGCTTCGGAGATGGTAAAAGGCTCGTCCAACAAATTCATGGTGAAGTAGGGGCGACGTTGCCTATCAAAACCATAATCTAGCACGGAGATAATATTCGGATGGCGTAAGGACGCGAGGGTTTGAAATTCATTGGCAAGCGCAATGCGTGGATTATCGCTCGTCGCCAAATGTGAAGCGAGCGCAAGCGTACTACCGGGCAAGTTAACCTGCTTAAGCGCCACGGACTGCCCGCTTAACAGGTCTCTTACCTCGGAAACTTCACCCATCGCCCCTGCGCCGAGCTTCCGTATAAATTCATAGCGGTTAGCAATGAGCGAATTTGAATTGACGAACCCAATCACGTTAAGTTATTTATCTTTCTAAATGAATTGCACTATTTATCTCATTCTATCCGATTTTAGCGTACTCTAACATAAAGTTACGCGATTGGACTCGTTGGATATATAATCTTACAGCATTCGGACGATATAATGCGTTATTATAGAGTCATATATTGAAATAATCAGATAAAATATATGCTCAAAAGTTTATGAAAACGTTATCTTTAATAATGCGTTTCCCAAAATTCAGCAACTTAGATAAAATAAGCATTAGTTTTAATATTCCAAGAAACAAAAGAGAATTCTTATGCGTAGTAGCAGTGAATCGTCCGGGTCACAGAATCAACAAAAGTATCATGCACTGCGTTCGCAATTAGTGGGTGCCATTTTCGGCAGTAATAGTGCTTATAGTGGTGAACAAATTTATGCGCTCCTCGATGAAATGCGCGAATTAATTGATGATAGCCTCACAGCAGATTTTGCCCAATGTGAAGCCCTCGTTCAACAATGGAAAGACACATGGTACCCTGATTTTTCTGGCTAGGCACGCCCTCAATCAAAACACTTATGTAATTCTGACAGACACCTGCTACAGTGGATAAGGTCGCCAAATTGATCCCGTTTGGGGTCTTTTTTATGCGCGCATCATCTTTTTTATGCCCTCTTTAATGGGATCATCTGTGCTATAATTGGCGAACAAATGAACGAATGGTTAAGGAGTCTGCTTTGGATATTACATGGTATGGTCATAGCTGTTTCCGGCTCACAGAACGCGGACAAATTTCGGTTGTGACCGACCCTTTCAGCGAAGAGATTGGTCTCCCCGTTCCTCAGCGACTTAAAGGCGAGGTTGTGACTGTCAGCCATCAAGCGCCCGGTCATAATTTTCTGGATGCGGTCAAGGGCATTCAATATGCGCTGGAAGGTCCTGGCGAATACGAAATCGGCGGGGTGTTTTTTAACGGGATTGCGATGCACAAAGCCGATCCTGAAACACAAACGGTACGCCACAATGTCGCCTATACAATCCAATTCGGCGATATAACGGTCTTACATCTGGGTGATCTTGCCCATGTGCCGAATCAATCCACGATTGAATCACTTGGCGAGGTGCATGTTGCGCTGGTACCCATTGGCGGCGGCAATAGCCTGAGCGCGGCGGAGGCGGCGGAAGTCATCGCCCTGATTGAACCAAATTACATTGTGCCGATGCACTATATGCTGGATGGCTTGACCGTTTTGCTAGATCCTGTAGAAAAGTTCCTGAAAGAAATGGGCGTTAGCAAAGTGCAGGAAGAAGATACCTTGCGCGTTTCCAGCGCGAATTTGCCGGAGCAACCGCAGGTCGTCGTAATGATCCCGCAAGTTCAAAGCTAATATTCTAATGTAAGTAACGTATTGTGATGTCCGGTTCTGCCGAAAATACGGTTCAGCCGCTTGATGTCGCTTTTGGAGGAATACACAAACGTGGATGATAACGTCAAACTCATTATGAATTGGGATATTCAACCTGAGAAAGATCAGGAATATTTCGAGTTTGTTGTGCGAGAGTGGGTACCCGGAATCACCCGCCTCGGCATTGAAACAACCGGTGCATGGCTGACCGTATATAGCCATGATGATGACGCACCCCGTATTATGGCGGAGGGTGTTACTGAAAATCTGCGGGAAGCACAGCGCATCCTGAATAGCGAACAGTGGCTGACCTTACATGACCGCCTGATGGATTATGTTGAGAATTACAGCCAGAAGGTTGTTCGTGTAAACGGCGAATTTCAGTTCTAAGCCGATAAACAACAACTGCGTCCACTTGATTGATCCGATTGGGCGCATTGATATACATAAAAAAGGAGTCGCCATGTTTTATGGTGACTCCTTTTTTACAGTCTAAATTTTAGCCGTCAATCACCCGCAATGACCGGACTGGCGGCGGTGAAAATCAGATCATCCAGCCACAACAAGTCTAAACCCGTCGTGGCGAACCGGATACGTCCCTCAGATGGAGTACTCGCTAACACACGATTGAGGCGTTCGCGTCCATCCAGATACAGCATAATGCGATCCCCGACGAGCGTGACTTCTAGCTCCTGCCAGCGATTGCGCGTAAAGAAGTTATCCAGCGTAAAGCTACTCACTGATTCACCATCGACGAGGTGCGAAACCACCAGATTACCCGTGACTTGCATATCAAGGTGCAGGCTTTCGCTTTCAGTTTCACGCAGATACAGACTATACCGCCCATTCGCCACCTGTACCCGTGTCCTTAGCGTGAAATCATCAACGGGTTGCATCTCAATGGCAAGTTCTGCATTCCGCGACATGGTGAGATAGCTGTTGGTCGCATCTTCCTCAGCCAAACTCACAGTTCCCTGTGTGATAAAGTTTTCCGGTAAGGCTTGCTCAAAAGTATTGCTCACTTCACTATTCAAACCGACGATAGCGAGATCATCAACCAGTACGGAACGCCCCACACTGTTCACCTGTAGCAGAATATCCCCACTACTCAGGCGCGGGTTGAGATTGTCCACATCGCGTAAAATCAAACGACGATCAATATAAAGCGAAATGTTCTGCCCATCCGCCACGATGACCGCATTGTGCCACGTATCATTGCGAATCGGCGCGCTGGAATTTCTGCGAATCGTCCGTTCGGTATCACGATTTAAGAAATCGGGATTTTCAGCATTTTCGCGCTTCAGGAACAACAAACCGGGGAATAATTCCAGCGCGTTATAACCGGTATTTTCATCATAACGGAAGACCACCCGCAAGCCGGACGCTCCCTGCGCCATATAAAAGTCGAAGCTCATCACGAAATCACTATTTTCCGCCCACTCCGGCGCACCATCTCCGAGAATGGTTAATGCTTCTGAGAGCCTGCCCTGCCCGCGTAATGCGGTTTCTCCGGCTTGGGTTGCGATGCGCCACACATCAGGGTTATACGTCCAATCAGTGAGGGCGCTATCATCACTGAAATCCGTGCCGAACGGGAAGCGTCCCGGCGGAATGGGGGTTGGCGTAAAGGTCGCGGTCGGTGTTAGTGTGTCCGTCGCAGTCGGTGTAGCTGTCGCGGTGGGCGTATTCGTCGGCGGTTCGGTTGCGGTGGGGGTATCACTTGGCATCGGCGTATCTGTAACTGTCGCGGTTGCCGTTGGTGTCTCAGTTGCTGTAGCCGTTACAGTTGCCGTGAGTGTCGCGGTAGCAGTGAGTGTATTGGTTGCAGTCTGCGTATCTGTCGCCGTGAGGGACGGGGTGAGTGTGGCGGTAGGTGTATCCGTCGCGGTTGCCGTGTTGGTTGCCGTATTACTCGGCGTGAGCGTGGGTGCATCCGCCACGATGATAATTTCAGGATTACCCGTGACATCCACAAAACGTTGCGACGATAAAATCCAACCACGTGTGCCATCCGGCAGAAGCACCTGATACCATACGCCATTTTCACTTACGCCTGTGATGTCAAGCTCATCGCCATCAGCAAATGTGCCCACTTCAGCGAAATTCGACCCCGGTCCCAGCCGGATTGTCATTTCACGTTGGGCTTGTGCAATAGGCGTACGCGGTGTGGGTGGCGCATTAGTGCGGGTGCTGGTCGGTGTGTGGGTTCGGGTGGGTGTATCCGTCGCGCTGGGTTCAGGCGTACTGGTAAGTGACGGCGTGCTGGTCGGGGTATCCGTGAACGACTCTATAAATGCGACCTGTGTTTGCGTCGCTTCAGCATCAGAGATACCATCGCCACCCGCAAGCACCAATCCAACCACCACGATCATCAAAATCAGCAAAATACCGCCACCAAAAAGCATCATCTGATTACGACTAGCTTGCCTTTTATTCGGGTCATCCGTCAGCGGTAAGGTGGAGGGGTTAAGCGTCGGCGGATTAATCGCCTGTTGATCGGTGGGGGTCATCATGGTGGGCGCGTCCGCCATCTGACCAACCCCGCCACCGGGTGTTCCCATTTCGCGTATTTTGGCGAATTCTGCCATTGTCGCGTCTAATTTTTCGCTATTTTTGTCGCGCTCGCTCTGAATGCTTTCAAGCGCCCGTTTCGCCGCGATGCGTAATTGTGTAGGCGCTCCCCGGCTTGACGTGATATTGCCAACCACATCCATCAGCGCCTCAACCATATCGCCACCCGTTTGATAGCGATTTTCCGGCTGTTTCGCCATAGCAGAGGCGATAATGTCGTTGACTTCGTCGGGTAAATCCGGCTTACGTTCTGTCGCAATCGGTACCGGCTCTTGCATATGCTTGAGCACGAGTCCCATCGGCGTTTCGCTGGTATAGGGCAACTCACCCGTAATCATCTGGAACAAGACCACGCCGAGCGCATAAATATCGGTGCGTGAATCAACACTTTCGCCGAGCGCCTGCTCCGGTGACATATACCCCGGCGTACCCACCGCAAATCCGGTTTGCGTTAAGCCCTCTTTTTGATCGCCCACGCGTGCAATGCCGAAATCCATCAGGAAGGCGTTACCGTCTGCATCAATCATGATGTTAGATGGCTTAATATCGCGGTGAATCACGCCCTGTCGATGGGCATAATCAAGCGCAGACGTGATCTGCTGGAGCATAAACGCCGCCTCACGCAGAGGCAACGCGCCCTGTTCCAGCACATCTTTGAGCGTTCCGCTTTCCAGATAACGCATGACAATATAGGGCGGGTCGTGCCGTCCATCATAATCATAAACGGGTAGTAAATGGGGATGTTCGAGCTTAACTACAAGACGGGCTTCACGGGTGAAACGTTCCATCGAGGTTTCGTCAGAAAGAATCGCCTTGTTAATCACCTTAACGGCGACGAAGCGTTCCATACGGGGCTGATAGGCACGATAAACTGTCGCCATGCCTCCCTTGCCGATTTCTTCCACGAGTTCATATTGCCCGACACGCGTGCCGATCATAGGCTATTGACCTTATCTGTTGCTGATGTGTGATGTGTGTAGTGTTTATAGCGTAAATCCTGAGCGGGCAACTGTGCTAGATCGACATGGCGAGCATCTAACATCTCAGAATTCATGCCATAAGTGATAATTTTAACACACCCCGTTAAGGGACGCATTAACCGAAATCATACTTTTGCGCGAGTTTGGGGTAACTCCACATCTAATATCAATTCATGCCGAATGTCCTATGACAGGACGATATTCGACACTACGGCAGAAAGCTGATCCGCGTTACGCTTAGATTGTGAAATTCTAAACAATAAATGTGTACAGGGATCAACCTATGTCTTGGAAAGATCGTATTATTTCAGCCGAAGATGCCGCGAAACTGGTTAAATCCGGTCAGCGCATCTTTTTAACGGGCAACTGCTCCACCCCGCAAGCCTTTTTGAAAGCACTTGTGAGTCGATATAAAGAGGTGCGGGAAGTCCAACTCGTCCAACTGCTTGGCATGGGTCCGGGCGATTATGTGACGGAAGAAATGGCAGAGCACATCCGCGTGAACAGCCTGTTTATTGCGCCGAACATCCGCAAGGCGGTCAATGAAGGTCTGGCAGACTTCACGCCTGTGTTCCTGTCAGAAATTCCCAAATTATTCCGTACCGGACGGCTGGTGCTGGATATGGCGGTTATTCAGGTCAGCCCACCGGACGTTCATGGTTTTTGCTCTTATGGCGTTGAAATTGGCGTGAGCAAGAGCGCCGCAGAAACCGCCGGACTCGTTCTGGCAGAAATCAACCCGAATATGCCACGCACGCTCGGCGATAGCTTCATCCATGTCGATCAGATCAATCATTTCATCGAAGTGGATTATGCTCTGCCGGAACTGAGCACACCGCCGCCTTCAGAAGAGCAAAATCAAATCGCGCAATACATCGCGGAACTCATCCCGAATGGCGCGACCATGCAACTCGGCATTGGCGGTATTCCCGATGCGGTTTTGCGCCGCCTGACTGATCATCAAAATCTCGGCGTGCATACCGAACTTTTCTCCGATGGTGTGATGGATATGATCGAAAAGGGTGTGATTACCAACCAGATGAAAACCCTGCATCCGGGCAAAGTGGTCGCCGGATTTGTGTTGGGTACGCGCAAACTTTATGATTACATCCACGACAATCCGATTTTTGAACTTCACCCGACGGAATACGTCAACGATCCGTTTATCGTCGCCAAGAACTTCCGCATGGTGTCGGTCAATTCGGCGCTAGAGGTTGATATTACCGGACAGGTCTGCGCGGATAGCATCGGTCCGAAGTTCTATAGCGGTGTCGGCGGACAATTGGATTTTGTGCGTGGTGCGGCGCGTAGTGAAGAAGGCATGACATTTATCGCCTTACCGAGCACGGCTCGCGGTGGACAATTCAGCCGGATTGTCCCGCAACTCAAGCCGGGCGCGGGTGTGGTCACGACGCGCAACGATGTGCACTTTATCGCCACCGAATTTGGCGTGGTTGATTTATGGGGACGGAGCATCGCCGAGCGTGTTCATGCCATTACCAGCATCGCTCATCCCGACTTCCGCGAAGACTTACTCAAATATGCGCGTGAGCAGAATTATCTCCCGCGTGTTTATGCGATGGGATAAATAGTAGAAAGTAGAAGATGAAATAATTCGATAAGAATTAAGCGGGCGAACTGCCAGTTCGCCCACTCCCGATTATCAAATTACATATTCCAACATCAATAGATGTGAAAACCCAACCAGCAAACACGATGGCACACCTATCCTCCTGTTTTTGCGTCTGGTTTATGTCTATTTCCCTTAACATTTTTTGCCTATACTGGCAGTAAGCGAACAGCCTAAATAGGGAGGGAAAATATGATGTATCGAAAATGGGCGCTGATTATGGCTCTACTAACCGGCATCCTTATCATGCCGCTATCGGCACAGGAAAATAGCCCTGTGACTGATTGCACCGCAACACTTGAAATCGCGCAGATACAGGGCGCGGGCGATGAAGCGAATTGCTTCGGCGAAACCGTGACACTCTCCGGCAATAACATCGTCACTGTTATCGCACGACAGGGCTTTTTCATCCAGACCTTACCGGATTTTATCGACGATGATCCGTATAGCTCGGATGGTATCTACATCCACACGGAGCGTTTTCCGGGGCGCTGGGTACAGGTCGGCGATGTAGTGACGCTCTACGGGCGCGTGGACGAACTGTTCAACACCAGCACACTGCGCGTACCGAGCGAGGGGCGCATCACCATCAGCGAATCCGGCGCAACCCTGCCCGATCCGGTGAATTTACAGGAGGTTGACCTCAGCGATTATGGCGGGGCATCGCATCCACTGGAACGCTACGAAGGGATGCGCGTCGCCGTGACCGATGCCTTCGTCACCGCCGCGACCAATCAATTCGATGAATTCGACGTGGCGCTCAACGATGAACGCGCCTTTCGTGAAACGGGCATCGAACCTGACCTCACGCCACAATTCGCAGGACTCGGTTTGCCGGAATGGGACTTAAACCCCGAAGTGGTCGAAGTCGACGCGCAGGAAACCGGCTTAACGGTGGAGCAAATCCCCACCGGATCACGGGCGACGGTGACGGGTGCGCTGTCTTATAATTTTGCCGATTATCAAATTTTCCCGTCAGAAATCAGCGTGGTAGAAGCTGATCCGCCCATTCGTCCGGTGCGGGAACGTGTTGACGGTGAATTTACGATTGCCACGCAAAATGTGGAGAATCTATTCGACTTCACCGATGATCCCAACCGTGAAGATTATCGTGAAAATTATGCACCCCAGAATCAGGAAGAATATGAGTTGCGCCTCGGCAAAGCGGCGGAGCAAATCCTTGTGGTACTCGGTGCGCCGGATATTATCGCCTTGCAAGAAGTCGAAAATGCGCGTGTACTGACCGATCTCGCCCTGCGTATTTATGATGCAGACCCGACGATCCGTTATGCGGGGTGCATCATCGAAGGCTTTGAAGGACGCGGGATTGATGTCGCCTATCTTGTCCGTACAGAGCGCGTGAGTTTGCTTAATTGTTACCGGATGCCCGGCGCGGACGAGGTTGTGCTAGAAAACTCGCTGGGTGTGCTGTTCACCCGTCCGCCATTGGTGCTTGAAGCCGAGTTTATCGTCGGGCGCGAACAAGCCTTCTCCATCACGCTGATTAATGTGCATAACCGTTCCTTGAGCGACGCAGATACCGAAAATGTGCAGGCACGCCGTTTACGTCAAGCAGAAGCAGTTGCCAACTATATACAGGAACTCCAGACGAACGATCCTGAAATGCACATTGCCGTTTTAGGGGATTTCAACGCTTTCCAATTCAGCGATGGGCTGGTCGATGTGATGGGCATTATCACCGGCACAACTGTGAGTGAAGATGCGCTCGTCGGCGGGATGGATGATCTTGTAGAGCCAGATTTCATCAATCAGGTGATGCGCGTGCCGGAAGAGGATCGTTATTCGTATGTCTATAACGGTAGCGCACAGGTACTTGACCATATCCTGACCAACATTGCGCTGGATGCCTATATCAGCGATGCCCAATTCGCACGCGGCAACAGTGATTCGCCGGAGGAATGGTTCATGGATGCCACACGCGGCGCGATGAAATCATCCGATCACGACGGTTTAGTCCTCTATATTCAGCCGGAATAACGGGCTAATAAAAGTAACAGGGCGACCCCGGTTGATAAGGTCGCCCTGTTTGTGCGGGTGTGTTTCTTTAGGAGGTATGAACACCATTTCATCCTATGGTAAACCTTGCCGTAGGGGGAAAGTCAAGCGGGATTAAGAATCCTGCGCCCCATCACAAAATTCCGGGACAAATGTCCGAGCTTCGCACTATCCTATCCTGCTATACTTTTGATATGCTAGCCATTCAATTTCACGTCTAACTTAAGTCTAAACTGTAACCGTAAATTTCTGAAGGAACTCCATGTCACAACGCACGACTCTGTTCTGGTTTTTTGCCTCGTTTATCGTACTCGGCATTTCTGGAACATTACTCGGTCCAACATTGGACAGCCTGACCACGCGCTTTGGTATGCCACTGGAAAATGGTGGCATCTTTATCACTTTACATTCCACCGGCGCGACCATTTCCCTGTTCGCTATCGGCAAACTCTTTGAAAGCGGGCGCTGGCAACCGCGTTTTGTCCTGAGCATCGGTCCGGTGTTGCTAGGTGTCGGTGCGTTGCTCATGGCGACCACCCAAATCCAGATCATCGCCTTAGCAGGTGCGCTGATTTATGGGCTGGGCTTCGGCAGTGTGTTGACCGGACCCACCGTGTTTATCGCCGCCATCAATCCGGGGCAATCTGCTGGCAAGCTGAACGCGCTGAATATGTTTTACGGTGTCGGAGCGATTATCGGTCCGCAGATCGTGAATGCCGCCTTTTCGCTGGATAATTTTTTGCTGGCATATTTCTTCACCGGAACCGCCGCTCTGGTGTTCATCATCCCGTTTTTGCAGGTGGATGCCCCGGCTTCTCAGGTGGCGCGGGCAACCCGCAAAGATGATGCGGCGCATGTGCCTGTCAACTGGTGGTTATTCGCCCCGTTCGGGCTGTTATTATTCATCTATGTTGGCGCGGAAGTTGGCTTCGGCGCGTGGCTATCTACGCAAATGATGGAAGGGGTGGGTTCTACGGAGCGTGTAGCGACGATTGCCGTGTCGCTCTTCTGGCTCGGCTTGACGGGTGGGCGCGGTTGTGCGATTGTGCTCTCCCGATCATTACGCCCCGCACACATCCTGCTCATCTCCGTAAGCATCATCACAGGCGGCGCGGCACTCTTGCTCTACGCAACATTCAGCGAAGGGTTGGCGTTACTCAGTGCATTTGCTGTGGGTGTCGGTTGCGGACCGATGTTCCCGACGATTCTCGCCACCGTCAATGACAATTACCCGGAGCAATTCGTCTCTGTAAGTGGCACATTGCTAGCAATTGGCAATGCGGGCGCGGTGCTCTTTCCGTGGATTCAGGGCAAAGTCGGCGCAGGCAATGACGGCGGGATAATCGTCACCTTTACGCTCGGCGTGCTAATGATTGCCATTATGGTCGCTATTTTGCGCCAATTAAACCAGACCACACGACCTGCGCCCGCATAAAACGGGTTTTGGAGTGTTTACAATTTTATAAATCAGGAGCAAGACTGATGAAGTGTGTAATCTGTAAGCAGGGTGAAACTCAGTTCGGTCAGGTAACGGTCACATTGGAGCGTGGCGCAACTACACTCGTTTTCAAGCATGTTCCCGCGCAAGTATGTGAAAACTGTGGCGAAGCTTATGTCGATGAAGCGACCACAGAACAGCTTCTCACTATTGCCGAAGCCGCCGTAAACGCCGGAGTACAGATCGAAGTCCGCGAATTTACTGCCGCATAAATCTCGAAGATAAGATAAGGGACGACCAAGCTGGTCATCCCTAAAAAATACGCCAAATTTTGAGCGGTTTACAGCAGGCTCTTTGCCGCTTCGACCATTTTCTCCGGTGTGAGACCGAACGCTTCGTAAATTTCTTCATACGGGGCAGATGCGCCGAAATGATCGACCCCGATATTGATTCCGCGCAAGCCGGTGTATTTCTGCCAACCGAGCGTCACGCCTGCTTCGATGCTCACACGCGCCGTCACGGATGCAGGCAAAACCGACTCTTTATAAGTGTCGTCCTGCGCGTCGAAGAGTTCCCATGACGGGATAGACACCACCCGCGCCTTGATGCCCTCTGCACGCAGTTGCTTGTAGGCTTCATGCGCGATATGCACTTCACTCCCGCTCGAAATCAAAATCACATCCGGCGTGCCTTCGCTATCCGCCAGCACATAACCCCCGTGCGCCACACCCGTGTGGATGAATTCCGCGTTATCCAGAATGGGCAAATCCTGCCGTGTGAAGATCAATGCCGCCGGACCATCAAGCGTCATGGTCAATCGCCACGCCGCCGCTGATTCGTTGGCATCTGCCAGACGGAACACAGTCAATTTGGGGATCGCACGCAGGCTCATCACATGCTCGACAGGTTGATGCGTCGGACCATCTTCGCCCAGACCGATGCTATCATGCGTGAAGACATACGCCACTTTCGCACCCATCAATGCACCAATGCGGATCGCCCCGCGCATATAATCGCTAAAGGTCAGGAATGTCGCGCTATACGGACGGACAATGCCCCTCGTGAGTCCCAACCCGTTGACGATTGCGCCCATACCATGCTCACGCACGCCAAAGCGAATGTTCCGTTCTGCCGGATGATCTTTGCCGGTATTCGCTTCGCCGTCGATGAGCGTTTTGGTGCTTCCGGCGAGGTCCGCATCGCCACCGATCATCGTCGGGATATGTTTGGCAATCGCGTTCAAGACTTTACCGGAGGCGTTACGGGTCGCCATCGGTTTATCATCACCCGACCACACCGGAATATCTGCATCCCAATCATCCGGCAGGTCGCCAGCCATCAAGGACTCCCACTCTGCCGCCAGTTCAGGAAATGCGGATTTCCACGCGTTGAATTTGGCGTTCCAATCGGCTTCAAATTTCGCGCCGTTTTCTACCGAGGAGCGGAACAATTCCAGCGCATCACCGGGGATGGCAAATTTTTCGTCCGCAGGGAAGCCAAACTTTTCCTTAACGAGCTTGACTTCATCCGCGCCGAGTGGCGAACCATGCGCCTTGCTCGAACCCGCTTTATTCGGGCTACCGAAGCCGATGATCGTTTTGACGATAACCATGCTCGGTTTATCGGTGACTGCCTGCGCCTGTTTAATCGCAGAATCAATGGCGTTGATGTCGTTCCCATCCGCCACTTCCAGCACATGCCAATCCCACGCCTCATAGCGTTTGGCGATGTCTTCCGTGAAGGTCATGCTGGCGTTGCCGTCAAGCGTGATGTCATTGGAGTCATAGAGGAAGATCAGCTTACCCAATCCCCAATGCCCTGCCAGCGCGGAGGCTTCCATAAAAACACCTTCCATCAGATCGCCATCACTGACAATCGCATAGGTGTAATGATCGACCACGTCATGTCCGTCACGATTAAAGTATTTGGCGAGATAAGTCTCCGCTAGTGCCATACCGACAGCCGTTGCGCCACCCTGACCGAGCGGACCAGTAGTTGTTTCTACGCCGGGCGTGTGACCATATTCGGGATGACCGGGCGTTTTACTGTTGAGTTGGCGGAAGTTCTTAACTTCCTCTAACGACAGATCATAGCCGGTGAGGTGGAGCAACGAATACAGCAACATGGAGCCATGCCCCGCGCTGAGGACGAAGCGATCACGGTTTGCCCAATCGGGGTTCTGCGGGTTGTGATGCAGATGGCGCATCCACAGCGCAAATGCCATCGGTGCCGCACCCATCGGCAAGCCCGGATGCCCGCTATTGGCTTCCTGAACAGCGTCTATCGACAATACACGAATGGTATTGACCGCTAAAGTTTCTAAATCTGCTTGTGTCGTCGTCAAAATGCCTCTCCTTTAGGTTGTCTTTACGTGAAAAAAATCTGCAATCGCTTACAGACGAATACTTTTTTGAAGTGGTTTGCGCTCAATACCTTACATCATAACGCGCCGACACGCATCCGACGAGGGGAAGATCATTATCAATTATGGTGTTAACTTCCATAACGATTCGTTAACCTGAATCCAAAAGAATCCCCATATATCCCAAACTTGGGATAAAACTTGGGATATATGGGTAAAAAATGGGTGATTTTTTATGAATTCACAACGGAAGCGGTGGCGCTATTCGACGACTTCCATCACTTCTAGCTTGGGATGTCCTAAGAAGGTTTCACGCGGGAGGGTGCCGGATTTTGCGTGTCCTTGCTTAAATTCGTCGGAGCTAATCCATGCCTGATAGGTCTCATGAGATTCCCAGAAGGTCATCACCACATAGGGATCATCGGGATTGGTCGGGCGGAGCAATTGGAAGGAAATAAAGCCATCCATGTTATCGACGAGGGTCGCCCGTTTGCCGAATGTCTCCTCAAAAATCGCATGATGATCGGGATGAACGGGTATCCGATTATTGACGACGATCATAAAATCACTTCCTTAATTTTACTAATTGGGCGCATTAGGCAGTCATCTATGCCTCATACTATAATCCGACTCCGTCACTTTTGCAGTAGCGAGTTAACTTTAAGTGGCGAATTGTTCCTCCAGCTTTGCCCGAATGCTACTCGCCCACGTTTCAACACTTTCCCAATCCCGATAATCGCCGTATTGAGCGTGAACGGCGCGAACAATCAGCCGTTCTCCCCAACCAAGCGCATTACCATCTAATTTGCCATGAAAAATCGCAATATCCTGTGGATTGATCCGTTCGGCAACACCTGCCAGCACAATCGGAAAGGTGAAACCATTGAGCAATCGCGCCGCTTCACCTTCTCCCGTCGGTCCGCTGGAAAAAAGCCATGTCGAGCGTTCGGTCAGCACTTTTTCATGGGTGAGGATAAACTCGGCGGCGCTGTTCATCCACTGCCCCATATAAAGCGCACTACCGAGAATGATGGCATCGTAATTTTTTGGGTCAATATCCATGCTGACGGGAATCAGATCAAGTGTCCATTTTTTAGATCGTATCGCTTTGGCAATTCGTGCGGCAATTTCAGCCGTGCTCTGATACTTACTTGCATAAGTCACTAAGACTTTCATCATCCCTTCTCCCTAGAATTATCCTGATGAATGCGTCTAATCTTAGTGTGACACAGAGCCGACAAGGAGTCAGGTAACGAATGTCACAGGACAATGGGGAGGATAGCATCATTTACAAAGCGGGTTCACCGAAGCGCACATGCACAATGCGTAAAGTCGTGTTGCGTAAATCTTTCAGCGGTGCAGGAAAGGATAAATCCATCGCTAGCCAACGCGTTTCATAACGATCATAAATGGAGACATCTTCCACAACCTGTATGCGCGAATCCCATAATTCCATATCCTGTGTATGGCGAATCCCCCATTTGAAATGCGCGCTTGTCTTGTTGACTGCGATCTGCCGTTCTTGCTTCTTCGCCATAGATACACCCGTGACCTCTAGCAAGACCTCAGCAGAGGGGAAACGTTTTGCTAAGGCAACCAGCAACCGCTTCACATCCGCTTCATCGAAATACATCAGTAAACCTTCAAGGATAAGCATGACGGCACGATCTTGAAGGTTCATCACCCACGCCTCCACCTGATCGAACCACGTAAAATCGAGCGCATCGCTGGCAATGAAGTGCTGGCGGTCTGATGGCGTAATAAATTGGCGACGGATGGCGATGGATTCCGGAAGGTCAAGATCAACCCACAGAATGCGCCCATTATCCACGCGCTCGAAGCGGGTATCAAGTCCGGCGGCGATGTTGATAATCAGCGCGTCAGGATTTTTAGCGATAAAGGCGTTCACTTTTTCATCGAGGACTTCTGTGCGGATAGCGATGCCGAGGATGGTCGGATCACCGCCTGCAAAACGGCTAAAATCATAGTCAATGCGTGCCATCATTTCGACGGCTTTCTCATCGCGGATGATTCCATCGGCGCGTTGGGTTTCCATCGCCCGCGCATATAGCGGAATCATCATTGTTTCTGGCACACCAATCAGCTGATCGGTTGAGGCTTTTTCGGTCATAAGGGTGTCTTTCTTAAATCATCATTTTCTGCCAATACTAGCGAACTTACAGCAGTCTGACCATCAGAATCAAAAACATCCCCGAAATAGTTTCAGGGATGTGTCAGATTTAGCTGAGTACAGAAAAATTCGTCCTATGCGAGGAAAACCACCCCAAGCCCGACGATCACAGCAACAACCATGCTTCCTGCGGAGGTTGCCATCATGCCTTTCATGAAGCCGAAGTCATAGGCTTGCCCAACTGTGCTGATGAGCTTGAATAGTACGAGCAGTAGAACTAAGCCGATCACACCGGCGAAAATCTGCATGACCATCCCACCACCTGAGCCGAAAATCACCAGCGACGCGATGCCGACCAGAATTCCGAGAATAATTGTCCGGTTGATAAATAATCCGGTGACTTTGTGCATAAGATAGGGCGACCTGCCGACTCCGCTCAACATTTTCGCGGCGACAAGGTGGACGACTCCGTTCATCAAACCAAGTAAGAAGGTGCTTGCTAAGCCAAATCCAGCGCTCGCCATCAGAATAGTGGCTACCGTCGTTGCGGCAATTTGCTGGGCATTGGCAAAGAAAGTCATGTCCGGGTAAGCCTGTTTAAAGTAAATCGGATCCCCTTCTTCGTCGCGTTCCAGCCAATAGCGCACATCTGTCGAATCATCAGGATTAACAACGCGGGTCGCAATCGACACATTCGACCAGTTGGTTTCAATACCGTCAATATAGCCCTGTGCGCTCTGGGTGATGATAAAGCCGAGGATGATGGCGGCAACCGTACTAATCACAAAATACAAGCCCATATCGAAGACAACATCCGCCCAGGTCGCTTTGCTGGTTTCTTCGGAATGTTCGTCGACGCGTTTTTGTAGTCGTGATTCATGGACTGCCTGATTAACGCGCTTGTGTGTGCCTTCGTCATAGAGTTGTTGGATGGCTTCTTCGCCTTCCATACCGGTTGCATCTTCCGCAAGGCTGGTAAAGAAAGAATCATCGCGCATGTTGGGATCAATCACCAGTGCTTTGGCTAATGAACGCAACGTTTTCGCCCGATTACCATTGATTTGATAACTCATGGCTTCTTCTAAGAACGCGGAGGCTTTCGCTTTGTCTTCGTCGCTCACCTTGACTTTGATGAACTTCCCCTTGTCATCAACCATTTTCGGCGGCGGACTACTGATGCTTGCGGCACTCGTGGTCGCTGTATCCGCACCTAAACCACCTGTCTGCGCGAGGATATAACTGCCTGCCTTGCGTGCCATCTGCCGGACTTCGGCATCTTTATCGTCACCTGCCATACGTGCCAATTGCTGTAATGCCTGGCGCTCTTTATCCCGTGCCAATGCTTTGATCGCCGAGAGGCGTTTCGCTGGATCACGATCTTTAAGTTGTTTTAGAAGTTGTTTTGTGGTGGTCATGCTCTCATCCTGTGAACCTTAATTACCTTAAGGCTATCACGAAATACCTTATAACTTAATTAATTTTTCCACAATTTTATGAATTTTTGCAAGGAAATTTGTTACAGTTTTGAAATATCATGTATAAGTAGAAATATCATGATCTTACCCTGAGCCGGACTGTGGAATATAAACGGTAAGAATCAACTGATCTCCAACTAAAATAAATCTGGATGTTAACGCTATAATGAGGAGGTCGCGTATCGGGCAACATCAAGCAATATATAAAGAGGGGTATCATGCAATCGGGCAAACCGTCAGGTAAGCCCACCGATGCAAAGAATGGCATGGAGAGTCGGTGGAGCGAAATTATTGAGTTATGGCAAAGTCACCAGTCTTTATACTTCTTCGCTGGATTTGTGCTCGGCATTGTTACCATTTCCTTCGTGAGTCTGGTGATACGCGATGTAAACGTCATGCTTCAAAATGTCGCGCCTGAGGTGATAGTAGGTCTCGGACTGGGGTCATTCCTGAACAATCGTATCGAATCTCAACGCGAAAATTCACGGCGACAACGCGAAATGAAGGAACGGCTTGTTCGTGAGGTCGGGAGTGCTGTTCCAACGACTGTGCTAATTGCCATCCGCGAGATGCGCTCAAAGGGGTGGCTGAGCGGTGAAAATGGTTTATTACAGGGGGCAGATTTACGGCGGGCAAATTTAAATGAGGCGAGTCTCAACAGCGCCAATTTATCTGACGCGATACTGACGAATGCCAACTTAGCCAGTGCAAAAATCATGACTGCAAACTTAAGTGGTACGTATTTGTCTGAAGCAGATTTACAGGGCGCAGATTTATCAAACTCAAACCTACAGGGGGCTTATCTCGCCAACGCGAACCTGATGTATGCGCGGTTGATGGAAGTGGACTTAACCAATGCCAATCTGGAAAATGCCAATATGATTGGTGTTGATCTCATCCTGAGTCGTTTAATCCGCGCTGATTTATCCGCCGCGAACCTGACGAAAGCCGATTTATTGCGTGCCGATTTTACGAATGCACAGCTTGATGGTGCGAACTTATCCGGCGCAGACCTGACCAGCGCGATCCTTGAGGGTGCGGATCTGTCGTATGCTATTTTTGATACCACCACCCGCTTACCTGACGAATCCATGTGGACACCGGATACTGACTTAACCCAATTCGGTGCAAAAATTACGCAGAGACCGCCCTTCCAAAGAGAACTAGAATTACCGATTTTTGTTGATAGTGACGAAACCAAACGCCTTGATGTTGACTCCATTGAAGCGGTGCGCCGCTATTTTGAAACCGCCTCCCCGGTTGATGAAACACAGGAGATCGAAATTCCCTACTTTGATCTGGACGATCTGATTGACGATGAAGACGCATGGTATGAAGGCGATCTGGAATTATTCGACGAGTTTTTCCAGAATGGCGGCGAGGATGAACAACAGGATACGGACGACGACGCATTGAGCACTAGAGAATTAGACACGACCACGCCAGAAACGGACAAATCGGACGTTGGCGAAGCCGACTCCCCTCGTATGGATGATACAGTTGATTCACGAACCATTGATCCTTATTCCGGTGATGTTGACGAAACCAGAACGGACATGATTTTACGCAGTGATTTTGCGAAGGCGATTTTTGAGGATTTCGAGGCGCGGAAGGCGACAAAAACAGACACAGAAGACGATGGTGATGATGAGGACAATCCGGCTGATTCTGACGAAGAGGATGAGGATGCAGAAGAGAGCGGTCAATCTTAACGAACGACGATCTATCCCCCATGTCAACAACTTTTAGCGTGTGAGGCGAAGCATTCTGTTCGAGCCGTGCCGGAATTCATAATCGACGACCACACGCTCCACCTGCCAGCCGTCTGCACGTAACGCCGCTTCTACAGGTGCAACTTGCTTTGCCAGCGTATTCTGCAAACCGTGTAATGGGAAAATTCGCACTTCGTCTGCCACGCGACACAATTCTCTTACCGCCTCGATGTGAAAGTCATCGGTGAAATGTTCATCATAGAGAAACAGAAAATTCGAGCACAACGCTAACTCAAATTGGTGATCTTCAAAGGGCAATTGTGGCAAACTGCCTTCAAGGTAGCGCTCTTCCGCTTTGCCCGTTTCGTAATCCGCGATGAACTGACGCATCGCGCTCAGGCGGGCTTCTCCGAGTTCATCCGGCGTTTTGAACTTTGTCCACACAAACATCTCCATATTATCGCGCACCTGTGCCAGAATTTCTTGCCATGTTTCTTGCACGCGTTGCTCAATTTGCGCGGCGCTCATCGCATACAACGGATCAACGGATGTCACGCGATAACCCTGCGCGGTCATCTCTGCATTAAAGCTCGCCGGACCGTCGCTACAACCGAGAATACGCTTGTGAAAATCAGCCTCGGTCAGCGCGAACATGCCAACATATTCACCCAGCAAACGCCCCCACGGTTTGATGTCTTCGTACACAATTGCCATACATTCAACCTTCTGCAAATCACCAATTCAGCTAAATCAAACGGATGGAACGCCTCTAACACAGGGAACAATACCCGTTTTCGGATTATATTATAGATAATCGAATTAGAGGTGTAAATGAGGGGAGATACAAATATTTACGAACGTGAGCAAGTAGTTCAGCGTTAGGCAAAAAAATAAGGAGCTGAGTGTATGGTTTTGATCGACACTCAGCCCCTTATATGATCCGGCGGACTCTCATCCAACATGGTTAAACTCCTTTAAAGAGTTTCGGATATTACCTTCATGATACGCTAAGTCTATGTAAACTGTCAAATTAAGGATGTTTTTCACAAGGCTGTTCACCTTACTAATGTCCCATCGTCAGCTATTTTTGTTAGCGGTATCCTTCCACTCCTAAAACCCACTAAATTTACGTAATTTTTACGTAATTCGTTTTTATCGTGAAAAATCGGCGATTTAATGGGTCTGTAATAGCGTTTTTCATAAAAACAGTAAATTTTCGTTGACTTTCGGTTGGAAGGAGAGTAAGTTTTACAGTGGAAAACAGCATTTACAACACATGGTCTTTGAGGAAAATTTGTAATGGTCCAATTCGATAGGAAAAAGTTCGGTCAAGCGGTCAGAACGTACCGCGCCTACCGTAGCTATCAGGAATTGGCGCGTGAAACGGGAATTGATCCCGCTACTCTTGCCCGTCTTGAGAATGGAATTCGCGTCAATAACTCCGGCGCGTTCGAGCACTTGTGCCATCAGATGGGGTATCGTCTGGAAGATTTTCCACAACCTTCTGTGAATACCCCGCGTATTTCGCACACCCTTTCACAGGAACAGTGGAGCGCGTTAATTCGTTTGTATCGCTACCGCAACGATGAGTACATCCGTGAGAGTGCCATCGGTGGCAGTCAAATTGTCTCCAATATGGGACGGCTAGGCTTGCTTGAAACCGTCAATATGAACTTCCGGCGCTTACCGTATGTTCGCATCAGTGACGCGGGCATTCAATTTTACGAAACGCATGAGCGCACCTATCGCCAACGCTATCCTGAACTTTATCAAACGTCTGAACTCAGCGACAACCAAGCCGCTGTGTAAAGTAACACACACAAACCACACATCAGCAGAACCCTTAGCAAACGAAAGCGCCTGATTAATTGGGCGTTTTTCGTTTTAGAATTTAGTGAAGAGAAATCAGTGCTCTATCAACAACTTTCGCCGATATTAAGGTAATATCTCCGCATGAGTTGATGCTTTTAAGGTACGAATCCATAAACTACTCACTCGATCAGAATAGATTACGCTAATCTTTATACTGTCTACTGAAAACTGTTCACTAAATACTGCAACCAAAAGGTCAAATTTATGCGACGCTTCCTGATTGATACCGACACCGCCTCAGATGATGCTGTTGCACTCGTGATGGCGCTCAAGCATCCTGATATTCAAGTGGAGGCGATCACACTGGTTGCCGGAAACGTCCCGCTCGAACAGGGCGTGCAGAACGCGCTCTACACGGTTGAATTATGTGATTCGCAAGTCCCTGTGTATGCCGGATGCGCCAAGCCACTCATGAGGAGTTTGCACACCGCGCAAGATACGCATGGCACGGACGGCATGGGCGACATCGGCTTGCCATTGTGGGGACGGACTGCGGCGAACGGTCATGCGGTGGACATCATCATAAACACGGTTAATCGCTTTCCCGGCGAAATTACGCTGGTCACGCTCGGTCCACTAACCAATATCGCTGTCGCCCTACTCAAAGACCCGACCTTGGCGGCGAAGATCCCGCGCTGTGTGGTGATGGGTGGTGTCAGCGATTATTACGGCAACGTCACGCCCGTCGCGGAATACAATCTCTGGACTGATCCCGACGCGGCGAAGGTTGTTCTGGAAAGTGGATTGCCGCTCACGCTGGTAGGCTGGGATATTTCCCGCAAATATGCCACGTTTACGCACGAAACTGCGCAGGAAATCCGCGATATTGGCAACCCGCTGGCAGAATTTTGCATTGATATTCAGGGCGCGGTGACGGCATTTAATCAGGATGTGACGCAACTGCCCGGTTTTGATCTGCCCGATCCGATTGCAATGGCAATTGCTATTGAGCCGGAGATCGCCACCGCTAAAACCAACGTTTATGTGACTATCGAGACACAAAGTGATCTGTGTCGTGGGCAGATTATCCTCGACCCACTCAGCCTGTTTCAGCAACCACCCAACGCAATCGTCGTCACAGAAGCCGATCAAGCGCGTTTTGTAGCGCTCCTGCGGGAGTTGCTTTCGTCCTGAGCCGTGCGATAATAGCAACAATTGAAATTTAATTATGAAATGATTGAAATATTTCCCGAATGATTCCAAATCAACTCACTGATCTACTCACCCAATTCAAAGCACAGCCTGACGACCAGGAGGCGATGTTTGCGTTGATGGCGCTGTATATGGACGAAAGCACCTCTGCCGAAGAACGCGAAACCGTCCGCAAAATTACCGCCACGCATCGTTCCATCTGGCAGGCGATGGACGCGTGGTATATGAGCGCAACCACCACCGAAAGCGCCGAAAATCATCTACTGCGTGGGTTGGCTTGGCTTTCCATGACGGACGCGCACCCCTCGCGGGAGGATGCGATGATCGCCTTTCAGGAACTGATCGCCTTCGCCCATCGCTATGAGCTTGACCCGGTGCCGTATTTACGTTTCACGCGGGAAATTTCCGGCGAACGGGTGCGGGAAATTTTGACGGAAGGCACAACCGCACAAATGACCTTCCGGCGCTTCGTCCTGCTGAATGGTCTGTGGTTCGGCGCGATGCTCCCGCTTCTTGTCGTGACGTATGCGTTGCCAGAATCCGCACGGTTATTCATGCTGATGGTGGCGTTCGCGTTATTGGTCGGTGGGCAGATGTTTTTGCTCTATCGCTATATGCCACGCGGAAGTTAAAAGCCACGCGTAATGCGTTGGCGTAGGGTGAGACCTGATAGATCGCCCTATGATGTATTGTGTCGTCGTTTATTCACCCACCACACCCCAGAATGTGAGTTCGCCGAAATATTGCGTGACGAGCAATGTCCCCTCTGCATTAAAAACTGCGTTGCCGATTACATCAAGCGGTGCGATTAACTCGCCTGTCGCCACATCCACGATAAAATACATGCGATCAAAATAGACCAGCGCAAGCTCCCCTGTCGGGTTGAAGATAAGCCGATCCACGAAAATCGACGGCACTGCAAATTGGCTAACTGTGTTGGTTTCGAGGTTCGTGAAGCTGACCTGTGCATGACCGTTCTCGTCGGTATCGACCTCAGCGAGGATTGTGCCATCATCGCTGAAGTTGAAGCGGCTGGTATCTAGCACAAACACTGCTTCTGCCGGAGGGCTGTCGTTCACAGTATAGTAGGTGCTGAGTGTCGGCAGAGGATCGCCCGAAATATCCGCGAAACGTCCGGCGATGCCATCATCTTCAAGGAAATAGACGGTGCCGGAAATTTCATCAACGAGCGTGCCATTGGCTTCATCATACGCATAACGCGGGGTGGTGGCGGCGGCTTCTCTGCGGTTGATGAGTTGCAGAGTCGTGTCGCCTAGCATGAACGAAATTTGCTCCAATGTCGATAATGCCCGCACAACTTCCGCCCGTTCGAGGCGCGTAAAGTTGTCTATGGTTTGCGGAATGCCGTCTTCATCATGATTTTCCCCGCTTATGCCGTTCGTTACAAATTGCACATCGCCGTCTTGCGTAACAAATTGGCTCTCGCCATTACTATCCGTCAGCCAGAGTGCATATCCGCCGTCTGCATTCGTGAATGCTGTCCAGCTATAAACCGTTGCTGTCTCCGGCGTATAGCGAAAACTCATCAAACGATCAAAATAATCAGCTTGTGTGAATAACAGCGGGTCGCGGGCGATTTCCGGTTGGCGATAATCCCACGCATGGACAAACGGACCAATGACCGTCCACAATACCTCGCCATCCGCAGAAAAACGAAACGCCACCGAACCGCTACGATCCAGCCAGCTATAGGGATAACCCACCGCGCCGTATTGCTCACCGGAGTTTACATCCCACAAATAGACTTGATTGGCGGTGATGGTGTTATCCGGCGCGAAACCGTCCGCACCCACCGCCAGTACACGTCCATCGGGGCTAAATTGCATGTTACCTGCGGGGTAATCGGTATTGAGTATTTGTATCGCCTGTCCGGTCAGCATATCCCAGATACGGATGCTATCGACATTTGCCGTCGCCAGCAAAGCGCCATCCTGACTGAAGGCGATGCCACCCTGCAACGTGAACGGGTTATTTTCGATGAGTGCGATGCTGTCCGGCGCGTCCAGTGGCATCACCAATATCCCACCGGGACCGCCAAAGAACAGAAACCGACTGTCCGGCGAAAAGACCATCGTAGATACGCTACTAAGAGGCGTTTGGATGCTGAATATCGGCGCGAGGTCGGCGGCATTTTGCGCGGTGATCGGCACCAGATTGTCAGGAATCCCGTCCGATGGGGACTCTTCTTGCGCGGAAAGTGGCGTTGCTGAAAGAATGAGAAGAAGCATCAAATAGAGGGAAAGCAGTAAAGTATAGGTCAATTTTCTGATTACAATAAACGTTCTCAACAAACAATCCTTTAAATCGTGACTTATTTTTCTGGACTGTACCACTGAGTCATCTATTCGTCGACTCATGGTGAAAGCGGTCAATTGTTGAGCTTGCGATATTGACGATCTACGGCACGGGTGCTGATGATGGCGGCAACAAAGGGTAGCCACGAGAATCCCAGACCAGCGAACACATATTCAACGAGCGAAAGCTGATTAAAACCGGCGATTTCTACCAGCGGACGATTGTAGACGAAAGCGGCAGTCAGGCTAAAAATGAACAACGCGATAAGGCTCCAACTCCACGCCAGCGGCACAGGCGGAAAATGCGAATCAAGTAGCGTGTGTTGTGTCTCTGATTCACGCGACCAGATGATTCCCCCACAGAGCAGAATCAGCCCTGCGCCGGGTAAAAGTGCGGTCACTACGATGGCATCTTCGGCGGCACGCACCAGAAAAATTAGAATGAGGATGATGCTTACGCCTGCAATTTCCAGAGGCGATAGCACAAAATCCGGCGGCGTGACCGTGCGACTGAAGCGCGAAGTGAGCAGAAATAAAGCGGCAATAATCAGCAGGAAAATCGCCGCAACGCCAAACATGGTTTCTAAGCTGGCGAGTTCCGCCATACGATCAGTGAGTTCCGGCGACCAGCGCACCCAGATGCCCCATGCAAACCCAATAACAAACGCCCCGCCGAGCAAAATCCGCCGATAGCGTAAACTAGCCCCGCCCGTCAGCACAAGGAACAAGCCGAATATCTCAAAACCGATGAAGGTATGCCCACCCAATACGCGTGTCGCTAGCGTGCGCGGAAAATCGATCAGTGACGTTTCAGGATGCAGTAAAAAACCAGCAGACAACCCATAAATCGCGGTCAGGAGCATCACATCATAGACGTTACGGACGCAATAACGTGCGGCGAGATCAAGCGTGATGGTCGCCAGCGCGATATAACCGGGGATGAGATACAGCCAATCCATGAGCGGACGCTGTTGCGGTTCCAGCCAGAGCAATACCTCGGAGCCGAACGCAAACAATGCCGCCAATAAGAGGCGCGGAAGCCAACGAGCGATCAAAGTTGAGGCGGGTGCATCTGTAAGGCTAGGAGTCACGGAGCGTTTTCCTGAATTATATAGGTATAGTTTCCAAAGTCCCTCCCGCATGATACCACGTATCCCACAGGATAGGCGTTAAAATTTAAGCTGAATTTATCGCAGTTTGGGAACATTCTATGAGACTTCGGCGTTTAACCCTTAGACGTAAAATTGAATGTGATAGGCACATTCTCAAATTCAGGAGTTAATCAAACACAATGCGTAAGTTACAATTTTTTAGCCTTGCTGTTGCCATCATGTTGTTCGGGATGGCAATGCCGATTTCTGCACAGGACACATCCGGCGATGTTGCCCTCACTATCTCACGGACACCTTGTTTTGGTTCGTGTCCGATCTATACCGTAACCGTTTATGAAGATGGTACGGTGGTCTATGAAGGCACGGACTTTGTGGACGTAACCGGAACACAAACCATCCAAATTGAACCTGAAACCGTTGATCTGCTCGTCAATTCATTTGTTGAAGCAGGCTATTTTGAATGGGACGACAGTTACACCACGATGGCAGTGACCGACATGCCGAGCGTTATCACATCGGTCACGTTTGAGGGCGAAACCAAACAGATCAACCATTATCGCGGGACAGATAACGCGCCACTAGCCCTGTCTTATCTGGAAATTTGGCTGGACAATATGTTAGTCACCTCACAGTGGACAGGCTCAAGCCCGCAGTTCCCCGCCTCCACATTTGACGAAACACAAACACCGATCATCACGCTACAACGCGCCGCTTGCTTTGGCTTTTGCCCCGTTTATGATCTTGTGTTGTATAGCGATGGCTCGGTGGTCTATGTTGGCTACAGGAATGTTGAAGTAGTGGGTGTACAAATCGACCAGATCGACACCTCAAGCGTGGAATCACTCGCAGACCAGATGGCGCTATATGGCTATTTTGACTGGCAGGATGCGTATACAGAGCGCTTCATTACCGATCAGGCAACTGTAATCACCTCATTAAACTGGCGTGACCAATTCAAGCGCATCGAACGCTATGATGGCGATCCGAACGCGCCGATTGGGCTGGTTCGGCTAGAAGATCAAATTGATTTTGCGGTGAATGTGTCTCAATGGGTCGGCAATAACGGTTAGCGGACTGCATTTTTAAAGCGCGGTCACTATAAAACTTCAGTTCTAGCTAAGCAAACCATCGTGATTGACAGTCATTTTTTGGTAAAAGACCATGAGTATCGTAGCTTTTGGCTCTTAGCTGCTCTGTTGCAAAGTGCCGCCAATGGCTGAAACCCATTGGCTACGCTAGTATAAAACCCTGCTGAAGCAGGCTATTCTTCCCGTACATTTGTGAAAACAGCCCACTTCAGTGGGGTTTTGAAAATCAT
>JAVJSU010000006.1:0-157282 GCA_040219275.1 Aggregatilineales bacterium | reverse complement strand
ACAAGAGCAATCTTGAGGTCTATCGCTGTAATGTGTGCCAAACGGTCTATAACCTTTATACAAATACGGTCTTTCAACAGCGGCATTTGACACCACAACAGGTGGTGTTATTGTTGCGAGGTGTAGTAAAAGGTGAGACCAGTGCGGCGCTTGCTGATGAACTGGAGGTAAGCTATCAAACTGTGCTTGATCTACGGCGCGACTTGCACACCAACGCCGCTCTCCTCCAATTGGATACACCTTTACCGGATCAGGTGACTGAAAGCGAAGAAATGTTTCAGAATGCGGGGGAAAAAAGGCGATGAACACTTCGATCCTGCCGACCCGCCACGGTGTCGCGCGAATAAGCAACGCGGACACGGCACCTATGCCAATGATCGTCCCCTGTTTTGGGGACGGTGGGACGCGAAACAGGACAAGTTCGCCTTCGAGTTGTTGATAACACCAAAGCCATTACCTTGCTTGACCACGCCCACCAATTTACGCATGGTGCAGCCATCGTGAACACCGACGAATACCAAAGCTATAAAGGCATTGATCGTGACCATGATACCGTGTCTCATGGCGTGAAAGAATATGCCCATGATGACGATGGTGACGGTTTTTATGAAGTTCACTGCAATACGGTTGAAGGCTTATGGACTAATATCCGTAACTTCCTCCGACCTTTCAAAGGCATTCATAAACGCTATCTCTTTGGCTACATTGCCATCTGTGAATTTCGCCGTAATTTGAAGCATGTTACGCCTGCTTTTATCTCTAAATTAGTCCGTACTCACACTTTCTATACATGAGCCATTATTTTAGTTCTCGCAGCTTAATCGAATTTCTATCTGGATCATGGACACTCTCCCATCATAGTATGCGATTTCTTCTATCCCTCCGCCTGTGAGAGCATGACCTTGAATGTATTGCCGTCGGGATCACGCAATTCGTAGTAAGCGGTGTCATCATCGCCCTTATGCAGTTCGGCATTGACACCAGCTTTGTGCAGTTGGGCGCGAAAGCCCTCGTGATCTGACGTGGAAAAATGCAGGCAGTCCGCTTGTCCGGCTGTGCCGTTCCCGCCACCTTTGCCTGGAACGTAGAGCGCAACAGGTAAGTTACCCGCGCTGAACTGCGCCCAGCCATACTCTGCCATGACAAAATCCTCGTTCAACCCGAGTACGTCACGGTAGAACGGAACCGCCCGTTCAATATCTGAAACGGATATTTTCACCATCTGCACATTGAGATTTGTGGACATTAATCCCTCTTTCTGCTTCTTTGAACAAACAAGAAGGATTGTAAAACCTTATCGTAGGAACAAGGTCAAGAACCATTTTTCCACATCGTCAGCAAATAGCGGCTACCTTCGTGACCTTCTCGCACAACATCGGCATCGAATGTCATGCCGAGGCGTTCGGCTACGCGAATAGATGGGGCATTGCCGGTCATAACATAGGCTGTGATGCGTGAGGTCTGTTCTTCGTTTTGCAGGTAGTTCACGAGGCGCTTTGCCGCTTCAACCGCATAGCCTTTGCCCCGGTAATCCGGTAGCAGTGTATAGAAGATTTCGGTGGCATCGGCATCCGGATCAGGGGATGCACCGAGAGAACCAATATAGTCTCCGCCATCTTTTAAAGTAATCGCTAACACAAAGACCGCATCATCCGTGGCATAACTGGTGATTGTCCACTCAACCATTTCCTTTGCACCCTCTAAAGTCTTCTGTTCATCTGTAAATGCCATATGACGGGTTGATTCCGGGTCGCTCATGAATTTATAGAAGGGCTGAATATCGTCCTTGATGAGTCGTCGTAAAATAAGTCGGTCGGTTTCAAGTTGTTGAGGAACTTTCATGGTTTATCCTTTAGATGATAGTTTTCGAGTACTTGTTGTACATCCGATTGACTGTGATGGATAGCCCAACCCAGTGGCGTGGAATTATAATTTGGGTCAGTGAGGGTTGGGTCTGCCCCTTGTTGCAGCAAGAACTCCGCTATCTCCGGTTGGTTACGATAAGCTGTCCAATGCAGTCCGGTTAAGTCACGATAGGCAATCGCGTTTATGTCTACCCCCTGTTGGAGAAGAATGGTTGCCGTCTCCTGTTGCCCGTTGATACAAGCAAATGCAAACGCTCGCTGTAGTTCACTCGCATCTGGTGAAGACCTGGTCAGGCGTTCTTTGAGCGTATCGCCAGCACCCAGACCGGCAGACACGGCGATGTCCGCGACTCTTGCACCATGATCGATCAACAGGTGAGCACAATCCAGCATCCCGAAGAAGACCGCTAACAGTAGCGGATTACCACTTTCAATCACACCTCCTGTTGCTTCAATGTCTGCACCTGCGTTAATCAACATGCGTGACATTTCGACTTCACCATAACTGACCGCGCCGTGTAGTGCTGTCTCGCCGTTGGTATTACGACGGTTCACATCCCGTACATGCTGGATTAGTAGGTGCAGCACCCCAACCGCCTGCGCCCGCTTGAGCATGTCGTGGAAGGGTAGCCCGACGACAAAATACAAAAGCTCTGTTTCAATTTGATCCTTATCCCCCCACCGAATTGTCTTGTTAACCAGATCAGGCTGTGCTCCGATTAACGTAGACAGGTGATCAACCTCACCTTTAAGTATTGCTTCTTTGAGGGTTATGATTTCATCGTTTAACGCATTAGCCATTGACGATTCGCAATAAAATAGTGGCAACCACTATCAAGAACAGAACAAGCAAGATTATTCCAGGGATGGCATCAAGCACAACGTCCACAAGGTTCTTTTTCATTGAATAGGTCTCCTCAGACTACAGTAACATCAAGGGATAGGCCCAGAGGTTTGCGTTGCGATCATGAATATCACACCAAGCACCATCATGATGAGGAAGAAGCTAAGGATCGAAATGATGATGATCTTTATTGTACGCTTTTCCATGAATGATTTCCTCCGCGAATAACAAACATCGGTGATTAGCCTACAACATTGTTGCAGGAACAAGGTCAAGGTGTAATCGCCGAAAATTGAATCTAATGCTTGACCCTACGGTAGCAGGAAGGTTGTAACATGACCCGAAAAGGATCGAATGAACAGGACATACAAATGGATGCTCAGCAGATTATTGATCTTGTGAATTATCATCATTGGGCGACTGAACGGGTCTGGCAACTAGCGTCTGCCCTATCGGACGCGCAGTACTATCAACCACACATCTATTCCGTGGGCGGCGTGCATCAGCAGTTCGTCCATATGATGAAGACCGATATATGGGCACTGACCTATGTCCATAGAGATGCGACGTTGCCCGAAATCAACGATGGCACCTTTACGGAACGTCATGCCATGCGTGCGGTCTGGCATCAGGTCGAAGCTGAGGAAAAACGCTATTGGAGCAACCGCAGTGCGCACGACCCCAACATGCCGGTACAGTTTCCACTACAGGGCGGCACGCTGGAACTGACCCTCTGGCATCATCTCTTATGCGGTATGAATCATGGGGTTAATCACCGGGCACAGATTCTTCGTCTGCTCGCAGATTATGGCATACAGACGGATGAGCAGGGCTATTTTTTCTACCGGATTGATCTGGCAAATAAAGAGACTGCCGATAAACGCTAGAACAGAGAAATCTCGTGCTTGACCTTGTTCCTGCCACAAGGTTTTACACTGTCTCCAATAGCTATGAATACATAAGGAGACTAATAATGTTCTCTAAACTAATTTTGATCGTTGTCGGTTTATTCTTTCTGTTGTTCAGTTTTTCTGCACAAGCTCAGGAAGATGAGGATGAACCAATAGTTCTTCTGTCCGATACACCCATCATTGAGACGGGATCACCCGGTAGCTTCAACGCGGGTTTCAACGAGCCGGGCGCAATGATCTATCACGATGGGCAATTCCATATGTTTTTGACCGGGTACGGTGGATTTCCGCGCCCAAACGGGATTGCGTATCTGGTTTCCGATGATGCGATTGAATGGACTAATCCGCTGGATGATGAGTTAATTTTGACCGGTGAGGATGTTCCGAATGCACGGGCTGTTAATGCGGGGAGCGTATTAATTGAACCTGATGGTACATGGGTTTTATACTTCGGCTCCTATGACACTGGTTCATGGTTCCCCGCAGGGCAGATATGGCGTGCGACAGCCTCTGATCCTATCGGTCCCTGGACGGTTTCAGACGAACCAGTATTGACAACGGGCGAGGAAGATGGCTGGGAAGCACGCACCGTGTTCCAGCCAGAGGTTATCCAGGTTGAAGATGGCTACATCATGTACTATGCCGGTGCGCCTTCCTCTTTTCAGATGGCTATCGGCATGGCAACCAGTGAAGACGGTGTGACGTGGGAAAAGCATGGCGAACCCATCCTGACTGCCGAAGCAGGTTGGGAGAGTCGTTACGTCAATCGCCCACGTATCTTGACTCACGGCGATGACAGTTGGATTATGCTATATGGTAGTAACATACCCGGTCCTGGTGTAGGCATGGCGGTCAGTGAAGATGGGATCAACTGGGAGCGCGTGGGTGATGAACCGTTTTTGCCCGCTGAACTTGTGCCAGGAATGGTGGTTTTCAGCGAATACGCGCTGGCAGAAGCTGACGGTATCTACTACATAGCCGTTGAAGCCAGTGATAATAATACTGTCGGACCGTCCGAAATCTATATGTTGCAGGTGGGCTTCGAGACACTCTTGGCACATGCACAATCATAATTCAAGGTGCAAGTCCACATTTCATTGATGATTTGATACGGCGAGGTACGACGCATGAAGAAATACCTTTTTGACCAATTCACAGCAACACGATTGCACGGCGAGGTCGCGTATTCACACAATGGGAATTACATTGCCTATACGACGAACGTATCAGGGCAGTTTAATATCTGGATCGTGCCATCAGGAGGCGGTTTTGCGCGACAACTCACGATGTTTGAAGATTGGTCTGTGAGGCGATTATATTGGTCACATGATGATAGCAAAATCGCTTTCACCGCTGATAAAGATGGCTCTGAGAATCGTCAAGTGTTTGTTGTACTGTCATCAGGTGGATGGCCCGAAATGCTATCCAACAAACTTCAGGCACAGTATGATCTATCCGGGTGGTCCCCCGATGATAGCAAACTACTGTATAGCACAAATGACAGAAATCCTGCCGAAAAAGACCCCGTTGAACACGATTTAAAAACGGGTGAATTACACCGATTGATGACAGGACATCGGAACTTCGCCACTGGTTATTCACCGAATGGCAGATATACCAACATTGAGCAATTCAACGGCAATACCGATCAAAACATCTTTGTGTTGGATGTAGAATCCTGCGAAGCGATATGTGCTACACCACACGAAAGCGAAGCCTTCTACGAACATCTGGGATGGCACCCCGAAAGTACTGGCTTCTACATGTTGACGAATCAGGATCGTGAGTTTTCAAATGTTGCTTACTATGATCTTATAGCAGGTGATTGGAAATGGTTCTACACGGTTGACTATGATGTCGAGCGACTACTTGTGTTGCAAGAGCGTAAACAGGTGCTTATTTTCATCAATGTTGGTGGCAGAACTGAACTGAAAGCATTGACGCTTGAAGGCGAGGAAGTCGAAGTTGCTGAACTTCCTGTCGGTGTGGTGCAAAATGCTAGTCCGTCACCCGATAGCAGCAAGATCGTCCTGAACTACACCACAGCAAAGTCTGCAAGCAATATTTATGAATTTGATTTAGAAACTGGTGACTTACTTCCATTGAGTCAGAGTATGGTGGGCGGCATTGACCCGGATCACATGATTGATCCAGAACTGATTCACTATGAAACCTTTGATGGTCAGCAGATACCCGCATGGCTGTATATTCCCAAAACACGTGGAGATATATTTCCTGTGCTACTCTCAATACATGGTGGACCAGAAACGCAAGAACGTCCCGTGTACAACTATTCTGGAATGTATCAGTATTTGCTGAATAGAGGGATCGGGATTCTTGCACCAAATATTAGGGGTTCAACAGGATTTGGAATCAGTTATCAAAAACTCATTCATCGCGATTGGGGTGGTGGCGAATTGAAGGATATTGAGTTCGCTGCAAAATATTTACAGTCTCTTGATTGGGTTGACAACCGACGTATCGGCGTATTTGGTGCGTCTTTTGGTGGCTATTCAACCTTAAATGCGATAACACGCTTACCAGATTATTGGTCTGTTGCGGTTGTTGCCGCAGGACCCTCTAATTTGGTTAACTTCGTACAATCTGTGCCGGAATTCTGGAAACCCGTCATGAAAACCTGGGTGGGTGATGCGGTTGAAGACTATGACTTGCTGACCGAACGCTCGCCGATTACATATCTGGAGCGAATCAAAGTGCCCTTGCTCGTCATACACGGCGCAAATGATCCACGAGTGACGCAGGCAGAGAGCGATCAAATGGTGGAACGCATGAAAGCTTTAGATATTGATGTGACCTACTATGTTGACCCAGAGGAAGGACATGGTCCCGTAAAACGTGCAAACGCACTGAAATGGTGGTACATGATTGCAGAGTATCTTGAACAGCATATGCTGATATAGATCATACAACCACGAATTTAGCTCTGCTTGACGAATCAAAAACGTCTTCAATCAAATTGTGTAATAAAGAATACAAACGAGCCATTTGCTTTGTTCCAGACGCTCAAGAATTGGTGACGCATCGTACACACTCACTGGCGCACGGATCGAGCCGTCCAGCACACCGATGTAATCCTGTGTGGTCTTGACATCCGCATGACCGAGATTCTGCCGGATGACTTCTGTCGGGATGCCTGCCATTGGAGAAAAATCGAAAAAACAGATAAGACTCGAACATTCTTTGCAACAAAATCGATTCCATTTCCAACCTAAATACCAAAAAACCACCTACAGAAGGTGGTTTTTGGTTAAACTATAGTTTGAATTCTTACGAGTGAACCTGATAAGACCCAATCCGAACATCCCTCACAATACAAAACCGCATTTTTTCTCAAGCAACTGATATTTCCTCAGAGCACGATTCTTGCGCGTCTCTCGAACAAACGCTGATTTGGCTTTTCGGTGAAATGAGGGAGACACACTCCTCCCCCATCGCACCTTGAAGTACCGTCACGGAGGCAAACGGCACTCCCGTCCCATAGCATATCACGGGTTGGTAGTTCCTTGTTTTCGCAAGCGGTTTTGTTCAATTAACTTCAGTTTGCGGAGGAAATATCTATCATGACTCGTTCAATCGTACTAACGAATCATAAGGGCGGTGTGGGGAAATCCACATCTGCAACGAATATTGCGTTGGGGATGTCAGCGATGTTACGAAATGCTGGCGCATCCAATCCACGAGTTTTACTGATCGATACGGATAGTCAGGCTCATGCCACGCTTGTCACCACGGGACGAAACGACTTTGGTGAGAAAAACAGTTTATATACGGTACTCATGGCAGATCGTCAGAACGCCACCCAGGTTTTGTCGGAAAGTCTTGTTCAGAGTCACTGGGATGAGAACTTACACGTTCTTCCAGCGTCTGCCCTACTTGAGCAAGCAGAACGTGAACTTCAGGGAACAGCGGGTGCGCCGTATCGTCTGGCTGATCCATTATCCAAACTTGCCCCATATTATTCAGCGATTGTCATTGATACACGCCCCTCATTTTCACTGATGACGGAAATGGCTCTGGTCGCAGCGACAGATGCCATCGTGCCGGTTGAACCACGTTACCTGGAAACCGTAGGGCTGTTAAGTGTCATCAGCAAAATCAACGATATTCGAGACGGGTGGCGCATCGCTAATCTGCGTGTCCGAGGAATTATCGTAACTAAAATGGATAACCGTGTACGCGGGCACCATCACCTTCTTCAAGAACTCAAATCACATCCACAACTCAATCAACTTCTACTGGGTGTCATTCCGATGAACGAAGCGGTTTCATATGCTCATCAGAGCCATTCGAGCATTTTCACCTACGATCCCAAAGCAACCGCTAGTAAAGCCTATGCACGGTTAGTCCACCGCATCCTCAATCAGAAACGAGGTGCGTAATGGCCAAGAAGAACCGTGATACGTCCAACATCGACAATCTCCTGGCTTCGATGACACCAGATATGCTTGGAGATGGTTTTGCTGAGGCACTTGTAGATAACTCGATCCGCGTGGAGAGATTCTTGCTCGATATGGTGCGACCTGACCCAGTCCAGCCACGTCGAGTTCTGCCAGAACAAGTCCATCACAAATTTCATGACAATCGTCTGACCCCAACGCAAGCGTTGCGCGAATTAGTACAGCTTGCTCAAGTATCGTCACGGCAAAATGGGCGGCCCTTCAGCAATTTATTGGAGTTACTCGCCGATGTAGACAATGAAAGTGATGAGTCAGTCAAGCTGTCACCCGAAGAAGAAACCCTGCGTGATCTAGTAAACCTTGCAGTGACTATCCGTGATGATGGACAAGTGAATCCACTCACTGTGGTGGATATCACACAAGGTGTGACCCGTTTGTATCGAATTGAAACAGGAGAGCGTCGTTATTGGGCCACATGGATTCTCCGAGACTTCATCCCGAGCTATGACCATGATGGCATGATCGACTGCATCATCATTCCTGCAGAGAAATCATCAGTCTTCCGTCAAGCGAAGGAAAACACAGCACGTAAAGGCTTGAGTGCGATCGCGATGGCTCGACAGGCGGCACTGCTCTTGCTAACGGTTCATGGCTACGAAATACCCATTCATGCAGTGAATAACGACTTCTATCGGCAAGCACTTGATCTTGATTTACGTGGTAAACGTGAATATACAGAAGCAATTCTTAATGCCATGGGGGGAATCGATAAAGCGCGCTTTAGCCGGTATAAGGCTCTTCTGAATTTGTCGGACGAAGCAATGGAATTGGCTGATAAACACAATCTTGACGAGCGCAAACTCAGATATGTTTTAGGGTTAGATGCACAAGAACACGCTGAGCTTGTGCAACAAATCATTTCTCTGAATCTTTCAGGAAAACAAGTAAAGCAAATTATCGAAAGTGAAAACGTTGATGTTGTTGATGATGATGACACGCCAACTTTTTCCACCATCGCAGTCCGTTTTGCAAAAACCGTGCGCGATAGTACGAAGACTTCTGGGCAAGAATTGGTTGAAGTCTTAATGTGGCAGGAACGAGATGCACATCTGGTTCGCTCTCGTTTGAGTAAATTGCGTCAGCTTATTGATGAAGCAGAAACAATACTAAATGGCTAAAAGGTTGTCCCAGAACAACCTTTTCAAGGAGGAATTTGTATGGATCGTTTTCCAAGAGCACCACCCATAAAACAAAAAACCCACCATTGGAAATCTGGGCGGGTAACAGATGTGATGATTTTTGAACTGAACACTTAAAGATTATCACACCTCAGACCTGACCGCAACTACATACCGTCACTTTTTCTCTGCTTTCTCGTCAGACGCTAGTTTCGTATTGTCAGGTGACACGCTATGACCTCAGTTTCAGCTGAGCTTACTTCAGCTCGCCTATTCACTGAATCAAATACGGTGTTGCCCCACGCACTATATGCCCGTGAGTGTGGATATTCAATTATTCCATTGAAAGGTGGACCCAATCGCGCCTCTGGCAAACAACCAAGAATTAAATGGCAGACCTACCAGTCGGAACACGCATCCTCGGATCAAATTGAGCGATGGTTCAGGGGTGGAACTTCGGCTTATGGGATTGTCTGTGGGCAAATATCACAACTCATTGTGATAGATTTTGATGAACCGGATGCACAGGCGAAATTCATGCAGAAATTCCCACATCTCATGAATACCTACATTGTCCAGTCCGGTGGACGAGGCACACTACATCTCTACTTTGAGGTCGACTTTCCGGTACGAACAACCAAGATTCAAGGCGGTGATCTGAAAGCGGAAGGCAGTTATGTGGTTGGGGCTGGTTCAACGATTGCAGGGGGTACCTGGAAACTATCCCGTGATGTCCCGCTGAAACGCATTTCACGTAAAGATCTCAATGATGTGATGTCAGTTTTTAGCATTGTCCGACGACCAAGATTACAACCGGTTATCAAAAACATCCCAAACAACACATCACTGGACTACTTCACTTCAATCTATCAGTCATTGGTCCAACAATTCAACAGTCGTAACGAAGCCTTATTCCGAGTTGGATGTATGATGCGTGACGAAGGCTATGACTTTGATATGGTTAAAGCAATTCTGTCTGAAGTTCACATTCAACATCCACCTGTCACCCGACATACGCTTGAACCTGCCTATCAACGTCAGAAAGAAACGATCCTCACGCTACGGAGCGTATTCAAGCGACCGGCTCGACTCCAATCGAAATCGATCGCTAAATCATCAGAAGCCAGCTATGTGCCGAATCATCTGCGTGAAGCCATTTTGAAACACAAACAAGGCACTGCTTTTTTGCGTGTATACGAAGGTTTGAAACTGATGGGCAAATCCGCAGGCGATTGCCTGACCGAGCGTGACATCCACGGGCTACTCGCCCCTTATGGTATTGGCAGACGTGCCATCCGTACTGCCCTTACTTTTACACCTAAGACCGATACGCTGGATGATTCTGCGGAGTATAAAATGCCTAAACGACTAACAAATACCTGCGTATTTGTTCCTACGACAAAACGGGACAAAAGTCCAGCACATCGACCCCCACAAGGGTATATGATCCCAACGATCAGACGGCTATGTGATTTGTTCAATATCAAAAGCAAGGGTGCAGACCCCATCACTCTCAACGACATCCAATCTGTGAAAACATATCGTGCGGCACTCAATCGAGAACTGATTCGACGACGCGCAGGGAGATACAGTCAGGCTTGGCTCGCAAGACGATTAAACGTTTGTATTCGCACATTTCAGCGATATGTCCAGCTTGCAGGAATTCAGTGCCAGCAGATACTTTATGCGACAGATATCACACTGGATAACATCCAACATATACCTGCCAAAAGATGCGCACGACGCGCAGGCATCGCCCTCCAACCTTGCTTCCTACAAGACATTACTGGCAAACGCTATCCACCGATACAGGCGATTGCATGCAAGCTATTGAGAAAGGGTATCCCCGTCCAATGGATGCGAAGAGGCTGGAATATCTACTGGATCGGGGATAGGGCAATCCAGTCGCATATTATTTATGTGCCTGAGATTGAGTATGGATTCGAATAGCGATTATCCGACCTCGTCAGTTCCTTCTGTTAAACCAGAGCAGCTCATAGACTGTGAGGGTAACCTCACGCCGAAAAATCGTTGCCAGGTGTGGCACCGTGTGTGATTGGTGTCTGCGATGATTGAAAACAGAGTTATTATTCGGTAGTATCAAAGCTGTTGTTACTTACATAATGCGACTATGGATGATCCCGATGACCCAAACACTAACCACATCCCGAACACTACCGATTCACCCGATTCTGTTATTCTTCATCACCCCGCAAGCCATTCACCAGCGCACTCGCTAGGTCGAAGCTATCGCCCACCGTTTCGTAGAACACACTGCCGACGATCAGCACACTGATCACCACACGATTCAGATTGTAATTCTCAACGGTGGGAATATCCACCCGTTCGAAGCCATGCTCATCGAAATGGTTTTGCATCCATGTGTGAAGGGTGGCTTGGGTATCAGGGGGGAGGTCGGGACGCAGGGTGGTGGCGAGTGCGCCGTTGCGTAATGCCATCAATTCCATCGGCATGTTGGCGCGGATGGTAGCGAGTGATTCCTGAATGATATAAGACCGAGAGGGTTATAGTTAGTGCGCCTTTTTTATTCGGTTAACCACAACTGCCAAAAACTATCTTCGTATTGGAAAACATTTGGATCTGCTTGTCTAAATTTAGACTCAATTTTACTTAATAGATCCTGAATGCTTTTTGTTGCCTTTTTATTTATCTCGATTCTTTCCTCACGTTTTAAGTGCGTTTTGAGATCCCCTAAAATTTCTCCAAGTTCATCTATTTCAGGCTTGTGCTGTTCATAGACACTGAGGAAATAAAGCATTTGTATAATGTTTGAATTAACAAATTGCGTTCTCCCCGATGCTTTCCAATATGAACTTACTTGTCCACTGAATGGATTTAAGAGTAATAAACCATCATATGTGGTATCCATATATGGATCATGAAATTTGCCAATTTGTAGATTATTTTGATTACTAGGATGTGTTGACATTTCAGCGTAACCAGATGAGTGTACCGACAAAGTGTAGGAAGCCGAGATAAGCAACATCGAGCTTCTCAAAACGAGAAAAGATACGGCGAAAATGCTTGATTTTGTTGATAAAACATTCGACCAGATGACGTTCACGATACCACCAACGATCATACTCACGCGCCTCTTTCGCCAATTGATGAGGCGGTATGACCGTTTCCATACCGCGTTCAAGCAGCCAGTTCACAAAATCTTGAGCGGCATAACCACGGTCCGCGATGAGACGCTCAAAAACGAAGCCAGCCATCAGGCTTTCAGCTTGGGTGATGTCATGGCGTTGTCCCGCAGTCAACACAAAGCGCAAGGGACACCCCAGACTATCAACAAGCACATGGATCTTGGTACTAAACCCACCGCGACTGCGTCCCAGAGCTTGTTCACCGTTTTTTTTCGGCACCTGCCGCGCAGGGATGCGCTCTTACAATCGTGCTATCAATCATCCCGTTTTCCATGTCAGGATCGTCACTGAAATGAACCAACATCCGTTCCCAAACACCTTGTCGGCACCAGCGCATAAAGCGCTTGTAAATCGTATTCCAGTAGCCGTATTCTTCGGGCAACAGTCGCCACTGAGCACCACTGCGACTGACCCATTTCACGGCTTCAACAAAGCGGCGGCAAGCATCTTCATCCTTGCCCACGTAAGCATTCGGGTCTTGTAAAAGAAAGTCCCGAATTTTCGTCCATTGTTCGTCGGTTAGTCTCACATCTGTCATGAGACTATTCTATCCATTTATCTCAAATGACAACAAAACCTAGTTTGTGACCAATCAAATTCAAAGGTTAAATTCCAAGTTGAAATATGTACTATTTCCTCACTTTTTGGTAAACCCTTATTTTGGAGAAAATTTTGTTGTTCTTTTGGTAAATTTGCTAGCTTATCTTTGACTTGTATTGGCTCTAGCCGATCATTCCATAGGAGATCAATTGTATATTCTAGTTGTGTTAGGTTCATCAAGATTACTCTTTCAAACTCACATCATTACGGGCTTGACTAAAAGCCCATCGTTCACTTTGAATTTCATAAGCATAGCTATAATATACATTAGCATCCGGAAAGTTTTTCGCCAAAAATGGATCGCAACTATTAAGACATGGGGAATATTCAGAATAAATTCTAGTGACTTGTGACGGCTCAATCCCTTGCACACGCAACTGTTGTGCTATTCGGCGCTCGGCATGTGGACCATTGGGTATATTCCTATTGACAATATATTGCATATTTCCAAACTCATCTGTTATCTCAAATTCTATATCATTCATTGCATTCAATCTGCGATATTGTTCCATCGCGGTTAATTCTGCATCTGCAAGACGAGTTCGTATCGCATCATAGTAGGCATGTGTATGGAAACCTTGTCCATGGAGATTCGGGATGTGATTTTGGTCAATTCCCCATTCTCTTATCGCGTATTGTCTTGCGATTTCATCTTGAGGGAGCTAAACCCCGTTCGCACTGCTATTGATATCAATACCTGCACGGGTAAGAATTGCACGTGCTTCATCAGCCGAGGGGGGATTATTTGCGCCAAAAGGTACAATGTAATGTGCTCGCCAATCACCTGCATTCGGATCAATATCCCTTGGATTCAGATAACCATCATAGTTCAGATTACGAGCCAGATTGCGGCGACTGTTGGAATTGGTGTATTTGCTTAAATGTCAATATTAATATAAACCACTTGTCAGATAAAACCAGTTGGGCGTATTTTGTAGGTAGTGCTGTATATCTTGCTTGAGACGTTTAAGGAAAATCTGGATATTTGGAGCAACACAGAATATATTCTCATTTTTTCCATCAACAATTTGATTCTCAATCCCAACAAAGGAGGGAATTAGCAAAATGGACTTTGTTTCAACATGAATTACGAGTGAACTCCCCCCACCATCACTACCAAACCTTATCACTTTACCCTCAAATGGGCCACCATTTATACTAGCTGGGGAATCTAACCTACCATAGTCTAACTGCATTTTATCAGGACTATGTATAAAGTAACCTACATATACATCTGGTAGGTCCAGACGATGCAGAATTGCATACATTTCACTTAGTACTGGGACATGTTCAGCAACAAAGGGGTTAGGCTCTCCCGTATTCAAAATTACTTCATTATCATCCGTTTGTATATTATCATTCACTTGCTTTGCCAAGCGTTGCATGTCTTGAAATATTGAATTGTAGTCAAAGTGCGTCACCATACTCTCCTTAAGTCTATCATTATTGGTTTTCCCAATAGTATTGGCTGTATTTTTGTTCAATTTGATTAGCAAAGTTTTCGATTTCTACTCGTGATGGATTAGGATTTGATGCCTCCCAATTCCGCCATTCGGTTGTGATTTGGCTGTGAATATTATCATTAGATCGTGCACCCTCGACACCACGCAGATTAGTTGGGTGATGAAAATCGAAATTCTCAAACTCAGGGTGTTTGCGAAACTTTTGTGGGATTACATGATGAACATCCCAATCTCTTGGAAGTCTATCTTTCCCATCTCTGCTAAGTTGTGAAATGTATCTACCTCGATAATTATTTTGACCACCGTGTACATTAACCCAATCTTGATCAGGGACATTTCTAGGTCCACCCCCACCCCTACCCCTACCCCCACCACCATCCGCAGAAAAGCGCATCCCCCCGAACATGCCCATGCCACCCACGAACATCGCCACATCGAAATGATCGAGCGTGGCTTCGGCCCCCTCGTCGCTGTGGAAGGTAGCGAGGTGGATGTCTGACATATTACGAAGTACAGTATCACTTTCATTCGCTGTCGCCAATGCTGCATTGATGTGTAATGTGGCTAGTTGGAGTGCGGTACGTCATACCATGGCAGACAATCAGACGATTATTTTAGTAGAGACTTCATCACTTCATAAGGTGTTTTTCCATCAAGGGAAATGTGAGGTCGATCATAGTTATAAAAGTTTTCCCAGGCTTCGAGCTTGGCATTTAGATCAACATCATCGGTGTAAGTCAGTAGTTGATAAAACTCTGTCTGATCTGTTCGATGGGAGCGTTCGACTTTACCGTTGAGCTGCGGTGTTCTTGGTTTGATGTAGACGTGCTGCATTCCTTGATCTTCAACATGCCAGTGGAAGCGGGCTTGAAACTCATGACCACGATCGGTTCTGATGGTACTGATGCGGAATGGAAACGTCTCAATCACATAGTCGATGAACTGGATCGCAGCATCCTGATTATGCTTTGGGAAGATCTTTAAAGCACGAACCCGTGTCGCATCGTCGATGGCTGTATATTGGTAACGTTGAATGATCTTGCCTTCGTAATCATGAAATTGAAGGAACTTCACATCAACCTGAACATGATGTCCCGGAACTGTTTTTGCGTATCTTTTGCTATGTAATGCACGTTTTGGGGCAGTTTTTGGCAATCGGTTGACACCATGGGAACGCAGAACGCGCGTGATTGTAGACTCTGATATCGTGATCCCGTGGTAACGATCCAGGTAGTACACAATTCGCTTTGATCCTAACTGGTATACACTGCGTAGTTCTAAAATTTTCTCAATAACCTCAAGTGAGGTTTTAGCAGGATAGTTTTTCGCGACAGGCTTTTTTCTAACTAAACCCGCTCTACCTTCTTGGGCGTATTTCTTTTTCCATTCGTAAAATGACGAACGCGGCACACCGAACTCCTGGCACGCATTGGTCGCCCCAAAGTATTTGGCATATTCAAGAACTGTTAGCTTCAGTCTCAACCTTAATTCATCTTTTGCTTCCTGATGCATTTATCCCTCCCTATTCTCTCTTTCATTTTACTGCTTTGTATCTGGAAGGGTATGACGTATTACAATCAAACGCAAATACCAGAAACGCGGCAAACATATTCCAAACTGGGTGCTCGCTATGGCTTCTCTGAACAGGAAGACGTTAGTGGTCTGTCGAACATGCCACCTCGCCATTCATGCAGGAGAAAACATACCGGGCAATAAGGAAGACCAATCATGACACGACTGAGGAATAACTGGAGAGCCGTATACACGGAAACGTGTACGTACGGTTCGGAGGGAGGTTCAGAGAAACCCTGTCTGGTAACAGGCAAAGGCGCTTGGTTCCTACCCTACAAATCCACATCCGCGACGAATATCGCATTTGGATTGGTGCAACTTCTGCGCCACATCAAAGCGGTCAATTCACGGGTGTTGTTGATCGACACCGATAGTCAGGGACATGCCTCGCTGGTCACCACCGGACGCAATGATTTCGGCGCGGACAACAGTCTTTATACAGTGCTCATGGCAGATCGAAAAGACGCATCGAATGTGATGCTGGATTGCATTGTCGAGAGCGCGTGGGATCCCGACTTACATGTGTTGCCTGCATCCTCGATGCTAGAAGGTGCCGAACGTGAACTCACCGGTACTGCTGGCGCTCCATATCGGATTGCTGACCCATTAGGAAAGATTGCGCTTCATTCTGCGGCGTGGCGCTTGCCGAATACTTATACAATTACAGATAAGTCCATTCAGCAACATCCGCGTACTGGAAAATCAAAGAAGGTCAGGAAAGTAGTTCAACGTGAAATTATGCAAACCGTACGGCGTGGTGCATTAGGGGATGCCGCGTTGCTCAGTTCTGGTAAGCTGTATTTCACGGAACATGCCCGATATAAACAGGATCCATTTCGGGCCTGTGGCGATTATTTGCGAAAGATCGGAAGAAAAGACGGCGACCTTACACGTCGGCGCTATTTTTGCATTGGCAAGAGGCATGGTGTGAAGATTTTCGAGCCGTTTAATTCTCCTTTGTCGATCTGCCTGATGTTATATAACAACTCGCGCAGTTTGATATTGTCTACTTAAGAAATAGTCATTTAAATTCAGTGAAATAATTCGACTCGCGGGAATATGTAAGTAAATTCCTTGACAACTATATATGCTATATGTTAGTCTACCTATCATATAGGTTAATTGGTAGTCAGCTTTAATATTTAAATCATCGTTATTATTTTGCCAAGGTCGAAAACTTTATGACCAACAAACTCAATGCATCAACACTAGTTGATCAAGCAATAGACGAACTCACCACATACATACAATCGGACAATCTCCAACCCGGGGACTCCTTGCCATCAATGCAGTATTTCACAGATCAATTCCAGGTAAGCCGCTCGGTAGTTCGAGAAGCGTTTCGTAAACTGGAAGCACGTGGGATCATCGAAATCACAAATGGGAAAAAGGCGACTATCCGTCCAATCACGAGCGAACCGCTTTTTGAATTTTTTCAACACGCCCTACAGTTGCAGAAAGATACTGTAAATGAATTCATGGAAATCCGACGTGGTCTGGAAATTCAGAGCGCTAGGCTAGCTGCAATACGCCACAGTACCGAGGAAATGAATCAAATCAGGAACATTTTGCAACAGATGATTGATAATGTCTTAGATGTCAATCGGTTTTCTGAACTTGATGTTGAGCTACATCTAGCTATTGCAAAAGCAACGCATAACAAGATGCTATTTCACGTGATCCAATCACTTCGTGATGCAGTAAAGCAAACAAGTGTGCAAGGTCGTGTAAGTCGTTCGACGGATGAAGAAATTGAGCGAGTTGTGGTTTTACACCAGGCATTGGTAAGTGCGATTGCGTCCCGAGACCCTGAACTGGCAGGCCGTTCAATGGACGACCATTTTGACAATATCGCAATGACAATTGATCTCATTGACCCTGAGGATGAATCTCGATGACCCAATGGAATTCCGATAAAGAACTTTTTGAACTAGGTCGTAGGGAGTTATATACAGCTGTTGTCGGGGATATTTGTGACCAGATTGGCCTACGACATCAGTTTCTGTCTCCACAAATCCGTCCCCTTGAACCACCAGGTCAGTGCCAGGTCATGATTGGGCGTGCCATGACTGTATTGGAAGCTGATGTATTCAGTGAGCCGGAGGGTAATCACCCATTTGGTCAGATGCTCGTAGCCTTGGATGATCTCCAACAAGACGAAGTTTACATCTGTGCTGGCTCCTCTCCGCGTTATGCACTTGTAGGTGAATTGATGTGCATTGCGATGCGGTCACGTGGTGCAGTTGGTGCTGTATGTGATGGCTATATCCGTGACTGCCAACGTATTTTCGAAATGTCCTATCCAGTATTTTCACTGGGACCCTACGCCCAGGATCAACGCGGACGTGGCATGGTCATCGACTTTCGCGTCACCATTGAGATCAATAATGTCGTCATTCATCCCGGTGATGTCATTATGGGAGATATTGATGGGGTACTTGTTGTACCAAGTGACGCTGTCGAAGAGGTATTTACGCAAGCATTGACCAAAGTTCGTGGTGAAAACATCGCCAGAGACGCACTACTTAATGGATTAACAGCTAGTGAAGTTTTTACCAAGCATGGCATCTTATGATCAATAAAAACTATCCTACTTCTCATGTGCTTGAAAGTGTATTGCTTGGTTTAAATATATGAAGCACAAATCTCGATGCCAAGCGCCCACTTTTATGTGAATTGATTGATGTTAGCCGGAAGATGACACCAAGAATACTGTGGTAAGTGGACTTAAGCGTCACTTCCGACCAATAAAATTACACAGGAAAGGAGGCTCCCTGCGAATAGATACTATATAACAAATATCCTGAACGTTATACGGCAAAACTTAGTTCACTCTGTTGATAGACCTAAGCAAATTCTGCTTGTGGACATATGAAACCTTCGTCCATATACAGTGAGAAGTTTGTTTACGGTCATCTAATTAAGAAGGGTTATACAAATGCAAAAAAGAATTACATACCTAGCATTTCTATTCATGCTTCTAATGCTTTCCGTTATTCCTGCTGTTTCCGCACAGGACATGACATTTACCGAATCACCAATGCTTGCCGCGAGAGTAGCAGCTGGTGAACTGCCGCCACTTGAAGAGCGTCTCCCGATTACCCCCCAGGTTACGACACCATTTAATGAAATCGGACAATATGGCGGCGAACTACGACTGGGTTACACCGGCGATCCTTTCTGGAATGGTATGCTGGGGATCAGTTGGGAACGTCCATTGAATTGGACAACCGATTTTTCTGGTGTAGAACCCAGTATCTTCGCTGACTGGGAGGTCAGTGATGATGCCACCGAATATACCTTCTACTTACGTGAGGGCATGAAATGGTCAGATGGTCATCCATTTACCGTCGAAGACATCTTGTTCAATATCGAGGTCATATTTGATCTTCGAATCTGGCCCGGCGGTGCATTCTCAGAGTTGTGGCCCACCGATAGTCCTGATGACTTTGAAGCTGAGGCAATCGATGACTACACCGTACGATTCACATTTGCTGAGCCGCAAGGTCTTCTGACTTTTAGAATGGCTCAGTGGTTCGGTCATGAGATTACAAATCGTCCGGCACATTTTCTAAAGCAATTTCATGCGGACTACAATCCCGATGTGCAGGAACTGATTGATGCCGAAGATGGAGTCGGAGATTGGCCCGCTTTGTTCGTTAAGTATCTTAACTCAACGGCAGAATTCATTTACTTCCCGCCAAATCCGGAGTTGCTGGAGTATCCCGTAAAGCCGACACTGGCAGCCTGGATGATGGTTGAAGAGTTGGGCACTGATAACATAATCCGTTTCGAAAGAAACCCCTATTACTGGCGTGTAGATAGCGAGGGGAATCAACTTCCCTACATTGACTCACTCATTGTCACCCAATATCAAGATGGCGAGACACTCACATTCGCCATGCTGAACGGGGATATTGATTATATGCCTGATGCAGCATCGGCTGACCGCATTCTGTTCTTCGATGCAGTCGATGAGGGTCGCGCGATCAGAATTGGTACGCCGCAAGATAATGCGGGCGTAACCAACACGATTCATCTCAATCTCAATGTGCAAGACGATGCTCTGCGTGAGGTCTTCCGAAATAGAGATTTCCGTATTGGTTTGTCACACGCCATTAACCGTGAAGAGATCATTGAGATCGTCCATTTTGGCATGTCAACACCATCTCAGTATGCGCCATTAGAAAATTCACCGCTTTATAACGAACAACTGGCAACTCAGTTTACTGAGTTCGATATTGATCTGGCAAATGAGTATCTGGATCGTGTTGCGCCAGATCGAGATAGCGACGGTTATCGCCTGGGTCCTGATGGGGAGCGCATAACATTCGTTTTGGTGTCGAGCGATGCATCGCCAGCCACACAAGTGGGTGAACTTATCAGTGGTTACTGGGATGCAGTTGGCGTAGAAGCATTGTTCAGCGAAGTGACAGATGATGTGTTTGACGAGCGCGTCGGACAAAATACGCTACAAGCTGTTATATGGGCAGGTGAAGGCGGGGCAGGTTTGACCTCCATGTTGGATCCACGCTACCTCGTCCCAACAGAATATCAGGGATTTTGGATGAACGGATCATTTGCATGGCGATATGGCGGCTTTGGGGATCGTGTGCAAGTTCCTCTCGAAGGGGAATTCTTGGAGCAACGTGAACGGTATTTGACACTGATGACCCTGCCAACGGCGGAAGCACAGATCGAAGCGATGGCAGAGATCATACAGGTTGCTGCCGATGGGTTCTGGCTCATGGGTACCGCCCGTCCAATACCCGGCTATTTGCCCATTCATACACGGATTCAGAACCATCCTGATGAATGGACTGCGGGTTTTGTTACCGGTTCCATGAAAATGACACGCCCGGAACAGTGGTTTATCGCAGAGTAGTCTGCTGAAATTAAGCCGATGGTTTACCCTGATTAAATCAGGGTAAACCTGTATTCGAAACGTACTGTAATAGTTAGTGGGTCAACATCATGTTGAAATATATCGCCAAACGTTCTGTTTATATGCTTTTTACTGTGTGGATCATCTCGATACTGTCATTTATCATCATCCAACTCCCTCCTGGTGATTATGTGACCCGCCTTATTGGGCAACTCTCTGCCCAAACCGGTGGCAACATGTCCGCAGAATATGCTGAACAACTCCGCCTCCAGTATGGGCTGGATCAGCCGATGATTGTTCAATATTTTAAGTGGATTGAGGGTGTAGTTACACAGGGGGACTTCGGGTATTCATTCCTGTATCAGCGTGATGCCGGTGAAATTATCATGGAGCGTCTTCCGTTGACAATGGCGATTTCGTTAGGGTCAGTGTTGTTTATCTGGGTCGTGGCGTTGCCCGTTGGGGTCTACTCGGCAGTCAACAAATATACCCTGGGCGATCATATTGCTACATTTTTTGGCTTCATCGGGCTGGCAATTCCAAACTTTTTGCTGGCGCTAGTGCTGATGTACCTGAGCTATAAATACGGCGGTCGGGCGCTTATAGGGTTATTCTCACCAGAATATCAGGATGCGCCCTGGAGCGTAGCAAAGTTGCTGGACTTCTTAAAACATCTATGGATTCCCGTCGTCATCATTGGAACAGCCGGTACTGCCGGACTCATTCGTACCATGCGTGCCAACCTACTAGATGAATTAAATAAGCCTTATGTCGATACGGCACGTGCCAAAGGTTTAACTGAAAGACGGTTGCTCTGGAAATATCCGGTGCGGTACGCGCTGAATCCCTTTATCAGCACCATTGGCTGGATATTACCCGGTCTGGTAGCAGGTGAAGTGATTGTCTCGATTGTCCTTAACCTGCCCACATCCGGTCCGGTTCTGTTTAATTCACTGCTGAATCAGGACATGTTCGTCGCATCGGGGTTCATCCTTGTGCTCAGTGTGCTGACGGTGATTGGCACATTTCTATCTGATCTTGCCCTGGCATGGCTTGACCCGCGTATTCGTCTTGATTGATATGAAAGAAAATTATATGAGTGTCGCAAATACTGAACAGGATGTTTTGAGCACATCGCAGGCAGGCTATGAGTTTGAAGTAGAGGACGAAGCTAAACTAGAAATGGCATCTCAGTGGCAACTCATGTGGTGGAAATTTCGCCATCATAAGCTCGCCATGATTAGTGCTTTCATTATTATGATGTTTTATTTTGTTGCCATTTTCGCTGATTTTTTCGCCCCGAATTCATCCGGGTTCTACATTGCGGAGTACGTCCATGCCCCGCCGCAGAGCCTTCATCTGTTTCAGGATGGTAGGTTTGATCCCTTTGTATACGGCTATTCTTTCGAGCGTGATCCTGTATCCTTCAAAAAGGTATTTGAGGTCGATAGGGAAACCATCATCCCTGTTGGATTCTTGGTACGGGGTGAGCCTTATGCACTATTTGGCATCATTGAAACGGATATACGCTTGTTCGGACCCAAAACGCCAGGCGCACCTTTTTACCTATTGGGAGGCGATGAGATAGGACACGATCTCTTTAGCCGAATAATCTTTGCAAGTCGGATTTCACTGAGTATTGGGTTGGTCGGGGTCGGGCTGAGTACAACCATAGGCATTATCCTCGGGGGGATTTCCGGTTTGCTCGGTGGAACTGTGGACAACATCATTCAACGGCTCATTGAGATCATCAATTCTGTGCCAGATTTACCCATTCTGATTGCAATTGCCGCGATGGTGCCCATCGACTGGCCCATTGTGCGCGTGTACTTCATCATCACACTCATTATTTCGTTACGAGCCTGGACCGGGATGGCACGTGTTGTACGAAGTAAATTTCTTGCATTGCGTGAAGAAGACTTTGTCATGGCGGCAAGATTGGATGGTGTTCCCCGAAGAAGACTCATACTGAGGCACATGCTCCCGTCATTTTACAGCCATATCATTGCTTCGCTCACATTGGCAATTCCGGGCATGATCCTTGCTGAAACCGCACTGAGCTTTTTAGGTTTAGGGCTTCGTGAACCGGCAGTAAGCTGGGGGGTGCTGTTAATGGAAGCGCAAAGTGTAACGGTCATCGCCAACCATCCGTGGCTACTTCTGCCAGCCCTCGCCGTCATCGTTGTTGTATTGGCGTTCAACTTTTTTGGTGATGGGTTGCGTGATGCGGCTGACCCCTATTAGGAAGAAACAAAATGAATGATATTTTATTAGATGTTCAAGACCTCCACCTTCACTTCTTTACTGATGAAGGGATCGTCAAAGCTGTAGATGGCGTTGACCTCAAGATCAAGCGTGGGAAAACAACCTGCCTCGTAGGTGAAAGTGGCTGTGGAAAGAGTGTCACCAGTCGCGCATTTCTAAAAATTTTGCGCTCTCCGGGAAAAATCGTAGGTGGGAAAATTCTCTATTATCGCCAGACAGATCAAGGCACAAGCGACCCGATTGATATTGTTAGCCTAAAGTCGAATGGTTCTGAAATCCGTCAGATTCGTGGTGGTGAAATTTCTATGATTTTTCAAGAGCCTATGACATCGCTGAGCGTTATGCATACCGTCGGGAATCAGATCATGGAAACGATCCGGGTGCATGAGAATGTTTCCAATCAAGAAGCGTATAACCGTACCATTGAACTTCTTCGTTTGGTTGAGTTACCCAAACCTGAACGCATCATTGATGAGTACCCCTTCCGTCTCAGTGGGGGAATGCGTCAACGTGTCATGATCGCGATGGCACTCGCTTGTAATCCCAAACTACTAATCGCTGACGAGCCGACAACTGCACTGGATGTAACCACACAAGCCAACATTCTAGATCTGATTTCGAACATTCAAGAAGAGTATGGTATGTCAGTGCTCTTTATTACCCACGATTTAGGGGTGGTTGCTGAGATTGCTGATGAGGTAGCCGTGATGTACCTCGGGAAGATCGTTGAATACAGCGATGTGGATACGATCTTCAACAATCCGAAACACCCTTATACGAAGGCGTTGCTTCGGTCTATTCCCAAAATTGCTATGAAGCGCTATGAACTAGACCCCATTCAGGGCATGATACCGAATCCCTTCCGTCGTCCAACCGGGTGCAGTTTTCATCCCCGTTGTAGGGAGCGCATTGAACAATGCAAAACAATTGTGCCTGAAACAACGGAACTTAATGAAAATGATATGGTGCGTTGTTTACTCTACGAAAACATGATGGAGGCAACAGCGAATGATTAACCAGAACACACTGCACAATCAAGATATGCAGATGGAAGATGAACAAAATCTGCTTGAAGTTCGTAACCTGAAAATGCACTTTCAGATCAAAAAGGGATTGGTATCGCGGGCGGTTGGTCAGGTCAAGGCAGTAGATGATGTAAGTTTCAATATTCGGCAGGGGGAGATTCTTGGACTTGTTGGGGAATCCGGCTGTGGTAAATCTACCGTTGGACGCTGCATTGTGCGTGCCTATGAAGTCACAGATGGACAGATGCGCTTTCGGAATAGTAGCGGTAATGTGGTGGATTTAGCACCACTTAAGGGACAGCAACTACGCCCCTATCACAAAGACATTCGGATGATCTTTCAAGACCCCTATTCTTCACTCAACCCGCGTATGACAGTGTTTCAGAACATTAGCGAGGTGCTACGGGTAAATAAGATCGGTACAGCGCGTGATTGGGAGGATCGTGTTGCATATCTTCTTCGTCGTGTGGGATTACGTCCTGAATACATGAAGCGCTATCCACATGCCTTCAGTGGTGGGGAGCGCCAACGTGTCGTTATTGCACGGGCATTGGTTACAAATCCACGATTAATTGTTGCGGATGAAGCAGTATCCGCTTTGGATGTGTCGGTTCGTGCCCAAATTATCAACCTATTGGAAGAATTACAGGATGAGTTTGATCTGACTTACTTGTTTATCTCTCATGATTTGAGTGTGATTCGGCATATTTGTGACCGGGTTGTGGTGATGTATGTCGGTAAGATTGCTGAAGTCTCTGAGGGGTTAGACCTTTATGTTAAACCGCGACACCCCTATACAGAAGCTTTAATTTCATCTGTGCCTATTTCGAATCCACGCCAGCGTAACAAAAGACGACGTATTCGCCTAAAAGGTCAGGTGGCTGATCCCTCCAATCCACCATCAGGCTGTTATTTCCACCCGCGCTGTAACTACACGGAAGAAAAATGCGCGACCGAAGCACCCGAATTACGTCCGTTAACTCAGGGCGGACATCGTGTAGCCTGTCATTTTGCAGAAGATTTGAACCTGGCAGGTGTGATTATGCCCGATGAAATTGAGTAATGTAGTTAGTTACTTATCGTCAGGTGACCGATCCAATTGCAAGATCGTTCTGAATGATTTTTGGCTACATTATTCTGATTGTAACTACGACATTTAAAACTGGAGTTTCACATGCCACCTATTAAAGCGATCGTGTTTGGTGCAGGTGTACGCGGCACCTTATACGCCAATTTTGCACTAGAGTATCCCGATGATTTAAAAATCGTAGGTGTTGCCGAACCTGACACACAACGCCGTGAAGCATTTGCACAACAACACGGACTGGATGCAAAGCAATGTTTCACAACTTGGGAAGACCTGCTGAATGCGGGTAAACACGCGGACGCGGTGATCAATGCGACCATGGATCGCATGCACTACGCTTCTACAATCGCCGCACTGGAAGCGGGCTACGACGTGCTACTCGAAAAACCCATGACGCCAATCTTAAGTGAAAACGTCAGCTTGATCCAGACAGCGGAAGCACAGGGGAGGTTGCTTCAAGTCTGCCATGTGCTACGTTATACACCATTTTTTCGAACCTTGCGTCGCATTATTGACGAGGGAACACTAGGACGCATTATCAGTTTGGATCACCGCGAGAATTTAGCATACTGGCATATGGCACACAGTTTCGTGCGTGGTAATTGGCGAAACTCCGACCTATCCTCACCGATGATCCTGACCAAGTGTTGTCACGATTTCGATATTTTGCAGTGGTTATTGCGCCGCAAAGTACTGCATCTCAACTCATTTGGTAGTTTGACTCATTTTACGTCAGAAAACGCGCCGCATCCTGATGTGCCACTTCGTTGCACGGATGGTTGCCCGGTTGCTGAAACGTGCAAATATGATGCACAGCGATTCTATGGCACAGATAACCCTGGCTGGCCCCATGAGGTCGTCACACCAATTGCGACTCGTGAAGCTCGGTTAGAGACTTTACGCACCAGCCCTTATGGGCGCTGTGTGTATCATTGTGATAATAACGTCGTAGATCATCAGACCGTAAACCTCCAATACGAAGATGACATTACGGCGACACTCATTATGAACGGTCAGGGTCACGAAGAAAGCCGAAGTATCCGAATTGATGGTACGAATGCGACCCTGACTGGAAAATTCCGCGATCCATATAAAATCAATATCTACCATCATCACACCGGCAAGAAAGAAACAGTCCCTGTCGAATTTATTGAGCGTAGTGGGCATGGTGGTGGAGATACCGGGCTGATGCGTGGCTTCGTCAATGCTTTGAGAGGCATACCCGATGATAGTCTGACAACCGCACGTGAAAGCCTTGAAAGCCACCTGCTGGCATTTGCTGCTGAGGAAGCCCGTTTGAAACACACTGTCATCGACATGACCGCATATCGTCATCATGTTGAAGGACTGTACCGATGATAAGTGATCTGCATGGTAAAACAATCCTAATTACCGGTGGAGCGGGGGACGGTGTAGGGAGAGGTGTCTGCGATGCGGTCAATCGATCTGGTGGAAGGCTGGTTATAAACGATCTGGATGCTGATAAAGTGGCATTAGCCTGTCAGTCTTTTCCGGAAGCAATTCCATTGATCGGTGATATTGCTGACCCTGATACCGTCCTGAATATGTTCGAAGCATTAGCCGCACAAAATATTAAGCTTGACGGATTGGTCAACAATGCTGGTATTGGGTTGAATAAGGTTGCCCATGAAGCCAGCAACGCTGAATATGATCGTCTGTTAGATGTAGACCTGCGTGCGGTATGGTTGATGACTCGTGCTTTTGTGCAACACCAATTACGTCTAAATCGTGCAGGCAACGGTAGCGTCGTCAACATATCATCCGTACATGCACATTCGACTATTTCAGGTTACGCACTTTACGCCAGTACAAAAGCAGGTGTAGAAGGTCTCACACGCGGTCTGGCTGTCGAGTTAGGAGCGTACAATATCCGATGCAACGCTGTAGCACCGGGCTATGTTCATGCCGAACAAAACATTGCACTAATGGCGGCTTGGACCGACAGTCCGATGGATTGGATACAACAGCACAGCCAGAATCAGCAGGCACTCAAATTTGAGATCAAGCCAATAGATTGTGGTTGGGTTGTCGCATTTTTACTATCGGACATGAGCCGTGCTATCACGGGGCAGACGTTGCGCGTTGATGCGGGGAAGACCGCGCTGTTATATAACCAGGATTTCACATGAAAATACGCAAAATTATTATCGATGAGGTTATTGTCCCTGCCAAAAGTGGTACGATCAACAGTCCGGAACTGGATCGTCCTCTGCATAAGCTACCAATTGCCGGATCACCAGGATGGTCCAAGCAGTTTGATGAAATCTCAAAAGTCATCCTCCAAGTGGAACTTGATAACGGTGTCATCGCGCTTGGTGAATGCTATCGTGGTCATGATTGGCCAACATTAGATGCAATTGCTAAGTCGTTGATAGGTCAATCATTGAAAGCCATCAATCGACAATCACTGCCTATTGGTTTATACCGGGAGTATGACGGTTTTGAATGTGCCATTTGGGACGGCTATGCGAAGAGCCATGACTTGCCATTGGTTGATTTGCTTGGTGGTGCAGTACGCGAGCGGGTGCTAGTCAGTGCATGGACAGGGCATCGCACCATTTCAGAAATGGGAGATCTCGCTGTGCGGTTTGCCGAGCAAGGGTTCAATTGCTGGAAGCTAAAATGCGATCTTGAGGATGATGTCGTCGCATGGTGCGCGACAATTGCCGAGGCGGCACCAGGAATGGGGGTCATCTTGGACCCGAATGAACGTTGGGAAACAGTTGCGAAAACGAAACAGCGCATTGATGGTCTACGCGAAATTGGCAACGTTCTGTGTCTGGAAGATCCAATACCACGCTATATGTTGAACGATTACCGTGATCTGCGTTCCTATAGTAGCATACCCATCTTCCTACACGTTTCGCTCCCCTATATCTTGCACGGTCAACGTGTCCATGATGCGATCTCCGCTTTACAGAATCAAGCTGTAGATGGCTTTAACTTCAATGGCGGGTTAGCCAAATTCCAACAATTGGATCATATCGCCCATGCCGCAAATCTTCCAAGCTGGCATGGCTCAGAAGTCGATCTTGGCATTCTGGAAGCGATGTATATACATCAGTCAATGGCGGCGCAAAGTTGCACATATCCCAGCGATATCTTTGGACGGATGGTACGCAGTCATGATCTACTCAAGCAACCATTGAAGATCGAGCCACCTTATGCTTATCTACCGGATGGGGCTGGCTTAGGTGTAGAACTTGATCCAGATGCGATCTCTCATTACCGTATCCGTCAGGAGATATATTCATGACACAGGTTTATAACAATCCATTTCCACCAGAGAGCGACCGTCATATCCTATGGCATATGTTGGTCGAACGGGATATTGAAGCTTTCCTGAAAGGCGATTGGTCAATGGTCGAGGATGACTTCTTGGCCGAGGGATTTATTGGTATGGATGGGAGCAAGAGCGACAACCCCGATAACTGGCGGCTCGACTTTCCATCAGTGACTACCTATCGTGACACCTGGCTGAAACAGTCACGCGAGATGCTAGGGAAGGTTAATGTCGATACGCTTCGGTCTGGTCTCATTGACGCAACATACCTGCGCGATATTGAGATCAAGGATGGCGCGGCAGTGCTACACAAAAAATTCAATGGGCAAATTGTTGCCGACGACGGTGAAATCATTTCACTCCAATGGCAGACACTTTACTACTGCAAAATGTTTGAAGGGCGCTGGAAGATCACAGGTTTTACTGGCTATCTGCCATACCCTATGGGTACTCGTGGAGCACAGCCTCCAACGCAAATCAAGCAATCTCCTGCTGGAGCATCACAACACATCACTGCCGGACCGTATTCGCCTGTTCTTATTGTCAATCCGGGTCAATTGGTTGTCATCAGTGGGCAAGCCGCAATTGACCAGACAGGTATGATTGTGGGAGATACTATCGAAGAACAGACCCGCGTAACGATGGAAAACTGCCTCAAACAGCTTGCTAGCGCGGGATGTAATTTCGCCAACGTGTTTAAGGCAAATGTCTATCTTACGGATTTGGCTCACTGGAACATATTCAACAGCATCTATGTAGAATTTATGCCGGAGCCACGCCCTGTACGGACAGCGGTGCAAGCTCAGTTACTTCCTGGTTTGTTGGTTGAAGTTGAAATGTGGGCGGTGAAGGCATGATTTGGGATCAACTGACATCACCTGCGCTCGCTAAATTAGATCGGAGTATCCCGGTCATTTTGCCGATTGCCGCAACAGAACAGCATGGGCCGCATCTGCCTTTAGCCACGGATCGCATGATTGCTGAACATTTTATGAAACAGCTAAATGAGCGCCTACCAGAAAGCGTACTGGTTTTGCCAACTGTTCAGGTTGGTTGCTCGGAGCATCATATGGATTTCGCTGGTTCACTGACGTTAACACATGAAACGTACATGCGTCAGCTAAACGAACTTCTAGAGTCTGTTGCCAAACACGGTTTTACCAATTTGGTCATCTTCAACTCGCATGGCGGTAATATCGCTATTGGACAGGTGGTGCTGGAGGCGTTTGGTAGCCGACATCCGAATTGTCAGATCGTCATGATGACATGGTGGCAAACCGCTTCTACCAATCTGCTTGAACTTTCAACAACTGGTCCCGGTGGTATCGGTCATGCCGGGGAGTTTGAGACATCACTGATGCTCCACATCGCACCACACCTTGTTGATAGAACAGCCATTATGGGCAAACAGAACCAACCCACGTATTTTTGGGCAGAGGGGGACATGCTCCGCAAGGGACAGGCGACCATTTATCGATCTATATTGGCAATGACACCAAACGGTGTCTATGGCGACCCGACATCTGCGTCAGCAGATAAAGGCAAGGCGATTACTCAGATCGTTTTGGCGGCGGCGGAGAAAATCATAACATCGCTACACACTAACTACTAGCGTTGCAGAATTTACAGAATAACGTAGTCAAGTAATTTCTAAATCACAACAAGAGAAAAGATAAACATAATGTCTAAAATCATCAAAATTGAGCGATTAGACGATACCATCATGGATATATCCGGTATAGGTGACTGTTTTTATATGACCTGGGCTTCTGATGATCGCCAATATACGAATATGAATGATGGATTCGGATGGGAAGACTTACCAGAATTTAATGACAAATTCTATAACACCAAGTTATTCGCCATTAATGGCGATGCACCCAACCACACCTTCCACTATCTGCCGGGTTATCCTGAACTAGAAAATGATTTTACGAGCGAGGGAAGACAAAACCACCTCCATAACAGATATTACGGCTTTGGTATCGTGGCGGTAGGTGATCGTATCTACAATTTTCTCGGCACACTAATGCAGGCTACAGGCGTAGCGGACTATAACGCGTTTATCGGCGTAAAACTGATCTATTCTGATGACAATGGGGAAACGTGGAAAAATCAGGATGGATCGTCCCCTGTGGTATGGGAAAAATGGGAAGACCGCAATCAGGACAATATGCTTTTCTTCAATGAACCTGATGCTGCGTTTTCTATTTTGACTGTTTTACAGATGGGCAAAGCCTATCAAGCAAACAAAGACGGCTATGTCTATATCTATTCAAACAACGGTCTTACAGAAGGCACGATGAATCAGCTTGTTATGTTCCGAGTCAAGAAGGATAAGGTTTTAGACCGTAGTGCGTATGAATACTTTACGTCTATTGATGCTGATGGAGAAGCAGTATGGAGTAAGGACATCAATGAACGTGGCATTGTGTACACATTTCCAGAAGGCTGGGTGAATGAAACCTATGGTCATCCTTTTGGATGGCAACCTGATATTGTCTACAACGAAGCACTTGACCTGTATATGATGATCAATTGGGGAATAGGTGTGGGTGAACCTGAAGACAAGTGGTTCGCCAAACCCAGTTATCTCGGCATTTGGACTGCACCAACGCCCTGGGGACCGTGGACACAGGTGCATGAAGAAACAGAATGGCTACCCGGTGGTCACAAAGATACCCGCGCCTATATACCCCGTATTGCCCCAAAGTGGATTGCAGAAGACGGCAAGTCATTCTGGCTGGTGTGGACTGATTTTAGAAGTGGCATTCCAGGGACTGGCTTCTTTGACATAAAAACTGCCAATGATTTGAAAAGCTCACTTCCTTATTATGCGTTTAACTGCCAGAAGGTACTGATCTATACGGAATAGACTTGATTTTATGTCCATCTTTCTCATCTAATAATCGCATATGGGGATTAAAGACTATGTATAAAATATCCAAAATTGAGAGAATGGACGACACTATTCTGGATATATCAGGTGTAGGCGATTGTTTTTATATGACTTGGGCATCGGACGGCAATCTGTATACCAGCATGAATGACGGCTTCGGATGGAAGGACATGCCAGAATTCGATGGGCGATTTTACAATTCCCGCGTTTATGTCATCAAAGGGGATGCTCCTAACCACAGTTTCCACCATTTAGCCGAATACCCAAATCTGGAAAATGATTTTACCGGGCAGAATACAATAACGAGATATTATGGTTTTGGCATTCTGGCAGTCGAAGATCGTATTTATAACTTTATGGGTACCCTCAAAGACCCTGTGGGGGCACTTGAAAATGCCTTTATTGGGGTCAAGCTGATTTATTCAGAAGATAACGGCAAAACGTGGAAAAATCAGGACGGGTCATCACCTGTAATCTGGGAAAAGTGGGAAGACCGGAATAAAGACAACATGTTGTTTTTCCATGAGCCGGATAGTGTAAGTGGTCAACCTAAATCGGAGTATTGAGAGGTCAAAAAGCAGGAGGAGTAATCCAAATAAATACCTCAAATCTTTGCAGCGTGCAAGTAAGTTTGTCGGCGTTGCTGCAAGGTGAGTTGTTTAATCTGCTGCCGTTTGGAAATGATTTGCTTTGTATGACCGAAAAAGACATCAGCTGGTGTGAAATTATCGAGCGCCTCATGGTAACGTTGCGTATTGTAGTAGCAGACAAAATCAGCAATGGCTTTTCGTAAATGGTCAGGTGAATAGTAAATATCGAGCTTGACGATCGACTTCATGGAGCGATGGTAGCGTTCGATTTTACCCTGCGTTTGCGGATGGTAAGGGGCACCACGAACATGCTGGATGTTGTAGCGAGAATAATCATCGAGAATGGTGCACAGGTAGTAATTTCCCCAATCGATGACCTTGAACTGTATAAAATCGGTCTGCCACAGTTCATTGACCCGTTTCGTTTTGTGCTCAAATTCATCTTTAGCGGTGACCAAATGGAAGGTAGGGCTGGTGATGAGATCGTACCCTTTAAGGATGCGGTACACGCTCGATTCCGAGATGAAATAGCCCTCGTTGTCGGTGATGTGCCAGGCAAGCTGGCGCGGTGACTTCTCGGTATGTTCCAGCGCAATCGTCACGACTTTTTCGCGTACCTGCTTGGGTATCTCGTTCCAGAATTGCTGGCGAGCGGGACGAACATCGGCTAGACCATCGTAGCCATCCGCCAAATATCGGCGATACCAGTCGTAAAATGTGCTGCGCGGCACATCTAGTTCCTTGAGCGTTTGTTTCACACTCAGTTCGGACTGTTCCACCATCTGAATGATTTCCATTTTCTCAGTTTGGCTATAGCGGCTCATTCGTCCCACCCGTTCTCCAAACCGGTCTGACTTTTTTTCAACACCCGATTCTTAAGCAACAGTTCTGCCATCACTTGCTTCAACTCTTCGTTTTCCGACCGCAAATTACTGACTTCTTCGCTCGTCGCTTCCCGTTTTGTGTCCCCTGCAAGCCGTGCTTTGCCTGCTTCCAGGAACTCTTTGCTACAGCGATAATAGACGCTGCAGACTACTATCGGCACAAAAACTACGCGAATTGTTACGTGATTAACACACATTTATTACTAACTTTGAAAAAAAAGAGAGATAAGATTCGAACCTAAAATTAGGAAAAATTGTTAAATTATCGGCAATTTGTCGCAATATTGACCTTAAAAAACAAAAAATCTCGTCACAATTGGCGAGACATTCGTATTTATTTCTAAATATTACAATTTAATGGGGAGGTAGGACTCGAACCCTAAAATTGTGATTGCTTCTCTGGTAACTCGTAAATTAACGAAAAAAGCCCCGAATTTAGCCTTCTGAGCCAAATCGGGACTTTTATCTTAATCATATGTTTATTGTGACCCTAATCGGACTCAATCCGAACATTTCCCCAAAGAAAAAACCGCTATATTTCTCCAGCAACTGATATTTCCTCAGAGCGCAAAGCTTACGCGCCTCTCGAACAAACGCTGATTTGACTTTACGGTGAAATGAGGGAGAAAGTCCTCCCCCACTCACCTTGAAGTACCGTCGCGGAGGCTAACGCTACTCCCACCTAAGAGCATATCACAGGTCGGGCAATCGTTGGTTTTTGAGATGGTTTCGTTCAAATAACTGCGCTAAGCGGAGGAATTTTATCATCATGACTCGTTCACTTGTTTTGACGAATCATAAGGGCGGTGTGGGGAAATCCACGTCCGCAACGAACATCGCTTTTGGGTTGGTGCAACTTCTGCGCCATATCAAAGCAGTCAACTCTCGTGTCCTACTCATCGACACCGATAGTCAGGGTCACGCCTCGCTGGTGACCACCGGACGCAACGACTTTGGTGCGGATAACAGCCTCTACACGGTGCTGATGGCGGATCGAAAAGATGCCTCCAATGTGATGCTGGACTGCATCGTCGAGAGTGCATGGGATCCTGATCTGCATGTTCTGCCCGCCTCATCGATGCTCGAAGGTGCGGAGCGAGAACTCACAGGGACGGCTGGAGCACCCTATCGAATCGCTGACCCACTAGGCAAGATTGCCCCTCACTATGCCGCCATCGTCATTGACACCCGCCCCTCATTTTCATTGATGACCGAAATGGGTTTACTCGCCGCAACCGATGCTATCGTGCCAGTAGAACCCCGCTATCTGGAAACGGTAGGTCTGCTCAGTGTCATCAATAAAATCAACGACATTCGTGAAGGCTGGCGACATCCAAGTTTGCATGTCAGTGGCATTATTGTTACCAAAATGGACACGCGTATCCGCGGGCACAATCAACTGCTCGAAGAACTCAAAGCGCATAGCATCCTCGGTCCGCTTCTATGCGGTGTGATTCCACAAAACGAAGCGGTATCGTATTCACACCATCACCACATGAGCATCTTCCATTATGATCCCAGCGCCACCGCCAGCGGCGCTTATGGTGAAGTCGTCGCCAATCTCCTGCGGCATCTGGCTCAACGGAAGGTGGTGTAGGAATGACACGCAAGAAACGTGAGATCAACACCAGCCTGCTGGATAGCGTCACCGCCGATATGCTGGGTGGAGGCGAAAATCTCGACTTTTTTCACGATGACAGTGTGCGTGTGGAACGTATCCTGCTGGAACTTGTGCGTCCGGATCCGATCCAACCGCGTCGAGTGTTGCCTGAACACCTGCACTACAAATTCCACAATAACCAGCTCACCCCGACGCAATCTTTACGTGAATTGGTGCAGATGGCGCAGGTGGCGGCACGTCAGCAGGGACGACCCTTTAGCAATGTGCTTGAGTTGCTTCCGGATCCTGAAAGCGAAACTGAAAATACGGATAACAAGTTTTCACCCGAAGAAGACACGCTCCGTGATCTGGTTCATCTGGCGGTCACCATTCGCGACGATGGGCAGATCAATCCGTTGACGGTGGTCGATATGTCGCAGGGCGTGGTGCGCCAGTATCGCATCGAAACTGGCGAACGGCGTTATTGGGCGGCGTGGATTTTGCGTGATTTCATCCCCGGCTATGACAGCAATGGCATGATTGATTGCATCGTTGTGCCTGCTGAGGGATCGTCCGTTTTCAGGCAGGCGAAGGAAAACACTGCCCGAAAAGGGTTGACTGCGATTGCGATGGCACGTCAGGCTGCACTTCTCCTGCTGACCGTTCACGGCTACGAAATCCCGAACCATGCGGTGAACAATGACTTCTACAGGCAAGCGCTAGACCTCGATCTGCGTGGAAAACGTGAATATACCGAAGTGATTTTGTCGGCGATGGGTGGAATCAAACGTTCCTATTTTAGTTACTACAAATCACTGCTGAAGCTATCTGATGAAGCCATGGAACTCGCTGATCGTCACAATATCGATGAGAAGAAATTGAGAAGTGTTGCAACAATTCCGCCAGAATCCCAGTTTGAGCTACTGAGACAAGTCATCGATTTCGATTTAACAAGTGCTCAGATTAAACAACTCATCGAAGCAGACCCACATGAGGTAAACGATACTGAAGAACCGGTATTTTCTCGTTATTCATTGAAGGTTGCTAAGTCTGTACGTGATGTGAATAAAACGAATGGCAATGAGCTAGCACAGGCATTATTAGCTCAAGAGAAAGATGTGCATATCGCTTTGGCAAGATTACGAGCTATGCAACAGTTATTGAATGAAGCAGAACAACAGTTATTGGATGCTTAATTGTTGACCCGGGTCAACAATTTGGAGGTTTTAATGCAAGCTAGGGAACCACCATAAAAAACAAATGCCCACTCGAAGATACGCGGGTGGGCGGGACGAAGGTGATAGAGATTTAACTTAAGCACTTAAACTCTATCACAGTCTCCCGTCGCCTGCAACTGCATAACGCCAACTTTTTTCCGTTTCTGTCGGGACTCGTCCTTAGGATTCTCAGGTGGCGGGTGATGACCTCAGCACGGACTGAGCTAGGTTCAACGCGCCCATGTGCGGAACTAAATAGCCCGAATGATCTGCAATCGACTGAATTGCAATGTTCGTCTGCGCCTGATGAAATTGAAGCACGACTTGGGGGTAAATTCTCCGCTGATCTTGCCGCCTTATTAAAGAAGCAACCTGCCGAACCAATCGAAGAACCTACACAGCGCAAAATAGACCCTCATCCCGATCATACGATCCGTCAATTCGCGCTTATCCGCATTCAGATTGGCAACATCCAGGGCGCAATCGACTTCATTCAGCATCACGCGCCCGATGAGATGGACTGGCTGAATGCACAGTTAAGACCTCGCCAAATTGCGCTTCCTTCAATCAAATCTGAACAAGCACTCGCCAAAATTAAAGTCGTCCAACAGACCGTACTTATTGATGCCGAAGCTGGACGGATTGCGAAAGTCGTCGATCAATTTGGTATATTTCGTTCATGGGCTTATGGTCACGCGGTTGACGATGGTGATGGACATATTGAGCGTGATGAATTAGAAGTGATCTGGTATGAAGCAGGAGTTGCAACCAGTAAACGCCACTGTCGTCGCCTTATAAAGGAAGGCATCAATCTTGGCTACTGGACGCACGACAAGAAAACAGGACGCATTTATCTATCCGGTCAATTGCGTGTGGCGAAACAGTTGGTCAATACAGCGGTCAATCTTGGACACTCTCATCTCGTCGAAACCAACAAACCCGGAAAACGCCGCGTTGAGGTCGATTTATCAGGAAGTATGCAAGAATCATCCGCACAGCTTTATGCCGCATGGATGATTACCAAAGACTCTGAGCGTGAGGGCATCACCATCAGCAGGGATATGATGTGTGCATTGTGGGATGTGTCGATCCCGACTCTGCTAAAGTGGGAAACAATCGCTCACATCGGCAAGCAGGCAAATTACGCCCAACAAAACGACACCTCTACTGACCATGTTCCGGCACACGCCTATCTAACACTCAATCGAGACGGCTCACATTCTGCGGCGTGGCGATTGCCAAACACTTATACGATTGCCGACAAATCTATCCAGCAACATCCGCGAACAGGCAAGTCAAAGAAGATCAGGAAAGCAGTTCAACATGAAATTGTGCAAGCCGAACAGCGTGGTGCTATAGGGGATGCCGCGTTGCCCAGTTCTGGTAAGCTGTATTTCACACAAAAAGCAAGTTCTTCAGTTGATCCTTTTCATGCGTGTAGCGATTACCTGCGTAAGGTCGGGCGACGTGATGGAGACATGAAACGTCGGCGCTATTTTTATGTCGGCAAGCGGCATGGTGTGCAGATTTTCGAGCCGTATAATCCTGTCACGAATATTCCAGAAACGTATCTTTCTCAACGATTGATCTGGCAGGAATCGGATGATCGGTTCGAGCAGACGCGGGAATCGTATCATGGCGCACTACTGATGAGCATCTAATACGCGGACAAAAAGTTTATGGACTATAGGGGTTAAACAGAATTTTTGAAATGCGGTTGAGGTGAAATTTCACTTTTAATCAACGTGTAGATTTTGATAATTTATGCCTATGTAAAATCAAAACAATGTATTTCAAAATGATAATATCACGATTTAGTTTATATGTTCTTTTAACATGTGAACACGATGTGATCAGTCTGTCTGAAGGGTTGATGTCACCCGAAATTGCACACACCTGTTACCTGTAAGAAGTCTCTTGCGCAATCCCATTGAGGTCCGATGGGTTCATAATAAACGCGTTTGTTTGCCAACTGGATGGCGAGTTAACACCCGAGGAGCTACGTCGCAGGCTCTGTACCCATTTTGATACGCTAGCTGTCTGCGATACTTTCATGCTATGAGTTCACATCTTGCGCCTAGCATCTTCGTTCGTATGGACGAAGATACGGCAGGACAAGGAGCCGTCGCGTGGATTAATAGCATTTCACAAGCTGTGAAGTGTATTCAAGTACCATATGGTACAGATGTTAATGACTTTTATTTGATTATGGGTCGTGAAAACATTCGTAACTGGCTTCTCGCTTTTATGGTGTACTTCACAGATTGTAAATTCATAATAGTACCCTGATTGCTAGTTAATGACGTTCATGCGGTTTTCGTTAGAATAAGGTCACCAAACAAAACTCGACGAGGCAACCACATGAACGATACTTATATTGTAACGGCATATAGCGTGATTGCAGACCTGAGGACAGCGTATGGATACCAAGAGGATGGTCGTAGCACAGTCAGTGCGGCTGAAGTGCTGATCGTTGCTGTTGTGGCGGCAAAATACTTCCAGAATCATCATGAATGTGCCTTAAGTGTTCTCGTGCGTTTAGGCGATATTCCCGCGTTGAGTGTCTCCCGGTTCAATCGTCGGCTCCACGCGCTGGGGGATTGGCTCTACGGCATAGTGACCTTACTGGGCGAAATATTCGCACACGGTGAGGTATTCATCATCGACAGTATGCCCTTACCTGTCTGCAAGCGCGTGCGCGCTCGACGCTGTAAAAAAGTGCGTGGCAAGCCCTACTGTGGCTACTGTGCCGCCAAGCGAGAAAAGATTTTCGGCTGGCGTTTGCACCTGATTTGTACTCCCCAACGTGTTCCGGTTGCCTTCGATTTATTGCCTCCCAGTGAGCATGATCTCACACCCATTCACGAATTGGCTTATCTACTCCCACCTGGTGCCACCGTGTTTGGAGACAAGGGCTATATTTCAGCCGAGGATGCACGCACCATTTTTGAAGATACAGGTGTCCGCCTCGTCTCCATGCGTCGTGACAACATGACCCCCAACACTTGGGCAGATGATTTTGACCTGCGCTTGTATCGCAGACGCATTGAAACCGTTTATTCTCAGTTGGAAGCCATGGGCATCCAACGACTTCATGCACGCACCAACTCCGGTATTGACCTGAAAGCTTGGGCGAGTTTGATTGCTCTCGCCTTTACCAATATCATCGACTAGCAATCACGGTAATAGTTTCTCATTTGGTGCTCAATCTATAAATGTGTTGAATAATCGGCTTATACGACACTTTAGATTATATATCTCAGATCTATCAAGACAGTCTATGGAGCGTAAATGGTATGGGAATAATGTAAAATAGTCATAGTGGAGGCATCTCAGAATAACCAATCCTGATAAGCCTTCGTTTTAAGTGCTTCCCATGCTTTTATTGGCTTAAGCATCCCTAATTATCAGTCGTCAGGCAAGAAAGTTGCATCAGAATCGAAACCGCAGAGGGTTGTATGAGCATACCAATTTTAGCGACTAAACTTTTCATTCCCTCACCCCGAACGAAGCTAGTCCTTCGTCGTCGTTTGATCGAACGTCTGAACGAGGGACTAGGCGGTAAACTCACGCTGATTGCCGCTCCCGCTGGTTTTGGCAAAACTACACTGGTTAGCGAATGGGTCATCAATAATGACCGTCCGACGGCATGGTTATCACTAGATGAGGGAGATAAGGATTCCACATACTTTCTGACTTACTTTGTTGCCGCTTTGCAGACGATAGCATCAACTATAGGCGAAGAGATTTTGTCCGTACTTCAATCTCCTCAACCACCTCCAATTGAATCGGTCTTGACAGTTCTTGTCAATGAAATCGCCATTATGCCCGAAAATTTTGTCTATGTGCTTGATGACTATCATAGTGTTGATTCAAAACAGATTGATGATGCGCTTATCTTTCTGCTCGATCATCTGCCAACACAGATGCACCTTGTCATCACCACCCGTGAAGATCCCAATCTGCCTCTGGCACGCTTACGGGCGCGCGGTCAATTGACTGAAGTGCGTGTTGTAGATTTACGTTTTACCCATAGTGAAGCCGCCGATTTTCTCAAGCAAGTAATGGGGCTAGACCTCTCAACTGAACAGATTGCCGCACTGGAAACTCGCACCGAAGGTTGGATTGCTGGTCTGCAACTGGCGGCTCTTTCCATGCGTGGGCGCGACGATGTGGCTCAGTTCGTCAGAGCCTTCACCGGAGACAACCACTACATCGTAGATTATCTGGTTGAGGAGGTTCTACAGCGTCAATCCGAAGGTATTCGCAGTTTCTTGCTCCAAACAGCTATTCTTGACCGCTTGAATGGCTCACTGTGTGATGCTGTCACCGGTCAGCAGGGAAGTAATGCACGCTTAGAGGCTTTAGTGCGGGGCAACTTCTTTATTGTTCCGCTGGATGACAAGCGTCACTGGTATCGCTATCATCACCTCTTTGCGGATGTGCTTTATGCCCATTTGATGACAGAGCAAACCGATCAGGTATCCACTTTGCATATACGGGCAAGTGAGTGGTATGAACATAATGCATCAGCTACCGATGCGATACGTCATGCCCTAGCCGCCAGAGATTTCGAGCGAGCCGCGAACTTAGTTGAATTAACAGCACCAGCTATGCGCCAAACTAGACAGGAATCCACATTGTTGGGATGGCTCAAAGCACTCCCCGACGATATATTCCACCTTCGACCTATTCTCAGTTTGGAGTACGTAGGAGCTTTACTGTCTTGCGGTGAACTTGAGAGCGTTGAGACACGCTTACGGAATGCTGAACGATGGCTGGATACACCTACACAATCAGAAGACATGATTGTCATGAATAAACAGGAATTGAGTCGTCTTCCGGGTTGGATCGCTTTATATCGTGCCGGACTGTCGCTGGTTCTTGGCAATCTGACCAACACCGTGACATATGCCCGACGAGTGCTTGATCTTATACCTGAGGACGATCATGTGCTACACGGATCGGCATCGGCAATCCTAGGTCTTGCATCCTGGACAAGCGGTGATCTTGAGCTAGCGTATCGGGCGTTTGCCGATGGGATGGATTATTTGAGGATAGCTGGAAATATCTCTGATGCAGTCGGTGGCACACTCGCACTAGCGGATATACGCATTGTGCAAGGTCGTCTCCACGAAGCAGTGCGTATCTATGAGCGGGGATTACAACTTGCGTTTGATCATGGCGAGCCTCGAATGCGCGGAACGGCGGATATGTACGTGGGACTGAGTGAGATCAACTGCGAGTATAACAATTTACAGGTTGCTAAACAGTTTCTGCTGAGAAGTGAGGAGCAGGGAGAACACACTGGATTCCCTCAACACCCCTATCGTTGGCGTGTTGTAATGGCTCGTTTACGGCAGGCTGAAGGCGATTTGGACACTGCACTTGCCCTGCTCCACGAGGCACAACGACTGTATGTGAGTGACTTCTTCCCAAATGTGCGTCCTGTCGCGGCATTGAAAACGAGGCTATGGATCATACAGGAGCGGTTTGGTGATGCGCTGGGATGGGTGCGTGAGCGGGCTCTATCTATTGAGGATGATCTGAGTTATCTACGAGAATTTGAACATATCACGCTAGCCCGTGTGTTTTTGGCGCAGTACAAATACGATCAGTCTGATCACTTCGTCCGTGAGGCTATAGGACTATTAGAGCGTCTAATGCAAGCGGCAGAAGATGGCGAGAGAACAAGAAGCCTCATCGAAATTCTGGTGTTACTTGCGCTAGCCCACCAGATGCAGGGTGATATGTCTACCGCACTTGTGCCACTAGAACGCGCCCTCACGCTAGCCGAACCAGAGGGTTATGTCCGAATGTTTATTGATGAAGGTTCAGCCATGTCGACTCTGCTGGAAAAAGCCGTAAAACATGGCATCAGACCAAGCTATGTTCGCCAACTCCTGACAGCTTTTGATAAACCTGAGAGCAAGCCATTAGTCGATCAGAATTTAATCGAACCACTAAGCGAACGTGAGCTTGATGTGCTTCGCTTGCTCGCAACTGATCTAGACGGACCAGATATTGCGCGTGAACTTGTTGTATCCTTGAACACCATCCGCACCCATACCAAGAACATTTACACCAAGCTCGGTGTAAACAACCGTCGCTCAGCAATTCGTCGGGCTGAGGAACTTCATTTGTTGTAAGCAAGCACAAACGCCACTTTCTGCCCTGATCGATGTGTCGAATCACATGTCAGGGCTTTTTTCTCCACAGTCTTCTAATCACGAATCACCACATCAATCACCATATATGGTGATGCCTGCTCACCACATTAACCTGTATCTTCTCTATAACAAAGAAACGTATACAAGCATCTGGAGATTCACCCAGAGGAGGATAATGTACGAGGCGCAGAATGACGATACCACCCCCATCCAATGAGCAACATCACGAACCCGGACATTACGAGATTCGGATCAAGGGACACCTTGATAAAAAATGGGCAGACTGGTTTGAAGGTTTGACCATCACACTGGAAGACAATGGCGAAACACTGTTAAGTGGCACAGTAGTTGATCAAGCCGCCTTACATGGTTTGCTAAAGAAAATCCGTGATTTAGGACTACTGTTGATCTCTGTCAATCGTAGTGAAGCCAGATAGATGATTCAGATATTAAACCTAAATACTTAACACATTCGTTCAAATAAGGAGACAACCACATGAGTACTATTACGCAGACCGCAGTTATTGAAGACGACAACCACATGAATATCGGACAGCAAAACGCTATCAAAGCGGGCAAAATGACGATGACCACAACAAAACTCACCCATTTGGCAGGTTTATCGGCACTGGTAGCAGGAATAAGTTATATATTTGTCGGAATACTTCATCCAGCAAATGTTCTTTCGTCAGCTCCCACTACTGATTGGGAAATCGCTCACATCTTTGCTATCGCCCTGTCCTTCTTCGGACTGTACGGCATGACGGGACTCTATGTCAGACAAGCAGAAAAGACTGGTTTACTTGGTCTGGCAGGTTTTGTCATGGTCAGCCTCTGGCTGGCGATGGTGATGTGCTTTTCCTTCATTGAAGCCTTTATTTTGCCACAGTTGGCGACCATAGCACCGATGTATGTGGACGGCTTCATGGGGATATTTACCAGCACTGCCAGTGAGATTGACTTTGGAATCCTCCCGACATTATGGATGCTATCAGGACCCCTGTATATGTTCGGTGGACTGCTGTTTGGTATCGCAACATTCCGTGCTGGCATTCTGTCACGCCCGGCAGGTGTACTGTTTGCCATCGGGACTATTCTGGCTCCTGTCGCCACAATGTTTCCTGCTGATTATGAGTCGATAGTGACGATTCCGGTTGGCTTGGGTCTGACATGGCTAGGATATTCGCTCTGGTCTGACCGACAAGTTCGCTAGACAACAATAGCGGAACACTACTTAGAAAATAAACCCATGTATATCGTGAATTATATAACCCAAAAGGAGAACAACACATGAACACGCAACAGCAGACTATAACAGGTGTAAACATATTCCGAATGAACGCGATGACAGCCGGCATACTCTACCTTATCACACATGTCACCGCCATTGGTTCCGCCATATTGTACAACCCTATCCTGAAGGATACACATTACATCATCGGCAGAGGTTTTGACACTCAAGTGATATTGGGAGCTTTACTCGAAGTTATCCTTGCACTGGCTGTAGTTGGCACCTCACTTGCACTATTTCCTGCGGTTAAACGCTGGAACGAAAGTGTCGCACTGGGCTACATTGGACTCCGCACACTGGAAGCAAGCGTTATTATTGTAGGTGCTCTTCCACTCTTGGTGCTTGTGGCACTGCGCCAGAATATGATGGTGGCTAGCGATGCAGACACTATGACCCTTATCACATTCGCTAATGTACTTGTGTCATTCCACAACTGGACTTTATTGTTGGGACCAGGCTTGGTCTGCGGAACAAACACGGTATTCATGGCATACCTGATGTATAAATCTCGCCTTGTACCCCGTTTCATCCCTGTGCTAGGACTGGTCGGAGGTCCCTTGATCTTCGCCTACACGGTCGCCCAGATGTTTGGCTCCTATGACCAGACGACGTTATTGGCAGGAGTCACTGTAATCCCTATCTTTACATGGGAACTGATACTGGCTATCCGGCTTATCACCAGAGGATTCAAGCAGACGGAAACAACTTTTGAACCTGCACCATCCGCAAGCTATGAACTGGTCAGCGTAGCATAGACCAGATGATGGGGAGGGTCGAAGCCCTTCCCACTCCACCGAATTGTCAATTTTTGCTCAGAACACACTAAATACCTATTTCAAATAAGGAGAAATCACAATGAAAGCAATCGTAGCAACAAAATATGGTTCACCAGAAGTTTTGGAATATCGAGAAGTCACAAAACCCATTCCTGCTGATAACGAAGTCCTTGTCAAAGTCTATGCGACAACTGTAACAGCCGGGGATTCGCGGGTGCGGAGTTTCACAGTCCCACGCTCACTATGGCTTCCTGCTCGCCTGACACTGGGTCTGACAAAACCTAAAAAATCGATACCGGGGATGGTATTGGCAGGAGAAGTTGAAGCCGTCGGTAAAGATGTCAGACGTTTTAAGATGGGTGATCAAGTATATGCTTATGACATAACACAACTGAGTGCCTATGCGGAGTATGCCTGTGTGCCTGAGAATAGTGCGCTGGCAATGAAACCATCGAATATCAGCTATGAAGAAGCCGTAGCCGTTCCGTTTGGTGGTGTTACCGCCTTAAATTTTCTGAAACGCGGGAATATCAAAAGCGGACAACAGGTGCTGATTTATGGTGCGTCTGGCAGTGTTGGTACATCGGCAATTCAGATAGCTAAGTACTTTGGTGCAGAAGTTACAGCGGTTTGCAGTACACCCAATATCGAATTGGTGAAATCTCTGGGGGCAGATCATATTATCGATTACACCCGTGAAGATTTTACCAGAAACGGTAAGACCTACGACATCATTTTCGACACAGTTGGTAAGACGCTACTTTCAGATGCTCTAAATTCGCTCAACAAACCTGGAAATTATCTTCAAGCAGTTTCCGGTCCGGCACTCCTGATTCAAATGCAATTGGTTTCCCGAAAAACTGGCAAAACACTCATAGGTGGAACTGCAACCCCAACCAGAGATGATCTCGATTTCCTGAGAGAACTGGTTGAATCGGGGAAAATCAAAGCTGTGATTGATCGCTGTTATCCATTGGAGCATATGATCGAAGCTCATCGCTATGTTGACTCCGGTCATAAAAAAGGGAATGTGGTCATCACTGTAGCCCAACAGGGAAAATCTTAGAAAATGGAGATAATTATGCAACACAATCACTATGATATTGCGGTAATCGGTGGTGGTCCAGCTGGTTTGGAGGCAACACTTGTACTCGCACGAACCCGAAAGCGCATCATTGTATTTGATGATCCGCAGCCACCGCGTAATGCAGCATCACATGGTGTACATAATTTGCTCGGTTTGGATGGATTACGACCTGCGGAAATCCGCGAGATCGCATGGAAACAGATAGCCGTTTATCAAAGTGCGGAGCTTTGTCACGAGCAAGTCATAAACATAGAAAAACTGAATAATGGCGAGTTTTATGTGATAGGTGACGAAGGCACATCGATCAGCGCGAAGCATGTGATTCTGGCAGTAGGCTATCGTGATGTGTATCCCAATATTCCGGGTTTTGCGGAATGTTGGGCAGATACCATCATTCCCTGTCCATATTGTGATGGTTATGAAAATCGAGATAGAGCCTGGGGAATCGTAGCCTCGTCTGTACGAAAGGCTCATCACTTTCCGCCGCTGGTGCAGAACTGGACATCAGACACTAAATTGCTATTACAAGCCAATGTGTCAATTGACTCCAATTATCAAGACAAACTGATCGCATCGGGCATTTCCGTTCACAAAGGCGGCATCACTCAAATCTATCATATAGATGGCAGAGTTAAGGCTGTATCTCTAGATACCGGGGAGGAAGTAGCAGTCGGTACACTTTTATGGATACCGCCGAAAAAGCCTTTACCACTCGTTCATACCTTAATTGAAAATCTCGGTTTGGAGATCGATGACGAGGGTCATGCGAAAACCGACACCATTCAGCAAACGAATGTAACAAACTTATGGGCTGTGGGTGACGTTCAGAACGGTCGATGGGCATTAGATGCTATCTATACAGGGGGTAAAGTTGCAAATATAATTATAAAAGATTGGTATCGGTAGATGTCCCCAATTATACCGACAGCAAATCGCTATCCTATATGAGTTCAAAATAATAAGTGAAATTACTGTGGGGATATTTTTACCCACATGTATTTTTTCTCCACCGACTATCAAAGATATTATGTACTGATTGGACGGCAACGCGATGCTCTTGCTGAACACCAAACTTAATGTTCCGCCAGTTCGTCTATCGCATGTACATCGTGTAGAGTTAATTCAAAGGTTGGATAAACTCCATGAGTACAATCTTGCCCTGATCGTTGCGCCAGCAGGTTATGGCAAGACAGCACTGGTGGGTGAGTGGATTTCACAGACTGCGATGAAGGTCATTTGGTTTTCTATTGATTCAGGAGATAATGATCCCGTTCGATTTTGGGACTATGTTATCGCAACCATCCAAACGGCGTATCCTGACATTGGCCACAAAACGCTCACCCTTCTACATGAGCCTCAACCTCTACCCGTTGAAACAATCTTATCCGCACTGATTAATGAGCTTTCAGCACTTCCGGATTTGCTGACTTTAGTTCTAGATGATTATCACATCATCGAAACACCAGCAATCCAGGATGCCTTGACCTTTCTCGTCGAGCATATGCCGTCGCAACTACGACTCATCATAACAACCCGTACCGATCCACCATTGCCACTTGCACGAATGCGTGTCCGCAACCAATTACTCGAATTAAGAAGTGCTGACTTACGCTTTTTACCGCACGAGATCGAAAGTTTCTTCACAGATGTTATGGGACTGACACTCACTATAAACGAGGTTGAGGCACTCGATACACGGATCGAAGGCTGGATTGCTGGCTTACAACTAGCGGGATTGGCATTACAAGGAAAGACAGACACGGCTGAATTTATTGCTTCATTCGCAGGGGATCATCACTATGTGCTAGATTATTTGGGAGATGAAATCCTTGACCGTCAGCCGCAAGCAATTCAGCAGTTTTTGCTACAAACGAGCATCCTTGAACGTCTTAATTCAGACTTATGTGATACCGTCACAGGTATGGCGGAAAGTCGCACTGTACTGGAATATCTGGAGCGTCATCACTTTTTTGTGATTGCATTGGATGACAAACGCCAGTGGTATCGCTATCATCGCCTGTTCGCCGATTTTTTGCATCACCGTCTGAAATTGAAATATCCAGATCGTGTGAGAGAACTCCACCAACATGCTTCTTATTGGTTTGAACGCAACGGACTGCAATCAGAAGCCATCAGCCATGCTCTTGTGGCGCAGGACAACGAACGTGCGGCAGAATTGGTACAGGGAATCGCAGAACTACTCATCTGGCGACGTGCCGAACACAGTACCTTGCTCGGCTGGTTGACTGCTTTACCTGACGATGTTATTCAGATCTATCCGCGCCTCTATCTTTATCATGCGTGGGTCTTACATCTGACAAACCAGATGATCACCGCCAAACAGCGCATCCGGGATGCCGAAAATGCGCTGAATCACACAAACAATAGCGATCAGTTGATTGTAGGGATGCTCGCGGCTGTTCACAGCACACTGACAGGCTTACATCAGCAGTTTCCCGAAACACTCACCTTAGCTCGGCAAGCATTAGAACACCTGCCAGAAGACGCGGTGAGCTGGCGTTGTATGGCGGCTATCAATCTGGGTATAACCTATTCCTATATCGGTGACGTTCAGGAGGCGGTAGAGGTCTTGTCGTATGCGATGGAGTTGAGTCAGGAAATAGGCAGTTCATTCGCCATGCTATCGGCATTCTGGCATCTTTCCACACTTCAAACAACACAACTTAGCTTACACGCCGCTGAAAACACCTGTCAGCAATTGGAACACGCTACACAGATGCCGGGCTTACAAGCTTTCCCGACAAGCGGCTATGTCGCACTGCTATTAGGTGAAATCAGCATGGAGCGCAATGATCTTGATTCAGCAGAGCCTTATCTGCTTCAAAGTACTGAGCAGATTAATCCAGAAAGCTTTCCGATGGCGTTACTGAGGGCATATGTCGCCTTATCACGCCTCAAAACGCTTCAGAACGATACAGATGGGGCGGAGCATTATTTGCATCGTGCAGGGCAGCTTGAACGGATGAGCAAATTGCAAGGACGAGTGACTTTGCTGTCAATCTATCGAGCGCGACGCTGGTTAGAACAAGGCAATCTTGATGCTGTCGAAAGTTGGGCAGTGGAGAATCACTTGGGACTTGATGACGAGTTCAGTTATCACCGCGAAGGGTACTATCTCATGTTGGCGCGGCTGTACATCGCTAGAGCAGAAAGTATTGATAAAGCACTCTATCTATTGGATCGTATGGTAAAACGCGCTGATGACAGTCAACGTAATGGCAGTCTGATTCGTGCACTCATTTTGCAAGCCCTTGCATTCCATACCTCTAATGACAGCCAAAACGCCATAGCATCACTGTCGCGGGCTTTGTCACTGGCAGAATCGGAACAGCCGCTACGTATTTTTGTCGATGAAGGACAAGTTGTTGCCCTGCTGGTGAAGAAAATCCTCGATATGCAACGCAAAGGAGAGCTTGCAATGTCAATCTCACCTCTGTATATCGCCGATTTGCTGAGGGCACTTGGAAAGCCACTCCCGTCCCCCGCACCTAGCCGTCGTGCTGTAGGACATCGAGCCGATACCCTCAGTGACCGTGAATTAGAAGTGTTACACTTGCTCGCCGATGGTCTGGAAAGTAATGAAATCGCAGAACGGCTGTTTATCGCTGTTGACACGGCGCGCAAGCACATCAAGAACATTTATAGCAAGCTTGATGTTCACAGCCGCTGGGAAGCCATTAAACACGCAGAAACATTCAATTTGCTGTAAATACCCTATATGGGGTATGACACTACCCCACGACAACAGATACCCTGAAATGAGATGTTCAACTCTTTTCGTTTCCATTTTCAGGAGGTTCTGTTATGTCGTTTTATCCAAGCTATTCCTCAAAAGTCGTTTCTACTCAGGGCAATAAATCCCATATGAGTGGCGATCATATCTCTTTGGCAGAAACATCTCAATCGTTACCCAAAAAACGCGGCTATTTACGGTGGGCAAGTAGACTCTTTATAGCTATTCTGGCACTGTCTGCGTTGCCAATCGTTGCACAAGATACACAACCAGCGGGAACGTTTCCGTCCTTATCGGGGCAATACGCGATAGGGCAAACCATGCGAGCGATTACGGATCAATCGCGTGATGAAATCTTCACTGACGACACTACCGACAAGCGCACGCTAGCTGTTACCTTCTACTACCCCGCTGAGCTTGATGCCACCGCGCAACCTGCACCCTATATGACCGAGGTTGAGGCGCGGGCATTTGCTGCGGTGATGGGTGTTCCACCGGCTCTGACGCAATCTCTGCAACCGAACCTATACAATGACGCTCCTGTCGCGCCGATTGAGGGTGGGTATCCCGTGCTTCTCTTTATGCCAGGTCTAGGGACTCCGGTGCATCTTTACACCGCATTGCTGGAACAAATCGCCAGTCATGGGTATGTCGTGGTAGTCGTCGATCCAGTCTTCAGTAGCGCGATCTCGTTTTACCCCGATGGGCAGTATGTGACTGCGGTTCTCGCTGGTATGGACGTAGAAGGTGATGCCATGAGCAATCTCCTCATCCAATCCTGGGTGAATGATGCGCGCTTTGTGCTGGATTGGCTGGATGATGTGAATATCTCCGACGGGCAACTGAGCGGACAGTTGGACTTATCGCGCATCGGCATGTTCGGTCACTCGTTCGGCGGTGCAACCGCGCTACAAGCCGCTTACGACGACCCACGAATCGTTGCTGCGATTGATATGGACGGGAGGCTATTTGGCACGGTCATGAGCGACGCGTTGGTGACACCCTTTCTAATCATGAGTTCCGAAGGCGAAACCGACCTATCGGCAGTCGAAGTGTCGGATGCTCAACTAGAGGCGCAAGGGATGACGCGCGAGCAGTTAGAGGCAACAGAAACTCAAAACCTTGCCGATCAAATGCGTCTTCTGACGGTCTCCCCGACGAGCTATCAGCTGACAATTGCTGGAACACAACATAACAGCTATGTCAGCGATCTGACCTTCGTGCATGACCTAGTTCCACAGTTGGTTACCGATGAAATGGTCGGAACAATTGCCTCGACACGGATGCTTCAAATCCAAAACGATTACATCGTTGCTTTCTTCGACACCTATGTCAAAGGCGAGCAGTCAGGTTTGCTGACCGACCCACCAAATCTGGATTATCCTGAAGTGACCTTTGGATACGTCGGATCTTAACAGTTTGCCATAGGAAATCGAAATAATTGTGGTGCAGGGTCGTGAGCAAGAAAACAAGCTCATGGAACAGCAATTGTCACGATAGTCTCACAGATTCGGTAAGTGAATGTAAGACTTTGAATCATTCGAGGCAAAGTAAGGGTTACTTTGCCTCAAGCTTGAACGATCCCTTTTAAGTAACTTAGTAACAACCAATCATTATGACTTGCATAGAGTATGAGGAGAACAATATGGCATTAGCAACGTGGTGGGCTTCTGATCCCTTGCTGGATTTATCCCCTTTATCGAACTTTCATGTGCGACTCGTAGCAGATGATGCACGGCTGGCACCAATCAATCGTATTACTATCGCTGAAGTGGAGCAACGACGGCGTGACGGACACCAGCCGTATATTGGCTTTATTGGCAAAACCGCTGTGAGCTATGGTTGGGTCGCTAGACGCGAAGCATCTATTGGAGAGCTAAACCTTGCTTTTTCTATACCAGTGGATAGCCGCTACTTGTGGGATTTTGCAACCCTCCCCGACTGGCAAGGAAGAGGATTATATCCGCGTCTCTTGCAAGCAATTGTGCAGATGGAACAGGCTGAACGCTTCTGGATTATCCATGCCCCGGAGAATTTGCCATCAGGTATAGGAATGCAAAAAGCGGGTTTTCAGGCAGTAGGTCAGCTTTCGTTCCAACGTAACAACAGTTTAGGGTTAATTCCATTTGACATGCTGGAACGAGCGCGAATTGGTGCAAGGCTACTTGATGTTCCATTGATTGAAGATGGCTTGAGTCCGTGTTGGAGATGCGTCGATCAAGTCGTCTGCACCTGCCAGCGCGATCCCGAAAGCTGTTCGTGTGCCGTTGAGATTCGATAATGCCCCACAACAATACCCTAGGTGGGGTATGACGCTACCCCACAGCATCAACTACTCTTTAGATAGTTAAAACAAATCGAGGGGATGATAACTCAGGCAGATAGAATCCCCTCTCCACTCAAATTATGAATAGGTCGTCACTGACCATAAAAGGAACAACAATGAGCAGTCAAACGCAAATAACCGAAGTGAATATTCCAAAACGTCAAGGTCGTCGCTATTTTCGTTGGCTAGGCAGATTTGTAGCTTTGGTAATCGTACTAATTTTGGCAGGAATCATATACGAGTCTGTAGCAGAAGCCTCTGATACACAAGCCTATCCCCCTCCCGGTCAAATGGTTGATGTGGGTGGCTATCGCTTGCATATCAACTGCACTGGCACTGGTAGTCCCACCGTAGTCATTGATGCTGGATGGGGCGCATGGTCTCTTGAATGGAGTTGGGTTCAGGGGGAAGTAGCAAAGACAACGCGCGTCTGTACCTATGATCGAGCCGGTATGGGGTATAGCGAGGCAGGTCCCTTGCCACGCAATGCCGAACAATTCGCCATAGAACTGCATACCTTGCTTGAGCGAGCCAATATTGAGGGACCTTATGTAATAGCTGGTCATTCACTGGGCGGCTTACCTGTGCGTATTTTTGCTCACAATTATGCAACAGAAGTCGTTGGGGTTGTGCTGATCGATTCAATGAGTCCCCGTCAGATGACTCAGCCACATGTGGAAATAGAACCTCAGACTCCCTCCCAATCCAGCGGACTGTCGCTTCCCTCCCTGTTGGCGCGTATCGGATTGGTGCGTCTATTAGGCAATCAATTAATAACTCAAAATCTACAGCCTGAAGTACAGCCTGCTTATACAGCATTCTCAGTGACTCCCAAATCTGTTCAGGCGTGGATGGATGAAGGCACGAGTCTTCAGGAAAGTTTGGCTCAGGCAGATGCAATCAAGTCTTTCGGTGATGTGCCCCTGATTGTTGTGACCGCAGCCTTAGATCAGCAAACAGGCTGGGAGACTATGCAAGCCGAATTGCTCCAATTGTCTTCTAATAGCCGACAGGTGATTGCAGAGAACAGTGGGCACAATATTCACATCGACCAGCCAGAAGTGGCAGTCTCAGCGATTGTGGAAATGGTTTCGCAGGTTCGCTAAGCAATTGTATTGAACTCAACAAAGTGCCATACCAACCAGTAAATAGCTAAATTTAACGAAACGTTCAAAATCGTTCAAAACTAAGGAGCAATAAAATGAATTCCAACATGCAAGCAATGGTCTACACACAATATGGGTCTCCTTCGGATGTGCTTCGGCTCAAAGAAGTTGAAAAGCCAACTCCCGGAGACAATGAAGTCCTGATAAAAGTTCACGCATCATCTGTTAATTCCGCAGAATTGCATCTTATCAAGGCTGACCCCTTCCTTGCCCGACTGAGTACCGGATTTCTAAAACCAAAAAAGACGATACCCGGTGCTGATGTTGCTGGACGGGTTGAGGCGGTGGGTAAAGATGTCAAGCAGTTTAAGGCGGGAGATGAAGTCTTTGGCGATTTATCTGGAGGTGGTTGGGGTGCTTTTGCCGAGTATGTGTGTGCTAATGAAAATGCACTCTTGCTGAAACCCTCCAATCTGACCTTCGAGCAAGTAGCGGCTCTCCCCGTCGCCGGAGTCACGGCTCTACAGGGTCTACGCAATAAGGGTCAGATTAAGTCCGGTCAAAAAGTGCTGATTAATGGGGCATCGGGTGGCGTAGGAATGTATGCCGTGCAGATTGCGAAGGCATTCGGCGCAGAAGTAACAGCGGTATGCACGACGAAAAAAATGGATATGCTACGCTCGCTTGGCGCAGATCACATCATTGATTACACGCAAGAAGATGTTACCCGAAGTGGTCAGCAATATGATCTGATTCTGGATGCCGCAGGTTTCCGCCCATTTTCAGACTATAAACGCATCTTAAGCTCTAGAGGAATCTATGTCTTTGCTGGTGGCTCTACATCTGATCTCTTCCGCACGATGATCCTAGGGGCATTAAAGTCAAAGAGCGAGGGTCAAACATTTGTGTCCTTAATGGCAGCACCTAACCTGACCGATCTAGATTTTATGAAAGACCTGATGGAACAGGGCAAAGTCATCCCTGTCATTGACAAATGCTACCCATTAAGTGAGGCAGTAGCGGCACTCCAATATGTTGAAGAACGGCATGTACAGGGCAAAGTTGTCCTTACTGTGGCACAGAACAACTAATCCTGAACAATCGCTATGCTACAGCACGGAGTGTCTGGTGGGAATCGCAAAGTTTAGTATGAATCACAGCTTAATCCATGAGGCTAAAATGACACATACAAAACGTAACTTCACTACCGTAATGATGCTGATCTATATGGTCATACTACTTTTCTCTGTTCCGGCGGTCAATTTTGTGTCTGCCCAAGAGTTTTCTCTTGGACAGACTGATAAAGACAAAATTGATGCCTACATTACTTCAAGAATGCAGACATCTAACATTCCGGGTCTTGCGTTGGGCGTGATATATGGCGATCAGATTGTCTATCTCAAAGGTTATGGAGTTGCTGATCCGACCGGACGGACGGTGACTCCTCAGACCCCCTTCATTCTTGGTTCAACCTCCAAATCTTTCACTGCACTGGCAATTATGCAACTGGTTGAGGCTGGCAAGATTGACTTAGATGCACCCGTCACAACATATCTGCCCTGGTTCCACACTGCTGATATGTCAGCATCCGACCCGATCACCGTGCGAAATTTGTTACATCAAAGTAGCGGATTACCAGCTTACGTGGGTCGTCAAGGCTTGTCGGATAATGATCAGAGTAATATGGCTCTCGAAAACGGTGTTCGAGGTCTGTCCAGCGTTCAACTCACTCTGCCAGCGGGGCAGGGCTATGAATACGCCAATGAAAATTACAACATATTGGGCTTGATCGTCCAGACAGTATCAGCGAATTCATACGAGGACTATATCCGTTCCTCGATCTTTGCCCCACTTCAGATGAGCCACAGTGCGGCTACACTTTCTGATCCAGCGGCAATCGACCTCGCTACAGGCTATCGCTACTGGTTCTTATCGCCTGTTCCTTTTAATGCCCCCTATCCGCGAAGCATGACCCCATCCGGTTTTCTGATTTCATCGGCTGAAGATATGGCACAGTATGTAAGTGCTATGTTGAACGGTGGAGTTTATGGCAATAAACAAGTCTTATCGTCACAGGGTATGGCTACACTTCACACACCCGATTCACTAAGTTCATATGGGATGGGATGGGTAATACAGGGCGAACCCGGATCAACCAGAATCTGGCACAACGGGGATACAAGCAATTTCCACTCTAATATATTGCTACTCCCCGACCAGCACATCGGGATCGTCGTATTGGTCAACGTCAACGGATTCTTTAACAGTGCCGCAGTCAATATTCCAATAGAAGGTGTCGCCGAAATACTTCTCGGCAACAGCCCCGACACAAGCACCAATCCGCCAGTCACTATAATCCCACAGGTGATGCTGTTAGCTCCGCTTCTCATTGCTATTATTTGGATTGCGGGATCTTTTCTTTCCGTAAAGCGTTGGCGTGATCGCGGTGAACTTCCCCCCTCTAGCATCCGTCGATTCTGGCGACTATACCTGCCTCTGGTAATCGATTTATGTTCTGTAATCCTTGTCTGGATAATCCTACCAACCCTGTTTCATACACCGGTAGAAACGATTGCCCTATTTGCGCCCGATGTGTTTGTCATTGTCGTCACACTAACCGCCCTTAGTCTGGGTTGGGCGATGGTTCGCACTTTCCTTACGCTTCACTCTAGGAGGCAAGACGTTGATACCAAAATATCGTCACAGTTGAAAATTGTTCGACCTCCTATTTAGGCAAAGCGGGGAGAACACTTCATCTTAAATTCTCTGACGCTTAAGTTATCCCAGTAGAACACGGAAAATGGTATGTATATCGAAGTTAGAATCACAGGACATCTGAAGCCGGATTGGTCAGAATGGTTCGGAGACTTAATCATCTCTAATGAGGCAAACGGGGAGACGATCTTGCGTGGACAGATTCCCGATCAATCCACACTGTTAGGACTATTGAACCGTTTACATGGACTGAATCTCCAGTTGCTTTCCTTTTCAACAGTCGGCTCAGACACTAAAGCATAGTCAGAATCTTTACTAACTGGTGTCAAATACGCAATAGTCACAGTAAATTTCCACATCACAACCTGAATTTCCTATCTATGGTATCTGTTAACCTGAATGATTTTCGTCCAAAAAGCTAAATGTCTGTTATTGACATGGCAAAACGGTGTTTCAAGTTAAAATCACTGATAGGACTCGAACCCTCTTCATGACATTTGGAGTAAAATTCCTAACCTAAATACCAAAAAACCACCGACTTATGGTGGTTTTTGGTTAAGCTATAGTTTGAATTCTCGTGAGTGACCCCAGTAGGACTCGAACCTACGACACTCTGATTAAAAGTCAGGTGCTCTGCCAACTGAGCTATAGGGCCAACTTTGATCCTATTGTACGGACTCCGCTCTGATTTGCAAGCCTTGATTAGTCCAATTTTTTCTGAATTTCTAAGCAGTATATTCAAAACATACAATTACGGCGCGTCCAGCAAACTAGACGCGCCACCATGTTGATTTATTACCCCAATGCCTCAGTAATCAGGCACGCGCTTATTTACTCGCAAATGCCCCTGCAATCATACCCTCAGGGAAAAATTCGCCAGCCCCATTGCCTGTTGCATAGTTATATAAGGCGGCGGTGAAAATACTGTTCAGCGCGGAGAAGAACAGCCCGATAGCCACCAACATCAGCACGATAATGGCGACTGCCAGCGCGATGATAATGCCGGAATTGGTCGCAGACGCGATCAGGAACAAGGGCAGACCAATAATCAAGCCCGCGCCAAGCATCACCAGAAACGAGATAATTCCCATCGCAAATGAACCGACTATGTTTTCACCCCATGTACTTTTGAGCAAACTACCACTGCGTTTGATGCCTTCAATCGGTCCCACACCTTCGACGACGAGTACTGGAATCACGAGGAAAGTGATGAGATTCCAGGCTGTGCCGAGAAGTCCGGCGACGATTTGACCGACAATGTTATCTTCATTGCCACGAATCGCATTCAGGATCATGCCGATGGTGGCAGAAATTGCCGCGTAGCCGAGAATCGCGTTAATATGTTCTGACGCGATGCGGAAACCATCTTTCACGGTTGGGTCTTCGCCACGTAGACGCATCATCGCCATGCCAACAATCGCCACATTGGAGAAAATAATCACTGTGTAGGTGACGAAATAAAATAGGAAGGCGATCACAAATGCGGTGATACTCTGCGCGTTAGACATGCCTTCTTCGCTGGAAGCGGCTTCGAAAATCCCCGTTGAGGCGAGCGGAATAATAAACAAAATAGTGACGATAATCGTCCCGAGCATAGACAGCAACGGAAACAGGAGCATCTCCCGATCCTGACGGAGTACGGCGTAACTGGCTTTGACCAGTTCCCAACTGCGAGACATTTTTTCAAACATAGTTCAACGATCCCCTTCTACTCACTTTGAAATATCAAACGATAGTTCATCAATGACAACAATCTATCGTCACCGGAGTTACGGTGCTGGTTGTATCGCTATTGAATTGCCGATCTGTACAGCATTTACATTAATTCACAACTTGCCCATTTAGCGCCCTAATTATTGGGGTGTTGGCTTAATTTGATGGATTTCATACTTCTGAAATATATTCTCAACGACCTCCACCCACTTCCGTAACGTTCCTGATACGACTTTGAAACGCGACCTGAGTATGCTGATGGTATTGATAGATGGTGATGCCGCACAGATAGCATCCCATAGAGCGATACGCTATGGTGAATCAAAAAGTTGAGGAACACAAAAATCATGAAGAAAGCACTCAGTTTACTCTTTATTATCGTCATCGTCATCGTCGTTGGCGCGAACATCAGTTTCGCACAGGACAGCGGACGCACACCCATCACAGGAGATCATGCGGCGCAATTACAAGAACTTATGCGTCTCGGACGCGGTTCTGCCGAGTTTGTCGATTGGTCACCGGATGGCGCGTACATTCTCGTCGGTGGGTCGCTCGGCGTGTGGAAATACGAAGCCGGCGCGCTGGATACCATGCTCGAACCGGAATTGATTAATCCCGGTGGCGAGGTCGATCATTTTGATGTTAGCCCTGATGGTTCTGTGATAGCAGTCTCGCATAGCAACGATGATGGGCTGGAATTGCGCGATTTCGTGACAGGTGAGGTGCTCTCTACCTATGAAGGCGAAACCTCGCAGGATCAGTTGATGTTCAATAGCGATGGCACGTATCTGTCCATCAACGGCGGATCAAATGGGCTGGAAATTCTGGAAGTTGCCAGTGGCACGCTCTATAACAGCGCAGAAGCCTCGCTCGATACAGGCGTTCCGGTACTTTACAATGCCGATACCACCCAGATTGCCGCCGCCACACGTAGCTATAACGTTATCGCGTGGGATTTTGTCAATGGGGGTGATCCGCTAGAAATGACCGGACACACCAGCACCATCAATGACCTTGCCTATAGCCCCGATGGATCGCTCATCGCCAGCGCCAGCAGTGATGATAGCGTTCGCATCTGGAATGCGGCGGATGGCACAGAAGTCGCCGTGATTACTCAGGCGGCAGACGATGACCTCATCCGTGATGCCTATTCCGTGACGTTTACACCGGATGGAACAGGCTTAATCACCGGACATGCGGGCATACTTCGCTTCTGGGATGTTGCCAGCGCCACCCAGACCAACCGTGTTGATATGGTCAGCAGTGATCGTGTGGATGACATTGTTTTCTCGCCTGATGGATCACAATTCATCGCCCTTTCGCTGGATGCCCTCAGCGCGGTGCAACTCTATAGCGCGGATGGCACGCTGGTAGCCACAACGAACGGTCATAACGAATACATCTACGCCGTAACGTTTAGCCCCGGCAGTGATCGCCTCGTGTTCAGCGACGCGGATCGGTTACTCTATCTGTGGGATACAGCCACTGTGGAAGAAGTCACCTTTGCGACGATTGTCGAAGATGGCGCGACCTCCGGCATAGACAATCATAGCAACCTCACCTTCAGCAGTGATGGGCAATATCTGGCGACGCTTCAGAGCTTTAGCGCCGTGCTTCGTGACCCGCTGACAGGGGAAATGATTGTGGAATATGAAGTAGAAGGCATCGCCGAAGACATCGAATTCAGCCCGGATAACACCATGCTAGCATTCGTGACTAGCCGTGGATTCTACGTCTTTGATGTCACCACCGCGACTCTGCTGTATTCCAACTTTGACGCGCATGATTGGCTACAGGATGTAACGTGGAGCGCCGACCAGACGATGATTGCTACCGTCTCCGGCGATCATGCGGTGCGTGTCTATAGCATCGGCGGTTAAGGTTAAAGTCGATTTTTGGCAATAAAAAAGCCGGATGCAGAAATCTTGTCTGCATCCGGCTTTTAGTTTATTCTTTAGTCGGTACGTCGTTACGGTCTGCGTTTAGCCTTGGCGGATTTTTGCGCCACTTATCGGACATCCGAAGAGCGGGGCGAATACACAGAAATCAAATGCACCGGCGGCAAGCGGTACAATCCCAACAACTGCCAGAATAATGCCACCCGTGCCTTGCACGACCAGTAATCCAACCAAAATCAGGGCGATACCCGCTACGATTCGGGCGATGCGCCCACTGCCAGAAGCCATCCATGCGATAAAAGGATTCATGTCTCATCTCCGTACACTATCAATATGTATACACAGTGTAGGCTGTTGGAGGCGGGTTGTCTGTGACAATGTCACCAAACAGGCTAATTGAGGATGTAATTGCTCAAGGTATCTGGATCAAGAATTTCAATTGTGCCACGCCCGATTTGTATAAGCATCTGACTGGCGAAATTCCCCAAAATGCGGCTGATGACCTCGCGTGAACTGCCGAGTTCATCAGCGATTTCCTGATGTGTCACATGGATCGGTGTGTGCTGTTGATGACGTTCTAGCAAAAAGGTGGCAACGCGCTGATCCAAACGCCCGAAAGCGACTTCATCCACAATCTCTATGACGCTTGATAACCGTTGAGAGAGCAGTTCGAAGACAAATTTTCGCCACAATGAGAAACGGTCAACCCAGTCCTGAAAAATATCTGACGGAATCATAACCGCTTCGGCATCGGTTTCTACAGTGGCATTGGCGGAGAAAAGCTCATGATTGAGGATAGCACTTGCCGTCAGGATGCACGATTCACCTGCACTAAAACGATACAGCGTGATTTCGCGCCCGGTGTTTCCAATTTTATAGACGCGTACAGAGCCGGAAATCAGCAGGGCAATGGCATCTACGTGATCGCCAAGCGCGAACACATCTTTACCCGCCGGGATATGTGCTAAGAAGGCATGTTGCTGAAATTCACGCACAATCCGCGCGTCAGCATTGCGTAATCGTGGCATGACATGGAGTAATTGACTCAGCTGGTTTTGATTGAGCATGATGCCCTGGCGATGTTCACAGCATACACATATAAGGAATAGGCGAGTTTACCATTGATCCCATGAGGCTTCCATGGATTCCATTTCGTCCTCACGCGGGTAGAAACGTCTGTGCACCTCACCAAACTTGACGAAGTGATGATCGCTCTCTTCAAAAGTGACGTTACGGCTAATCACACGGCGTTGCGGTGAAGCCACCAACACCACATCAGATTCGATCATACGTCCGGGGAACATCACCATACCCGACCCCACACGGCAATTATGCCCGACGGCGCTACCGAGGACGACTTGTCCGACTGATTGCAATTCGCCGTCAATATTCGCCGCACGGATCGGTTTCTGCGCGATGAGGTTGAAATCCGTAAAGGTATTACCCGCCCCGACGAAGCTATTGCGCCCGATGACGCACATTTGCAAACACGTATTCTGAGAGATGATCGTGTTTTCCATCACCATCGTCAAAAAGAGGGATGCGCGGAACGGCAAAAAGCAATTGTTGGCGAGGGTGGACATTTTCAACACACATCCTGCGTCAATATTCACATTGTCGCCAATCGTGCAGTTATCAATGATCGTGCCTGCGCCAATAGACACATTATTGCCGATTTCCGTCGGTCCGGTGATGATGGCGGAGGGGTCAATATCACAATTTTTGCCGATTTTCACCGCGCCGGATGCTTGCAGAATCTGACGTTGCTCCGCGATTGCCGCCCATAACAATTTGATCTGTGCGAACAAACTACGATCAATGAGCGTATCTAAGCGTGCGGCACGCCCGAAATTGCCATAAATGATCGACGCGAAATAAACATGCACCCAGCTTTCAATCGAGATAATGGAACGCATCGGCGCATAATAGGTGAGTTCGCCCTGTTCCATCGTCATAAAGTCCGGCACGCTATAAAAGCCAATCTCTTTGGCATCACTCGGCACGGTCAGCGGAAAAATATCTTCTTCATAGCCATTCGGGAAATACCACAGATCACACAGGAAAATAACTTTGCCCTCTGGTCCAAGCGTGGGCAAAAATCCTTTAGTCAGGGGGAGGGTATAGGAATGGAAGGCTTTGTCACTCGCGGGGAAGGCGGCACGACAGGCTTTACCCGTTTTGCGTGCCTCCTGCACGAAATATTCCACGAATTCCTGATCAAACCACAGGCTATCGCGGTAGACGACACTTTCCTCGCCCTGCCGCACGCGATACAACTCATCACGGCTTTCCAGCGGTTCGCCGAGTTCAACCGAACCGCCGAACACCTTGCCGAATAATTCTTCCTGATGAATCTTTAAGGGTTCTGTGCCAATCGTCAACAAACTTGCACGTTCGTTGAAGGGTGGCACATGACGTTTGTCTTCAATAATATAGCGGTGCATGGACGATTATTTCCCAACTATCTGAAACGTCTATTGACTCTAATTATAGACCGAAAGAATTATGGTTGCACAAACATTGCGAAGTTGCGGGGAAATTGGTTGGTTGTTATGAGGAAATGTTTAGAAGCCTGAATGGTTACTTTGGTGAAAAGACTTACCCGTTATGCAGGAAGTCTTTGATGAGTCCATGAAAAATATCGGGCTGGTCGAGCATGGGGAAGTGACCGGAACCGGGGAGGAACTCCACCCGTGCGGAGGGTAAAACCTCTTTTAAAATCGTGTGTTGATTGGGATTGACGATACGATCACGCTTGCCGTAAATGCCCATCACGGGCATCTGCAATGCACCAATTTGATCGCGCAGGTCAGTGTCTCGTAGCGTACCGATACTCTGGAAGTAAGAATCCGCCGTTACTTTGGATAAATCTTCGACCATCATCTTGCTGAGGGTCGCGCCTTCGCTGGAAATCCAGTACGCATAGCCACCAATGAACAACCTCAACAATGCTGGAGTCGTCCAGACGATATTGGCGAACCCTTTATAGCCGGAGAATTTCAGGAGCAGATTAAGTGAATTTCCCTTAATCGGCGATCCGATCACGCAGGTCTTGACGATTTTTTCCGGATAAAGTAGGGATGCGGCAAGCGATACGGTCCCGCCCATCGAATGACCGATCAGCGGCGCTTTAACAATGCCAAGCCGATCCATGAATTGATTGACGGATTCAACAAAGTTATTGACAGAGAAATCTTGCCCGCGGTCAAGTGATTCGCCGAAGCCGAAGAAATCTAGCGCGTAGGTTTTGAATTCAGTGCCGAGTACATCGAGGGTATTACGCCATAAACGCCAGGAACCGAGCCAACCATGTAACAACAAAACAGGTCGTCCACGTCCGTGATATTCGTAGTGAACGATACCCTGCTCGGTTACCAGAGTTGGCACGGTGATTTTTCCTTTGTGAGTGTAACCAGCAATCCTAATTTCACAGGATGCAGGTTAGTCCATTTCTTCAAGAATTGTATAGAGAAGTTCCAGCAATACGTCACGCACACTGTCTTTCTCTTTGGCGATACACGGCAGTAATTTAACTTCCGGCTCAATACGCAACGCGATTCGCAGGTCTTCAGGTGCCCACGCATCTGGATGATCCTGCTTATTCGCCGCTACCACATAGGGGGTAGGTGCATAGGCGCGGAAGGTTTCAAGGATGCTTTTCGCCTCGCGGAAGGTTTCCGGTTTGGCGCTATCGACCATGACGATAAACCCGAGCATACCTTCAGCCAGAATTTCCCACATGAAGTCAAAGCGGCGCTGACCGGGGGTGCCAAAAAGATAAAGTACGAGGTCATCGTCAACCGTGATACGACCAAAGTCCATCGCTACGGTGGTGGCTTCCTTTTCCTGCGCTTCGGCAGTGCCGGCTTGCATCCCACGTTCCGTAGAGACGACCTCAATTTCACTGATTGAACGGATAAACTCCGTTTTACCAGAACTAAACGGTCCGGTGATAACCATTTTAACAGTTTGCATATGTACCCGCTCTTTCAGTATGCTGTTCGAATACTAAATAGATTTGAGCTTGTCAATGAGTTTGCTCACTACATCACGCTGTACTGGCTGTTGATTCTTCTTGCGCCGTGAACCGCTCCGTGCGGACGAGGCATCTTTCTTTTCCTGTCCTTCGGGCTTCACCAACACAACCAGACCAGCTTGTTCCAATCCATATACGACGCGCCGGATTTCAACTTCCGACATATTGTTCGCCTTGGCGATCTGCCGTATGGTATTTTTTGGGTTTACGAAAGAGACAACACGCCATTCTTCTACACTAAGATGTACCCCTGCATACTTCTCTTTCGGATTTTCCGGGAAGCGTAGGGACATATCTAAGTTCTGTAGGTGGCGGTTCAGTTCTTCCACCTCGCGCATCCGGCGCGCACCTTCGATAATCACATTTTCAAGATCAATCGGCACAAGGATCGCATCGCCTGCTGGCAATTTGTTATCGTGGAATTGGAACGGTCCTTCAGACCAACCAATCAGATTATAAACAATATCCAGTGTATATTGCTGAATACTGCCTACGATATCCCCTTGTGTTACGTAATTCGCACCAATCAACCGCATGGCAAGTGCTTTATCGCCCGTGCCTTTAGCGCGTTCACGAATGATCTTTGCCTGTGCATCGGTAAGTTTGCCGGCTTTGTTTAAAACCGCAACCAGATCACCCGCTTGCCCGTTAAGCAATGCGAATACAAGTTTGCCGCTTTTAAAGACGACGCTTGCACGCTCCGCACCCGGAGCCATTTTTTCGTCCCCCATTGCGTCTTTTTCGCCTGTGGGAACAGCCTCGAAAATCGTGAGGGTGCCGGTGCGCCCCGATAGATTGATGAGGTTAAGTAATTGGGTTGTACTGAAATTTCTTAAGTTGCCTTGAAGCGGCATTTATGCCCCCCTGCGTTGCCACAGCTTTGCGAAAGAATTAGGGCGATAGCTAGATAGAGATTATAGCCCGACGATATAACCAAGTCAACTTGGTTTAGGCAATCCCAGAAAATAATTACACCGATATTTTCACATCGCTGTTCTGAGATTGCTATAGCTTTTCCAGTACGAGAAATTATAAGCAGAAACGTTATAAATCTGGAAAAGCCTTACTCTCCCGTTTATTCTATTATGAAAACGCTTATGCCACAATCTATTGGGTATGTTATGCGGTTTATTATGCCACAGTTTCAAAAATACGCCTGTCTACCCCATGCTAGCTATCTGATAACCGTCAATCTCGCCTGACGTGCGTCATGTGTTTAAGAGCGTATGCTACCCGTCAGCTTTGTTCCATCCTGTAGCAAGTATAATAAGCATCATCGTTTTAACGAAAGGTATGGTTGAATGCGACCTTCTGTGTTGCTCTGCTTTTGCATCGTTTGCGCTGTTGCCGCCTGTTCGTCACTAGGTATCAGACAGGATGCCCCATCAGCAAATAATGAGCAAACACCACTTTCACAGCATACACTACAAAATTCGTCACAAAACCTTGAGATTTCGCAACAATCTTCAAATTCAACGGCGCAGTTTACATCACAAACGCCTGCGCCTCAAGTTATTGCCGGTGCAATCGGTCCGTATACCTTCCCTGAAAACGTGAATCCACTGACGGGCTTGGTCATCGAAGATGCCGCGATACTGGCACGTCGTCCGATTGTCGTCAAAATTTCCAATGCGCCGCCGCTCGTGCGTCCACAATCCGGCATCGGTGAGGCGGACATCGTTTACGAGCATTATACAGAAGGTGGTTTAACGCGCTTCTCGGCGGTTTTCCTGACGAACGCGCCCACGCGTGTCGGGTCAATCCGTAGCGCCCGCATCATTGATTATGAGATCGTGTCTATGTATGGCGGTTTGCTGGCATTTTCTGGCGCGAGCATCGGCGTGGAAAAAGTGATTTATGGCTGGGAAGATGTTGAAGCACGCATCCCCGGCTCGGCGGATCTCGCTCCCCACGTACCTTTGCCTCCGTCGCCATTCGCGGATCGTGCCTATAAAGGGGTGTTGTATGGCTTACCGTATTATTGGCGTGACGAGACAATCCCTGTGCCACATAATATGTTCACCAATGTCGAGGCGCTCTGGCAACTCGCGGATCAAAATGGGCAGACGCAACGTCCTGACCTGACCGGCATGGCGTTTCATCCCGATCCCCCGCCGAATCCGACGGGTAGTGGCTTGTTGGCGGATATCCGGTATCGTGCGACCCGCGTACTGTGGCATTATGACCCTGAAACAGGGCTGTATTATCGCACGGCGGACGGTCAGCGCCATTTTGATGCCAACACCGAAGAACAGATCAGCACAGCGAATGTCGTCATTATTTACGCGAATCACTTTGAGACAGATATCCCTGAAAGTCAACTCGGTGATTCTGTGACGTATGGCTTGGAGATGACCATTCAAGGGCGGGGCGATGCGGTCTTATTCCGTGATGGGCAACGCTACGAAGCGACATGGGTGCGTGATGGCTTATTTGATCGTCTTAGCTTGCGAACGAACAGCGGCGAATTGCTCTACTTTAAGCCCGGAACGACATGGTTTCAGGTGGTGCGCCTGCCGGAGCAGATGAATCCGGCAGAAGAATGGGTGCGCGTGGAATAGGCGACAGCGCATGAATGCCTATAGAGTTGGTTAACCACCCGTACTTGTACTATAATCCGAGCATACAATTTTGAAACAATTCAATGTTTGAGTTGGGGTAAACACACCATGTCGGTTCGCATGATGGAACAAGCAATTGAGGCGATCAATCGGGGCAATAAAGACGAGGGCGCACATCTGCTACGGATCGCCCTCAATAGTACCAATCCACCGCTAGAAGGGGCGCTAAGGGCGACAGCTTATCTCTGGCTTGCGGAGACGAAATCCAATATCCGTGAGAAGATTGATTTGCACCGCGAGGCGCTAGAGGCTGACCCCAACAACGACGATATTCGTAAACGGTTGGCACGGTTGATGGCGATGAGTCTGCCGCCACCCGCCGATACAGGTGCAACGCCGATTGTGGCATCACCCGCGTTCCCAAATTCGGATGTGGCTCCGCCTGCTGTGCCACCCGCTAGTCAGGCGGCGGTATTCGCTCAATCCGCGCAACCTCAAGCCATCCAGTCCAATCAGCCCAATCAGCAGGATGTGAACACGTTTTATCGTGTCTTGGGGATTATGGGCGGACCGAACGGCATCGGGACAGGTTTTTTCGTTACGCAGGATGGCATTGTAGCGACGACGCGTTTTGTGGTCGGCGGCGTAGAGCAGGTCACGGTTGAACTCGAACCGGGTAAGCGAATACCGGGGCGGGTGGTGCGGTCTTATCCTGATATTGATCTGGCGTTCATCTCAACAGGTGTGCCGGTGCGCCAATTATTACCGTTTTCCCTCCAACCGTCGATTCCAGATGATATGCCGCTGACAGCGGTTTCTTATGGGGGTAAGGTGATGAATGGGCAACGCCGGATGTCCGTCGGCGAAATCCGCGAAGAATGGTTTACGACGACCATCAGCCGTTCGTCTGACGCAGGCGGTAATCCCGTATTTGACGAGCGTAACGTCCTTGTGGGTATGTTGACGCGCAACGCCAATCGTACTTCAAATTTCTTTTATGGCTTGAGCATCCATGCCATCACGCGCAGTATGCACAATTTTCAAAGTGAGGCGCGGGATGGCGCAAACCGTACCTACTGCATCAATTGTGGCTATTTGGCGCGGGCGGGAGCGCTTGGTGGATTTTATTGCGAGCTGTGTGGCAGTGTCCTGCCGAATAAACAATCAGAAAATCGCTTTCCGCTGGCATTGCCTCAACTTGAAGGGCTGTATGGCGAAAATATGAACCGTCCATGTCCCAACCCGGATTGCCGTGCGCGTGCAGGTTATTATAATAGCGTGTGTTTGCGCTGTGGCGTGGCGGTTGGCAAAGATCAATCGGGAAATAATAACTATGATCGATAAACAACCCTAAGGAGTGCAGTTTCATGCTATTCGCACAACGTAAATCAACCGATAATTCCGCGCCACCACCGACAAATACACTGGAACATCATGCGATGGTGGTGGAGTCCATTTTGAAGACTCTTAACGTCAATCCTGTAGATGCACGATTAGAAACACAGCAGGGCTTTGGCTGGAATTTCCGGCGCGGCTCGGCGATTATTGAAATTTACGTCTCCGAGCAAGGCGACAGGGGCTTTTTACAGGTGCTCGCGCCGATTATCCATCTGCCCACCACCAATTTATTGCCTCTATATCGTCGCCTGCTAGAATTGAACCTGCAATTGACGAACGCCTCGCTGGGTGTATTTTATGATGTAGTGTATGTTTTTAACGAACGCCCGTTGCAGGGGTTAGATGCCAACGAGACGAACGATGTCATCACGCTGGTTGCGGGCTATGCCGATAGTCTTGATAATGATCTGGTTAACGAATTCGGTGGACGGTTGTACTCGCAGGTGCATTCTGGCTAGGGAAGTCGCCAGATTATCCGGAATTCGTTCTGAAAATGCGTTCTTTCTAAAAAGAAAATGCCGACATTGTTGCGCCGGCATTTTTTATTTTGGATGGATGTAACGAGTCTAATGATTAGCTAGTCGTCGTCGTCGTCGTAATCATCATCGTCGTCGTCGTCATAGTCATAGTCGTCATCATCTTCGTATTCAACATCGTCATCTTCATAGTCATCGTCGTAATCATCATCGTCGGGACCCAGAATATAACGAAGTTTTAACTCCTGAATTGACATAATCTTCTCCTCTTGTGTCCTTATCAATCAGGTGCCAAAATTTTGGCATGATGCACATAATAGTATGATATTTAAGAAAAAATTCCCCCAAATTTTGGGGGTGTAACTTTTGATTTTGTTAGGTGTTATTTATCATCTTCTTTATCGTCGTCTTCTTCGTTATATGAGACGGTTTCGCTTCCCTTGTTCACGTCAAGCTCCGTCTGCATGTTGTTCGGGTTGATCTTAATGCCGGTGCCAATATCCACACGTTTGGTCACAGGCTTATTATCGGTCTGGTCTGGCATATCTTCTGGCGCAATATCTACCGTGTCCTCATCATTGTCGTCGTCAAAGCGATTCAGGCTAAACTCAGGGTCGAGTTGCGTTTTCATGTCAGGATTTGGGCTATAGTCTCGCGTCGTCAGGTCATCCTGTGACGGTGGTTTCTGCTCCCGCATACCCATGTCAACATTCACGTCCGTGACAGTTTTCATATCCAGAATAGAGGGACGTTGCTTTTGCGTGGCAATCCGCGAGTCCATTTCGTCGTCGGTTTCGTAATCGCCCTCACCAAATTCCACATCGAATTGCGTTGGCATGGCAGGATTCGCGTCAAATGGACGGGTTGTGTAATCCATATTGTCAGTATCCGCCGAATCTGATTTTGTGAAATCAACGACCTGCATATCGGTGATGGTTTTCAATTCCAGCCGCGATTGCTTCTTGCTTTCCAGCGGAATTTGTGACTCCATCTCACTGAGAGGCATGGTGTCCATGTTGACGGGTTGATTTGCCTTGACATCAAACGAAATCGTATCCAAATTGGGCACTTCCGTAACAGGTGCACGTTTCTCTTTTTCTTGCTGAATCTCAGCGACTTCACGGCGTTTGCGTGCGTCAGGATCACCGAATGCCAGTGTGTGGAGTTCGCTCAGGATATGGGGTAAATACCCACCAATTGAGATTAAGAGCGCGAAAAGAATGCCGACATTATAGAGTTGAGCCGGAATAAGGGGTTCGTTATTCACGCCATAGCTATAAGTATAGTACAGCAGGGCTTCGTCAATTTCCGGGAAGCCCCCCGCGCCATAAGTAAAGAATCCGAAGTCCTGATACATCCAACCAACATAGAAGGTAATGAAAATGGGTGCAAAGATCAACGCTACGGTTAGGGGTACGGCTAGCCATGACTTTAAGTTCAACATGGAGCGCATACTAAATCCGAGCGCGGTCATGAACCCGCCGAAAAGCACCAGATCAAGACCGGGCTGTAAGTTCAGGAAAAACCACGGCAACGACCACCACGCAAACGCACCCCACAATGTAGCAATCACTAATCCAGCCAGTAAGCGAAGCCACCCATGCCAGAAATTGCGTAATCGGGTGGAAAATTCATCAGCGAAAAGGGGTACAAATGCGACCAGAATGGCGAAAATTAAACCGATGGCAATGGCATTTGCCCAGCGTTGTTGTGTGAAAAGTGCCTGTGTACGATAGACCGTGTACACATGATAGCCCATCGCTATCCATGCGCCGATCAAGGCGAAGACATAACGCCACACGATTTTTAAGGGATGATCAAACATGCGCCGGAGCGAGTTGTTCGTCCACGCATAAAATCGGCTGGTGGTATTGACAACAGGTGGCAGACTCGGTGTTTCATCACGGATGAGCGCCAACGCCCGCAGAGCGCCCCTGCGTCCTTTTTTCTGCTCGTTTACGATGAAGCGAATGGCGGCGGTGGAGCGAATGCGTCCGATCACACGGGCGGCAAATTCTGCGACTTCCGGCATGGAATAATCCATTGCTGTTTCCGCAATCAGCAGGTCAATCTCCGGCGTGTAAATCACCTCTAGCCAATCGTTCGGTGTGGAAATTTGGATGCCGAGGCGTGTCATCGTCGTCAACATGCGCCCGCGAAATTCAGTTTCGATGGTGTAATTATCAGCATGTTTACGCAATTTGGCGCGTGTGCTGAGTACCTGTAATGCGGCAAGGCGTGCTTCCTGATTATTCTCGATCTGTAACGCCTGTGCGACCAGACGCGGGATTTGTGGCGGTTCAGAATCCGGCAGGGTTTCGATCCGATAAAGCGCCCGTACACGCGCCGGAGCGTTGCCACTGCGAATGGCATGTAAACACACCCAGCGGCGACTATCATCATCGTTGATGTGATTCCACCAGAAATCAATATTAATCTCGTATTCCAGCGCACCGCGTAAAATCATCTGCATACCGGCGAGGTCAAGCTCTAGCCCGAACTTCTCGGCATCCATATAGTAGCCGTTCATAATCATGAAGTGCGTTACGCCGAGCAAGAAGCGCCCGTTACCGCCCGCCCACGCATGACGCGCCCGTGCGTAAATATCCGCCGCTTCCAGCAATTCAAGGTCTTGAATGCTCATCGGGTCAGGATCGTCGAAATATTCCAGTGCGTCGGTGTAATAACCATCCCGTCGCGTCCGTACAGATTCGATGGTTTCCAGCATAGCACCCGGCGCGACCACACTGCGAATTGATTCTAAAATTTCATGCAGATTGTCCGGGCGATCTTCAGGGTCAAGCGCCGTGCCTTGCCGTAAAATTTCATTGATGGCAAGCGGTAAATCTTTCACCTTTTCGGTGATGTCCGGTAGGTCTTCGTGATATTGCAATTGGCGCAGGGCAAGCGGGGATTCCGCGTTAAATGGCAGTACACCCGCCAGCATGTGATACAGCAGAATCGTAAAGCTATAAATGTCTGCGCGATGGTCAATCATCTCTGCGGTGAGTTGCTCCGGTGCCATATAGAGGAGCGTCCCCGCGCCGGGGTTGTTGGCTTTACCGCCCGGATCAAGTTTGGTCGCCAGCCCGAAATCTGCCAGATAGGGCGCTTGCTGGCTATCCATCAAGATATTCGGCGGTTTGAGGTCAAGGTGGATAATTTGCGCTGAATGGGCATAATCCAGCGCACTGGCGACGGCATCACCGAGGCGCAACACTTCGTTAACGGGCATCGGTCCGCGCTCAAGGATTTCATCGAGAGAGCCACCCGCCACGAAACGCATCACGATATACAATTGTCCGGCATATTCGCCGAAGTCGTAAATCGGCAAAATATGCGGGTGTTCCATTTTGGCGATGGTCTGGGCTTCTCGTTTAAACAGCCCGACAGGATCAACTTCCTGAGACAAGCCATGCGCGATAGTTTTCAGCGCGACCATACGGTTAAGGCGCTCATCACGGGCAGACCACACATCCGCCATGCCCCCGCGCCCGATATGCTCCACAATCGTGTACTGATTGATCTTTACGCCAACATCCATAGGCGTGTCCTCGTGTGTTTTATGCGTCGTCGTTACCCAATACTGTCCATTATAGTACAGACGGCAACCCTGAACGATAATTCTGCTCAAGCATTTGTATTTACTAACGCTTTATGTGGTTGAGTTTCGGGAAGTGTAGCATGTCGTGGGGCGATCAAATGGGTGAAGAATGAGGGAGCGCACAGTGACGCTCCCGTATGAAAATGTACTTTCGCTAACTGCGCCCCTTGAAGTAGCTGTGCAGGTAGCGATACAGCTCAAGCGTATTTTTCGGCTTTTGTCTGCCAGAATCAATCTTCTTGCCGGAGTTGCTATCCGGCTCAACGGCTTTGGTGTCGCCATTTTCGACGATGTAAGCAATCAACACCGGGATGCGCTGAAGATTTTCCGCAAACCCGCGCACCAGTTTACGTTGTTGCTCCTCAGTGACCATGCTCCACATACTTTCCACTTCGCGCCGGATGTCATCTGAGGTCAGCTTGATGGATTTCGTAGGGGGCAGGGTGCGTAGGCTACTATGCAGAAGGCGTTCACCACGACTGATCGCATCCCGTAAATCGTGCATCGTTTGTATTTGCAGTCCAAGCGGATTCGAGGTTTCGGCGACGATATATTCAAAATGTTTACCACGGGAGAAATACCCCCCCATCACCCACAGTACATCCACCGCGCTTTTCGGGTTGATTTCCCCCGTGAGCAGGCTATTGATATGTTTGCTCTCGTTGCGCCCGCGCTTCTCTTGATAAGTCTCGCCCAGATACGCGATGGTGCGCCCCAGATTGAGCACTTCATGGGAGAGCATGGCGTATTCGTCGCGGATCAATGAGCCGGAAAGCCCGTCAATCACGCCGATGATGTCACCGGGCGATGGAATCGTGCGTGAATTGGCGAATGCACCTGCTGAAGCGGTCAGAAATGCCGTGATCGCATTAATATCGTGCGCGTAAGTCACCAGATCGGTTTCGTTCATAAAGCGCCGTAAAATATAGGTGCTTTCCAGCGATTGGCGTACCGCTTTGCCAAGCTCCCGCCCGAAAAATCCAACTGCCCGCCGTGCTTCTTCATCTTGTGCTTCACGGACGAATGTACGGAGCATCTGTAAAGCGGCGGTTTCGGTCTGTGGTGACCATTTCATACGCTTGTACATGGCAGACATGATCTTCACATCACCCTGCTCATGATAGGCGGCGGAAAGTGGCACGATGCTGGACGCACGGATGGTATTTTCAAGGTCTTTGTTGCGGGCATGATACGTCAGCAGGCACAGCACAGTCGTCGGCGGGATGACCTCTAGCCACGCATGATTGGCGTTGAGCATGTCCTCACAATCGGCGGCAATCGCATCCAGATCGGCGCTCTTGTCCTTTTGATTCAGCGCACAGATGGCGGCGGTCACATACGGCGCAGATTTTATGTTGGCGGCGCTGAGTGCATCGAGAATCGCGCCGACGTTTTCCGCAGGGAAGGGCGTTTCGATGAAGACTTTCTCCACCGCTTTAAGATACTCCACCTGTAAATCGCCCGGATACAATTCCACGGATTGCTGGAGTAATTGTGTGCCAAGCTGTCGATAATCGCCGAGCGCGAGATGAATCTGTAACAGAGCGTTCGTCGCGGGTGTCTCAAGGGATTTGACTGCGCCCGCCTGCGCTTCAATGCGATTCACCAGCCGGAGCAACCGCTCACTAAAGCCCTTGCCTTCATCTGAGAATGCAAAATCACGCAGGAGAATCCACGCCTGTGTGCTGATGAGATAGGGCTTGTTGTTGGCGGCGGCGAGTTCTGCAAAGCGAAGCATCACCGCTGAGGATATTTCCCCGCCAATTTTCACCATTTCTGGCGCGCTGTTTGTATCGTCTGATTCTTGCTGAATCTTCGCCCATAAATCCCGAACCAGTTTGGGCTGACGGGACATAAACGACGGTGTGCTCATCAATCGGCTGAGTTGTGCATCATCGAGGAAGCGCACAGCTAGCAGGAATAGATTCTGGCTGATCGCCGTGTCTTTTTCGCTCAATGGCGCGATAATCCGCACCACTTCGGGGATCATCTCGCCCAGTGGCATGGTCGCGCCCACATTTTGCATTTCCTGTAAAAAATCCAGCGCGTCTTCGGCATCGTCATCTTCGACGATTTCTTTAAGCACCGATAAACCACTGCTCCCCAACAGGCTCGTCCATGCGCGGGATTGCGGTCCCATCGGGTTTGCCAGCCAGCGCACGAGCGTTTCATAAACCAATTCATGTTCGCCCTGTGCTTCGGCTTCTTGCATCTGCTTAAGCGCACTTGCTTCTAATTGGGAATCTTCCCGTAAGATCGTCGCCACCGGATCGGCACGGCTCATATCCCGCATCGCCAGTGAGAGGCGCATCAAATGTTCGCCATAGCGCCCGCGCAGGTCTTTATCAAGCGTGGTATCTGTGCTCAGAATTTCCGCTACATCTTCTGCATTGACCGGCTGATTGGTGCGTAAGGATTCGTCAAGGCGCAGGCGTTTACCTGCATAGGCGAGGGCATCCGCCAGTTTGTCGCCGTTGTTCAAACGCCACGCCGCGATATGCGTCATGCTATTGGTGCGCTCAATCGCCAATTCGGTGTCCAGACGCAACTGACTAATCACGTAGCGACTGTATTCATCTTCGACCGTCTTGCCGGAAACTTCACCGGAGCGCCAATCAAACACCAGCGTGCCATCGTGCGGAGGATCATCGCCGAAAAAGAGAATCTGCGCGTTGATGTCTGTATTAACTGTGGCATGGGTGGCAAAGGTCACGCCAAAGCGCACCGAACGCGGCAAGAGCGCCAGCAATCCGGCGATTAAATCCAGCCGTGTAGCCATTTTCGGCGGGGCGTGCTTGACGATAATCTGTACGCCCTGCACGATGGCGGAGAGCAACGCTTCGATTGCCGGAATGCGATTCTTGGTAATCATCATCAGTTCGAGGATTTCATCAACCTGTAGATCCACCGCGAGAACATCCGGCTGATCGATCTCCAGTGGTTTAAGCGTGTCGCCGAGTGTTTCATAGACGGGCAGGTTATCTTCGATCAGGGCGCTAATGGTGCTCATGTTGCCAGAAACAGCCCGCAAGACTTCCGGCGTGGCGATGATGTAATGTGAGGTGATTTCGCCCGCTTTGCCCTGTTGCGTTTGCACCAGCATAAACGGCAATTGCTTATCCTTCCCGCGTACAATTGCCCATGTGCCTTTATCCGAGCCGACCAGCGGTGGCAAGCTCAGGCGTTCAACGGCGAGTGCGGCAAGCTCAGAATCGACTCCGGCTGAACTACCAAGCAAACGATTATCGCCAGCCGGTTTGCCGTGATGCACCAATTTGCCGTAATAAAAATGTTCCAACAAGAATTTTGCAGTAGCCACGTTACAATCCCTTTTTTCCGGTAATATCAGGCATGGGTGTGAGCCTGTAGTGTGTTATCCATCTTACTGATTACCTTAAGTATACGTAAAATCGCCGCTTTCGGCATTAATCATTCCCTAACTCACGGTAGGCGCAGGTTTGAATCCGCAAATTCCGCACGGTGAAATTGTATAATTTGGGTTGGAATGGTGAAAATCTCGAAGAAATAGTCACCACAAAGACGCAAAGGACACAAAGAAAGGGAATAGATTTTCTTTGCGCCTTTGACGATTTGTGGCGTTAGTTTTCAGATTTTGTTTGTGGCTGGACTAAACAGGGCTTAGCTTATTCTACGCTGAAGCCCATTTTCTCTAGAGTTGATCGCAGATGGGGGCGCAGATATTGGCTGAATTTGCTGGCGACAACTCCCGTCCACGCGGCGGGATGCAAATTGCGCCCCAAAGAAACGTAATGCTCGGCGAGTTCGGCATCATGCGCTTTGAGCTTCTCGGTGGGGTCGGAGGTGTCATACTGCTCAAAGTGGATGACCAATGCTTCCGGTAAGCGTGGCTTTTGCGGCGGAATTTCATCTGTAATCAGCCAGCCGAGGCACATGCCATAGACCACATATACGCCCTGCGGAAAACCGAGCAATTCCGCCACTTCTTGCGGATGATTTCGCATCCCGCCGATCATCACATGCCCCAGACCAAACGACTCGGCGGCAGTTGCCAGTGACATCCCTGCGAGCGAGGCATCTACAGAAGACACCAGCAGATTTTCCAGATTGCGTGCCAGCGATTTGCCGTGCATCTGACAGGCGATTTCCAGATTACGCGTATCCGCACAGATGGCGACAAATACGTCACACGTTTCCACATGCTTCTGATTGCCTGCCAGCACCGCCAATTGCTTCTTCGTTTCTGGATTGCGCACCACAACGAACGAATAGGCTTGCATGTTACTGCTCGTCGGGGAGCGTCGTGCCGCGTTCAAAATGACGCGCAACATCGCATCGGGGATGGGTTCACCGCTATAGTCGCGGATGCTTACATGGTTGTTCAGTGTTTCAATGACCGGCGTGGTATACGTGGTCTGGAGTATTTCCGTCATATGATTCCTCATTTATGCTGTTTTCCGGCGATTTTACCGTAAAAAACATGAGTCTTTTATGACCACTCTGTTATGGGTCTATGAGATGGGTTTGGTAGGGGGAGGTTGTGGGAGCAAAATTTCGCCCCCACATGAAGTCCTACGGAATCACGTATCCTTCAGAAAGCCGGAAATGAGCGTGATGCCGAGCACCGCCAGACCGATCACGGCGAGGGTGCTATCTCCGTTGACGTACAGCAGGGTGGAGGAGACCAGCACACTGCCGAAAAACACCGAGCGTCCGGTGCGTTTGCTTTCTTTTTCGATACGGCGCAATTGTTGGCGATGCGCGAGGCTGATTTCCGAAATGACATGAATATCGCCATCCTCTAACCGTTGAATGACGCGATCTGCCCGTGTGACCGGATTTCTGCTAATGAACGCGCCACCGAATTCGCGCAAGACATCCGTGCCTTGCCCCGTGAGCAAACCCGTGACGGCGCTCGTCAGGCTCAGGCGGGACGCGCCCTGTGGCACATCAATGCCGAAGCCGCGTGCAATCAAAATTTCGGTGTAGGGTTGCAGTTCATGCCACGGGTTATAGTCCGGGTCCAGGCTGGTGCACATCCCACTTAGAATGCCAATCGTCCGCCCCAGATAGAGAAAATCTTGCGGGATATAAAAGGGCATATCGAAGATCAAATCCGAAAATTCGTTGGCGAGGTCTTCCATCTGTTTGAAGTCCATATCGCGCATATCGGTCATGCTCATGCCCCACACCTGATCGAAGGCGGCGCGGGCGGCTTCTTCGATGCGGGAAACATCCGCACCGGGCAAAATAAAGCCGAGCTTGACGTAACTTTGTACCAGCTTATGCGGATCACGCGTCAACACGGCGGAAAGTGTCGTGACCATGCCATTGGCGATTTCTTTGGTCAGCGATCCTGCCATGCCGAAATCGATGAAGATCAGATAAAAAGGTCTGCCTTCTTCGCCAAAATCAGCATTTTCGTCTTCCACAGGCAAGGGATAGACGAACAAATTACCCGGATGCGGGTCTGCATGGAAGAAATAATGGTTGAAGATTTGCGGTAAATAGGTATCCATCAAGCGTTTCGCCACCGCTTTCCGGCTGATTCCGGCGGCTTCCATCGCTGAATAATCGCTGATTTTGATGCTGGTCACATCTTCAATCGTCAACACCTGATCTGTCGAGTGTTCGTAATAAATGACGGGGATATACACGCCCATATCATTTTTATACATCTCAGAGAAGCGGGTGGCGTTATAGGCTTCGTGGTTATAAGACAATTCTTCCAGAAAGACGCGCCCGAATTCTTCTACCAGCGCACTCGCATCCGCACGGCGCGAGATAAAGCTGAATTGCATAGCGACCCGCCCGACAATCCGCATTGCGGCGAGATCGGTATAACATATTTCACGGATGCCCGGACGTTGCACCTTGACCACCACACGATCACCGTCCAACAATTGGGCACGATGTGCCTGACCTAATGACGCGGCGGCGATGGGTTCTTCGCTGAAATGGGCGAAGCGGGTGTTAATCGCACCCAGTTCGCTTTCCAGCACTTGCTTGATTTTCTTAAATTTGATGGTCGGCACTTCGTCCTGAAGATGTTCGAGTTCCTTCAAGATTTCTTCCGGCAAAATGTCCACACGGGTGGAGATAAATTGCCCCATCTTGATGAACACCCCACCAAGGTTCGCCGCAAATCCGCTAAATTCACGGGCATATTTACGCCAGCGATTGACGTTGGTGCGCTCCACCCATGCCGGAGCGAGCTTGTACACGTAAAGTTGCCAGAAGATGACGCGGGCGAATAACCATGCCGCGAAAATCAGCGTGCGTATAAAACGCCATTGCAAGCGGATAGACCGCCCGCGAACCGGCGCATCAATCACCGTGCTATCGGAAGGCTTGGGCGCGTTGGCAAAATCTGGCACCCGTTGCATCTGTGATTTAGGCGGGGTTGTGCCATTTATAGACGCACCATTGCCGTTGGTATACGTCCCATTGGAAGCGGGAAGGGGTGAATCGGTTTTAGGCGCATGACCATTCATGCGCCCATTGCCGTTTGTAAAGGTGTCATTTCTGACCTGAGTCACCTGATCGTCGTCAGGCGCGTTTTTCTCCGCTATTGCTGAAGCGGATGTTAAGGCTTGATTCTTGGAATCGGGCATCAGCGATCTCTAAGTCCCATAAAGCATACGGTAGAACGATATTCCGGCGGTACGGACCAACCCTCAGCGTTAGCTCGTCCCGCGAACGGTACAAATCCATGTCGTCTTTATCGACAAATGGCAGAGGCACGCTGAGGACGTAGCCATCACCATCTGCATCTTTCTCAATTTTGTGTGTCTTCCCGTCGAACATCTTGTTCATCGGGTTTTCGTCGCCATAAAGCTCATCGGCGAGTTTACGCAAGGTGTCTAACCCGCCGACTTCACCACCAAATAGCGGCGCAGTACGCAGGGGCAATCCACCGAAGGCTTCTTCGATATACGCCAGATTCTCGCGTTGTTTGTCTTTCCACATCTGGAAGTACGGGTCAGTCACTTCATCAGGAATGATGCGGTTGCACAAAATGGCATCCGTCGCATAGCCGTACAAATTCAGATAGGTGTAGGTGCGTTGGGTTTCCTTGATGACCATTTTCTCTGGATTGACGACCAGACGAATACTCGCCACTTCAGGGTCAGCCAGCAGATCGCGCACTTTGTCCAGCGTATCGAACAAATTGCGGATTTGATCCCACGCATCTTCGTCGGGGATGGCAGAATCACCATCTTTGTTCCGTCCAAACACGCGCCCAATCGGACGCAAAATCCGTGCCGCGCCGCGTGTTAAGGTCAGCACGCGTTCCAGCCACCAGCGCGTCACATCCGGCAAACTGAGCAAACGCAGGGTTTCGGCAGTCGGGGCGGCATCCACGATCAGCACATCGAATTCATCTTCCTCGAAGTACTTGTTAATCCACAGCAGATGTGCGCCTTCTTCCAAACCGGGCAGAATCGTCACTTCTTCCGCGACGATGTCATCAACACCGCCCCGGCTGAAAAGCGTCACGAGATATTTCTGGAAGCGTCCCCAATATTTGTCCATTGAGTAACGCGCATCCACTTCCTGCGCCCATAGATTTGGATAGAGTTCTACGGGTTCAGGACCAATTTTCTTTTCTAACGAATCGGCAAGGCTGTGGGCGGTATCGGTGCTGATGACGATGGTCTTCAGCCCCATTTCCGCGCAACGTAGTGCAGTTGCGGCGCTAATACTCGTCTTACCCACGCCACCTTTGCCGGTATGTACGATCACTCGCATCGTTTGTGTCTCCAGTCACAATCACTTTATAGTATAGCAGACTCATTGTTTTCTTCGGTCTACTACTCATGTACGTATCATTATAGGAATTGGTGTTAACGCAGGGTGAGTTTATATAGAATTCTTACGGAGTAGGTCAAAGTTTGAAATGAGAAGTGTAAAAAAGGCGAGTTCGATTCACGACTCGCCTTTTTGCAATTAAGATCAGCGAATTACGAACTTAGCCGTCTGTTTCGACTTCATCCACGGCTTCAAGCGGGTTGGTTTGCACCTCAAGATTTTCGAATTCAACTGACAATGTGACCGTTTCATCGAGGTTGTCTGTGTTTGCCAATGTGAAGTCGAAGCTACCGCTAGCGAGTTCATCTGCGAATTGATCCAGCGTGATAACACCGTCTAGCACGGTGGTGAAAGAAAGATCATCCGACACATTCACCGAGCCGACAATCAATGGAATAAACGCGTCGTCACTGGCTTCTTCTTCGGTAATTTCATCAGGTGTGGTGTATATGCCTTCTTCAAAATTATCGGAGAAGGTCACGAAGATAAGGGTTTCCACATCGTCATCATCGGTGTATCTAAAGGTGAACGTATAGATACCACTATTCGGGCTGGCAGTATTTTCTGGACCAATGCTTGTGGCAGGCTCTTCATAATCGTAGGAAAATTCTCCACTTTCCTCATCGAATGAGAGCGTCACAGCGCCAGTTACCTCAATCATAAATGAAGGTTCCATATCCACTTCTACAGTTGCTTCGGCGGTCATGTCCATGTCGTTAGTCGCTTCCATGGTTGCTTCGGCAGTCATCTCGGCGGTCATGTCCATGTCGTCAGTCGCTTCCATGGTGACTTCCGGAGTCATGTCTTCTGTGGCTTCCATATCCATCGTCGCTATCGGGGTCATTTCATCGGTCATGTCCATGTCGTCAGTGACTTCCATCTCAATGGTTGCTTCGGCAGTCATATCTGCCATTTGAACCATATCCTCGGTCAGCTCCAAAATAACTTCCGGTGTCAACTCTTCGGTCATGTCCATTTCGACGGTCATTTCCGGCGTGATTTCTGCTAAAGCGACTTCCGTTGGTTCGTCCGTTACGTCTACGATAACATCACTGGTGGCAATATTCGCTTCTGTTGGCTCGGTGCTATCATCAGCATCACCGCCACATGCCGCTAACAGGAGTGCCATTAGCATCATGCTGATAAAAATCAGTAAACTTTTGTTTCTCATGAATCGTCCCTTTTGCTAAATCAATATGCGTTCTGTATATAACGTTAGGGACTGTAGGTTAAAGGGATGTAAGCGTGAACATAGCGCAGGGTAAAGTTGCTCTGAGCGTTCCCCTAAGAAGTCACCGCGTCGGGTTGCGATAGACGCGCATATCGCCGACTTCGACTTCCAGCGTCCAGTTGGCTTGAATATCCGCCAGCATATCAGCGACGGCGGGCATATGCACCGCGCCCCAATGCACCCATAGATTATCGACCACCGCATAAGTCGCCGTTTCGTAGCGCGGATCAAAAGCGTAACGGTCAGGTGGCAAATCGCCCGGAAAATGCACCGTATCCACACCTATATAGGACACGCTCATCTGAAAGTCGGTCACATTGGCGTTGATCGCCCATGCTACCCCGACGGACGCAATGACAACATCATCAGGCGCGATACCCTGATTGATGTGATCGGCAATCTGGCGCCCCTGTGCCGGATTGAGCAGAAAGCCATCAATTTCCGTGACGAATCCATCCACAATCTGATCGTTGGTCTGTGTAAACGTGAAGGTCAGCGGCATTCCAACGACGACCACAAGACTCGCCGCCGTGATGACAAATCGTACTGGTTTGTTGAGCCTAAACCGTTCCCACAGCAGAAAATCAGTGCTCGTATAGATGATTTCCGCGCCGTAGCGAATCACCGCGCCCATGCCGAACGCCAGCAAAGGCAACAACGGCGTGACGTAATAAAAGCTGAGGTTGAACAGCGCGAAGGTTCTGCCGGAAAGCACAAACGCCAGAAAAAATGTCAGCGCGAGGATGCCACGCACATGGCGCGGACGGATCAAAAATATGCCGACGACACCTAATGGAAACCAGAATTCTTGATTGAGCAGTACGGTGTAATTCTGCGCGACGTTGAAAATTTGCTCATCAATTGGCGTGCCGCCCAAACGCCCGAAAGTCTGCTGAAAATCGAAGATGAATACGTCCGGCGCGGTCAGGAGCATGTAGCCCGCGTAGCATCCAAACGGGAGCGCGACCAGAATGATCGCCCAGAACACATCCAGCGGACGACGCACGAAAGCCACGACCAACAGCGGCGCGATCAATGAGCCAATCATCAAATCTGACGTGATGCCGATGCCGATTGCCAGCGATGCCAGCACTAACCAGCCCCGACTCCCGCGCCAATACATCACCATGCCGAGTGTGGCTAATAACACAAGCGGCGTGAGCAAATTGTAACTGAACGCGATCCGGCTATAGATCACCGCCGACGGATAAATCGCCAGCATCATCGCCGATAGAATCGCCAGCGCACGGTCTTTCGTGCTCAGTCGTGCGGTCAGCCAGAGTAAAAAGACGCTCAACACACCGAGCCAGCCCGTCAGTCCACGCGCAACTGTGATGCCGTCGCCATCGAACAGACGCATTGCCAGTGCCAGCACGTTACCAAACAGGGGCAAGCGTCCGGCGATGAGCACGGATTGATTGATTGCCAGATATTGGACTTTGCCCTCGACCAGATTCTGCGCGATGTCAATATGGGTGGCTTCGTCGGTGTACCATCCGGGGGTGTTGGCGTTATTGGCGATGCGTAAATGCGCGGCGATGCCCAGAATCAGCATCAGAAGGGCGATTTCTAGCGCGATGAGGGCGAATTTTTGTGTGTTTGCGACTTGCGTCATACAGGAACGTCCGTTGAATTTGTGAATTCGTGTTACCTACAAAGTCACGGATTATCCGCCGGACGTTCCAATTTGGGAAGGTGGGGTTATCAATTAGTCGTCTTCTACAGAATCGACTGGTGCATCTTGTTCTGCTTCAGATGTTTCAACGTCGCTAAGTAAATTGTCATTTTTGTCAAAACGATTGGCAAAATAATTAGGGATGGTAACTTTTGTGTCTAGTCCAAAATTTAAGGGTTGTATACCAATTTGGTTAACGACTTCGCCAATACTATTGGGTAATGCTCCAGTCAACCACGGGTATTGATTATTATGCATTATATTAAGGCTCGTGTACATGATATTGGGATCAATATCCATAAAGCTCTTTACCGAAGGGTTTAACTTCTTGGCGATATTAAGCAACTCTTCTGTATAAATAGCCGGAATAATTTGGTCTTCTAAACTTTCCAAAAATATATTTTCGATGGCGGATGACATGAAATTAGATCTTTCTGAATATCGCTCCAATGTTGTTTCAACTTCTTCTAACGCATCATCAGTGATTTGAACACTTAACTTCTGCCTAGCTTCTTCGAGAAAGTCTCTATCAGGAACATACATATGAAATTCCTGAGAAGTCTCTTTTGTCATTTCTATAATGAGTTCGGAACGGGGACCAATACGTTTTTCGCCTACGATTGTCCACCAATCTTCTTTTTGATCGTCAGTTACAAAAATAACAGGCTTTTTATTGATTTTTGTAAAGTTGATGATTTGTGACCAGATAATAAAATCGCTATATTGAGCTGTACCGCCCTTTTGCATATCCGCATAGCCGGGAGGTGTGAATTTTTTAAATCGTTCTCCGCCTTGAGAATATTTTTCCTTTAACTCATCAAAGGAATAGGATGCACCAACTCTATTTTTGAATAACTCAGCTAGTTTGTCTGTTAGTTCATCCTCAGCAAGCCATTCAAGGTGAGCTTGTTTTTCGGTTTCGATCTCATCCTTTAGTTGCTCAATCGCACCATCAAGATTTTCAAACAAACTGTCTAAATTTGATTGAATTCGATTCTGTAAATCACCAAATATTTTTCTGATTTCATTGTTTTTAGCATCCAAGTGATTCTTGATCTGCTCATAGGTATTTGTGACTTCATTGGCAATGAACAATCGATGTTTTTGGTATTCTGAAGCCACTTGGTAGGGTATCCATAATCTTTCTTGCTCGGCTAATTTTTCAAGAATACCAAGAAATTCTTTACTTGTATCAGGAGAATATCTGTATAGATTCAACAAGACGTTTGTATCAAAAACAAAGGTTGCTTCTGACCATAATTTATCTAGTTCTCCTTCTGTGCGTTGATAATATCCCGGAAACAGGTCTTTCATTGATTTCTCCTAGTAGAATTTCATACTCGCTACTCTGAGTTTAGTGTACTCTGCCTAATCAGGTCAAGCGCCTGAAGCGTGAGCAAGTTGCGGAGCGTCCCGCCGAGTTCGGTTTCTGCGCCGGTGAAATTACAGAATTGGTCGAGTTGATGGTGCAGGTGGGTTAAATCCGGTCCGATGCCAAATCGCGGCAGAGGTTGCACCGCCCGCCACAGATTAATCAGCGGGATGTCGTATTCTGTCGCCAGATCAACCAGCGTGGCGTTGAATTCGATGGAGTTTTCCCACGCGAAGTTATCCGGCAGGACGACGAACGTGGTCAATATGGGGATCACCCCGCGACTGATCGAGTCTTCGATGACGCGCACCGCATTCTCACGATAAAACGCCGCATCAAAATAGGTCACGTCCATGCGTCCCAGCATAATCACGGATACGCTCGGCTCTACCAGACGATATTCGCAGGCGAGAGGCGATTCACCGTTGTTGCAGGCGGGCGAATCCGTCCAGAATGGATCGAGCGCGGCGACCATCGTCAAGCCATTAATCGCGGCGACGCTGGTATTGCTAAATGACGTGCGGATGCCGTTGAGTGGTGGGGTGGAATACAGGTCAATTGTCGCTTGCAGATAGTCATAACTGCCGAGTTCACAATATTGTGCGCCTAGCCCGATAGGTTGCAGATAATCCCCGCTGGTCGTGTCGCTGTCGCCAACTTTGGTGAACACATCGGCACGATTACCGAGCGCCCGTCCCTCAGCGAAGATCGCATCCAGCGTGTCGGTATCCATGTTATAGAAAATGGGCGTGTTCAGTAGCATATCCATGAATCCGAGCAGACGTTCATCCTCGGTATAGGCACGCATGGTCTCTGCGATAACCACTTCTGTGCCGTCAGGGATGGCGACCACAGAGTCACGCACGGGTAAATCCAGCAGAGTCACGTTTTCCGACAAAGCGACCACACCCGCAGGCATCCATCCGCTTAATTCGCCCGCTTCAATGAGCACCCACATCGGAATTTCTGTACGACCTAAAATGGTGATGTCAGTTTCCGCATCCAACGTGGCGAACGAGGGCGCGAGGGCATCCGGCTGTTGATAGAGGCGTGTTTCCGTGCGGAGGGCGGCGGTCAGATCGGCTTGTGCGCTAATGATAAGCCCAAATAGCACTGATGAAAACACGATGAAACATCCGTAGAAAAATTTTCTTGACATACGACGACCCGCCTAACTCTTACGAAATCATCAGGCACGCCATTCCATGCGACGATGCACCGCCCACAGCGCCCCGATATTAAACAGCACCAGTATCGCAAGATTCAGCCAGAAATTCACCCCTAAATCTGAGATGAGCGCATCGCGGACGGCTTGCACTGTGTAGGTCGTCGGCACAAGGCGACTCGTCCATTGCAGGATGAGCGGCAGGCGGTTTACTTCCACAAAAACGGGCGAAAGCACCATCAAGCCGAGTGTGAACAGTTGCGTCGTCGTGATGGATTGCTCAAACGAACGACTGAAAACACCGATCACCGCGCCCATCGTCGAGAGCGAGAACGAGCCGAGAATCAGCGCGACGGCGAGCATGGGATGGACGCTAATCGGCACATCGAGCAAGATGATTCCGGCGATCAATCCCGCGATCACTCCCGGCAATGAAACCAGTAAAAAGACCAGCGTCACCGAGAAAATCAGCAGGGTTTTATTGGTGAGCAGGGTGGCGTAATAATCCAGCGCGCCGGTATCTTTCAAAAATGCGAAGCGGCTAGCGACGCGATTCATATTGCCGAAAAGCAAGCCCAGTGTGATGTTCCCCGCCAGAAAATAAATCATCGTGTCGGTGCTGGCGACTCCTTCCGCGAAATAGTACCAGATCACCAGAAATGACAGCGGAATCACAAAACTATTGACCATCACCGATGCCCAGAACCAGCGCAAACTGGCGAATTGCATCCTCAGCAAAATGTTCAAGTTGGTTACAAGCGACATAGTGTCTCCTAATTTGCGCCGACATTAATGGGCGTGACTGTCCATGTGCCACTGGCGGTCATCTGCCACAGTTGAAGATTGATCGCATCCAGTGCAAACAGCACATTGGGGTAGCGTTGTGCGAGATCAGTAAATTGTGCATCCTCGTTCACGTCGAGTCGCTCCCAATCCGCGCCGACCTGTGAGTAAACCTGTCCGTTTGCTAGTGCATATAAGCGATTCTGGAAAATCTGTATATCGGTGACAGAGTTGCCTTCCGGCAGGGGCAGGGGATTTCCCCATGTGGCGGTGCTCCAATTCCAGCGCAAAATTTCAGTGGACGTAATCGCCAGCAGGTTGCCGTTTGGATCATCGCTAATCAGGGTAACCGATTCAGGCGCATTTAATGCCTGCCAGCTTAAGCCGAGATCACTGCTGAGGAAGACATCGCGCCCGTTGTGTAAAACATGCGTATGATTACCGAGCATCACGAATTGGTTGCTCGGTGCGTCACTTTCCGGCACGTCCAGCAGATGCGGTTCGCTGGTTAAGGCGTTGCTCCCCTGTTGGATACGTACCATGTCGCCCGCGCCAAGTGCATACAAATAGCCGTGTGTGGAAATCAACGTTTTCGATGGCGCGGGATTGACGAGTTGCCATGACGTATCGTCCGCGCTGTCACGGAAATAAACGCCGTTATCCGCCGCCAACCATTGCCCGCCGTTGGTTTCAACAAATAGGTCGTTCACATGACCAACGAAATTGACCCGATCCCATGTGTCGCCATCCGATTGGAACAAATCTCCGCCTGCCGTAATGAGCATCGGCGTGGGTAAATTTCCGCCTGTGATGAGGCGAATCGGTGCGTTATCCGGTAGGGTTTCGGCAATCGTGATATTTTCCGCGTTGGCGGTATTTTCAGCAAGACTTTCAGCAAGGCGCGGTTCAACGCCCATGACACAAATCATGAGTCCGCCCACCAGCACACCTGAAGCCAGCGTTCGCCGTTGTGGAAAGGTCAAAAATCCTAGCGCGACCAGCCCAAGACCCACCAGAAGCGCCGCAGAAAGTCGCCCATTTTCTGATGGCCCAGGATCAATGAGGCGGGGTGGTGGTGGGGCGGTGATGCCCGGCGTAAAATCAGTCACGGCATCATATTCAGCGGGGCGTTGAATCGTTGTGCGGATGCGCCAATCACCGGGCAGACTCAAGTTCGCGCCACTGATTTGATACACGCCATCGCCGATAAATTCAGGGCGTAATTCACTTTCACCGAGGTCGCCTGTAGGTTGCGTAAAGCGTAGACGAATGAGCGAGGCATCGTTCACAGGTGCGCCGTCTGTGGTGGAGAGGCGCAGGATAAACGTATTTTCTCCGGTATAAGCAGGCGACACAGTGAAGTCGATCTGTAAATCATCGACAGTGGCTTGCGCGGAAAAATCGGCACTTTCCGGCGTGGCGCTGATTTTTGCATAATTACTGCGCGCCGGTTCAATCGAGGTCATCACACCCACCGCGCCGAGTATGAGCACAGTCAGCACAATTTCTGCACTCACGAGCTTGCGTAAACGCCCGTTCCACACCGCTTCATCGCGAGTCAATCCACGTTGCGTCATGAATAAATTCACGGCGGCAATCGCCAGCAAAGGCAAAATCAGCGCCAATTTGATGATTAAGGCACGTCCGTAATCGGTGTTGATGAGCGCATCGACTGAGCCAACCTGCAACCACGTCGCGTATATTCCGGTGAGCATCAACACAATCACGCCGAGCCGTGCATAAATCGAGAATTGCGCGACAAGCACGCCCGTTTTCGCGGTGTCATCTTTTCGCACGAGGGGCAGAATGTTCAAAAATTGGATCAGCCCGCCTACCCAAAACGCCATCGCGCTCAGGTGCAAGCCATCAACCAGTACGGCGACAAACGCATCCTCTGCCGCACCCGCATGGCTGTATAAACTCTGCGTGAGCAATACGCCCAAACCCGCCACGAACGCCAGACGATATGAAAGGTCACGACTGTTCACAAAACGCAACACCGCGCCAAATAATATCCATGCGCCGACGCGCAACACCCACAAACGCCCGAAACGTGAGTCAAATAGTACGGTATCCAGCGCATCTAAACTGTTGAAAAACGATTTTCCGGTAATCGTTTCCGTTTGCATGACCAGTAAGAGCACACTCGTCACCCCGACGAAGCCCCAACCAAGCCACATTAAACGCTCCATACGGAGTACGAATTGTGGCGCGTCGGCGAATTTAGCAGGCGACCATACGAACAGCCAGAAACCCACACTGCCGACCATCAGCGCCAGACTGAGCAGGTTAACCATGCGGATCAGGCTATTGCCCACCGGAAGGGCAGTATTTGCACCGTCGAGCGCGAAGGCATTATCCAGCGTCACGCCGATGCTAAACGGAAAACTGCCCTGCGTGGTGTGTCCGTCCACGCTAGAAACCACACGCCATGCCACCGTGTAAATGCCATCGGGCAAATCGTCTAACGCTAATATCAAAACATGCGCGTCTGTGGAATCAACCACCGCCGGAGACGTTTCTAGCTGATCTCCGGCGGCGTTATAGAGGTCAATCTGACTGAATTGTGCCTCCAACGCTTCGCTGAACGTGAGGCGAATTTCCTGTGGAGCACTTTGTAACACCGTGTTCGCTGTGGGTTGTGCCTCTAACAGATTGGCGTGTGCCTGTGCGGGGCGCACGTTTAGAAAGCACATTACAATCACAAAAACACTTACCGCGAAGACACTCCACAGACGACGCATGGTTAAAATCCCTAGTGCACTTTAAGAAATGATGGATTGGGAGCAATTTCTTGCCCCCCACGAGAACGATTTCAGGTTTTCAGCGCGGATATTGCACTAATTTCCTTGCATTTCGGCGATCAGGGCTTCTAACGCTTCGATGCGTGCCAATAGTTCCGCTACAGTCGCGTCTACTTCCGGGAATTGAATATCGCCGGCGGGTTCGACACTGCTGAATTGACCATCTGCGGAGGTGAATACTTCGTCAATTTCTGTATCACCGATATTGCCAAACACGCGGAAACTATAATCACCGGGACGGGTGGGGATGAGGTCGGCGATGTAACGATTCGGCGCACCAAATTGCTGGCGCAGATCAACAGTGCGGGATGCCGGTCCGAAGGTTACTTCCACCTGTAAGTTGATGTCCATTGCGCTGAAATCAACTTCTTCGCCTTCTTCGTGCAGGCTGATAATCACTTCCGGTCCGTTCGGATAGCCGACCAGCGCGGGTTCGTTGCGCCAGCCGAACACCAGTTGATAGTCGCCGACTTCACGTCCTTCATGGGCGGAAACCAAACCCACTGCCATTGCCAGCAGAGCGATTAACATAAGAGCGAAAAATAGCTGTGTCTTCTTGATATTTTGTAACATGCTCATATCTCCCAGATGATTAAGATTTGTTGTTATATTGTTATCGAAGGATTGTATGTCTTTGGATTTATTTCACAATACTCAGGTAATAATCTTCTAAGCTGATATGATGCAAATGGAGGTCGATCAAATCACCTGATGGGATGGAGTTGGTGATGCGTCCGATGATACCGTTTGCCTGTTGTTGTGGGATGGTCATGCGCCAGCGGAGCGCGTCCACCTGTTCCAGCATAGGGCGAATATCGTCTTGCAGATGCTGAATCGCGCCATCGGTCACGCTGAGGTCAAGATGTACGCGATCATCCAATTGTGCGCGCAGATGATCCGGCGTACCCTGCACAAGGATGCGTCCGCCGTCCATGATCGCCATATCCGTGACGATGTTCTGAACTTCGAGGATGTGATGCGTCACCAGTAGAATCGTCACGCCTTGCGCGTTGAGTCGTTGCAGATGCCCCCAGACCATCCGCCGATAAGCAGGGTCCATGTGATTGGTCGGCTCATCCAGCACCAGTGCCTGTGGGTCGCCCATCAAAATTGCCGCCAATTGCACCAGCCGTTGTTGCCCGCCGGATAAACGCCGGAAAACTTTTTTGCGGATGTGCTCAAACTCCCATGTAGCAATGAACTGTTCCGTCTGTGCTTGTGCCGCGCTATGCGTCATCCCGCGCAACCGTCCGGTGAAATACAGCGATTCCTGCGCGGTGAAATCGTAAAATGCGCTACTGCTCTGCGGGAGATAGCCGATTTGCGTGGAGATATTTTGTGGCTGAGTCAGCACATCGCGCCCATGAAATAGCACCTGCCCGCCTGTTGGTTTGAGTAATCCGAGCATCTGCCGTACAAGCGTCGTTTTGCCTGCGCCATTCGGACCGAACAATCCCCAGATTTTTCCGCGTCCGATCGTCAACAAGAGGTCATCATTTGCGGTCAATCCGTCTCCATAACGTTTGCTGATGTGTTGCACGTCAAAAACGGCTGTGTCCATGTGTGTGTTCCCGTGCTCGCTTGCCTGCCAACATCGCCTAATCATACCCAAATGGCGTTTTTTGTCTGCATTGCGTGGGGAAAACGGTGGGAATAGTTGCTTCAAAAAAGGCGAGTCATCATTAGACTCGCCCGCATCAATTTAGCGGTCAAGATGATACAACCCTGCTGGATTATCCAGTGTCCAGACGATCACATACGGTTTCCAATCAGTCAGATCATAGTAGGTGCTGTTGAGTTGCAGTTCGCCCGATGGGAGCAAAAACACACGCACTTCACGCCCTGTCGAGGGGATGATCGCGCTGGCAAGTTCAATCGGATTGTTGTCTGCTTGCGTGTCGCGTAAATCAGCAATATTCAGGCGAATAAGCAGAGTGCCAATATCAGTATTGGGATTGATGGCGTAAATATCAATCACATCCCCATTCTGATAGACAGCAACCGGTGCGGCGACATCCCAGATAGTGCGGTTGATACGATTGTCCAGAATAGCGGGTGAGGCTTCAACACCTTCCGACGACGGTGGTGTATATGTGGCGATAATACGCTCAAATTCTTCCCATCTATACTGTTTTCCGTGAAAATCAATGCTATCGTTGGCGGGGTCTTTGCCTGCTAAGATAGCATTGATTTGATCGCGTTCTTCAGAAGAATCCGCCTGAAGTTCAAGTGTATCGAATCCATCACCTGCACGTATGGGGCCGTTGTATCGAGGACTCCCACCAATTTGCATGAGATCATCGCCTCCACCGAGTTCGATGAGACCAAAAACCCGAGCGTTATCAAATAACCCTAGATAATCATTAAACTGTATACCGATACTCAAAAACGGCATGACACCCAACATGGCATTATCCTGTATGGTGAGATGGACACTCGCGTTTTGAGTCCGGATAAATTCGTTATAAGAGGCACCATCAATGATCGAATTATCCTTTATAACAGCTGTGACGTTACCCATTGAGAACACCTGAACGGTATAGTCTGAGTAAAGTACCGAATTACCGTCAACGATCAGATTTAAATTTCCGCCCGGATTTTCAATCGTATAATCGGTAAATCCCATCCAAAGGGTGGAATTACTGACATGAACAGTGTCCTCACCTAAGCCCGTGTTAAAGCCAAAGTTATATAGTGGATCAAAGCACGTAATCACATCCGAGTCATTCGTGCCATCAGCGCAATCTATGTTCGCCGCGCTAGAGGATGGCACGATCATCAAGAGGGAAGCACACAGCATAAAAAGCATAATTTTCCGCATTTGAAACTCTTTTCAAACACTCTTACGTCACTTGAAAGAACTATAACACATCGTAGGTATGAGTCATCTGAAATATTTATGAAAAAATGGACATGATTATGAATCAAAAACGGAGATGCTATCAAAACATCTCCGTCGAGTAGTGATTGAATTTTAGGCTTACGCCGATTCTGCGGAGGTGGTATCCGGTGTTGCGCCGTTTGTGCGATTGTTCATGGAGACCTTCGCATATGTTCCGGCGCTCCCGCCATTTGTGGACGAGGGGACTACCGGATTCAGCAGAGCATATTGGCGCGTATAACGCTGTTCCGCGAGCTTCCGCATATCCGCCACAAGGTCAGATTCGTCGGTGATTTCGATGCCGAGCAGAGATTCCACCGCGTCTTCCATCGTGACGATCCCACTTGTGCCGCTATATTCATCAAACACAAGGAAAATGTGTTGTTTACGCGCCATGAATTCGTTCAACACGGTGGAAACGGGTAAGGTTTCCGGCACGGGATGAAGGTCTAGCTTGAGGTCACTTAACGGCACATCATGCTGATCGGATGCCACGCGCTTGAGGATGTCATAGCGCAGGACGAATCCGGTAATGTCATCCAGATTTTCTTTGTAGATTGGAATACGTGAGTAATTGAGCATAGCATGTTGGTTGATGACTTCGCCGACGGTCATATCATCTTTGAACGCTAGCATCACCGTGCGCGGGGTCATGATGTCGCCAACCTGCACCTTGCCGAGGTTGAGCAAGTTCTTTAGTACGCGTCCTTCGTTCTCTTTCAGCGTGCCTTCTGTCGCGCCAATTGCCGCCATCATCTCTATCTCAGCGCGTGTAACAGTAATGGCTTTATGATCCGGCGCAAGTAAGCGCGTCATCGCCTGAAAGCACAACACTGCGGGATACAACACAATAATCATGCCTTGAATCACATAGGCGGTGAATGCGTAAAGTTGTTTCCAGTAGAGCGTACCTAATGTTTTCGGGATGATCTCGGAAAACGCGAGGATGAGAAAGGTGAGGATGGCAGAAATGATGCCAAAGAATTCGTTGCCAAAAACCCCAACCGCCTGTGCACCCGCACCTGCCGCGCCAACGGTATGGGCGATGGTGTTTAGCGTGAGGATTGCCGTAATCGGCGCTTCGACGTTGAGCTTATGCTTTTGCATCAAACGCCCCGCACGGCTACCTGTTTGTGCCTGAGTTTCCACATAAGAGGGTGGGATAGAAAGAAGACTGGCTTCTAGGATCGAACAGAGAAATGAAATTCCAAGTGCGATAGAAATGTAAAAAAGCAGTCCCCCGATGGTACCTGTCGCTTCGCCGGTAATCGGTGCAGTGGCGGCAAGTATAGAGGGTATGTCAGATAGTGAGTCCATTTTCCTTTTAACACATGATAGTCGATCACAGGTTAAGTGCGCCTGCCTGAAAAGCGCGTCCTGTTTGGGACACTATACCATAAAATCGCCGGATTTGAATAAAATAATCATAAATTTAACCTGTCCATCATGTTTTTTATTATTTCAGCGCATTTATCATCGTATTTTTGCCAGAAAATCATGAAAACAGGGCAATCACAAGATCACCCTGTCGGACATTACTTTTTGTGCTGTGCGTGCGTTATTCTTCGACCAATGTCGCCACGAATTCGATTTCTAGCACCACATCATCAGCAACATCAGAGACCTGCGGCACACTCGGAATCACGAGGTTGTAATCTGGATAGAACACCGTCGTGGATGCCAGACCGGAAATCAGCGTTTCGGAATCGACGGTCACTGTCGCATCAAATATCACGTTATTAGTGATGTCACGGATGGTCAAATCGCCGACGATCTGGAATGTGATCGTGTCGCCCACCGCGACGCTTTCCGGCAATCCGATAAGGTCTGTCGGGACAAATTCGGAAAATTCAAATTGATCCTGCGAGGATTGCAGAATACGCCCACGAATCGCGTCATTACGGAAACTGCTATCGGTGGCTATCGTCCGCACGTTGATGCGAATCGTGCCAACCTGCGATGCACCCGGATTGCCGAAATCAACGACAACATCTCCCGCCACCTGCTCGGTTGTGCCAACGACAGTAATGCGTTCGCCCCGTAGCGTTTCTTGAATGTTGAAGCGTGCCTCGGATTGCGTGGTATCAATGCGGAAAAGTGACCGTTCAGCGGCTGAATCATCATCAGCAGTCTGTGCAGATGAGTCCGTTTCCATAGCGGCTTCTTCAGTAACTTCTTCGGTTGCGCCTGCCATCTCCGCCATGTCTTCGGTCATTTCCATCGCGGGCATCTCTTCAACCGGCTCTGCGATCTGTGTGCTGAGGGTTTCAAGTTGTGCCTGCAAAACTGCATTTTGTGTTGACAATTGCGCGACGCTCATGGTCGGCACAACGTTCGGATCAAGCGTCGGCGCACTGATCGGTTCGCTGGCTTCACCATCTCCGGCGAGCAGGGCATTGTTCAAGATAAATCCGAAGCCTGTGCCGACACCGAAAATAACGAGTGCGGCGGCGATCAAGACAAGTGTACGATTCATAAAATCTCCTGTTTCTGTGTGGTTGTTATGAGAATGATGCGCGACGTGAAGATAAAATCCTTCACAATATCGAACATGATCTGTGAAATAATCGTGTAGAAACCTTAAGAGAGATGTAGAAAAGTGTAATAAGTTTGTAAATTATCTGGACGGCGTTCCGTTTTTGGTGATTATGGCTGATTTTAGGGCGTAGTTGCTTGTCCTTAATCACCCGTTGACACCATGTTAAACATTCCCTAACACCGTCCGGCTATGAATGAGCAGATTGCAGAGCGTTATCAAAATTGTAACGTGTTATTTAAAATGAAGTGAGGCGGCAAACGCATGGTAGAGTTCGATTATTTTCGGGACATCAAAGAGGCGACATCTTATAAAGCGGGTGATATTATCTTTTCTGCGGGTGATCCTGATGATCTCCTTTACGGGATACAGGATGGCGAAGTTGACCTGATGTTTAATGGTGAATTGCTGGAAACAGTCGTCAAAAGTGGCATCTTCGGGGAAAAATCCTTGATTGATGAGAGTCCCCACACCACCAGCGCCATCGCCAAAACAGATTGCAAAATCGTCAAGCTCGACGAGAGCAAATTTCTGTTTCTGGTGCATGAAACGCCGACCTTCGCGCTCCATGTGATGCGGACGATGACCAAACGCACCCGCACCGTCATGACGATGGCGATGAAATAGGACAATTCCTGCACGCAAAAACAGGACACAAAATTGGCAAATGACTCCGAGATGCCCTTGCAAAACAGGGTACGATGCTGTATATTTGCCAATATCTAGGGCAATTAGCTCAGTTGGCTAGAGCGCCTCGTTGACGTCGAGGAGGTCAGAGGTTCGAGTCCTCTATTGCCCACAACCTCAAAAACGTGACTCATGCAGTCGCGTTTTTTGTTTCCGGCGAGAGCGTTGCCAAACCGTCAGCCAATCGTGCGTCAAACATCCCCATTTACGCGGTATGATAGGTCAACGAGCTTTAACTAACCGGGACTCTCCCATGCGAAAACTGATTCTTTTGACGCTCCTATTGCTGATCGCTGTAACTCTCCCCGCCCGCGCCGATGACGACGACTATCGCCTGCGCGAACCCGACGCGGAGGCGTATATGCGCACTGTTCCGGCAGTGATTGAACAGGCATTTACCGAGGGTGATTCCTATTTCTATGGCTCCCTTCGCAAGATCGTCGCGCAAGAATTTTCACTACGCTATGCCACCACCAATCTTACCAACCTACCATTTTCTGCGCTTGAAGCATTCCAGACCTCTGTCGCTATTGGACCTGATATACACCTTCCTATTGATGTAAGTAGTTGGTTTGAGGCGATGCTGACTGCGGGTTTACGGGAGTCGCAAATGAGCAATCTGCCGGATGAGTTTACGATTGGAAATTTTGACGTTATTTCTACTCCTGTGGATTTTGATGGCAACGGCGTTGAGGAGCATCTGCTTGAAGTTCATGATACATGGAGCATGAGACAATTTTATGTGCTTCTCGACAACGAAAATATTCAATTATTGCCCTTGCCGATTGTTGGATTATTGGATGATGCTGTCACACGAGGAATGTCAGAAAGTGGACATCTCGCCGTTATTGACATTGTTGATTTAGATGGTGATGGTGGCGATGACATTATTTTTGAAGGCGATGGGTATGGTTATTGGGCATCCTGTGGCGATTTATATTTTGTTACCCACGAAAACGGAGAACTTGTTAACCGTGCAGGCGATTTATTTGGCTATTGTATACCAATGGCGCAAAACAACACAGCATCTGTCGAATTCGAGACCGAAAATCCTGAGAATATTCAGATGGTTTATACATGGCTAGACGGCTGGAACTGTCAGATTACACGGATTGATACCCTAAATATGCTAGAGGATACCTTGGACAGTACAACGACATATGACAATTCTGTCTGGTGTGATCTACGAGAAGCCGGTAACGCCTTTATAAGTTACGATTATGAAGTAGCGGTAGAAATTTATGCGCGTGTTTTGCCGGAATTTGATGGTCAAATGGCACAATATCTGGTTGCGCGTTTGGTGTTGTCGTATGCGCTGAATGGTCAATTGGAGGAAGTGCAGACCACTTTAGACATGATTGAACCATCCGGGCAAATGGGGGAATTGGTTATGCGTCTTCAAGCGGGAAGCGATCAGCCAGAAGCGATGTGCCAGACCGCTTATGATTTTTTCAGCGAGATTAACCGTGCTACGCCCGATGAATACACCAATCCCTATGAGTGGACACCTCAAAATTTCTTTTTCGGTCATGAAAATACGGATCCGCGTTATTTTCCACTACCAGATCCTAAGCAGGCAGGTTGCGATTATCGACCAGTAATGGGCATAGAACCCACAGCGTTTCCTACATCAGAAACGAGAATTCCTGACGTTTATAGGTTTGTGGCATTCGACGCATATCAATATGCACGGCGTGAAAACTATCAATCTCTTTTAGCGGATATCGAGTTGATTTTCGCTCAGCCGGAAGCTCTGTATGCCGATTATTCGCCATATCTTGCCTATTGGAGAGCGCTAGCACTAGAATCACTTAATCGTCCCGACGAAGCACTTGCCGAGTATGTCGCCATTTATGAAGCCGCGCCGGAGTCCGCGTGGGGGATGCTGGCGGCTCTGCATTTTGAGCCAGTGGAATAGAACGTCCTTTAATGCGTGATTAAAACCCCTTATAATGGCATTATGAAATCAATGATGACCATTCTTCTCCAATTTGTAAAAGACCGCCCAACGCGCCTGGATGTATTTGCCCTGTTTCGATTTTTAGTGCTTATCGCGGGGTTAGTGGGGGTGTATAGCGTCATATTTCATTATGTGATGGAATATGAGGGGCGTTCTGAAAGCTGGATCACCGGCGTGTACTGGACGCTTACTGTGATGTCTACGTTGGGTTTTGGGGATATTACGTTTAACTCCGACCTCGGCAAAGTGTTTTCTAGTATCGTCCTGCTCAGCGGGCTTATATTTTTTCTTATCTTATTACCATTTACCTTTATCGAGTTTTTCTATGCACCCTGGATGCGTGCTCAGGAAGCCGCCCGCGCCCCCACAAAACTGCCGGAGAACACACGCGATCATGCGATCCTGACGCGCTTCGATCCTATTACAAAAACATTGATTGAGAAATTGAAGCAATATCAACACCCCTATGTCATCCTCGTTTCAGACTTGTCAGAGGCACTACGATTGCATGATCTGGGCTATAAGATCATGCTTGGTGATCTGGATGATCCCGTTACATATCAGAACGCAAGGGTAGATCAAGCCTTGTTTGTTGCTTCCACTGCGTCCGATCAGGTTAATGCAAATGTGGCGTTTACTGTACGAGAAATTTCCGAAACGGTGCGGATGATTGCGGTTGCCAATGACCATGCGGCAGTCGATATTCTGGAACTGGCGGGGTGCTCTCATGTGCTTCAGGTTGCGGAGATATTAGGGCAGGCATTGGGGCGACAAGTTGTTCACAATGCGACAACAGCGCACATCGTCGGGCAATTTGATGAGTTGGTTGTCGCGGAGGCGGCGGTGCGGGGGACATCATTGGTGAATCAAACCTTGCAGGAAAGCCAATTGCGAAATCGAATCGGGGTTAATGTGGTGGGTATCTGGGAACGTGGCAAGTTCCAACTGACGACACCGGATATACAGATTACGGATAATACAACTCTGATGCTGACTGGCTCTAAAGCGGCGATTGACCAATATAACGTCCTGTTTGGGCAAGAAATCAGTACACCTTCACATGCTTTAATTATCGGCGGTGGACGCGTTGGGCGGGCGGTTGCACGTGCATTAATCTCAAAAGGGATTGATTACCGGATTGTAGAGAAATCATCCGATCGGGTGAGAACCTCAATGGCGGATAAGTACGTGGTGGGTGATGCGGCGGATATCGAAGTGCTAGAAGAAGCCGGGATTCATGAAGTATCTACCATTCTCATCACCACACATGATGACGATATGAACGTTTACCTGACCATTTACTGTCGTCGTCTGCGCCCGGATACGCAAATTATCAGCAGGGCGGGGTTGGAGCGGAATATCAGCACCCTACACCGTGCCGGGGCGGATTTCGTGATGTCTTATGCGTCCACCGGGGCGAACTCCATCATTAACCTGATTGGGCGTAATAATATCCTGATGGTTGCAGAGGGTTTGGAGATTTTTAAGATGCCAGTGCCTGCTTCTTTAGTTGGCAAGACAATTGCGGCGTTAGACATCCGTAAAAAATCCGGCTGTACTGTGGTAGCATTGCAATCCGACGGACATGCTGAATTGATGGTTGACCCTTATGAGCCACTGCCTTCAAACACCAATCTGATCTTGATGGGCACGCCGGAAGCAGAAGAACGCTTTTTGAAAACCTATTGCCGGACATCCTAACTACCACACTACTGACAGTTCCCCGGACTTGTGCGATAATGCTCATCACGATCTGAATAATGTTCGGATCGTGTGAAACGTCCTCTAGATTGATTGATTTTGACGATGCACATAAAACCTGAAATTATGAGTCCGGCAGGCTATTTCCCGCAATTACACGCCGCCATCGAAGCCGGTGCGGATGCGGTCTACTTCGGATTAAAGCACTTTACCGCCCGCGCAAAAGTCGGCTTCACCCTGGATGAATTGCCGGATGTGATGCGAACCTTGCACAGTCGCGGGGTGAAAGGCTATGTCACCTTTAACACGCTGATTTTCGACCATGAACTACGCGAAGCGGTCAAGACGATTGAGCAAATCGCTAAAAGTGGCGCGGATTCGATCATCGTGCAGGATGTGGGCATGGCGCAATTGGCGCATCAAATCGCCCCGACGCTTGATATTCACGGCAGTACACAAATGAGCATCACCAGCGCGGAAGGCGTGGCATTGTCGCAACGCTTCGGCGTGAATCGTGTGGTGCTGGCGCGTGAATTGTCGCTCAAGCAGATTCGCGCTATCCGTGAGCAGAACGATTGTGAGCTAGAAATTTTCGTGCATGGTGCGCTGTGTGTCTCGTATTCCGGTCAGTGCTTTTCATCGGAAGCGTGGGGCGGGCGCAGTGCTAATCGTGGAAAGTGCGCACAGGCGTGCCGTTTGCCCTATGAATTGATCGTCGATGATGTGCTCAAGCCATTAGAAGATGCGCGTTATTTGCTGTCTCCGGGCGATTTATACGCGCTTCATCAAGTGCCGGAAATCGTCGAGATTGGCATTTCCGCGCTGAAAATCGAGGGGCGCTACAAAGATGAAAATTACGTCGCGCTGACCACCGACGCGTATCGCCGTGCAGTCGATGCCGCGTGGGATAATCTGGCGAATCCGGTCACGCCGCAGGAAGAAATCGCCATCGAGCAGGTCTATTCGCGGGGTTTGGGCGCACATTTTATCGGCGGCACGAATCATCAGACCGTTGTTTCTGGACGTTCGCCGCGTCATCGCGGAGTTTTGTGTGCGCGGGTGGCGCAGGTTTATGGCGATCATGTGGTCATCGAACCCACCGATGTGCAGGACATCGCACCGCTCAAAGCAGGTGATGGCATTGTCTTCGACGCGGCGGATTGGCGTAGCCCCGAAGTTGACGAAGAGGGCGGGCGCATCTACGAGATTGACCCCATCGGCAAGCGATTTGCGCTCTATTTTGGCAACGGCGCGATTGATTTTACGCGTATCCGCCCCGGCGATTGGGTGTGGCGCACGCATGATGTCAACGTGGATAAAGCCGGAAAGCCCTTCACACAAGCCAATACGCCCGTGTATCGGCAAGCGGTGAGTGTGCATGTGGTCGCTAATGAAGGCGAACCGCTGACACTCACATGGGCATTAGCGAAAAAGCCCGAACACTCGGTTAACGTGATGTCCCCTGAACCGCTGACCCGCGCCAATAGCCGTAGTGTGACCGCCGATTATTTGCATCAGCAATTGGGTCGTCTTGGAAACACCGCCTACCGCCTCGATACGGTCACGGCAGAACTTTCCGGCGATCCGTTTATTCCGAGTTCACTTTTGAACCGTTTGCGTCAGGATGCTGTCGAGCAATTGGTCGCGTTGCAATCAACGACTGGCGACATTGTCACGCATGATGCAACGACCATGCTTGATGACGCGCTCGCGACAATCACCAGACAGCCGACCCGCGTGGATCGGTCTAGCGCCCGTTTGCATTTGCTCGTCCGCACACCTGAGCAACTCGACGCGGCGATTCAGGTCAAACCGGAGAGCATCACACTGGATTATTTGCATCTCTACGGTTTGCGTCCAGCGGTGGAGCAGGTGAAAGCCGCTGGAATCACGCCAAGAGTCGCTAGCCCGCGTGTGCTCAAGCCACAGGAACAGCCTATTGTGAATTTTCTGCTCCGGCTGGATTGTGAAATTCTGGTGCGCTCCGGTGGATTGCTGGAAGCTTTGCAGGGTAAGCATAACTATCCGCTCATCGGCGATTTTAGCCTGAATGTGGCAAATCAATTGTCTGCCGAGACCTATTTTGCACTCGGCGTAGAGAAAATTACCCCAACGCATGACCTGAACGCCGACCAGATCAGCACCTTAGCGGGGAGCATCGGTGGTGAACGCTTTGAAGTCATCGCCTATCATCATTTGCCCGTGTTCCATACCGAGCATTGCGTGTTCTGTCGCTTTTTATCCGATGGTACGAGTTATCAGGATTGCGGGCATCCGTGTGAAAGCCACAAACTCGCCCTGCGTGATTTACAGGGGCGTGAGCATCCCGTTATGGCGGATGTCGGTTGCAGGAACACGGTCTTCGGCGCGGAGGCACAGGTCGCCAGCCGTCATCTTGAAAAAATGCTCGCCAGTGGCATCGTGGATTATCGTCTGGAGTTCGTCCACGAAAGCGCCGAAATGGTGCTTCAGGTCGCCGAGGCATTCCAGAATTATTTCGATGGACGAATTGATGCGCTGACCCTCGACGAACGGTTGAAGCTATCTGTGCCGGAAGGGACGACGGAAGGCTCATTTTTCGTGCCGATAGATTACATCAAGATGCCGGAGCTTTAATCGTTTCTATATATGATTGCGTCAGCATGATTCTCAGGATAGGGTATAGTTAGGGATATCCTAAACAACTCAATAACAGGAGCAAACATAATGACAAAATGGGAGTACCTCGTCGTATACCTGCAAGATAGCGATGTCGCACAGGATCAAAAAGAGGTCGATGTGTTTCTGGATGCCGATAAATTTACTGAAAAACTGAACACCTATGGCAATGCGGGCTGGGAATTGATCGCCTTTGAGTGGGAAGAACGGGGCGCGAAAGCCGCGTTAAAACGTCCCAAGCAGTAACTGCGCGTATACCCTGATGATTAGACCAAAAGCCGTCCGTAAATTTCGGGCGGCTTTTTGATTGCCACTGCTTCAGTAAGAATCCCAAACGCCCCAGGGAGGAGCGGGGCGCTTGGCTTTACGGGGAAGCCTATCTAATGCAGTGGTGGGGGCTACTAACATCAGACAAACCCACTATAACGCAGTTTTTATCCTCGTAATTGACGCTTGCCCTACGTTCAACCTACGTTGCCGTAACTTATTGATAACATCGGTGTTATCCGCGTGGCAATTTTACAGGTCATCCTCACAAACGCGGCGGAAGGGTGCGTCGGTTATCTTTATAGACGTAACCTAAACGCAAATGGTTGCAATTTGCTTACGAAAGAGAATGATGCACTGTGTCTTTCTGCCCACTTTGCCGAGCATTAATTGTCAAAAACGGCAATTTAGCGCATTATTATAAGTAAGTTCGTTGGGGGTGGGTGGGATGTTACACTTTTCCTGCGACGACACTTTATTCGTGCACACAGGAAGCCAAAAAAGGAAGACGCTCATGAGCTTAAAACGTGTAACTTTGCTCGCCATTCTCGTACTGACGTTCGGGATATTACAACTTAGTGTGGTTAATGCCGGTAGTCGCGCTGATGTGCGCTGGACTGCCGGATGTGAAGGTTTTACCAGCAATGGTGGGGGCATCATTCTGGATCGGGACAATACCGGTAATGGACAAGAACGCTTTGTCATCACCGTTGTTGATGGTGAAGGCAACGTCATTTTTGGTCCGGTGGATGACTCCATCGCGGTTGGCAGTCGCCTGAGCTTCACCCGTGGCGTGTTCTTCCCTTATTCTGCCGAACCCGCCTCCAATCCGATTCTGCTCACGGTCACGAGTCCAGCCGGCAACGGATTATCTGACCAATTGATTTACGGGACACTCGGCATTTGTGGCGGTATTCCGTTCAATAATGAGACACTTCTCGGCGCTGGCGCATTGTTCAATATTATCGACGGACGCACTTCACCGACTGTACCGTTAAATGTTGATCCGCCCCGCCCGACCAATCCAGAAAATATCGGCATCTTTACAGACGGCTATTTGATCGTCAATACTGCGAGTCTTAATATCCGTAGCGGTGATGGTCCGCAATATACGCTGGTGGGACGTGTAGCAGGCGGCACAGAACTGGTCGTACTCGGACGCAACCCGAGCCGTAGCTGGTGGTTTGTACAGGTCGGCGAAGTCACGGGCTGGGTGAATAATATCCATGTCGCGCTCCGTGGTGATCTGACCACCGTGCCGATTGTGCCTGTCACGGGCGAATTGTTCCCGGCACGCTTCGTCGTCTATGCTGATACCGATATTCGCATCGCTCCTTCAGAAAATGCCGCAGCGTTGTGTACGGTTGAAGGCAATCTGGAATACTTCGTCGTCGGGCAGAATTCCAACGGCACATGGCTCGAAATTATGGCGAGCTGTGACGTGTTGGATGTAACCGGATGGTTGCCACTGGAAGCCGGAGCGATCCGCAATTCAGGCGATCTGCCCATTCCGGTAACATGGCGATAAGTAATCGCATAAGCTGAATATAAAACAAAATGGGTGGACACATTTGCGCCACCCATTTTTGATTCATTATTTTAGTAATGGTAAATTTTTTACCGTAAGTTCACGCGCCAATCGGTGATGTTGAGGATCACCCCGCCGTTTTGCACGAATAACACGGGCAAAATATCCGCTTCCGGTGTGGCGAACGGCATCGGATTGCCGACTTGCACGTTGTTAAAAAATGCCGTGATCCCGCCGGAAACCGCGTCCCGTTCTAGCCGGATAGTGGGCGTAATCACATTGACAGATACCTGCCGGATAAATGTATTCTCCCCGTTAATGCGTTGCCACAGGTTGACCACATTCGTCCCGACCACCTCGACAAATAAGCCCGCTTCCTGAGTGTCTTCGCTGGCATTCTGGAATAAGATACCGAAATAGACCTGATTTTCGTCCAGCAGATCAGGCAGATAGGTCGTCAGGGCGACGGTTGCTTCGGTTCGGCGAATCCTTGACGGCGCACCGTTGCCATAATAGGTGTTCAAGACGTCTGCCGGAAACGTAATTTGAATATCGTCCTCTTCAGAAACCACACCCGTACCCATGCGCCATGAGCCGGTTGCATCCACCTCAAAATCTTCACGTTCCCATGGCATTGGATCCATGCGGGTGGCGAGTGCCAGAAAATCCTGCCAGCCCTGCAAGCCCTGCGGTGGCAAGGTCGGCGTAAAGGTGGCTGTTGGTGTGAGTGTGATGGTTGATGTCGGCGTGTTCGATGCCGTACGTGTGGCGGTGGGTGGTGCATTGGTGCTGGTTGCCACTACTTCTGTAGGTGCTTCGGTATCCGTTGGCGATGGCGTATCGGTTGCGGGACGGGTTGTTGGCGTGATTAGCGTCGGCGTGGAGAAATCCGTGAGTCCGATGGTACTATTTGTCGCGTCCGCGTCAGATTGCGCTGGCTCGGTAACTTCAGCCGTTGATGCAAGCGCCTCCGATGTTCCGTTTTCTTCAGCCGTTTCGGTGATGAGTAACGTCGTGCCGGAGTTGCCATTGCCTCCACCCAACACCACTACCGCCGCGATGATGCCCACGAGTCCGAGCAACATCACGCCGATGACCGTGCGCCGTGAGAATCGACCGCCACGATTACGGAGTGTCTGGCGGGTGTCGTGGTCTTCATATGCGTCGGATGAGTCGGACTCAAACACATTTTTACGGGTGCTATAGGCTTCTTCCTGAATATCTGCTTCCGCCATGCGCGGGGTGGGATCATCCGTCGGCGGGGCGGGGAATTCCGGTGAATTTTCGGTGATGTCATACCAGTGACGATATAGCGGGTATGCCGGATGACGGTCAATGAACATGGCGCGGAATAACTCGTTGAAGCGCGCCAATCGTCCACTGCGCCGGATGCTAGAATCGGTATAGGCGGCGAGAAATTGCTCGTATAAATCACGCCATGTATCGAGCGTGGCGGCAAATTCATCACCGAGCATTTGATGGGTGGTTTCGGCGAGCTTGCGATGGGCATCGCGTACGATGGGCGAGGGGGCTTGTTCCCGCCGTTCGATCATCTGGCGCATCTCACGGGCGGTGGTATGCAGTTGGGCGGCGGCGGCGTTGAGTTCCATCAACCATGCGCGATACTCGGTTAAGGTGATGGACGCGGCTTGCTCCACATCGTTGACGGCTTTAAGCGCATTTTCGATTTTTAAGCCCGCCACACGGAATTCACCATCTGACCAATCGCGCAGACCGGCTTCTAATTCCCGCAGGCTATGGATTCCTCCGGCTAATATGCGCGTCTCTGAATTGTCCTCAAGTTGACGGCGGGTGGATTCCAACATGCCGATGGCGTGCCTGCCGTTGATCTGATTCAGTTGGCGTTCTGCATCAAGGATAACACGCCGACGATCAATAAATTCATCCAGCGTGCGCGTTGCCGGATGCGGTTGACTGCGTTCAATATCAAACACGCGCACGGCGACATCACGCCAGAATTGCGCGTCTTCAAGGTTGCCATCATGGGCTTCTAGCGTGCCGAGCAAAATATCGTACATAAACAGCAGGCGAATCGCGGCGCTACTGGTGCGTTCGTAAATTTCGATCATGCCTTTGCCCATCGCCTTGAGATAAGTCTCCTTGCTGGGCATCTGGCGGGCGAAACCTTCGCGCACTTCGATTTCATCGCCGGTAAATAATTTATCAATGGCGGCGAGCGCGGCGTTAGAGCGTCCGAGGTCGTTCACGCCGCTACGCTCCACCCATTCACGCGTCAGGCGGGTGAGCTTTAGCAGGCGGTTGGCGGTTTGTTGCTCAAGGTCACTGCGAGAAATATCATACGCCTGCTGACCAAGCCGTTCCGCATCTGCCAAACGTCCCCGATCAAACGCTTCCCAGCCATCCGCCAGCGCACGCCCTAATCCGCCGAAAATGGCGTGGCGCTCCACATGACTCGCGCCTTCGACCACGCTCCGTAGCTGGTTAAACCATCCAGCTAAAGTCGGGCTGATCGTGCCGACGGCTTCTGACGCTTCTGCCAGACAGCGCACCGCTTCGATGCGATTGCCTTGCAGGGCGCGAATGGCATATTGTGACCACAGACGACGCGCATCATGTAAGCCTTCCACCATGCCCTGTAGCATTTCATCAAACAGGCGCTCCAAAAATGGCGAGAGGTCGCTATGTGCGCCCATCAGCCACGCTTCTAAGTCGGAGCCATCAGCGGCGGGCACATAGGTCTGATATGACTGCAATAATTCATACAGACGGTTCAGAACACGGCTGATTTCACCCCACAGCGGATTAACGGGGTCAATAGCACGGCTACCATCCAGCGCAACAGTAGCGTCGCGTGGGCTACTTGTGGCTTGTTTGCCGATGACGTGCATGTTATCCGCTAGTGCCATCGCCGCATTTAACGCACGATCCAGCGAACTGAGTGGCAAACGACGATTTGAGAGATGCAATTGCACGGAAACGGTCGCCAATAATTTATTCAGCGCGGTTAGTTTATCGACCACCGCACGATAGCCGTCGCGCAAGGCAGAGAAATCGACCTTATCCGTGCCGGGCAGGTCATCCAGCATCTGGTTAATTTCTGCCAGCAAAGCGCGTGATTTTTTGAGCGATCCGCCGTCATTGCGCTGTTCTTCGTTATTGAGTGAGGTCAGCGCCATATCCAACCGATAGAGATTCGGGCGCAGGAGTAACACTTCCGGTATGCGCGACGAAATTCGCTCGGCGATGAGCCATTGCAAACGTAAGTCTTCGTCATCTTCCGGCTCATCGGTGAGCAATACGCGGGCGGCGGCAGGAGCCTGACCCTCAAACGTCAGGATAATTGCATCCTGTATAGCGAGTGGCGTGGGATCAGGGTTGGCATCCAACAACAGCGTAGTGAAATCCAGCAGAAGGTTGACCGTGCCTGCGGTTTTCGTGCCTGCTTTTTCGCCCAGTTCGTTCAGCAAATTGGCGGCGCGATTCCAGTTGCCGCCTTCCATGTAAATCCGTACCGCGTCCAGATCAGCAGAAACATCCAGATCACGCAGACGATTCACGATGTCATCGCGCACATGTCGCGCTTTCGGAAAGCCCGGATCAATGACCAGAGCGGGATCGAGGGTGTTCAGCAACCCGCGCAGATCGTTTTTGCTGAGGTTAAAGCGCAAGCGTTCCGTCACGCTATTGATGATTGAATCGCGCTCTTGTTCGAGCGGGGTGGCAAAGCTGTTTAAATCTTTGCGTAAATCAGCAATGGTGCGATAGCGCAGGCGTAAATTGGGATGCAACGCCTTGCTGATAATTTCCTGTAGGCGTTGTGGCACGCGGTCTTGATCTTGCCCGAAGCTCACCAGAAAATCTTCGCCTACATCACGCGGGATTTCTGCCCGTCTGCCACCGGATAAGATAAAATAGAGGACTTCACCCGCCTGCTGAATATCATTCTGACGACTAATGCCCTGTGGGGTCACTTCATCGCCTTCCAGAAAGACCGCGTTACCCCAGTCAATCACTTTCAGGTGGTATCCGTCACGATTCCAGAAGAGATGCTTGGCATCCACATCGTTATAGACAATATCCCGCGCATGGGCGATCTGGAGCAAGTCCAGAAGATTGTCCATGATGACCAGCATCTCCAATTGGGGCAGGCGTTCTCCCTGAGATGCCAATTCCGCCACCAGATCAGCTATAATGGTGCCATCTGCGCGTTCCATGACGATGTATTGATGCGTCACACCGCCCACGAAGAATTGCCCGCTACCGAGTAATTCAACCAGTACGGTGTGTCCTGCCAGACGGTGCAATGCCTTGCGCTCATTGAGGATGCTGACTTCTTGTCCGGCGCGGATTGGCGGGGCATCATTGGGTGCGGGGCGCTTAATCACCACAGGGCGATCTCGCTGTTCGGTATCAACAGCACGAAGCGTCTCGCCACTGCGCCCGCGTGGATAAATGTAGTCGTACCGATACCGATTGTCGAAAAGGCTGTCCGCCATGCGTTTAGTTGCTCCTGGAAGCGGTGTGTCCGTCAATTGTACGCTTCACGCCCGTGTTCGCAAGCTATTCCACCAAACGATTTGACGGTCTGCCGTGAAGCGCGTAATATCATGCAAAAAGTATAGAGAGATTTAACAAACAAATGTCTAACGATCAAACAGATCAAACAACATCAAAGTATATTTTCCTTGATGGACAAAATGAGCGTCAGGTGCTCTTAACCCAAATTGCTCAGGTGCATCAAGATGTGCTCGCGTATCTTACCGCGTTACCGCAAGAATCATGGTATACGCCACGCTATTATAAGAAATGGTCACCTGCGGCTATGCTTGCCCATCTGAACATGGTCGATTCGATGTCACTGTGGCTCATCAAGCTGTCCCTGTTGAATTTTACACCACAAATTCCGACTGCAATGCTCAATGGCATCAATGATACGATGGCAAATGTGTTCAGCAAGCGCGTCATGGAAACGTCCATGAAAAGTGTTGGCAAGAATGAAGCCCGGATCGCCGATTTTATCACACACTTGCCAATGAACAAGTTTTCTAACCGTGTTTTTAACCCCGCATCGCAAAGATTTTTGACAGTTGAGCAAGCAATTCAAGCATTATTCCTGCATCATTGGCAGGGTCATCTGGCAGATATGAAAGCGGCTGATGGCAATTTAGGCGACGATGTGAGTGATTAGAGGCAAAACGGAAGCGTGTCGATAGGGTGTGATGAAATCTTACGACTGACGTTACGCAAAGACATGAAACACAAAATCTGTGCTCCGTTACTCCGCCACAGGCTCAAACCCATTGGCTAAACAGGAGCAAAACCCAGCTGAAGCAGGCTGATCTTAGCGAATGCCAGATGAAAATAGCCCACTTTAGTGGGGTTTTTACGAAAACTAGCGATGAGGTTTCAGCTCATCGCGGAAAATTGTCAAAACGGATTGCAACTGCGTAACCTCAGCTCATGATATTCGTAAACAAAAAAACGGACGATCACGCAGATCGTCCGTTTTTATATGCTATTGTCGTAATGAGGATTTTAGAATTTTGATTGACCTGCACCGAAGACGCGCCCCGGTAGGTTGAAACCATATTGCTTGAATTGCTCTACGAATTTTGGACGGAATCCGGTTGGCTCTAAATCGCCGCCACCTTCATGCGAATAACCCGTGTCGCGTTGTCCTTCGGTGCGATACACGAAAATATCTTGCAGGGTGATGCTTTCGCCTTCCATACCCTGTACTTCCGTCACCTGTACGACCTTACGACTGCCATCTTTAAGGCGTGATTGCTGGACGAATAGATGAATCGCACCGGCGATCTGCTGACGAATGGTAATCAACGGCAAATCCATGCCCGCCATCATACACAGCGTTTCCAGACGGGATACAGCATCACGCGGGCTGTTGGAGTGGACGGTGGTCAATGAGCCATCATGACCGGTATTCATCGCCTGCAACATATCCAGCGCCTCGCCGGAACGACATTCACCGATCACCAGACGATCAGGGCGCATACGGAGCGTTCCCTTGACCAGATCACGAATTTCTAGCTTGCCGTCTTTTTCTGTGCCGGGCATGGGCGGGGCGGTTTCCAGACGGACAACATGGCGCTGTGCCAATTGCAATTCCGCCGAGTCCTCTACCGTGATGATGCGCTCATCTTCGGGGATGAACGAACTTAACACGTTTAGCAGGGTCGTTTTACCGGAGCCTGTACCACCGGAGACGACGATATTCAAACGAGAGACGACGCACGCCTCGAAGAAATTGCCGACTTCTTTGGTAAAAGAGCCGAACTTGATAAGGTCATCCACCGTCAGGCGCTTGTCAGGAAATTTACGGATGGTAATAGTCGTGCCGTTCAATGCGGACGGATCAGCGACGATATGCACACGCGAACCATCTGGCAGGCGGGCATCAACCATCGGGTTGGCACGGTTGAGCGAACGTTGCAATGGGCGGACGATGCGCTGGGCAGTCCAGAGGGCGTGTTCGTTGTCATCGAAGACGATTTCAGTCTCGGTGAGCTTACCTTTATATTCCGCGAAAATCACATCCGGTCCATTGACCATGATTTCCGAATAACTGCGATCTTGAATGAGTGGTTCAATCGCGCCGAAGCCCAGAATATCGTTCAAAATGGCGACTTTCAGTTCTTCGTATTCCCCGTCGCTCAATTCGACGTTCATCTTATCAAGCACGGTATCCATGCGCTCAAGGATAATTTGTTGTTTGCTGATGTCATTGCGTGTCCATTGGTCGGCTTCATCCGGGAATGCCAGCAACTTGGCACGCAGTTGTTTACGCAATTTTTTAACGGTGGGGGTGGTGCGACGCTTGGGCGGCACACGATAGCCTGTGTCGAGTGTTTCACCCTGATCCAACGCACCGGCTGATTTTACAAGGTCTTTGGAAGACATGGTTGCAGGCGCGGCAGATTTCGCCGGAGCAGGTGGCGCTTCTTTTTGGGCGCGACGTTGCTTTAAGTCCTGTGCGGGCGGCGTGTTATTGAACATAGAGTCGAGCTGGTCGCCTCCATCTTCCGATACCTCAAATCCTTCAAACGATTTATCGCGGTGTGCCTGTGCATCCGCTTCTTTTTCCTGTTGTTCTTTAAGACGCTTCGCAAGGAATGATGACGACATTGTATCCACCCTGTTTATTTTGAATTTATTCTTTCTCAGTGTAAGCTGAATTCTCCTTGAGGACAATTAAGCTTTAACGGATTTTCATGCAGATAACAGCTTCCTAACAACACTCCCTAAACAGAAATTTTGGTCTATAATGTGGGAAGTGATGAGTTTGGAGTGATGAGTCGAACATGTTGATGCGTTCATGTAGACAGCATAATCTTGACCTTCAAACTTCCAGCTACGTAAAAGGAGCTATCTGATGAGCATAGATGTTCAACAAGATCGAGTGGGGCGGGTGTTACGTGCCAGCACGCGGGGTTTTACCTGTGGCACCCATAGCGGACGCATCAATCAGCGGCATGATTTTGGCGCATTCGTCAAAGTGCCGGTTGCCAATTCCGGTGATTTGTTCGTCATCGGGGTGATTTACGCGGTAGAAATCAAAGACGATTTACTGGTCAGCGAACTCGTGATGGCGGAATCTGTGGATGCCAATGTACTCCGTGACCAGCGTGAGAATCGCATGATTCCGGTGGAAATCAGTGTGTTAAATGTCGGTTATGGCGCGGCTGATCGGTTCGTGCATAGCTTGCCACCCCGCCCGCCGATGAGCCTCTCTTCAGTGGATTTGTGTACCGCCGATGAGGTCTTCTATTTTACGCAACAGCCGAACTTTTATCGTCTCGTGCTGAACGCCTCCGAAGTGCCGACAGATGACCTCGTGGGCGCGATGTTGCGTTACGCGTCGATGGCGTATCATCCAGACGAACGCTACAATTTTATGGTCAATTGTGGGCGTGAATTGGCGAATTTACTCTCTAACGATATGCGCCGTTTACGCTCAATTCTGGAAATTATCCGCCCTGAAAGCCGTACTTAGGCGGTTGTTTGATGCACGTCACGATTGATGGACACACCCATACGTTAATCGACCTCAAGACCTTCCGGCGTGAGCGTGATTTGCCATTAACCTTTGGCGTGGCGTATTTCGAGCCGAAAGATTACACAGGTCTAGCGCGCATCGACACGGCAGGCGCGGATATAAACGCGCTTCGTGATGCCGTGCTGAAGGCAATTCCATCGTCACTGACTCTGCCGGAATTGCTCGGCTTTACCTCCACGCTGACGGAACTTTTCCGCACGCAACTTTACGCCATCAACGACAACGTGAACCTCAAAGATGTGGAAATTGAATTCGCGGTGGCGGGCTTTAGTGATGTGTTGCAGGCACACTTCTATGAGCGGATGCGTGCGTCTGCCGCGAAAAATCCTCCACAATCATTTGGCATGATTTATGGCACATGGTTGAATGATACGGTTCGCATCAGCCAGCAAACGCACGACTATGTGCATCAGGGCGCAACATGGCGCGTCAATATTCTGAATAACGCCTATGGTCGTTTCGGGATGATCGTCGAATTACCAGACGAAACGGTTTATGTGGCGGATGCGTCACTCGGCTGTCCGGCGGAGGGGTATATGTTTAATCTGTTGCGCGATGTGATTGCGAAGTTGGATTTAGCGCTTAAAGACTGAAGAAGATGTTTTTCACTGGAAGTTTAAAGCCGGGCATGACATCCAACCCTGAAAGCACGCCATCTTCGCCGACTGTCCATGTGCCATCCGCGGTGATGACTTCCACCACGCGTAACTGCATAAACACCAGCCAGACGATTTTCGTACCGTTGGCGAGGTAAAAACGCGCTTTTTCACGCATGGCTTCGGGGTCGTCATCCGGTGATTGAATCTCGACGACCAGATCAGGCATAAAGTTCGCCGCGCCGCGCCGGACAACCGGTTTTGTGAGGTCGCGCACGAAAGAAACATCCGGTAAACGATCATTGCGTTCATCGCCTGCGGGACGATGTCGTGCTTCAACCGAAACCCGCCCGATAGGATTCTGTCGTAACCAGAGGTTCATATCCGTCACGAGATTTCCCGCACAGATGCCATGTTCCTGAGTCGGCATTTTTTCCACAACCTCCCCGTTGATGAGTTCAAAGCGACGATCTGCATTATCCGGGAAACTGATAAACGACTCAAAATCTTCAGTTGTCAGTAAGCGTGCTTGCGCCATCAGAAGATGCCTTGCTCCACATCTTTTCGCCAATTATAGCATGATTATCGCCGTACAGGGACTTCCTTCGTCATGCAATGCACCGCGCCGCCGCCATTCGCGCCGATCTCACAATCAATCGGGATGATCTCATAATCGGGCATCGTTTCCGCGTAGATTCGCAGGGCTTCTTCGTCGGTGTTCAAGCCATAGACCGGAACAAGCACGCGCCCGTTGACCGTTAGCGCGTTGGTGTAACTCCTGCGGATGGGATAGGCGAGCCAGTTTAAATACAGCGACGGAGTCGGCAGTTCGATCACACGATAGGGCTGATTCTGGGCGTTTGTTTCCCGCCGGAACAGATCAGCCGTATCCCGCAGACGTTGGGCGCTGGTTCGGGTGGTCGGCGCGGAGACAAGCACCGTTTCAGGGTCGGCGAGTTTCAGTAACAGGTCGATGTGTCCGGTGGATTCAATCGCCATGCGTGGCGTGAGGATCAACTTTTCATAATCGAAGATGTTGTGTAAATAACGCTCTAACGCGGCGCGATCATAAGCCGGATTGACCTCCAGAATGACGTTTGACATGATGAGCGTGCCTTGCCCATCAGACCATAAATTGCCGCCTTCGGTGTTCAGGTCTAAGGAGATGAGCGGTGTTTCCGTATGTGCCGCCCACAAAATCGGCATATTGTCATCACGCAGATTGCCAAACGGCTTTTGACGTTCGTAATGGGCATCGAGCGCCACACGTGCACCATCCGCATCATAGCCGATGATTGGTCCGTAATCGCGCACCCAGATGTCATCGGTGGGAAGGATGAGAAACTTTATATTTTCCAGTTGGGAGTCGTCCAACTTTGCGCGATTTTGCAGATAGAGCCACGCCGCACATGCCCACATTTCCGTTGGAACGGTGACGGTGACTCTGGCAACAGGCACGATCCCTTCGATCATCTGGGCGTGCAGTTCCCACAGGGGCGGATACAGAATCGGGAAATTGACGATCACCGCTTCCATCGGCTCCCACTGTGCCGGAATGCGTAAGGGCGTTTTTGGCGTATTGTGATTGCTTGCAGGCACATCTGTGGAAGCACGTTCAATGTTGGTTCGCCCGTTAATGCCTTCCAACATGCGCTGAATGGTGTGTTCATCGTCCGTGCCGAGCAAGCCAAAACGTGCCAGATATGCCGCCATGCGTTCGGCGGTTTGTGGCGGGTTGCGATCTTCCGCGACGGGATAGACGCGCTTGTAAACCGGCTCCACCACAGATTGAAGCAGGGCGGAAGTGCGTCTGCGCCAGAGTGGATACGGGATGTAATTGAATTGCAAAGGGGCATTCGTGTTTTTAGGCATGAGCTTCAAAGGTGGCACCACTTCAGGCATGAATTAAGGTTCTATAGATAGGATACTCTAATAGTACGTCAATTTGTACGAAATACCATAGTGAAAGTCAATATTATGGTACAATTTGCCTAATTTGTAGATAAGTTACACAAGGGTTTGACAATGAAGCGACAAAACAAAAGACGATTCTTGTCGAATCGTCCGGTTGATTGAGCATTCTTACGTGTGATTTGATGGTGTGCTAGTCGCTGTCGGTTTCATCGTCTTCATCCACCTCACCCAATACCGCTTTGACTAACTCTAGCATGGTGAGGGGAAGCAGGGAGATCATCGCCATCGCGGTTTGTGGATCATCGGCGGCGATTGCTTCTGCTTCTTCGACAATCACACGCATGGTATCTAACGTGATGATGAGTAAGCTAGCGATTTGCGTAATCACTTCATCCATAAATTCTTCATCTGCCAGCGCGTTTATCAACATCCAGCTTGCGCCAACCAGTAAGGGCATCGTCGCCACAGTCACCAGTTGAATAGCCAGTTGCATGGACGCTTCGGAGAGTTCGTCAATCTGTTGTGATTGACGTTGCTGTTCATGCGCGAGTGCGCCAATGCGTGCCATGATGGTCATGGCGAGGCGTTGCGGTGCGCGTTCCATCGGCGGACGGTTGAGGAAATCATCGACACGTTGCTGTTGATTGAATTCTTCCGCCGCGACCTGATCAGCTTCTAACGTGCTGGAAAGTTCGCGCTGTTCCTGTGTAGAGAGTGCATCGTCTAACGCATCTTGCATCAGGTGTTGTAAGCGTTCTTCAGTCACGGTTTAATTTCCCTCCATCAGACGGCTGGGCGGTTCATCTTGCATTCCAGAATCGTCCACATGATCTGCCAGCATTTTACGGGCGCGGAACAAACGGCTCTTAATGGCGCTTTCGCTCGTTTCCATCACGTCCGCGATTTCAGCATAAGAATAATCGTACCAGTAGCGCAGGACTACCGCGAGGCGATAATCTTCCGGCAGGGTATCAATCAACTCCTGCACCTGCTTGCTACGCTCATTCATCTCCGCCACACGCTCCGGTTGTGGGTCATCACTTGCCAGCGCCATATTCGCGGGCAACGGCTCATCAATTGAGAGCAGAAGCATTTTACGCTTGCGGATGCGATCAATGCAGTGATTAGAGGCAATCGTCAATACCCACGTATTGAATGATCTGTCCTGATCGTAGCGGTGTAAGTTCATATATGCGCGTAAAAACGCCTCCTGGCTTGCGTCTTCTGCTTCGGTGCGCTCTCCCAGCATACGGTAGCAGAGATTGTAAACGGCATCCTGAAATGTATAGACGATTTCAGCGAATGCGTCCTGGTCACCTTGCAAGGTGGCGTTTACCCATTCAAGGATAGTTGGATCAGACAAGGTGTCATGCTCCTGTGATCGGTGGCAGACTCGCCACGTATCATAATACGTCATTAGATGCGTTTGGTTGCATGACGATTATTATAACAAATTCAACGCCAGAAATGTGGAGATTTATTAAAGAGCGAGAAAATTAAGCGGGTTTAACGTGAAATCACCGGAAAAGCGGCGGTGGTGATGGACGTGACCAGTGGCGTATCGAAGATAATATATTGGGCGGGCGCTTGTACCTGTAGCAGATTGCTCAATGTGGTGGTGTCAAATGGGAGTGTGTCAGCGGCAAAGGCGACACTCAACTCATTTTCCGGCAGGGCGACGACGATGACCTGCGCGTAATTGGACAGCAAGGCGGCGGTCATCTGCTGTGCGGCGGGATTATCCATCCCGAAAACGCCCTCCATTTCCACGATCAGCATGTCACTATCGGCGAATTGCTCGTCCAACGTGACATAAAATGGTTGGTCGATTGAGTCTTCCTCAGAGCTTCCTGTATTTGAGAAGACCCACAATAACAGGGCGCTGTTGGTAACGATAAGCAGAATGATGATGGCGATGAGTGGATTAAATCGTAAGCCTGGTGGCTCTGGCTGAGATGGTGTTTCTGGCACTGTGGCAACGGGCGACTCAGAAGCGGAGACTGTGACCATAGACCGTGAACCAAATGAAAACGTATAGTCCATCTCTACGATATAGCGGAGCAAGGTGTAGATGAAAAGGCAGATGCCGAGCATTTCAGATAGTTCTTCGATGGTCGAGAGCACAAAGTAAATGAGGGGCAACGACGACCCATCATCCGGGAATTGGCTGGCGCTCAAGCCTTCGATAAAGACCGCGCCGCCGACATAGAGTGCGCCGGAGATGACGAATAATCTGCGATAGACGGGCGGTAAATTCCACAGAAAGCGCAGATAGAGCAAGACGAAGATGATGACCAGCGGTATAAACACCACCAGCCAGCCAAAGGTCAAAAAGCCGGACGTGTTAAATGCTTCTTCGATAGGGGATGAGAAGGTTTCATGCAGGACGGCGCTTTCATCCGCTGAGAGATACGCGAAGATCACCGCCAAGCCGAACCAATAGCCCCGATAGCGGTCTTTCTGCGCCCGTTTTGCGCGGGTGATTTGTGCCAGTAGAATCGCCGCGCAGAACAGCAACATCACTGAATACCATGTGGGGATGCTCGCCTCAACTGTGACGCTTAAGGCTTCAAGAAACTCCGTAAAAATATTGGAATTTACGTCCAGCTTGAACACGAAGAACACCAGATAATCGGCGATGAAACTGATACTTGCCAACCCAACAGCGATGATGCCGAGGATGCGACCAATTCGTCGTGGTTTGATGTGATAATCGAGCGTTATCATGGGCGATTCACTTTATCCCGTCATGGAGCGAAAAAATGGGCTTCATAAAACCGTCTTCACGAAGCCCAGAATTATCTATCAACGCGCTTAACTGCCGCGGCTACCCCGACTACCGCGGCTACCGCGACTGCCCCGGCAGTGAACACGACCACTACGATGCACATGGCAGTTGGATGGCAAACCGGGGTTGATAATAATCGGTTGGATGATTTCAATTTTGATGACCGTGATGGCGATAATGATAATCACACCGTTGTTGACCTGCATATCACCCTGAACACGCAAATTGTCACCAACTTGAATCGTTGTAAGGATCGGATCCGACGGATTCACCTGAATGTTGATGTTGAAGATGGTGATGATATTGACGTTGATTTCCTGCACCGGACCTTCAATCACGATAATCGGGTTATTGATGTTGATGATCGTCGTGTTGCCGGTGGGAGCAGGGGTGGATTCTGGCTCAGGGGTTGCCTCAACCACAGGGGTCATTTCAGGTTCAGGAGTCATCTCCGGTTCGGGAGTCATTTCTGGCATGTCGGAAATGGTGATGACTGCGGCGATCACGATGCCACCCTGCAACACACCGATCACTTCGATACTTGTGCCGACTTCAATCTCAAAGTCGATTTCGCCAATATTGCTGATGTTGACCTCTAAACCGGCGACAACAATAATCTGCGCGTCCATATCGACGGATTCGACGATGCCGTTGAATCCAATCGGTGCGCCTGTTGAGCCGTCATCCTGGGCGAGGGTGTCGTTAGATGGCAAAAAAGGTGTAAGCAAGGCGAGGGTGATTGCCAGTGCAACAATCAGAATGGTGCGATTTTTAGCCATGATGCTTTTCCTGTCTATTTTAGGAGTGAGAATACATCTATTAAATCGTTGTACCCTGCAAGATGTTGCAGATATTGCGATTTCGATGCGTGATTAATGACCATTGTACTATCCGTAATCGCATAGTTTGCTTGAGATTTTGCTGACGAAGCGCTAACGCCAGCGCGCAAACAAAAAACGATCCGGTAAAGTTACCGGATCGTTTTCCCAGATCAGCAGTTGTGTGCGTATCCATTTATGTGGATTACACTGTCGGGTCTCTTTTTCTTTCAGAATGTTTCCGTCGGAACAGCATTCTTACTCCATTTGCCCGTTTTTTGCACACTTCTGTACTGATTGTCGCAAGCCTCACATCCCAGAGGTCACTTATTGATTACAGCCTAACATGCTTTCTATGACGTAGTCAGGTGTGTTCTGTTATAAGAGACCGCGTGACATTTATCACATTTCAGTACGATCTACACCTTAACGCAGACGAAGCGCCTGTGCCTGTACCTCGTCCATCGCCTCGATGGTATCCTGCAAACTGGCGACTTCATCCTGAATTTCCAGACGTAAGCGTTGAGCGCGGGAGCTATCCACCTCTTTTGTGCCGAGCAAGGACATTTGCGCGTAGATCGTCCCTAATGAAGATAAGGTGCTCTCCAGTTGAATTTCTGCACGGCGGACGCTGTTTACTGTGCCTTCAAGGTTGGTCAATTGTTGCTCTAGCTGGAATACCTGCCGTTCCAGATCACGCCGGACTTCCGGGTCTTTTTCGCGTTCCATGCGGATGCGCGTTTTGTCCAACTGTTGCGGCACCATGCGCCGATCACGTTCGACCAGTTGATTGCTTTCAAACGAATCAATGTGCTCGGCAAGGCTATACATATGTGAAATCCAGTCGTTGACATCTTCAACTGTTTGTGCCAGATGTGTACGCATCGCCCCTTTGCCGCGCTTCGCCAGAATCATCATATTTCTGCGATATTCCAGCGCATCCCGCAGGCGATCCCGCGAGACGCGATTCTTGATTTTGTTCAGGTCATATTGTGCTTCAAATTGACGGGCAACCGCTTCCTGCGCGGCATCCGGGTCACTCAGGGTCGTCAGGATGAACGCCCCTTCTGCCAGCGCACCGAGGATCAACCAGAACCACGGTTGCCAGAAGGTAAACGGTTGCGGGGCGGCAAAAAATAATACCAGCGTCACCAGCAGGGTGACCGCCGTTTGCCAGCTAAAAACCGCGTTTTGCAACAGAGCGCTAAATGCCCGTTGGCGAATATTTTCATCAGCCATAATTGTTTTAGTCCAGAGTTAACCCATTAGCTTCGTTTTTATCAAGCGTTTGTTATGATGGTGTGCCGGAAATGTGTCAAACACACCTCATCATCTATACGCTGATTTATGGTAAATTGTTGCATTGATGCGTGCAAATTGTAGTCAAGACTCTCTGCCTCACATCAGACCCTTTTAATGTACCACATCCCTTGTTTTCAGTCATCTATCCCATAATTTACGACCTGAGAAATAAAAAGGCGACTCCGGGAGATTCAAAGTCGCCTTAACTTGAACTGACTTAAAATTTAGCGGATGGTCGGATCACTAATCCAGATGTCCGGTGAGATGAAATTTTGACTCTCAATGATTTGATTTTGCAGATAACCATACGGCAATTCATAGACATTCAAGCCGTTGAATTGCGAAATCACAGCTCTGGCGGTATTGGTTGTTGTATCAAACACGCTCAATACCGGTTCACAGGCGACCTGCGCCGGAGAATTGCACAATTCCAGCGTGACCTGCACGGTTCGCGTTTCCTGACGATCCAGCAGATAACTGACGCGGACGTGATTCCACGAGACCTGAGTTTTGCCGGATGTGCTCCCCAAACTGGATGTGTCGAGCGTTGCCTGGGGTGTCTGGGCATTGGCGAGTAATTCCACCGCGCTACCGCCTGTGGGCGTGGGTGTCGGACCAGGACCATTACACCATGAGGCATCACAGAATGTTAGTGGGCGTATACCCTCTAATGTCGGCAATGTGTTGAATACATCTTCTGCCATGGTTGTCCAGCGACGGTCAATAAATACCGCGAAGTCCTGCCCGCTGACGAACATCATGTCGGATTCGTTAAAGTTACGATACCATGCGCGGAATTCTGTACCGGATGGAACTGATCCCATGTATTGGGTCGCGGCGACATCCAGATAGGCGAAGGCATATTGGGCTTCTGCGAGATACCGGATATCTACCGGTTCACCATCCGGTCCTTCAACCACTTCCGGCGAGGGCGGATTTTCTGCGACGTTGTTGCTATCTTCTTGCAGGAGTTGGCAAAAATTCACCGAATCCACAAATGTTTCGGGAATTTCATAGTCATAATTTTGCTGAATAATAAAAAACAGGGATTGATCGATGATGTCGCAATCCACAATGGGGTCTGTGCCTTGCCAACCGTTGGGGCGGATGTTCTCGCCCAGTTGCAGATCAGACAGCAATTCCAGATTAAAACGCAGGCTTCGATAGGAGAGCGATGGCGCGGCAGAGATAAATTGCGCCCAACCTTCCGGACGAACATTATTCCCTAGCAATTCATTGGCAAGCCGTTCCAGATCGGCATTAACATCAGCGACTAACGTAGCCGAGCCTTCTTCACGGTTGTTTGTCCATTGGGGTGGGCGATTGTTCAAGCCGAGTTTTTCGTCAGCCAGCCGTTCCAGATCACCACGCAGGGCTAATGCAAGAGCCGGTAATTCGCTTTGTGCCTGGCTATTCTCAAATACAACGCGAATAAGCTCACTTTGTACTTCTGTGGTCAATGCAGAGCAATAATTGAACGCCGCTTCTGAGGTGGTTACGGGGCGCGTATTATAAAATTCCGCCAGTAAACGCACCACATTCTGTACCGTGCGTGAACAGCGAAAGATGCCCGCCGAACCGTTCCAGAAATCGGGGCGTACGCGTTCGCCGAAGGTGGTATCTGCCGTTAATTCCAGATCATGACGCACATTACGGGCGATCAGATCAAGATTGCCGGGATTGGCTGGTAAACTGAACCATTCCTCAGGACGCACGCCAACGCCAAAGACCTCTGCGGCGAGTTGCTCATTATCGAACCACAAATCCGGTATAAAGCTCGGTGAGGTAAGGTCTTCGGTGCCTTTCCAAGTGGTCGGGCGAACCCCCACGCCGAGAATCTCGTTTGCCAGTGCTTCAAGATCAATACGGGTTTCCAGAACAAAGGCTTCAAACAGGTTCGCTTGCATGGGTGGCACGCGGACTATCGGAGGAGCCGCCCATAAAATGCCACCACTAAAGGTCAACAAACCTAACATCAATATAATTAATCGCTTATAACGTCGCATCATCGCCAGACCATCCATTTTTGCCAACAGTGCATCATTCTGTGTGGATTATTTTAACAGGGTTACAGAATTCTCTCTAATTATACACAGCACGACGAAAAGACACATCTAGTCGATTTGTACGGGTATGAAATTAGCGTGTTCTTGCTGAGGCAATGACAGGAAGCGGCTCATGGTTTGAGCAGGCGCGTCAGCACATCGTTTAACCCATCAACGATACGTTGCAAATCATAGCCCAGTGAATGATGTTGGAAGCGGAGCGTGTGAACATCCAGTAAGATATAAAGTGTGTCAGTCAAATACTCAAGGTCGCCATCGTCAATTAATTCGCGTAGACAGCCACGAATAGTTTGCCGCCACCATAAATGCGCGGGGAATTCCATAGATAAGTCAGGGCTTGTATCCAGTCCGGCGAAGAGCAAATCCTCATTTTTCGTGACGAAACGTACGACTGCTTCCAAAAACCAGCGCAATGTCGCCTCGGTTTCGTTATTTTGTCTCATTTGGGTGAGCGTGCGTGATTGTAAATCAAGCATATCCTGATTGAGCAATGCCTGACAGATTTCATTCTTATTATTGAAATGCCGATACAGCGTGCCTTTGCCCACGCCGGCTTCCTGCGCGATCTGGGTCATGGTCACTGCTTCCACACCGTCACGCTCAAACAGCATCTCTGCGGTATCAAGCAGAACTTCCCGATTTTTTACGGCATCCGCACGGGTAGGGCGCGGATCAGGCATTAGCAGGTTATAATTATTCATAGTGGTTTGCGAATCTTTTATCGTCATTATTGAGTTGATTATTTTAAAAATACTATTGAAGCACACAATACATTTTTATTATACATGGCTTGTGCAATTCATGTTTTCACTGAGGGGAGGATAACGCGATCATGGACACAGAAATCAGCGTGAAGCCCTTGCGCGGCGAAGATGCAGAGGTCTTTCGTGCGTTGCGCTTGCGGTCATTACAGGAACATCCAGAAGCGTTTGGTGCATCCTACGAAGAAGAAGTTACACGGAGCGTAGAGGACTTCGCGGAGATGCTGAACGGTTCTAATGCGTTCTTTGGCGCATTTCTTGATGGGGTGATGGTGGGTATGGTGAACGTTGCTCGGCATCCGCGTACCAAAACGGTGCATCGGGCGCATATCAATGGCATGTATGTTGCGCCGGAAGCACGGGGCAAACAGGGGGGTAAAGCCTTGTTGGATACCGCGCTGGCGTTTTGCCGTGCCTCTGAGGGGGTAGAGCATGTCGTCCTCGCCGTAACCGCCACGAACGTCGCCGCCCGTTCCCTGTATCGAAAGGCGGGATTCATGACATGGGGCATGGATCCAAATTATCTCAAAATTGATGGGACATATTATGATATTGAGTGGATGGTTTTGAATATCATCTGATAAAGGATGCGACCGCCATTTTGTAGATAGCACTTGATGAGTCCCGGATTTAGCGTCATAATAGCCGTTCAATAGTTTATATTCGGCATATTGACGATGTTATAAATGGATTTTTTGTGTAAAATAACACAAAAATTAATGAAGTATTGAACTTTGGCGAACTTTGGCATACTTTCATGTTAAACTTTATGGGTAGGTAGTGTTTTGGAAAAAGAGTTTAACTGGGGAGTGCATATGTCACGTGAAATTGTGGTAGCAATCTTCCCATCGCGGGCTTTACTAGCGAATGCGCTGGATCATATCACGGATGTTCGTGATGTCGTGGTCAAACGGGCGGCAATCGTGGCAAAGGTCGCTAATGGAGAAACCGTCATCTTAGATGATACGCTGGGCGCTACTGAGGGGGGCATTGCCGGGGGAATTCTCGGTGGTACCTTAACCGCGTTAGGATTTGTTCAATTGGGTGCGCTAAATTTGCCCAACTTCCTGACGATTATTGCGTTAGCCTTAGCTATCATGTTCGGGTCTGCGCTGGGCGTGCTTGTAGGTCGGCTTGCCGCACAGACATTTAACGTGAGTTTTAGAAAAATTCACACCGATGCGCTGGTCTCACGGATTCAAGTGGGTAAACCGGTGCTCATTCTGGAAATTAAAAACGATCAGGCGATGCTCTTACGGATTATCCATGAGCTAAACCTATTTCATGCGGAGTTTATCTCTCGCAATGGTGACGACAATCAGCATCTGAACCCCGCCGCATAATAAAGCCAAGCCGGTTCAGGTGACTTAAGAAAGACACTGCTCAAGACCGGAAACTACATCTTTTTTTGAGCAGGCATTTGCAGGGCGTAACACCATGTTGCGCCCTGTTTGTTTTGAAATTACCATATGCTGTGCTTATGGTAGATAAAATGTGTAGGCGTAATGATTGCCTTCTTCATCCCACACGACAACATAGCCTTCGTCGTTCGGGTAGAAACTATTCATCTGGAATTCGCCCGTTGCAAGGCGATAGACCGCAATCGGCTTACCGGTTGCCGGGTTAACACCCTCGGCGATAGTCACATAGCCTTTATCAGGAATCCCCGCCGCTTCGATTTCCGCGTCTGTGATTGTGAATGCCAATATCGCCTGACTGGTGGCAGGATTTACGCCGTAAAGTTCTAACGGATCGTCGTAAATAATCACCGGTGCGGCACAACTGCGTGCGGCATCATCATTGATGCGTCCATCGGCAAGATTAGGGCAATCCGCCGCTACTGGAAACGCCAGTAATGACATCACCAACAAAAGTAATCCGGCAACGCCTCGTGTGACTCGTTTCATAAAGCTCTCCCTGTTTACGGATAAATAAGCCTTGTTAACTGTAACCTATCCACCACAGGGAGACAACTCGCTGATAGGCACGAGCCATGTTTCGTGCTAGGGCGTTGCAGTTGCGGGATAGATCACCGAACGGGCGATTTCTTCGACGACATCTACATAGTTTTCAGTCGCATCTGCGGCGGTGTTGAAATTCAGCAGAACCACCGCACCGCTATATTTAATCAGCGCGAAAATACTGCCATAACGGATGTCATTATTTTCGATCGTGCCGCGTGTGATGATGGCATCATGCCCGCCCATGCGGAATTCCTGCCGATTGTCGATGTTCGTCCGTGCGCCTGCTGGTCCGCCCCCGCGAGAAAGTATGGCATCTAAAAATTGGCGTGGCGTGGACTCTGCGCTTAAGTCAAGTCCACCAAGACTGGTATTGGGAATCACGCTGATCGTTCCGTAAATTTGATCGGCGGTTAGGGTGCGTATATCGGCTATCGTCAGTGCCGCGTCTGAATTGGCTAAAACAAATTGTTCTTCGCCGATTTGCGTGACCCACCCATTGGGATAGCCCACGCTGATCGTCCCGTTCAGGCTGGTGACCGATTGCGGAAAAACCACGGTATCTCCTGGATCAGGCTCCCCGCCTCCACATCCCGCCAATACCAGCGCGAGTATGATCGAACAAATCATGACTTGAATTGGTTTTAGAGTCGTTATGTTTATGTTGAACTTCATGTAAAATTCCCCCGAAATTCTGGTAAATGGTGCAAGTGTTATCCGTCCAAATAGCGTGTTCATCACGGACTATACACGCTACTGGCGGCAATCTCTAGCAACGTGTCCCTAAACGGACGAAGCTCATCCCCGTAGGCGACAAAAACCACATGTGTAGTTGGCATTGTCACCATGATAATCGCAAATTCAAATTGTGAGCCATTACGGGCGAATGTGCCGTCAATCAGCGTAGCATCTTGAGACTCATCCAGCGCGATGGTTTGCAATGCGCCAAATTGTAAAGCGGGAAATGCGCCCTGATTGTCACTAAACACGGATAGCAAAGTATCCTGCACATCCGTATCGCTGTTGATCTCCGCCAGCGAGTCGTCAAAACTCGGCGGGAATGTGGCTACGCTGACCAGCACATCGCCGATTTGTGGCTCATCGCCGTCTTCAAGCACCGATTGTAATGCAAACGCTGAATTGGCGAGGATCAAGCGATCATCAGTGGTTGTGCTCGTCCAGCCGTCTGGAACATCTACGCTTAAAATGCCGCCACTATCATCCACAAAGTCGCCGGATGATGGGGTGTTGTTACGGGCTTCGGCGGTGGATTCTGCGAGTCCGTTGCTTGCGGGAATATACTCAAGCGCACCTAACATCTCACCTAATGTATATGTATAACGCGATAATGTGCCGGGTAAAGACTGTGCAAAAAGGATTGCCGCACTCTCATCAATATTGACGACAGCAAGGGCAATATCAAGTGTCTCTTCATCGTACACATCACTGTACGTAGCTAAAGCCGCCGCACGATCATTGGTGAAGAAGGAGGTGATTCTAACCTCTGTATCAACAGCTAATAAATCATCACCGACGAATTCTTCGATGATCTGTTCGGGTGACTGATCACCTTCGGCTTCACCGAAAATGACCCCAAGTAGATCAGGCGTGAAAAAGACAATCTCCACGATGATTTGACCCTGAACAGGATTATTGATTGTCTCCTCCGGGTCATCCTCAGGGAATGGTATGTTTGAAAGTGTCACCGAAGAGAAAAAAGTATATTCCTCATCAACATCCGAATACCACCCTTCTGGATAATAAAACGTCCCGATATCGCCCTCTTCGCCTTCGACCTCTATCGACTGGGTAAGTGGCAAGGGTGGGAACAATTCAGACTCATCGTCGTCCTGCGCGATGGTCGGCAACGCCAGCATGAATATGCTCAGAAACAACCCGATGCGAATCAGTTTAGACATTAGCAACTTACCCAATTATTGTTTGACAGGAAATTCAATTTAGCCGTCAGCCTGCGGAATGGTGTATTCAACCGACCCGGCAATGGCGCGGATTTGTGCGTCATACGTGGCGTATTCACCTTCCGGCGCGATGATGCTCAGGAGCGCAAAGCTTGTGCCTGTCTGAACAATCAGGAACGCCACATCACTTGTTCCATTTGCATCTGTTGCCGTGCCCGTTTGTATGACGATTTCCTTGTCATTGACCGTTATTGACTCCGGCTCACCGACAGTAAATTGTGCGTTCGGGTCTTCCGTGAGGGTTGTGTTCATCATGTTTGCCAGCACATCTGTCGCGGTGGGATTTTCACCCAGACCGAGCAAACTCAACATTTCCGTTGGCAACGCAAGTAATGATCCGACAACCTGACCAGAGGCGATAGCTGGCGCGTCCGAGGCAAATACCTCTGCGCTGTTGCCCAGCGTGATGGAGCCACCGAATTCCTGTGCTTGCCAGCCTTCTGGATAGCTGACCGTGAGCACACCGCCTGCGGCATCCGTGCTGGTGATGGATTGGGCTAGGGTTGTGGTGCTGGTATCACTCGTGGTAGTTTCAGTAGTTGGACTGGTAGTGTTCGTAGTAGTGTTGTTATCATCCCCGCCACATGCCGCCAACACAAACACCAATAGCGAAGCGAGTAACAGGGTTTTCAGGGTGCGTAATTTCATGGTGTGTTCGTCCTCCGGTGCAACTCAATAAATGCGTACTCAGCATATCTCATCACGCTTCGAGTGATCTGTCAATCAACCGTGCGTCTCATCTATATTAGTCACTTTCGGCGAAGGTCGCTTCTAAACGCGCCCTATAGTAGGAAATTATTCTGTCGTTGATAATTCCGCGGAACCTACAATGGCGCGAATTTCTGCATCGAAGTCGCCATTATAGCGTGCGGTGAAAACAGCAAAACCGCCGTCGACCTGCACCGCGATGGTTGAACCATAAGCGGTAATGCCGTTGACTGTGGCTGAACCACTCATAATCGTCGCTGATTTGCCGTTAAGTTCAACATTTTCTGGATCGTTGAAGTTGGTTTCGGTATCATGTCCGCCGAAAAATATGCCAGAAATAAGCTCAACTGCGTCCGCGGCTGTGGCATCTTCGGCTAAACCGAGTGCATCCGCTGTCACCCCGACGAGCGGTAGCCCGATTATGACGATTTGTCCGTCTTCAAGAGTAAGTTCATCTTCATATACCCTAGCCAGTAAGGCTTCACTATTGGCGATGCTTAGCAAACCGGCATAATCTGAAAAAGCCCAGCCTTCGGGATAGTTGACTGTAAATGTGTATCCAAAATCAGCATCCTCTGCGGTACCCGTTTGTGACAAATCAATCTCAAGATTTTCACACCCTGCGAGAATATCGGCGATTTGCGCCTGCACGCTTTCCATGAGTTGCACGGCAGAATAGAGGTTATCCTGTTGCGCTTCTGCCTGAGCCGCTTTTAAATCTCGGATGGCGTTTATCAGGTCAATCGTGCAAGTATCGGCGGGGTCATCCTGTGCGGAAAGGGACATGGCGAAACATACGATCAGGATAATGACAGATAGGCGAAAAATCGGCTTCATAACAATTTCCTATTGGGTCAATTCACACTAATAAAAAACACCCTCACAGTGAAGGGTGTTCTTTAGATAGTAATTATAAGCGGATTACGTTATTTAGCCTGCCGGTTCTTCGGTGGCTTCTTCAGCTACAGGGAAGGTGGCTTCCACTGCGCCCGCAATTGCACGCACGGTATCATCGAAGTCGGTTTCATCAGGATTGGTAATCGCAGTTACGATGACATAACCATTGTCCACAGCAACGGCGACAGCGAAAAGACGACCCGGTTCATCAGCATTGGTGCTGACTGCGGAGACAGTTGCGCCGGACTTGCCGTTGATGTCAGTAATTTCGACGGGTTGAACGTCAAGAGTGTCGGTACCGCCAGCGAGGATGGTTGCATCCAACAATATTGCAGGTGTAGCTGTCTGACCTTCTTCAATGAAGATACTGACGAGTTCCGGCGCTAATGGTGTGATGCTTACAAAGACTGTATTTTCTTCTAAGGCTGGCGCAGTATCGGTTGCGTTTTGTGCCAGATCAAGTGTCGCCTGTGATTCTGCCAGAGAGATAACACCACCACTATCGGTTGCAACCCAGCCTTCAGGATAGTTAACGGTCAAGCTACCGCCGAAGTTAGGGTCTTCTGCTGTAATGCTCTGTGACAGATCAGCACTGCTTGCTGAACTACTATCGCCATCACTGTCGTTATCGTCGTCGCTATCGCCGCCACACGCCGCCAGAACGAAGGCAAGCATCAATACAAGCATTAGCCCGAACCATTTACGCATATTCATTTTGTTGCTCCTGTTGGTAGATAAATCAATCTCACAGACAATAAAAGTGGACACATTGATTTATGATAGAGGTGTCTGTGTGTGCAAAGCATATGCTATCATGATTAGCGAGTCCCTGTCTACGCCCCTATTCCCCTAGAGTTTGGGGGAATATGGGAACAAAAAACGCCCTTCAGTATAGAGAGCGTTTTTCCTAAATTTTGATCGCCTGCTTCGATTATTCCGTTATTGAGACTTCCGCTGAACCCACAATTGCCCGCAATTCTTCGTCGAAGTCACCATTATAGCGTGCGATGAAAACTGCATAACCGCCTTCGACCTGCACCGCGATGATGGAACCATCAGAGGCGTTGCCGTTGACCGTGGCTGAACCACTCATAATCGTCGCTGATTTGCCGTTGAGTTCAACATTTTCTGGATCGTTGAAATTTGTTTCGGTGTCCGGTCCGCCGAAGAACATCCCGGAAATTAGCTCAACTGCGTCCGCGGCTGTGGCATCTTCAGCCAGACCGAGTGCATTTGCTGTTACCCCGACAAGCGGTAAACCGACGATTGCTATTTGCCCGTCTTCTAGCGTAAGTCCATCTTCATCGACACTAGCGAGTAATGCCTCAGTATTGGCGATATTCAGCGAACCGGCATTGTCTGAGGAAGCCCAGCCTTCTGGATAACTGACTGTAAACGTAACACCGAGGTCAGCATCTGCCGCAGTTCCGGTTTGGGATAGATCAACACCACTACTGCTAGCACCGCTATCGCCACTGTCACCGCTCTCATCGTCATCGTCACCACCACAGGCGGCGAGGATAAACATAAGAGAAATCAGCAGTAGCACTTTCAGACTTTTGGAAAACATAGGTTGTTTTGCTCCTTATATTCAATGTGTATTGTGCCGTTCATCACGACAATAAGACAACGATGCACTGTGCCGTCATCCATCTGGAGCAAGCCTATATCGGGCGCGTTTCAAAGTCGTATCAAGATCGTTCCAGAGCTTTCCAGTGAAAATGGTCTTATCATGGACTACTCATTAATTGTGCCTAGATGGTCACTCGTTTAATCGTTACGGAACGTTTAGAATGGGTTTTCACAACCTGTAACCCATATTCTGGAAAATATCGCTATGCCCGAACAAACTCATCCCCTGCGGCGTTTATTAAATTACGCCACTAGCTATCGTAAGCGCATCGCTTATGCCAGTTTATTTTCCATATTGAACAAAGTTGTCGATCTCGCCCCGCCCGCGCTGATTGGTGTCGCGGTGGATGTGGTCACACGGCAAGAAGACTCGTTCATTGCCCAACTCGGCATTGAAGATACGGGCGATCAGCTGGTTTTTCTGGCGATAGTCACGCTGTTTATCTGGATTCTCGAATCGCTCTTTGAATATGTGCATCGGCTAATCTGGCGTAATCTGGCGCAATCCATGCAACACGATATGCGGATGGATGTTTACGCACATGTGCAGGACTTAGAACTCGCCTACTTTGAAGACCAGAGCACCGGCGGACTGATGTCTATTTTGAACGATGACATCAATCAATTGGAACGCTTTCTGGATGTCGGAGCGAATGATCTGATTCAAGTCTCGACAACCGTTATCGTGATCGGTGGTTTGTTCTTTGTCGCCGCGCCGGAAGTCGCGTGGATGGCGATGATCCCTGTGCCGATCATTATCTGGGGATCAATCTGGTTTCAGAATCGCCTTACGCCGCGTTATGCCGCCGTGCGTGAACAGGTGGGCATGTTGAATAGCCAACTCTCTAATAACCTGAGTGGTATCGCCACCATCAAGAGCTTCACCGCGGAAGCCCACGAAGTCGAACGAATCGGCAAAGAAAGCCGTAAATATGAAAGCACAAACCGGAGCGCCATTATTCTTAGTTCCGCGTTTAGCCCGTTGATCCGCATGATCATCGTCGCCGGATTTATCGCCATTATGGTGTTTGCTGGTCAGCAGGTGCTTAATGGTACGCTAAACGTGGGTGTGTATAGCGTGATGGTCTTCATGACTCAGCGTTTGCTGTGGCCCCTTACGCGCCTCGGCGAAACTTTTGACCTCTATCAGCGGGCGATGGCATCTATCACGCGCATCCTTGACCTGTTGCACATCCCGCCGCAGATCAACGATGGCGCACAACACTTAGCCACCGCAGAGGTGAAGGGTGAAGTGGTCTTTAACACGGTTGATTTTGAATACAACAACGGCGCGAAGGTGCTAAAGGGGCTGGCGTTTAATATTCCAGCCGGGGATACCGCCGCAATCGTCGGGGCGACGGGCGCGGGCAAAAGCACGATCATCAAATTGTTACTGCGCTTCTACGATGTCACCTCCGGTAGCGTGACCTTAGACGGGCATGATCTGCGCGACCTCAATTTGAAGGATTTGCGCGATGCTGTCGGGCTGGTCAGTCAGGATGTGTTCCTGTTTCATGGCACGGTCAAACAGAATATCGCTTATGGTACTTTCAACGCGACGGATGAGCAGATCATCGAAGCCGCCAAAATTGCCGAGGCACATGACTTCATCATGAGCTTGCCACAGGGCTATGACACCATCGTCGGCGAACGCGGACAGAAACTCTCCGGCGGGCAACGTCAGCGTGTGTCTATCGCCCGCGCCGTGCTGAAAAATCCGCCGGTGCTGGTGCTGGATGAAGCCACATCCTCGGTGGACAATGAAACCGAAGCCGCCATCCAACGCTCACTGGAAAAAATCGCCGTCGGGCGCACTACCATCATCATCGCGCATCGTCTGTCTACTGTACGCAACGCAGATCGTATCTTCGTGGTGGAAAACGGGACGCTCAAGGAGCAGGGGCGACATGAGGAACTCGCGCAATCTGGCGGGTTGTATGCCGCATTGTGGCGCGTACAAACGGGTGAACATCTGCCGATGGCGGGGGATTGATTCTGGCTATCGTTTACAGAGGACAGTTTTCAGTCATTGAACCCCGACTATGTCATCGTGAATGGGCTATCCGGTTAAGATGCTGATTAACAGGGTAGCTCAAAAACCTTACGTTTTATTTCGTAGTATTGCGTTTATACTGATTAAGGTGTTCACGTAGAGCACAGCCTAACCGTTAGGGAAGCGTCGGTTGTAGATGAGCGTAACTCTGGTTTAATGGTTAAGGCGTTTTTCTACGCGACGTAAGAAACAGGCTGTGAATGTCGTCTAAAACCTGTAGATAAAGCATATTGACCCATAGTGAACCTTTGTGGTATACTATGCGAGAACGTAAGCAATAGGAGTTTAACATCATGATTTTCAATTCGCTGATAGATGTTGTTCAGCGATGGCGTGGTGTCGATGATGAGAAGACGGTCAATTTTCCGCTTATCCCATCCGCCGCTGAAAAACCTGTGATCTTCCGTGAGAAAATGAAAAACGCGGAACAGGACAAATTCAGCAACACCCCGGCTATCGAAATCCCAATGGTGGTTCTGAACAATGTCGACAACTAAAGCAATCGCTTTAAACTGGTAAACGCCTCTGCAAACACTGTGCGGGGGCGTTTTCATTTTCCCATTTAATGCCAAACGTCTTTCTAATGCCTCATCTGCGCCGCTCAAATTCCGCAAGAACGTACAATCATTTCAGCAAACGGTCTGTTATACTTATCGTAGAAAATTAGCGTAAATGACCTGTCATGAGAGACCAAGCGACCTACTGGCGTGTGCCTCATTTTGACAATTTAGAAATGCTCCATGCCGCCTATTATGAGCATGTTTTTCAGCCGCATATTCACGAGGAATTTTCCATCAGCGTGATTGACGGCGGTGGCAATGCGTTCCGGCATCGCGGTTCGGAGCATATCGCCACACCCGGCACGGTGATCGTGATTAATCCGCAGGAATTGCACACGGGTAGCGCGGCGAATGAACTCGGATTGCATTATCGTGCCATGTATCCAGGGGTGATTTTGATGCGTCAGATCGCCACCGAACTGACCGGAAGCCCGTGGGGGATGCCATTCTTCAAGCAGTCCATCATTTATGATCCGCTGGTGGCGGGCTTGATGCAACGCTTTCATAACATCGTTCGCACGGAAGCGTCTATCATGGCACAGCAAACGGCGTTACGGGTGGCGCTTGGTCAGTTGGTCGCCCGTCATGCTGTTAATCGTCCACAAGTACAGGCGTTAGGCGATGAGCGGTTGGCGGTGGCGAAAGCGCGTGATTATCTGGAAGAACATTACACGGAAAATGTCACATTGGAGACCCTCTCGGAGTTAACGGCGCTCAGTCCGTTTTATCTGGCGCGGGTGTTTCATCAGCAGGTGGGTTTGCCACCACACAAATACCTGACCCACATCCGCATCACGCGGGCGAAGGCGTTATTGACACTCGGCAATTCTGCTTTAGATGTCGCGCTAGCAACCGGATTTACAGATCAAAGCCACCTGACGCGCCATTTCAAGCGCATCGTCGGCATCACACCCGGTCATTATGCGCGGCTTTCATCGTAGGCAGTCAAAATAGGCACTCAAATTGTCATGCTAAAATGTATGATTGTTCTACTATATGGGGCAATGCTTGTCCGTTTATGATGGGATGATTGTCTTATAAGATGAGAATGACGACTCATTTTCTTTTGTATCTAATATCTTTTGTCTAAAATCTTTTATCCATCATCTAAAATCTAGCATCCAGACTCTAAACCTATGACCAGACGCGAAGAATTTATCAATGGCATGAAAGCCACCATCCCGATGGTTTTCGGGGCGATCCCGTTCGGGATTATTTTTGGCGCAGTGGCGACCACAGGCGGCTTATCTCCGGCGGCGACGATGGGCTTCTCGCTGATTGTGTTCGCTGGCTCCGCGCAATTTATCGCCGCAGGGCTGGTCTCATCCGGTGTGTCTATCGGACTAATTATCCTGACGACCTTCATCGTCAATTTGCGCCACGCCCTGTATGCCGCCTCACTCGCACCGTATATGAAGCATCTGCCGCAGAAATGGTTATTGCCGCTCGGCTTCTGGCTGACCGATGAATCCTACGCGGTGGTGATTAGCCGCTTCACTCAGCCGGATGATTCGCCGTATAAGCATTGGTTTTATTTCGGCTCGGCGGTGTTGATGTATAGCAACTGGCAACTGTGTACGCTCATAGGCGTGATTGCCGGACAGTCGATACCGGATGCGACAGGCTGGGGCTTGGATTTTGCGATGGTCGTGACCTTTATTGGCATCGTCGTCCCGCTGATTCGCAACCGTCCGGTGCTGGTATCCGTGCTGGTGGCGGGGAGTGTCGCCTTACTATTCGATGGTTTGCCGAACAAAATGGGCTTGATGGTCGGTGCATTTGCAGGCATCACGGCGGGCTATGTGCTGGAAACGTGGTTCACGCCGGACAAAATCACCGAAACGGTCAGCAATCCGATGGAACTCATGGAGTCCGATCCGATAGCGATGCAGGAGATAGGTGACTAAATGACTTCCCTCACGATGAACGAAGTAATGCTCATTATCGGCATGGCGCTGGTGACGTTTGGCGTGCGTTATCCGGTGCTGGCGCTGGTTGGCAAAATGGAACTCCCGCCCGCCGTGATCCGCGCCCTACGATACGTTCCGCCTGCCGTGCTGACCGCGATCATCGTTCCGGCGGTGCTGATTCAGGACTCACAACTCGCTATTCGCGTTGACAATGCCTATTTAATCGCCGCGATTGTGTCGATTTTCGTCTCATGGCGCACGAAAAATCTGCTTTGGACGATCCTAATCGGTATGGCGGTCTTCCTCGCGTGGCGCGGGTTGATGGGGTAGGATTTATCATCAATAAACCCTCGAAAATTCCAGTGAGTACGTACCCACTGGAATTTCAATAAGATGAAAGCGATCACGCGATCATATACTAATGATCAGACCCATACCATCCGCCGACAATCCCAAATGCCGCCTGACTGGCTTGAAACGCCGCCCCTAACGCGCCCGACCAGCCCAATACATCCCCAACCGCCCATAGACCTTGCACGCTCGTTTGATGTAAAGGATTCACATTGATGTAGCCGCGTTCATTCAATTCAAGCTCGAAATTTGCGATCACTTTTTCGGTAACAGTCAACGGACGTTCGTCGATGCCCCATATAAGCGTGCCGACTTCAACAGTTTCCCCTGTGCTTAATGTCACCGCGTTTACTTTGCCGGAGTCATGCTGAATACTGACGATGTCGCCTTCATGCACGGAAATTCCCTGTTGCTCTAAATCATGGCGTGCTTCTTGGGAGAGGGGAACATCTGGCGAAAGCAATATTTTGGCTGTGGATGTCCAGTTTCGGGAGAGTTTTGGCATGTGTTCAAGTGCGCGGGTTGAAGTGGCGACAATCCCCCAGACGCGATCACGATTTTCGTACCCATCACAGAACGGGCAAATAATGATGCTGTCGCCCCAACATTCTGCAAAACCCGATACATCAGGATAGATATTGCGGAAACCTGCCGCAAGGATGACATGCTTGGCGGTGACAGGGTCGCTATTTTCAAGCACTATCGAGAACTGATGCTCGCCGACTGGTTGCACATCCATCACAATTTCTCTGCGTAACTCGGCGCTATCGTAGACTTCGATTTGCTTCCACGCTTGTTCACGGATTTCTGACGGTAAAAGACCATCCAGCCCAACAAAATTATGTACACCGTGTGATGCACCGTTGCGAGGTTGTTCAGGGGAATCAAATACGACAATTTTCTTGCGGGTACGGGCGAGGATCAATGCCGCTTCTAACCCTGCCGGACCGCCACCAATAATGGCAATATCAACCTGTGTGTGTTGCATTTAATACCACCGTAACTACTATTGAGATTTCTGTAAATGATACAAAGTCTCAATTAGAAAGGCAAGGGGTATTTTCGAGACGTTATAATGCACACTACTTTTTATGTTGTGAGGGCAATAAAAAAGCGGATGGGCAATGTCACCCATCCGCTTTTTTGTGTCTAGTAGTTTTGGCTTACTCGCCGAGATCAAGATCGTAGCGTACGATTTCGTATTGTTGTGCGGCGGGGTTGTTCAGATAAGCGTTGATGACGTAAACCGCGCCATCACGGATCGCGGCGGTTGTCGCTACACCACCATCGTCCTGCGCGTCGATGAGCGTGGCGGATTGCCAATCATCATCGCTCCGCACGGCGATCACGGCGGAAACACTCGCGCCGGCATCTGCATCGAAGTAGTCAGCGACGGCAATCAAATCTCCATCGGGATGGAAGATCATGCCATCCGCGCCGAAGGGAACATCCACCGCAACCAGCGCGATCTCGTCCGGCGCATCAACCGGAATTTTATACAATTCCGCTTGTCCAGCGACTGCGGCCAGCAAATAACCATCAGGGTGATAGACGATTCCGTTCAGCCCGAAGAAATCACTGCTCAGTCGCTCATCGCGGATAAACACGGAGGCGTTGCCGTCCATATCAACCTTATAAATTTCCGGCGCGAAGGAGTTCGTCACATAAGCGTTGCCATCGGCATCCACTGCGACATCATTGGCGAAAAACTGTGCGCCTTCTGCCGTATTGAGCGCGTTGAGTTCTGTGTAGAAAAGTTCTTCTCCGGTGGAAAGGTCATATGCACCCAATCCGGCGATGCCCTGTGAAGATGGGTTGAAGAAGATGGATGAATCAGAATTGGCGACTAACAGCCGTCCGTTGGCTTCGTCAATTTCTATGCCGATTGTGGACAGAAAATCATCACTTTCGATAAAGGGTGTGATTGTGCCATCATCCGCGACACTAAAAACGGTGCCTTCGTTAAGCGAACCGAGCAAGAATCGCCCGTTTGCCGCATCCCATGCGATGCCTTCCGGTCCGAAGGTCGGGCGCTCTACGACAATTTCCGCAGGGAGGTCGTCCTGTGCGAACAGAACCCCCATTGTCAAACTCATGACAAGTACAAGTAATCCATAACGGATATAACGCATGAAAATTTCTCCTGAAAATCGAACGTTTACAGCGTTTGTTAATCACAATGGTTTTACGTGGCGACGTGGTAAAGACAGGGTAAGCCACCGAAAACACTGTGATTTTACAATGTGATGTTACGCAAAAATAATCAATCAGGATATTTAACTTGCAAGCAGTAATCGCCAGTAAGTCATTCAGCACTTCAGTAAATCAGTATTTCAGCAACAACATTTATTGCATGTTTGCCGGATGTGCTTTCTGACAAACTGATTAGCTGACCAACTGACTTACTCATGTTTGAGCTTCTACTTCATGCCCAAAATCATCCTAATAGTTACTCTGGGTAACGTCAGTTACTATTCTATTGTAGCAGGTTGGTGATGGGAAGATGAGTTTTGCCTGTAGAAACAAAAAGACGAAGATAGATTCTTCGCCGGAGAAATTGCTCACTGTTGCTAATGATAACGAATATACCCAACTGTCCGAAACACCGCAATGTAAATTGTACACAAACTTTCATGGGCAATTTGCACAAAGAGGTCAATTGGCGCGTATTTTGAAGCCCCACTACAATGAAAATGTGTACTTCAAGGTATGAAAGGTGAATATTGATGCGAGTGATAAAATTTATTTTTGTGGTTATGTTACTTAGTGTTTCAAGTATGGCGCTCATCGCTCAGGACGAAACCGACACGGGTGATTGTGAAATCAACCTGACCAGTGCCGCGTCGTTGATCGTGCAGGCGCAGGCAGAAGCCAGTAGTGGTCAGCGCGAGGATGCACTGCGTTCGATTGCGCTGGTGCAATCTGTGCTGGCGGATGCGGTGGAACGCTGTGGCGGTGAAGCTGGAGAGATGCCCGATGTTGTGCTCGGTGGGGATTTCCGTTCACCGAATGGCGCGTTTAGTTTCGATTATCCGGCGGATTGGTCAACACAGGTGGTCGATACCTTTGAGGATGGCGGAATCGTCTATGTTGGCACGAACACCGCGACTTTGCGTGCGCTCACTCAGGTCAATCCGGTGCTAATTTCCGGTCAACAGGGCGTAGCGGTGCTGGTCGGTCCAGCGGATGAGGTGAACAATTCACTGGACGATGATGCCACGCTGGATGAGGTGCTTCGAGAATTCGTCGATCAATTGCAAGATGATGGCGAGACGACGGCGGGCGAAATTACGCGCTTTAGTGTCAATGATTTTCAAGCGGGCGCGTTTGACTTTAGTGCCACCGGTTTTGAGGGTATTTTGCTGATTATAGATCGCTCCGATATTGGGGTGTATGGTCTTGCGTTAGGAGCCGCCGCGCCGGGTGAAATCGAGGCAATCCGTCCCATCGTTATGGCGTTGGCGGAGTCCATAGCCTACGGCGAATAAGCATAGGCATAGTAATTTTTTCACAGAGGCATAGGAAACGTTTTTCTCCATGCCTCTGTGATTTACACGCCGATGTCCCTGCGTTGAAATTGCACGACGGCGAGAAGAAAAATTAGCCCCGCAAATGCCACCACCCCCAAATCACGTGCTAAGTTCACGCCTTCTGTAAGTGCGGCGACGCTGGCGTAATATTCAAACAGATTAATGTGGCGCAGAATGTTAAATATCGGCAGATCGGTCATATCAGAAATGGCGCGGATAAAATAATTTCCCAGCACGAACAATGCCGCCAGACCGCCTGCGGTACGTGGTTGGCGCAGGGTGACGCAGAGGAACAAAGTAAACGCCAGAATTATCATGCTAATCGGGAAGATGTGCCACATGCTGTTCATCGGTTGCCAGATCGCAAAGTCAATTTCCGCGATGGCTTGCGTGACAATGATGAGCGTGACCATCATCATAAACAGGATGCACATGAGCGAAACAACAATCGCCAGCGCCTTTTCCGTGAGGAATCGCCAGCGCGGGAGGGGCGTGGTCAATAACAGGTCAAGCGTGCCGTCGCGTTCCTCCGCCATCACCGCGTTGATCGCCTGCGGAATCAGATACGCCGAAAAGATGATGGGTGCCCAGCCGAGTACCTGTAATGCCAGATAACCCTCAAAGGTGGAGAAGGCGGCAATGTCGATTTCACGCGCACCCGTCAGCCGTTCTAGCAAGCCCAGCCCGCTCAGGATATTGACCAGTGTGTTGCTTTCCTGCTGATAGGGAAAGATCAACGCGAGTGCCGCCAATAACAGGCTGAACACGCTCCCCCATATGACGATACCCATAGCGTTATCGCGCAGAGCACGCCAGAAAATCCGCCCCGGACGGGTCTTCGGGAGCAGGAATGTCGTCGTGATAGATGGCAGGTTGATGGGACGATCTGCCTGTAACTCCGGCTGAGGCTCATCGCGTTCTGTCCAGAGGTCTGTCATGCCTGTTTGTCTCCATAATAGGTCATGAACAGAGTTTCTAAGCGAGGTTCTTCGATGGTCATGTCGTCTATTGTTATAGTTGCCGCCTGTTTAATCACCGCATCAATCGCACCCATAACGTGCAGGCGCAAACAGCCACTTGTGATATTGACTTCTTTCACGCCGTCGATTCGCTCCCACCGTTCAGCAAGAAGCGCGTCGCGGGTGTAGATCGTCACGATATGCGAACGGGCATGGCTCAACGCCTCGATACTCTGCACGGTTTGAAGCGTGCCTGCGCGTAAAATGGCGACGCGATCACAAATAGCTTGTACTTCCGAAAGCACATGCGACGACAAAAAGACCGTTGCGCCTGCGTCCCGTGCTTCCATCAGCATCTCATGAAAGGTCTGCCGCACCAATGGGTCAAGTCCTGTAGTGGGTTCGTCGAGGATCAGCAGGGGCGGGTGGTGCATCATCGCCTGCACAATGCCGAGCTTACGTTTGTTGCCGGTGGAATAATTGCCCGCTTTAAGGCTCAGATTTAGCTGTAGACGCTCCGCCATCTGATACGCGTCATTCAGATCAACATTCGGGCGCAACCCCGCGAGATAATGCAGAATTTGCCGTCCGTTGAGATGCTCCCACAGGCGGATTTCACCGGGGAGGTTGCCGATAAAATGCTTCACATGCACGGACTCACGTTGTGCATCCCGCCCCATCAGCAAGACCTTGCCGGAGGTCGGGCGGATCAAATCCAGCATGATGCGGATGGTGGTGGATTTTCCCGCGCCGTTGGGACCGAGATAGCCGAAAATCTCCCCGCGTTCGACAGTCAACGACAGATCAGACAACGCGGTCTGCGTGGTGCGCGGATACGTTTTGCTCAGGTTGGAAATTTCAATCGCGTTAACATTACTCATGTCCTCCATTGTAGAGGATATTTCGCAATTTGCTTAGGCTTCACTATGGCATGAGATAGATTATGTAAAATGGCGGGTTGGTTGTGTCGATAGGACAGGCTTAGTTTCGATATTGAACAGTAGAAGTAGAAGAGCGACATTTTGATTTCGTTGGCTAAACACGTTTAGTCAGCTACAGTTCGCTATTGCGTGCCGAGATAAGCCAGGTCAGCTTCTCAATCACTTCTAGTACGTGTTTTCTTGATGAGTCTATTGTGCCTCCACAATCATAGTATGCCTGCCAATATTTAACCGCATCTTTCAGCCGATCTTCTCGTTCGGCTTGTCTTGCCCTCTCTTCAAAAATAGCCAATAGTTTCCAACCAAAACTTGTTAGTTCACTAGGCATATGATGTGGATTTGGATGGCTGTCATTCATGTTCTGTAAATAGGTAGGGAGTTGATCCAGCAGAACATCAAGATCATTCATCTGAATATATGTGGCATATTCTGCGCGTTTAATGCGGGCGGGTACATAGTTCGGATCAATCATCAACGCTGACGATAGATCTTCGATCGCACCCGCCGGATTCTCTAATGCGAATTTCGCTTGTGCACGAAGATAAAAAGCGTTTAAGTAATCTGGATTAATTTGTATGATTTCAGTCAATAGCCGTATGACTTCGGCGAATTTTTCTTTGCGAAACTCGCTTTCTGCACGTTTAAAGAGATCATTTGACTGAGCTTCAACTGACACTATTCTTTTCTTTCATACATATAAGTTCATACATTTATGAATAATCATAGCACTGATTTCCACACCGACGGCTCACAAAGAGTCAAGCACCGGAACAAAAATCCCCGCCTCACGCCTTGCTTGACAAACATGCTTTATTCTGCTTTACTAAGAATTGATTTAAAATAATTTAAATCGTCGCCAGCCGACCCACTTTCCGCCTAAACTGTTTGACCACGCGCTTGTGGTGTAAAACGTTTGTTCTTGCCCCGCCTTTCGGATAAAATTAGACAACATGACCACTGCGATTTTTGCAGGAGATGCGACTGTATGACTCAGAGCACCCACCAACTTATTAAAAACCGTTACCATCTGCACACCGAAATCGGCGCGGGCGGTATGGGCACGGTGTATCGGGGGATTGATGGCATCACGGGTGATACGATTGCCGTGAAACTCCTCAAGCCTGAAGTCGTCGCTAACAATGCGGAGAGTGTGCGCCGTTTTGAGCGCGAAGCCGATGCCCTGCGCCAACTCGATCATCCCAATATCGTCAAGGTGCTGGATACGATAGAAGAAGCAGGGCGGCATTATATTGTCATGGAGTACGCGGGCGAATTTACCCTGCGCGATATTCTGCGACAAAAGCGTGAAATCAAGGTGTCGCGTGTGCTGGAACTGGCGCTTGATCTGGCGGATGCCCTCACGCGGGCGCACCGTCTGCACATCATCCATCGGGATATTAAGCCTGCCAATATTATCATCGCCGGGGACGACACCCCGCGCCTGACCGATTTTGGCGTGGCGTTTATGGCGACACAGGAGCGAGTCACTCAGCAAACCTCAGCCGTCGGCACACTGGATTATATGTCGCCGGAGTCGTTGAATCTGGATACAGTCGATGGACGTGCGGACATCTGGTCATTCGGTGTATTGTTGTTCGAGATGCTTTCCGGTGAGCGTCCCTTTAAAGGCAAAACCTTCTCGCAAATTATCACAGCGATCATGACGCAAACGATCCCCGATCTGGAAGTCCTGTGTCCTGATTTGCCGGTGGCGCTGGTCGATCTGATCTATCGGATGCTAGAAAAAGACCGGGATTTACGCATTTCGAGCATCCGTCTGGTGGGAGCGGAACTGGAGAACATTCTGCTGAATTGGAATACGACCTCCATCAATGTCATCCCGCCACGCACGCCGGATAATCAACGCTTCACCCGTCCGAGCATGTCCACGACGGACATCCCCAAACATAATTTGCCCGTGCAGGTGACGGCTTTCATCGGGCGCGAGCAAGAACTCAACGAACTGGAAAGCCTCGTCGCTGATCCCACGATGCGCTTGATTACGATTGTCGGACCGGGCGGGATGGGTAAAACACGGCTGGCATTGGAGGCGGCGCAACGCCATGTTGGGCGATTCTCGGATGGCATTTTCTTCGTGCCACTTGCGCCATTGACTGAATCCGAAAATATTATTTCGACGATTGCCGATTCGGTGGGTTTTCATACCCAGGAAGCGGTCAAAAATGACGCTGGCGATACCGCATTAGAAGTCAACACTGTTGGCGTGCTGGATCGCTCCGAGTGGCAACAATTGCTGGATTATTTCGCCGATAAGCAGATGTTGCTGATCTTCGACAATTTCGAGCATGTTTTAGAAGGATCGGCGCTGGCGAGTGAGTTGCTCAAACATGCGCCGGATGTGCAGATCGTGACGACCTCCCGCGCACGATTGAATTTACAGGAAGAAGCGGTTTTTCGCATCGAAGGCATGGACTTCCCCGAAGATGATGTCGTCGATTTTGACGCGGATTATAGCGCCATCCGCCTATTCACACAGAGCGCCCGTCGCGCCCAACCCGCCTTTGAACTGACGGATGCTGATCTGCCGCATGTCGTGGAAATTTGCCGGATGGTGCAGGGTATGCCGTTAGGGATTTTGCTGGCGGCGGCGTGGGTGGAGATGCTCTCGCTGGAAGAAATTGTCGAAGAGATGCGCCAGAATTCTGACTTTCTGGAAACGGACATCCGCAATATGCCGGAGCGTCATCGCAGTTTGCGCGCAATTTTTGATTATTCATGGCAGATGCTCGCGGATGATGAGCGCGAAGCCTTCGCCCGTTTATCGGTCTTTCGGGGTGGATGTACCCGAAACGCGGCGTTGAAAGCAATCGGCGCGTCGTTAAAAACATTGACGGGTCTGGTGAATAAATCGCTCCTGCGCCGTGATCCTGATAGCGGACGCTACGAACTGCACGAACTCATCCGGCAATATGCGGCTGAACGGCTGGATGAAAAGGGCGAAACAGACGCGATCCGTGCGTTACATAGCGCCTATTACGCGCAGAAAATGGCAAATTATGAGGCAGATTTGCGCGGTCAACGCCAGCCAGAGGCATTAGATGAAATTGATGCGGATCTGGACAACATCCGTAATGGATGGCGCAGGGCAATTACGCATAACGACTACGACGCGGTTATTCAATACGCGACCAGCCTTGACCTGTTTTATGTCCTGCGAAGCCGTCACGATGAACCGAATGAGATGTTTGATTTTGCGCTGAACACGTTGCAGTTCACGCAGGAGCCATTGGCGCAGATTACGCGTGGACGGATACTCGCCCGTTATGTGCGTACCCGGCAGGATAAATCGCCTGAAAACAGGGACACCTTCACCCCGTTACTCGATGAAGCCCTCGCCATCGCGGAAGCACATGACCATCAGACGGAAGTTATTTACTGCTTGCAAATCCTGTCGCATATGGTGATGTTGCATGAAAAAGACTATGAGTCTGCGCGGGAGGTCATCCACCGACGATTGGAGATTAGCCGGAGCATCAATGATCTAAACGGCGAAGCGGATGCCTTGTTTAATCTCGGCTATATCGCGGCGATGTGTAACGATGTTCAGGGGTTAAAAGACTATACCCAGCAAAGTTATGATATTTATCGGCGAATCGGGGATCGCTATAGCGAAGCAACGGCGCTACATAACCTCGGCGCATATGAAGAGATGACTGGAAATCTGGATGCGGCGGAAGCGTTTTTCCGGCAGGTGCTGGATATTCGATTGAGCATCCGTAATGTAGTCGCGGCGATCAAAAGCCAGACCACGCTCGCACGGCTTCTCATTGATAAAGGCAATTTAGAAGGCGCAGAACAATTTTTGCAAGACAGCGAACTCATCGCCAAACATCGCAACTTCCAATGGTATGCGCGGGAAAACCATCGCGTGCGGAGCACCATCGCGCTTATCCGTGCCGATTATCATTCTGCACTGTCACATGCGGAATATGTTTCTCAGAGTTTGCTCAAGGATAAAAATGACCGCAAGATGATGCGGATGGAGACTTACCTGCACGCGCTGGCGCATCTCGGTTTAGGCAATCTGGATAAAGCGCGTAGCTATGCTTATGATGCTCTGGCGTGTTTTCTTGAGGGGCTGAAAGATGGCGATTCGATGCATCTCAACAAAATCATCCATCTACTCGGTCCGGCGGTGATTGTGTGGGTTCATGATGGATACTTAGAAGAAGCCGCCAGGATAATCGCATATATTCGCAACAGTCATGAATACCCGCGTTGGATGGGGTCACACCCCATTTTTATGGATGTGCAGGCACGGCTCAAAGTCGGTTTGCCAGTAGATGTCATCACCGCAGTAGAAGAACAGGGCAAATCCATGACTGCACAACAAGTGGTGGATTTTGTGCGCGAAATGTTTGACCCGACTGCCGAACACGATGATATTGCATTGTCCGCAGATCAGACCGACCCGCAGATTCAGGTGGCAAATCAAGCATTGATCGAGCCACTTTCCGAGCGTGAATTAGAGGTGCTCACGCTGATCTCGCAAGGGTTGAGCAATCGTGAAATTGCTGATGAACTCGTTGTGGGGGTGAGTACGGTCAAGAAGCATATCAACCACATTTACGGCAAATTGGATGTCTCCAGCCGGACACGCGCCATCGTCCGCGCCGGGGAATTGAACCTCGTGTAGCGCGGAATCAAAAGAACAACCATTCACTGTATCCGCTCACGCAGAGAGGTGATTGATTGTCCATGTCTGTTGTTTGGTCACGCGCTTCTACGGCAAAATCAGGTGCAAATCGCCGAATTCGTGCCACAGATAACCCTCATCTAAGGCTTCCTGATACGTCACGTGCAGATGGTCGCGTCCGGTTAAGGCTTCCAGCATGGCGAGATGCGTGGCTTTTGGTTCGTGTAAGCCGGTCAGCATGGCATTAACGGCGTGCAATCCGCGTTCCGGTGTAATGACGAGTGTCGTCCAACCTTCGCCTGCATGGGTTTTTCCGTAAGCATCGGTCACGCTCTCCAACGCCCGCACAACTGTTGTGCCAATGGCGATGATGCGCTTTCCCTGCGCTCGTGCCGTGTTGAGTGTCTGCGCGGTTTCCGGTGGCACACGATAAAATTCTTCGTAAGGCGGTTCATGATCTTCAAGGCTAGCAACGCCCGTATGTAAAATCAACGGGGCGATGTGTACCCCTTTCGCCACCAGCGCCGTAATCAATTCCGGTGTGAACGCCCGTCCCGCTGACGGCATCTCCGCGCTACCACGTTCTGTCGCGTAGACCGTCTGATAATAACTGTTATCCCATTCCGCTTTGACGTAGCAATAGCGGATCGGGAAGCCGAATTCGTCCAGATAACGTTCCAATGGCAAGGGCAGATCAAGCGTCGCCAGCCATAAGCGCACGTTCCCGCCATGTTTGCGGATGCTGGCGCTGTGGGGTGTGTGCAGGGTCGCTTTGCCGCCATCCGGTAAATTGAGCGTTTCTCCGGCGAGGGCGTTCAAAAAGGGTTTGGTGGATGTGCCTTCAATCTGGCGCACTTCCACAATCCATTGGTCGGCGGGCAGGCGCGTGGACAGGTGCAATTCGACCTGTTCACCATCACGTCGCGTCGCGGGTAGGGCGGCGTTCATCGTGCCACTGGTGTTGATGACGACCACATCACCGGCACTCAGGAAATCCGGCAGATAGTTGAAGCGCGTATGCACCACACGATCATCCGCACGATACGACACCATCAAGCGTACTTCATCACGGCGCAGACCGCGGGCTTCCGGTGGTTCGCCTGCTTCCAAAGTTGCGGGCAGGTCAAAGTCCAGTACATTCATGCGCGGCTTTAAGGCGGCGGTTCTGGGCAAAGTTGAATTCATCATGCGTGTAAGCCTCCTTTCCGGTTAGGATTCTGGCTGAGGTTCAGCGGAATCGGCGATGACCTGAAACAGCGTAATCTGCTGATTATCCGGTCCGATCAGGCGTTGGTTGCGGTGTCCCCACGGCACATCACGGATCGGGCTGATGGCTTGCGTGCCGTTTCCGGTGACCTGTGCGGAATGTTGGATTATGTCGCTGACTTCAAACGCCAGCCTAACAGGTCCGGCGGTGCGTTCGCCCACCTCAATTTCGTCAAGTTGCTGTGCCTGTGTCGCGTCGATCAATTCGAGGCGTGCGCGTCCAGAATCCAGCAGAAAACCGCGCCCTTCCGGTGTATCCCATGAGTCGGTAACAGGTAATCCGAGCGCGTCCTGATAAAAGCCGAGTGTGCCGTCAAGATCATGAGTGGTTAGAACGATGCGTAACTCGTCAATGTGTGATTGCCCGATGGTATGCACGTTGTAGCGTCCGCCCGGAAAATTACCGTCGATGAGCGTCATCAGCCCCGGTACGCTGTCTTCAGCCAATGGACGATCACTGATGTCCTCGCCGGGGAAGGCTTCCTGGTGCATTTGCGTCCGCATATCGCCCGGATCGACCCAATAGATATTCAAGTCAGGGTTTTCTTCGCCGAGAATGGCGGAAAGATGCTCCAACGCGGCTTTACTCGCGCCATAGCCACCCCATCCCGCATAGGCTTCTGCGCCTGCATCACTGCTGATGTTGATGAGTCTGGCATGTGGCTTAAGTTGCCCATGTACCGCTTGAATGATGCCAAGTTGGGCGATGACGTTGGTGCGGAACACATCCTCCAGCACATCCAGCGGATACTCCAGCAGAGTTGGCTGTGGGCTGGGTCCGAGAATTCCGGCGTTATTGACCAGCAGATCAAGTCCGCCCGCATCGGCGACGGCGTTTGCAAGTTGGGCGCGATGGCTTTTATCGTCAATACTACCTGCGATGGCGCTGACGTGCGTGACTTTTGCCAATTCACGGCGGGCATGTTCGAGTGCATCCGCGCCGCGTGCGTTGATAATGAGCGTCCAACCATCTTGAGCAAGGCGTTGTGCGAGTGCTAAACCGAGTCCGCGAGATGCGCCGGTGATTAGTGCTGTGCGCGTCATATTGTATCTCCAATTGTTCACTATTTACCTGATATAGTGATAGTGTACGCGGCGGGGGTAAAATCCTCTTCGTTCGGAAGTGTCGTATTGATCCTGTACAGAGGTACAGTCTTTATTACGTCAGTTCTGGATAAGCAAACGATTATGATTGACAGTCTTTTTTTGCAAAAGACCATGAATATCGTAGCTTTTAGCAAAAAGCAATATTTTTCAAACTAAAAGCCAAAAGCTAACGGCTAAAAGCTTTTTTCGCAGATGTTCACCCTAAGCAGAATTCAGGTTTTATTGTTATTCAGGAGATGCTATCTATGCTCAAACAAATCGCCCGTTTAGAACCCGCTCCGCCGTGGTCGTTTTATACCGCGCTCGGCACGCTGATTGGCGTATTTTTGTCGATGGTGATTGGCGCGGGGGTGGCGCAGGCGTTTTTCGGCAATGATCCGATCACGCCGATTTTTGGCTGGACAGTCGGCGCGGCGCTGGCGATTATCTTCGTGCTTTTCACCCGTCGGCGCACGGTGGAAGATGTCGCCGCGTTACGCCTTGAAGCGAACGACAATTCACGTTTGCCGATTGTTGCGCTGTTTTGTGTAGGCATGGCGGTCACGATTGATGTGATTGCGTTGGGCATCACGGGCGATTTTTGGACAGCGCCGGAATTATTCAGCCTGTTCGCCATCAATGCAGATAACACTTTTGCCGCGTTGGATGTCAGCGTGATCGCGTGGGTGATCGCCTTTATTTTCATGGTATTTATGCAACCCATCGCAGAAGAATTGGTTCTGCGCGGGGTGGTGTTTCCGGCGGCACGCGCAACACTTGGCACATGGACGGGCTTCTTCATAGTCGTCGTGTTGCATACGCTGTTTCATGTGATGACTTATCTATCCATCGCCCCGACAGACCTCACGCGAATCTTCTACGCAATCCTTGTGCCGTTTTTGGATGCGCTGGTCATTACGGGTGTGCGTGCCTATACGCAATCTACCCGTGCCGCGATTGTCGCCCATGCCGCTTTCGGTGCATTTATGGTGCTTAAGGCACTCACCTTAACGGGGTGATCCACCAGAAAATATTCGCCAGCAATAATTGAGGAAAACTTGTTAAATTAGGGAGTATAATTAAGATGAAATTGCATTGAAACGTTTAACTTAGCTGGATAAGTGGATAACGACTATGAATATCAACCATCTCGATCATCTTGTCCTGACTGTGCGTGATATTGAGCGCACCACCGATTTTTATGTCCGTGTGTTGGGCATGGAAGCCATCACCTTCGGCGAAGGGCGCAAGGCGTTACTCTTCGGTGTGCAGAAAATTAACCTGCATGAAGTTGGCAAAGAATTTGAGCCGAAAGCCGAGCATCCCACGCCCGGCTCTGCGGATTTATGCTTTATCGCTTCAACGCCGTTAAAAGATGTTATCGCCCATCTCAAAGCGCAAAACGTGACCATCGTTGAAGGACCTGTTCAGCGAACAGGCGCGAACAACCCCATTTTATCCGTCTATTTCTATGACCCCGACGGCAATTTAATTGAAGTCTCCAATTTTGCTTAATGAGTGCGAAACTCTACGGCTTGCGGTATGCTTTACCGTGCTAATTAAATACAAATTTAGATAATTGTTTTACTTACAGGAGCAACATTATGAAAAAGTGGTTTTGTTTTCCCTTACTGGCGCTGATTTCTCTGGTTGTGCTTAGTGGGGCGGTTTTTGCACAGGACGATGATGGTTTGCCCGTATTTGATGATCTGGAAGCGGGTGCGTGGAATCGCATTGTGCCTGAGGGCGAAACTAATTGTATGTATGACACGGAATATAGCTTCTTCGTCCGTCCGGCGGAAGTCCCGACAGAAGACCTGATGATTTACTTCGAGGGTGGCGGTGCATGTTGGGATAACACCACCTGTAGCCTCGTCGGTCAATTTGCCTCCCGCTATGATGTGCCGGAAACGTTGATGGAAACCTATACCTCCGGCTTTTTCGATTTTGCGAATGAGGTCAACCCGGTGGCGGATTACAACGTCGTTTTTGCGCCCTATTGTTCCGGTGATGTACACGGTGGTGATGAAGAAGTTGACTACGACGATGTGAGTGTGGATTTCAACGGCATCAACAACGCCGATGCTGTGCTGGAGTGGACGTTCGAAAACTTCACCGCGCCGGAAGATGTTTTTGTCACGGGTTGTAGCGCAGGCGGCTATGGTGCGACCTATCACGCGCCTTACGTGATGGAAAATTATGAAGGTCAGCGGGTTGTACTTCTGGCGGACGCGGCAACGGGTGTTACGCCAATTGCATGGGATGGCTATAATCAGTGGGATATTTTTGAGGGCTTGCCGGAATTTGTAGACGGTCTGGGTGATGCGACCATCGACAATTATTCCAATAACCTGTCCTTCATTTCTTCAGCGAATGCCTTCCCTGATAACACCTTCGCGCAATACAACACCTTTATTGACGAAGTACAGGTCGGTTTTTATGGTTTCATCATCGGTGAACCCGCCACAGACGAAGCCTCGTTTATTAGCCTCGCGCAACAATGGTCACCGGCTTTGCTGGGGAATTTGGCTGAGATTGATGCCGCGACCGATAACTTCTACTCCTATACCGCAGGCGGTACATTACACTGCATCACAGGTCGCCCCGAACTCTATACCTATGCCGTTGGTGGCGTGACCGTCGCTGATTGGGTGGGCGAGTTGCTGAGTGGTGAAGAGATGGAAACATTGTCTTGCGATTTCGCGTCCGGTGAATGCCTCAGTGCGCCTGTAGAAGATGAGTAAGATTTAAGCACTAAAATAAAAAATCTGAAATAATGTAACGATCAGGCGACTATGAACAGCTCATAGTCGTCTGATTTATAATCCTTAACATCATAAATGAACAACCGGACGGCACAGATTTTAGAATGTTTCTGATCAGGAGCGATATGAAAGAGACATCCCCTAACAGGTGAGCACCACCCATCATCCCCGCAGGGATCACGGCAATTTTTGTATTGTAGAGATCATCCAATATTAACTGTTAAGCTAATAGCAGACCTCAATGAAGTCTTAACTCTCCGTGATGTTTATTCGGATAAAATAGAAATAATACGTAATTATCTGAATCGAATTTATCTATATGGCACCACTAAAAAAACTCGTATCCATAATTGGAACATTGTGGATTAAACTTGTCGAACCACCAAAAGCAATAAACGATCCCGATAAACGCTTTCATATCCGTGCGGTCAACAGCCTTTTAGTCGTTTTCACGATTCTCGCTTTAGTGATTACAAGCTTACGACTGATTGTATCGGACGAATCCTCATATTCACGTGCACAGCTGGTTGGCATTGTCGCTTTCGCGCTTATTTTTATTGTCTATCTCTATTATGTAATCAATCGTCGGGAAAAATACGATTATGTGGTTCCCGTAATTTTTGGGATGGGCTTCATAATCATCACACTCAACATACTCACCACGCCCCCGCCTCATTTAGAAATTCTGTACTTGATTTTCATGCCCCTGATTTCTACGATTTTGTTGACGACCACAGGAACAGTGATTGTCTCCATTGTAACGTTGTTTCTAGCAGTCACCGTGTCAGTCACGCTAGAAAATCAGATCAGCGATGTGACGATGGATATTTTTGCGTTTATGTTATTTTCGCAGGCGTTCATCATCTTTGCCACGTATCAACGTAACCGTCTGGAACTTGAGCGGCGCGAACTCATTGTTGGTCAGGAAAAACAACGGGTAATGCACGATGTCATCGCCAATTTGTCACATGATCTCAAAACACCGCTGACGATTATTAACACCGGGCTTTATTTGCTACAACGGACAACCGATCCAACAAGGCAAAAGGAGAAAATTGATCAGATTCAGGTGCAAGCACAGCATCTGGATAAAATTGTGCAGGACATTATCAAAATCTCTAGCCTTGAACATGACCGAGAAATCACGCTGGTACCTATCCCCCTGCACAGTCTGCTGGAAGTTTGCGTAAATAGGGTGCTTCCTGCCATGCAAGACAAGCGACTACAATTTACGTCGACCTATGCAGATGAACCCTTTGTCATCATGGTAAACGTGGATGAACTCAGCAGTGTATTCATCAATTTACTGTCTAATGCCGTAACCTATACACCGGAAGGTGGCGAAATTTATCTGATGACCTCCCGTGAAAAGAATAGCGTCAAAGTGATGATTCGGGATACGGGAATCGGCATTGCTGAGGAAGATTTGCCACGTATTTTTGAGCGGTTTTATCGGGCTGATAAGGCGCGCTCCATAGAAACGGGTGGAACAGGGTTGGGATTAGCGATTGCCAGGCATGTGATTGCACTGCATGGTGGGGAGATTAGCTCAGACAGCGTGCTCGGAGAGGGCGCAACGTTTACCATTACCTTACCCTTGACAGCCTCCCATTGATAGACACTAGAACAAAAAATCTGATATAGTGTACTGATAAGGCGATTATGCAACCTCATAGTCGCCTTTTTTATTCAGCACGCATAATAAGGAGCAAGGGGATAATCATGGATTTAGGGACATTTTCGATTAGTTTGGCGGTGAAAGACATCAAAGCATCGCGCACATTTTATGAACAAATGGGCTTTGAGGTAATTGACGGGAATGAAGATGAAAAATGGCTGATCCTCAAAAACGGTGAAGCGAAGATCGGGTTATTTGAGGGCATGTTTACTGAAAATATCCTGACCTTTAACCCCAAAGACGCACGGACAATCCAGAAAAAGCTCAAAGCGGCGGGGATTAGCCTTACACAGGAAGCGGATGAAGATGGGGAAGGACCTGCGACGGTCATGCTGACTGATCCTGATGGCAACAACATTCTCATTGACCAATTTTAGACGCGTGTGCTATTCCTCTAACGGATAGGCGGCGACCCATTCAATTTCTAGCATAAACGCGCCCGCTTGCTGATCGCTGATGATAAATCCGCAAGAGGTGACTTCTCGGCGATCAAGTTTGGGCGCAACGGGTAGGGTCATCCCGAAAATTTTCGGCACCAAACGTTCAAATGGCAGATAGACGGTTTCCCATGTGTTTGGTTCCGTCGTGAAGAAGCCCTGATAGCGCGGACGCTGATTCGGATTCCGCAGGATGAAGGCATAGCGTTTGCCATCCCCGCGCAGATGGATTGCTATGCCCTTGTGTTGACGCAGATCAAAGCTGACGGTCGTCGATGTGATAGACGCGAACCCGCCGCTGTTCTCCAATGACACGCGTCCGGTGAAAATGGCTGTGCCGTTGGGTGTGGGTGTGAGCCTGCTAGACGACGCGCCACCCATCACCACATCATCGACGGGTGACCAATTATTGACTGCTTGCGGTTGGCGAAAATCGAATAATAGCATTTTGACTTTAGATGTTTAGATTTTAGATACTATACGGTAGAAAGAGCAAACTTCTAACATCTTCTTATCCCTACAGTATACCCTACTCCAGCGGCTTCAATTCACCCAAAATCGTCGGGAAAAATTCGGAAATTGTCGGGTGAATCGGCAGGGCATTCTGCATTACTTTATAGGACGCGCCCGTATACATGAAATAGCTGATGACCTGAATCACATCATCACCCTGAAAACCCAACACTGCCGCGCCGACAATTTGCTCCGTATCCGCATCCACCAGCATTTTGATGAGACCCTGCGTTTCGCCCTGTTCCAGCGCCCGCCCGATGTGTGACATCGGCTTTGTCGCCATGAGGATATTGCGCCCGGATTCACGCGCTTCCTGCTCGCTCATCCCCACGCGACCCAGAGGCGGGTCTGTATAGAGGTTGTACGCCATGATTCGATCAGAGACTTTGCGATTACCGCCGTTGAAGTTATCCAGCGCAATCTCAAAATCTTGATAAGAGGTGTGGGTGAACGCCCCGCGCCCATTGGCATCACCGAGCACGAAAATGCCCGGCACATTGGATTGCAGATGATCGTCAACGGTGATGTACCCGCGCTTATCGGTCTCCACGCCCACCGCCTCCAAATTGAGCTTGTCGCTATTGGGGATGCGCCCGACGGCAACCATCAAATGTGAGCCGGAAACGGTGGATGTTGTGCCATCTTTGGCTTCTAGCGTCAGGGTGATGGTGCCGTCGTCGGCTTGTTCGGCTTTGACCGCTTTTTTGCCTTCCTGCACGGTGATTCCTTCGTCCGTCAAAATGCCACGCACGGAATCGCGGATGTCTTCATCTTCACGATGAATGATGCTCGGTGCGGCTTCGATAATCGTGATTTCACTGCCGAATCGCCGGAATGCCTGCCCCATTTCCAGGCTGATGTAGCCACCACCAAGGACGAGCAAATGCTCCGGTAGCGTGCGTTGCTCTAGGATGCCTTCATTGGTCATGTAATTGACGTTTTCTAAACCTTCGATGGGCGGAATGTTGGGGCGTGCACCCACATTCAGATAAACACGCGGCGCTTCGATAACTTCGTCGCCGACGCGTACACGATGAACGCCGTTTTCTGTGCCTTCAAATTGCGCGTAGACCTCATACAGATCAAGGTTGTCCATATTTTTGAGCCAATTTTCGACTCCATCATGGGCATCCCCGACGCGCCGTGCTTTGCGGTCAATCACCGCGTTCATATCGACGTTGACTTCGCCGACGTTCACGCCGAAATCCGCCGCCCGCCGTGCAAGATAGGCGACGCGTGCGCTGGCGCGTATGGTCTTCGATGGGATACAGCCATAATTGACACACGATCCGCCAATTTTGTAACCTTCGGCAATGGCGACCTTTTGCCCTTTGCCGGTGAGTGCGCCCGCCAGTGATGGTCCAGATTGCCCCGTGCCAATGATGATTGTGTCATAACGTTTCATGATTTGAGTTGATCCCCCGTGTTTATGTGTGAATTAAAGTCTACCTTACCTGACGCACCATAAACGGAGATCGTACATGCCGTAAGACTCCTGTAAGAGATTCTTAAGGGTAGGGTTAAGCGAGTGTTGCGGGGTTAATGGATCATTGGGGCGAATAGGCTACTCAGATGGATTGTTGAGTTTCGATAGTAGTTCCCGCGCACGAAATATGTGGGTTGGAACGCCCGCCAGAAAATGATGCAAACGGCTTAGTATGCGTTCTGATGTACGCAAAAAGATTTCATAGTCATCCACCCCTTCAATAGTCGATGGATCAGGGATGCTCCAATGAATTTGCGTATAGTCGCCCGGAAAGGTGGGGCAGACCTCGCGCACATGATCGCACACAGTAATCACATAATCGAAGGACTCGCCGACAAAGTTTTCGATGAGGTCGGAGGATTGTCCGCTGATGTCGATGTCACGCGCACGCATGGCACGAATCGCCAGCGGATGAACGCCACGCGGTTCGCTCCCCGCGCTGAAAACTTCCGCTTGCACGTTTTGCTCGACGATCAACTTGCGTAAAAAGCCCTCCGCCATCTGTGAGCGGGCGCTGTTATGCGTGCACAGAAACAACACCCGAAACGGAGGTACTTCGGGCTTCAACACGGTCTCTGCTGAAATCATCCCCGGATGAAGTAGCTCGCCAAGAAGACGGTATTGTATGCCAACTTCTGAAATGTTCATGCCGTAATACACATCGCGCCCATCTGCATCGCTCTGTCTGGTCGAGACGAGCCGATTATCGCGTAATAGCTTGAGATGATACGAGACGGTATTCATCGGCTGGGCAACTGCGTCGGCAAGTTCCTGAACCGTCAGGTCGCTTTCTGCCAAGAGGGTGAGCAGTTGCCAGCGAATATCATGCGCCAGCAACTTGAGTACGTCTAATCTTTGCGGGTTTTCCTGAATATGCTTTAGGCTGTCTCTAGCTCGGTTACCCATGATTGCATCTTTTCGTCAATTTGATCACGCACTTCGCGGAATTTCGCCATGATCGCTTCGTCTGTGCCTTCCGCCGCCGCCGGATCATCGAACGGGAAATGTAATTTTATCCCATTTGACCATAAAGGTGTGGGGCAGAGTTCATCCGCGTGTGAGCAAACGGTAATCACATACTTAAAGTGCATCTTGCCCATGTATTTCTTGATCGGGTCTGAAGTGTGCTCATCAAGGCTGATGCCGACTTCGTTCATGGCGCGCACGGTATAGGGATTGATGCCTTTCGGTTCGAGTCCGGCGCTATACACGTCAAATTGATCGCCCGCATATTTACGTAGATAGGCTTCCGCGATCTGGCTACGCGCTGAATTGCCCGTGCAGAGTACGAGTACATTGTCCTTCGCCATCATTGCCTCCAAATTATTTCGATTGAAATTGCTTCAAATTGCTTTGAAGTATTTTATGATATTGGGAGGAGGGAGTCAATCGACGAAATTTAATATTGGATTGGCTAAGGTCGCCAATCAGGATCGGCATTATGAAATCCATAGGTGAGTAAACGCAATTCGCCGCTTTCAAGATCAACAACCGCCAATTGTGGACCAACCCGCTCAATCGGGACCGGTGTGCTGACTGCCGCTTGTATCCGCCATGATTGCACGATAAACGCTAATTGCATACCATCCGGTGACCATGCAAGATCACTTATATTGAAACCATCCTCAAGCGCGAAGCTCCAGAATCCGGCAAATGTGAGCGGTTCTCTGGTCTGTTCGTTTACATCCATGAGCACGATCCCTTCGCTGGTGGTTGCCAGTGCAATTGTCTCGCCATCCGGTGACCACGCCGCATCCCAGATGCTCATAGTCCCGTCAATCAATGGAGACAACGTTTGCCCATCCATGCTGAGTATATAAGGTTGCACAAATTCAGCATCCTCAATGCTCGCCGCAACCAGTAATTGATTGCCATCGGGCGAAAAATCCAGCGAGCGCACCTCTAGCCCGTCACGAATCATGCGTTGATTGCTTCCATCTGCATCCATTAAGTAAATGGCGTTTTCCGTGCGCGAGGCATAGGCAATGGTTTCACCATCCGGTGACCAAGTGGGGGCGTGTTCTCCATTTCCGGCGGTGAGGACTTGCACATTACTCCCGTCCGCATTCATGATTTCAACGGCGCTTTCGCGGATTGTATCGCGTGAGGACGTGACCTCCTCGATTTCAATCACGGTATATGCGATGCGTGTGCCATCCGGTGACCAGCGCGGTTGTATATAATGGCGATCACGGTCGGTAAGGGGATGGTCAATATAGGGACTTACGTATAATTGGTAGACCCCATACAAATCGGAATACATCTCTGAGGGTCGCCCGTTGGCGCTGAAGACGATAATAGGCGCGGTAGGCGTTAGGCTTGGGGTTGCGGTAGGTGTGGTGTACGCAATTGTATTGTCAGTCATCCACAGCGCGGCAATGATTGAAATGAAAACAAAACTCAATGGCAATAAGAGTCGGATTCTCAAGATAAATACTCCACTAATTGTCATTGAGCATTATATGGGATGCTCCATTATGGGGCAACGCACGCAAAACCTCCGGTCTTTAGAAGCCCATCATTTTGCCGATCATATCCTTCATAATTTCGTTCGTCCCGCCGCCGATGGGTCCCCAGCGCATTTCCAGATAGGCTTGCGCGATGGGGTATTCCAGCATGTAGCCGTAGCCACCGTGTAACTGTAAGCATTGATCGACTACACGACATTGCAAATCCGTCGTCCACCATTTCGCCATCGCCGCTGTTTCCGCCGTGAGTTCGCCGCGATTGTGTTCATCTATACAGCGATCCAGAAAAACACGCCCGATTTGAATTTCGGTTTTCATCTCCGCCAATTTAAAGCGGCTGTTCTGAAAACTTCCAATCGAGCGACCAAAAGCGGTACGCTCTTTGCAATAGTCAATCGTCCAATCAAGTGCCGCTTCCGCCGCCGCCATTGCACCCACCGCGATAATCAGGCGTTCCTGTGGCAATTGACTGACGAGATACATAAAGCCCATGCCTTCCTCGCCGATCAAATTTTCCGCCGGAACACGCACATCCTCGAAGAATAATTCGGCGGTGTCCTGCGCGTGCCAGCCGACTTTTTCCAGATTGCGCCCGCGTGAAAATCCCTCCATGCCACGCTCGACGACCAGCAAACTGATCCCGCGATGGCTTTGCTCAGGGTCGGTTTTGCAGGCGACGATAATTTTATCCGCATTGATGCCGTTGGTGATAAAGGTTTTGCTCCCGTTCATGATGTAATGATCGCCGTCGCGGATGGCGCGGGTTTGCATGTTGGCGAGGTCACTGCCGCCGCCCGGTTCGGTCATGGCGATGGCAAGGATGTGCTCACCTGTCGTCAGCGTCGGGAACCAGCGTTGTTTTTGATCTTCATTGGCGTAATTCAAAATATACGGCGCGGCGACATCGTTATGCAGGCTAAAACCCGGTCCGGTGCAATTGACGCGGGTGAATTCTTCCGTCAGGATGACCGCATATCGGAAATCCGCCACGCCACCACCGCCGAATGCTTCCGGCACATCCATGCACAGATACCCCTGTTCGCCTGCTTTCAGCCACAACTCACGCGGGACGATGCCATCTTTTTCCCATTGTTTGTGATGTGGCGCGACTTCTTTTTCAATAAATTTACGGATGCTCTCGCGGAACATCAGATGTTCGTCTTCAAATAAGGTTCTTTTTAACATGCGTTTGTGTGCTTTCATAAAGTAATTGTTGGGGCTATTGTCCAATTTTCGCGGTGGGTTGGCAACATCTTTACACGCACCTAAACAAAACGGGCGCGATATGCCCATTTAGAAGCAATTCGCGCCCGCGTGATTTATGTTCGATCTGATTGTCTTAGCTAAAGGCGATCAGTCGATTTACTGGAAGGGCCACGGTGTATGACCGATGCTATCGCCAGCGATGTTAGGGAGAATGCGGAAGCCACATCCACTATAGAGGGCTTCGGTATCCGTCCCCGGACCATAATCGCTAATGCCGTCAGTGATGGCGTTGTCCCAGCTGACCTGATATTGGATGTAATATTGACCGGGTAATAAATTGCCAAGTCGTGCCGTGTAGAAGACCCAATAGAACGAACCGATCTGCTGAATGGCGGAGACCTGAACATTGGGCAGGGGCAGGGTTTGATAATAGGTGACCGAGTAGTTGGCGTTGTTGATGTGATCCTGTACCTGCTCGGCAGTTTCCGCGAACCATGACCAGAAGACCACGACATCATCGGTATCATAGACGAGTCCCGGTACTGCTACCGGATAATCGTTACATTCGGCGAAGATGAGACCGGCGGTTTCGTGACGTGGTTCGGTAAAAATCCGGCGCGCACCGATGACGACGACATCATCCTGTGGGGGTGGGGTGTAATTGGGATTCAAGAATCCACCAAAGGGCGACAGGATAGTTGATGTTCCGGCGGAATTTGTTCCCGGTGATCCCGTTGTGACATCCGGTGAACCGGGGATGGCGTTACCACCCTCAGCCACACTCGCGCCGAGCGCATATTGTGGATCACCACAGCCGTCTTGCAGATCGTCAACATATTCACTGTAGGCGCTGTTTTCAGGGCTACCTGCACGCGAGATGCTGACATAGACACTTCCTACGCCACCTGCCGCGACGGTTTGCCCTTCAGGATAGGTGATGATTTCGCTAAAGGTGTATGTACCGGTCACATTGGCACGTCGCAACGTGCTTAACGCCGTCCCCGTACCCTGTGAGCCAGAAAAGACTTGAAAATAAATATCCTGATTAGAAAGCATCACGCCGTTGAAATTGACCACCGCTTGCGTGTTACAAATTACCGCAAAGATGCTGACTGTGGATGATGCTGTGGTGGTCGTATCATCCTGTGCAAGGACATTGCCACTACCCGCCAACACCATAATCAGCAAAATAACCAGACTGATGTATTTTTTGACCATGCAAAACCCTCCTCAAATTGGGTGACGTGATATTACCGCAAAACTCACGAAAACTCAGCCCTCATTTCCCTACGATTTGCCTGCTTTGTTGGCTTTGGCACGAATAAGTTATGAAGAATTGTTAAAAAGAGAATAATTAAGATGATTTAAATTGACAATTTGTTTATTAAAGGGGTAAAATTAATTCTATAACAATAATTTAGGTGAGCTGGAGATGACGCGCACATGTACGGCACAATGGAATTAGGACCAGTCCTCAACACAAAAGTGTTCAACTTTCAACTCAACAATTATAAAGGTACTGTTCATACATTGGATAGCCTGATGGGCGGAAATGGCGTTTTGCTGGGCTTTATCGGCGATATCTGGAAACCGACAAGCGTCCGTCGTATTTTGTATCTCCAGCGCCACGTCAGCAAATTTGCGCTGATGGGCACACCAATTGCCTTACTGGTACGCGACCATGCCAGTACCCTTTATGGCTTTCAGATAAGTAGTCCTTTGCCTGTGCCGTTTCCTCTGCTTGCTGATGAAGACGGCTCGGTTCACTTGAAATATGCGATGGATAGACATCCCGGCTTATTGCTGATTGATAATGCTCATATGCTCCGCCAGAAGTGGCTCATGCCAGATGAACGTGTGTGGCCCAGAATGACCGAACTCGTGAAGGCGGTTCAACAATTGCAAGACTAAGGCAATCACCTGTTTTTTTCTCTCTTTCTCCTAAACATGAGGACAACCAACATCACTGTTGGTTGTCCTTTGCTTTATAACCTGAATTCTGTTTAAGGTGAACATCTGCGAAAAAGAGCTTTAAGCCGTTAGCTCTTAGCTTTTAGTTTGAAAAACACCGATTTTTGCTAAAAGCTAAGAGCTGCTCTGTTGCAAGGTAATAAAAGTGGCTCAACAAAACCGCATTGGGCTAAAACCCCAATGCTACGATGATTTTCAAAACCCCACTGAAGTGGGCTGTTTTCACAAATGTACGGGAAGAAT
>JAVJSU010000005.1:0-16952 GCA_040219275.1 Aggregatilineales bacterium | reverse complement strand
ACGATTTCAAAGCCTTCAATTGTATATGGAAGTGTACCGATGATCTCTTGCCACTCCAGATGCCAAATATGTAAACCACTATTTTATTCTTTCACATCACTCTTCACATATTGCTTTTCACATAAAGTGCGGATGAACCAAAATCGGGTGAAGATCAGTGATAACAGAAGGTCTTTCCCTCCCATCAGGATTTGGTAATGTAATTACCGCCTACGGGTCATCTGGAACACTCGGCGACTCTGGTCGCAAAGCATGGCAAAGGTTTTTTGGTAACAGAAGGATTTTAACCGATCTAGATTCAGGTTTTGCGATTAATTCAAGAATGATTACGAATGGGAGAATACCAGTTAACCCAACACAACAAAATAATTTTCGCCAATGGATGAATCAAGCATACATGATTATGCGTTAGTAAGTTAATCAAGCAATCAGTTAGAATATTGTAGATTTTCAATTGAGGGTAACTATTTATATTTTGACTTAGACAAGATTGGATATAATATGTTGCTAAAGTTGTCACGTGACACGAGAAAAGGGGAAACTTTCGAGGTACGGGTTAAACCTGGTAAGTTATTGGATATTGCTCCAAGATTTGATATTCGTACCAGATATCTACATCTTAGCTCCGTTTTATCATCTGATCAGCAAGCAGATTTCTACTTTAAGACAATAGGTGGTTATGGTGATTTGGACATGGTACCAAATCAGTTAAGATTTGATCCTATTTATGGAAGACTAAAAGGGTTTATTTTTTCTCAGACAGGAAAATCACTAAGCGATGGAAATGTTTTGCAAGAATTTAAGCAGCGTCAATCGCAAGATGCAATTTTATTTTTAGAAAATAAGGCTAACTTCCCAATTTATTGGTCACTAAATCATTGTTACTTCGGTAAGGATGATTTAATGATTAGCCTATTTAATACAATCTCTCCGATCAGAATTGAGAAGAGATTGCGCATTGCTATTGACTTTGAATTCTTGGTATTCGAGGATAACATTATTGGGTGGTCGCTGAGTAATGTGTCTGAATATATTACTTCAGTTTACAATATCCCTGAAAAAATTCAGAATGCCGATTGTCTTAAAAAGGTGTCTAGTATACTCGATTCTCTTTTATCTCTGATATGGATGATTGATGATCCCGACAACGATGTGATTTTAGGAGATGATGAAGCCATGAAGAATAAACTGCTTGATCTAAATTCTAATTTAATATCTAGTAAACAAGATTGTCATCAAATTACTTACCTACAAAAATCGATAAAAGATCTTTTGTCATATTTTGATTGACGTATTGTCCATGTCCACACCGACGAAGAAATCGCATACCTGACCATTGGGGATGAACTGATTGTCACCACACCCGACCACTCCTTCTACATCGAAGAGCGCGGATGGCTTGGCGCAGGCGAACTCGAAATCGGCGAACCCATCCGCACATCTGACGGAAGCACGGGTGCAGTCACATCGCTAGAAATCATCACCGAGCCGCAGGATATGTGGAACCTCACCGTCGATGAGGCGCACACCTTCTTCGTCGGTGATGGCGAATGGCTGGTGCATAATACGTGTCCACCATCGGCTTTTATTCATACTGTTGATGGCTATGTGGATGCGAATGGTAACGCTGTAGGGTACCATCATGTTTCTGGAAGAAATGGACGTGTGGTTGCAGTAATTGATCCACCAGATACAAACGGTGTTTATACTGCGGCGGTGGACATATGGGATTCTGCAAACGGTATTTGGGTATCTAAAACAATGGCAGGTAGTGGTGGACAAAGACGGGTTAATAGTATGTTTCCATCCAACTGGACATCTAACCAGATACTTGACAATATCAATTCCGCAATGGCAAGCTCCAATAGACAACTAATGCGTAATGTTGAAACTCCTCGTAATTGGAGAGGAATAGGCGGCGTGATCCGTGATTGGATAACAAGACAACCTATTCGTGGAATAAGCTATGAAAATATTTGGCGTGGCAGAAGTCATGGTGGTGTAGTGATTGAATGGATAGTTCGAGATGGTCGCATGATCACCGCTTATCCCATATATGGTGGATAAATAATTAGGAGGTAATTTGTTGTGGCGAACATAGATATAAAGTTCACTCATGATTCATTTGGTATACCAGATGCTGTAACAAATATCCTTGAACATCAAAGACTAGCATCTTACCTAGCATCTGACTTACAAACAGTCAACCTATGTAATGCGGAAATAGAGTGGCTTGAGAGTTTCCAAGCAGGTGACAAAAGATATTTATCAATGAGTGGCAATAACACACTACGAAAGTTGGACGATAATGTCATCAATTTATATACATCTTTTGCGTTTTCTGAGGGTGATTATGGTGCTCCATTAACTCTTTTAATTGAAGATGTTAAACAACTGATTAGAGATTGGCGAGAGCACTTGAAAAAACCACGACCAAAACGGAATTAACAACCAAATAAATCGTTCAAACAAGAATCGATTCACTAGCAATGTTAGTAAATCATGCTATCAATATAATCTCATCTATAAACCCATTCTGCAATTCGTGGAGGTTGGGTGCAGGCGAACGTGAATTGACGAACCATCCGCACGTCTGACGGAAGCACCGGTATGTGTCAAGGATACTGAAACAACTTCGTAAAAAAGATTAAGCAAGATTCTCTGGTGGCTTCGGCGGATTGATGTAAACCGCCGTTGGCACACCTTTCGCGTTTGGCATCCCTGCTCGAATCATTTTGGACAGGTTTCAAATGCGGCGGACATGACGCGTTGCCGTTGCGCTTGCACGGCATCCCCCTGTCCACTGTCGCGCCGCCTCACTATTGGACTCCTGCTATTTTTTGCTTTGACCTCGCTTGATGTGACACCGTGCCAGGAGTACAAAATGACAACTCCACCTAAGACATCTTAGCACCCAACCTAAGAGATCTGTTTAAATCAACAGGTGCAATTGCATTATGCTGGATTGTATACAGCGTAATTTCACCATACCCAAACTGGAAAATTCCAGCGCTTCACTGTAGAGATTCAAAGGGTTCTCAACACCTCCATGCTACGCTGTTGATGTGCAGTAAAACCAGATAAAACAGACGAGGATGTTAGGTAAGTTGGAAACCAGAAAGCGTGACTCACAAACCGAAGAGGGGATAAATTTGCTGGATGTCTCAAGAACACTGCTCAGGATCGTTGCAGGACTGCCCAAAACCGAGTATAGTGTTTCTAAGTCAAACGGACATATACGACGACAGGTCGAAGTGTTGGAGCACCCCGACCTGCCTGACCCCGCGAGTGATGTAGACACATCGCAGGGCTAAGACGCATTGTACAAGATTTTGGAACAAAACACTGCGCCTTGCTTCTGCGTATGCACATTCGTGCACAACCTCGTGGAAGCAGGGCGTTTTTTATTCACAGGAAAGGAGGATACACACAATGGTTAGAACACTCAAGCGCCCTGAAACCGCGTCGATTGATCCGTATAAAGCCCAACCCCTACCGCTGGGTAAGCCGGTCTCGGTTTACTATCGCCAATCCTCAGAAGGTCAGATCGGGAATATCTCGACTACTCTGCAAACGGTGGATATGGTCGAACACCTGATGGCTCAGGGCTGGCAACGTGAACAGATCAACATGATCGACATGGATGGTGGCATCAGCGGTCAGAAGAAAATCAGCGAACGTCCTGGGATGTCCCTGCTCTATCGCCAGATTGAAAACGGCGAAATCGGGCTGGTGGCGGCGCAGGATGTAGACCGTTTCTTCCGCGACCTCACCCAGATCGAGACAAATATCTTCATTGACGCTTGCAAACGCAACAATGTGCAGGTGTTAACACCAAGCTTTGTGTATGACTTCGCCCACCCGACACAGGGGCGTTATCACATGCAGATGTTCCGTGACCACGCCCAACGCGCCGCCGATTTCATCGAGTATCATGTGCGTGGACGGCTGGTCAAAAGTCGTCACTGGCGCAAAGAACGTGGGATGTGGGCAGGTCGCAAGATCACACCGGGGTTCATGGTAGATATGCGCGAGAAACTGCCCGATGGTAGTCGCAATCCCGACTGGCGTAAGTACAGCCGTTTTGATCTGTATGCGGACATTGTGCTGGCGTACTTTGAGCTTTTTCACGCCAACGAGGGCAACCTGAGCAAGACATGGGAGCAGATCGAAGCAGAAGGTCCGTATTTTCCAGACCTCAGTGAGGATATGGTTCCGGCAGGCTTCAAGACCACCGACCATCTGAAACGGCGTTCACGCATTACAGGCTACCTCACACCTTCAGTTAGTGGGCTTCAGCACTTGCTCGTCAATGTGGCTTACATCGGACACTGGATTCACAAGCAGGTCATTGTGCAGTGGCACAACCATGAAGCCATCATCCCCAACGACCTGTTCATGTACGCGTACAATCGCATCTCTCCTGTGGATTTCTACGGTGAGCCGAATGAACACTATGTCCCCTATTGTCCCTGGATCCGACACAACAAAGCAGATCGTGCCGAAGCACCGCCGACCTACGCTAATCTGCTGTATACCGATGATCTGGAGCACGACCCGCACCATCGACTGGCATCGGTCTGGAACACCACAGCGCAGAAGTATCAGTACCAGTTGTACGACTACAGCCAGAATCGATCCAATATCTGGAACATCCGGGCATTCATCGTGGATGACATTGTGGACAAGATGTTATTGGATCGGCTGAAGGCGACGACCATTGATGAAGCGGTGTGGCAGACAGCACTCGCCAGCATCGATCATGGCGATCATGCCGAAGTCCGACGACTGGAAGCGGCGATCAAGCAGGCACAAAGCTCAAAGGACAACATCATCAACAGCCTGACGACTCTGTCGCACCCTGAAATGGTCGAACGGGCAGAAGCACGTTATAAGGCACTGGAACAAGAGATTGAATCGCTGGAAGCAGAGCTACGGCGTTTGAAATCGGGTGAGACGAAGCGCATCAATCTGGTGGCGGCAAAACCTGTGCTGGAAACTGTCATCACGCATTGGGATGATGTTCCCCGTCAGGAACGGCGCAGTCTGTTTGAAGCATTCGCCAGTCACATCCATCTCACCAAAATCACCCGTCACACCAAAACCGTCACCCTCCACTGGCGCGATGGTTCCACCGTGTCCAAAAAAGCTACGCATAAGAGCAGGGGATACTTCTGGGAAGAGGAAGATCTGCAAAAGTTGATCGCCATGATTGAGAACAACGTCGATCAGGTGTGGATCCTCAAGGCATTCCCGCACTACACATGGCGAGCGCTGACCGAGCGGATGCGCTATCATCATGGTAAGGGTTGGTGGAAAACCTACACCGGCGAGAAGAAGTATGTCAATAAGCTGAGGTGGGCAGACACGGAAGAGGCAAAAGCCGAAGCCAAAGCTCGCAAACGCCGCAACGCCCAAAAATCACAATTTACGCTGAGTGGTGTTTCGACTGATCGATCACGACGAGCTTTTTTCTTCTGGTGCGGAAGGTTTTCGCCGCTTCAATCAGAAAGTCGAGCAAGGAGGGATGACGCATCAGACGATAGACCTCATCCACCGCAATGATGCGCGGGCTTTCATCCGAGAGGCTGTCGCGGCGAATGGCGCTTAACACCTGCGTGTAAGCAATCGCCAGCATGATCGGATCATGTTCCATCTCATGAAACGAGAAAACCTGCGGCTGGCTTTTGTTGCGGGCGGAGAGGTCGATATTGGTAGTGCCGTTGACGAATTCTGCCCACGGTCCCTTGCCCGTGCACAAACCGCCAATTTCATCCGCCAGATCACGGGCAATCTGCTGAATATGGGGTTTGTCACCTAATCCACTCAGGACATCGCAGACGGTTTCGGTTAGCGGTGCAACATCGGGTGTGATACTTTCCAGATTGCCAAAGCCGGTATAGAGCATTTCCAGCGCTTCGCCGAGCAAGCCGCGTTCCTGATTTTCCTTCTGTGCGCCGGATAAGCGCCGTCCGAGGATGGTTTCATAGAGGCGGATGGTGTGGGCTTTCTGCTCGACCAGTGTGGGGAACATGACATCCTGTGGATTAAGACAGGTGCGACGGGCGCTCATGACATACCAGGGTAGCCCGAAGGCTTCGGCGAGATGTTTGCCGTGTCCCATCGGTTCCAGCAGGGTGAATGGTACACCGCCTTCAGCAAATTGACGGGTGAGTAAGCAGTTCAGGGCGAAGGTTTTGCCGTAACCGCTGACCCCGACCCAGACTTCATGGGTCGCACGTTTGTCTCGCCATGAATCATGGAAGACCGGATAGCGTCCGCCGCCTGCTTCACCGCGCAGTGTGCCATCCAATCCCGCTAGTTTGCGGTAGCCGAGTGGCGAGAACAGCATCGCAAGTTCACGCGAAACGACGGGCCAGGTGGTATGCGGGATCGAGATATCTTTGGAGGCGATGTTGCTGAAGAACTTTGCCGCTTCTGCCTGCGCCTCGCCGATCTCCTGCCGGAGTGAGAACCAGGGCTTGACGATATTGATGACCGCATCGACCCGTTCTTTGAGCTTTTTGTGATCGGGTGCGGCGACGGCGATGATGATCTGCACATCATGCAAAGCATCGCCCTGATTGAGTTCTTCGAGCGTCAGGCGACAATCGTTGATCTTCTTGATTGAGCGACTATCTTCGCCACGCAGAGTCGCCAGATGGACGCTATAAGCTTGCACCACGCCTTCGATTTCGTTGATGGCGGCGTTGCGTTCCCACGTTTTGGGGATGTCAACACACAGCGCCAGTTGAAAATCCAGACCGAGCAATGCCGCCAGCGGACGGCTGAAATCCCAGACGGTGGGCTGAAATTGAAAGCTGGATAACAGGGCAAACAGTGGACGACCCGCAGGCTCACCCACCGGTTCGAGATGCCAGCCGCGATAGCCACCCACCGGTTCACACAGGGCATAATCGCCCTGAAACAGCGGCGGGAAAGCGGCTTCCACTGCAAACACGTCGAAATTTCCTGCCACCGAACGGACGAACTCACCGGTGGCAGATGGGCGGGTTTCCCATGTCGCCAGTCCACAGATAGACCGCTGATAATCAGCCTGCTGTTGCAATTCCTGATAATGACGGCGATATTCCATCAGCAAGTTCAGCCGTTGCGGATCGGTCACCGTGCGTTCCAGCTCAATCAAGGCGTTGATGCGGGGTGTGAGGTCGGCGGGCAGTTGCCATGTGATGAAACGGGTTGGCGCTTGCACACCCCGAAGCCACAGACTGAAGCGCTGTTGTAGAGCGTGCAAGCCTCCGGCGTTGTCATGCAGGGTGATGTCGAAGGGTTCGATCAGCACGGTGGTGGGGGTGAGCGGCAGATTGCGCCGTAATCTAGTCGCCACGAAGCACCCCGCGATCCACAAACTGCAAGCCCGTGTGTGCTTCAGCTTCACCCAGATCGTTATAGAGTGTCCAGTCGCCTTCGCCAGCATCATTCCTGCGGGTGTGTCTGCCGAAGAGATTGTCACTCTTTAAGTGGGCGATAGATGTATCCATGCTGAGCAGTTCTGCCAGTTGAGTGGCTACGAGCTGCGAGTGCGATGCTTCTATCACCAGCAGTCCGCGTACGGCAAGCATTAGGCGCTTCCAGAGCGGTAATCCGCCGCGTGAACCGGAGAAAATCAGCAAGAGTACAAACACGATGACCAGCGCAGGCAATGAAATGCTCGTCAGCGGTGTCAGTCGGAGCACCATGAAGGTCAGCACAGCGCCCACACCGCAGAAAATCATGCGTTTCATTGAGACACTGCCCAGTCCCTTTTCCTCGCGGATACGTACGTTGGATTTGAATTGTGCAGTCATTTGCGTTACCCACTTTCCTTTAGTAAGCGAATGATGCAGGGTGCTCAGAACGACAAGCACCCACACATCGAATGTCTAGGTACCAATGCCAAGCGCCGCTAATCCGCCACCGCCGACGAAGATGAGGAGTATCAAGCCAATGCTGACCTGACTCGCCGCTTTGGGATTATCACGCTTCCAGTCAGAGATCAGGGGCCATGACGATCCCAGATAAAGAATCGCCAGACCGATCACCCCGATGACCGCCAGACTACTGCTGACGAGCATGAGTAAGTCCTCAAACTCGGTAAAAAAGTTTTCAATTGTTGTCGTTAAATCTCCCACAGTTGACCTTTCTTATGGATCGTATTCAGGACAAAATAGTGCTATTTATGCGTCAGGCATCACCTCCCCTCCGTGATTTGCAGGGCATATTCACTGCTAAGCAGGCGCAAACGCCCGTAGGGTTCGCCCGCATAGGGAAATGTGAGCGTCACATCAAGCACACTTTCCGCATCCAGCGTGGACGGTAGAACGCCCCCATAGGGCGGCAATTCCGGTCCGAGAGGGGAGGCGGCATAACCCAGCACCAGCCAGACCGCCGCATCTGACAGCGAGATGGGTTCAGATTGCGGGTTATACAGACGGGCATCGACGATCAATTGACCGGCATCAAATTGCACCGATCGCACCTGCACATCCACCGCGTCTAAAGTGGGTGGTGGCGGTGGTTGGTCGAAGGTCACGGCAAACACGGTGACATCGCCACCTGTGTTGGTCACCAGCAAACGTCCACTGGTGACGTCACGTCCTGCCAGAAAGCCGATGGTTGCCTGAATGCGACTGCCCGGCGGAATCTCGGCGGGTAAGGCGATGAAATCCCCCTGTTGAGAGGCGCGGGGATCATCATTGAAGCGGTTGCCTGCCTCATCTTCCAGCACCCAATTGAGCGCACTGGTCGTCAGTTCCTGCGAGGCGGTGGTGATGTCCAGATCAATCAGGGCATAGGTCAAATCTGCCGGTAATCCGTCAGGTTGTTCAAGCGCGGTAGAAAGCACCGCGAGACGGATGCCGTCCGTGCCTGCCAGATTGCCACTGTCGCCCGCCGGAATAATGGCGGCGAGTTCGCCACTACGCAGGCGTTCGATCTCCTGATCCACCGGATAGACCGCCTCCACAATCCAGCGCTGTTGAGTCAGCAAGCCGTCCTGATCGGTTTCGCCAATCAGGATGAGCGCCAGACCGGGGCTGTCCTGCCGGAAAATATCCGTTTCCTGCCGTGTGACCTGCCGTTTATCGGCATAGACAAAATGCAAAATGTCGCCGGTATTCATGTGCAGGTCAAAGCGCGCGCCGGGGCGCAGGGTGCGGAACAGCGTGAGATTGTTGTCACTGAAGGGGATGCCGAGCACCGGTTGAATCACCAGTCCAGAAATCCATGAGGCAGTGTCGGGATTCATATCAAAGCGCCAATCGGCGGTCTGAATAGTACGTTCTTGCACCACGAAGACCCGTGAGTTGGTATCCGCCGCATTATGAATTTGCAAGAGCACCGGATAGTAGGTGCGTCGTCGATCCCCTTCACCCGCTTCAATCACACGATCCGATTCCTCGAGTGCCAATGGCGTGGGGGTTGGACTGGCTTCCGGTGTCGGGGTTAGGGTTGCGGTGGGCGTAAAGTAGGCGGTGAGCGTGTCCGTTTCATCGGAACCTCCGTTGAGAGCTGAGAAAATGACGAAGAGTAGAATTCCCGCGATGGGAAGTAAAATTAAACCCAACACCCGCTGTGATCTGCGTGCAGGCGGTGCGGGGGAGGCTAATTTTTGCCCGCGTTGGGCGGCAATTCGCACCCGATCCGGCACAATGACCCAGCGTTCCCCAACTGGCACGAGTGCCTGCTGGCGATAGGCATCAATCAGGCGTTTCAGCACGGCTAATTCGGCGGCATCATCGGTATTGGCTCCGGCGTTCAGCACTTCGCGCTGGTATATGCGACGGTAGTAGGCTTGGCGCTCGGCAGGGACGGCATCCCATTGGCGTTGGAGTTGTACGCGTTTGCTTTCTGGCATGGGTTAGCCCTCCAAATCGCCAGTGCTATGCAGAACCGCGGCGGTTGAAGTGGCATCCACATGGATATTGATGGGTGGCGTGGTGGCGGGTATGGGCGCGATGTTACCAATAACGATGGCATGAGGTAGGGCGCGTGCCGCCGCTTCGAGCGAGCGCAGAGACTTATTCATCTCATCCGGTGTGCGTCCGGCGTGAGTGGGATGGCTCTTGAGCGCGCTTCGTAGATCGTCCGGCAATTTCCCCTGCTGGCGTACATCGTTCACAATGCGGGCAGTTTGGGCGGGTGTGGCCTGCATTTGCACCGCCTGATTCACGAAGTTGCCGATGGATGCGGTATGACTGCCGAAGGGTCGGGATTGCGATGGGTCGTCCAAACCGGCACTACGGGCAACCGTGGACGCGGCTTGTTCAAACGAAAGTGGTTGCGCGTTCCCGATCTGTTGGAATCCGGCAACAGCGGATTGGATGGCGTTTGCCAGTGCGCTGGTGTTGATGATGGTAGGCGGGGCAGGCGGTGGACTGTCCGCAAAGCCCGCAGTTAAGGTGCGTAAGGTTGGGCTACTGAGCGGAATGGAAGTCGCACCCGCAAGTTGCGTCTTGAGTAAGCGCAGGAAATCATCCGATTGCGGAGCAAGGTCGGGGTGTGTGGACTTGAGACTGCGGATGGCATCGGCGACTTCGGTCATATCGTCTTCGGTATGACTATCCAGCACCTTTGCGAGTTCAGGTGTGGCGGTTGTGCCAAAGGCAGTTTGCAACCCGGCATAGGCGCTATCCCGATCCGGTGCGCGGTAGTAATCACTGACTGCTTGTGCTTTCGATGCGGTTTCATCCGGTGGATTGAAACGTTCGCGCTCAGCCGATGTTCCGGCGACGGCGCGAATGACGAGTTGCAAATCTTCCGGCGAAAAACGATTGGCGACATCGCTCGAAAGGCGCGACAGGGCATGAGATTGAAAAGCTGGACTGCTTGCGGGTAAGGTTGGGTTTGCCTGACGGGTTGCTTTGACCGCGCTGACAATTTCCAGCATCTCGTCTTCGCTATGGGCATCCATCAGGTGTGCCATACGTGGTGCGCTACTGCCGAAAGCCCGATTAAGGCGTGTTTGCGGATCGGATTTTGGGGTCGGGTGATAATGCTCGCCCACAGCAGTGATTGGATCAACTTCGGTGGCGCGTTGTGCCTGTGTGCGGCGTGGGGAGATGACTGCTCCACCGATCACCGGACCAAGCGCGGTGCGGGCAATTGCCCCTTCGGTAAATTGTGAGGCGAGTTGTCCCATGCGCGTATCGCGCGTTCCGGGCAGGAGTGAGGTCATATATGCCGCACGGGTCAGGGTGGAATTGTTGCCGAGTGCGATGCCTGCCGATTGTGTGAGGTTACTGCCTGTGCCATAGGCAATTGCACCGCCGACAGCACCCAGAGCCGCACCGGTTGCCATGCCGACTGCGCCAGCCGCCACGCCACCGGGGGAGGAAATCGTCCCACCGGTGACCTGACCCATCGCGCCAAACAGGCGGTTGATGCCGTTCCAGATGGCACGGAATGCCGCCAGCAATAAGATGAAGACCAGCACTAACCCGACCAATACCGTGCCGAGCGTGACGACGGCGTTTCCGGTCACCGCACCCACCAGCACAAAACTGATGATGAGCGACAGGAAGAGTGACATCAGCACGGATTGCACAAATAATTCAATCGTCAGGTTGAGCACGCTCCACATGAGTACTTCGGTGTGCTTGAAGAAGGCGAACAGGATGGCGATGAACGCAGAGGCAAACGCCAGACCCATCGCAATTGCTAGCGCGAGGTGGATGACTTGTTCCAGCACGCCGAAAATAGAGATGAAACCGCCCATCATCAAGCGTGAAATCCCTTGCACAGTGCGTCCGATGGACTCCTCGCGTTCTTCACGGCTCATATCGCCAAAGAAACCGCCACTTTTGCCGAAATCGAAATAGCCATCTGGAATAATGTATGACCAGGGCAGGCGTTCGATGGGATGTAGGGGATCATCCGGTGCAAGCACATCAAAGGCATCTGCGCCGAGATAGCTCATCGCCACATCCAGCCCGTCGATGTTCTGGTCACCGGGTAGGAAGTTGCCGAACTGATTGGTGGGTTGTGGGATATCGGCTTCTGAACCACTACCGACATCGTCTAGCACAGCCAGTGCGCCGCCACCGTCCGCTAGCAGGGTGATGCCTTCCTGATAGAATGCACCAGAAATACCACGCCGCAATTCTTCGACACTTTGATAGAGTTGCGGTCCTCCCTGAAATAGCAACAACGCCACTAGAAACCAGACCACCGCGCTCTTGAATTCGACCACGCGAATACGCAAGAACACGCCCATCAGGTAGGTTCCGGCGAGCACCAGCAAGGCGATGGTGAAAAGTGGACCGAGAAAGACCTCGGTTTGTGCGCCAAGTGCCGATAGGAGCGGGGTGAAGGCTTGATTGACCAGCCATTCGGTGATCGACATGATGACGAATCCGGTCAGGAGCAGTGCTCTCTGCAAGCTCCACGCTAGCGCACCGACTTCATATAGCAGGCTGTAGATCATCTGCATCACGGGGACGACAATGGCACCATCTAACATCGCAAAAAAGCCTTTCTACTGTCCGCACCAGCTACACCACGGCGGATAAACCGGTGTGCGTGAGGGCGTTGGAGTCGGTGCAATTGCGGCTGGCGTGGGAATACTGCCGGGATTATTCGGGTTGGTGGTGCAGGCGGCATCCAGATCACTCGACCAGTAGGCGACATTACCGCCGATCAGGTCGCCATCTCTGGCACCGGAGAGCGGATCCAGTACCCAGCCGGAACGGATGGGATCGCCAATCGGTGTGAAAATGGTCAGCGTGAGGGTGAAAGATTGACGCGGTTGGACTTCCAGCACATCAAGCACTTCCGGCTGTAAGGTGATATTTGCCGCCTGTGCCGCTTCTGCGGATGCCCACCATTGTCCGGTATGAACGGTTGCCCCATCGTGAACTTCTGCTACAAAAATCTGCGCGCCGGGGATGGCGCTATAGACGACTTCGCCGCGATTCTCAATTTCCACGTCCAACACCACGACCTGTCGGGTCTCATTGATCGGAATAATTTCGCCTACAGTCAGGCTCAGGCGCACATTCACAGCAGAAGCAAATCCACCGGTGTAGACATCTGCCCCGTCGAAGAAATGTCCGCTCAGGATGTAGGGTGTTGCGCTTGGAAATGGCGTGTAGGTCTGGCGTGGGGTACTGGTCGCGCCGGGTAAATATGCGGCGGGTGTGCTGTAACTGCCGGATGGATAAGGCGTGTGGGTGGCGCAGAGTGTGCCGTTGTGGATACAGCCCGGATAGGGTGTGGAAGTTACATAACCTGAAGGCGGAATGATAATCGCTGGTTGCACCTGAGTCGCGGCTTGCGTGTGCGTCGGCTGTGGGATGCTGGTCGCGCAGATGAATTGCGGCAAATCCTGAATGCGAACGTTATCGCTGGTAGTCGTTGTGCCGCAGGCAAGTATTGAGAGAAACAGAGAGAACCATGCGAGAAAAATCGCTAAATAGCGTGTTTTCATGGGATCAACCCCGGTTGATTTGCCGCATCGAGCAGGAGTGTCCAGCGGGTCGATTGGTTACGCCCACGTCCCGGACGCACGTTAAAGGTTTCGCCCAGAAATGGCACAACGACGGTGGTGGTATTGGCGGTCAACGCTTGCAGACGCACATACCCCCGTTCATCGGTCAAGCCACTGACCAGCAGATCGTTGGTACTGCCGTCCAACATGCGCACGGACATGCCCTGCACGCCTTCATTCGATTCGGCAGTCCCGTTGCGGTTGAGATCATAGGCGACGATGATTTCCACGACGACCAACGTTTCTGGAATGGATGTTGGGGTCAGTTGGGGTGTGGGTGCCTGAGAAATCAGGTTGATTGAAGCGACAGGTTGCAGTTGATTCGGATTATCTTCATCTCGTATGTCAGATGGTGTCGATGAGGCGATGGGTGTGGGCATCGCCGGACCGAAGAAGACATCCACCGCATCCACGACCACGTTATCCTGACCGGAGGCTTCCATGAGAGTGATGACATCCAGCACATGATAGCCGGGATCAAAGAAGAAAGGTCCGGCGAAGAAGAAAGTTTCTTCCTCAGCAAAAGTATCAAACACACCGAGCAGTTCATCGTCCAGCATCAGCACAAAACGCCCGCCCTGTGGATGGTACTGTGAGATCAAACGCAGACCATCCCCGGTGAACGGAAAACGCAGGCTGGCATGGGCAGAGGTCGTCTCATGAAATGCACCATTTGAAGCATGGTTATCCCGCCGCAATTGCCACGCGCCGACCATCTGAATGAGTTCAACACTTTCGTGACGTTCCCAACCGAAGGAACGCGTTGGTGTGGCGGCAGAGGTCGGTATGACCTGAACGGGTGCGTTTGTCGGAGGCGGGATTTGAATGGGCATGGGGGCGTTTACCGTTACCGGAACAGTTACCACAACCGTTGCTGGAACAACCACCGTTTCGATCAGCGGTGTCGATGTCGGTGGAAGGGTGGTGAGGGTTGGTGTCGAAGTTATCGTTTCAGTTAAAGTTGAAGTTTGGGTCAATGTTGGCGTTAGCGTAGGGGTTTCTGTCGCGGTGGGTGTGGCTGTTTCGATGACGGGTTCTTCCGTCGCTTCCTGTGCGATGGGCGTTGCGCCCGAGCTGACGACCCAAAGGATCGCCATCACGATGAGCACCAGACGCAACATAAATTGGGTACCAACCAACACGGAACGCATAACAACCTCATACGGACGATTACGTGATCACCGTCACCGTAACATGGGGAGTGCCATGCGCTTAAACAGATCTCTTAGTTTTGGTGCTAAGATGTCTTAGGTCAGTGTTGTTACAAGCCGAGTTCGTTGAGATCGTGAATGAGGTGGCTGTTGGTGGGTGCATCGAAGAGTTCACGTAACAGGCGTTGCACCTGATAAATGGCGTTGGGTTTGCGATTGAGATGCGCGGCAATCTGCCCGGTTGACCAGTGGTCGCGCATCAACTTGAGGACTTCCTGCTGATAGGGCGTGAGTTGCCAGCGGGTTACTTCAGAAAAATATTCCAGCCGCTCAAGGGCTGATGATGCCGTCGGAGACAGGTAGCGCCCGCCATCCATCACGTCGTAGATTCCCTGTTGCAGGCGATCTGCGAGTGTATCACCCAGATATAAATAACCTTGAAATCCGTCAGTCAGTGTTTTTTGGATGAAGGGGGGAGATGGGTCATGCGACAGGAGCACACGTTTGCTATCCGGATTACACTCTATAAAGGAAGGCATAGTCGATGCTTGCAGAGCGAAATCATCCAGCAGAAGCACATCGTTAGCGGTGAAGCGAACGCCTCTATCATGCGCTACAGGTAATTTAATCTCGACCAGATGAAAATTTCTAAGCGTCGATTTGATAGCGATGGTCAGCAGATCACTGGCAGTCAATAGTCCAATCTTGTTGAGTGAGAGCATGAGATTCCTCACTATGATTATTTTATTTATATTTTACCTATAAATCTAATTTTTACAAATTACTTATTGTCCAAGTTTGTTGATACTTCTAATTTAATTTTTGGCTCATACGCTAAAAGAGTGAGAGTTAATCGATTCGCAGGCGTAGCTATATATAGTTTTCTTACTTTCTAGGACTTACGCAGTTGGCTGAAGGACAAGTGTCGGATGAGCCAGATAAGCCCGTATAACATCACGGATAATGTCGGTCTTAGACTCAAAGTAAGAGAGTTGTCGTTGCAAACGATGGGCTTCCAAACGGACAAAGGCACGGATGGCGAAACCAATATGGTTGCCTTGAGCGATTTCAAGGCGAAACTGTCCGCGTTCAATGCCAGTAAATTGCTTCAAACCGCGATGGTAGACTTCAATCTGCCAGGCATCAAGCGCGTAGTCTGCCGCTTGCTGGATCGTCATGTCCAGCTGGTTGGTCGCCCAGTATTCCGGGTTGCCGTTTGTGCCGACCGTCCGAAATACCTTTATCCAGGCATAGCCTTTAAGATGCACGATCAGCCCATTTACCGGGATAATCAACCCACTGATCGCACGGTTGCCGCTACGATCCACACTGACCTGTCGATTGGACTTGAGCTGAGTGAGCCAATGCCAATGATAGTCCCGGATCAACTTGATATTGGGCAGACTGGCGTACCAACTGTCAAGCGCCACCACTTCCGGTTCAAACCCGCGCTCATGCGCCTGGGCGATCATGTGTTGAAAATGGTCATTCTTGCTCAAACCATCCTGATCCTTGTTGTGCAGGCGAAAATCGCACGGCAAGCGGGCTTCACCATCGCTCCACACCAGCGAGACGAGATTAATCCCTTGCACCACTTGATGGTGTTTACCCGACCAGTGGCGTGTCAACAATGCCATATGACGGGCATAGGGCTTATCCAACGTGCTATCATCAACCATCAAAACGTCGCTTTTGCGCTTCACCAGGGGATCGACTTCACGCCAAAGTGCCATGTTGCTATCCGGTGGTGTGCGTTGCAACAGACGGGTATAGGCATCATGCGCTGGCTGGCGCATCTCATCCGGCGACACTTTAGCCACTTCCACCGTGCTGAACACGCGCTGTGCGGCAATCAGAAAATTGATATAGTCCAGTTCATCTACTTTTGGTGCATTCATGTTCTCAAATTTACCATGTTTCGCTCAACCGCGTAACTTCTAATGATGAAAGGCAAAGCGACCTAACCAATGTGACTATGCCTCACTCCTCTCTATCCGTCCACTTTCGTACGGTCTTTTATGACGTTTGACACACTTAAGTATCATCATTTTCTGCTAAACCGATAGATCTTTTATACCCTTTGATCTTGGTAAATTCTAATTGAATTAATTTGATCACATCACTTGAATAACTCCGATGAATAAGCGATACATTTTGCTTCACTTCATCTTCCGTTTGCATCCCTATAAGAGTCGTGGCGATGGCATCATTGTTGAGTGCAAATTGCAGGGCTACACGCGATAAGGTTGTGTTGTGTAAACGAGAGACTTCGATAGCTTTCGCTACTGCTACGCGAACATTATCTGGTATTTTAT
>JAVJSU010000004.1:0-21001 GCA_040219275.1 Aggregatilineales bacterium | reverse complement strand
TACAACTGTATCCGATCCAGTTCCCATTCACTTTCCATATTCAACACTCCCTTTTACTTGCTTGCACTCACTTGCAATTTTACCGGGCTACGATGTCAGGAAGCCAGACAAGGGGATGTACGCGAAAAACCATACAGTCGATGTCATAAAACAATTCACAGTTCTGGTAAGCTCTATTTCACCGAACGCCGCAAATCGAAAGTAGACTCGTTCAAAGCCTGTAGCGACTATCTGCGTAAGGTCGGGCGACACGATGGAGACATGAAACTTCGGCGTTACTTCTATGTCGGTAAGCGGCATGGTGTGACGATCTTTGAGCCATATAACCCCGTAACCAATGACCCTGAAACGTATCTCAATCAGCGATTGATCTGGCAGGAGTCGGATTTCGACTTTGAGCAGGCACGGATGAATTATGGAATAGCCGTTCAGATTGAGGCATGAAGTGCGGACAAAAAGTTTATGGACTATAGGGGTTAAACAAGATTTGTAAATTTAAGCAACATGAAAATTACTTGCCGTTCGAGAACATTTAAGATTATTGTCGGATGAGGGATTGTCAGTACCCAATTTATGAAGACATGTGTGCGGGAAATAGCGGGTAGCATAGACAGCCGCTGGCATCTTAAGAGCGGTATGGATGCGACTGTGGTTGTAGTAGCGGATGTGCCGATAGATTGCCTCGTTTTCAAGTAATCTATATCCTTCCATTTAGACTTCATATGCAATTACCCTAACAATTACGACTTGCCCAACTCGATTTTTTGGGACTGATTTCGCCTTCCATCGTGTTCAGTTGAGTCTCTTTCAGACTGCCTAACGATGGTTAGTATGACGCTTGGCTCAGCCGCTTACCTCCTGATTAATTTCATCCTTACTTTAGGCGCTTTGCATAACTCTTTCAGATTTTCTATGAGCTTTGCGGGTTTCATGCTTCAACTTATTTGCATCAATATTAAATATGTTGACATATCCAATTTTGAGGTAGAATAATCTTTATTGGATCATCCTACCCACTCGCAAGGACAAATCTATGGACATGCTCTCCTTTAATTTGCGTGAAGTGCCGTTTAGTCGCTATGGCTCATATATTGCGTTTTCGTGGACAGATGGACTGCTGATGCGAACCATACGCGGTGGGTTAGACAGCACATCCACATTGCTAACGCTTGCATTGGTCAATGACGATCATTATCCCGTCCTGTTTGACGTTAAAGCCACACCATCCCATCTGCATTTGCATTGCGAGGACGGTTTTGTAGAACTGGTTATCAGCGACTCGAATCGGGTGCTTGTCCGTGGTCGGGGGGTTCGTTTAAAGTTAAGCCGTGAGACGGGTACACGCCAATTTGATAACGCACTTTCCCCCGATGGCACGCGCTGGGAAATTAACGCCTATGATAGCCTTAGCAAAATTGGCTTGCGTGCAGTAACAGGCAAATTAGAGGTTGATGCCGTCTGGAATCGTGTTCGGAGTGACTCCATCGTAGCGACGTTTACGCCGAATCAGGAGCGGTATTTTGAAGGGGAAATTCAGGTCTTTGATAGCGTGTGGCTCCCCGAAGATGATGTTCGCCCCTTCGATGAAGAAATTTTAAAGGTGCAACAGCACTACGAAACATGGGTGCAATCCACCTTAGCTGTACATGAACGCTGGAATACCGCACGAGAACTGGCGGCATATATCATGTGGTCGTGCGTTGTGGAACCGCGCGGTTACCACCAGCGTCCCGCCATGTTGATGTCAAAAAATTGGATGAATAAAATTTGGAGTTGGGACAATTGTTTTAATGCACTAGCCCTGACAACACAGAACCCCGCGCTGGCATGGGATCAATTCGTGACCTTCTTTGACCATCAAGATGCACAGGGGGCGATTCCCGATCATCTCACAGATTCTACCCGTTCTTTCCGCTTTTATAAGCCGCCTATTCATGGTTGGGCACTACTTAAGTTAATGCAATATCGCGATGTGGTGGATAGTGAGAAATTGTCGCAAATCTATAAACCACTCTGCCGGTGGACAGATTGGTGGCTGACGTATCGTGATGACGATCATGATGGCATACCGCAATACAATCATGGCAACGAATCCGGGTGGGATAATGGCACGGTTTTCGGTGAAGGCGTTCCGGTAGAAAGTCCCGATTTATCGGCGTATCTCGTCATTCAGATGGATACACTTTCGGAAATTGCCACATATCTAGGCAAGCAAGACGAGGCTGAAAAATGGAGCCAACGTGCCGATGCCTTATGCACTCTTCTGATTGAGCATTTTTGGAATGGCTCACAATTCGTCGCCAGGCACGCCAATTCACATCAGATCATTTCCGGCGATAGCACACTGGTCTTTATGCCGCTGATTCTGGGCAAGCGTCTGCCTGAAGATATGCGGCAAAAACTCATTGAAAATCTAAAGCGTTTCATCACAGCTAATGGCATCGCTACGGAACAGCCCGATAGCCCCTATTATGAAGCAGATGGCTATTGGCGGGGTCCCATCTGGGCACCTTCCACCTATTTGCTTGTGGACGGCTTGCTTGTTTGCGGCGAATATGATCTCGCGATAGAAATTAGTCGGCGTTTTTGCGAGATGGCGGCACGGAGCGGTATGGCAGAAAATTATGACGCGCTCAGTGGGGATGGCTTGCGAGATCGTGCGTATACATGGACATCCAGCGTCTTTTTGTTGTTAGGTAATCTCGTCCTTCATGCCAATCAGCCCGAACCGTCTAGTTGACGGTGCAAGTCCAGAAAATCATCGACGACCAGATCAAATTGTGGATCGGGGTCATCGGGGATGCCGTTTGCTCCATATTCAAGCGGACGACGAACAAAGGCGGTTTTCATCCCGATCTGGCGCGAAGCCAGTAGATCACCGCGATGAGATGCGACCATCAGTGCACGTTCCGGCGAGACATCCAGCAGAGCACATGCCATCCGGTAAGTTTCTAAATCGGGCTTGTAATGGTGGGCGAGTTCTGCGGAAAGAATACAATCCCACTGCAATCCTGCCTGTTTGCTTAACGCCACAAGTAGCGACATATTGCCATTGGAGAGTGTCGTCACGGTATGATCCTCGCGCAAACGTTGTATACCCGCGACGGAATCTGCCCACGGTTGGAGACGATGCCAGATGTGGTTAAGCTCATGGGTCTGCGATTCAGTCAGATGGGTGATTTGATATTTGTCTAGTAGACCATCTAAAATCTGTCGATGTAGCGCGTCGATACTTGCCCACTTGGCTTCACCGCTACGGATTTTATCCATCGCTGGCTGATACCCCGCACGCCATTCATCAGCGAATGCGCCCCACTCGACATCAAGTCCCTGCGTTTTCCAACGCGTTTCACCCTCCATGATAATGCTACCGCGCCAATCAACCACCGTCCCAAAAACATCGAAAACGAGTACGTCAACATCAAGTGCCATTGGAATATTCGCCTCTCTACTGTGCTGGAATGATCCGCAAAGTGATGATTTCAAACGGCTTGATGGCGAATGTTATTTCGTGTGCACCCACCGTCAACTGCACGCCATCAACCGGGTCTTCCAGCAAATTGACCGCGTGCGCTCCGGCGATTTCAAAGGAGGTGTTGATCCTCACCTGACCACGACTGCGCTGACTCTCATACAGGCGAACGATAATGCCGTTGCCATCTTCCGCCTGTTTGATGGCTTCGATGACAACATTTTTCTGATCGACGCGGATAAACGATGTGCATGTTTCCGGTTCCGTTTTCCGGCTGTTTTCTGGTTGAAAGACAATCGGCGGATTATTGAGGTGATACGCCGCCGGAATCGTGCTCTCGCGCCAATCGTTCGTGTGGGGGAGCAGGGCATAGGTAAATGTGTGTTGCGCTAGATCAGCCGTCTCGTCAGGATAGGTGGGCGCACGGAGCAGGCTTAGGCGTATGGTGTTGCGGTGAATATCATGCCCGTACTTACAATCGTTGAGCAGACTCACGCCATAACTGCCCTCACTCAGATCAACCCATTTATGCGCGACAGTTTCAAATCGTGCCCAATCCCAGCTGGTATTGCGATGCGTGGGACGCTCCACATTGCCCCACTGAATTTCATAAGTCGCCTTATCTGCCAGAATATCCACCGGAAAAGCAACTTTCAACAAAATATGCCGTTCACGCCAATCAATATCGGTGGTCACGGTAATTTGTGGGCTATCTGCCGTCAACGAGATGTGCTGTGTATAGGGGCTGTTCAGGATGCGCCGTTCGATTCTTAGGGTTGCACGCAATGGACCGGATTCAACCACCGTAACGCGGGATGCCGGTTCACTGAGCCACATCTTATCATCATAAAAAATGTCGATGTCCCACGCATCCCAATTCATCGGGCGATCTTCAAACGCCTGTAATTGATTCGCCAGTGTATTTTCTGGCATCACTTCGCGGTGGTGCTGTTTGTCAGAAATGCGGGTGATGTCGCCATCTGCGTTGAATTCCACACGGATGAGTGCGTTTTCCAGATGGGTGTTGCTGACGCTGAGTGCTAATTCGACTTGATTGGCTTCATCATCAGAAAAGCGTAATGCGGTTATGCTATGTGCTGGTAGCTGATTAAATGCGAGTAAGGTGCCGTTATCGGTGGTTTGTGTCGGGATTGCATTGCCCTGAACATCGACTATCCGCTGTTCCTGCCCGATCTCATGCTCCCATAATACCATGCCTTGATACGGGAACGATGTTGGATTTATCACCAGCAAATCACCGCCTGTAATGGCCTGAATGGCATTAAAGGCGTTTTGACGCAGAGACAAGCCACTCCTGAGAATATCGTCATACTGCTCAAGCGATTCCACATAGACCTGATGGATACTACTACCGGGGATGATGTCGTGGAATTGATTCAGGCAAACCAATTGCCATAAGCGGGTCAATTCTTCGTGCGGGTAGGCAAAATCGACATCCAAAAGACCGGCAATGACGCTCAGAAGTTCGACATCATGCAGTAAAAATTCACTTTTACGATTTCCCCGTTTGTTGCGAGCTTGCGTGGTGTACGTCCCACGATGTAGCTCAAAGTAAAGCTCACCATTCCAAGTCGGCAGATGTTCACCGGATTCCGCTTCCATACGACGGAAGAAATTAACCGCCGTATCGTGTTTCATTTGTGGCATTCCCGGCAAGGATTTCATGACTTGCATATTTTCCAGCATCTCACGCGTGGGTCCTCCGCCGCCATCGCCAAACCCGAAACTCATCAGCAAGTGACGTTGCTCGGCTTTTTGCTGAAACAATTGCCACGTTTTGAAGATTTCTCGTGGGGTGACATTGGCGTTGTAATTGGCACGTTCGCCATTGGCATTTGGCGTGGCGCTGAAATGGGTTAAGACGCGTGTCCCGTCGATGCCTTCCCACCAGAAGCTATCATAAGGCATTTTGTTGTATTGATTCCAGCTAATTTTGATGGTCATGAAGAACTCAAGACCAGCCTGCTTAATCATCTGAGGCAATGCCCAGCTATACCCGAAAACATCCGGTAACCACAACACAGGCGTATCTTTTTCAGCGCCAAAATGTTCCTTAAAGAAGGTACGCCCTAGCAAAAATTGACGTGCTAATGCCTCGCCGCCGCTGAGGTTACAATCCGCCTCCACCCACATACCGCCCGTAGGCTCCCAGCGTCCTTCGTCAATGCGTGTCTTGATGCGCTCAAATAATGCCGGATCATCCTGCCTGATGTAGTCGTAAAGTTGCGGCTGACTCTGTGTAAACTGGTATTCAGGAAATTGATCCATCAGTAGATCAACTGTGTGAAAGGTTCTACGCGCTTTGTTGCGTGTTTGCCCCAGCGTCCATAGCCACGCCACATCAATATGGGCGTGACCTGTCGCAGAGATGGTCACATCCATCGGCGCTCCAGCAGATTGAAGCAAGTCCCGCAGGGTAGCCAGCACGTTTTCGATACTGGCATAATTGGCTTCATCAAAGGGTTCGCGGGTATCAAATTTCTTGTAAGCCACATCCAGTGCGTTAAATAATTGGTGTTTGGCAGGCACGGTATCGTCCAGATAGTCGAGACTGCCGAGGATATTGCGCGTTAGGGCGGCTAAATCACGCGCGGGCTGGTGAATTTGTACGATTGAGCAGGGATGTAATTGTAAGCGCCCATGCTCACCGTCCCGATGGGCATTGCCCGTCCATCCGTGCATCAGTATTTCATGGGTTTGCCCGTCACAAAAGGCGGATGGTAAGATGATTTCATGATGATAGCGATCAACCCCTGCGATAGATTTGCCATCAATATAGACCAGTGTTTCCGGGTGGACAAAACTGCCCGCATCGCCTATTGGTAAAAATAGCGCCGTCTGCAAGCCATTTTTTTGCCACTCTGCGGGCATGGTGAAGGTTGTTCGTAGCATAAAATTTGTGTCTGGCTTGCCCCAATAGCTATGATAGGCGAGGGGTTGCCAGTTGTATGCCTCAAGCTGGTCGAACATGGGTGATACGCGCTCATTATCCAGTTCCGTATACCAGAATGCAGGGATTTCCTTATAACAAGAATAAACTAAGGAGGCGACAAGAGATAAATAATTATTTATTTTTTCTGCCGTCCAGCGTGTTTGGTGATACATGTTCGGATGGCTCCAGCGCTAAAGTAAATCGATAAAAGTAGTTAAACGAAACTCGATAAGATAAGTATTTGGTCAAGTCGATGTGTTGCCAATGTGATGAATAAATCAGCATGTAGTTGACAAACAAAACAATTCAAATTATAATCCACGTAATTATAACTGGATATGTCCACATAATCAATTGGAAAATTATGAGTTACTCGATTGACCCTAATAATCCATTACCGCGCTACTATCAGGTCTATCAATCCCTGAAGGATCGTATCGAAGTGGGTGAGTTCCACTTCGATGATGCACTCCCGCCGGAACGTCAGCTTGTTAAGGACTATAACGTAAGCAGAATTACAATCGTCAAAGCTCTGGACACATTGGAAAACGAAGGCTTGATCCGTCGTGAACATGGGCGGGGTACATTTGTCAACGATTTACGCTCGATCAGTGACGCAACAGCAACCATAGCTTTTGTATGTGGCGTAATGGTTCATCCGTATCTTTATAGCGTACTCATGGGTATCGCACGGATTGCTAATGAACGAGGCTATCATCTGAATGTCATCGGTCTTCATGATGAGTCGCTGGATTCTGCACATACGCTACGTCAAATCGAATTACAGAACATCGCCGGGGTGCTAGCGTATCCACGCCCATCAAAGAAAGATTTGAAGTTGTATCGCGCACTAGGCGAGCGCAATATTCCGCTGGTTATGATTGACCGCTACTACGAAGAAATTGAGGCGGATTATGTGGTCTTTGATGAAGAAATCGCCAGCTATGAGATGACCAAGAATCTTATCGCACGCGGTCATAAACGTATCGCCATGCTGACCCATTATGAAATTGAGGCAAGCAGTATCCATAATCGTATTCGTGGGTATCGTCGTGCGCTGGAAGAAGCCAATCTTTATCGTGATGATCTGATGTGGTTGGATGTTTACGCAGACCTACACATCTCAAAAGGTCAGATCGGTAGCCGGAAAAATACGGAACGACTGCGCGAACGGTTGATCGCAGATAAGGTCACCGCCTTGCTGGCAGTGAATGAGGACGTGGCGGAACGTATCAATTATGACCTGATGATCTTGAATACAGAGAGTGCGCGCGACGCGATTAATAGTGATGATGTAGCCGGTTATGCGGAATTCAAAGTCGATATTGCGGCTTTTGGTTATCGTAATCTGGCAGATTTTAGTGCGTATAACATCATTACCAGCCTGCAAATCGGCGAAGACCTGGGAACCATCGCCACAGAACTATTGCTTGATCGCTTAGACGGCAAACTGGATAACACGCTACAACATATCGCCGTCCCGCTTCAAATTTTCTATCCAGAAGACATTTCTTCCACACCCAACCAGTTACAGTCAAATAATCCGTTGGGAGGTGAATAACTCAACAAACAGCAACGAGCGATTTTACTTATCGATTTCGCGCACTTAAAAATTACCAATTAGGAGACAACAAAATGATGAAAAAAGGACTTACCAGACGCGATTTTCTGAAGAGCGTGGGGGTAGGTGGCGCGAGCCTTGCCGTCGCCAGCCTGATTGACCTCTCACGGGCATATGCACAAAGTGGCGAAGAAATTGTTGTACGCTACCTTACGCCTAGCTGGGCTTCTACAAGAGATCGCCGTCCAGAGCGACAGGTCGCGTTTCGCGGGGCGATTGATAGCTTCAACAGCCAGTTCGCAAGTCAGGGCATTCGTGTAGAGGAGATCGTCGGAGACGGCGCAACCCTAACCATCACGCAAGAGATTGAAGCAGGTAATGTGGATGCGATCTGGTTCAATCATGGTGAATTCCAGAGTCGCTACGGTGCAGGTCAGCTGGTTGACCTCAACCAATACGAAGCGCAGATCGATCAATTCTTTGACTTTGTTCAGAACACCGTCACCGCACCCGATGGTGCAGTTGCCGCACTCTGGCACAACACCGATACGCCACTTTACTATTACAACACTACCAAAATCCCGACTGCGCCGGCAACATGGTCAGAACTGGTTGCTATATGCCAGCAAATCCGTGAAGAAGAAGGTGGCAATAAATACGGTTTCGTTACCCCATATGTCGGCTGGTTCCAGGTGAATTTCGGTATGTATGTTGCGCTCGGTGGTACTCTGGTGGATGAAAACGGTGCGCCAACAGCCTTCACACCAGAAAATCTGGACATCTGGCGGATTGTTTTCGGTCATGCGGTGTCACTCATTCAGGATGATCTGATTCCGGCTTCAGCAGTCGGCAATCTCCAGAATCAGATGTTACCGGATGTATTTGCGGGCAATGTATATAGCTTCGCTGGGAACAGCAACTTCCACACGCGTGAGCTTCTTCCAAATTTACCGCCGGAAGAATATGCAAACTGGGCGGCGGCACCGTTGCCCTATCCCGATGAAGCAGGGAGCGGTTTGAATGTTGCGGGAGGTTGGGGTATTGCCGCGGTCAACAGTGATAATGCCGCTCAGAACGCCGCCGCCGCCGCATGGGCAATCCACGCGACCAACCAGAGCGCGATGGCGAATACCTGTCTTGCCGGTGGCTGGATCCCGACCCGCCCCGAAATTTTGTCAGCTGATCCATTCTATAGTGAAGACGCTTTCGCACAGGTGACTTTGCAAGCCCTTGAAAGTGGCTGGGTTGTGCCAACAGCGCCGATCTTTAACGAGATGTGGCCTGCGTTTGATGTTGCCATTCAACGTGCCGCAACAGGTGAAGTTAGCATTGATGAAGCGCTTTCCGAGGCAGAAGCAGAAATCAACCGCGCATACGAAGCCTTGCAATCCAGCTAATTCAACTTTCAATATATATAACGAATAGGAATCGAACGCTAAGATCGGTTCCTATTCTCGACAAAATTCAACTTACATTTAGAGATATATATTATGAACGCATTGACCGATAAGAAGTCAATCCGAACGACAGCACAGGGTAATCCGGGTGTGTTGGAGCGTTTGCTTGCCGGACCGTGGATGTTCATTTTGCCGGGTGTTTTGCTATATGGTGCATTTGCCTTATATCCCGTGATTTATCAATTCTGGGTCGCCACGACCAACATGGCAACGACCAGCATTTCCAGGGCAGAATTTATTGGCTTTCATAACTTTGAGGTGATCGCCGCCGATCCCGTTTTCCGTAACAGCTTTATTTTTACAATTGCGTTTGTGCTTGTGACGGTACCGGTTCAGTTTGTTCTGGGATTTGGTCTTGCCTTATTTCTGGATCAAAAATTACCGGGTCGGCTGTTTTTCCGGCTCTCTATTATTATTCCCCTCGCCATTTCCAGCATTATCGTTGGCTTGATGTGGCGCTTGCTTCTGCATGAAAGTAATGTCGGCTTTGTAAATGCGTTTCTGGGTACACTCGGAATGGATCCGGTGCCGTGGTTTAGTCAGGCGATGCACGCCCGTTTTTCGTTGTTTATCGTTAACATCTGGCACGCAGTCGGCACGACGATGATCTTCATGCTCGGCGGTCTACAGACACTTGATCAGGAAGTGCTGGAGGCGGCAGAGGTGGATGGCGCGACAGGGTGGCAACGTATCATTTATGTGAAATTGCCCATGCTCCGCACGATTGCTGGCTTGGCGATTGTGCTGATTTTTGCCGGAACGTTCCAGATTTTCGAAAAAGTGTTGGCGCTTACTAATGGTGGACCTGCCCGCGCAACGTCAACCATTGGTTTTGAAATGTACACGACCGCATTCCCTGAAAGTGGCACGGGACAACTGGGTATGGGCGCGGCAATGGGTCTGGTGATGTTTGCCTTCATCCTGATCATCACCATCTTTTATGTGTGGATGGTTATTTTTGAGCAAGAGGATTGAGAGTCATCATGGCATCTAATACCGTTGCTTCCCGTCGTAACATCACAAACACCCATCAGCCATCCAATCCATTCAATTACCGTAAACTGCTGAGCCGAATTTTGAGCTATCTGTTCGGCATCGGCGTGTCATTGATATTCATTTATCCGATTATATGGCTGGTCAGTGTGTCGCTCAAACCGAGTTGGGAAATTTATCGTGCGCCACTTAAGCTCATTCCCAGCGAAATACAGTGGAACGTCTATACCGAGGTTTTTAATTCCACACCAATTGGTGACTATCTGCTCAATAGCATGATGTACGCCTTTGGTGGTAGTGCGATCACGCTATTTTTCAGCATCATGACCGCTTATGGCTTGTCGCGCTATTTGTTTAGAGGCAAGCGCACGCTGATGTTGGGCTTGCTGGGTGTGCAACTGTTACCAAATCTGGTGCGGATTATCCCGCTATTTGTGATGATGAATTCGCTTGACCTCATCAATACACGACATGGGTTAATCCTGTTGTATGGGGCTGGTGGCATCGCCTATGGCACATGGTTTTTAAAAGGCTATTTCGATACAATTCCGATTGAACTGGACGAAGCCGCACAGATCGACGGGGCATCGCGCTTTCGCGTCATCTGGCAAATTCTTTTACCGTCCATCGTACCGGGCATTGCCGCGTTATTGATTTTACAGTTTATCGCCCATTGGAATGACTTCGCCGTTGCCTCCGTGCTCATTCGTAACCCCAATCTGTATCCACTCACTGTGGGAACATTTAACTTAATCGGACCGGATGAATCCGACTTTCGATTGTTGGCAAGCGCCGCGCTCATTAATATTGTGCCGGTGGTGATTGTCTTTTCCGTCTTACAGCGATTCTTAGTCTCCGGTTTATCTGCGGGAGCAGTCAAACGATAAGATGATCGTTTATGCGTAATTTGCTGATGATCTGGTTTGGTCAGACCGTGTCTATGCTCGGTTCGACCATGACCTCGTTTGCATTGTCGATCTGGATTTTGTCGGACTTCAATGCGAAATGAAGGAAAATCTGTATGAAAGCTAGTATGATCCGCTTAGATACATTGTGCGATCCAGAACACTTGCATTTCCCATTGGATTATCAGGGTTGATAAAAGTATGAGCAACAATTTGTGAGATTTTTTCTCTGTCTATAAGAATAGGCACTGTTACCACAAACTGGAGACTCTAATGTTGTCAGCAAATATTGCAGAAGTAATTATCACACCCCCAATTGGAACGCCTATGCTCGAACCTCCACATACGCCGACAACAGGGATTCATACTGATTTGTATTGTAAAGCAGTCGTCTTGAGTGATGGACAGAACAAGATTGCGATTGTGTCAATAGATCTGCTTGGGGTCGATCAGCCACTATTACAGAGGATTCGTCAAACAGTATTTGAACGTTCAGGGCTATCTGCATCTCAGCTTATGCTTACTGCAACCCACAATCATAGTGCGCCTGTAACATTAGACTGCGGATTTGACAGTGACCGAAATCGCGAGTGGGAGATGCAGTTGATTGAGCACATCGCTGACTGTGTTTTTCAAGCATCACAGGACTTGCAACCTGTAACACTATCTGTAGCGCGTCAAGCTGTCCAGATTGGGGTAAATCGACGGATCGCAACTATGGGACGCACGCGAATGTTAGCAAATAATTTTGCGCCGATTGCTCCCTGGGTTGACATCCTGATTATCCATAAGCTCGATGGAAATCCGCTCACGATTTTGTTTAGCCATGCCGCGCACCCTGTCACCGTTCATACATCTTCAACTGAGTTCAATGCCGATTTTCCTGGATATGCAGTCCAAATCATACGAGATTCGCTAGAAACCGGGGTCATGCCCATGTTTATGCAGGGCTGTGCGGGCGATGTAAATGTTGTCTCACTGGCAGGTGGCTTAGATGAAGCTAAACGCCTTGGTACCGTATTGGGTCAAGCAGTTCTTGCAGGCTTATCACACGCGACACCAATTGATGTAAATACGATAACGATCATCAATAAAGAAATTACCTTACCGTTTGAATCACTTTCAGAGGAAGTCATTACCGCACTATCTCAGCGCATCACAGAATCCTATAACGCGATGGCATCGCTCGATATGGATGAGCGTACATTGATTAATCAACAGCAGTTCGTAGATTGGGCAGAACGCGTACGCCACGCTCCACCGGGATTATGGTTTCAGGCACAGGGAGTTGCGTTTGGCGATCAGCTTTTGATGATTGGGATGACCCATGAACTGTTTGTGGCGTATCAATTAGCTATTCAAGAAAATTCGCCTGCTCCGCATACGATGGTTTTTGGCTATACCAACGGCTGTAACGGCTATGTCCCAACAGCAGAAGCCTTTTATCTAGGCGGATATGAGGTCGATGGTGCGCCCAAGTTGTTCGGGCTACCGCGTTTGCTTCCTGACTGTGAACAGATTATTTATGAGACGATTGACGAGATTTTTGCTGAATTTACGATAATGAATAGCTCCGATTAGACTTGATTGATTCTAATCTATAAGACTGTATTATCTTCGAGGAGACAATGCAATGCCTTTAACATTTGATATGCCCTTTGAACAACTTGAGCATTATCGTGGGATTAATCCAAAGCCCGACGATTTTGATAGCTATTGGTCGGATGCCATTGCCGAAATGCGAGAGGTTGACCCACAGGTAGAACTCGTACCTGCTGACTTCCAAACAAGTTTTGCAGATTGCTTCCATATGTATTTTACAGGTGTCAAAGGTGCGCGTGTTCATGCCATGTTGTTGCGTCCTAAACAGTTGCGGGATAATCACCCTGCATTGGTTGTGTTTCATGGATATACAGGCAATGCTGGCAGTTGGATCGAACAATTGCCATATGTAGCTCAGGGGTTTGTGGTTGCCGCGCTAGATTGTCGAGGGCAAGGTGGGTTGTCAGAAGATGTCGGTGGACATGCAGGTACAACACAGCGTGGTCATATTATTCGCGGGTTGGATGGCGATCCACATAATTTGCTGTTTCGTCACATCTTCCTTGATACTGCACAATTAGCGGGATTGGTGATGGACTTTCCTGAGGTGAACGAAAATCGGGTGGGTGCAATGGGAGGAAGCCAGGGTGGTGGTTTGACAATTGCCTGTAGCGCGTTAGAGCCTCGCATCAAGCGTGCCGCTCCGGTTTTTCCATTCTTGACTGATTATCAACGTGTATGGGAGATGGATCAAGCCAAGGATGCCTATACCGAGATCCAAACATATTTCCGCTATCACGACCCATTGCACGAACGCGAAAAAGAAGTATTCACTAAGTTAGGCTATATCGATGTCCAACACTTAGCCAATCGCATTCAGGCAAATGTCTTGATGGGTGTGGGGCTTATGGACACCGTTTGTCCTCCATCAACCCAATTTGCGGCATATAACAAAATTACATCTGAAAAATCGCTGGTAATCTACCCTGATTACCGACATGAAAATCTACCCGGACACAATGATCGTACCTTCCAATTTATGATTGAACTCTAACCGCCTTGATTATCTGTCGTTGAACGTAAAGACAATTGAGACAACACATTGCGAATGGTTATGTTAATAATTCTTCCCGCCAATTTGTGTTGCAAGTTACAATCATATAGGTGTAATTCGGTAGGGTGAAGATAAACTCTCAGCATCAGTTTTCCTCTTCTAATCGACCTTGTAACGTTCCAGTGCATCCACGTTGAGTTCGACACCTAAACCTGGACGGTCGGGAAGTTCAATCTTGCCATTTTTCATCACTAGCGGGTCATTGACCAATTCACGGCGCAATGGCGAGTCGCATAACTCAGCCGGTAAGAACTCAATTAAAGGACAATTGGGTACTGCCAATGCCATATGCGCTGACGCGGCGATTCCGATACCAGTCTTCCAACAATGTGGCACAATGAGCCGACCCCGGTCTTGAGCTATATGGCAAACACGCATGGCTTCTGTTAATCCGCCGACGCGCCCTACATCGGGTTGAGCCACTTGTATGCCACCGCGATCCATTAAGTCAATGAATTCAAAGCGTGTATTTTGCCACTCACCACAGGCAATCCGCATCGGCGCTTCACGCGATAAAATCGCATATCCGTCAAGATTGTCAATCTGTAGGGGCGTTTCTAGAAAGAAAATATCGAGATGATCCCAATTTCTTACTGTACGTAAACACTCCGCCGCATCATACCAGCGATATTGCACATCAACCATCATGACGAAATCAGGTCCGACAGCTTCTCTACATGCTTCGACAATTTCGGTCATTTGCTCATCGCTACCTTTTAGCCCCAAGTGACGATAAGGTCCATCCAAAGTGCATTCCATTTTGCCTGCGGTAAAGCCGTACTCTTTCGCTTTATGCGCCCAAGCAACAATCGAGTCACGATATTCGTCAACCGTTTCACCATAAGGTTGTAGGGAGGCATAGGGGACAATATGATCTTTGTGAGCACCACCTAATAATTTGTAACAGGGCATACCGAGCGCTTTACCCTTTATGTCCCACAGTGCCATATCGATTGCACCCATCGCACAAATCACAGCACCACGACGACCACTCATCGCGGTAAAGGTGTATAGTTTCTCCCATATTGCACTTGTGTCAAAAGGGTCTTCGCCAATAAGCAAGTCTTTCATGCCCATAGCCATGCTATGACTACCCGGAGATTCTATGGCAGCCTTAACTAACCATGGACCAGTATCTGTCTCGCCGATGCCGGAGATACCTTCATCGGTATGCACAATTACCACGATATTATCTTGTGAAGACGATGTGGCATCCTGTCGTAAATCTGGAGCTACAAGTATATGACATTCGATATCTGTAATTTTCATCATCGTACCTCGTAAGAAAGGATAATTTTGTCGCACTTTTCGGTTCAGCGTATGCTACATTTTTGTTTACACTGGGCAATCATGCTGTAACCGATTTTATGGACTGTCTGTAGACATTGCCAGATGCGTACCTTATCTAAAGGCGCATTCAGAGCCATCCTAGTTTTGTGCGATCTCCATGATGGCGGGTCACAACATCCACACAATTCACAACGCCCCTGAGTACGCGTTATCGTTTACACTTATCGCTTTTTGCGTATCGTTTGAAAACCATAAGGATGAAGCGTACCCTGAATGGTTTCGGCACCTTTTAGTGCTAATGTGTAGTCCGTTTGCTGACCGCTAATTTCCTGCAAGCGGATTAAAATCTCATCCCCGGTGATTTGAAAACCGATAATGCTGACATTGTCCGGCGTAAGCGATAGTAAACTCGCTTCCTCCTCAAGATGAATCGGCACGCTGGTTGTACGACTTTCAAAGCCGGGCATCCGGTCAATAAGCGGGCTGAGCAGGGGCTTAATCGCCGCTTCCATACCGAAACGCGTGGCGATAACGGGATCAAAGGGTTGGTCATGTAAAAATAAGCGGTAGCGTGCACGTGTCCAGCCGCTTTGATCGCGCTTAAAATTCGTCCACCAGTGATTGTTCATTATCCAACTCACCAGCAAAGGTTGTTCGATTTCCAGCGTCGTTTGATGTTTATGATTGTTGAAGCCACCAATGTGTACAAGTGGAACATCCGGTGTAGCCAGTGTCGCCCCATGCTGTGTATTGCTGACATCTACCCAATGTTGCACGGCATAATAATCTCGGCAGGCATTAATGAGTTGCTGTGTATCCGCTTCGACAATTGCTCCGGGGACTTCATAACGTGGCGTTGGATCGTCAATGGCTAAGGGGAAGGTGATATATACCGATTCGGCTTCCGTAATGGCGCGTTTGTTGATGTCATAGATGAAGTCAATCCACGGCAGGTCGTCATACAATACAATTTGTAGATAGACCGTCTCTGCTCCAGGTGCTTCTAAGCGCATGACAAATCGGGCGCTGTCTTTGCCGGATTCAAAGCGTTTTTCGAGGACTTGCGTCGGCGTATGATACTTCGGCGCGAGATGAGGACGATAATCATAATCGACTTCTGGCGCGGGCAGTTGAATATCCTCGCGTTGTCCGGCGGCGGTGATAGTCTCATACACATATTGACCGAGCAAGTAAGGTGTGCTGTGGTCAACCCACTCTTTGTCTGGTGTTTGCAGGCTACGAATACCACCCGAAACAGGGTCAATATCCAGCGTATAGAACGCATTCGATAAGCGCCACCCGTGACATTTCACCTGCGATGTTCGGTGGACACTATGGGGGACAAATTCCGGCGTTTGTACATTGAGGTCTAAGGGTTGGGCATCTTCCAGTTGTAGTGGGACAATCGTGTAACCGCACGGTGGCAAGGTCATGATGCCATAATCTACCCGTTCATTGGTCGCCCCCTGTGGACTACCGATTTCGAGGTCACGTTCCAACCGTTGTAATTCCCAACCTGAATGATAAACGGGCGGCAGATAGAGCGGGAATTTTCGTTCCCACGGGAGTGGATTATAAATTAGCGCGTGTGGAAGTTCCGGGATCGGGATGCGACTGGCGAGATCACGCATCATCTGTTGCTGAAGTTGGATTGTGCCGAATGCCGCATCATACGCATAGGTCGCTTTACGCGCCCATTGCCCGCGCGATTGCATCGATTCTGCATGGGTGATGCTCTCGCTACTGCCCCATGTATGCTCATCGTACAGCGCCATATCCCGCCAGATATTTTCGTCCTCAACGAGGGGGTAATCTGGTGAGTCTGGCAACTGTTGAAGCAAAGCGCCAAGTTGTTGGACTGCATACAATCGCCCATGTGTTTCACGGTTCAGAGCAGTTTCATAAGCACTGGAGTTGATTCCCTGCGCCCACCAATCCGTCCAATCACCGGAACGGACTTCATCGGTTTGAATACGGGCAAATAGCTCATCCAGCGAGACGATATTCATGCGTGGTTGCCAGCCCCGTGCGTTCCAATCCTGCACGAACTTCACCAGCAATTCTTCTGGCCCGGCGTTATCCCATTGAAACGACGAGATGATTTGTAAAAAGGCGAAATCCTGCTGATAGCCTTTGTCCTGTAGTTGCTGAATATAGCCTTGAACTTTTGGGTAGGCTTTGTCGATATTATACGCCCAGTTGTTCTTGCCCCGTGTTGGTGTGGGGAAGCGTGGAATACCCAGATTATTGCCATCGCCATAGTGTTCACCGTGCCATGTGAGCAGTTGCCGCCCGCTCGGTGATTGCCATTTAAAGGCGGTTGGGCGTGGTTGTGGATTCGGTGCCATTGCACGGTTGATTGCCATCGCCAGCCCTTCAAAGCCCGCGTCCAATAGGATATCGACCAGTCCCCAGCTATGACCGTTGATGTCACAATTGAGCGCGTAACGGATGTCAAACCCGTAATCCGAGCGCAATTTTTCGGTGACGCGCAAGGAACGCATCAACATATCTGGCGTATAAAGCGAGGATATGTTGCAATACATCCCGCCGAAATCAATCAACCCCTGTTTGTGTACCTCTTGCAGGCGGTCAATATCCTTATCGCTGGCATGTTTGAGGAAGTCCTCAACAATGAGCGTGACTTCGCATGTCCATTTAAACTGTTCACCGACGGGATTATTCGCATATCGTTCTGCAAGCTGAATCGCGTGGTGGATATGCTGACGTTGCAATGCGAACACGGTGGATTGGTAATTGGTATAGCCAATATCGGTGTGTGAATGATGAAGCAATAAAATATCTTGTATCGTCATTTCAATACTTTCTTGAATGCTGTGTGTATGTAAATAACTGACGTTACGCAGAGTAAATATTAGGATGATGTTGGGCATGAGTAAGTCAGCTGGTCAGGTAATCAGTTTGTCAGAAAGCACATACTGCAAACGTGCAATAAATGTTTTTGCTGAAATACTGATTTACTTACTGTCGTTTACTGCTTACAAGTCAAATGTCCTGATTGATTATCTGGCGTAACATCACTAAATAATTACAACTAAATTCTTTCTGTGTGGACAGTAACAACATCATGTTTCCCATAATTGATGGGATAACCCAGATGCTTCTTAAAAAACGGCATGACGTGTTCCCAAACCTGTACCGTATAACCATAGAGTGCATGGTCAATGCCATTAAAGGCAACCAATGTGGACTCTACACCCAGATCACATAGACGATTGTGTAGCATTGATGCCTGACTGAACGGAACAATGTCATCTTTTGTCCCGTGAATTAACAAATAGGGCGGGGCATCTTCATTCGCATAGTTCATCGCGCCGGAACTTCTGACCAGCGTCGTATGATCCTGTAAACGTCCACCAAATAACCATTCTGCGGGACCATCATCTTGATAGAGCCATGCCCATTCCTGTTCGGATACGCTCATATCCGTCGGGGGATTCACGGCGGCGACTGCTTGAACACGGGTACTATATCCTTCCCATCCAGAGTGACCTTCTAATTCCGCTAAGTCGCCCGTACACCCTGCAAGTGTGACCAAATGCCCCCCTGCGGATCCGCCATATAACCCGATCCGGTCAGCATCAAGATTGTAACGGTTTGCGTGGGCGCGTACCCAGCGAATCGCCGCTTTCACATCATGAATTTGTGCCGGAAATATCGCTTCATAGCTCATCCGATAATCAATGCTGGCATAAAAATAACCCTGTAGAGGCATCAGTAAACCACGCCCGATGCTCCGCTCGCCAAGATGCCACCCGCCGCCATGTACTTCGATGATGACCGGGGTTTTTTCCGGTGCGGGCATTCCGGGTGTTTCTTTAGGATATGCCAGATCAAGCAAAAGCGGCTTGCCATCATCCGCTGTGCCATACTGCACGCCAGTAACCATTTCAACGTGAAACGGCAAGTCGTGATGTTTTTCTGCCATGATGTCTCCTGATTGATAATGTAGACATGTCCAATTTATTATAACAACAATACCTAGAAAAGGGAGTGGTGAATCTCATGGATAGACAAAATCAATGAGGTGAGCAGGATAAGATTGCCGCTGGAGTTGGCGTCGGTTCCAGGCAAAGACAAAGAGCTTCACTGTGCGAATGAGAGCTTTGACACACTTGGAGAAACAACGGGTCTTGCGAACCAAACGCTAGAGATAGTGCCGTAACTCGGCATTCATCCCTTCCACCCGGAATGTCTCGCTTTTGTTGGGCATTGGGGTATGTTTGCCAGGTGGCAATACCCTAATTTAGTAGAGTGCAAGTTTGTCTCAGAAATTGCATTTCATAATCGTTGGTTTTTGAGACGGTTTCGTTCAAATAACTGCGCTAAGCGGAGGAAATATCTATCATGACTCGTTAACTGGTTTTAACGAAGCACAAGGGCGGTGTGGGCAAATCCACATCCGCGACGACGGGCAAGTCAATCCGTTGACGGTGGTCGATATGTAACAGGGTGTGGTGCGCCAGTATCGCATCGAAACTGGCGAACGGCGTTATTGGGCGGCATGGATTCTGCGTGATTTCATCCCCGGCGACTTTAGCGACATCAATGATCATTACGCGTTTTTTCTTACTTGCAAAAACCATTCACAGAAAACGTTGCATCAATTAACATGATAAAAATTTGACATCAAATTTTTGTCTTCAACGACTTTTTCGATATGTCGCTCTATGATACACTCGATGGGAGCAACTGGTTCTGTGTTTTTGCGGAGGTGGACCAGTTCGGCTGATTCAGCGCCAACTACACTACTTTCAGATTCAGACTAAGGCGACAAATTGAATAGGAGGGTATGGCTCGCCCTCCCATATTGCATTAATAATATGAGCTAAACATCATCAACCTGAGTAAGTGATCTCAATTTGAGAGAGCGCGGGTGTCCATGCCCAGGTGCCATTCATGAACTCTATTTTCAGATAATTCGTCCCTATTGGGAGTGTCTGAGATGGTGTGACCTGAACGCGTCGCCACTGCCCGCCTGTATCAACTGGTGACGTTGACGCGTAACTTAACGATGTCCAGTTGACCCCATCAGACGACGTAGAAATGGCTACCAAAGATGACAACGAATCCTCCACACGATGATAGAGTCGTGCGTTGAAATTGGTCAATCCAGTAAAGTTCCAAACGAGATATTGTGTGGATGTATTGCTTGTGCGTGAAAACCGTGAAGTGTCGCCATCAAAATACTGAGGGTAGGTGGTTGCCAATACCCAATTTGCACTCTGATCGTAAACTAATGAAAAGTCATCTGCATAGTCTGTGATAGTACTTGAGCCGATTGGTGTCATCGTTGGCGTATTTGTCGGTATTGGGCTAGGGAAGTTTGATCTATCTGCGGCTGGAAGCGTATTGTTTCGCCAGAATACACAATGCCCGTTCATGATGGTTCTGGAAGTATTTAGCTGATATGATCGCAACCGTTAATACTTCTGCCGCACTGACGGTTGCACGACAGTCATCTTGATACCCATAGGCTTTCAACAGGTCTTCGATTAAACAATAAACCGTTACAATATACGTGTCGTTCATGAAGATTACTCGCCGAATTTTTTTGGAAACTCTATTCTACCGAGTTCTTCATGAGCGTCTCTAACTAGGTGTATAGTCCCAGAGTATAGTGGTACAGTATCCATTAAACAGAGGGAGGAATTATGGGACAAGTACTTCACGGTAGCGCCAGAACGACAGAG
>JAVJSU010000003.1:0-186634 GCA_040219275.1 Aggregatilineales bacterium | reverse complement strand
GTGGTCGCAACGACCCCGCACACGCGGATCCGGCAAGTCACCAAAGCACTGTTCTATACTCGCACCGAATTCTGTTGACATGAGGCTTTCCTTTTTCGCCCCATTGTCTCTCTTTTCCTATTTTGATGCGATTACCCTGGTATGATGCGCCGGAACACTTTCAACCTCTATTGTACCACCCACGTTCTCAACAACCTCACGACAAATATGTAATCCTAACCCGGTTCCCTCACCGACAGGTTTCGTCGTGAAAAATGGGCTAAAAATTTGTTCACGGATTTCTTCAGGAATACCCGGTCCGTTGTCCCACACAACCACATTAACCTGTTTGCGTTCCGGCACAAAGTATACTTCAACGCCAATACGCGCATCTTCTTGCCCAACCAGCGCATCATGTGCATTCATAAGCAAATTTAACCAAATATCTTCCAACTGCCCTTTCACAGCTAGAACCGGCGGCATGGAAGTTTCTGGCAATGTTACCATCACGCGGATACTCTCGCGTTCAATATGCGTTTGCATTAAAGATAAAATACCGGAAACGGTATCCACCACATCGACCATTTCAGGACGGGCATCTGGATCAGTCGGGCGCGCAATCGCTAGCAAACGCCGTGCAACATTCGCAGATCTTTTGCCTGCGCGATGGATCGCCGAAAGCGCATCAAAATTCTTGGTGTTTTTCGGCTCATCCAACAGCATTAGTTCAGTATCAATGATAATCGTCGTCAACGGATTGTTAATCTGATGCGCCACCACAGCCGCTAATTCACCCATTGCAGAGAGACGCGCTGTTTGAACAAGACGATTTTGCGTATCTTGTAATTCATCCAAACTGTTCTCAAGATCACGCACAAGCGTGGCATTTTCTAACGCCGTCGCCGCTTGTGCCGCGATAGCTTGTGCAAGGTCTAGCTCACGGGAATTGAAGTTACGCGAACGCTCTGTATCCGCGAACAAGATCATACCCTGAACCTTACCGCGTTGCACCAATGGAATTCCCAATACAGCACGACTATAGGTGTGATCGAGTAATGTTTTAGCGGCGGGCGAGGTTTCCCCGTCAGCCTGTGTGTAAACAAGGCTTTGTGATTGCATTGCCTGAACAATCTCTTTGTGCTGTTCCAGATCAATGGAAGGATATGGCGTTTGTAGCCAAACTCCGTTACCCATCCTTGCCTGCACACACAATGCGCTACCGCCACGAACAAGCAAGGAGAAATCACTCCAGCTTGCACCAGAAATCTGATTAATGCGCGACGATAGCCGATAAATATCATTTGCCAGCCGGATTTGATCATTTTGATTCAACAGGTTAATCATGACTTCAAGGCACAAATTACGTACCTTGTTAATCATCTCAGAACGCGGGGTTTCTTCCGGTGCATTCACATAAAACATGCGAACCAAGCCCAAAAGTTGCTTGTCAGTACGCATCGGAACAGCTAGCATCGCGGAAGCACCCACCTGATCCAGATATGTTTTTTCATTTGACGATAGCGGATCATCGCGCTTTAACCAACGATTGCGGTCATTATCAATTGCGGAGCGCAAAATGGGTTGACGCAATAACTCAAGCGTTGGACCTTGCCCCAGTGGCCAGATTGCCTGATAGAAACGAGCAATCGAATAAAGCTGATCGTTTTCTTGATCCCACTTCATGACTTCGGCATAACCAACATTGAGGACGTTGGCAAGCTGACGACAAATATTTGGGAGCGCCTCCTGCATCGAAAGCGAAGCATTCATCACCTGACTGGCGGCAACCAGTTTCTGTAGATCACGGGCATGATCGAGAATTTCCTGATGGATACGCGCATTCTCAATCGCAATCGCCGCAAAAGAAGCAAGATTGATAAGTAGTTGTTGCTGGTGTATGTCAAATAAGTCGTTACGATTCTTGTTGTTGACACCCAACACACCAATCGGTTCACTTTGAAGCAAAATTGGCACATACAGTAGCGAATTGACAAAATATTCCGTCTTTACCTTCTGGGGACCACTCGCGCCGATGAGTGCCGGCTTACCTGTACGGAAAACCTCACCTGCCAGTGTGTCAGAGGTTCTAATGCGAAAATTACGGGCGGTCTCAACATCAATGCCGACCTTCGCTCGCAAAAATAATTTGTCATCGTCACCGGGGAGTAAAATCATCCCCTGTTCTGCATTAGTTAAGCGACGTGCGGCTTCCACTACGCGATTCAATACTTCCGACAAATCAAGCACTTCTGTCAATGATTTGCTCAATGAAAAGAGGGTTTGAATTTCATCCATCCGTTGAGAGAGGATGTCCTCATTCACATTTGAACGTGTAGGCACCTGCATTGTGTTACCGGAACTCACCGGCTTCAACACACGAATGACGCTATTAAGAATGCTCTTCTGCTCTACCTCGGTCACGACCATCACTTCACCGAGGTCTTTTTGCAATTGAGCGGAATCACCGTTGTTTGTTAATGCAACAACAGGCGATTTGATCTTCTTTTTAACAATTTCATCCGTGGTTTTTGCACCAGTATAGCGATCAACCATCTCAGAATCGACCACAAGCGCATCAAAGTCGCCATGATCTATAGCATAGAATGCCTCACGATGATTAAAGGCGCTTTGCACTGCAAAACGGCTGGCTGGCAGGGCTTGTTGCACCTGCTGAACCATATCATAATCACCAGCGATGAGTAGTATTTGGTGTGCGATTTCTCTTGGCATAGCGGTTTATGGCTTCTTCGGTTTACTTAGACGTTGTAATCGTGCATCGAAATCTTCTTCATTTGAATCACTATCAACTGAATCAGTAACATCATCTGATGACTGATTGCCCTGATCCATGTTTTCTACAGGTTTTGACAATCGGTCTGATGCACTCGTATCTGCATCAGTATTGACGCTTTCCTTATTTCCAATTATCGGCACTTCGGGAATCGAGGCAGATACTTTATCGCGGGCACTCTTAAGCATATCAGACAAAACATTCATGCGTTCCTGTATGGATGCCTGAATAGACCCGGATTCCGTATCTTCAACAATTTCAGCATCACTAGAAGCATTTTGCTGACCGCGTGCCTCAGAAATGACGGTATCCAACAAATTCACCCGCCGGATCAAATCAGCAGTCACCAACTGATGTTCTTCTAAATCAGATTGTGCCATTGTCAGCCGTTGCTGGGCAAATTGCATCTGCGAAAGCAGGTGTTTCGCTTCATGCTCTTTACCCGTTTTTACAGCTTCATCTACAGCACGATCAAAACTCTCGATCTCGGCGGCAAGAAATTCAACTTGCTTCTGTAAGGAGTCTTCATGCGCGATTGCATCATTTACACGCGAACGAAGCAGGTCAACTTCCTTGGAAAGGTCTTTTCCAAGTTGGCGCGGGTCTACTGCACGACGTGACTTGTCATCACCAATCACGTCGTTAATTCCTGATTTTACGAGCAAGTTGAGTTTCTTAAATAAGTCGTTCATAACCGTATTGTACAATTGTCCGTGTTTTAGGCGCAAGTACGTATAAAATCCACCCAAACATTTTTGATTACGGGCAGTTACCAGACCAATCAATACGATAAACGATCATCTTCGGACCACCGAGATTATACGAAGTCCGCCCAGCCGATTGGAAAATTGGACATAAGCGGGGATCTTCCGTGGTATCACCCGGAATTTGATCGGGAAATGCCATTAAATATTGAGCATCGCGGTCTTGCATGAGCGCCCATAAAGCATCCGCGTTATGATAAATTGGCACTACGTCAGGGCTAATTAATCCAGCAATATCGAGGATAGGTCTTGGCGCAAAATATCCCACTGCCCCGATGTCATGAACCGCCAATAATTCATTTTCTGGCAAATTCACCGCAATCCACTGTGCAGATGAGACCATTTCTTCATCAATAATCGCCACATCTGTTGAATAAACATCCGCACCGAGCGCCAGCCCAAAATAGAGAAATGCAAACACTGCCGAAATCGCTAAGGTCACAGATACGACACGCGGGATCGTCTTATTATAGAAATGGCGAACCATCATAACCGTACCAATAACACCAATCACGACCATCAACGGAACAATCGGAATAACATAACGCCCATGCTGATATGCCGCCGGTAAACGCGCCGCATATAAGGCGATTAGTCCGATCATCCACAAAAACGGCACGCTGTAAAACCATATCCGAGAATCGGCACGCGCCTGTTGCCATACACGGCGCACGTAATAGGCTACGCCAGGCAAAAGTATAAATTGCCCACCGGCGATAATGGGAATCGTCATTGAGAGCAGACGAAGCAAGTAATTCGTTTCTAGCAAAGGGGCGTGTTGTGCGTATTTGGCATCCGATGTCGCCGGAAGCACACTCCCATTCAACGACAAATTTAAAATAATGTAAGGGGAAATAAACACACCGAAGCCGATTGCCGCCCCAAGTCCCCACAAAATCGCAGACTTTAGCGATCCATGCGGGCGAATTATCAAAAGTAATGCGCCACAAATGCCACCCAGAAGTATGCCTTCAGGCCGAGTCAGGGTCATCATCGCCACGCAAATCCCGAACACATTGCCACGCAACATCACATGCGAGGTTTCTTGACTGAGATGATCTAATTCACGCCACAGCAGATAGACAACAATCAGCGAGAACATGCTGAAGATCATCGTTTCCATACCCGCCGCCGCCGCCCAGATCAAATGCCAACTCAAAATAACGGCAACACCGGTGATCGTAGAAGTAAAGGTTTCGTACGGCAAAAGACGATCCGCCAGACGAGCCGCAACAATACCAGAAATGCCTAATGCCAGTGCCCCCAGCAGATGCGCCCACAACGCACATGGGACATTGAGCACATACCCAGCCGCCAGAATGACTGTATATAAGGGTGAAGTAGAAGCCCCACTCGGTTCGCCTACAATAAACGACCATTCACCAAGATCGGCTAAATTTCGCGCATACACCTGATGAATCCAGCTATCGTCTAAAGGAAAACCGCCGTCGGCAGTTATGACATAAAGCGCGACCACACCCAGCGCCAAGAGCAGATAAAATCCATCACGCTTCGTCAGGAAGGATCGCATATAACCTCATATTCGGCGTATCGAGTTCAATTTCTCGCAAGTATTGTGGAGGATTATCAAAATCGAACGCTAATTGCGGTGGAATATTGATCTCATTCCTGCCCTCACGTTCGACAATCCGTACAAGTAGATAATTTATGTTGTAGCGTCGGGCAATTTCAGGGATCATCTCAGCCGTTGCATTCGGCGTTACGACCCCACCCATCCCTGTGAAATAATACAATTCAGCGGGATCATTCACCATAATGCGCGACTCCGGCGGAAGTTCTGCCATCAGTTCTGTGTAGATCGCCGGAGTCACGGTGCTTTTTGCATCGAATAGTGTGCCCAATCCAAATTGCAGGCTTAAGACAAATGCAAGCGTAACCAACCCACCAGAAAAAACGATCTTCGCAGTGCGGGGCTTCCATGACCGTCGCCGTTTAGCAATCCAATCAATCACATCATCCAAACCGACAACACCTAGGACGACCCAGAACGGCATTAGCGCGGATGCAGAGTGAAACAACCCACCCCGATACCCCGGATATGGAAAGACAAACGTCATTACAATATGTAACCCAAACGCATACATCCAGAATCCGCGCAGAAATGGTGATTTACGCCGATTCCATAAGCCCATTAACATCAATGGGGCAAGAATAACGAGTCCCTCAACCGCCACGAACGTCCCGAAATTGTTGAGTAACGCCTCTAGCCGTGAGTCAAGAAATGTAGACACACCATCTGCAAAAAATCCTTGTGCGGTGACCTGTGGCGGATAGTTGAACAACTCATTGTAATCACTCAACCAGATCGCCTGTGTCCCGCCCAATGGCAATGGGGAGCCAATTTCGTTCATATTACGAATGAACCACGGCAACATGACTATGCAATACCCAAGCGTGAGTAATGCGAGCAATTGCAAACGCTGACTAATAGCAACCGGTTTGCGCCAGATTCCCCACAGCACGACCAACCACCCCACGCCAAGCAATAACAAGCCATCCGCACGGGTGAGATGCCCTAATCCAGCAAAGACACCTGCTAACACGGCAAATTGCCACGCCTTGCGATCTTCTGATGTCGCCATGAGTCCGATAAACACGAGCGCAAGGGATCCCACCAGCCCATACGGAGCGAAAGTATCAATCTGCCCCCACCAGCGCGTAAAAAAGCCAGCGAAAAGCATCAACAATCCAGCAACCCATTTATGTCGTGCTGTTCCGCCGAAATAGCCACCCAACCAATAAGCGATCAGTACAATGCCAGCGAACATCAATGTAAACGGGAGTTGTGCGGCGGCATACTCGCCTAAAAAGCCGAATAACATCATGCCAACTGCCGCAACAATAGAGGTGAATGGCATCCAGTAAAGGTGCGATGGAAATGCGCCACTTTCCAGCAATGTATCCGGCGCACCGACGTAAATCCACAAATAGGTATCCGAAAAGCCGTCACCATCAGCGATACGTTGGGCGGAATTAAAATGATAATAAGCATCCGTAAAGGTGGGACGATTCACTAATCCATGCGTAATGATGAAAGCCATGACGAACGCAAATAGGATAAAGATACGATCATCGCGAGAGACGTTCAAAGTCATACGTTCGTCTCATTCGGAATGGGCGTGGCTACTGATACAGAATCGGCATCAAAACGCGGGGCATCACGCCACCACATCGTGCGGGTTAGCCACAACAAAATGAACAGACCAAAAGGTAACGGCAAGAAGAGCGTCGGATGCTCCAGCGTTCCCCTTCCCTGCACGGTAATCAGAAATTGCGCCCACGAAAATATAAACAATGTCAATGCCGCTAATCCTGCTACCCAATTACCAAAACGCAAACTCAGACGGTTGAGGTAAAAAATAAAGATCAGATTGAACACTACGAAATGTGGAGTCGCCGTACGGATAGCAATAAGGTGAGTCACCACCAATGCCAACGACAATGCCCATAATAGGCGTTCATTTCGGCGTTCAACGATGACTCCATACCATGCCCATAACATGGGTACAATAAACACTAAATTGACAAGCCACTCACCGATATTCCCAAATCCAAGATAATATTGTGTCACAATCCATACGGGTGAACCGGTATCTGGATATGCGGCAGATGTATATTCAGGATATTGGCGCACCTGATCCACCCAATCGCCAAACCAATCCGGTTGCAAGACGAAGGACGCAAGCATCAACGCCGCAAACATAGCGAAAAAGCTCATCACGAAACGAAAACGCCCGCTCCGATATGCCCAGAGCAATAGAAATGGAATGATGATATAGCCCATCTGTGGCTTTAAGGTTGAAACAGCAAGTGCAACCCCCGCAAGGGAATCACGGTGACGATATAATGACCATATTGCCAACATTTCCAGAAAATAAACAATATGGCTGGGATTACCAAGAAATATCCCGCGTCCGGCAAAATAATCCATAATTGACCAGAGCAGCAACCCGATTAATACGACACTTGGTGGTTTCCAATCATAAAGATTGAGCAAAAGTATCATGGACGCGATTAGTGAAACTTCAAGCACCACTATCCAGATCGCATCTGCTAGCGCATAATCCACAAAAACGGTTGGGGCAACAACAAAGACTGTATAGAATGGGTAGACAAACAAACCGGGGTCTTCGTTTTCGATCACCGGACGACCATAAATACCCAGCTGTATATTCATGCTCGCTTCGTCGCTATAGGGGCTAACACCGTCCTCCCAAAAAGAGCGCGCACCCTCCCATCTGGAAAAAAAGTCATTCCTACCCGGAAACGGTTCGGTAAAAATGCTGTATGTAGCGAAAATGTTAGCAACAAGAACAATCAACAAAACGCCAATCGCAAACCATTTTTGTTGGGAGTCAGTAAGTCGTTTTGTCATAAGTTAATTAGTCCACATCGAAAAAATCACGATCAACCTTCTTCACAACGTAAGTTGCTTCTACGCTTACACCAATGTTATGTTCAATCATCAATTGCGCGAGTTTTGTTCCGTTTATCAAAATGATCTTAAGATTTGACACACGTTGAACATATTCGACTGCCGATTTTGAGAAAGAAGATGTCGTGATAAATACACCTTTTGTCGCACCTTCACCGGACAAACTACCAGCAAAGCCCTGAACATCCGGTCTACCAACGACATGATCTTGCTTCCATCGTTTTGCTTGGATGTAGATCATATCTAATCCCAATTTATCTTCTTGAATGATCCCATCAATACCACCATCGCTCGTAATTTGGGTCACCTGCCCCATACCCAAAGCACCGCCATATCCCATCGCTAGCAGTAGTTCAACAACCATGCGCTCGAAAAATGCGGGGGATGCTGATAACACATATTCAATCAACTCATCGGCTAATTCTTTTCGTAAACCTTCATGGATCGAATGAATCAGCTCGCGTGGTGTCTGTTCAGAACCAAGATAAGTCGAGACTTCTTCTCCCCCATCTTTTTCAGATTTGGTAGATCGTGTGGCAAATTCCTCAAATTCAGGAAATTGCATTAGAAAATTCTTGTCAATGTGTAAGGGATTCTGAGCTAACACGTCAAGACCACGACGAGTAATGCGAAATGTTCCACGACCAGTACTTTCTAACAGATGAGCCTTTTTCAAATAGGTATTCGCCCAATGCGTTCGATAATCAAATTTAGGCTGATTACCATTTGGCATCAATTGATTCCGCTCCTCATCAGGTATTTTCATGAAAATTGCAAGTTCATCCATTGCCTCGCGGATATGATGTTCATTACCATCACTTGCAAATTGTAGTAATGGAAGAATGATGTCACTGTATGCTGGTATCGACATTTATTTATCTCCTTCCATCATCTGAGGTACAGGCTCCTGACGCAGAACGCCATAATAGGCAATACAGACCGAAACCAAAATGGCGGTACGCACCAGCACAGCGGCGATAAACGGCGGAATCAGTGGACCGAAAATTTCGCCTGCCGTCTCCCCTGTACGGATGAACAGCACCGGATATTCGAAGAAAACGGTCATACTCAGGACAACCACCGCCAACACACCGTTACGCGTCGGGAAGACCAGCAAAATCAGCGGGATAATTTGCACCAGCCATTGCGGACTCCACCCCTGCGCTTGCAAGAAGAAAATAAACAGTGTGATGCCTGTAAACGCGACAACGCCACGATCATCAAAACGGCGCGTCCGCAAATAGACAAATATGCCAATTGCACCCGCGACAGCTAACCGCACAAATGATGGAATCACTGCTGGTTCGCCAGAAAGATCATTGGCGGCATCGGGGTCAAAGTGACTTTCCACAGTGCCAAAATTCCCTGTGATGTAGTTACCATCAATAACCGCCCAGACAGTTTGATAAGACGATTTGCTGAATTGTGCGGTGAGCGATGGCAAGGTCATTTCCGCGTTTTGGGCAAACAGTGGAAGATATGCTAGCACAAACAAGCCCATAGCAATGGCGATATAGCGCACAGCAACTTTTGGCTCGCGGAAGCGAATAACCGCGCCGAATAGCAATGCCGGTGTAAATTTGGTCAATGCGCCGAGTGCAACGGCAACAGCAGATGAGTCATGTCGTTTTCGCAAAAGCAAATACAAGCCGAGCAATAAGAAAAAAGCGACAAGCGTCTCAAAATTCCAGAATATGAAGACCATAGGCGCGAGACACAGCGCATAAATCCATGCAAGGGACATGCCCACGTTCTTGCCATAAAGCTGAGTCCCAATGGCACGCATCAGTAACAAATTGCCGACATCAAACAACAGGACAATCATGCCCATTGCCATCGACCAGCCACTATAATTAACGCCTTCTCCCTGCAATTGATAAACGGTGGTCGTCATGAAATACCATACGGGCGGAAATTCACTCCACCAATCGCTAAACGGATACTGTCCATCTTCTGTAAGGGATGCTAGTTGCCAGTGATACAGCCGATCACCCTGTGCGCCCAATCCACGTTCCACATTGTCGATCAGCATCGGCTGATAAATCATCATGAGCATTAGCCGGAAGCTGATGAACAAGATCACCAGAATGCGTAAATCGCCCAATAATTGCGTTAGTCGAATTGTATCGCCTGCGCCGGAATATTTTATCGTCATAAGGGTTCGTCCCTCGTGAAGATTACCGCTTTATTATCTTCGTATGCCAGCGTCCAGCCCGCTTCTTCCCGCAGATTAAGTGCCAATCCACTTCTTGATTCTACGACCACCATATTGATCCCATCTTCATCCAGAACCTCGCGCCAATCTGTCCCACCAACAGCAGTTTGCAAATAGCGCGTCAGGAATTCATCTTTATATAAATCAGTCCGACCATCCACATAAACCGGATAGTCAGGCAGGGCGAACATCAAATACCCGCCCCAGTTATAGCTATTAAACATCGGTCCGGTGGGTTGTTCCGCCTCGATAAATTCAGCGACATCCATCGGCAAAAATGCCCGTTGTGCAGTTTCAACCGATGCAGGTGCAAGTACAGCAATCATATTTGCCAGTGCACCGAAGACAATCAATCCCAGTAGTACCGCATTTATGCGTGCTTGCCGTCGAGTCACCCGTTGAATCGGTCTGAGTATCCACCCGCGTTCCTTCAGTACCGCATCAAGGTAATAGGTCAAAATCGGCGTGGCAACAACCGCGAAAACAGCGATGTTGCGCCCATACAAGAACGCCATGAATGCCGTGCCACATACCAGTAAGAAATCGGTAATGTCCATTTTCTTTGACGTTGCACCAAGCGCACCGATTAGCCCGAAAATCATGAAGATAAAGGGCCATGTCTGCCGTCCCTGAAAGTTGGGACTGTTCCATTCCTGAATAAAATCACGTAATGCGCCAATGCTGACTGTTTGGAATGGCACGAGGAGCATCTTGAAGTCATATGGGTTAATGACCAGCATAGCGACAGAAATCACCGCCACGATGATGAGCTTGCGAATGCCCGTCCAGCTAATTACATTTTCGCTTTGCGGATTCAACAATCTGCCCAGAATTTCGCCTGCGATGACCCCGCCCATGAAGATAAAGCCAATCGAAAACCCCGCGTGTAAATTCCCCCACACAAGCATCACCGGAGGAACCAGCCATAAGCGATCCACCTTTTTGTATTTGTACATATAGAGCAAATAGAGAATCACCGTACTCAAGAAAAATGAGGTCATCTGCGGACGTGCTGACCAAAATACTGCCGCCGTCGCCGCGCCAAGAACGAGAATGAACGACCTGAGGTAGACATTTCCAGCGCAAATTTGGTAGAGCATCGCCATACCCGCAGTTGCCAGAATTGCTGTATATAGCGATAAGCCGATGTTCCCTAAGATTTGATACGCTCCATACAGGATTATCTGTGAACCCCAACTATGGTTGATCCATTCTTCGCCCTGCTTCGTAAATGAGAACGGGTCTTCGTAGATCATGCCCTCAGTGAGCGTATGTTCCCCGCTCCGTATATGCCACCATGTATCGGTATCTACCGGAATGCGTGTGGCTAGTGAAAGCAAGAGCACAAAAACCGTGACCAGCATCACGCGCTGAATCGTCAATTGACGCATAAAGCCGCCTTCATGAATGTAAATAAAGCCAATAAACGTTTATTAGTCCTATTCTAACGGCGAAAGTGCACTACAACCTTTAAGAAACCGACATTGCACACATTAGTCTTCCAAAATAAACAAAAGTAAGGGGTCTACGACAGGATAATAGACCTGTGGCAAGAAGCGACGCGGTACTACAATCCGCAAAAATTGAAAATTACCGATATTCGTTCCAAATTCGTAATCAGCATCAGCGACATCAAAAGCTAGCCGTTCACGCGCAACATTTAAGGCGGCATCAGCGGCAGTTATTTCGCCCCGCGCACGCAAAATTTCTGCGTGTGCGACATCCAACCAGATTTGATTCGCCTCAATTAAAATCGCGCGATCCATTGCGTTGAGTTGTGCATCAATTTGACTATCATTCGCGTCTTGCCGGAGTAAATTGACCAATCGCGCAAATTCAACTTTGGGTGCATTACCGCTCAAATTCAGAGAATCAAATGTCACAGTTTCATCACCCATTAGATAACGGTCAAGCGGACTGATTTCAACTGTTGTGGCAATCTCCTGCCTGAGTGGGGTTTCCGTCCAAAATGGGAGCAAAACATTACGTGGCGCAATCCATAGGTCGTAAATTTCCCGCGCAGATTCTTCTTGACCACTCGCTTCCAGAGATGCACCCAGATTCAACGCTAATTGCCACGAGTTGGGCGAGGCTTCAAATGCGTTCGTCATCGCAACGACTGCATTTTCTCGCGAATCATTTTGCCAGAGCAGTGCCGCATAATTTGCCCATCCAACCGCACTTTGTGGCTCAACCTCAAGAAAGCGCTCATATCCAGCTATTGCTCGCGTCAGCGCAATGGTGTCGCCATCTAATGCCACAACGCCATACAAATAGGCTTGTTGTTCCTGATACACCGCTAGATTAGGGTCGGCATCAATCGCATTTTGCATCAAAGTCGCCGCGCCGAGAAAGTCACCATCATTGACATACGTCAAAGAATTGGTATAGATGCGCGAAACATCAGTGCTCCAAAAACCAGAGACCAGCACCAGAATAGCGAGGATCCCCATGCCGATTGGATGTCCACGCAAACGCCAGTTGGGTTGCAAACGCGGCGCACTAACCGGCGTGATGGCAATAACAAGCGCCAATAAACCAGCCAGTGCAATCAGAGGCATCATGAAAGGCGTATCTAAAAGATGATGCACACCAAACCCGATTACCGCAGTATAGGCACCTGTATACGCCGCTTGATCTTTCGTTGAAGCATCACGCCAATTTGAATCCATCACCTTAAGAGCGACGAACACGGTCAAGCTCATGATGATTAAACCTAATACGCCAAGTTCCGCCGCAACCAACAATACCGCATTATGGGCATGGCTATGCGGTTGATTCGGTGGCATGGAATCCAACCGTTCAAATTCACGCCCGAAATTAAATAATCCATAACCTGTAATCGGCTTATCAGTAAACATCGTCAGAGCATGATCCCAGATGCGTGTCCGCAAATTTACACTTCGTCCTGAAAGCGATAGTGATTGTGCGAACAAAATCCCCAAAAGTAAAAAAACGCCTACCCCAGCTAGCGACACACTAGAAATCAGCAATCGCCGATTACAAGTCTGCTTGTCCCACCATTCGCGTAATGAGGTCAGGGAAAGTAGCCCATTACGACGCAATGTCAACACCGCAAGCCCTATCAGCGTGACTGCCCCACCGATCCAAGCACCACGAGAGAACGTCAGGAATAAGAGACACAATGCCGCAACGGTATAATCAGCGAGCACAATTTTCGCCAGACGATTTTTGATATTTACCCAGCGTCCGCCCGCAAAAGCAATAATGACGATTAAAAACGCACCAAGTGAATTTGGATTTCCGATTAGACTACCGGGACGGGGAAAGTTAAGTGATGCCAGATCAAATGTTTGCGAGCTTAATTGTAAATAGCCAAATCCGATGACGATCAGCCCTGCAAATAGCAAGCCATCAATGAGTGTATCTCGATTTAGGCGTTTATTGCTCAGGGCATCGCTCACCCCATACCACAGCAATATGTACAGCCCAACATACCAGACCGCGATCAGTGATCGTCGCCATGAGTCTTGATTCGTCAGGATGGAAATGCCAATCACCACAATCCACAGCCCGAACAACAGATCAAGGGGCGTGCTATGCCATATCCAGCGACTACGCCAATGCACAAGTCCCCAGATTGCCACAACTATCGTGAGGATAGCAAGATTGAAGAATTTGAGGTCAGGAAGAATTACGCCACTAAAAGTCGTGCCGAATGAGAATATATATGTCATGACAAGAATCATAACCGCGCGAAACATTAATTCTAAACGCCGCATGTGCAGTACCAGTCCGGTGTAAAATGATGAAGTAACGAAAGGAATCTTACACCCGATGCCATCGAATAGCACACAAAGAAATCAATCCTTGCTTCAAATTTTACTCCGCCCGTGGTTCATCGTAACGCTATGTTGCCTACTTTACGGCGTGATGATTGTGATTGCAAACGACGGTGATTCACTGGCGTTAGTGACTATAGGAAGCCGTTTTAGCGAAGGTATCGATGACGGTACAGAAGGTTATGACGGGCAATTTGTCTATTATATTGCGCGTGATCCCTCGTCTGCGGCGGATTTATTGGATGTCCCTGCCTATCGTTTTCAACGCATATTACTCCCGTTTCTGGGTCTAATTTTCTCATTCGGGAATGATGCTATACTCCCGTGGGTATTGTTCGGGATCAATTTGATCGCACTCGGCGCTGGAACCGCGATTCTGGAAGGACTTTTGCGCGAACATGGTGCAAGTCGCTGGTATGCGCTCGGCTATGGATTTGCCGTCGGAACATTGGGCGCGGCTCGTCTGTGTTTACCCGAACCCCTGACTTATGCGCTTGTGCTCGGTGGAATTGTACTTCTACGACGGGATCGATGGATATGGGGTGCGATTTTATTCGCATTAGCAGGTTTGGCGAAAGAAACAGGGCTTATTTTTACTGGTGGCTATGGGCTTTATTTGCTCTATCAACGAGAGTGGTTTAAGGCGGTCATCTTCGGCGCAATTACCGGCATTCCGTTCGCCGTCTGGCAACTAGTGCTTCACTCTCGTCTTGGCGAATTCGGAATCGGCTCAGGCGGTGCAGGCGCATCCAGTTTTGAAATTGTCCCGTTTGGTGGCATATTACGCATCCTCACGGGGAGTGGCGATCTCATCACATATCAATTTGAAACGCTACCCTACGCCAATGACTGGTTTATCCACACGCGCACCATCTTTGCGCCGCCGATTATCCTGATCTTCTTCATCTTCTTTATCCTATTGTTGCCGTTCGCCATCTATCCAACGGTCTGGGGATTACGCGAATGCTGGAAAGCCTTTAAAGCCAACGCGCTCACGCCAATCGTTTTTCTGCTATTCGCCAATGCCTTAATCATGCTCTTCGTGCCGTTTTCCACCTATCGAGAGCCACTCGGCATCTTGCGTTTCGTCGTGGGATTACAAATCGCGGTGGTGCTTTACGCGGCGGAAAAACACTCGAAGCGTGCATTGCTGAACAGCACAATCTGGGGGTATACCATTTTCCTGATGCTTGCATGGGATTTATCGTCGATCAATTCCTAAGATAAGAAAACGGGCGCATTTTTTCTATCACGCTATAATTTGCCTCAATTATAGGCACGTTTATTACAGGAATTCAGCATGTACGATTACATTATTGTCGGCGCAGGTTCGGCGGGTTGTGTGCTTGCAAACCGCTTAACCGAAGACCCCAAGATCAAAGTCTTATTGCTAGAAGCGGGCAAACCAGACAAGAAACTGACCATCCACATCCCTGCGGCGTGGAACAAAAACTTTAAAACAGACATCGACTGGCAATATTACACTGAACCCGAAACGAATATGGCGAATCGTAAGATGATCTGGTCTCGCGGGAAAACCTTAGGTGGCTGTAGTTCCATCAATGCAATGATCTATATTCGTGGACATCAATATGACTACGATCATTGGGAATCACTCGGCAATACAGGTTGGAATTACAAAAACATACTGCCCTACTTCAAAAAATCCGAACACCATGAAAATGGCGCTTCGGAATTTCACGCTGTCGGTGGGCCACTCAACATTGCCGATTTGATCGAACCACATCCGATGACGTTGGATTTCCTCAAAGCAGGCGAACAGAGTGGTTTAAAGCGCCTTGATGATTTCAATAGCGGTGAGATGGAAGGCGTTGGTTTATATCAGGTGACGCAGAAAAACGGCAGACGACATAGCACCGCCACCGCATTCCTCAAACCGATTCTTTCTCGTCCGAATTTGACCGTACAAACCGAGGCACAGGTCAGCAAGTTACTATTTGATGGCAAAAAAGTGGATCAGGTTATTTACAGCTACAAAGGGCAAGAGTGGAAAGTAAAGGTCGGCAAAGAGATCATTCTGTCCGGTGGTGCGATTAACTCTCCACAATTGTTGATGCTCTCTGGCATTGGCGAGGCTGAACATCTGAAAAGTATCGGGGTTGAGCCGATACATGACCTTGCGGGTGTCGGCAAAAATCTACAGGATCATCTTGTCTCAGGAGTTTTGATGTTTTCCACTCAGGCAATTTCACTGGCATCTGCGACTAAAGGCTTCGGGCAGGTGCGTGAAATGTTCAAATATATGGTCATGACCAAAGGTATGATGACATCCAACGGTGGTGAAGCGGGGGGATTTATGAAAACCCGCGCGGACCTACCCGCACCGGATATTCAATTTCACTTTTTCCCCGGCGCGTTTGAAGATCACGGGAAAAAAGCCGTTGAAGGCTACGGCGGTCACGGATTCTCGCTTGGCGCGACACTATTGCGCCCCGAAAGCAGAGGTGAAATCCGACTCAAATCAGCCAACAGTTTTACCGCGCCGGCGATTCGTGCCAATTATTTTGCCGCAGAAGAAGATGTCGAGGGCATGTTAATCGGATTAAAGAAAGTGCGTGAAATTATCCATTCGTCGGCATTTTCAGCCTATAGTGGACCGGAATATTTGCCCGGATCAGGGGTGCAATCTGACGAGGCTTTAGTGAATTACATGCGGGAACGTTCAGAAACACTTTATCATCCGGTTGGAACATGCAAAATGGGAACAGATTCTATGGCGGTTGTGGATCCACAATTGCGAGTACATGGTATTGAGGGATTACGCGTTGTGGATGCTTCAGTAATGCCAACCATTACATCCGGCAATACCAACGCACCGACGATTATGATTGCCGAAAAAGCCGCAGACATGATTAAGGCTACACAATAAGTTTAGGGGGATGGTATCTCTAAAGATGGTTGCCCTAAACCCCACTCATTCTGAGCACTTTACCTACCGTTCGTACAATGATATTCAGGTCTAAAAATAGCGAACGATGCCGAACATAGTATAAATCATATTCGAGTTTAACTTCGGCATCCTCGTCTGTGGAGCCATAGGCATATTTGACCTGCGCCCAACCTGTTAAGCCGGGACGAACTACCAAACGGGTACGATAGAATGGAATTTTCTCTGTAAGCCGAACAACGTGTTCAGGACGCTCTGGACGGGGACCAACCACACTCATATCGCCACGCAAAATATTAATGACCTGAGGCAATTCATCAAGACGAGTTTTCCGCATAATTCGCCCCACGTTCGTGACTCGCATATCGCCTTTTTCACTGAACACCGCGCCCGTACCGACTTCTGCATCTTTAACCATGGTACGGTATTTGATAATCGTAAAGACCTTGCCATTCATACCGAGGCGTTTCTGCGTATAAAACGTGCCTCCGGGCGAGTTCAAGCGAATGATAAGTGCAATTAATGGCAATGTGATAATAAATGCAATCAACCCGATCAGCGCAAGGATTGTATCTAGCAACCAACCAACTACTGGATAAAGATCGAATAATGAATCGCCACTAATTGGCAATACCAAAGCCCAATTAGATTTCACATGATGCACGGGCACACGACCCGTCAGGCGCTCATAAAGTAACGGCATCGGTGTTAGCACAACCCCACGCTCATAGGCTTCCATTACACCGCGAAAAATCTCGTCACTTAAATCCGGGGACGACGTGAAGATGATTTCCGTGATGCCATCTCGAATTACAAAATTCATCAGATCACCCCCATCACCGATAATTGGTATACTGGCAATTCGTTGTCCGACGGTTTCCTGTTGACCGATAATTCCCCTGATCTCATAAATTGTCTCGGCTTGTTCACGAACAGCACCAATAATCGTCTCAGTAGACCAATCCGTACCAATAATCAAGACCTTGCGTGGCTCACTTGCCCATCCAATCAACGCTGGATTTACCAAGCGCCATACGCTAATCAGCAAAAATGAGCTAATCCCATAGTAAATGATAAAAAGACGGGGCAGTGAATCACGCGAAGACAGAAAAAACACGATCAAATAAATAAAGATAAGTTGAACAGTTATCACACCGAGGCGTTGAAACGACGCTATCCTACGTGCCGCCAGAGACAACTGATAATAGTCATTCGCCGCCGCCAATAATAACCACAAGACAACCAGCGCAAAAAACCACGAGATGCGGGGGAAAACAAATTCAACATCAAATGTGCGGTCAGCAACCTGTGCCCAGATGAATAATGAAATCAAAACAGCCAGCATGACAGCAATTGCGTCACCGAACATGAGCAGTAACCGTCGTTCAGAAATACGCAATTGAAGACGACGACGACGGGGAGAAGGCGAGAATAGCATAGTTCTGCCCTTTAATTACAGAGATGAATTTAAGGAATAGAAATTATAGGCGGTGTGTAGAGATACAACTCGACATCACCAAAAGTTTCTAGTGGTTCCAGCATAGTATCACAGACCGTAGTCCCTAAAGCGCGTTCCTGTGGACCAATAAGGACGTAACGTACCATGTACCCATTGGAAAACGTATAATCGCCCTGCAAAAGATCATCACAATTCTCAAGATCATCCGCGTTATACCATGCAATAAGTTGCATACGCTTGATGTCTGGCTGAAGTGTGTCTGTAGGATGTCCATAAACAACACGTAACCCTGTCGTTGCAGGAATCCATGTAGAGGTATTCGGTGCCGCCAATACAATTTCCCCGGATGCCCCTCTTTGCCGAAGCCATCTAAACGCCTGCGTGTAATCACTTTCTAAAAGCATCCCGGATGCTTTATTTAATGAATCGCTCAAAATCGGAAAGGTTGGCAAAAACAAGACAAATATCAAACTTGCGGCGATCACCGGCAACATTGCCGCAAATAATCGCAAACGCCAGCGACGATTGACAAGATGAAACCAGAAATCTTCCAGAGCACGCGTCGCAAAATAGGTTAAGGGAATCATCAAGCCAATCAAGAAACGCCGTTGAATAGACGGTGTGAAATACGCTAGAAACACCATCATGAATAACCAGATCAGCATGAATTGATCGCCATCAGGTTCAAAATAACGCACCGCACGCCAGATTCCGGGTAGCGCAATCAATAGAGGTACCCCTAAACTTGCGACAAGAATCGGTATGGGTGGCGCGGAAACCGAGTTCTGTTGCGCCCAAATTTCAGCAATTACAGGACGGTAAGCAAGTAGAGCACCATAATAAACAAGCATCGGAAGTGTAGGCACAATAAACCATGTTAACCACCAGCCATCTCGTGGGATTAACGCCTTTCTGGTATACCAGCGCACACCTATCAAGAGCAAAAACGAAAGCATTAACGCCGGAAGCGCCTGCGGATACAAAAATGATAACAACAATCCCATGACGAAAAGAATTAAGGCTTCGTTTTGGACACCCGCTTCGTTCGACATGCCGGGGCGGAACACGGGGATGATGATACTCGCTACAAGTGCCAAACAGCCTATCGCCAGTGGATAATGTACATTCACAAGCGTGGCATAAAACGGAAAAACTTCCGGTGCGGTTAAATCCAAATACGATGGGTCATTTGTAATGGGTGCGAGCAACCAACCAAAACCTGCCCCCCCCACCACCAACAGGAAGAAAATCCGGCGGGTTCTGACACGCATCCAGACACACGCCGCCAGATGATATAGCGCAAGATACATAAATAACGATGCCGCCACCCGTGCGATATGAAACAGGATCACACCGGGAATGAAGGTAAAGCGTGAGAGTTGCCCGATCAGGACATAGATAAAATCAAAGAGTGTGCCGGGCTGGGCTTCTGGCGTTTGTAAGTACCGCGAGATTAAATAGCCCTGTGACCCTTGAAATACTTTTGCAAGATCACTTGCCCCGTTCTGATAATCATGCAATGCACCGAAGAATTCCCAACGAGTACCTGCAACCCCACCCAGAATTACCCAGAGAAAGGGAATAAACGCAAACACAATCAAAACACAACCTACCCAGATGACCCAACGCCATTCCGAAGGTGTTACATGCCCTGTATAACCTGACTGCATATATTCAACCTTAAGTGTTAATTAGGCTTACCGCGCAACTTGTAATAAAATACCTGTGTAATCGTTTATCATACTGCATATATCTCATTCTACAGTACAACCGCATGTTGTACACATTAACAGAGTTGAGCCAAATCACTTATGTCACAAATTCCTATCTTATATGACCTTCAACAAATTGATCTAAACATGATCGAAAACCGCAAACGTCTGGACGAAATCGCCCGCGTTCTCGCAGACAATTCCGCCGTTAATCGCGCACAAATCACCGTTGATGCGGCACAGAAAAAATTATCCCCGCTTCGCACAAAGTTACGTGACCTTGAACTAGAAATTCAGTCGAACACCCAGAAATCTAAATCTTCTGAACAACGCCTTTATAGTGGTAACGTAAAGAATCCTAAAGAGTTGCAAGACCTTCAGCAAGAAATTGCCTCCCTGAAACGCCGCAACACGGAGCTTGAAGACAAAATGCTAGAACTGATGCTTTCTATCGAGGACGCAGAATCCACCCTCAACGAAGCAGAGGAAACTCTGAGCAGTGCTGTTGCCTCCTTCGAAGCGCAAAATGTAGATTTAATCCGAGAGCAAACACAGTTAAAACACGAAAATGAAACATATCAATCCCAACGCGATGGAAAAATCAAGCAAGCTGATGCAAAACACCTTAAACTTTATGAAACCATGCGCGTCAAAAAAGCGAACAAGCCCATCTCGATTCTACAAGATAAGAGTTGTGGTGTGTGTGGCATCGAACAAACCATGAATGTGGTGCAGGATGTATTAAGACATCAAGACATCATTTATTGCACGAATTGTGGGCGCATTCTCGTCGATTCTCGTCAACTTAAGGGGAATTAAGACCGATGGTCAATTTTAACTTTAATCCTGAAAATTTTGGTTTGGGTGTGGCGGCGGGTTGGGCAACTGCTTACGGAGTCTACCGCGCACGACATATGTTAAGCGCGGCGCGGCAATCTGTAACCCAGCAAGTAAGCGGCGCACAGGACTTCGCCACACGCGGTGCTGACAGCCGCTATATCAATGATCTCATCAAAGCCTGTGAATCGGGGCATTTGATGGGATCGCGGGTCAAATTATCAGAGATTTTGGTTGAACCCCGTTTCATTCCACAGACAGAGTTCGCTCTGCCACCAGATGATGATATTGTCCACGATGTGTTTCATATCGTTCCGGTTGTACCAGATTATCCTTATCTTCATGCGCCATACAATATCCCCACCCTCTCAATTGAAGATTTGGGGCGTGGTAATGGGGCAATTGCCATACTCGGTTTACCCGGAAGTGGAAGAACGACTGCGCTTCGTGCCATCGCATTGTGGAGTTTAGGATTAGTAAAGTTCACGCCATTCCACGACAGGGTGCAGGAACAAATTGATGAGCAAGACGCAGAGTTAAATGATAAAGACCGCATGAATCGCCGTAAAGAACGTGAGCAAATTGAAGAAATGGCGAAACGGGCGCTAAAAAATACCATCCGTCAGGACGAGATCGAAGGTGAACAACGTGGCTCTGCGTTCCGCTGGCTAACACCCATCTACTTGAACATGGTGAATGTCAATGTAGACACGGGTGAATATGGCCGGCAAGTTGACCCGGCAGAACCACTTATCCGTGCCGTACAACATGAAGTCAGCGGTCTAACAGCCCGTACAATGCCTTTGAACCTTTATAAACGCCTCGAAGATGGGGATGCCCTTATCTTAATTGATGGTTACGATGATTTGCCAGAAAACGAGCGCAAACTTAAATTAGCCTGGTTGCGTGCTTTTATCAGCGAATATAAACAAAATTTCATCGTTGTTACTGGACCGGTACAGGGGTTTGGCGGATTAGTAGACACAGGGTTAACGCCAGTTTTCCTGAGTTCATGGTTAGATACCAGTTATTTCGCCGCCGCCAACCTGTGGGTGCAATCGTGGGCGAAAATTAGCGGTGAACGCCGCGCTAATGACATTCCATCACAAGTACAGGATCAGGTGAAACAGCAGTTTAGGGGATCATCTCCATTTGAATATAGTGCGCGACTCTTTGCCACGTATAAAGGGGTTGAGGAAAACAGTTACGAAGCGCAAATGCGGGTGATGATTGAGCAATTTATCCCTGCAAAACAATCACTAGGTATGCTTCTCCCGCGATTAGCTCAGATGGCGACGTTACAACTTGACCGGGGCTATATTACTGCTGAACGGCTTCAATCGGTTGCAGAGGGACATTTATTGACGATGACCTCTGAAATACCAACGGTGAGTCCGGATGATGAATTGGTTGATCCGTTTGGCGACGATAAAGTGTCTACCAATGAAATGATTGATCCCTTCACGGATTCGCCACTGGCTGAAGACGACGAAGGCATTGATGAACTCTTCGGCGACGAACCGGCATCCAAATCAGAAAGCCAGCACAAAGTTGTAGCAGATGAAGCAAGCAATTCGGGCGCGAAATCCAATCGACAGGAACGTTCAGAGACCAATAAAGCCATACGAGAGCATGAAAATCTGCTCAAAGACCTCACAAAATCGGGCATGTTGGTTGCTCATCGCAACGGGCGTTATCAATTTGCAATCTCGCCGATTACCGCTTACTTAGCTGGTTTAACATTAGCAGAAATGCCCGCTGAACAGCAGATTGAACGTGTTAACCAACCCGCATGGCAATTCGCATTTAGTCAAGCAACGATCCACACACCACTCACCGACGTGGTTAATTATGTTCTTGATGCGCCAAGCGACATTTTAAACGAAAATTTACTATCACTCTCGCGCTGGATGATCCACGCGTCTCCAAAAGCCGAATGGAAAATCACCCTGTTTCGCAAATTAGGCAACGCATTCGTATCGCCGACTCAATTCCCACTGGTACGGGAGCGGTGCGCGGCGGCGTTGGTTGGTTTACGCGATCGTAACGCGCAGGTTATTTTCACGAAGGCACTACGCCATCCCAATGAACAGGTTCGAAAACTAGCCTGTCTGGGCTTGGGAGCGATGCGGGACGAAGGATCAATCGATCCGTTACTGAACATGATTGAAGACCCTGTTGCTGAAGTTCAACTTGTAGCCGGACTTGCCCTGGGTGCGCTGGGTACTGAAAAAGCGTTGGAGGAGATGGTCTATGCCCTTACGGAGGGATCAGATCAATTGCGGCAAGCCATCGCAGAAGCATTTGCCGCCCTACCCGATGAAGGCTACCCGATTTTGTACGATGCGGTACAACACGAAGATATGAAATTGCGCCGTGCCGCCGTCTTCGGTTTACGTAGAATCAACACACCGTGGGCATTGGTTGCGTTGTATCGTGTATCGCTGGAAGATGACCAATGGTATGTACGTACCGCCGCTGAACAAGCCTTCCACGATATGCGATTGAATGAAGTTTCCGGTGGGGTACAGAAATATCCAGCAATAAGCAATATACCCTGGCTTAATGAGTGGATAGCTACTCTAGGCGCAGACGCAATTGCCGAAGATCAAGGTGTAGAAGATGTTTTGTTGATGGCACTGGAAAATGACGATCCAATTATTCAAGAGTTAGTTATTACGAATATGGGTCAGCTTGGTCTCATTGATTTTGCTGATGTACTCTATAACGCACTCCGCCATAGAAATCGCAATGTACGAGAATCAGCGTATCGAGCATTAGGACGTTTCCAGAGCCGCCTTGGTGCGCCATTACCTGCACCAGCTTCATAGATTAAGTGTCTGTATCATCAAGCTCGATTGGCTCATCCTGACATAAAACCAGCCGATCGAAGCTAGCGTGAAAAATATAACTGTTTTCTCCTGCCGTTAGGACAATACGATACCCATTTGTTTGAATAGGCTCGTAATTTTGCCCGGCGGCAGGACACCCTAAACTTGTGTCTTCCCATACGCGCACTTCTACCGAATCGACATTAATTAAACGGCTGGAGATGTCTAAATCCTGTGCAATACGACGTTTCGCTAATGACACTTGATCTGCGGCTACGGGGTCGATTAGTACGATAACATCCGGTGGTGCTTGTAGGGCGCTTACTTCTTCACAGCGCATAAATTCAGCCTCGCCCGTGCGATAGGTATAGATCGTCTCATCGTAAAGATAAACGATCCGTAAACCTTCTAGCCCTTGAGTCGTCAGCCGCAATGGTGCGCTCTCGCACTCCAAAGCCTCCCCCTGCCAATGCACCACTTCATACAAGACAATCTGAATCTCAGAAAAGTCCTCAAGGGCAAGGTAATTGGCGAGATCAGTTTCTGTTGCAGAGATCATCTCCCTTTGAATCTCTGTAGACGTATCGTTAGTACGGGGTGTTTGTAAAAGTTCACCCGCGGATGGCGGGGGTACGGCGGTTGCTGTTGGTGTGACGGGAACAGCCGATGGTTCCGGCGTAAAAACGATTAGAGATTGAGTTGGATCAGGGGTGGGGGTCGCTGTATTGCTAGCACATGCGGAAACAGCCATCATCAGCATGATGATGACTGTCCATCGTGTCGCGTTAATATGATTACGATAACCTATCGCGGGCTTAACCCTATGCCGAACCAAGTTTGGTTTCAACATCGTATGTTGAAATACCTTCTACCGTAACGAGCTTATCGCGCCCCGATTCACCGGCGACAATCTCTACACTTGCAATCGAAACTTGCAATTTAGAAGCGATAAATTCGATCAATTCTTTATTCGCGCTAGGATCACCTGCGGGAGATGCCTTAAGCCGAATTTTGAGTGATCCATCTTCCTGAAGCCCAACCATCTCGGTATCAACTGCACGGGTTGTCACACGTACGGTAAATGCCGCACCGCCTTTTGCATCCGTGATCTCGAATTTTCGATCTGACGACATTAAGTAACCTCTTTTCCTGCGTTCAAAGCGTAATTGCTTGCACTATACAAAAATAGTATCACGCGCTTAGAAACAGGACAAGCAGAATTAGGGACTAAAATATAATCCCGATAACTTGAATCAGCATCAAAATGATAATCCACAGCACAATTGGGCTGAAATCAATCATACCCGATTCCGGAAATTGTTCACGGATAAATTCTCGAATCGGCGCAAGGACTGGCTCTGTAACGTCAAACAAGATCCGCACAATGGGATTTGAATAATCCACATTTGGGAAATAACTCAATAAAACCCGCGCCAGAACAAGGAAGTTGTAGAAGGTGAGCAGATTAATTAGTATACTGCCAATACTCATAGTGTCTCTCCAATAGTTAATTCAAGATCTCTCGCCAAAGATAGCCCGCCCAACGCGCACCATGGTTGCACCTTCTTCAATAGCAATCGGATAGTCATTTGTCATCCCCATGCTAAGTTCAGGCAATGATATGTTCAGCGTATTAGAAAGCATTTCGCGTAATGCCGCTAAATCAGCAAAAACGGGACGCGTTCCTGCCATATTATCGACAAACGGTGCCATCGTCATTAACCCAATTACATTCAACCCCGCTAATTGGGAAATGTGGCGTATTTGATCCGAAATATCTTCTTTAATTTTCTGGTTCGATTGCCAGCCATATGCGTTTAAGCCTTCTTTACTGATTTCGCCAGACACATTAATCTCAATCAATGCGTTGATTGATCGTGCGCTTTCAGAAACAGATTTAGCGAGCTTATCCGCTAATTTTATGCTGTCAATCGAATGAACAACCTCGAATAACGGAACGACCTCTTTCGCTTTGCGACTTTGCACATGCCCGATCATATGCCAAACAAGTGGCTTATCGGTTTGCGATTCCACCAATGGAATCTTTTCTTGTGATTCTTGTACGCGATTTTCGCCAAAATGTTGCAAACCCGCCTCAATTGCATGAAGTATGTCCTCAGCGGGTTTCGTTTTGCTGACCGCGATCAACGTCACACCTTCGGGATCACGGTTTACCCGCGCACAGGCATTCACAATTTCATCACGTACTCGCGCAACATTATCCGCAATTGTGCTCATTGAAGTCATAGGGAGATTACAACTCCGAAACGCCCGGTACGCCCTTTTTCCGCCCGATGCGAAAAGAATTCCTGTGTATTTTCCGCCGTGCAAATGCCTGATGTCGCAATTTTCTCAACACCAACTCGTTCGAGATCGCGCTTATTCGCCGCAACAAGATCGAAATAAGCTGTTCCATCTCGTTCATCACGACAAATCAAACCATCAGTATCTCCAAAATATGTTACTACAGCATCTACGACTTCATCACCCACTTGATAGCGCCGCGCACCAATACAGGGACCTATGCCAACCTCAATATCGCTCGCAATACATCCATAATGATGCTCTAGCGCGTGAATTGTACGCGATGCAATACCACCCACCGTACCGCGCCACCCTGCATGTGAAATTCCGATGACCTGCTTGGCGCGATCAAAAAAAAGAAGTGGCGTGCAGTCCGCGTAACGCATGACTAGGGGTGTGTCCGGCTGGTTGGTAATCATGCCATCGGCAATCGCTTGCCATTTTCTCCCAATAACGGGACTATCCACGACGACAACATCTACACTGTGTACTAGCCATGTTGTGCAGGCACGCTCTTGATTTGCACCAACGGCATCATACATTAACTGATGGTTTTGGCGTACTGCTTCAAGGTTGTCACCCATAGTTCCGCCGACATTTAATGTATCCCATGGAGACTGGCTTACACCCCCAAGCCGGGTAAATACGCCGTGTTTAAGCATGTCCCAATTATCAAAGCGATAATAAACCAGCTTATCGCGCACAATTCGTTCCAAAATTTTGCTCCAGAATCCATAGACTAGGCAATCATAACATGAGGATAATACGGATGGTAGAATAGGTTATAAATCCGCATGACCGTATTAGTCATCCGGTTTCCTTGCGGTGTATATCTGTTTAGATGTATACTGCTTTAGAAGGGGAAAGTTAGAGTTGTCTATGCTTGAGTAAAGCTAACAGTTATCAAACAATCCCAACATTTTTTTCACAATTGTGTCAGAGAACTTGCGGAAATAATCCGGGTCAGCGCAATATTAATGCGGGAGATCTCGAATTCACTCACCGCGAGGAGCGATGTAAAATTAGCAAAATGATTAAAGTACTCATTGTAGATGATCATGCCATCTTCCGCGACGGATTGATTAAAGCCCTTTCGCTTGAGGATGATATTCATGTATTAGGTCATAGCGAAGATGGCGAAGATGCGTTACGCGTCATCCAGAAATTAAGCCCTGATGTGGTTCTGCTCGATGTTAATCTTCCCGGTATTAACGGTCTTCAAGTTGCACGTCGCCTAAAAACTGAACACAGCGATATTTCAGTGGTCATGCTTACCGCGTACCATGATACTCAGCAAGTCATCTATGCGATGCGTGCAGGAGCATCAGCCTACTGCAACAAAGACATCCGCCCCGAAGACTTAATTGATGTCATCAGAGATACTGCCAGTGGTTTCTACGTCGTGGACGAGAAACGAATGGATAAACGCAATGTTGATGATTGGATACAAAGTCATATTGAATCCATGTCTAGTGGCACGTATATTGATGGTGAAGAACAATTTGTGCCCCTTAGCCCGCGGGAAATGGAAATTTTGCAGGCTGTCACCAATGGCTTGAGCAACAAAGAAATTGCCAGTAAATTACGCATCAGCCAACAAACCGTGAAAAATCATATGACCTCCATATTACGTAAGCTCAATGTTGATGACCGCACTCAAGCGGCGGTGAAAGCATTACGACATGGGTGGGTACGCATTCATGATGGCGAAGATGATGATTTCTAGGAATAGCATTCGAAACAACTTTCATTAGACTCATTTTTAGAAAGGAGACTGACGCAAATCTCACCTCAGCGTGAAAAAAGCGTCAACCGAGTCCAAATGACTATGGATAAATTTTCAGACGACCCCAAAGCTGAACTTATTGAAATGTTGACCTCGCAGATGTCTACGATGAAACGTAAACTGAGCGAACTTAAAGCACAAATTGAACAAACTCAGACGATGGTCGACCGTGAACAACAACGTAATGCGGACATCGCCACCGATTTGCAGAATGTTCAAATCAATATCGAAACCATCCCCAGACAGGATATTCGAGATAAGTATGACGAAGCAATTGATGCACGCTTCCGTTTGGCGACAATGCGCGGTCAACTTGAGAAATTTGAAGCCAACTATAAAAATCAAGAAGAACAACAGTCACTGATGTCTCAAATATTGAGCCGGATTCAGGGTGTGGACGTTATCAGTGAAGAAGAAGAGTTGGCTGAAGGCGAGACACGCGGTGGTATCAATATCGTGCGTATCGTAGAAGCACAGGAAGACGAGCGTCTTCGCCTTTCCCGCCAGATGCATGATGGTCCAGCCCAATCACTAACGAATTTCATCTTGCAGGCAGAAATTTGCCAGCGTTTGTTTGATCGTAACCCGGAACGTGCCGCAGAGGAATTAGGTAGTCTTAAGACAGCCGCCAGCGTCACCTTCCAAAAAGTACGCGATTTTATCTTCGATCTACGCCCGATGATGTTGGACGATCTCGGTGTCATTCCAACGGTACGTCGCTATGTAGCATCCTTCAAAGAGAAAAATGACATCGGTACAGAATTAGAGATTATCGGTGAAGAACGTCGGTTGGAATCGCATCGTGAAGTGATGATCTTTCGTAGTATTCAGGAATTGATGGGACATGCGCGTGATTTTGCGTCTGCATCACAGCTCAAAGTACGTCTTGATATGTCCGGCACCATGTTAAGGGTTGCAGTTCAAGACAACGGGCGGGTTGTAGATGCAGAAGCAATCTTCAGCGATGATGATGTACATGTTGACGACTCACGGTCACGTAGTTTGATGGCGCTTAAAGAGCGTTTTGAACTGGTCGGTGGCTCTATGTCAATCAACAGTAGTGAAAGCGACGGAACACTCGTACGCCTAGAACTACCATCCGGTCTTTAAACACAATTAATATTATGATTTCCAAACTTTGGAAGTATTAAGCAACAAATAGGGGACACTGCCCTATAATAGGATAAAAAGGCTGTTTGACAATAATTCACATCCGACTACACTAGGAAGTTGTAAGTAATTTGTCAATACAACAGCAGGTTACACAAATTAACCATTTGAACCTCACCCATGGAGGAACTTCATGACTCGGTCTCGCGTCATAATTCTAATAGCATTTATCGTGGTTATACTTGGTCTAGTTTTTGCCTTTGTAATTCTCCCCGGCACGGATGATGGAAACTCGGGTAGTGGGGGTTCAACAACGGGTGGTGAGGTTGTCACTAATAGCACCGCCGCACCGCTAGAAACTATCACGCCGACCCCTGAGCCAGTATTGCTCACTCCAATTGTCGTTGCCGTTCAGAACCTAAGACGTGGCGCGATAATCCCGCCTGATGCAGTTGCGTTGCGTAACTGGCCCATCGACGCAGTACCAGAAAATGCACTCACCACAACCGAAGCGGTGATTGGGCAACGCGCCAGAACCGATATTTATGTTGAACAGCCAATCCTAACCTCGATGGTTATCCCGGATTTATCACAGTTAACTTCTGTAGGGTCTGATTTATCAGCGAGTATTCCAGCGGGTCAACGTGCGATTGCAGTTCCGATGGATCGTTTGACCAGCGTTGCTTACGGAATTCAACAAGGTGATCGTGTTGACATCATCCTTTCCCTCCTCTTTGTTGAAATTGATGAAGAATTTCAAACGATCTTGCCGAATCGGACACAAATTATTAATCCAGGCGTCGATGAGAATGGTGCGATTTTTATCAATCCTGCCGAACCTGCTGATGGACGCTTTGAACAATTACCTGTTCCAGGACTTCAAGTTGCATTGCCGGGTGGTGGTACAATAACAATTAATTCACTATCTGTTTTTGAAATCCCGCGTGAACAAGCTCGGCCGCGACTAACTACACAATTAACCATTCAAGATGCTCTGGTTATGGGTGTAGGGAACTTCCCAGCCGATGGTATCCTTTTTGGTGAGGCGGCAACACCAACCCCGGCAGTAGTCGGCACCGCCGCGCCAGCACAGCAGAATCAACAGGGTGCCGCCGTTCCAACTGCACAGCCACCTCGTCCAGATATTGTGACATTAGCGGTTTCACCACAGGATGCAGTTGTTATAACATACCTGATTGAAGCTAAAATACCTATTACATTCGCGTTGCGCTCTGCTACAGACACATCGCAGGTTCCTACCCAGGCCGTTACATTGCAATTCATTATGTCAGAATTTGGAATTACATTGCCTGATCGCGTTGGATATTCTATCGAACCAGCTATCCGTAGCATTCGTCGGTTGGTAGCCGGTGAAGAAATTTCGCTAAACAGTAATTAAAGAGTGAAAGTCTTAACGATATGAGCGGCAGACCGCCACAACAAAACAGCAGTAGCAAAGAGCAAATCACAATTTTGCTAGTTGATGACATCCCGGAAGCACGGGAAAATATCAAGAAATTGCTCGCCTTTGAGCAAGACTTCAAAGTCATTGGTGCGGCAGGCACCGGGCGCGAAGGCGTAGATATGGCGAAAGACCTTCAGCCGGACATCATTATCATGGACATTAACATGCCTGATATGGACGGTTTGGAAGCTACCGGAATTATCAAAAAGCAGGTTCCAACGTCTGCCGTCATTATCATGTCGGTGCAAGATGATGCAGACTACATGCGACGCGCAATGCTCGCAGGCGCACGCGACTTTTTAAGTAAACCGGTCAATATGGATGAACTCTATAACACGATCCGTACGGTTTACCGCAACACAGAAGATATACGTCGCCAATATGAAGCGTTCCAGAATAGCAATATGGAAGCGTCACGTCCGCGAAAATCCGAAGGATCGGGAGAGCGCGGGGGTAACATTATCGCGGTCTACAGCCCGAAAGGTGGCGTTGGCGTAACTACAATCGCCACAAATCTGGCATCAGGGTTGATGAAAGAAGGAATCAAAGTCCTTCTCGTTGATGGCGATCTTCAGTTTGGCGATGTCGGGATGTTTCTCAATCTGCAAGCACAATCAACAATCGTAGAACTTGCAGACGATGTAGATGATCTTGATGTAGAACTTTTCGAAAACATCGTCACCACACACGAAAGTGGTCTGAAAGTCTTGATGGGTCCGTCCCGTCCTGAATTTGCGGATGAATTGCTTGCCGCGCCCACAACCGTATCAAAAATACTTTCTAAAGTTGCTTCCAATTATGATTTCATCATTGTTGATACGAGCAACGTGCTTAACGAAGTATTGCTGAATATCTTTGATGTCTCGACGAAAATTCTACTCATTGGTACACCTACCCTACCCGCTGTAAAGAGTTTGCGTTTCGTGCTTGATCTCTTCGATCAACTTGGCTACGATCCAAACAAAACGTGGCTAATGCTTAATAAAGTGTGGGATGAACGTAGAGACAAAGGAATGCTCTCTGCTGAACGCATCCAAAACTTCTTAAAACGTCCGGTTGTACACAAAATTCCATCTGTTGATGAACGCGTTATTATCAGCGCAATCAATCGTGGTATACCGGTAATTGCCGCAGAACGCGATCAGACTAAACCCCCTACCAAGAACTTGCTCGCATTAGCAGACTTTGTATATGCCGAGCTAATGGGCGAAGAAGACGAAGAACAAACAGAAGATGAACAGATGGAAAAGAAACGCAGTGGTATGGGTGGCTTACTAAGACGCAGGTAATATGTTCATTGTAACGTGTTGGTAGTAGGGCAACACCGTAAACGAAAACAACTTGGAGGTCGTTAGATGTCGTTATTGAGGCGTATTGAAAAAGGCGGTGATGGCGGTGGTTCTAAAGGTGGCGGTGATGATGAACAGCGCGCCAACGAAGCCCGTCGTCGTCGTTCTATAGAAAATAAAACAACCGCGGCGCAGGGTAATTCCTATATGGATCTTAAAGTTCGCGTTCAGAACAAACTTCTGGCGGAGCTTGATCAAAGTTTTGATGCCTCACGTAAAGATGAAATTAGACGACATATTGAAGAATTGTTTAATTCAATTCTTGCTGAAGAAAGTATGGTACTTTCACGAGCAGAGCGTCAGCGTCTTTTCGAATCAATTGTATCTGATATTCTGGGATATGGACCCATTGAAGTCCTGCTGGCAGATGAATCCGTTTCAGAAATTATGGTAAACGGACCAAAGAATATCTTCGCAGAACGTAAGGGTCAACTAACCCGTGCGAACGTCTCGTTCGACAGTGATGAGCACGTCATGCGTATCATTGACCGTATTGTTGCGCCGTTAGGTCGTCGTGTTGATGAAAGCTCACCGCTGGTAGATGCGCGTCTTCCTGATGGCTCCCGTGTGCATGTGGTTATCCGTCCAATCGCACTTTGTGGACCAACTGTTACAATTCGTAAGTTTTCTAAAGACCCATTGGGCATTCAGGATTTGATCCGTTTCGGTTCAATGACGCCGGAAATTGCGGACTTCCTTCGTGCTTGCGTGTTGTCTCGATTGAACATGGTTGTATCCGGAGGTACCGGTTCCGGCAAAACAACATTGCTTAATGTGTTGTCAAGTTTTATTCCAAATGATGAGCGAATCATCACGGTAGAAAATGCGGCGGAGCTACAACTTCAGCAGGAGCATGTCGTTACACTGGAAAGTCGCCCGTCAAACATTGAAGGCAAGGGTGCGGTTTCTATTCAAGATCTGGTGATTGCTTGCTTGCGTATGCGTCCAGAACGAATTATCGTAGGTGAGTGTCGTTCCGGTGAAGCGCTAGACATGCTTCAAGCAATGAATACTGGACATGACGGCTCCTTGACAACACTCCATGCCAATACCCCGCGTGATGCGATCTCTCGCCTGGAAGTCATGTGCTTGATGGCTGGTATGGACTTGCCAGTACGAGCGATCCGTGAGCAGGTTGCGGCGGCAGTTGATGTAATTTGTCAGCAACAGCGCCTGCGCGATGGTTCCCGTCGCGTGACTTTTATCACCGAAGTTCAGGGTATGGAAGGTGAGATGATCACCATGTCCGACGTGTTTGAATTTGAACAAACCGGTAACGAAGGTGGCAAGATTATTGGTCGTATTCGTCCAACTGGTATTCGTCCAAAATTTATTGACCGAATGGAAGATGCAGGTATCCATCTCCCACCGTCGACATTTGGTGTTGGTAGCCGTCGATAAGACAGATGCAACGTAATTCGAACAAAAAAAACTATAACTGTGTGTTATGATGTAAAAAACTGCCTATTGATGAGTCAATTAGGCAGTTTATAAATCAATCTTCATAGTTTATTGTAAACGAGTGTGGAGACAGGTACGAGATGAGTGGCGAACAGTTAATTATTCTAGGAGCGGCAGGACTCATCGCTGTTGTCATTGTCGCGATTGGTATTTTCAGCGCACGTTCCGAACAAAATTTAGTCGAAGAACGTCTGGGAAGAATTGAATCCAACGACGATTTTCAATCATTTTTCCAGGATGATGCCGCTAGCGAAGCTGGTGGTAGTGATGATAAGAACAGTCGCGCGCTTGACGCAATTGATAATATTTTATCTGAGCGAACGTTCGGCAAGAAATGGCGGAGACAGCTCGCCCGAGCAGATCTAAAACTCACTGTTGCGGAATTTGCGGCACTTCACATCGTCTCGATGGCAGGGATCTTCGCATTTAGTTACTTCATCTTGTTTCGCGGTGACCTAATCTTCTCGATTGCCGCGGCATTCATCGGTTTCTTTGTGCCACGCATCTACGTCACACGCACCATCAGTAAACGCTTGAGAGAATTTGAGACCCAATTACCTGATACGCTTGGACTCTGGGTAAATGCTCTGCGCTCCGGTTACAGCGTGCTTCAATCAATGGAAGCGATTTCTAAGGATGCACCGGAACCTACAAGAACTGAATTTAAGCGCGTCGTTCAAGAAGTGCAGTTGGGCATAGACATGGCTGACGCATTGGAACATTTGCTTGAACGCGTTGAAAGTGAAGACCTTGACCTTGTGGTGACTGCGGTAAACATTCAACGTGAAGTCGGTGGTAATCTAGCCGAAATCCTTGACGTAATTAGCGCAACAATCCGTGAACGTATCAAACTTAAAGGTGAGATCCGCGTTTTGACCTCTCAGGGGCGGATGACAGGTTACGTTATTAGTTTCTTACCGATTTCTCTCGCATTTTTCTTGAACGCGATTAGTCCCGGCTATATGGGGCAAATGTTTGAAAGCCGTTCCTGCGGTTGGCCCATGTTGGGTGGTGGTCTTGCTCTTATTGGTATGGGAACGGCAGCCATTCAAAAAATCATCGACATTGACATTTAGTCAGTAAATTAGTCAATAAAGGAACAGACTATGAGTACTGCGCTTATTGGTATTTTAATCATCGTCGGTATGATCGTTATTGGTGGTCTGGTTTATGTCGGTCTGCGTGAAGATCGTGACCGTGATCCCTTGCAAGAGCGATTAGCACAATTTGGCGATCGTGAACTTCCTGAGTCACTGGAAGAAATTGAACTTTCACTTTCATTCCGTGATCGTGTGATTATTCCGTTGATGGAAACATTGGCAGATCTAACCACTCGATTTACGCCTCAAAAACAACTCGAAATGACCCGAAAACAGCTAGAGCTTGCTGGGTCTACATCAGAACCTACGACCTTCTTTGCATCACGTATTATGATGACGGTGGTTTTGGGTGTATTAGGCGCATTAATGGGCTTCGTGGTGCTGAAAGAATCCTTCACCACTGCGCTGATGTATATGATCGGTGCGGGTGTTCTCGGATATTATCTTCCTGTGCTTTCACTACGGGGAAAGATCAGAAAACGCCAGGAAGGCATACTTAAAGCCCTCCCTGATGCGCTCGATTTGCTGGTTATTTGTGTGGAAGCCGGTTTAGGCTTTGACATGGCAATGGGTAAAGTTTATGAAAAGTGGGATAACGAACTTGCACTTGCCTTTGGGCGTGTCCTTCGTGAAATCCAACTCGGTAAACTTCGCCGTGAAGCTCTAAAAGATATGTCTGATCGTATGGATGTAGCGGATGTAAGCAACTTCACCGCCGCGATCATTCAAGCAGATCAACTCGGTGTGAGTATGTCTAAAATCCTCCGTGTACAATCTGACCAGATGCGTACAAAACGCCGTCAGCGTGCACAGGAAAAAGCCCAGCAAGCACCAGTAAAGATGATGATCCCGATGGTTTTATTGATATTCCCGTCCATCTGGATTGTGTTACTTGGACCAGCTGTGTTAACCGTGATGAATTCGAATAGTGGCGGGACATTTTAACAACCTACGTCAGAATCAACGGTGGTTAACATGCAGAATATGATTTCTTCAGAAGCTCGGTCCAGTCGGTCTGGGCTTCTGTTGTATAAAAGCATCGGCACAGCAATTGGTAAAACTATTCTAGATTTGGTTTTCCCACCACGTTGCGCGGGTTGTGGACGTGTGGATTTTCGCTGGTGTCCAGCCTGCCAATCTTTATTGGATACTGTACCAATTTCAATGGAAGTTAAACAAGTCGCAGAAAATTTTACAGTTGCTTCCACTAGTATCCATGATGGAAAAGTTCAAGAAGCGATTCATGCGTTGAAATATGACAATGTTCAAGAATTAGGTTTTCGTCTTGCGGAGCGCATGATTGACGTACTTAAACAACAAGTTTGGCAGATTGACTCGATTGTCCCCGTACCGCTCCATGTCAGTCGCAAATTGCAAAGAGGCTACAATCAAGCGCAAATACTCGGTGATTTTATTGGACAAGCGTGCCTCATCCATTGCGAACCTGACGCTGTCATACGCCAACGTGCTACGCAATCTCAAGTCACGCTCAACCGCGAAGAACGGCTCATCAATATGCAAGATGCCTTCATAGCCAACAGCGACCTTATTTCTGGCAAAACTATTCTTATTGTTGATGACGTATTAACTACTGGCTCAACCCTACTTGCAGTGTCTCAGGCTGTAGTAGATGCAGGAGCAAAGATGACTTACGGGCTTACGATAACAAGGGCAAGCTAAATTAATGCTCGCCTTGTTTATGATAATTGTTTTCGATTTAAAGTAAGGAGTACCCCATGGATTTGATGATTCGCGGCGACAATATTCGGGTCACGGACGCACTCAAAGAATATACAGAAAAGAAATTGGGGAAGTTAGATCGGTACATGCCAAATATTCAGGAAGTTCGTGTTGATCTTGCGCGGCTTTCTAATCGTGGTGGCGGTGTGACGAGCGTTCAAATTACACTCCGGCACATGCGCGGGGCAATCATACGTGCCGAAGAAAAATATAACGGTGATGAGAGCGAATCCACTCAAGCGGCAATAAACCTTGCAGTAGATAAACTCTATCGCCAAATTGAACGCTTCAAGGGAAAGCGACGTAAAAGCCGTAAAGGCCGCGATAAATTTCTGGCAACCTTTGAAGAACTTGAAACCGTTGAGGATATTCCAGAAGAAGAATATGAAACCTATGACGATGTTCCTGAATATGAAGATATAGAATATGAAATCGTCCGTCGCAAGGAAGTTCCGGTCGCGCCAATGACAGAAAATGACGCAATTGACCAGATGGAATTGCTCGGTCACGCATTTTTCATGTTCTACAATCTCGATACAAACAGCATGAATGTGCTCTATCGTCGAGATGATGGCGACTATGGCGTACTCATTCCGAACATGGCATAGTTAGGTTATCGCTTATACACGAAAAAATTGCCGGAATACATTCTATTCCGGCAATTTTTTAACCAATCCACGCAAAATCACATATTTTCTGAATTCAAACCATGCCATTAGTCCGCTCAAGAGGAACCCGTGCCATCCGTCCGTATAGCCCTTTAATGTAAAAAATCGCCAGCGAAAATGGCGAAGTGGCTGTAAGATGTAGTTCTGTGGCTTAGGGCGACTCCCCTGCTCCATCATGATTCGTGCTTCATAGGCAGTATATTTGCGTTGTTTGGCGATGAACTGTGCCACATCACGATAGTTGTAATGGACAAAGTGTTCTTTGAGCGTGCCTAGATCATGCTCAAGCACAACCACCTCGTGCACTTTCCGATCTGGATCATAGTGCGCCTCGTTCACCTTTAACAAGCGTGTCTGATAATCTGGATACCACCCTGCCCCACGCGTCAATTTCCCAAAAATATAATTAAATCGTGGGATGCGCCAACCAGAATAGCCACCTTCCGCTAAAACGGATCGTATTTCTTCAGCCAGCGCGGGCGACACCCGTTCGTCAGCATCGACAAACAAGACCCACTCTGCATCCTTGCGAACGCTTTCCAGTGCAAAATTCCGCTGTTGGGCGTAATTATCAAATGGATTCTGCACGACGTTCGCGCCAGATGATTGTGCTATTTCTACGGTTGAATCAGTGCTGAATGAATCAACCACTAACGTTTGATCGGCAAAGCGCACACTCTCAATACATGCTTGAATGTGTTCCGCCTCATTGAAAGTCAGGATGATTGCCACCAGTTTCATTTAAGCGTCATCCGGCGAATCAGTCTGAACGCATACACTAATTCGGCTTTTTGATCGTCAGCTAGATTCCGGTCATGATGAACAGCACGTTCTTTGCGCCACATGCCCACCGCAATCATCAACCTCGCCACTGCTAATTTCCATTTCGGGTAGTGTTTGCGAAATAAGATTAGCCGACTCGTCCATAGATTAATCTGGCTCTGTGCGCGGATTTGCGTGGTGCTTTTGCCTGCAAGGTGCACCACATGAGCAGACGGTACACACTCAATCCCCCACCCCGCCTTTCGGATGCGCCACTGCCAATCCGTCTCCTCACAATACATAAAAAACGCTTCATCAAACATGCCCGTTTCCATAATGACTTCACGTTTCAACATCATCGTCGCGCCGAGCATAAAATCTACCTGAAACGGCGTAGTGCCAGATGTAAATGATTGTGGATAACGTCCATTGAATTCACCCATAATGAAGCGCCCCGGTGTGGGGAAAAATTCTACCCACAATTGTTTGAGTCCGGGGAACTGAAAAGCACTATCCTGAAAACTTCCATCCTCATAACTCAGATGAGCGCCAACCACGCCTACACTCTCTGAAGTCATTAAGTGATCAAAAAGTTGTTTTGTCGCGCCCGAAGTTGTAATTGTATCTGGATTGAGCAAATAGACGGCGCGGGGTAGCGCATCTTCCGAGACATCAGGATTACCAAAACCAATCTGCCGTAAAGCGACATTGTTTCCGCCTGCAAAACCAAGATTCTTTATACTGGCAGTCACGTTTACTTCTGGAAATTGTGCCTCTACCGCCTCCGCAGTGCCATCAGCGGATGCACTATCCACGAGATAAATGCTATAAGTAATCTCGGTCTGTGCGAGATCATCCATTAACGTCTGTATCGCGTTCAAAGCCAGATCACGCACATTCCATGTGACAATGACGACAGCAAGATCAATCATTAATTACCCAATTGTGCAAAATCAAAACCTGTTGACAACAGATAGGCGGTGAACGCAGACAAATCTACATTTTCCGCTTCGACAATCACATCCTGACCCAATAGCCAGCGCAACGACGCACCGGCGGTATCATCAGTCGCTAAATCCATGAATACGGCATTGAGTGTCAGCCTCACGCCCGTTTGAACATCCGGCGGGTAGACCAGCAGTGCATAGGGAAACTTTGGCGTGCTTGTCCCTAAACGGACATCATCCCAAACCTCCTCCGGGACAACATTCTGCAACGACTCGTAGCTATCTTCAGAAATTGTCGCCGCCGTACAGCGTCCATCAGCAACCGCACGTACCAATTGGGCTTCGTTTTCATAGTCTACAATTGACGCAATATCGGATTGTGGGTCAATGTTGTTACGGCGGAACATAAGCGATGGTACCAACCAGGTGAAGAAATCATCATAACCAATCCGGCAAAATGTTCTTCCGCGAATCGTGTCTATGCTGGTCGATCCAAGCGCACGATTAAACATAATCAAAACGGGAGTTCCAATCCGTAAGGAATCATCCAGATTTCCGACAAATTCCGCAGTCGCTTCAGGGGTTACTTCAACGTCAGCTAGTAAAGTCGGTTCAAGCGTGGGTTCTGCGGTGGGAGTCGGCGTTTCGGTGGGTATCGTCGTGGGTTCACCTTCGTCTGGCGTTGCCTCAGCGGTCATTTCTAGCTCAGGTGTGGCTTCAATTTCTACTGCGAGCGCCACATCTTCGATTAGACCGACATCATAAGCACCACCCAACGTCGCTACACTGAGACTGATGTCCCCACAAGCACCCTGAGTAGCGGCAATCGATGTAATCCCGTCTAGCCATGCCATAGAAACCACACCCTGATTCGAGCTACAAACGGCATTTAAGCCATCGCCATAACTATCCACAGGTACGACTTCAAAATAGATGCTCGTGCGCTCAAATAGCGTCTGTGACACCTGTTGCCCTAATTTGTCTTCAACCGCGCGGGTTAAATCTGCAACAGTCTGCAAATTGGCAAATTCATTCGCCGTAAAGCTCACCGAATAACTCGTATTGAGCGGTGCGGAAAGTGTGTTTAGATTATCTGGCAAGCTCAAATCATCACGTAGCAATTGCTCTTCAGTGATGTTTTCCGGGGAAGCTTCGGTCAGGTCAGCCAGAATCAACTGTAGCTCAGTAAAAACGCGATGCACCGGACGAACAACAATTTTCAGGGGATTTTCTATAGACCCCGGTGAAAAATTCGCTCGCTCATCAAAGGTGAGTGTCGGTTCTGCCGTTACCTCTGGTGCATTATTGCTGGTGCTACCACCACCACAACCAGCTAACCAAACCATACTTAACACAACAAACATAAGACTGCACTTCTTGGCAGACATGGACTCCCCTCCCGAGTGAGTGATGTACACGATAATCCTACCACACTCAGACCCCATCAAACTGTTAATTTCTAGTCGCTGTCCGTGTTTTCCTCAACCTCTGGCTGAACCTCGACAAACGGATCAACCAATTCGATCATACGCGGTCCAACATTGGTGTTCAATTGGCTGACGTTGACATCTTCATGAATCAGTCCTGCCCAACACCGTTGCGGGTTTTGTGTGGCGATAATATCTGTCATGCGGATCGCGCCCCACGTGACACTTTGCTCGCCAGGTGATAGATAATAGAAGATTTCACCATCTGCGGCAGTCTCCTGTTGCAACGTGTCAGGCGAACCAATTGCCCAGCGCCACGGATAATCTTCACCTGACGTTTCACACTGAATGCCCACCCGCCAAACACCAGATCGCTGATACCATCCGAGTGCGGCATCGGGCTGACCTTGCTGATAAACTGTACCGGGCCAGGGACCGGAAGTGCGAATTGGCGCACGTCCATAATTGTTCACAGTGAGTTTGAAGACCAGCATATCCCCTATGGGCATTGTGATGTCTGTCACCGTGAGCGCATCAGGATCAGTCGGGACAGGGACAAGATCGCCCGTAACCGTTAACGAACTAAAATACCGTTCGTCATAAGGCATAACATCAAAAATCACTGTCGCACCGGAGGGTTGTGGCATAATCTCTGCGCGGGGCTTTCCGCCATCTTGAATACTAAGCGGGGCTGTAACGCGGATAACCTGCCCTTCTGCATCCTGAGCAACTGCAACAACGGTATAATCGCCATCTGGTGGCGGATCAGCGCCAATATCGACACCGCCTTCATAATCATACCAATGACGACCTGCCTCGCCTTCATCACGACCTTCTTCACGCCGTGCCATGTAAATCCGCTCGTCGTCTTCATTGAGCAAATACACTTGCAGGTCTGAATCCTTAACCAAGCCGACGTTCACCTGTGTTCGATCAGCAATACCATCCTGATTGGGTGTGAATATTTCAGGGAACACGGTAAATTCGGTAATTTCAGGCAGTGCAACGTTGGCATCAATGATTTGTAACTGACCCGATGCAGTCATTTCTTCACCGCTATCCTGTGAAACTGCGACAAGTGTCCATATGTAGTCACCATCAGGGATTAAGCGGCGCAAGATTTCGCCGTTGATGTCTTCGCCGGGAAGGACATATCCATCCACTACACCACTAAATTGCACTTCATAGTCGCCAGTAGCGCGAATCTCATTTTCACGGAAATAATAGCGATCTCCCTGCTCATCTTCAAGAAAAATCGAAACTAGCGCGTTTTCGCTCAATTCATACCGAATAAGCGCAACATCATCGGAGCCATCTGCATTGGGGGAAATCGTCGACGGTGCGAACTCCACACCTGCCAACAATGCACGATTAGGATTAATCAGCAAACTACCAGCAAATATCACGACAACCAGCGCAATCAACGCCGCGATAATGGTTAACACAACTGAGGTACGCATACGGGTAATAATCCCCATTCATTAACTTCATCGGTCTTTCGCCGAATCAGTCTAGCGCACAGGTTTTCTATCGGCAAGTGTGTCTATGCTAGACAGGTGGATTAACTATCGGTAAACTACATAAACTTCCCTTACATAAACAAATTTTTGAGGTAGCAACAATTTGACTAATTCTTTCGGCGCAACCGACTTCCAAAGGATTAAGAACGCCGAACCGGATGACGATGGGCTGATTGAATGCCCTGTGATCCCGCTTCGTGGACTTGTCATTTACCCGAATATCGTGTTTCCACTGACTCTATCCGATAAACGCGCCCGTAATGCCGCAAAACTTGCCCTGAATGAGACCCAAACTGTGGTAGGCATCACACTGCGGGATTCGACAACAGACGTGGCAGACATCAGTGCGGAAACGCTGTACGAGATCGGAACGGAACTGGCATTGAGCAGTCCTATCCCAATTTCAGATCGTCAAGACAGTGTGCTAGCGCAGGGTCGCCGTCGTGTCGAAGTGGTGGAATTTACGCAATTTGAGCCGCATATTCGCGCAAAAGTTCGCGTAATTGATGAGAAACCAGATAAAAACGATGAGACAAGTGTACTCGTTCAAACCATCACCAATTTGTTCCAACAAGCGGTTGAGCTAAACGGCAATTTGCCGGATGAAATTCTAAACTACTCATTAAGTATCAACGATCCCGTATGGATTACCGATTTTGTCACCACAACGCTCACCCTTCCCCTAGAAGAACGCCAGAATATTCTGAGCATTCTCGATGTGAATGAGCGCCTCCATCATATCGTCTCTTTGCTGACCAGAGAGCTTGATATGCTGGAATTACGCGATGAAATTAGTGGGCAAATTCATCAGGAGATGACCCGCAATCAACGCGAGATGTATCTGCGTGAGCAAATGCGGGCGATCCAGACGGAGCTGGGCGAAGAAGACATATTCCAGCAAGAAATCAACGATGTGCGTACAGAAATCTTGAAGGCACAATTGCCCGAAGAAGCGCATGAAAAAACCATTAAGGAACTCAGCCGACTCGCCATGATGCCACCGATGGCACCGGAAGTCGGTATCATCCGCACCTATCTTGACTGGATGGTTGCCTTACCGTGGTCGAACGCAAGTGAAGATAACCTCGACCTGAAACGCGCTCAAAAAGTGCTGGACGAAGAACATCACGGCCTGGAAAAGGTCAAGGATCGCATCCTTGAGCATATTGCCGTGCGTAAACTTGCCGCAGAAAAAATGAAAAGCCCGATTCTGTGTTTTGTAGGTCCGCCTGGTGTCGGTAAAACCTCACTTGGTAAGAGTATCGCCAGCGCACTTGGACGTGAATTCGTGCGGGTAAGCCTCGGCGGGGTACGCGATGAGGCAGAAATTCGTGGTCATCGACGGACGTATATCGGCGCAATGCCGGGTCGTATTATTCAGACAATGCGCCGTGCAGGGACGGTTAATCCGGTGTTCATGCTGGATGAAATAGATAAACTCGGCGCAGATTTTCGCGGTGATCCAGCGGCGGCGCTTTTGGAAGTGCTTGACCCTGAACAAAATCGTGAGTTCAGTGACCATTATCTCGATACGAATTATGATCTCTCACAAGTCCTATTTATTACGACTGCGAATGATCTCTACACGATGCCACCTGCCCTGCTTGATCGCCTAGAAGTGATTGAGTTTCCCGGTTATACGGAAGAAGATAAATTAGACATCGCGCGTAAATTCCTGATCGCCAAGCAACTCGAAGCCAGCGGTCTGGAAAATGCAGGCGTAAAGTTTGAACATGATGCACTCGTCACCATCATCCGTGATTACACATATGAAGCGGGTGTTCGTAATCTTGACCGTGAAATCGCCAATATCTGCCGTAAAACCGCACGTTTACTCGCAGAGGAAAAGCGTTATCCGCATCGTATCCGATCCGAGCATGTCGAAAAATATCTCGGTCCACCACCGTTTATCGCCTCCCGCGCCAACAAGGAAGACAGCATTGGCATCGTCACGGGATTAGCGTGGACATCCGGCGGCGGCGATATTCTGACAATCGAAGTCTCGTTGCTACCCGGAAAAGGGAATTTGACCTTAACCGGACAACTTGGCGAAGTGATGCAGGAATCCGCACAGGCGGCGCTCAGTTACATGCGGTCAAGGGCGAGAGAAATGGACGTTCCGGCAGACGATTTCGAGAATTATGATCTGCACGTCCATTTGCCAGAAGGTGCAGTCCCGAAAGATGGTCCATCAGCGGGCATCACGCTTGCTATTGCCATTATCTCAGCATTTACAGAGCGCAAAGTTCGTAGTGACTTTGCCATGACCGGTGAAATTACGTTACGCGGTAAAGTGCTGGCTGTAGGTGGAATCAAAGAGAAACTGCTGGCGGCACGGCGCGTACAGATTAAAAATATCGTCATGCCAGAACAAAACCGGAAAGACCTTGTTGATGTTCCACCGAAGGCACTGCGCGATATGAACATCACTTTTGTGGAAGATATGCAAGATGTCATTGACGTTATTCTACTTGACCCACCGGAAGACGGAAGAGAGCGGGACAAGTATAATGATGAGGAGAAAGACACACAGGACGGGGATGAATAAAACGCATGGAAGAGCACAAGGGAGAACCTGCTACGTCAGTTAATGTCGTACAACAGCTACTGAAAACAGGGCGAAGTGAAGAAATCGAATGGTTAGATGAGCAAGCCTCAAGGGAACGGATCGCAACAAGTCTAATGGCGATGGCGAATCATCGAGGTGGCAAACTCATCATCGGGGTTAAGGGAGAAGATGAGCCGGATGTGATGGGGGTCGATCAAAAAAACCTTATTGTTGATCGCATCATCGAAGCAACAACTTTACTGACTCCAGTACTCATCATCCCGTTCCCTAAAACTACACGCATTGATGAAAAAGATGTGGTTGTCGCGGATATTCCCTATCATATGCCGCACGTCTATTCCATGGATGGGCGTTATCTCCACCGTAAAGGCGTAAGTAATATCGCGATGCACCCGCGTGATCTCCATCAATTGCTGATCCAACGTGGTGAAATTAGCTTTGAATCTGAGATTGCGTCCGGCGCAACGCTGGACGATATTGACATGGAGAAAGTAGAACTCTATGCCAAATCCTTCGCTCCGAATGCCGATGAGACGCTAACACAATTGCTCTTCCGTCGTGGATGCGTCACCCTGCTCAATGAAAAGTTCTATCCAACCAACGCCGGAATCTTGCTATTCGGTAAGGAGCCACAACGCTTTATTCAAGGTTCAGAGATTACAGCAGTGCGGTTCGCAGGAAACGAAATGGGCGACATCTTTAATCGGCAAGACATCCTAGGAACATTGCCCGATCAAATCCGTAAAGCGGGTACATTTCTCGCAGATTATTTGCGTAAAGGGGTTCAACTCAAAAGCGCGATGGCACGGCAGGAAGAGTACGAATATCCGATGGAAGCTGTGCGCGAATTGGTCGTTAATGCGGTAGCGCATCGGGATTATAGCATTAGCGGAGATGGTATTCGCCTGTTTATCTTCAAAGATCACATGGAACTCAACAGTGCAGGGCGTTTGCCTGGTCCAGTGACCATCGCAAATATCAAAGATGAGCGTTTCTCACGCAATCCCGTTATTGTGCAGATTCTTTCAGATATGGGATTTATTGAACGACTCGGCTACGGGGTTGATCGCGTAATCGAGCTTATGAAAACACAAAGTCTACGCGAGCCTGAATTTTCCGAAACAGGTGGCGGCTTCCGTGTTATATTGCACAATCAAAAAACGGAAACGCAATCGGAAATCGTCGAAACAGGCGACATCGACGAAAAAGCGGAATTGTTGCGCTCCTTTGCGGATATTCCACTTAATCCACGACAGGAAGAGGCGATCTATTACCTGAATAGACCGGACAAAACGCGCATCACCAATAGTGAATTACAACGCCTGTTTCCAGAAGTCCATGCAGAAACCATCCGGCGAGATCTCGCTGACCTTGTCACCAAAAATATCGTCAGCAAAATGGGGCAAAAGCGCGGTTCATATTACGTGCTTAAACGTGAAGAAGGGCTTGAGGATAAGAACGACGACGTATGACATCGGTTCGCACCAACTTCGTGATTTTGATGCTCGTTATGTTATCTGTTTTGTTTTCCGGTTGCTCGGATTTACTGACAACACCTCCACCTGCAACAGTCGTATCTACGATAGCCCCCATCACAACGCTAGAGTGCGAAAACTTTAGCATTGGTTGTACGCGTATCGTCGGTGGGGTGATGCTCCAAAGTGAGGATTCCAGCCAGCAATCACTCATGCTAGCGGATATTTCCATCACGTTGACCGGCACTATTTACGTCACGCATCTGGTCAATACGCTGACCATCGGCGCTCTCGAAGGCAACACAGCAGTCAGCGCACAAAATACAACGCGGGTGTTACAGACAGGCATGGAAACCACACTTAACCTTGTACAAGATTCATTCGCTTCGCAATCACAACCCACTCTGCCACAACCGTATAACCAGCAAACCCTAAACGGGCTACCCCTCTTTCGCTTATCACGCGCAATCTCGCCAACTCTCATCAGCACACCCGACGCGCAAACACCATCCACTGTGATTACGGTAGGGTGCGAAATTCCAGAAGGTTGGGCAGGATTCTATCGTGTTCAGCGTGGCGATACACTTTCAGCAATCGCCGCCCAATATGACATTACCGTTACCGAACTACAGAATGGTAATTGTTTAGCGAATATTAATCGGTTGATACCAGATGACATTTTACGTGTTCCAGCTGAAAACGCCTCAGCCGAAGTGACATTCGTAGCAGAGGCAAATGCGTTAGCAAACGGTGATTGCACCACGCTCACATGGCAAGCAGAGGATGCCAGCCTTGTTTATTTTCAAGGTGAAGCAGTTGCCAACAATGATAGTCAGGAAGTCTGCCCTGACATAACAACGATCTATGCGTTACTGATTGTTTTTACGAGTGGCGACCAGATCGGTTATACGCAAACCATCACAGTGGAATGAGCGAAAAGTTAGTAAACCACTAAACCGTAGGGTGATCACCGGAGTAATTCTTTACAAATGTGGTATGATTCGCGCGTTTTCGCATGTTAAAATGGACATAATGTTATGGTATTACGCCGAGTATTATTTACCCTCATTTTGCTAACAACTGCGTGTGATGCGCTGGGTTCGCCCACTGAAACGCCCACATTAACACCGACTGAAACGGTCATCCCGACGGCTACCCCAACTGCCACATCGACGCTTACTGAAACAGCGATCCCGACTGAAACGACTATTCCTACCGCCACCGAAACCGCAACGGCGACGCTTACACCCACTGATCTCCCGACAGCAACCAATACGGCGATCCCAACCCCAACAGGTATTGCGACCAGTGCTGTTGCCTATGATAACCTTGAGTTAGTGGAACTTCCGGCGGTCATCACAGAAGGCATCAATAGCCCACTAATCGTCTTCGTCAATAGCAATGATAGCGAGACAATCACCAATTTAGCGACTGCCCAACCGTCCACAAATGCGGAAACGCTCTATTTCGCATCGCCAACCAATCCATCAGCCCGTTACGAAATTATCCGGCTTAATGCGTCCACGGGCAATCAAATTTTCATCTCGCCACGCGGGAACGCCCTTGCCTATTTTCTGGAAGGAAACACATCAAACATCACAGGTCTATACATCATGGACTTGTCGAATATCGGCATCACTCAGCGCATTTTAGCGGTGCCGTCATTGGTGAAACGTGGCATTTATAGCGAACCTGCTTGGTCACCCGACGGAACACGAATCGCCGTTACGCGTGAAGATGGCTATGAACTCGATATTTATAGTTACGAAGTCGCAACTAGCGTCTGGCAAAATCTAACGGATGCCGACTCCAATGAAATTTTCCCCGTGTGGTCACCGGACGGACGGTATCTCGCTTTTGTCTCTGACCGTGAAACCTGTCCGTCGTGGATTCCGAATGCGGAGAACGGCTGTACAGATGGCGTTGATATTTTTAACGGCGGGCAAGTGTATACACTGGATACCAGTACAGGAACAATCACCCGAGCAAGCGACGCATGGACAAACGAACCACCACGTTGGATCAACACGCGCCAATTAGTGATTGCTGGAAGTGATCCGCTCGGAAATATCTTACAAACCGAACGCACGCTTTACATTGCCGATATAGCATCAGGAAACACCCAAGTACTGACTACATCTGGCGAAACCGGAACCCCGTTATATATTTCTGACTCGTGGTCAGACAGCGGCGGCTCAGTCGTTTTTCAACGCGCCTCCGGTAGCACAAACCAGATTCTCGTCACATCTTCCAGCGGTGAACTCATCACGGAAATCACGGATTATACTTTTTCACGCTTTGGATTATCGGCAGATTGGTCACCCGATGGCACACGATTAGCCATTGGTGGCGCAGGCGGGCAATGTCCATTTGGTATTGTCGTCTACGATGCCCAAAACTTTAGCACTGTTGCGCGTGGTAATCCCCCACCGAGCATGTGTAATCCTGAATTTTCACCGAATGGGCAATTTATCGCGTTTGATGGTATTAATCCGCGTCTTGGTGATGGTCGAGTGGATGTATACACCACCAACGCCAATGGCTTCGGTGCGGTGAATCTGACGGCGGACTTAAGAGGACAAACGCGATTTGTCGGTTGGGTTAGCCCGTAACTGGAACAAGAGTTTAATAGCCAAGCCTGCGTATTCTAGGTATAGTTGTCGCATAATCTGCGTAGACTTATTAGGAGAAACTTATGGCACAGCTTGAAGATAAAGTCGCCGTTGTCACGGGTGCAAGCAGGGGCATAGGCAAGGCGATTGCCCTTGAACTTGGCAAATGTGGCGCGAAGGTGATCGTCAATTATAACTCTAGCGGTGATGCGGCCCGCGCCGTCGCTGAAGAAATACAATCAAACGGTGGCGAGGCAACTGCCTTCAAAGCAGATGTCAGCGAAGAGGGACAAGTCAACGCCCTGATTAAGCTAGCAACCGATACCTATGGCAAAATTGACATCCTCGTGAATAATGCCGGAATCACCCGCGATAACGTCATCATGATGATGAAACCGGAAGATTTTGATGCGGTAATCAATGCGAATCTGCGGAGCACATGGTTGTGCGCGAAAGCCGCCACCCGCGCCATGATGCGTAAACGCTATGGACGGGTTATCAATATCACCAGCGTTAGTGGCATCGCCGGGCAAGCCGGACAAACCAACTATAGCGCTAGCAAAGCAGGCATCATTGGTCTCACAAAATCACTCGCCCGCGAAGTCGCCAGCCGTAACATCACCGTAAACGCCGTCGCACCGGGCTTCGTACTAACTGACCTCACAAAAGATTTGCCGGAAGAACTCACCAGCCAACTCAATACTCTCATTCCACTAGGCAGATGGGGCGAAGCCGAAGAAGTCGCCCACGCGGTCGCATTTCTCGCGTCTGATGAGGCATCCTATATCACCGGACAGGTATTACAGGTGGATGGTGGTATGGTGATGTAATTTCTTCACTTTACCGTCACTTTGCATGTCCAAATCAACAAATTAATTCGCTTATTTGAGAGGCACAATGGCTTACGAAACGCTAAAATATAATGTCAGCGATGGTGTAGCGACCATCACACTAAATCGTCCAGAAACTTATAATTCGCTCAACCTAGCTACACTCGAAGACTTGAAAAAAGCCTTCAAAGAATGTGGAAAAGATAAATCCGTCCGTGCCATTATTTTCACAGGTGAGGGACGTGGATTTAGTAGTGGTGCGGACTTAGTAGAAATTCAAACCCGCGTTGGGGAAATCGAAATTACAGAATCGCTACGTAACGGACTCAATACATTAGTTACTTTGATGCGAACACTCGAAAAGCCAATTGTTTGCGCTGTAAATGGCGTTGCGGCGGGTGCAGGTGCTAGTTTGTGCCTCGCGGCGGATTATCGCATTGCATCGGATAAAGCTGGCTTCGTCTTCGCGGCATTCGTCAATATCGGGCTGATTCCTGACGCGGGTGGAACGTATTTACTACAGAAGCTCGTTGGACCCGCCAAAGCATTTGAACTTGTCCTTCTCGCTGATTCTAAGAATCGTGTCTCAGCAGAACAGGCAGAGGCGTTAGGAATCGTGAATCGCGTGGTTCAAGCGGATGATCTGATGGACGAAGCCAACGCGCTTGCAACAAAGTTGGCGACGATGCCTACCAAAGCAATTGGCATGACCAAACGTGCGCTTTATCGTGCTACATCCGGCGTGATGCTGGCAGATGCAATGGATTACGAAGCACAACTCCAGAGCGCGGCGTTCCGAACCTATGATTTCAGCGAAGGGGTCGCCGCATTTATCGAAAAGCGCGACCCAATTTTTAAAGGAGAATAATCTGGATGACCACTATTTTCTCAAAGATTATCGCTAAAGAAATTCCGGCGGAAATCGTCTTTCAGGATGATCGCGTCACCGCTTTCAAAGACATCAATCCACTAGCGCCAACGCATATTTTGATTATCCCGAATAAAGAAATTCCAACGGTAGATGATGTCACCGAAGAAGATGAAGCGGTGTTGGGGCATTTATTCATTGTCGCCCGTAAAATCGCCCGTGAGCAAAATATCGCCGAGAGTGGCTACCGCCTCATTATTAACTGCCGCGATGATGGTGGTCAGGAAGTGTACCATCTGCACATGCACCTATTGGGTGGACGGCGACTGGGTCCGATGCTTGCCAAACGCGAATAAACGCGAATAAAAAAGGCGTGTCGCTAAATATACGACACGCCTCTACCAATCTTAGGGCAATTTATCCGCCCGCTTCTTCTGTTGCCTCTTGTGTTGCTTCTTCCGTTGGTTCATCGGTAGGTTCAGCGATTTCTTGCGTTAGTTCAACTTCAGCAGTTGCTTCGGCAGAATTATCTCCTATATCCAATGGAACAGGAACGACACCAATACTAGCAAGCCGTGATTGAACCTCTAGCTCAATTTGTGTGATTGTTGATTGTTCAATTGGTGAGCCATTGACAAATGTCGCCGGAGTCCCTGAAACACCGCGAGTCGTTCCCTCAGCGACCCCCGCCTCAACGATGTCGTTGGAGCGGCTTGATCCGGTACAACTATTAAATTGCGAAGTGTCCAGACCGAGATTCTCAGCGCCGGTACGCAAGCGATTCTGGGTGTAGGCAGTATTTCCGAAACGCGTGTGCCAGTCAAACAACATATCGTGATATTCAAAGAACTTGCCCTGCTCGCCGGCGCAAATAGCGGCACGCGCGGCACCTTCTGCATTCCGAAGTTCACCCGTCAGTTGCGGAATATAGGTGAAAGAAATGGCTCCGCTAAGAACAAGATCGATGATACCGTCAAAACTACTGCTGAAGAATTGCTCACATCCAGCGCAAGAAAAACTTGCGAATTCTTCCACACGAACTGGCGCATCAGGACGACCTAAACGGAAGTAACCGTCTTCTGTCTGTGTTTGCGGAATACCTTCATAACGTGCAATCAGTTCTTCAGGAACGGGTGCATCAGCGGGCTGATTGGCGATAACTAACAAGATCGCAATGATAATCGCCGCTAAAACCACACCACCAATAATGAGATATTGTTGTTGTTGACGTTTTTCTTTTGCGCGTTGCTCTCGTCGTTCACGGGTACGTGAACTACTTGACGCTGGTTTCTTACTCTCTGAAGCATTTGAGGATTTACGCTTTGTCATTCGTTATGTCTCCGATTACTCAGCTATGCTGTTAGTCACGGAAGATGAGTCTACAGCACAGGGTCGCAATTGTAAAATGATAATTTGGTTTAGACCGTTATATCGTTGTTAAGTTTAGGTTACAGCTTCTTCAATCATTTTTTCTGTGCATTAATCCACGCAGATAATCCGAGAAATAGGGTACTTTGTCATATACCGGGTCAAAAATCACCGGATATTTTACAAGCCGCGCATTTTCTGGCGAAAATTGTTCATCGGTGACGAATTTGGGTACATAAAGCCCTTCCGGTGTTGAATAGCGGTGATAGACAATGTCTGACTGTATATTATTGACAATCAATCCGTTGCGGATCAGTTCACCTGTGAGCAAGTTAATCTGACGTAAATCTTCATCAAGCACAGGGCGATAAAATGCACTACATAATTTATTCGCCGCATTAAACATCAATGTCAACCCACCAAAAACATCAATATTCGTACCCTCAAATTCTTTAAAGTGCTCCCCTGTCAGGCGCATTCTACGCGAAGAAAAATACGTCAAAAAAGCATAACCGGCGGCATTACGATATGCAGATGTCGGGATCAATTCAGAATCCAGATGCAAGTTAAGTTTAGGGATCACTTCGTTTTCCAGAAATAACGCGGATGCCATACCGGAATTGATCGCTTCCGGTAAATAGATGGCTGGCAAAGAATTGAGTTCAAGCGTCCAGTTTTCAATTTCTGCCTGTGTTAATAAACCGCGTTGTTTGAAAACTTTTGCCAAGATCGGTAAATAACGTCCTGAATATAGCACTTTATCCGCCGCAATAAATGCACGCGCCATATCCGCAAAAGAAAACTCACCGACCGGACCGAGTTCAATTGCACTGAGTAACAAATAACCAACAGTATCCCGTGCACGATAAATGGCGACATGTGATGGCATATTTTGCGCTTCAAAAAAATCATGAATATCGGCAAAAATATCATAATATGCGCCCGTAAACAGACGTGAATAATTATGGCTTTGTAATCCGAGTTCAAATTCAGGGTCTGATGGGGTATAGATCAATTCGTTAAAGGGCTTAAATCGCAATCCGTTGATAGCGTTCCGCAAATAAACCGTTTGTGTACGCATAGCGGCTTTATTGAGTAAGATGCCTGTCAATTGTTCCGCAACCGTTGCCACAAAATTATCTAAACGCAGATTACCTTTTGTCCAGTCCAGTAAACGACGGACTAGGGAATCATCATGAAGCGCGACGAGCATCGCGGTCATGTCCCCGAAGCTCTCATGAAATGCCATCGGTCCCAGCCCAAAAGACTCGTTAAATAAGTCACGTATGCCGTCAAGAACTGCGTGTGCTGTTTCATGGCTAACAATATCGGCACTATGCGCGGTACTATAAGTCACGCCGTCCAATGTAAAATTATGAAAGCCCAGCATACGATCTTGCTCATTGTAAAATGCGTTGGCATCATCGCCCACATGCGGGTCTACGGTGATGCGTGGCGACGGAAAAGACCAGGGTAACGCCCGCCGTGCATAACGCTCGTGCATCCTGAGCGTAAATGTCGTGTAATAAAAAGTGTTGATCTGGTCAAACTGTGGCGTACCGGGCCAGAAGAGATAATTACCATCTTCATCAGGACGCGCAATTTCGTGCCCGCGACCATCTTGAACCTTTACCCGCGAGTTCAATAAGCCAGATTTAATGTCCTTTAGACTCATTGTACGAACTTCTGGCTCACCTACAAAAGGATCCTGTGGATAAACGATAATGAGTGCAAGATCAAACGCCTCATGGGGCATAGGATCAGGTTGTAGCGTAAAGGTACTCATCGAACGATGCGCCATCATAGCCGGAATATTTGAGCGGCTATGCTCCTGAAGTCGTCGCAGTCGTTTATGTACCGAGTTCGCTTCATCATCTGGAACCGGCATATCTGGTTGCTCATCCATATTCATATAGTATCCCTTCTGCATAAAAAATAGGCTAGGAAACATTCACCTAACCCATTATAGAGTGTTCTACTGTAGCGACTATGTAATTTAGAAGTATTTTAATGCACTATCAGGATACTTGCGTCGCAAATCACGGTAACGATAACACACAAAATAAAGGACAACGGCGGCAAACGAAAAAGAGATAAACGTCAGCATAATGGGCGAGTATGGGAACTCATTAAAGATTCGACCTGTGAGATTCAGGATGAATTCTTCATGCAAAACATAAAATAGCAAGGATGTCTGCCCGAATAATGCCAGAATCGTATTTAAAGCCCCACCCTTAGAATAGGTGTATAGCCACATCATTATAAATACTATGCCTGCATAGAATAGCGTATAAGCTAAACTGGGTGGAATTTTAGTAAAGGCGAAAAAGTGTTCGTCGTATAGATTGCCAAATCCGTTCAATACACGAATGGCAAAGAATAAAATCAACAACCCTATTCCAACCAGCTTGCTTAGACGGCGCAGTGTGATCCGCTTTTCAGCAATAAGGTTCCCGGTTACATAACCAAGAAGAACAAGAGGCAACCACCCCAATATAGGAAATGTAAATTCTGTCGTTTCCATTGGGGATGAGCTTTGCACGACGAATAAAGACCGAAGCACATTATAGTCCGCCGGTTGCCCCACAAAATAGTAGTAGGCTTGAACACCTAACAATATCATTATCCCAAATACTGCAACAGTCCAAACGTTAAAGCGTCGTAGTAAAGCAAGAATAATAAGTATAATACCCATACTCGTTAATACGCCTACGTTCGGATGATATTGAAAAGTAGTGAATTGCCAGTTTAGTACAAGTTGTTCAATCGCAATGAAGATCAAACCGCGAACAATTGAAAATTTTGTAATCTCCCACTCTGACCATTTACGCTTTTTTCTAGAGACTACAAATAACGAAAATCCCATTCCCAACAATATGAAAAAGGCGGGCGCAGAAATACCAATTGCAAATCCAATCCAATTCTGTGCGCTATTCATCTCCACAGACGACAGCTCACTCCACCGGAAAGCAGAGCGATAATCCACATTAGAGATTTCGTTACCGGCGTGTGTAAGCAACATGGTGAGCATTGCCCACCCACGAACAATATCTATAGAAAGAAGCCGGGCAGATGCGCTAATTCGTGTCTTTTCAGCGTATGCCGATTGTGTACCCTCGCTATATTTTATTGTTTGCCCAATAGTCTGTCGCATTTAATAACGCTCCGGTATGCGCTTGATGAACGTAATCGATTGCACGCTGGAGTGGATTACTATAGTAGAATGTGTACCATAATTTAGGGTACTTCATTTAAATACGATTTTCATGAAGTCTTTACTTCCTTTGGAAAAAATTTACATTTGGAAAAATTCTTCATAATTTATTTTCATCCATCCTATAAGCGAGTTTCATGGATGGATAACTGACAATCGGCGTATACTCAGGTAGAATGAATATCTAACCAACAAATTAATTATCGAATACCACAAAACAAGATTTAAGGTGAGGCTTATGAGTAATAGAACCGATAGTTTCGGCGCTAGAGGTACGTTTGATACAGGGAGTGGTGAGGCGATCATCTATCGCTTAAACGCACTCATTGAAAAAGGCGTTGGCAATGTAAATAAGTTGCCATTCAGCATCAAAATTTTGTTGGAAAATGCGCTACGAAATTTGGATGGACGTGAAGTTAGCGACGAGGATGTTGTCAATCTCGCAAGCTGGGATGCAAACAATTACAATCCGGTAGAAATACCGTTCAAGCCTGCACGCGTCATTCTACAGGATTTCACGGGCGTTCCCGCAGTTGTTGATCTTGCCGCACTGCGTAGTGCAATGCAACAATTGGGTGGCGATCCACAGAAGATCAATCCCGTCTGCCCTGTTGACCTCGTAATCGACCATTCCGTACAGGTTGATGTCTTCGGGCGCGACGATGCGATACTGTTAAACTCCCAGTTTGAGTTTGAACGTAACCGAGAACGCTACGAATTCCTGCACTGGGGACAAAAAGCGTTCGATAACTTTAAAGTTGTTCCTCCGGCGACAGGGATTGTTCATCAGGTCAATCTTGAATATCTGGCGAAAGCTGTCCAGCTTTATGATGACCCTGATGGCGGCAAAGTTGCCCTACCGGATACGCTGGTTGGTACAGATAGCCACACCACAATGATTAATGGGCTGGGTGTACTCGGGTGGGGTGTCGGTGGCATCGAAGCCGAAGCCGCCATGCTTGGTCAGCCAATTTACATGCTCATGCCGGAAGTGATTGGCTTCAAGGTCACAGGTAACCTGCCAGAAGGCGCTACCGCCACCGATCTTGTGCTGGTCGTGACGCAAATGCTCCGCAAGAAAGGCGTTGTTGGTAAATTCGTAGAATTCTACGGTTCTGGCTTAAGCAGTATGGCACTCCCTGACCGTGCCACAATCGCTAACATGGCACCAGAATATGGCGCGACGATGGGCTTCTTCCCGATTGATGAAGAAACGCTCAGCTATATGGAACGTACCGGACGCGATGGCGAATTGATCGAAATGGTGCGCCGTTACTGCGTGGAACAGGGTTTGTTCCGCACAGACCAAACACCCGATCCTGAATTTAATGACACGCTTGAGCTTGATCTGAGCACCGTTGAACCGAGCATGGCAGGTCCTTTGCGCCCGCAGGATCGTATTCTGCTCCGTGATATGAAGAAAACCTTCAACACTGCCCTGACCGCTCCAGTTGGTCCAAGTGGCTTTGAACTGAACAATGAGCAACTTAACAGCAAGGCAATGGTGAAGAATAACGGTAACAGTGCAGAAATTACGCATGGTGCGGTTGTCATTGCCGCCATTACCAGTTGTACCAATACCAGCAACCCCTCTGTGATGGTCGCCGCTGGCTTGTTAGCGAAGAAAGCCGTTGAAAAAGGCTTGAATCGTAAGCCCTATGTAAAAACAAGCCTCGCGCCCGGTTCTAAAGTCGTAACAGAATATCTGGACAAAGCCGGATTAACCACCTATCTTGACCAACTCGGTTTCCAGACGGTCGGTTATGGATGCACCACCTGTATCGGCAACAGCGGTCCCATCCCTGAACCCGTCGCAGAAGCCATCCATGAAGGTGATCTTGTCGCCAGCGCGGTACTCAGCGGTAATCGTAACTTCGGTGGGCGCATTAGCCCGGATGTACGTGCAAATTATCTGGCATCCCCGCCACTCGTTGTGGCATATGCCCTTGCGGGTACTGTCGATATTGACCTCAACACCGAACCCATCGGGCAGGATCAATCCGGTAACGATGTGTACCTGAGCGATATTTGGCCCACACAGGCAGAAATCATCAGCACTATTCAATCCAGTCTGTTCCCGGATATGTTTAAAGAACAGTACGGAAATGTATATGATGGCAACGAAATGTGGAATGCAATTCCAAGCACTGACGAAGCGGTATATGAATGGGATATGGAAAGCACGTACATTCAAGAACCGCCCTTCTTCCAGAATCTAAGCCCGAATTCTGATCCAATTCAGCCGATCAAAAACGCCCGTGTGCTGTTGCTCGGTGGCGATTCGATCACAACAGATCACATCTCACCTGCTGGCAACATCAAGAGTGATAGCCCGGCGGGGGAATATCTGACCGATCATAATGTAGAGCGTCGTCTGTTCAACAGTTACGGTTCACGTCGCGGTAATCATGAAGTGATGATGCGCGGGACATTCGCGAATGTGCGTTTGCGTAATTTGCTCGTTGAAGGTAGTGAAGGTGGTGTCACCTATTATCTACCCACCGGCGAAGAAATGCCCATCTATGATGCATCCATGAAATACATCGAGAACGATATTCCGCTGGTGATCCTCACTGGCAAGGATTATGGCATGGGTTCCAGCCGCGACTGGGCGGCAAAGGGCACGTTATTGCTCGGTGTGAAAGCTGTCATCGCCGCAAGCTACGAACGCATCCACCGCAGTAATCTAGTGATGATGGGTGTCCTCCCATTACAATTTCAGGACGGACAATCATGGCAATCACTTGGTTTAACAGGCTATGAAGAATACGACATCATCGGCTTGGACGATGACATAACGCCCGGTCAACACCTGACCGTTCGTGCGACAGCTGAAGATGGTGGCGTGAAGGAATTCAAAGTCATCACCCGCATCGACACACCGATTGAAGTGGATTACTATCGCAACGGTGGCATCTTACAGACCGTTCTGCGTGGAATGCTCTAACGAGCGTTAGATGCTAGGCAGTGAAATCTAAAGTTGAACGCCCGATACTGAGTCAGTATCGGGCGTTTTTTTGTGGGTAATTCCAAAATTCCGTGCATTTTCTTTCACGTAAACGCCCATTAAAATAGTGCAATATCAGAATTAGGAGTGCAAATGACAAATCCTGAAGTGATAATATACACAGATGGCGCGTGTTCGGGAAATCCCGGTCCCGGTGGATGGGGTGTGCTCATAGTGTTCGGTGAACATCAAAAAGAATTGAGCGGGGGCGAACGAAGCACCACCAATAACCAGATGGAACTGACTGCCGCTATCTCCGGATTGGAAGCTCTGACTCAACCGTGCAATGTGACTCTCTACACCGATAGCCAATATGTGAAAAATGGCATCACAGATTGGATCAATGGTTGGCGTAAAAATGGTTGGAAAACCGCAAAGGGTAAGCCCGTCAAAAATCAGGACTTATGGCGGCGTTTAGATGACGCTATCAAATTGCATAATATTAAATGGGCGTGGGTTAAAGGTCATGCGGGACACACCGAAAATGAACGGGTAGATCGTCTGGCAGTTGCGGCGCGGGACACGATGAAATAAGGTTCGCAGTCAGCGGATAAACGCGCTACCATTAGCCTTATTCATGTAATTAATCGAAAATTCATCTCATCAACGGGGAAATCATGCCAGAAATCTCAAAACGTGTTTCGCAATTTGGCACCACAATTTTCACGGAAATTAACAACCTCGCCCAAACGCATAATGCGGTCAATCTCGGTCAGGGAAAGCCTGATTTTGACGGACCGTCACAAATCATTGATGCGGCGGTTCGCGCTTTGCAATCCGGCGACCATAATCAATATGCACCCGGACCCGGAACGCCCAATCTGAGACATGCCATCAGCGAACACGCTTCCCGTTATGACCTCAATGTTGATCCCAATAGTGGCGTGATCGTCACCCCCGGCGCAACCGAATGCTTATTTGCATCTGTGATGGGTACGGTTGACCCCGGTGACGAAGTGATTATCATTGAACCCTATTTCGATAGCTATGTGCCGGATGTGGTCATGGCAGGCGCAAAACCTGTCTTCGTTCCCTTACACCCACCCACATGGACATTCGACCCTGACGAACTAAAAGCGGCGTTTAGCGACAAGACCCGTATGTTGATGCTCAACACGCCACATAACCCCACAGGGCGCGTATTTAGCCTCGAAGAATTGCAGATGATTGCTGAATTGTGCATTCAATATGATGTAACCGTTATTAGTGATGAAGTATATGAACACCTCGTCTTTGATGATGCCAAACATATTCCCATCGCCACTCTTCCGGGCATGTTTGAGCGCACCATCACGATAGGGAGCGCAGGCAAAACCTTCGGCATGACCGGATGGAAGGTCGGTTGGGCATATGGCGCACCGGAATTAATAAAAGGAATGGGCATGGCGCATCAATTCATCGCCTTCGCCACCAATCACCCCGCGCAGGAAGCTGTGGCTTACGCTTTCAGTCTGCCAGCGAGTTATTTCGAACAGTATCGTCAAGCCTATGTCGTCAAGCGGGATTTGATGATGGACGGGTTGATCGCGGGTGGATTAAAGGCACAAAAGCCACAGGGAACGTACTTTGTGATGGCGGATTTTTCTGATGTTTATGAGGGTGATGATGTCGCGTTTGCCAAGTACCTCACAGAAAAAATCGGCGTGGCTTGTATCCCGCCAACTTTCTTTTATAGCGATGCTCATAAGCATATGGTGCGTAAGCAGGCGCGTTTCGCCTTTTGCAAATCTGATGAGACGTTAAAGCAAGCCGCACTAAAATTAGCAATGTTGAAACAATAAAGTGATGAGTAGGTGGGTACGGATAATTTCTCCGTACCCCTATTTGACTATTTAGAAAACCAGCGCCGTAATAAACACCATGATGAATGCCGCTATCCATCCCGCACGACTGTTTACCGCGTGAATGGTCACCAGAAATTTGCTCATCAAGAACATCGCATAAACGGCTATACCGCCCGCCAGAATCGTAAATATGAGCGTTAAACCGGACATACGCGGAATGCCCAAAACAAGGACACGTTCAAGTGAAACAATTCCCCCATTGAAGACATCCAATGTATTGAGCACACTCACCAGAAAAACAAATATCGCGAGGATGATGCTTGCCGGAACCCACACGCTGACCAGACCACTGCTATGACTGAGCAATGAGCCAGTGCCACCTTCCTGCCTGGTTATGTACCAGTGTGAAAAGAAGCATCCAGCACTCACGCCCGCCAAGCCGATAAATATTGCAAGGATCGGCGGAAAAATAATGCTAAACAGGTCGATTCCCAGTTCAAATTTAAGGACAAGTACGAGGCGATCAATTACACTAAGTACGCCGATCAAAAAGCTCACCAGACTAACGCTCAGGAATAAATCCCACCATGTATTGGTCGTATGTGGTTCAGCCTGCCCAGTAAAAACAGGAATGCTCTGTTGCATCGCTGTTTGAGCGTGGGAAGTCACAGTTCCAATGCTTACAGATGGGGGCGCGCCGGGAATGGCACTTAACAAACCGTTACTAAACAAAGCATTGCTATCAAATGCTGATTTTCGTTGCGGCTTATCTTTTGGTATATCTCGGACATTTTCAGGGCGTGAGGCTACTCCTAATTTTGCCAATTCTGCTTGCGCCAGTTCATGCTCCGGTTCTAACTTCAGGACACGTTCAAAACACGTTCTACGCTTTGCAGGATCAGCCTGAACTAACCCTAGATAATACCATGCTTGCGCGTTCGTCTTATCCTCTTTAACAACTTGTGTCAATATGCGCCCTGCTTGTGCGTGGTCTCCTGCATTGTAGGCGGCAACTGCTTGAGTAACATCATCGCTCATTAGTGCACCTCTTGTTTGGTTGGATAATTCAGTTTTAATCATATCTGACACGCTAGATTATGCAAACAAGCAGATAGTTGTTCACTCCCCAAACGTTCCGCTAGACTAGAATCTGCTATGGCATTACACTGTTAAGTATCAAGAACAATGATGAGGTAAAGGGCTATTCAATGGTTTCTAACGAAAACTTAGACTCTTCTATGGTGGACAATGTGCAAACTGAAGAGCAAATTCATGACAATATCCTCGGCACGATGGGCAACACACCATTAGTCCGCTTGGGACGGGTAGCGCGTGGCGTACGGGCGCAGGTCATCGCCAAAGTCGAATACTTTAATCCCGGAAGTTCGGTTAAAGACCGCATCGGAATCACCATTATCGAAGATGCTGAACGCAACGGCACGCTCAAACCGGGCGGTACAGTTGTTGAGTCAACTTCTGGCAATACCGGCGTTGGATTGGCGATTGCCGCCGCGATTAAGGGTTATAAGTGCGTCTGTGTGCTACCGGATAAAATGTCCGATGAGAAAATTCGCGTCCTGCGTGCTTATGGTGCGCGCGTGGTGGTCACACCAACCAATGTGGAACCGGATGATCCACGCAGTTATTACAGTGTCGCCCGTAAGATCGTCGAAGAAACGCCGAATAGCATCCTCGCTAATCAGTATCATAATCCCGTCAATCCACAAACGCATTACGACAGCACCGGACCGGAAATCTGGCGACAGACTGCGGGCAAAATTGACGTGTTCGTGGCGGGCATGGGTACCGGCGGAACAATCTCCGGCGTGGGGCGCTTCTTGAAAGAAATGAACCCGAAAATTCAGATTGTGGGGGTTGATCCTATCGGGTCAATTTTGCATGACTATTTTTATTCAGGCAAAATGACAGAAGCCCATTCTTACAAAGTCGAGGGCGTTGGCGAGGACTTTATCCCCTCAACCTATGATTTTGATGTGATTGATGATGTTGTGCAGGTCACAGATAAAGAATCCTTCCTGATGACCCGCCGTGTCGTCCGTGAGGAAGGCATGTTTGTCGGTGGCTCGTGTGGATTTGCAGTTGCCGGAGCATTACGTTATGCCGCAGAACGTGATCTCGGACCGGACAAAATGGTGGTCGTCCTATTGCCGGATAGCGGATCACGTTATTTGAGCAAAATCTTCGACGACAATTGGATGCGTGAAAATCAATTCCTTGAAAGCTCATGGATGGAAAATACCGTCGCTACCGTGCTTAACCGTAAGACACGTCATGGTATCGTAGTTGCACATTGTACGGATACGATCGCAGAAACTATCGCCAAGCTCAAAGATATGGATGTCTCGCAATTGCCGGTTGTCGGCGAACGTGAGCAATTGCTAGGCGTGGTTAATGAAGTCAATTTACTGAGCTACATGCTTCGTCAACAAGGAGGAGAGGCGGCGCACATCGCATTAGAAGACGCTGGTGTAATTGAAACGAACGTACCGACACTTTCCGCTGAAACGCCGATTGAATCCGTCATGAGTGTCTTTACAACCGAGAAAATCGCGCTGGTCACAGAGCAAGCGCCAAATAGCGAGGATCGCCATGTGATGGGCATTCTGACGCAAATTGACTTACTGGACTTTCTATCTACACGCGGGCAATAAATGACACGAGTTATACGTTTCTGGAAGCCCTATAATGTGCTGACAAAATTCACCGATGAGCAAGCCCGCCTCACCCTCGCTGATTATATAGACCTGCCGGGAATTTACTCGGCAGGTCGGCTTGATATGGATAGCGAAGGCTTACTGCTACTCACCGATGACGGTACGTTAAATCACCATCTCACCGAACCACAATATCATCATCCTCGCACTTATTGGGCGCAGGTAGAACGCATCCCCGACGAAAGCGCATTGCAAAAATTGCGAACCGGGCTAACGATAAAGAATTATCGCACCCGCCCTGCTCAGGTGCGTCTATTAGAAAATCCCCCAGATATTCCAGAACGCCCCGTGCCAATCCGTTATCGTAAAAATGTGCCGGACGCATGGCTTGAACTGACGCTAACCGAAGGGCGCAATCGGCAAGTCCGCCGGATGACTGCGGCAGTCGGTCACCCTACCCTGCGCCTAGTTCGCGCCGCAATAGGAACGATCACCCTAGAGGGGTTAACGCCCGGGCAATGGTTAGAATTATCTCCTGCGGAAATTGATGCACTCTGGAAAAGCATTAGAGAAAAGTAACGCATATCCCAAAACAAAAAGTGACCCCTTAGCAGGTCACTTTTGAGATACTTTAGTCGCAACTTTGCTTTACTTGAATTTCGCCATCACGCCTTCGAGTGCATCCTTGGAGGGGCGCAATTTTTCTGCGGGAAGTGTGCCGATTGCCTCATCCACCAGATTTTCCATCTGTGCGAGCGTCGGGCGTGGCTCTTCATAGTAGATCAAGCCCGTCAGGAAGAGTTGCTCGCGCTGTGCTTCTTCTAGAACTGTGATCGCCTGAATCCGGCTACGCGGATCGTGGTCACGTCCGAGCTTCTTTAATTGGATGATCGTTCCGTCGTGCATATCCACCGGAATAATTTCGCCTTCCTCATACTCATCAACCGTGATTTCTTCTTTCGGATCAACATAATCCGGCGAAATCAGTTGAATCTCATGAAGCGGAATTTCATGCTCTTTACCATAGGGGTAGCTCTTGGTTGAGGTTTCATTGTTGTTGAAGGTCACACATGGGCTGACGATGTCTAGCACAGCAATGCCTTCATGGCGAATAGCCGCTTGTAGCAAAGTCTGTACCTGCTTGGCATCGCCACTAAAGCTCCGTGCCACAAAAGTCGCTCCGGCGATAATCGCTTCCATCGCAAGATCAATCGGCGGCATATCATTCTTGCCATAATATTTCAGGAATTGTCCTTCATCAGCAGTGGCGGAGAATTGCCCTTTGGTTAAGCCATACACGCCATTATTCTCTATGATGTAGACAAATGGTACGTTGCGGCGGATAACATGCTTAAACTGTCCCATGCCGATACTGCCTGTATCACCATCACCACTCACGGCAACGGCTTTCAGTGTATGATTCGCCATTAATGCACCCGTGACCACAGACGGCATACGCCCATGAAGCGCGTTGAAACCGTGCGAACGTCCGAGAAAATAGGCGGGTGTCTTGCTTGAACAACCAATACCGCTCATTTTGAGGATTTTGTGTTGTTCGATGCCCATATCATACGCCATGCTGATGATCTGATTAGAGATCGAGTCGTGTCCACAGCCGGGGCAAAGGGTGCTTGCACGTCCCTTATAGTCGTTACGGGATAAACCCAGTGAATTTGTTCTCGGTGGCATTATTTCGCCTCCTTTGTCGTAATCTGATCGACGACCCAGCGTGCCGTCATCGGCAGACCGTCGCCAAGTGCGAGCGAGGTAAGATGTGTAATATCCTGTGCGTGTTCCATGCTGATGATCTGATAGAGTTGTCCGTCAAAGTTGTTTTCGACGACATAAACACGATCATGATTGTTGATGAACTCTGTGATGCTATCTGCCATCGGAAGAGCACGTACACGCAGATAATTGGTCTCGATTCCGCGTTCGCTCAAAAGATCACGTGCTTCGGTAATCGCAGGATGATTTGTACCGAAGGTGATGATGCCGATTTTCTTGCGCTCGTCATAATCAAGAATCGGTTGTGGCAAGGCTTGACGGGCAGATTCCAGCTTGTTCTTAATACGTTCCATATTCTTCAGCCAAACATCGCTACGTTCGCTATAAACTGCGAATTCATCATGTCCAGTACCACGTGCAAAATATGCCGCCATCGGATGATCTGTGCCGGGAAGGGTACGATAGCCCACGCCATCACCATCCACGTCCAGATAGCGTCCCCATTTGCCATGCTCGTCAATGAAGGATTGTAATTGCTCGGCGTTAAGCACCTTACCGCGATTAATCGGCTCAGTTGGATACTCAAACGGCTCGGACATCCAGTTGTTCATGCCGAGGTCAAGATCGCTAATCACGAAAACGGGTGTCTGGAATTGCTCGGAGATGTCGAAGGATTTCCAGCCATATTCAAATGCTTCTTCCGGCGAACCAGGCAAAATACAAATTTGCCGTGAATCACCGTGTCCGAGCACATAGGTGAACAACAAATCACCCTGACTGGTACGGGTAGGCATCCCTGTACTGGGTCCCATACGGGTCACATCCCAGATCACACACGGAATTTCCGCAAAATATGCCAGACCGGAGAATTCTGCCATTAAGCTGATGCCAGGACCACTCGTAGAAGTCAGGGAGCGCGCGCCGGCGAACCCTGCCCCGACCAGCATACCGGCGGCGGCGAGTTCGTCTTCAGCCTGCACAATAGCGATGGTGTCTTTCTTTGTTTCGGGGTCTTGACGCAGATATTTGTAACTAATTACTGCATCAACGAAACTTGTAGATGGTGTAATGGGATACCATGCGACCACCCCAACTCCGCCGAAAATCGCACCCAAAGCACCGGCTTCATTACCTGTGATAAAGATTTTGCCTTCAGTTTGATTATCGTAGGCAAAGTAGTAGGGGTCTTGTTTTTCTAGGTTTTGCTCTGCATAGTCGTAAGCGAGACGCACAACGTTCATGTTCATCTCAGCAGGTTTTGCTTTACCGCCAAAATTTTCCAGAAGCGCTTTAGAAATTTCCTCTAGTGGGATTTCAAACAATTGCGCGACTACACCCACATACGTCATATTTTCCACACGGGCAGAGAATTCACGCGCAACATCGGTCTGGCTCATAATCTCCTTCATCGGGATTTCATAATAGACAATGTCGTCGCGGCTATGCCCCCACTTCCATTCAGCAGGCAAAAGACACACCCCACCAGCGGGTAAATTAGCAATGTCTTCTGCGGCGGTATCTTGATTGTAAGCGATCACGATTTCCGTCGTCGCACGACGGGCAGTATAGCCATCTTTGCTCACACGGATGGTATACCATGTGGGCAATCCTTTGATATTTGAGGGGAACAGGTTCTTACCGTTGACCGGAACACCCATATTAAACAGCGCCTTGACCAACACCCCATTAGAGGTCTGGCTACCGGAACCGTTTTTCGTCGCCACTGAGAACGCAAAATCATTTACGATTTTACCATCCTCACCCGCGCCGGAAGTTTTGGGATCGGTTCTAACATCTAATGCACACATAAGTTGTATACGCTTGCGCGTTTATCCTTTCTTTAAAATTCTTGATCTTTGCAACAATGTTGATTATTTTGACGAATTTTCTGATTGATCTCCCTTCATATTTTGCATACGCGGTTGGTGGCGTATAAGTTGTGTATGTTCAATGTACGCTATTTTCGCCGCCTCATAATCACCCGCACATATTAAGTCAATGATCCGTGCGTGATAATCCCAAACTGCCTGTAAATAGTCATAGTCCGCAAAGTGATTGAGTTTGACTGCATCATACGCATCCCAATAGGCTTCCAGCAAGCCCACCACAAATGGATTATTCAACCTCAAAAACATCGTCAGATGAAACCGCCGATGTTCTTCATGCGGGATGTTAATCCACTTTGCATTGAGTTTCTCACGCGCTTTCAGCACGCAATCTTGCATCAACGCTCTGTCATCATCTGTAAGTGTCTCACAGGCTTCATGCCAGAATGCAGTTTCTATGTGGTTGCGAACGTCACTGAAATGTTCAAAATTTTGAGGGTTTTGGGCAATCGCAAACAGCAAACTCAGGCGAACGGGCGGTGTAAACGAATACTCCTGAAGTCGCGTTCCTATTTTGGAGCGGACTTCTACCATCCCAAGCACACGGGCAACTTCGAGTTGTTCGCGTACTTTACTCGTGCTAATGCCGAGTTTATCCTGGGCTTTGAGTTCGTTGATGGTCGGCAGACGATCTCCGCTCTCAAAACCTTCATTGATGATGTAGTTCAGCAGGTCTGAACCTAAATCAATGCGGGACATATGAACCCATTTATCTGATGAATCATATAGATTCAACATTAGCACGGTTTGTAGGGATTGTCCACCATAAAAGCACGGAGATCAACAACAAATTTATGAACGTTTTCGTGTTACACAGTCTGGCGCAATTGGCGCTGGATCGCATCAACTATTTGCTCAAAATGAGTAGGATCACGTTGAAAATCCAACGTGTCCATTTCTAACGTCAAGACAGGACATGCCGTCCAATCTTCAATCCATTGTTCGTAAAGCGTGTTGAGGCGCAACACATAATCGGGGTCAATATCTTGTTCAAATTCCCGTCCACGGTGTTCGATGCGGGAAAGAAGAGTCTGTACGCTTGAGCGCAAATAAATAATCAGATTCGGTGGCGGCAAAAATGCGCTGATCGCCTGATACAAATTGCGGTAAGCGTCATAGTCACGGTCAGACATATTGCCCTGTTGATGCAAATTGCGGGCAAAAATCTCCGCGTCTTCATACACGGTACGATCTTGCACAACGCTATTGGGGAAATCTAGCAAATTACGATGATGCTCTAAACGTTTGCCAAGAAAAAACACCTGCGAGTGGAAACTCCAGCGTTTCATGTCAGCATAAAAATCCGCCAGATAAGGATTCTCTGCATTGGCTTCATAAAACGGTTGCCAGCCTAGCCGCTCCGCAAGTAAACTGGTGAGTGTACTTTTCCCCGCGCCAATATTTCCGGCAATCGCCACGAAATGATCGTGTGATCTAGTCAACAATAAACTCCTTAAATGGAATGAAATTTTGTAAGACATTTGTTCAACTATCAAGAACTTTACAGCAACTCCACTAAATCCACAACTGAAAATTGAAGCAAATTTTGTAAAATTTCGCTAGACTTAAGTTAGGCTTACAAAAACAGGTTACGGTGATATGCGCCTCGTTTATATCACAATTGCGTGGGTCATCGGCATGATGCTTGCGACCAACAGCGCGATGACCACATCGACGTGGATTGTGCTATCGTTCATCATGGCAATTGGTGTTGGCTTTGGCTGGTCAAGCATAGATTACCGGATTTTTAATATCGTGTTGCTGGTGCTCTGTCTTGGAGGATTGCGTTACTCGCTCGTACCAACGACTAGCGATGTGGCGCAATATAATTTGACTAGTGGTCTGACGCTTGAAGGTAACATCATCGACCCGCCGGACATCCGTGATGATCGGATTCAATTTCGCATTAATGCCGAAATGATGACTCGTGGCGGTCGTACAATCTCCACACAAGGTTTGGTGTTGGTACGTGCTCCCCGCACAGCAAATGTAAATTACGGTGATCGCATCACGGTATCGGGGTTGCTCATCACACCGGGCGAATTTGACACCTTTTCTTATGCGGATTTTCTCGCACGGCAGGGCGTTTATAGCATCATGACCAATGCCGCTATCGAAGTAATCTCAACAGGTCACGGTAGCCCATTTTATAGCACGCTTTATGATCTACGCGAACGTGCAAACAGTTACATTAGTAACGCCTTACCGGAGCCACAAGCAGGTCTATTATCTGGCATTTTACTCGGCGCGGATCGTGGCATTTCGCCAAACCTTGAAGATGATTTTAGCCGGGTTGGCGCATCGCATGTTATTGCCATCAGCGGGTTTAACATGGTGATTATCGCCGGAGTCATCATGAGCATCCTCAGCCCCGGCACAGAAAAACCCCGCCCTATCGCCGCCATCACTGGATTGGTTGTTATCGGAGTCTATACTATTCTCGTTGGTGCAAACGCCGCAGTCATCCGTGCTGCGCTCATGAGCGGACTCTTAATCATCGGGCAGGTGCTTAATCGACGCACCTATGTGCCCACATCGCTGGCGTTCGTGGCGGTCTTATTGTCATTTTTCAATCCAAATGTCCTGTGGGACATCAGTTTTCAGCTTAGTTTCTTCGCCACACTTGGATTGGCTTTGTTTGTTGAGCCGCTCACGAAACGCTTTAATGCCCTGCTGTTTTATCTGTTTCCCGCACCTTATGCCCGCCCAATCGGCAACTTTTTGTCCGAACCTCTAATTGTCAGTATTGCCGCGCAAATTTTCGCTCTGCCGATTATTATTGCCTACTTCAGTCAGGTATCACTGGTTGCCTTACTCGTCAATTTACTGATAATTCCCGTACAAGCTCCCCTTTTGTTGTTTGGCGGGCTGGCGACAATTGTCGCATTTTTCCTTCCGGTACTTGCACAAATTCTGTTCTGGATTGATCTTGTTTTGCTTTCATGGACAATCGGCGTTGTCCGTGCCTTTGCGGATTTACCCTTCGCAGATACCGAGTTTCGGGTTGATTCCCGTCTTATTTCGCTCTATTTCCTAATTATTTTGGGATGGTCACTTATGCACGCGACACAACCAAATTGGTGGCAACGGTTAGGCATTCAGGTTCGTCGCCAAACAGTGCTGGCAACAATCCTTATTTCTGGCGTTGCCCTTGCCATCTTGATGGGAGCTGTCGCCTTCAGCCGTCCCGATGGCAAATTGGATGTCTGGTTTTTGGATGTTGGACACAGCAACGGAGTTTTGATCGAAACGCCCGGCGGCGCGCAAATTCTGGTGGATGGTGGGCGCTTTCCGTCACGATTACTCACCGAGATCGGTGACCGCCTACCCTTTACAGACCGAGACATTGAGGTGCTCGTCATCACACAGCCGGACGAGTTCGATTATGGCGCATTGCCTGCTTTGCTTGGGCGCTACGATGCAGAAACCGTCCTTATGAACGGACAACCCAATCTAAGCACTGCCTACAATATCTTGCAAGAATCATTGGTTGATAGCCGGATGATTAACGTCACCGAAGGTTATACGGTGGAAACGGATGATGGTGTGTTGATAGAAATTTTACATCCACGCACGCAACCGGATATACGCGATTCACTGGATGATAGCGCCGTTGTCTTACGAATTAGCTACGGTGAAGTCTCATTCCTCTTGACAGGAGACATTAGCCGTGAAGCACAGGATGAAATGCTTTCGGCGGGAGCGTTCCCATTAGCAACAGTCATGCAACTCCCCCAACACGGCACGGCGCGATCATTGTCGCCCGAATTTGTCGCCGCAGTTCAACCACAAGCCATCGCAATTCAAATTGATCCAGCAAATCGGCGCGGTGATCCAGCGGAGGCGATTCTAAACATCCTAGGGGATATGCCCATCTTTCGCACAGATACGTCCGGCACACTCCATTTTTGGACAGATGGTATCGAGTTGTGGACAGACGCAGAGAATTAAAAAGCCGCTGAATAACGAGCGGCTTTTACGACTTTATAAAGTGCAGTTATGCTATACACTTTAGATCGGAGCCAGCGCCTCGCAACCAGTGCGTTGTGCCAATGCCCAGAAGAGGAAGAAATAAGAGCCACCCAGCAATCCAGTGATGATTCCGGTGAAAAGTGCAGGTGGACTACCGACTTTCTTTGTACGCACCATGCCCGCCATAATCAACGGAAAAGCGAACATTGTGGCATTAATACCTAACACGGGCAAATCACACGGTCCAATGATGGCGGAAGCGTCGTTAACCTCTGCTGATACGAGCAATTTAGAAATCACGGCAAGAAAGAGCACTGTAAAGTTCATCAACGCCGGTGTCAATTGCTTATCTGGAACCAGGAACATATTAATGATGCAGAACAAGAAAATCAGGTAGAGAAAAATATCGAGGATCAGCCCATTGCCAGAACGTGGACCCAGGGCGGCAATAATATCATCGGGGTTAATATCATTTGTTTGTGCAAGGGCATTTGGGACAATAAAGAATAACGCTAAAAATAAAAGATAAAGGACGTTGAACGTGTTACGATTGAGTTTCATGTGCGGTCACTCCTTATAAAGACCATAATGATAACTTAGCATAGCGCATTTCATAACTCCCTGCACTAGCGTTCAAAGATCAAATCGGCAAGATATCTTGCAAAATTGTTGGTAAATCCATACCGGCGATATAATGCACACCATGAATTCCAAGAGATTCCGCCGCCGTGATGTTTTCAGCACGATCATCAATAAAAATTGTTTCTTCTGCGGGTCGACCCAAGCGTTCCAGAACCGATAGATATGCCTGTGCATCCGGCTTCATCACGCGAATTTCACTTGAAATGACTAAAGGATCGAACAGTGACTCAATCCCTAGATGCGCGAGTTTAGGGCGCAACAATTCGTGTGTATCATTGCTAAGGAGCGCGACGGTAACATCTGCATTCCGTTGTTGTCGAATAAATTCAATCAAGTGCTGGTCGAGTTCGTCACCACGATAAAAGTCTGCCGCGAGCTTCTCCACATCATGAGCAGAGAGTTTCAAGCGACCTGCGACATCATCCCAATATTTACTCAGTTCGATCTTTCCGGTTTGCGCGTCACGCCATGCGCCCTCATTGTGAACTTCTTTTTCTACAGTGCCTTTAGGCAAGCCAAGCCGATCATCCCACGCATGGCGGGGAGCATAATCGACAGTCTTCATTAACACGCCGCCAAAATCAAAGATTAATGCAGGTTTCATTTGGAGTTATAATACACCTTAGATTATCAGAGTGAGTTGAGGATACACTGATTTGGATTGGAAAAGCAAGCTGATTTCTTTATCCCCGTTCCCGTTTATCATGCGGCAATGGATGCGCCTCGCCCCGGCATTAAGAACATTACTCATTCATATCTGGCGGGCGATCATGAATTTTAAAAATCAAGGTATGCGGCAGGCGGCGGCATTATCCTACTATGCGGTGTTTTCGGTATTTCCACTTACTTTATTACTTTCTGTTGTCATCAGCGAAGTTGTGGGACCGACAGTGGCGGTACAGCAAATCTCTGATGGGCTACGATTGTTTCTGCCTGCGGAAAGTGAAACGATTGACATCATTATGCGGAGCATTAGTCAGGCGCTAGATCAAAGTGGTTCGTTTGGATTCATCGCGCTCATAGGTCTGATCTGGTCAGCATTAGGTTTGTTCAGCAATCTAACGACCTCGCTAGATATTATCTTTCAAGTCCCTTCAAGCCGGAGCATGTGGCGGCAACGTGTGCTTGCCTTTCTGATGACCTTCATTCTCATCCTGCTCATCATGGCATCTTTCGTCACATCGGGACTGCTCCGGCTACTAGACGCATTGCTGATTTCCAATCCGAGTGTGTGGATTAGCATTGGCACGTTCTTCTTGCCTTTGGGTCTGAATGTGGTGATTTTCGTACTCCTATTCCGCTATGTCCCTTCGCGACATGTCAATTGGGATGCAATCTGGCCCGCCGCGATTTTTGGTGCCATTGGTTTAGAATTAGCAAAAGCGCTATTTGCTATGTATTTAGCCAATTTCGCCAATTATCAGATTGTTTATGGCAGTATTGCGGCAGTGATTATCCTGCTTTTCTGGGCATATCTAACGGCATGTATCTTCCTGATAAGCGCGGAATTGTGCTCACAACTCAATTTCTGGATGTCGTCACTGGATGATGTACCGGCTATAAGGATACTCACAGAAACCGACTTTAATCGGCTCCCGTCAGAAATCCCCCCACCCGTATAAAAACAACGCTCTCAGTATCTAAGAGCGTTGTTTAAAAAGACTGTGAACAAGGTGGTCATCGTGCGAGTGACAGCAACTTACGGAGCTTATCATAAAGGTTGTTAGGCAAACGCCCATTTGCGTCTTTAAGTGCTTCAAGGTGCCGCTCAATACGGTGATTTTGTTCCGCATGATAGCGCAATTCGCGCACATGATAATCGTTTTCAAGTAGATTCAACATGAGTTTACACTTTCTGGTTTATCTACCGGCAGTGACCGGCTTAGATTTGACTGTTACTTGTGAACGGCGTTGTAGCCATTCCTTTACCTGTACCAAGATAAGTCGCCATACTCTAAATGGATTAACATTGAATTGGCGCTGATTTTCGCGTTTGGTTGCGCGTGCAGTTCTGACGAGTTTTTCGTGTGCCGCTTCTTCAACTAACATCTGGCGGTGCTCACGACTTAAGTCTTCTGGCATAAACTGTTGCATGTGATTTCCCATCCTTACACTGATCGAAAATTAAATGTGATAAATGCGGACTGGATGAAAATTCGATACTGACAACAGTCAGCTTAGTTTTACGCAGAAAAAAACCGTAAGGTGTTTGTTTCTACAATCATCCTCACGGCAAAGCGTGCTTACAGTTATGAAAACCGCGAGGCTGGCACCTGCGGCTTTGATGTTTAGCATCAGTAAAGATCGTTCAGGCAGGTGCTATGTTATGCGTTTGTGTTAATTCCGAAATCCATCATCATTTTAGCATCCACTCCTTTGATCTTAATGGGTCATAGCAGTTCACAATAACTTTTATAGGGTATCATAAGTCTATATACGATGTCAACCCCTCAATTTTCCGTAGTCAAAAACACACGGATGATGTAAACTGTTTAGGCGGATGTAATATTCAGGAGTTAAAATCCCATTTGAACAACTATACGCCATTAACATCACCCAACTTTGAGTCGGGTGATGTGGTAAAAACTGAAGACATAGCCCACGAACGGTTAAAAAGTGACCGGAGTGCGGCACGTTATATGGCATTACAAGTACTGTATGAAGTCGATAGCACCGGACATCAGGTGGGTGTGGTGCTAAACGAACAATTGTTGCTCCGAGAATTTAATCTTGATTTGCTAGAAATGGAGCACATTGACTTAGAGATAACCGAGATGCTCGAGCAAATTGTGACCGGCGTAATAAAGCATCTTGAACTTATTGACCAGGTAATCCAGAAATATGCGACGGAATGGCCCTTAAATCAGGTGGCGACGATAGATCGGAACATACTTCGCATTGCCGTCTATGAATTTGCGATTGGTCGGCGTGTTAATCCAGCCATCGCCATTGACGAAGCTGTCCGGCTAGCAAAATGGTTTGGCGCTGATGGTTCGCCACGTTTTGTAAACGGTGTTCTAGGCGCAATTACAAGTGATCTGGATACCGTAAAGAAGATGCTTGGTAACATTGAGTCATGAGGAATAAGCAGGCATGAACATTTTTGGTGTCGGAGGCTGGGAATTAGCCGCTATCTTAATCATCGCCCTAATCGTCGCCGGTCCTCAACGTATGGCGCGCTGGGCGTATATTGTAGGTCAATATATGGGGCAATTACGCATCATGTGGAGCCAGATGATGGCAAGCATACAGACCGAATTCGACGATGCAGGGGTCGATGTCAAACTTCCCAAAAACCTACCCACCAGAAGTGACATCAACCGCTTAGCGGGTGACATGCTTGAACCCCTAAACAAACAAATGAAAAGCGCTATGAACGAGGTCAATCAAGAAGCGGATAAAGTTAAACAAGCGACTTCATTCAAGCTCACAGATGATACAACAACCCCGAAAAAACCATCTGAAAATGGTAAAACACAATCATCACCTAATCAAACGGGGCAAGATGGTTTTGGTACATGGTCTGGAACAGGAAGCACTGACGAATAGGACAATATACCGTGAAGATTCCACTTCGCAACCGAAAACAACGTGAACTTCCACCCCCACAGGAACCCGAAGACAACGAACTGCGGATGGGATTCTTTGACCATCTGGATGAACTTCGCGGTCGAACCTTCAAAATCTTGATTGCGGTCGTGTTAGGCACGATTCTAGGGTCGATTATCGCAGGGGATGTCCTACAATATTTAATTGAACCTTATGCCAATATCTACCCGGATGAAACCCAACGATTGGTCGTCTTAGGACCAACAGGCGCAGTGGTAACCTATTTTAAAGTAGCACTTATGGTCGGTGGAATCTTGAGTATTCCGGTGATTACCTATCAAATCTTGCTGTTCATCGTTCCCGGCTTGACTTCTAAAGAACGCCGCTATTTACTCTCTGCCCTACCCGCCATCACTTTACTGTTTTTGATCGGCGTGGCATTTGCATGGTTCATACTGATCCCTCCGGCAATCACATTTCTGGAAGGTTTTCAGTCAGACATTTTCAAACCTGAATGGACTGCGGAGAATTATATTAGTTTCGTCACTGCTTTGCTCTTCTGGATGGGTGTGTCATTTGAAACACCGCTCGTCTTTTTCCTGATGTCATTGTTTGGTATCGTGACGGCAGGCTTACTCGTAAAGAATTGGCGCTTTGCAGTGGTCGGTACTGCAATTGCCGCCGCGCTCATCACCCCCACAATTGATCCGGTGAATATGTTCCTTGTGATGGGTCCTTTGCTCGCATTATACGGTTTCAGCATAATCCTCGTGATGATCGGTAGTCGTATTACAAGAGCCTGATGTCGCTTTCATGCTCATTTCATTTCTATTCACTTAAACAACATCAAACATGATGTAAAAAATCTCATGTTTGATGTTTTAATGTAAGGTCAACACCATGCGTATTTTTCAAAGACCGTTTCGCACGAAAAAACCGAAACGATTAATGATATTAGGATTGGATTGCGCCGCACCACAACTTATGTTCGATACCTTCTTAGACGATCTGCCGACGATCAAATCCTTTATGCAACAAGGTACTTGGGGGACATTACGGTCATCAACACCGTGTATCACGATTCCTGCATGGTCTAGCATGTTGACCAGCCGTGATCCCGGTGAACTTGGGTTCTATGGATTCCGCAATCGGGTTGATTATTCTTATGATAAGCAGGCGGTTGTAAACAGTCATTCGGTCAAATTTCCGCGCATCTGGGATTATCTGAGTGCAGAAAATAAGCAGTGTTTTATCGCTGGTGTACCACAAACTTACCCGCCGCAACCCATCAACGGGCATCTCATCAGCGGATTCCTTGCGCCCAACACTCAGAGCGCTTTTACCTACCCCGCGATTTTCAAGCAAGAGATTCTCAGCATTGCACCGAATTATGCCTTTGATGTAAAAGATTTCCGCACAGACGACAAGTTCAAACTTTCACAGCAACTGTTTGATCTAGCGGAGGTGCAATTCACCGTCTTAAAGCACGCCATTCAAACGAAGGCGTGGGATTTCTTCATGCACGTAAATATCGGCGTGGATCGCGTTCATCATGGATTCTGGCGTTTCCATGATCCGGAACATCGTGCCTATGAAGCAAATTCACCCTATCAAAACACCATTAGAGATTATTACAAGTTAGTCGATTTGCAAATCAAACAACTCATCGACCTAGCCGCTGATGATGTGGCAGTGCTCATCGTTAGCGATCATGGTGTAAAGCGCATGGACGGCGGTATTTGCATTAACGAGTGGTTGTGGCGCAATGGATGGCTTGCGTTTAAGACTCTCCCTATTGAAGGCGCAATTACACGCTTTGATACAGACAATGTCGATTGGAGCAAAACCCGCGCATGGGGCATGGGCGGCTATTACGGCAGGGTTTACTTGAATGTCGCGGAGCGTGAACCGCAGGGAATTGTCCCGCAATCTGCATTTGAGGAAATACGCAATCAACTATCAGCCGAATTACAGAAAATCACCGTTCCCGAAGTCGGTCAACTTGAAACCAAAGTCATGAAGCCAGAGGATATCTATCATAGCGTCAGCAATATCGCGCCGGATTTAATGGTCTATTTTGGAAACCTTCACTGGCGCTCTGTGGGCAGTCTTGGACACGGCGCATATTACACCTATCAGAACGATACCGGACCGGATGACGCAAATCATGCTGAAGAAGGGCTATTTATTTTTTATGACCCGGCAACGACAGGATTGGGCCACGCCATGATGGATCAACAACTGATGGACATCGCCCCGACAATCTTGCATCACATGAATCTCACTATTCCACACGATATGCGCGGGAAAGTTATTCAAACAACGTGATTCACCAAACAAAATGGGGACTGCGTTGGCAATCCCCATCAAAATCTACGCATATCCTATGATGTGTCTAGGCGGCACTCTGTGCCGATTTACGTTCTTCCATGAAATTGATAAATATCTTTTCCAATTCCACGGCGAACAAGATGATTGCACCCAGCATAAACGATATAACAAGATCAATCGCAGATAGCGGTGCCGTTTCAAAGGTTGCCTGAAAGAACGGCACATAAACCACGATGAGCTGTAGGGCAAAGGTAGATAAAACCGCCCACAACAACAGAGGATTGGATTTAAACCACCCTTTGAAGAAAGACACTTTATCACCAGCATGAATTGCCATCACTTCAAACATTTGCGTAAATGCGAGTACTGTAAAGGCGATTGTACGTGGTATTTTCTCAATTTCGCTCAAAATGGTCGTTTCACCACCCTCTTCCGCAAATACTTCTCCACTATTCACGGAGTCTTCCAAAATGGCTTTACGCTCAACGACAGTTAACTCGTCCCAAGTTTCAGGTACAAGTTCTTCATCAATGTTGTGCGAAATGAGTTCCGTCCGATCCATCTCTTCGATTCCCAGTGTTGCGCTAAATGGATCCATATTATTGCTCGTAAAGCCATAAATAAACCCACCGAGCGTTACAACGCCAATCAATAAGCCGATGCGGATGATGTGTCCACCGGTACCACCCGCAAAGATGCTCTCACTGACAGGACGTGGTTTGCGATCCATCACATCTGGCTCAGGCTCGCCAAAACCAAGCGCAATCGCTGGTAAGCCATCTGTGACAAGGTTGATCCACAAAATTTGAATCGCGAGTAGCGGAATTTTTAAGCCGACCATCAAGGCGGTGAACATCACCAGAATTTCACCGACATTAGAACTCAGCAAATATTTGATGAACTTACGGATATTGTCATAGATCGTTCGCCCTTCTTCGACAGCGGCGACTATCGAGGCAAAATTATCATCCGTCAGCACCATTTCCGCCGCGCCCTTACTGACATCCGTGCCAGTAATGCCCATCGCCACACCGATATCGGCTTGTTTCAGCGCGGGGGCATCATTTACACCGTCGCCCGTCATCGCGGCGATTTCGCCCTGATCTTGTAACACCTTTACGATACGGAGTTTATGTTCAGGGGAAACCCGCGCAAATGCCGACGTTTCTTTGAGTGCCTTTGCAAGCTCATCATCCGACATCTTATCCAGTTGTGACCCTGTGACGGCGTGTTGATTTTCATTAAGGATGCCGAGATTGCGGGCGATTGCCTCCGCGGTCAGTGCATGGTCTCCGGTAATCATCATGCTACGAATACCCGCTTTGCGCGCTGTAGCAACTGCCTGTTGAGCCTCTGGACGGGCAGGATCGACAATCCCCACTAACCCTAGCAGATGTAAGTCACGCTCAATTTCCGGTGTAAGTTCATCCGGTACTGTTGATAGCGGGCGATAGGCAACACCTAACACACGAAGCCCATCACTTGCCATTGCATCAACCTGAGAAACCCACTTTTGACGGCGCTCTTCGCTAAGTTCACGGCTACCGTCTGGCACATGCTCATAGGTCGCCCATTCAATCAGCCGATCAGGGGCACCTTTGGTAATCGAAATAAAGCCATCTTCATCAAAAAGTGATTTTGCCTCTGCACCCACGATGTCGTGAACGGTGGTCATCGCTTTACGTTCACTACTGAATGGGAGTTCGGCGACACGCGGCAAGTCTTTTTCTAGCTGTTCTCTCGTCCAGCCGACCTTTTGCGCGGCGACGATCATCGCACCTTCAGTGGTATCACCAATGACGTTAATTTGCTTTGAGCCATCGTTTTTCTGCTCTAGACTGGCATTGGTAGAAAGCGCCATCGCCTTCAGGAAACGCGCAACACTTTCGTCTTTACTCGGATCAAGCGCATCACCGCCCTCCAAGAAAAATTCACCTTTAGGTGTATAACCGATGCCCGTTACCTTAACATCATCATGCCCAGGCAAAGCGAGATAAGTTGCTGTCATTTCGTTCTTCGTCAAAGTTCCGGTTTTATCTGAACAGATAACGGTCACTGAACCCAATGTCTCTACGGCAGGTAAACGACGAATCAGGGCGTTACGACGTATCATCCGCCCCGCACCCAGAGACAGGCTAATGGTAATCAGCGCAGGCAGACCTTCAGGCACCGCCGCCACTGCAAGGCTGATCGCTACGAGAAGCATGTCCTGCCAGGGGATACCCCGTACCAACCCGGCAATAAAGACGATAAAGACGACAATGCCAGCGCCCACTGCTAACGTTCTACCCAGTTGATTCATACGACGTTGCAGAGGGGTTGATCCCACCTCGACCTGCATCAGTAGCGCCGCGATGTTACCAAGTTGTGTCTTTAAGCCAATATCCGTCACCACCATCACACCACGCCCATAATTGACGGATGTCCCCATAAAAGCGAGGTTAACACGATCCCCTATCGGCACATCGCTGGTGGTTTCAATAGCTTTGATCGACTTATCAACAGGTTGCGATTCACCCGTTAAGGCGGCTTCTTCAATTTGCAGATTAATGCTTTCAATCAATCGTCCATCCGCTGGAATCCGATCACCTTCTTCCAGCACAACGACATCACCGGGGACAAGTTCTTCCGCGTCAATTTGATGGATTTCGCCACCACGACGTACACGCACAAGTGGCACTTGTAACGCACTCAACGCGGAAAGGGATTGTTCGGCGCGAAATTCCTGATAAATACCCAATGCCGCGTTCAGCACGACGATCACCATGATGACGATTACATCCTTAACATCGCCAAGTAAAAGGGAAATACCTGCCGCGATAATCAAGATGATGACCATTAATTCGGCGAATTGACCAACAATCAATTTCACCCAATTAATGCCCTCATCTCTAGGCAGAGCATTTTTCCCATATTTTTCTTGTCGCTGTTGAATTTCTTGCGAGGATAAACCGTCCCGGTTTGTCTTTAAGTCTTGGAGTGTTTCCTCCACCCCTAATCGATAATATTCTGGCATAAAACACTCCTTAGCTTGGTATGTAAATAGCTAACCACTTATATTATGAGCTATCAACCACAGTTTAGCCCCTAGTATTTAGGGGTATTTTGTTAGGATATAGCAACCGTTCAAGTAATTACAGAAAACGCCCAATTCCTTATCCAGATCATAACGATGATGACAGTTCATCCTTAAGGTTTTTACGGCAATCTGGAACAAAATCCCTATCTCTAAGGTTTGAAATAGGGATTTTCGTTATCATTAAGCTAATCGGAGTGCATTGCCTGCCGTAGATCGTTGAGCAAATCTTCAACATGCTCAATGCCCACGCTCAATCTCACCAAAGCGGGATCAACGGCAATTTCACTTTCGGCGGTGCTAGCGTGGGTCATGCTATATGGATGTTCAATCAAGCTCTCCACCCCGCCGAGGCTTTCCGCCAACGCAAACAATTTTGTGCGTGACACCATTGTTCTTGCGGCGGCTTCACTCTCCAAAATAATACTTATCATGCCGCCGAACATCTTCATCTGGCGCTTTGCCAGTTCATGTTGTGGATGACTTTCCAGCCCCGGATACATGACCTGCTTCACATCAGAACGATCTTCCAGAAATTGTGCGATTTGTAACGCGTTCTGGCTGTGACGCTCCATGCGAATACCGAGTGTTTTGATTCCACGCATAACCAAAAAACAATCCATCGGACCCGGCACACCGCCCACAGCATTCTGCAAAAACTTGAGTTCGTTATAGAGTTGTTCGTCATTCAGCGCAATCACCCCACCGACAACATCGCTATGCCCGCCCAGATATTTGGTGCTACTGTGCATCACAATATCCGCACCCATCGTCAGGGGTTGTTGAATAGCGGGACTGGCAAAGGTGTTGTCCACCGCAACCAGCACTTCCTGCGGGGCAGATTTGGCGAGCGCGGCAATATCTGCCAGTGCCATCATCGGATTGGTCGGAGTTTCCAACCATAGCAATTTGGTCTCCGGTGTAAAGGCGGCATCAACCGCGCCCAAATCATTGAGATCGACCCAGCTAAAGCGCAACCCATAACGTGCATAGACCTTCTCAAACAGGCGATAGGTGCCACCGTAGACATCATTGCCGACAATAATGTGGTCACCGGGGTTAAAGCGACGCACAATGGTATCAATTGCCGCTAATCCGCTGGCAAACGCCAGACCGTAACGTCCGCCTTCGATTTCTGCTATCAGCGTTTCCAATGCGGTGCGGGTGGGGTTTCCACTCCGGCTATATTCGTAGCCTTTATGTTCAGCGGGGGCGGTTTGTACAAAAGTTGAAGACATATAAACCGGTGTCATAATTGCGCCGGTTGTGGGATCGGGTTCTTGTCCGGCATGGATTGCCAGTGTATCGAGATGAAGAGACTCACTCATGGATAATCCTTTTTCTAAAGTAAAGTATTCGCATAACTCTCTTTCCGATAGTATAACGTACACACGTCTTACAAAACGATCTGGAATAGCCATGAAAAAAATACTTCTGCTGATACCATTCTTATTGCTCGCATCCTGCACAACTGAAGATACGCCTAACACCATGGTCACGATTACCTACCCTGCAAACGGCACAGTCATTTATGCAGAAGCACTCACCGTACAGGGAACACTTCAGGGAGATTCTGAGCGTCCAATCCAAATTGTGCTCGCAAATCAAGATAATCAGACAACAACCACAATTTCAGGATCAACGTGGAGCGTAGAAATCCCGCTCAATTACAGCGGTGAGCCTCTCCAAACCACCCTCTCGATACGCTCTGAAGATGGCGCAACAACTTATGCCACATCACAACTCATCATTGCAGACCTGAGCTACCGCCCGCAAGGAACCTTCGGGACAATCATTTTTCCGGAAGATGAGTCCACTATCGGCGGCGATTCTATTCAAATTGAAGGCAGTGCTTCGGGCATTGTGGGGAATTTTCTCACGATACGGTTGATTGACTCCGAAGACCGCGTTATCAGAGAGCAAACACTAATCATCGTAAATCCATATTTTATTGATGAAGTCCCGTGGAATGTAGCGATTGATCTTGCAGATGTGGAAGAAATTGCCCAAGTACAACTTGTGAGTATGGACGAAAACGGCGACGAGATTATTCTCGATGAAGTCAATGTTACGATCGAAACGGCGGCAGGCTAAATCCACAACCGCATAAAATAATAAGAGAGCATCACAATGATGCTCTATATTGTCAGCTTACGAATTTAACGCTTTATGATTGATCTACGTCATCCGCACGCTTCAGGCTAATGCCAATGCGTTGATTTTCGGAGGATTGACGCTCAGGGAATTGTGCGGGAGTGCCGGTCACTTCATCCTCTGTGGTGCGCGGAGGTTGTTGATTAACCTCATTGATACCATTGCGTACCGTATTCAGATTCTTTGTCAATTGATGCTCTAATCTGCTCAATACCTGCAACACATAGGTATCCGCTTCGGTTGTGATGCGTGACGCTTCCTGACGGGCTTGCTCAATGATGTTCGCCGCACGATTCTGTGCCGCCTGCACGCTCACATCTTGATCAAGAATCTCGTCTGCTTGCTTCCGCTTGTGTTGCAAAATACGCGCGGCTTCTTCGTTGGCTTGCGCCAGCACACGATCACGCTGTTGCAAAATGCGTGAGGCTTTTTCAATTTCCTCTGGAATAGAAATGCGCATCTGGTCAATAATTTCAAGCGCACGCTCTTCATCAACCATCGTAAATTTACTAAACGGCATGTGCCGCCCTTCATCAATCAAATCTTCTAGGCGATCTACCAGATGTTGAATATCCATGGGCTACCCCTCCCTAAAAAGTCGTGTTAGTCGCGGATACTAATGTTGTATCCCGGGCTACTTTGGTTATTATGTAGTTCTGTAAAACGATCTTCAAGTGCATCCGCGATAAATGCTGGCACCATTGATTTTACACTGCCCCCCAGTTCCGCAATTTCCCGAATTGTGCTGGAACTGATGTGTAGGTGATTCTCATCAGACATAATTGCCACAGTTTCAATTTCCGGTGCGAGTTTACGATTGGCAATGCCGTAGCGAAATTCAAACTCGAAATCCGAAAATACCCGTAAGCCACGCAAGATTGCTATTGCACCTACTGATTGAACATAGTTTACAACCAATCCTGAAAATCGCGCAACTTTTATGTTACCATAGTCCTGTAAGGCGGTTTCCGCCATCTGTACCCGTTCATCCACATTGAACAGTAATTTCTTCTTCGGCATATCATAAACCGCGACGATAACCTCATCAAAAATATTTGACGCACGACTTGCAATATCAATATGTCCATTGTGAATCGGGTCAAAAGAGCCGGGGTAAACAACGGTACGCGTCATACTAAACTCCACTAATCATAATAAACATAACAATAAAAACCTGAGTAAAGTGATTCACCTTACTCAGAATACTTTATTTAGACTATTGTGCTAGCTCACATCCGCATTTTCATTAAAGAGCATGTCTACGCGTTGTGCCAATAGCAAATGCTCAGACTGTCCCAAATATGGATCTTCTTCAAAGATGGTGCGTGCTTCTTGCTGAGCCAGCGCAACCAGATCAGGCGTTGCCGCTTCTGCAATCTGGAGCACAGTACGTCCGCTTTGCCGTGTGCCTACAAGATCACCAGGACCGCGCAATTTCCAGTCAATTTCCGCTAATTTGAAGCCGTCGGTAGTTTCTTCCATCGCCTTCAGCCGTTCTTCAGATTCAACTGTCACAGTATCAGGAATGAGTAAACAGTAGGATTTGTGTTCGCCTCGCCCCACACGCCCTCTAAACTGATGTAATTGCGCCAACCCAAAACGATTCGCACCCTCAATGACGATCACGCTGGCATTCGGGATATTTACGCCTACTTCAGCAACCGAGGTCGTTACCATAATATCGAATTCGTGATTGGCAAACGCCGCCATAATATCGTCTTTTTCAGTGGGTTTCATCCGCCCGTGCAACAAGCCGACGCGATAGCGGAAGAAAACCTTGCTCAATCGTTCAAAGGCTTCTACTGCGGATTGCGCTTCGATTTTATCGGACGCTTCTACCAACGGGTAAACGATGAAGGCTTGGCGACCTTCCTTGACCTGCGCCTCAACAAAGCTGAATACACGTTCCCGTGCGATGGGTTCGATGACGCGTGTCTGTACAGGGATACGTCCGGGTGGCATCTCATCCATAACGGACAAATCAAGATCAGCGTAGAGCGTTAATGCCAAAGTACGCGGAATCGGTGTCGCCGTCATCACCAACAGATGCGGATTGGTGCCTTTACCGCGTAATCTTCCACGCTGTTCAACGCCAAAGCGATGCTGTTCATCAATCACCACCAGCGCCAGGTCTTTAAATTCCACGCCCTCTTGAATTAGCGCATGGGTCCCGATGATAATATCAATCGACCCGTCTGCTAGACCGCTGTAAATCGCGTCACGCTCAGTAGAGGTTAATGAACCCGTCAGCAAACCAACAACCGGCTTTCTATCGCCCGGCATGTTTCGGATCGTCTCGCTGATCCCACGATAATGTTGTTCAGCGAGGATGCTCGTCGGTGCCATGATTGCCGATTGCTTACCCTGCTGGAACGCCATTGCCAGTGCAGTAACCGCTACCGCCGTTTTACCGGAGCCAACATCCCCCTGTAACAAGCGATTCATGGGGGTTGTCGTCGCAATATCACGGCGGACATCTTCAATAGAACGGCGTTGAACCGAGGTTAACGGATAAGGAAAAACCGCATCAATGAATGACTCAAGAAAGCCGTCATCCACCGGAATGGCTTGCGCGGGTTGCGATTGCCACTCGCGCCGATTAGCCATCACCGCCAATTGAAGCAGTAGTAATTGGTCAAAGGCATAACGCCGACGGGCATGATGTAAGTGATCCATACCTTCAGGGAAATGTAGGTTTTTAAGCGCCCAGCCTAGATCACCCAATTCTGCACGATCAAGCGTTGCTTCAGGCACATAATCGGGGATGCGTTCCGCCCAATAGTCGACTGTCTTCTTCATCAAACGGCGCAGAGCACGCGCACGTAAACCTTCAGTAAGCGGATACACAGGAACGATGCCAACCGTATGCAAATTTTCGGAGTCCAACTCCTCCCATTCGGGGTTAGACATCTGCATCCGATTGCCAAAGTAGCTCACCTTACCGCTAACAACCAGTTGCTTACCCTTACGGATGCTCTTCACCAGAAAGTGTTGACCAAAGAACATAATCCCCAGCACACCAGAACCATCATCTAATTCAAGGTAGAAATCTTTGCGATTGTTACGAGCAATGCGAATTTCTGTATTCGTCACCGTACCGATGACAGTCGTCACTGTTTCCGGTTGTAACTTGCTGATATAAGTCAGTTGTGTGTAATCGTCATAACGGCGTGGCAGGAAAAACAGGAGATCATTAATGGTCTCAATCGCGAGTTTTTCTAATGAACTCGCCATGCGCGGACCGATCCCCTTGACCGTCGAAACATCCGCGTTTAGCCCACGTAAAATATCGGTGGCTTCCGCAGAGTCCATCTGAGGGCGAGATTTACGCGGAACACGCGTCAAGCGCGGCGGCGCAGGAATATCGGATACCATCTCTCGTGAACCCGACTGTCCTTTTTGCCCACTGTAGGCATAATCATTATCCGGCGAATCATAATCGCCTTGATGAGATGAATCACCATCATAAGAGGCGTTTGAATCACCACCCTTAGGCTTGCGCCTGGATTTAGATTGATCCTGCTGTGATGACCTCTGATCCTGATTTCGGCTAGATGATTTCTCACGTTGGCTACCCGATTTTTCATCCCTTGTGGGAGGTTTTCGCTTCTCTTCTTCGGGCTGTTTCGCATCGTCAGTGGTCGTGGGAATATCATAAGCGCCCTTGTCTAGCTTCTCCTGATATTCAGGTGGCGGTGGCACACGCCCCATAATACGATCCATCATATAGGTAACAGATGTGTGGCGTTCCGTCTTGCTCTCGACGTTTTCGTAACTTCCGAGAAGGGTTTCAACTTCGTCAACGAGCAAATGATGTTCCGGTCTGCGTGCTTGCTTGTGTGCCTTTTCAGACCAATTTGCGCTATAGGCGGCTAATCCACCGATTACAGCGGTGTTTTTATAACCCTGATCGCGCTCTAACTTCAGAATTTTGATAAGATTTTCTAATGCGGATGGCATAACGTAACTTAGCTCCAACCTTTTCTCAAAATTGCCGCGCCGATTGTCCCGGGTCCGGTATGCGTACCGAGAGTCGGACCAATCATGCCGGTAATGGTATCTTCTGGAAGCACATCTGATAAACGATCCATCAACAAATCATGCGCTTCTTGATTATCAATATGTAGTATAGCCAGCTTCTCTAATGGTGCTTGTTCGCGGACGAGATCAGCAATTTTATCAATGACCCGTTTAAAGGTACGCACCCGTGCTACAGGGTCAACATCACCATCTAAGACCTGTACTACAGGCTTGATTTGCAACAACGCACCGATATTTGCCGCCGCCCAGCCAACACGCCCACTACGCCTCAGAAATTCTAGCGTATAAAGACCAGCATAGACTTTTTGTTGCTGTTTAACCTTTTCAATCGCTTCTAGCGTCTCGTTCACATCACCCGTTTTGGCGGCAACTTCCGCGCCGACCAACACCTGCCAGCCGATGCCAAGGCTCAACTGCCCACTATCAAACAGTGTGACCCGATCTGATGGTATGTCCGCCGCACCGAGACGCATCGCATTATTGATGCCGCTGAGTTTTGCAGGTGTTGTGATGATGATAACATGGTCAGCACCTTCATAGGCACGCTCAATCCCTGCCCGCGCAACTTCCGGCGACATCGCTGATGTTTTTGGCGTTTCTTTCATATCCGGTAGTTGACGGTAATAATTCTCACGGACGAGTTCTACTCCATCATCCGCATAACTTTCTCCACCATAATTGATAAAACAGGGTACAACGGAAATATCCCATTTTTCAACCAGATGATCGGGAATATCACAAACGCTATCAGCCACAAACTTAATTTTCTTAAAAGTCATCTTCTAGTTCCATCTCTTCTTCGAGGATGACGATCCCTGTCGCATCCGCACCGATTAAGGTCGCCAGAAACGTACCATAAACGGTTGTCGGAAATGCGCGATCAGGAAATTCTTGTGATAATCTGTCGTGCAACATGCGGGCTTGATCTGTTGTGTGCGTTTTGTGTTGTAAAATCACCGCATCTTCTATCTCTGCAAATTCTACCGCAAACTCACACAATCGTTCTACTGCCTGAGTACGGGTTCTCACTTTTTCTACGGCAACCAAGCGCCCTTCTTCTACAGTTAGAAAGGGTTTGATTCCAAGTAACTTGCCGAGAATGGTATGTGAGGCGCTCATGATTTTATTTTGCAGGAGATAATCCACATTCTCAACATAATACATGGAATAAACGCGCTCTACCGCACCACGCACCTTACGCACCACATCATCAACTGTGCCTTCTTGTTCGCAAGCCTGAACAGCAACACGCACTAGCATCCCTTGTCCGGCGCAGATGCTTTGTGAATCAACCACTGCAATTTCACAATGCCCGGAAAGTTGTTGGGCGGCGGCACGCGCATTTTGCCAGCTCAAAGAGATCTCGCGCGAGGTATGAATAGAGACAATTGCCTCACAGTGATGTGAGACACGGGTAAACATCTCCACATACTCAGCAACACTAGGCGCAGTGACCGTCGGCGCGATAGATTGCCGTGCGATCAATTGCATGGCATCAGTGGCGTTAATATCGATTCCTTCACGATAAATCTTGCCACCAATATCAATCTTATTCGGGATAACCGTAATTTGATTTTGAGAAACAAAATACGGATTAGAAAAGTGTGCTCCGCTATCGGTAACAATTCGTATTTCTGGCATTTATTCTACGCTGATAATATACGGATAAAGAGGCTGACCACCCGCAACGACAACAAATTCAAGCGCAGGGAAGTCCCCGGCGAGTGTTTCTGTTAGAATTTGTGCTTGTGCTTCGTTAACCCCTGCCCCATAGTATAGCGTAACCAGTTCAATTTCGTCTGCCCCCGCTTTCAAGAGCAGATCGTGGATTATAATTTCAAGGTCGTCACCAGCAAGTACAAGGTCACCATCTACTAAACCAATGAATTGTCCCTCACGCACAGCAATCTCATTGATTGTGGCATCACGCGTGGCAATTGTGACTTCTAAGGTTTTGATGTGCGCCATTGAATCACGCATCGCATCGCGCAACATTTCAAAGTCACCCGCATCACGATGATCCAGATACGCCAGCATCGCGGCAATTCCTTGCGGCATGGTCACTGTCGGAATAACTTTGACATTACGGTGAGCTAACGAAGCCGCCTGCTTCGCCGCCATGACGATGTTTTTGTTATTCGGCAACAAAATAATTTCGTTGTTCGGGAGTTTTTCAATCGCGTGCAAAAAGTCTTCCGCACTCGGATTCATGGTCTGTCCACCCTCGATCACAATTGCGGCTTGTAACTCCTGTTTGAAAAGGCGCACCAACCCTTCCCCATTTGCAACGGCAATCACACCAACACTTTCAACATCTAGCGCGGATTGACCATGAGATTCGCGGATCACACGGTCTTCAACGTAGTGCTGGTATTGCTCCTGCATATTTTCTACCACAACATCATCAATCGACGCGCCGGTTTTTATCGCGTAGCTGATTGGCTCACCGGGATCAAACACATGAACATGTACTTTTATTAGATTCGCATCCCCCACAACCAGCGTAGACCAGCCCATCGCATCAATATCTGCCCGTACCTGCGCGACATCTAGTTGTTCGCCCTTCATTAGGAATTGCACATCATAGCCGTAACCCTCTTCATCATCCGGCACAAGCGCAGATTGCCAATCATCTGATTGCGCGAGGAGCGACTCGTCGGCTTGTAAATCCACCGGCAAACCGTGCATCAAACGCGACATTCCCTCAAGAATAAACACCAGTCCCTGTCCACCGGAATCGACAACACCGGCATTTTTCAGCACGGGCAATAAATTTGGCGTGTTACTCAGAGATTGTCGTGCCGCCTCAAGCAATTGATCCAGTAAATCACCTAAGTCATCGGTGGGTTTTGCATTGTTCTCAAACGAAGCAACCGCTTCCCGTGCCACAGTGAGAATCGTCCCCTCGACTGGCTCAACAACTGCCTTATAGCCTTTTTCTACAGCAAACTGACATGCACGCAAAAACAAAGGCGCATCGAACACATCATGTCCCTGTAACCCATCCGCAAATCCACGTAGCAATTGAGATAGGATCACGCCGGAGTTCCCCCGCGCACCGTTCAACGCGCCGAAAGCGACCTTATCACTGACAATCCCAACATGCTTTTCGTCAAGTTGTGCGATTTCCCGATAGGCGCGAACCATTGTCAACCGCATATTAGTTCCCGTATCGCCATCAGGCACAGGAAAAACATTCATTTGATTCACGCGTTCTTGATTATGTTCCAACCACGCCAGACCCGCCGCAACCAACCATTTTAGAAAGTGACCATCACAAACGCGCCGTCGAATTTCAGCAACCATATGCAATACCTTAATAAGCATTCAAAAAATATAAATTTATCCCCATGAATCAAAGCAATCCCTTTTGCCGTGGTAGTATTAGAAACCCAAAAATGCAGGCAAGGATACACGCTTATCCTGTAATCAAAATGAAAACCACGCCTAAAATTCAACTTTTAGAACGACTAATTACTGCTGTGCTTCAGCTAGAATGGAACGCATGACTGACATATTTTCAGCGATTGTCCCGCTATTATTGAACAATGCAGAGCCAACGATCAAAATATTGGCACCGGCTTGTGCGGCAGTCATCGCAGTTTCTTCGTTGATTCCGCCATCCACTTCAATATCAATAAAGCGTTTCGCATCACCACTCATCGCCCGCAACCGCGCAATTTTAGATGTCATCTCGGTGATAAAAGTCTGCCCGCCGAAGCCTGGATTAACGGTCATCACATTAATCAGGTCAATCATATACATCAGTTCACCGAGCGCACTTGCCGGTGTGTGTGGATTGATTGCGACCCCTGCCCGACATCCGCGCGCACGAATGAGTTGCAGGGTACGATGTAAATTTGGGCTAGCTTCAATATGTACTGTGATGTTGGTCGCGCCTGCATCCGCGAAGGCATCAATATAGCGTTCCGGCTCGATAATCATCAAATGAACATCAAGCGGTAAATCTGTCACCCGCCGAACGGCTTCCACAACCAGCGGTCCCATCGTAATATTCGGAACAAAACGCCCATCCATCACATCAATGTGGATCAGATCAGCGCCCGCCGCGTCCGCTTGCTGAACCTGCTCACCTAACCGTGTAAAATCCGCCGCCAAAATAGATGGCGCGATTTGAATCATCGTGTTCACTGTCGTTTCTTCTCCCATTTATTTTAGACTCAACCATACACAATATTATAGCTGACTACAGCGGAACGAACCCTTTAAATAGCGAATTGTGTCCGCTTAATGATTAAAACGCTATATAAACTGTGAATTTCGTTAGCAAACTACCTCCGTTAAGCAAGCATCGTTATAATCAAATCTAGATTATTCAATTTACTCACAAAGGGGCATAATTATGGAATATCGCAGACTTGGTAACGCAGGGGTCAAGGTCAGCGCGATTTCGCTCGGCGCATGGCTAACCTACGGAAGCGACAAAGTAGAAGATGATCTCGCGGAACAGTGTATACGCACGGCAATAGAGAATGGTGTGAACTTCATTGATGTCGCCGATATTTATTCACTTGGTGAAGCCGAAAAAGTCGTCGGCAAAGTGCTGAAAGATTACAAACGCAGTGATCTAGTCGTCAGCACTAAAGCCTTCTGGCCCATGACTGATAATGTGAATGATCGCGGACTTTCCCGCAAGCATATCATCGAATCCGTCGAAAAATCACTCAAACGTTTCGATATGGACTATCTAGACATCTTCTTCTGCCATCGCTACGATCCGGACTCCCCAACAGAAGAAACCGTTCGCGCAATCAGTGATCTAATCCAACAGGGCAAAATCTTATACTGGGGAACCAGCATGTGGTCAGCCGCGAACATCGAAGAAGCGGTGGGAATCGCCGATAGAGTGAATACCTATCGCCCCGTCACCGAACAACCGATTTACAACATGCTGGTACGCGATCAGGTGGAAGGCGAAGTTGAAGCCACCTGTGAAAAATACGGGATCGGCTTGGTCGTCTGGAGTCCGCTAGCAGGCGGATTATTAACGGGTAAATACAACGATGGTGTTCCTGAAGGAAGCCGTGGTGCGAACTCAAACTGGCTAGATCGTGGATTAACCGACGAAAACCTTGCAAAAGTGAAAAAACTGGGTGCGTTAGCGGGTGAAATGGGCACAACCACACCGGCACTCGCACTTGCATGGGCAATGAAAAACAAAGTCGTCAGCAGTGTCATCACCGGCGCGAGCAAGCCTCATCAAGTTGAGCAAAATTTAAAGGCGTTGGATGTTAAGATTACCGACGAAATTAACGAGAAAATCGAAGAAATCCTCGACAACAAGCCTCAATAGACAGCTCATCTGACTGTCCTATCAGGATAATTTCAGGGTATGAAACCAAACTTCATACCCTGAAACGTATCAAATAAGCCAGCAAAAAATGTCCTGCAAATCTGACCGTGATCTATCGCATTTCAAACAACAGTTTGCTATACTGCAAATGTACCTTCGGGGCAGGGTGAAAATCCCTACCGGCGGTGATGCCTCAATAATATCAATATTAATGAGGATTAGCCCGCGACCCGTGTCATTAGCGGTAATTTTGCTAATGCGTCATGACAGTTCGTTGTCATGCCGGTGGATTCTGGTGAGATACCAGAGCCGACGGTCATAGTCCGGATGGGAGAAGGTGCTCAAACGCAAACAGGAACACACTTGTGCTCCTGTACTTTGAATTTCCTCGAATTATTGACTTTCGCGGAAATCTGTTTGTGTTGAGTCTCCCCAAAAACTGCCCCGTCGTTCAATCGAATGGCGGTTTTTTTATATCTACGGCAGAGGAAACACAATGATTCTCAAACGCTTTACCCTTATCTTTTCACTTTTATTGGTACTCTCAACCGCAATTAGCATCACGGCACAGGAGACTTCCGAAGACCTGAATTTTGCACTCACATTCGTGCCAAATATTCAATTTTCGCCGCTGTATGTCGCTCAGGAACAAGGCTATTTTGAGGAAGTCGGGCTGAATCCAATAGTCGACTATTTAGACGAAAACGTGATTGTTGATCTGATCGCCGCGAATGAATTGCAATTCGGCGTAGTCAGTGGTGAGCAGGTCATCCTTGCCCGCAGTGGAGGTCGTCCGGCGGTTTATGTCTATGAGTGGTTCCAGCAATTTCCGGTAGGCATTGTCATTCCTGATACCACTGATGCCTCGACTGTCGCGGACCTGCAAGGACTTTCCGTTGGTGTACCGGGTCCGTTTGGCGCAACTTATAGTGGCTTAACCGCCCTACTTGCCGCCAACGGCATGAATGAAAGTGACATTCAAATGGAGTCTATTGGCTTCACCGCACCAGATTTCGTTTGTGCTGGTCGGGTTGATGCCGCCACGGTCTATTCCAATAACGAACCGCTACAGATTCAGCAACGTGCAGATGCAGGCGAATGTGGTGACATTGCGAGCGTTACCGTCATTCCCGTTGCTGGCTCAGTCGACCTTGTCTCCAACGGAATTATCACCAATGAAACAACCATCGCTGAAAATCCACAACTAATTCAAGCAGTAGTCAGCGCCTTTGATCGGGGATTGCGCGATGCGATTAACAATCCGGCACAAGCCTATCTCATCAGTCTTGATTATGTTGAAGGCTTACCCATCAACGATGCCTTGCAAGCCGCGCTAGAGGGTGCTTCAGAGGTACAACAAGCATTCCTTGAAACCGAACCGGATCACGAAGCCATCACCGCGAGCAACGAAGCGCTTTTCGCGGAACTCAGTAATGAATTCCCACCGGAAGACCTCATTCAGTTTCAGGTACTTCTCGCCACCATTGACCTGTGGCAAGCAGAAGTACTCGGCATGACTGATCCAGCATCATGGGAAACGACCAGCGATCTGCTAGTTGAGATGGGTTTGCTGACAGGTGACGTTGATTTAGCAATCGCATATACAAATGACTTTGTACCCGCAATGATGAGTGAAGACTAATGGCGGTAGGTCTTTCAACAAAAGACTTGACTGTTGATTTCGAGGTGCCGGGGGGTGGAAGTCTCCCGGCACTTGGACCGATCACATTTGCCATTACACCGGGGCATTTTGTGTGTTTGGTCGGTCCAAGTGGCAGTGGCAAAAGTACCTTGGTTCGGGTTTTTGCAGGTTTGCAACGCGCCTCACATGGCAGTGCGTGGGTCGGTGAAATACAGGTGAAAAAGCCATTACCACAGGTCGGTATGATGTTTCAGAATGCGAATCTAATGCCATGGCGGACGATCCGCGACAACATCGCCTTACCGTTGGAGCTTCAGGGCATAGGGGAAGAAAAACGTTATCAAGCAGTTGAAACCTTGTTACCCACATTAGGTCTACAGGAATTCGCCGATGCTCTGCCCGCAGAAGTGTCAGGCGGCATGGCGCAACGTGCCGCGCTAGGACGGGTGATGATCCAAAAACCGGAAGTGCTCTTACTCGATGAACCGTTCGGTGCATTGGATGCTCTCACACGCGAAAAAGTCAGTTTTGATCTTTTGCATATCTGGGAAAAGTATCAACAAACTGCGCTGATGGTGACCCATGATATTCAGGAGGCGGTTTTGCTTTCGGATCGTGTGCTTGTACTTAGCCAACGTCCCGGCAAAATCATCGCAGATATCGGCATCAACCTCCCACGTCCACGCCCAAACGAAATAGTCTATGACGAACATTTCATCAGCAAAACACGCCTTGTCAGAGAAGCTATTGACCGTGCATAACCAATCACATTGCGAATTTTCCCGAAGTCTGTTACTTTGCAATCAGAATTTGCACTGATTTCATGAAGTAACAATTTCCGCGAAAGCACACTTAAAAGGTCAACTATGACGATTGATGTAGAAAAAATCCGCGCACAATTTCCGGCACTCCACCAGCCTGTTGCTGGAAAATCCACCCTTCCTGTATTTTTCGATAATCCGGCTGGCACACAGGTATCAAAATCTGTCATTGATGCGGTGAGCCATTACTACACAACAATGAATGCCAATTCCGGCGGGACCTTCGCCACTAGCCAACGAACCGATACAATGACCCAAAACGCCCGCGAACTCATGGCAGATTTTTTGAACGCGCCGAATTCGCAGGAAATCGCTTTTGGTCCTAACATGACGACCTTAAATTTTAGCCTTAGTCGGGCGCTTGCTAAAACGTTAAACGCAGGCGATGAAATCGTCCTGACGCGCATGGATCACGATGCCAACGTATCTCCGTGGTTACTGATCGCCCGCGACCATGATCTAATTGTGCGCTGGGTAGATATCAACACCGAAGATTGCACATTAGACATGAATACGCTGGAAGCCGCCCTAACGGACAAAACCAAAATTGTCGCCACCGTTCATGCCTCTAATGCGGTGGGTTCTATCAATCCTGTTAAGCAAATTGCTGAAATGGCACATGCGGCGGGTGCTTATCATGTCGTCGATGCGGTACAAAGTGCACCTCACCTACCCATTGATGTGCAGGCGATAGGGTGCGATTTCTTGTTGTGTTCTGCCTATAAATTTTTCGGTCCTCACATTGGCATTTTGTGGGGCAAATATGAGCTACTCGCCTCGTTACCTGTTTACAAAGTCCGCCCGTCAAAAGACAAACCACCCCATCGCTGGGAAGTCGGGACAGGTAGTTACGAAACGATTGCGGGAGTCGGCGCGGCGATTGAGTATTTCGCCACCATCGGTGAGCAGTATGGTGAGGCATATCAATCACAATTTCAACAACTGACTGAACGCAAGCTACACCTCAAAACGGCAATGGCGGTTCTGGGTGATTATGAGCGTGAACTAGCATCCCATTTGTTAGAGGTTTTGGGCAACCTGAACAGCGCGAAAATTTATGGGATTACAGATCAGACGCGTTTAGAAGACCGCGTGCCGACAGTCGTCTTCACCATAGAAGGACATACCCCGGATGAAATTGCGGCGCATCTGGCGAGTCAGGATATTTATGTGTGGAGTGGGGATTATTACGCCGTGGAAATTATGGATCGCCTGAATCATTCGGAAAATGGCATGGTGCGCGTTGGTTTGGCGCACTATAACACCCATGCGGAAATTGATCGCCTCGAAGCCGCCTTAAAGCAACTGGCTTAATTTAGATACAGGGTGATATTGCGCTGAGAAACTCATATCACCCTGTTATTTAACGTTCTTTGCTCAATGCCGCCGCAAGTTGTGCTGAAACTAACTCAATCATCATGACATTTTCTTGCGTTAATGAATTTGGGCGGTCATTACAAATCACCATCACTCCATACACCTGCCCACTGAAAGCTACCGGCACACAGGCAACGATTCCCAATCTACCGCGTGCGACCATTGGATGATTAGGGGTATCTTTATGTCCAGCGATCCGACTTTGACCATTTTGCACCACCCACCCCATCAAATCATCCGCGGTTGCAATTTTCGGGGCAATCGACGTTATGGCTGGCGGTCCCTGTTGTGCACGCAATTCCATTTTTATTGGTTCTTTAGTTTCAAGGTTATAGTAAGCTACATAGTCATAGCCCATGTCTTTGCAGGTTGCCACAGCCGATTCATGCTTGCCGGTGCGCCCGTTTGCGGTTCGTAAGCGTTGCGCGATATTACGCACTGCGGGCAAGCTATCCGAGCGCAACGTCTCCAATTGACGATCAGACATCAAGCGTTTGATCTTATTGACGAGATCATCATGGCGGAATGGCTCAGTAGAAATATCATCTGCCTGCCCCGGCATCCCGAAATCAGCGTCTTCATCCACAAGGATAATCAGCAAACGCGGATATTTTTGGCGTAATTCTGTAATCAGCAGATAAACATCTTCCAGCCCATTGTCCACCACAAATACATCTGTATGAACATTGCGATCCGCTAAAACATCCAACGCATCTTTTTTATTATTGACGATCTGTAAATGCAACGACGTATTTGTAGATAGCTTTTCCTTAAAACGGGTGGCATGTTCATCGCGTACTGCGATCAGCAAATCAATTGTAGACATAAGTTAACCTCACTCGGTGTCACGTTCTCTGGCACTCGCCAGCGCAAAAATAATCAGTTGTTTCAGTCCGGCTTGTACTGGCTTAACTTCAATATATTCGTCCAGACGATGTGCGTTTCCGCCCTGCGTAATGCCAATCGTCACGGCGGGACACTCGTCAGATAGTGGGATATTGGCGTCAGTGCTTCCCGTTTGTAAATGTCCGCGTACTCCAATAACTTGTAACACCGCCAAACTACCCTGTACTAGCTTATGGTCGCTGGATAAATATCCGCTCGGACGATCACCCACAACTTTAACATCAAAATGCAAATCATTAGTTTTAAGCGTAGAAATAATCGCAAGCACCTGCTTTTCCAGACCTTGCAAAGCAGAAAGTTCTTCAGAGCGCATATCCAACCAGAGTTCTGCACTGCTGGCAATAGAATTTATGGATTGCCCACCATTCACCATGCCGATATTGTATGTTGTACGTGGATTTTCTGGCGGTCGAATCTCAGTAATTTGTGCGCCAAGTTGAACAATGCCATGTAGTGCGCTATCACGCCCAAAATGTAACCAGCTATGTCCGCCCGAAGCTGTTGCAGTGATATGCAAGCGACGTACCGCAATCCCTGCATGATATACATGCCCAAACGCCAGACCCTCAACATTGATCACACACCAGATTTTCGATTTGAGCCGATGATATGCCGCCCGCATCCCGCCAAGATCACCCAACCCCTCTTCACGCGTGGTAGAAACTATCCAGATGTCTGATTCAGGGATTATGTCCTCATCTCTGACCCACTTCGCAAAGCCAATAACACCCGCAATAGCAATACTATTATCGCCGAGTCCAGGTCCATAAACGAGGTCGCCCTCTTTTCTGATAGAGAGATCAACCGATTGTTTAAAGACGGTATCCGAATGGGCAGAAACCATCACTGCACGGCGAGAAGCATCTCTTCCCGGCAAACGACCATAGACATTAAAATAACCATCCATTTCAACATCAACGAGTCCAATCTGTTGAAATTGTTCAAGAATATAGGTTGCACGAGCCTCTTCTTCGAAGGTCGGCGCAGGAATTTGTTGGATATTGATCGCAGTATCGACAACCACTTTGGCAAGTTGCGAAAGCTTACCCCAGTTTAAGGTTTTGTTGAGCTTTTCGATTGTTTGTTTCATAGTTTCCAACGCATCGGAGTCATGCGTTGTCCTCCTTCCTATGTTATAATTTTAGTCGTCCTACCCTGTCGTTACAATTAAATCCGCAAACCTCACGACTTCAGCTAGCGTTGTGTTTAGATTTTGTCTGCTTTTTTTAGCATATCAGCGCATTATCTAGCGATAAATAAGCTAATTGCGTATTCTTTTTCAGATATTTAGGGGTATTTATGCCAGCCACCATCTTGTTCATAGGCTACCTTAATGGGAAGAACAAAGCATATGTGGCGACAATGGAGAAACATTACACCATTGAAAAAGTAAGAAGTGGTAAAGAGGCATCAAATTTCACATCTAAACACACGACAAACTTAGTTGTGCTCGATGCAGTGTCTATGCACACTCCCGGCTATCGCATCTGCACCACGATAAAGCACCACAATCCGAATATTCCGATCATCCATATTATTCAAAAAGAGCAGATCACCACAGACGATACCCCTGCCAACATCACCTTACATCCACCCATTAATGTGAAACACTTACTCACTAGCATTGAACAATTTATTAATCCTAAACAAGAAGAAACGGTGAATTGTGGCATATTTACGCTCAATATCAAACGTCGCTTATTGACTGCCAACGGCAAGGAGACACAAATTCCGCCTAAACAAGCGAAACTTCTGGAAATCTTTTTTCGTAACCCACAACAAATTCTTGATCGCAAGACACTGATGGAACAGGTGTGGGAAACGGATTATCTCGGCGACACGCGCACGCTAGATGTGCATATTCGCTGGTTAAGGGAGGCGCTTGAACCAGACAGTAAAAAACCTCGCTACCTGAAAACGGTACGAGGTGTGGGATATTGCTTTAATTGTTCGTGACAAATACTAACCTTGTCCACATCTGCCACGCAACACAAAAAGTGTTACGCGTTCTGTAGCGCGGCGAGTGCCTTCATCAAACGGCTTTTACGACGTGCCGCATTTCGCGGGTGGATAATACCACGACTTGCCGCGATATCCAGATCACGAACAGCCTTGCGTGTTGATTCTGTCGCTTCATCCACGTTATTAGCGCTGATTGTTGAACGCGCTTTCTTCACCAGTGTACGTACACGATTACGGTAAACGCGGTTGTGAATGCGACGTTTATCATTTTGACGAATGCGCTTGAGCGCTGATTTGTGATTAGCCATAATTTATAAGCTCCCTGTTATGACAACGACGAAAACAGAGATTCTTCGGTTGTCCAAACATTTACGAAATAGGAGGACATCATAGCATTGTCCCTACGAATTGTCCAGCGTATAACACCCTGATTCTACATTAGGAAAAATTAAGCGCCAATAATCCTATTGCACCCGCGTTTAACAGCACCAGCAAAAACAATCCAAGCACCAATGCAATTGGGTACGTTTCGTTTGTACCAGGAACGCGCGTCGGGCGAATGTCGGGCGGAATCGCGCGGAAATATTCACCAGGGTCAAGTTCATCCACATTCGAATTAAAGTCATTTAAGAATGCCGCGTTCTTAGGGCGTTTTGCTTCCGTTGGCGAACGTCGTTCTTTACGCGTGTCTCCTTTTGGTGCGCTAGACGACTTACTCGATGAAGCGACGAAATCAGGGTCGTCTAGAAAATCATCACTAAACGGGTCAAAGTCTTCGTCATTATCTACCATTTGTTTACGGCTAGGAACAGCCTCATACTCATCTGTTGAAAACGGATCTGCCGTAAAAATGTCAGCATTAAACGGACCACTGAGCATATCATCGTCGGACATCAAACTATCAAGCCGCGAATTTCCCGCATTATTATGGTCGTCTTCGTCGTCGTCTTCGCCAAACGCATCTGTAAAAACGTCGTTGAATTCAAAGTCATCAAGAAACTGATCTTCTTGATATGTCGCTTCAGTAGCGGTCTCACTACCTCCGAGATTTAGCCCTACTACCCAATCATCATAAATTTCAGGTTCAGGTTCTTCTGGTTGAAACGTGGAGCTTGCACTACTTGTAGCTGTGGGTGGTACAAATGTGGCGGACGCACTAGGAGGTGCTGGATCTGGTGGGCTTGCGGTTGCGGTAAAGCTACTGTTTGCAAAAACATCTTCATCAGAGGCAGTAGATGATGTGCTACCTTGTCCAGATTTCTGTTCTAGAATCTGTAATCCCCGCCGTGCATTTTCGTTATTGGGATTTAAGAAAAGCACATTTTCAAGGCAGATACGTTGATCTTCTTCAGAATCAACAACCGCACTCAGCCACATCCAACCCTGCTCATTTTCAGGATCATGCTCGGTAGCTTGCTCCAACAACAACCGTGCTTCAGATTTGCGCCCGGCACGATAGGCTTTAATACCATCACGTACAAGTTTATCGCCTTCAGCAGACATATGTCCTCACTTACCCTACTCTGTTTTCTACCATTAATACGTATGCAGAATTGATAGCATAACTATAGCACGAAGCATCGCCTATGCGAAAACAAAAGTTGCAGTTCATGGCTGAGTAAATCACAATATGCGTATATTTTATTAACGTGAAAGTGTTTACTCATGAACGTCGAAAAAGTGATGTGGGGTGGATGGCAAAATTGCTATAAGCTCTCAAATAATGTTATTGAACTCATTGTTACAGCGGATATAGGTCCGCGGATTATTTCATCTGCCTTAAAGGGTGGTAAAAACGTATTTGCTACCGTTGAGGAGCGTTTAGGGCGTACTGGTGACGAAGATTGGCTTAATTATGGCGGGCATCGTCTGTGGCACGCACCGGAACATCCTATACGAACCTATCAACCGGATAATCACCCTGTTGATGTTCAGCAACAAGCAAATGGCGATGTGAAATTTGTCCAACCTATTGAAGTAAAAACGGGATTGCAAAAAGTTATCCATATAGAATCTATGCCGGATAACAGTGCACAGGTCAAAATACACCATCAGCTTATTAATCAGTCTCTATGGGATGTTGAATTGGCTGTATGGGGATTATCCGTTATGCGTGCCGGTGGAGTCGCTGTTATCCCATTACCAGAACGCGGTTCTCATCCAGAAGCCTTGTTGCCAAACACGCGCCTCATTTTCTGGCCCTATTCTGATCTTAGTGATCCACGTTGGACGTTCGGACGTGAGTACATTTTGCTACAACAGGATAAATCCGCGACTTCACCGCAAAAGATCGGTGGTGGGATTAGCGACGGATGGCTGGCTTACATTAACGAAGGTACGGCATTTATCAAACAGTTTGATTTTTCTAGCACTGCAACCTACCCCGATCTGGGCTGTAATGCAGAATTATTTACGAGTCACTGGATGCTGGAATTAGAATCCATGAGTGCATTACGTAAATTGTTGGCAGGAGATTCCGTAGTTCATACAGAAACATGGTCATTGATTGATAATATCGCCGAACCAACAAGTGAAGCACAATTTAAGCAGGATGTGTTACCTCAAATTCAAGGCGTGCTCCAATAATTGTAAACTGGAACGGAAGACTTTTGACAAAAGAGGTCTTCCGTTCGGTTTATTATATGGCTTATGACTACACGAAAAATGTATTCGGTGCTTGCAGAGGTGCGGCTTCCATTGCGCTGATGACATCATCCCATGATGCACCAAACCGAACCATGCTTTCTGGACGATGATAACTCCGCAAATTATGTGGATAATCAACACTAAAGATACGTAACGCAGGGAATGTCTCGCTGGGATAATCAAACACACGATCCTGCACGTTCTCCATGCCGCCGATCCAACGGAAAAGCAGTTCATCTGCGGGGCGATTATACTCACCGGCAGTCACCATCCAATCCGGGATATTCACACAACCTGCACTACTACGCCCTGTGATATTTTCTTGATTGACGGTGGTTGACCAACGTTGCCACGGTGAGCCATGTAACGCAAATCCTTCGCTACCAAAAAAGCTGGTAAACGGTACGCCCGGTGCCCAGGGTTGCATACTCCGTGCAAACCATTTACTGGTAATCACCTGTACACCGCGTGGGGTTGCTTCGGAATTCAGTACAATCGGGACACGTAGCACAGCCTCAGCACCTTCAAACGCGACCAATTCCCGCGCCACAAGATTAATGATGATAAACTTATCCGTCGATTGAATGCCTTCCTGCGTGGTCAATTGCGCGATTGGCTGGCTGTAATCCAGCGCGATTGCCCAAACATCGCTACGCCGCAGGAACAACCGTGTGCCTAGACGGGCACGCACATTATCGCGATGATCGTCTGGCATTAATTCCACCCAATTGGCATCAACATCTACGAAGCGCACCAATGCACCTTGCATCAACAAATGAATACCAAAGCGCGTCGAGCGGATAACCGGATTACGTAATGGATTAGATTCGTCAGGCGTGCTAAAAACATCTACCCCTTCAGGAATGATAAAGCCGTAGCGATATAAGCCCTCTGATGATTCTGCTCGTTGTGGATATGCGATGGCAAGATGCGCCGCATAAATATCACGCAATTCTGTCACGCTTACCCCATCATAATGGTGATTATGGATTAACTCGTTATAACGCCCACGCAAGGTATCATTGAGTTCCTCAAACATCGTCGGGATAATGCTCGTCGCGTCGAAGGAGAGCATTACCAGCAGATACTGATGATTGTCTGAAAGCGTCATCAAACCCGCATCAGTGATGATCGTCCCTTCGTCGGTAATCAGTGAGCCATTTTTACTATAGGGTGTACCCCCTAAATCCATCGCAAGTCGTTCAAGATTTGCGCCACGATTATCCCGAATCGTACTCATCAAATCACGACAAACACGCTGTCCTTCGGATGAGAGTTGATCGACCATCCAGATATAAAACAAGCCCAGATCACGCGCCGTCATCAAATTTTCAAATGTGAGGACTTGCCCGCCTACGCTTGTGCCGCGTTCCAGATAACGTGAATCAATCGGTGACATGCCGTTTTCAATACCGTTGTCCCATGCGCTAAGTGCGGAAAGCTGTGATACTCCAACGCGATCACGCGCCCAATCGTTAAACAATACCAGCGGTTCTTCGCTCCCTTCTAACCGCGCCACATATGATAACACTGTACCGGTTGTGATATTGTCACTCAGCACCAACATCTGATATAGCGCACGGAGAATGGTTCGATTTTCCTGCCAATCCGCCTGATATGCCTCTGGAACATCCTGCGAACTGCTTGCATCCCAATATTCTACTGGCACCGTAGACCAAACTGACGGCTCTACCCGATCAATGAAATACATCAGTACGGGACCTTTGAAAGCAGACGCAACCGGAAGCGGATTCTCTGACCCCATTGCTGTTACCAGACGGGTGTTATCCAGATCATAAAGAATTAAACCGACGCTATTTCGTTGGAGCACAGATTCAAAATGAATATTTAATGGTGCATCATAAGGTGTTTCAAGCGCGCTCAAATAGGCTTCCAGATGATTAATCGAAGTTTGTGAAACTTGTTGAAAGGCAAATAGTCGCTCCGCTGGCGATAGCAATGCCGCTGTCGCGAATAGACCCGCACCTTTAAGCAGTTGTCGTCGTGTTAAACTCATGGGTAATCTCCAGTGGGAATGTCAATTGAATTTATGGTGTCATTATAGAGCTTTATCCCACTAAGAAGCGTTACGGCTGACGTACGTCTAACCAACGCTGAACATACGCTTCTGTATAGAGCAATCAAGAATAGGCTGTTTGATGCCCCATAAGTCATAGAATTTTCCGTTATACACCGTATTTAATCCACCTGACCTATATGAGATTGCGTGGAGTGCCTCATAACTTACCAATCAAAATATTCTATGATTTAGTCGTAAAACAAAGAAAGGTAAAAGCTAATGACAACTTTTGAACATGCAGTTGATGTCAATGTACCTGTACATACAGCTTATAACCAATGGACACAGTTTGAAAAATTCCCCGCCTTTATGGATGGTGTTGAAAGCGTTACCCAACTTACAGATTCCACAATGCGATGGCGTGCTGAAATCGCTGGAAACACACAGGAATGGGATGCTAAAATCGTCGAACAAGTTCCCGATCAACGGATCGCATGGGCAAGCACTTCAGGTGCAACCAACGCCGGAGTGGTGACATTTCACTACATTGACGACAACACGACACGTATCATGTTACAAATTGATTATGACCCCGAAGGGTTTTTAGAAAACGTCGGCGCGGCATTGGGGATCGTAGAATCACGGATGAGCGGCGATCTCTCTCGATTCAAAGAATTTATTGAAGCTCGTGGGACAGAAACCGGCGCTTGGCGTGGTGAGATCAAACACGAAGAAAAAGACTACAGCTAACCAATAGTGACAGGTGAGTGACACGTACAGTCGCTCGCCTTTCCATTTTATATCCATCCATCATCAACCAACTGGCAAATTCTATGGTAATCCGACTCAAAGCATTTTTTAGTATCCTAAAAACCACTTATAAAGAATGGACTGATGACAAAGCCTCCCGATTAGCGGCGGCACTAGCGTATCATACGGCTTTTTCCATTGCCCCCTTACTCGTCATTATCATAGGCATAATTGGCATCGTGGTTAACGAAAATACGGTTCGGGCAGACATCATCAACAATGTTCGCGCAGAATTAGGTGTAGATGCCGCACAATTGGTTGAATCATTAATAGAGACCAAATCTTTATCTAGCGGAGCGGGAATCGTCTCGACGATAATTGGTTTCGGTGCGCTTTTGCTTGGTGCAACCGGTGTCTTTAGTAATTTACAGGGTGCGCTAGATACAATCTGGAATGTTGATGAAATAAAGCCATCAGGCGGAATTAAAGGGATGGTTAAGGACAAATTACTGTCATTCGGGATGCTCCTTATTATTGGGTTTTTATTGCTTGTTTCTCTTGTGCTTAGCACCATTCTTTCCGCGGTAACTGGCTACGTAAGTGGACTTGTTCCTGCGACACAGATCATCTTGGAACTCATTAGCTTCAGCATGTCTGTTGGCATAATCACCTTACTGTTCGCGCTGATCTACAAATATTTGCCCCATGTGGATATTGAGTGGCGTGATGTTTTCGTTGGCGCGGCTGTTACGTCTTTGCTATTCACTATCGGGAAAACCTTGCTCAGTATTTATCTTGCACGCAGTAGCACAGCTTCCCTGTATGGCGCGGCAGGAGCGTTCGTCCTGATCTTGTTATGGGTGTACTATTCCGCGCAGATCATCTTGTTCGGCGCAGAGTTTACTCAAGTTTTCGCACGTCAATATGGCTCGAAAATTGTACCTGAAGGTTATAAACATGAAGAAAACGAAACAGAGCAAACTCTAATTGCGCCAGAAATTAAACCTATACTAGACACTCAAAGTATTGAAAAACCTCCAGCAGGTCGGATGGGTTTTGCAGAAATTATTTTTGGCGTTGGCGTACTTATCCTTGGATTGGTCGCCAGCCGCTGGCAAGGTACGGAGGATAATCGTATCTAACCATATGTACTGTAACAGACCCCACTACGGGCATAGTTCAAAATCATGTGTATTGTTATGAATATCCATATGTCAAGAGGAATATAGTTAAAAATGGAAAACAACACGGCTTCGTTAGATGATACAACCTTAATCAACCTGATGCGTGCGCGTCAGAAAATGTATGAGCTTATCCTTCAACTTCGCGTAGACGCGTCAAAAACAGAAGACCCGAATGCCCGCATCTTGCTTGATTTCTCGGCAGAAATGATGGCAAATACAGTTTCTGCCTTTCGTCAGTATGAGGAAACAATAAAAAAAGCATCACAAAAATGAAATGATGCTTTCTGAACACAGATGATTGACGATGCGCTACTCGATAATCTTATGTTCTACAGCGAGTGCGACTGCCTGTGTCCGGCTGGTCGTATCCAACTTGCTCAAAATATTGCTTACATGATTCTTGACCGTTGAACTACTGATGATAAGCCGCTCCCCAATTTCCCGATTATTCAATCCTTCAATCATCAACGCCAGAACATCGAGTTCACGGGCGGTTAAATCGTGACCAATTGCTGGCGGACGGGTGGTTGCTTTAATCAACACCTGTGCGGCTTCTGGTGCGAGCGTAGTCTGCCCTTCTGCCGCACGTCGAATAGCAGTTGCCAATTCATCCCCGGAGATATTCTTCATCAAATAACCGATAGCACCTGCTTTCAAAGCCGCCTCAACGTTTTTCTCATCGCTAAAGCTCGTAAGTGCAATGACTTGCGTTTCAGGACATGCTTCTCTGATTCGCTTAGTTGCCTCAATGCCATCCATGCGGGGCATAATCATATCCATCAAAACAACATCAGGGCATTGACCTTTACAAAAGTCCAACGCATATTCACCATCCCCTGCTTCACCGATAACTTCAATATCATCGAATTCTTCTAGCAAAACAACCAAGCCTTTACGAACCATATTATGATCGTCGGCGATAATGATACGAATACGATAACCCTCACTCATAGTTCAAATTCCCTTTTATCCCAGATTACGCAAACATGCGTCCCTGTTCCGACTTCACTGTTAATTGTAAGTTGTGCTCCAACAGCCCCCGCGCGCTCCCGCATAATGTTTAGACCGAGACTTGTTCCAGCAATTTCCAGATCATCAAACCCGGAACCATTGTCTTTGATGTGTAATTCTAACTTGCCCGGACGATCGTTCACACGAATTTCCACCTGTGTTGCCTGTGCATGTTTATCAATGTTGTTGAGTGCCTCCTGTGCAATGCGATAAAATGCAATCTGTACATCAGGCGGCAGTGTCGGTATATCATCAATGGTGATAATCAACTCAAATTGCTTGCGGGCTTCGATAGGTTTTAGATATTGATCGAATAATTCCTTTAGGCTAACTTGCGTAAGGGCAGACGGGCGTAATTCCAGTAGCAAAATCCGCATTTCGTTCAATGCGGTCATCGTCAACTCATGCACCTCTTCCACAAGTTCTCGTGCTCGATCAGGATCTCGCTCCCAGCGTCGCAATGCCGTTTCTGCCATTGTCCGGCAGGTAAACAGCGTTTGACTTACGGAGTCATGTAAATCACGCGCCAGACGTTGACGTTCTTCAACCGCCGCCAATTCCTGAGATTCCTGAAATAACCGCGCATTTTGAATGGCAATCGCGGCGAGTTCTGCAAATGCAAGCAGGCGTTCTGCATTATGCGTTGTAAAATAGTCTGCTTGATGACTGAACATATTGATAAAGCCAATCACCCTGTTACGAAGCACAATCGGCGCACCGACAAATCCGCACACATTCGCCCGGATTGCGGTTTCACTGACCTCCGATTCTTGTTGTAAATCCGCGACAATAATCGGCTGGTGTGTGCTAAACATTTGATCCAAAAAAGGCGCATACTCAATTTGCAACTGTCGTTCTGCAACAAGTTCTTGTGTATCACGCTTTGTACTACTTTGCTTACGACGCGCTACCCAAGCATAATCATCCTCTAACAAGGTAATTGCCGCAGAATCATGCTCGGCGGCGACATGCAGATTGGATAAAATCCGTTCCAGCACCTCGCTCAATTCCAGTGTACTTGTTAAAAATGCCGCGATATCACGTAATGAATCAGAAAAATTTCTTGCGGCGAGTTCAGCAATTTCAAGATTTTTACGCTGGGTAATATCTGTATACTGTTCGATACGTCCGCCAGAATACATGCCGGATCGAATGGGTTGACTCCAATGTTGCAACCAGCGTTCTTCGCGGTCACCTTCTGCGAATACATGACATTCAAACAAATCGGTGAAGGAGTTATCTTCATAAGATTTATGGAGATGATTAGCATAGCTATCGGGATCATCAAAGACACATTTAAGTTCAGAATCTATCAGTTCACGTTTATCTTTGCCGAGTAAACGTTCCCGTTCAATACCAAAGTAAATTTCTGTTGCTTCATTACACCACACGATATTGAACTGCTTATCGAGAATAATCACTGCGACGGTAGAAATGTCAAAAACATCATCAATGAGCGATCGATACTCTTGTTGGCTCCGGCGCAGTTCACGTTCGATTCGGTGGCGCTCAATCGCATAGCTAATAGAACGACGCAACAATTTTCCATCCACATCATCCTTGACGAGATAATCTTGTGCACCCGTTTTTACAGCATGGACACCGATCACGGTCTGGTCATCAAAGCCGGTGAGAACAATAATCGCCGTTTCCGGTGCCTCTAGCCGCGCCTTGAACAACGTGTCCATACCGGCACTATCCGGCAAGGATAAATCAAGCAAGATGATATCATGCCCATCCTGCCGTATTTGTGTTAATCCTTCTTGCAGAGAAGATGCAATTGTCAGATCAAAGCGCCCTTCGCCTGCATCAAACAACATTTCCCGAATCAAAATAGCATCACCAGGATTATCCTCAATGAGAAGTACTGAGATTTTTTTGAAATCTGTCATCATATACATTATAGCGGTGGCAACTTCACTATTTGAAACCAGAAGTTTTCAATCGTCTTCACAATTGAAATAAAGCGGTTTAAGTCAACGGGTTTGGTAATGTAACAATTCGCATGTAAATTGTAGCTACGCAGAATATCTTCGTCGGCATCGGACGTAGTCAGCACCACCACCGGGATGCGGCGCAAGTCCTCATCATCCTTAATTTCTTCCAGAACTTCGCGCCCATCTTTACGTGGCAAGTTCAAATCCAACAGAATAATGTCAGGACGCGAAGCATGGGTATAGGGGGCTTCACGTCGCAAAAATGCCAATGCTTCCACGCCATCGCGGGCAATATTGAGATTATTGAAGAGTTTACTATCTTTCAACGCTTCCTGTGTTAACCGAATATCACCGGGGTTATCTTCTACTAGAAGAATCTCAATAGCTTCCATATAGTTGTCTCCTCGTCGTTTTTACCGGAATACTGAAGAAAAAGGTAGTACCCATACCAACTTCTGACTCTACCCAAATTCTTCCCCCATGTTTATCTACAATTTTACGACAAATCGCTAAACCGATCCCTGTCCCTTCATATTTTTCCCGTGTATGCAATCGTTGAAAGATAACAAATATGCGTTCTTGATGCTCTTTCTCAATGCCAATGCCGTTATCCTGAATTGAAAAAATCCAGTTACCCTTATCCTCTTTGGCATTTATCGTAATAGATGGAGAGGCATCACCCCTGAATTTCAGCGCATTGCTAATTAGATTCTGAAATAATTGGGTCATTTGTCGGTCATTAACAGTAATCTCAGGCAAAGAATCGAAAGTGATGATCGCATTAGTCTCTTCAATTGACATTCTTAAGTTATCTAATACCTGCGACACCACCGTTTCCATAGAGACTATCTTCATTTCTTCTTTGTTGCGCTGAACACGAGAATAAACGAGCAGGTCACTAATTAACTGCTTCATCCGAGAAGCGCCATCAACAGCGAAGCCAATAAATACGCGCGCATCTTCGTCCAGATTTTCCGCATATCGTTTTTCCACAAGTTGCAAATAACTAGTCACCATTCGAAGCGGTTCCTGTAAATCATGGGAGGCAACATACGCGAATTGTTCTAATTCTTCATTTGAGCGACGCAAATCTTCAGTATATGCCTGTAACATGTCGTCTAGGTGTTTGCGCTCTGTAACATCCATGATAACCCCACGAGATAAGACAGTGCCATCCTCGTTGTCAATAAATGTAGTATGGGATTCTGCGTAAATGATTTCGCCGGTCTTAGTTCGGCATCGAAATTGTATTGTACCCGGTTCCTTACTTTCATAAATCACAGTCGCTTGTTTTCCGATACTCTCCCATTCCTCTTCAAGCACAATCTGTTCCCAGAGATTGTCATTTGCGTTCCATTCTTCAAGTGTATAACCGAACAGACTTTCCGCATAATTACTAATAAAGTCCATGCGTTGCTGTCCGGTCTCTGATGTAATCGTAGATTCATAGACCATACCCGGAACACTAGCTACAATGTTCATCAGACGATTATGCTGGGCTTGTGTAAGAAGCGTCAGTCGGGTAATTTCAGCTTGATGACGTTTACGATCTGTAATATCGCGCTCAATGGTAGAAAAGCCCTTAATCTGTCCCCTTTCATCGCGGACAGGCGAGATAGTAAGGGATATTTCAATTAATTCTCCATCTTTGCGCTGACGGGTCGTCTCATAATTATGAATGCGCTCACCCTCCTGTACGCGTGCTCTTAAACGAATTTCATGTTCTTTTATGTTTTCAGGAAACAAAATAGCGATGGGTTGCCCAAGCGCCTCATCCGCCGGATAGCCATAAAGACCTTCCGCACCAGGATTCCATGTCATGATAATACCATCCAACGACTTGCTAATGATCGCGTCTTGCGAGTTATTTACAATTGCCGCAAGTTGAGCACGCTCCTGATTCAGCTTAAATTGTTCAGTAATGTCTCTAAAGATATTGACCGCCATCACTACCTTGCCAGCCTTATCAAACACAGGCGCAGAATGTAAGGATGTCCATGTTTCATCGTCACTATTAACATAACGCTGTCGGAAAACCAAAGAGGATTTCTTTTTCTCCTTGAAGACAATATTACGGGGTAAGGCATCATATGGTAACGCGTTGCCATCAATATCGAATAATTCGAATTTTTGTTGCAATTCGATCAAATTTTTCTTGGTAAGTTCGCGCTTATCCGATTCACGAGTCAATTTAGCCGCCGCCTCGTTTGCAAAAAGCACATCCCCGTTTTGATTTTGAGCAGTGATTCCATCTGCTACACCATCAATAATAGCTTGAAGTTGAGCGTTGACTTGATTCAACTCGTCTAATGATCGCCGCCGATTATTCTCTATCCAACTAATCATTACAGCCACAAAACTAAAAATAGCAAATTGAATTAATTCTGCCCAACTCGTAAAGAGCTGATAAAGTGGTTCAAGTAAAAAATAGTCTGCGAGTAAGATGGATAAGATTCCAGATAGCAACCCTGCCCACAAACCACCATACCACGCGCTAAGTACTACAGCGGCAATAAAGAATAGAAATGGCGTATCTCGCATAATATCCCAAAACGCGGCAGTCAATGCTAGCGCAATTACCGTTATTAAAACGGAATTTACATAATGAAAAATCGTAGGCGGATTGTGAGATCGCATTATGGATTGAAAATGTTGTCTGATTTGCATGTTCATGAGCCACTTCACACAATAGAATTGTCAAATTAATGAGAGATTCTGGAAATAGAGTCATCAAACTACTTTATGATGACTTAACAAGAGTCTAATATTAGCACAGACGAAGAGGAACCACGTCACGCCTCAGGCTTAATCACGAATAAGCCCTCGGTAGTATCGCGCTTCAATGTTTGCATACGTTCTTGATAGGGTTCGACGACCAACCGTTCGATAAGAATATGTACAGTTCCCATAATCGGCACGGCAATCAACGCCCCTGTCACACCATACAAAATGAACCCGATGGTTGAATATACGATCACCAATAAGGGGTCTAATCCTACCTGCTGCGACATTATGCGCGGGGTGAGAATGTAATTTTCGATCTGAGTGTTAATAAGGAATACCGCAAATACGATAACCACATAAGTTGGGTCTGACAAAAATGTAAGCGCAACTGCCAAAACACCACCAATGGTTCCTCCAATCATAGGGATAGCTGTCGTCACAGCGATGATGAATGCCAGAGTAAGCGCATTGGGCACACCTAATAGTTGCAATGGAACAAAATTCAAAATCGCGACGATCGTGGAAATAGTCACTATCCCCCGTACATAGCCACCCATTGTTGTCTCGATCTCGTCAACCATTTTTTGAGCACGATCACGATAGTGCGGCGGAGCAAGTTGCGTTAAATATCCCGTTGCTTTTTTGTGGGAGGTTAACCAATAAGCACCCATTACAAAAATCAGTACCGCACTACCAATGGTACTGCCGAGGTTTTGAACCACATCAGGCATCGAAGTTCGCACCTGTGCTGAAAGTTGCGAAACAGCACCTTGAATATCCTCCACTGCAACCAGAGACACCTCACTATCAGTGACATCGCTAATCAAATTCTCTACACGGCGTTGCGCCATTATTATGCGAAAGGATAGCCGTGAGTCATTTTCAATATACTGACTAAATTGATTCACCAATGGCGGTATGATGGCAACTGCAACGAGAAAAATCATTGCCGCTAATCCGAGGTAGACCAGAACGATTGCTACACCTTCCGGTATACGCCATTTCTGAAGCGTTTGAATCACAGGGCGGATAGCCGAGGCTACAATTATCGCAATAATAAGTAAAATAAGTATCTGAATACTGACTACAACAATGTACGCACACAAGACGGTTAACATTACGATGAGAGTTGCTCTGAAAATTTGTTGACCGGTCAATGATGTTTACCTTTCCTAAGTAATCTTCTTAGTTTAAAGGGAATGCGTATCATTGAGATGAGACGGACAGTTAAAGAATTTTACCCACTTGACCTATTTACAACCTATGTATCTTCCCCCACCTTACCTACTACCATCACCATCCTGTGTCCTATGTAAGGATGCACTACTCTCCTCATGCACCTCCATCTCATAAAAGTTATGATTAAAAGTGTAAGCTAAAAGAAGAAACATTCGCTTGATACAACAATAAAATGAAAAGGATCATCATAATGAATGACCGCATTTATTACAGTAAAGAAGCCGCAGACTATGCTCAAAAACAACGCATGGTTATGATCAGTCTCGCCGCATTAGTAGGCGTTGGTATCGGTACGCTTATTGCCATGTTACTCGCGCCGCAATCTGGCGAAGAAACACGCAAATCAATGGAAGACAATATGAACCACTACATCGACCAGGGGCGCGAAACAGCAAATCAGGTTGCTAAAGATGCACAGAAAACCGCAGGCAAAGTACGCGAAAATCTGAATGACAATATTGACAAGATTCGCGCCAACTAACACGCCCATATCTAACTCATTTCATACGAACAGCCAATTCAACGAGTTGGCTGTTTAATTTTCCGTATAACATTAGCAGGAGATGAAGCATGGATTTAACCGATCAAGTAGCGCTCATTACCGGCGCAAGTTCTGGAATTGGTAAGGCAACCGCACTAAGATTGGCAATGGCTGGCGCATGGATTGGCGTACTAAGCCGTGATCCAGATGAAGTAAACGCTGTTGTTAAAGAAATTGAGGAGGCAGGCGGTAAGGCACTTGCGCTTATCGCAGATGTTTCCAAACCAGAGCAAATGCAAGCCGCTATCAAGAAGATTGGCGACGCGTGGGAACGCATTGATATTGTGTTTGCCAATGCCGGCATCAACGGCAAGTGGGCATCTCTTGAAGACCTAACACCTGAAGATTGGGATGAAACGCTTGACATCAATCTAAAAGGAACCTTCCTAACGGTCAAGTATTCGTTACCTTATCTGAAAAAGCGTGGAGGTTCAGTAATCATCACCGCATCCGTTAATGGAACGCGTATGTTTAGCAACACAGGCGCTTCCGCGTATGCGTCATCCAAAGCGGCACAGGTCGCATTTACGAAGATGATTGCGCTCGAACTGGCACAGGACAAAATCCGTGTAAATGTCATTTGTCCGGGAGCGATTGAATCGGATATTGAAGACAATACAGAACGTGATGATCTTGAAGAAATACAGGAACCTGTTACGTTTCCTGATGGCAAAATTCCGTTGACGAACGGTGTTCCGGGCAAAGCTGAACAGGTTGCTTCACTTGTGATGTTTTTAGCATCTGACGAAGCAAGCCATGTTACCGGGACAGAAGTTTGGATTGACGGTGCACAATCTCTCTTACAAGGATAAAAGTCGTTGGAAATCGCAATCGGATCAACCCATGATGATAGGTGAGAGGCAACTTAGCTGATAATCACCAGTTACTCATAGTCCGCTTGACCTATTTCAAAATCCCCTTCCTCCCTTATGTTTTTAAGCATGTGCTGATCTATAGTTGATATAGACGACACAAACACAGCACAAGGTTAGGTTAAAAAATGAACATTAAAGATGTCCTGACAACTCTCACCCGTTTACACGCCCTGTGTAGTGCAAGTGAACATGCCTTTCGTGAGGCGGCGTTAAACGCAAAGTCAATATCTACCAGAATCTTATTAGACATGTATGCAGGTCAGCGTGCTCAATTTGTAAATGAGTTAGAAAACTTACTTATGGGCATGGGTGGCAATATTGATGACAATTCACAAGTTATGGGTGCTTACGCAAAACGCTATCAGAGCAACACGAATTCACTAGACAATCTTGCCTGTCTAACCTCCGGTGAAGAATGCTTTTTAGGGGAATATACTCGTGCACTCTTAAATAACTTGCCATCCAGTCTGTTTATCGTTATACGTACCCAACTTGATGAAGCAAAGCGGCTCAAACTTCAACTTGATAGATTCGATGATAACGAGATCCAGCTGTACGATAGCGTCAACGGCGACCTGACTACCAATAACAATAATTACTGGGAACTGCAATCATAATCCATAGAGGTTGATTTCTAATACGTTTAACGGCATGTATGCCAAGCGGATCCCGTGTGATCCGCTTTCGTATTTCCCATCAACCGTAAGACTGATAAAAACGGGAATTTTGACCATAATGGTCGAGATGGTCGATTTAGAGAGACCCATTATGCTATGATATAGCCTCTTAGTTCAACAGTTATGTCATGGCTTTCTCTCACTTTCCTCCGGAGAAATCAGCGAATGGAAAAAACTATTGCTAAAACCCTAGCCCTAGTTCTAATAGGCTTTTGCGGTTTTTTATTAGGCAAACCCGATCAAATCCCACTCCATGCACAGGAAACAATAAACAATGCTGATTGCTTCATGCTAGTGGGCGATTCTATTCCGGGTGGTAGTGCTGTTTTTGAAGTGCCCGGACAAGGCTTTCCAGTGCTACAAACACCTCCTTTTGCAGAATTTTTTGATATAGCAGTACATGATGTCGGTGCATATCATCTAGGCATTTATGACTTAAGTGTAGAAGCCTCATCATTAACCGGCACCCTGCCCTACACCACCACACCGGCATATCAATTTGCGCTGACGAATGCCTGTCGCTACGTGGTTATTTTCCCTTGGCTAAATGAGCTACGGGGAATGGTCAGTGAAAGCTACATCACACCCTATATCGGATTGGTCGCTAATTTCGTGTCCACTTTCCGGCAAGCAAACGCGGAAAGCATCATTGTGCTCATGAATTATTATCCAACGGCAACATCCCTCCTTGGAGATCGTATTTATGAAGGAAGCGTTTCACCTACAACAATCCAACGAGCAAACACAGCTTTATCAGTTGCTTGTGCACCTGATGGACTTATTGGTCTGATCGAAAACGTCTATTGCATGGATATTTCAACGTTATACAGTAGTGACACCCATGTATCTACCACACTTGATCGCACCACCTATTCAGATTTTGGCTATTCCACAGTCAATGAAGCGGACTCAGCCTTAATCGATATCTATTGGAGCGAGAATCCAGAGGGGCTAATTTTCGGCGATGGAGTGCATTTGAACGAAACGGGAAAGCAAATTTTGGCGGATGCGCTGATCAATCAATTCACAGCCATCAGCGGAGAATTCTGGCACTTCACCTTCAGCGATTAAACTTTTGCGTCAATGTTTTAGCTAGAAGTTTGCGAAATTGCTATACAAAATAAAACAGCCGCTCACATTATAGGGTGGCTGTTTTAATCGCATTGCCAGTGAATAAAGGGGATTAAACGTCTGCCGAAATCACAGGTATTGTAGACCCTGCACGCACAAAAACCGGAATACGATCAAGTGGCGCGTCAATCTCGATATGTTGACCACCGGAATAAATCTCACTTGACCACAGGGAGCGCCACTCGCCTGCTGGCAAATAAACTGTCCAGCGGGTTATCCCTGCCTGTACAATCGGCGAGATGAACAGATCACGCCCGAAGAAATAATCATACTGTGAGGCGTTTTCGTCAATTATGTGCACAGCGCTCATCATTGGCTGACCGGATTCAGCAGAAAATTGTGCTTCTTGCCAGATATAATCCATTAATTGCTCACGCACATTGAGGAAGTGGCGAAATATCGAGATAACATCCTCATTGCCCGTTTGTTCCCGAATATTCCACGGCGTTCGATCATGGCTCGGTGTCCGATGCGCGTTAAATTCCGAGTGGTATTGCATCACAGGGCAAAATGCCGCCATCGCGCTCGCCCGTAAATAGAGTTCAGCATCCGGCAAATCACCACTGAATCCGGCAATGTCCCACCCCCAGAATGGAATTCCAGAAATACCAGCAGAGAGTCCAGCGAGTATGGAATGTTGATAGGCTTCCCATGTCGAATTCTCGTCGCCTGCCCAATGAAGTGGCGCACGTTGCGAACCAATAAATCCGGCACGACTGAATGTGATGGCTTCTCGATTCTGATTGGCGAATTGATAATAGGCTTCACTGTAAAGTTGTGGATATTCGTTCCAGACTTCCGCGCCAGTACGACCATCTGCGAATAACACACTTTCTCCCCATAAATGTTCGCCACCATCGGTTTTGAAACCATCAATGCCGATTTCATCCAGTAAATACGCGCGTTTACCAAGCCACCACGCTTTTTCTGCCTCGTTGGTCACATCCCAGATGTAACCACCGCGAAACCAGAACGGACGAACTTTATGGAGTGAGCCGTCAGCTTCCCGCACACCAAAACCCGCCTGCTCATAATGTGCGCGGTCTGCGTCGTGCTGTGGATGCGCGTGTTCTGCCTGCTTCAAGACAGGAATCTGCCACAACAAAATTTTGATGTCGTTGTCATGTAGCCAATCTACCATTGCCTTCGGGTCTTGCCACTTTCCGCCTTCAGGGAAGGTAAAATCAGCATAATGAAGCACTTCATCACCGGAAACAGGCGTGTATTCGGCATCATTCCAGATGTAAAACGTCGTTTCGTCACTCCACGCCTCGATTACCACAACGGACGGTTGGATGCGATGCTCAAGTGACGCTTTCACCTCTTGTTCAATCTTCGCCTGTGTGTTCCACTCATTACCGCTCATCCACAAGCCGAAGCTCCATTTTGGTGGTAATTTCACAGGTCCTGTCAGTTGAGCAAACTCACCCGTAATTGCGTAGGGATCGTCATTATAAAACCAGCGCAACTGTAAAGTTTCATCGTCGCCCAAATCCGCCTCTAATGTCCATTGTGTATCGTTTGTAGCCGCTAAATCGAATTGCATCCATCGGCTACTCTGCACCCACACGCCAAATCCAGCAGAAGACAGTAGAAACGGAATTGGCATGTAGGTGCGCTTACCGTGATTTTTATATTGCTCGTAACAGCGCACATCCAAAATTTGCCCGCGCTGATTAAGCATGTTAAAGCGTTCGCCGGTGCCATAGAATCTCTCATCTTGGGCGCACTTGAAGGTCAATCGAACCCGACGCGCACGTTCTCCATCATGCAACCATTCAATCTTTGTGAGTCGTGAATCGCTTTGGTCGCGCTCCGTAATCTCCTGAGAGATCAACATATTTCCGTCATCATCCTGCTGAAAGCCACCCCCTACCCGCCATGATAACGCCGGTAAGGAAAATTCCTCACTCGTCACACCATTGGCTTCTATCCAATAATGCAAAGTTGTACCAACTGGCGGTGCGATCAATTCTGTTTGCCACACGTCCTGCTCAATCCGAACGATACGATCCAAAAATTCCGCACCGACCCCTTCCTCAAGTTCAGGTCGCCAATTTTCGATATGCGTGGCAGAAAGTGCGACAACTTGTGTATCACCGATTTTGCTCAACACGCGAACCTGTTTCACCTCGCCAGGTGGACGGGTGACAATGCCAACGGTGAATGGTTGACCAGCAAGCGGTACACGGGGAAAGCGCTCTTCTGGCAATTGCTCATAAGGATGTTCTTGTCCTAGCGGATTATGGACAACAGTTATCATAGGTTTCCATCTCTGTTACTAAAATCACGGTATAAAAAATAAGGATGCGCCGTTTAACCAGCGCATCCCCAAAATTTGCATTTATCTTATTGAATCAGATCGTCCAACGCTTCTTTGGCTTGATCCATTGCTTCCTGTGCGGTGATTTCACCATCAACCGCCTGTGTGATGAGTGCATTCACGGTGTCCTGCATCTCGTTTTGACGCTCAATCACGGGCGGGGTAACAGGGCTTTCCAACGCCATGAAGACCGCTTCACGATTCTCCGGCGGAGTCTGGGCAAGGTATGCTTCAAAGTAAGCCGGTTCGTCAAGTGCGGGCAATTCCCAGCTACTTTCCACGCGGACATTGGCGGCAACTTCACTGGCGGTCAAGAATTCTGACCACATCGCCGCTTCTTGAGGATGATCTGTGCTGGAAGACACCGCAACACCATTGGCGAAGAAGTGATGTGCGTGCTGATTAATCGCCGGTTCGATTTGTACATCCCATGCAAAGTCTGCCTCCGCGAATGCACCGAACATCCAGATACCCGTCACCAGCATTCCGAGATTACCGCTCAGGAACAATTCGGAATCCGATACACCGGAAAGCTGTGCTTGTGTGGGCATAATACCGGAGTCCATGAAGCCGATCATGGTTTCCAATGTTTCAACACAGGCGGCTGAATTGATGGTCGATTCGGTCATCTCTTCATTAAAGAATTGGCATTCGCCATTTTGTGCGGCTTTTTTGTAGAATTCCCAGAATTGCACAGGGGAGAAAATGCCCCACATATCATCGCCCATCGCGGTGATGGTTTCTGCGGCGGCAACGGCATCCGTCCATGTCCAATCGGCAGTCGGATAATCCAGACCGGCTTCGTCGAACAGATCCGCATTGTAGAACAACAGCACCGTGGAGAAGGTTTCTGGCAGAGCGAGTTGTTCGCCTTCATATTGGAAGGCTTCCAATGCACGCGGATAGTACGGCGCATCACCGCTTAGATATTCGCCAATATTCAGCAATGTACCGTTGGCGGCATAGGTGACGAAACTCTCGTAATTCAGTTCAAAGACATCCGGCACATCGCCGCTGACTACATCCGCCTGAAGCAGGGTAAAATAATCTGCAAACGGCGCGGTAGACACCTCAACGGTGATCGTCGGATTTTCAGCTTCAAAGGCGGCGATTATCGTATCCAGTTCTTCAAGATAATCTGGTGCGGCGGAAAACGTGAAATAACGGATAGTCACGTCATCTTGCGCCATCGCAGGCACGATGCTAATGACGATCAACAAAAACAAAATTACAGCACTCAATTTACGAAACATAGTTTGACCTTTCTTATATAGTTCTACTTGTATCAATCTTTTCAAATCGTACTTCGTCTTAAAACGCATTATTCTGCGTCACGAAACACCAAATTTTGGGTAACACACTTGCTCGCGGTTCTTCTACCCCTTGATCCCGCTAGAGACGATCCCGCGCACAAACCAGCGTTGCGCGAAGATATAGACCACAAGAATTGGAAGCACGGTAATCACCGCACCTGCCATAATCATGTTCCATTCGGTTAAGGCACGCGGACCGGCTTGCAAAGTTGCCAGCGCCACAGGCAGGGTCATCACTTCTTCACGGCGAGCGGCGAACAGGGGCCACAGATAGGAATTCCATAAGCCCATAAAACTGAAGACCGCCAAAGTTGCAAGCGCAGGTCTAACCAGTGGCAGATCAATACGCCAGAAAATGACGAAATGATTTGCACCATCAACAAATGCCGCTTCTTCAAAATCACGCGGCAGACTCTTAAAGGCTTGACGCAATAAAAAGGTGCCGAACGCGCTGAACAATCCCGGTACAATCAGCGCGGCGTAGGAATTGACCCAACCAAGCGAACGCACGAGGATGAATTGTGGGATGACCAGCACCACCGCTGGAATCATCATCGTCGCAAGATAGAGCAGAAACACCGTGTCCCTACCCCGCCATGTCATGCGTGAGAAGGCATACGCCGCCATTGCCGCAACCACAATCTGCCCGAATGTGCCGACCACCGCCACGAATAGACTATTGAAAAATGTGCGCGGCAGATCGATGCGTTCGGTGAGTTGCACGTAGCTCTCAAACGTCAATGGGTCGGGGATGAGTTGCGGAGTCGCCTCCAAGATATATTCCTGCGCCTTCAACGAGGTACTGAGCATCCACAGGAAAGGCAATACCGCTACAACCACCAGCAATGTCATCACAACCGGCGCAATGATGTTTGGTAAAACAAGTCCCTGTTTGGGTGAAAAGGAGGGGCTAGTCTGTCTCATAATAGACCCACCATTTTTGTAAGCGGAGTTGGACAAAAGTAATCAGGAAGATGATGGCGAATAATACCCACGACATTGCCGAGGCATAGCCCATACGGTTATACCGGAAGGCATTATTGACCACTTCTGTCACCACCACTTCCAATTGACGGTCTGCGGCGCTATCTCGCATCGGCATTAGCCAGACTTGCTCGAACATCTGGAAATAATTAATCAATAGCGTAATCAGCACGAAAAACATAGTTGGAGAAAGCAACGGGAGTGTAATGTGACGAACCAGATGCCAGCGCCCTGCCCCGTCAATCTTCGCCGCTTCGTAGTAAGTCTCTGAGATAGCCTGCAAACCACCAAGATATAACAATGCGATGTAGCCGACATCTTTCCAGATACTGGTGATGACCATCGCATAGAGCGCCGTGTTTGGGTCAAATAACCATGCCGGACCGGTTAAGCCAAAAGCCTCGATCCCGTAATTAACCAATCCATAGGATGGATTAAAAATCCATTTCCAGATGAGCGAAACGACCACCCACGATGCGACAACGGGCAAAAATGTTGCCGTGCGGACGATAATCATGCCTTTGATCTTTTGATTGAGGAAGATTGCCAGCCCCAAACCCAGCACAAACACAGACGGCACATACAACACGATAAACGTCAACGTATAACGCATTGCACGCCAGAAACGATCATCATCTAATAATTCCTGAAAATTACCCAGTCCAATGAATTCCGGCGGAGATAGTAAATTCCAGTCGTTAAAGGCATACCAGAACGACGACAAAATAGGGATGACGATAAAAATCATCAAGCCGAGTAAGCTCGGTGCAAGGAAAAATACGACCCATCCCCAATTTGATCGATGATTCACGCTTGCCATACGGAGAAACATCTTTCACTCATTGAAAAAACTTTCCGAAAAAAAGTCAATTAGCCACCCCAACTTCGATAATTGGTGACTCAAACACTTTGCTTATTACTAAACTCGCCGCACCTCGCGCCCATGCTTGATCGTCGGTTGGCTCAACAACGATTTTTACGTCATCAAGCAAGCCATCAAAGGTATACTGCTTCAAGGCTGTCATCAACGGTTGCAGGCGATAATCTCCAGCAATTGTGCCTTCCCCGCTGATGATAACCAGTTCAGGATTTAGAATATTGACGATATTTGCCAGCGCCGCGCCGAGGAATTCACCGCTTTGCATCAGTGCTTGCTTCGCAGACTCATTGCCTGCATCTGCGAGTGAGACGACATCAGCGAGCGTCTTCAGCGATTGTCGGAGCTTAGGTTGTTGCCGGTGCAAATTGGTAATCACTGCCGGATCAGATGCCGCGTTTTCCAGCGTCGTAAAGCCCATAGGGTGATTTCCATTGGCGCTTTGTAGCAGAACCGTATGCCCGAACTCGCCTGCACCGCCACGCGAACCCTGATAGAGCTGATTACTCACTACAATCCCTAAACCAATGCCGCGCCCGATGGTCATGACGACGAAATCGCTATAATGGCGACCCGCGCCAAAAAGTTGCTCGGTCAGGGTAAGCGTATTCACATCATTTTCGATAAACACCGGACGTTGAATCTGGCGCGATAACAATTGTGCAAGGGGAACTTCCCGCCATCCGAAATAAGGCGAGTGATGCACGATGCCCTCATTAGAACGGATCACACCAGCAAGCCCGATGCCGATGCCAAAAATTTGGTCGATAGCAATATGAGAGGTATCTAGCACTTCCTGAATAATTACAGCCAGTTCAGCCACCAATTGAGCGTAATTGGAGCGTGATGTTATGGGACTCTGTCGATAATCAAGGATGGTTGATTCAAAATTAGTCACGGCGATAACAACGCGATCTTCCATCAATTTCAAGCCCACAGCATATCCCGCGCTGGAATTGAGCTTAATCATGGTTTGCCTGCGCCCGCCCGTAAACTCACCTTCACCGATTTCAAGAATCCAGTGATTGGCTAATAATTCCGCCACAATACCAGAAACCGATCCTACGCTAAGACCGGAGATTTCCATCAATTGCTTGCGGGAAAGTTGCCCTTCCCTGCGGATGATATTGAGTAAGAGGTTGCGGTTCATCGCTTTTACTAAATCACGATTACCGCGAATGAATTTGCTCACAATAGTCTTTTTTCAATCAATGAAATAAGTTAATCGTACTGTAACGCTATTTTATTATTCTGTCAATAATTTGCTACGGAACACCTTATAGTGCGATATTTTAAATTGTTCGACGGACTGCCGCTACCGTCAAGTACTTATCCATAATTCTTCCTTTGCGAGTTGACACCGTCCGATAATGTTCTGGCTAATACACAATTGTTTGCAATAATTCATAAATCTCAACGCAATTTTCACGTCGTTTTTGAGATCTATCCGTTACAATTGCAATAGATATAGTTATGACTAATCACATTGTGTGATTTACAAGGATATTTAATGCTGTCATTTCGTAGATTTGCCTTTTCTGCCTTGCTCACATTGCTCATTACATCGTTCACAACGATTTCATTTGCCCACCCACCCCAAAGCACACCACGCGCACCGGGTTCCATCCAACTGCCCATGACCTTTGAACAAAACCTGGGACAGGCAGATAAATCTGTCACGTTTTTGTCGCGTGGCAGAGGATACACGCTCTACCTGACGGGTAATCAGGCTGTTTTCGCTTTAAGTCAGACAGTGGAAATTGACGATCTGTCACAGACGCAAACTCCATTAACGATGGCGCTCGTGAATAGCAATCCATCCGCGTCTATTCATGGTGAAGCCTTACAATCCGGCGTGAGCAATTACTTCATGGGAAATGATCCGGCTGAATGGCAGACCAACGTCCCGCATTATGGCGCAGTGCGCTATTCGGATGTTTATTCGGGCATCGACTTAATTTACTATGGCAACGATTCCGAATTGCAATACGATTTTGTTGTTGCACCCCATAGTGTCCCTGAGTCTATTCGTATAAACTTTGCTGAAGCTGAGTTGCTTGAACTTGACACGAACGGCGATTTATTGATTCATACATCTGCCGGGATGGTGCGTCAACATGCGCCGTTCAGTTATCAGGAGATTAATGGCGAGCAAATCGAAATTGCGAGTGCGTTCGCCATAAATGAAGACAAAACGGTCAGCTTCACGATCGGAAACTACGATCCGAACTTTGAACTCACAATTGATCCTGTACTCACGCTTGAATATGGAACGTATCTTGGTGGCTCAGAAACAGATGACATAGTCGCAATTGCAAGTGGAGAAAATGGTGAGGTTTATCTTGCCATATCCACACTTTCTGAAGATTTTCCTATACGCAGTGCGTATCAGGATATATTCGGCGGTACCGGGCAACAATTCCCAACCTCCGATATAGCAATTGTCAAAATTAACACCACCCAGAGTGGAGATTCTTCACTGATTTTTAGCACGTATGTTGGTGGTGATTCATACGAAAATGTTTCTGACATTCTGGTAGATGATTTGGGACGTGTGATTGTCTCTGGCAGTACGCAGTCAACAAATTTCCCTTTAACTAATGCCTATGATAGTACGCTTGGAGGGAACACGGATGGGGTATTTTTCCGGCTTTCCGCAAGTGGCGATTCATTAGAATTCAGCACATTGTTTGGTGGCGATGGCTATGAAAATGTCAATGCAATTAGCTTACACGATGGCACACTTTATATTGCGGGCAATACAGATTCTTCAAATTTCCCCACACTCAACGCCTATCAAGCTACGAAGCCTTCGAGTGTGAGTGATGATGATTCCATTATCTCGGTTTTTGATGTCAGCGGGACAATCCCAATTTTAGAATATAGCACCTACTTCGGCGGACAAGGTCAGGAGAGTATCTCCGAGATTGCCGTAGATAACACTGGTGATATTTATGTTGCTGGCTATACATACAGTAATTCAACGCCGTTATTGAATGCCTTTGATACTGTGCAGAGTTCTGGTGAAGGGTTTCTTGCCCGATTATCTCTTACACCCACGACTATGGTATTGGAATATAGCACCTACATCGGTGGTTCAAGTCGAGATGAAATTTTCAGCATGGGTCTGGTAAATAATGCCTTTGTCGTGGTTGCAGGCATTACAACCTCAACGAATTTGGCGACATTGAATAGTTACCAGGCTACGTTTCAGGGTGGGGTTGATGAAGGTTTTGGGTCAGGTGGGGATGGATTTGTTGCAGTCTTTGATACCACGAAAGCGGGGGTAAACTCGCTACTTTATAGTTCATATTTTGGCGGTAGCAATAATGATGCGATTGGTGACCTTCATTTAGTATCCCCGTCATTTGTGTACGTTCTGGGAGGTACAAAATCATCTGATTTGCCGATGTTAGACGCATATCAGGCTGACTACGGCGGCTCCCCCAATTCAACAGATAGTGGCGGAGATTTATTCTTAAGCGTTTTCGACTTCACTCAAATCGGGGTAAATTCCTTAGTCTATAGCACATTCATTGGTGGTAGTAGTGGTGACCGTGCTGGAGACCTCGCTCTTTCAAATAACGAGACACTCTACATTGCAGGTAGCACAACATCAACGGATTTGACCACTTTAAATGCCTTTCAAGAATCGCGTGAGTCCTACGACGAATATACGTTTGACTCTTTTCTCCTACGCTTTGATGCACCGCTCCCTGATTTTTGTCCAGACGGCACGAGTGGCAACGATGCGATTGTGTGTGAATTCAGTCCGCCTGTAGGGTCGAATACGGATGCGAACGTGCATGGTGATGCTGGTGAGGACACTATCACGATCAACGAGGGTGTGACTGTCAACCAGCTCCAAGGCGACTTACCTCTGCAATCGTTTGATGATCCATATGTACAAACTCCGAATGGTTCGGCGGATATTCTTATCAATAACGGTACAGTTGTCGAGAGCATCTTTGGTGATACGGTTTACGATGCTGATGGCGCAGACGACACCATTACGAACAATGGAACAATCGCAAATCCGAATGCAACCGCAGATACTGGTATGTTTTCCAATGGATTACTAGCTGGTGACTTTCTCTTAACGTCAACTGCTGACACCACAGTACTGGGCGGTGATGACACCATCACCAATAATGGTACTGTTCGTGGCGCGATTATGGGTGATGTTGGTGTCGTATCACTCGACGTGAATGCCTATGGCGGAGCGGATACCATCATTAACCATGGAACGATTGAATATCCGCTGAATTACGATCCTCAATTGGTAATTTCACCTGTATATGTTGGAAGTATTATCGGGGATAGCGTGTTATTTAACGGCGCTGATGACATTATTACCAATACAGGCAGCGTCATCAATAACATCATTGGTGAAGATGCCTACGATACTGCCGGAAATGACACGATCACGAATACCGGCACCGTTGGCGGATCAATCCTCGGTGAGTGGATGCTTGCAGGCTGGTTCGATTATCCCAATCCACTCCATGAGGCAGGCGAAGATATCATCATCAATAGTGGAACAGTTGTTGGAAATGTTTACGGTGATTACATCGAACAGGCGAACACACAATCGGATGCACAGACGGGTTTGCGTCCGTCCACAGGTGAGGGCGCGGCAGATAAAATCACGATTGATGGCGATATAGGTGGATCGGTGTTTGCCGAAGGCGGCGATGATACAGTTATCGTCACGCTTAACGCGACAGGTGGAGCGGACAATATACTTGATCTATATGGTGGCGACGGGGAAGATACGATCATCTTTGACTATTCCGGGTTAGATTACGCCACCCTGCTTCAGCTTCAAGATGCCTTCTACCAGGCAAATCCGGACTTCAGTTACAACGGTCAAACCTTCAACATCTATGAATTTGAAATTTGGATATTCGGCGCTGAAATAGTCAACGATTGCGATGGCACACCAAACGCCGACATCATTAACTGCTCATCATCATTCGTGGACATGGACAATAGTATTCATGCAGATCTCGGTGACGACACCATTTCTGTCGCCGCTTCCGTGACGATGAATACAATTTTGGGTGACGGCAGACCGTGGTTCGGTTGGGGACCCTACACAGAAGGTGACGGTGGCAACGACGTGATTACGAATGATGGCACCCTTGATCTCATTGCGGGTGATTACGTCACGGGACAAGGTGGCAACGACATCATCACGAATAACGCCGATCTTGGTAACGTTGGGGCGATATACGGCGACTTTGCCGTATCGGGTGGTGATGATACGCTCATCAATAATGGCACATTGGACGTTCTGGTCGGTGACAATGATGATGGTCGTCCCGCGCAAGTTGGCGGTAACGACGAAATCACCAATCATGGAATTGCAGGGACAATTATTGGCGATACGGTCATCACGGGTGGTACCGCCGGGGAAGACAATATTACGAACGATGGCACCGTTACTGGATCAATTTATGGTGATTTTGTCATAAGCGCCGCATCACCAGAGCTTTATGTTATCACTGGCGAAGGCGCGGCGGACAGCATCACAAACTCCGGCACAGTCGGCGGAACGATTTTCGCAGAAGGTGGCGATGATACCGTCATTCTGCAAGACGGTGCGAACGGTGGCGCAGACAATATCCTCCCGCTAGACGGTGGCGACGGCTTCGACACACTCAACTTTGACTTTATCTCGCTGACTCAGGCTGAAATTGACACGATCAGTGCCTCTAATCCGGCAAATGGTAGCGTGACGATTGGTGGAGAAATATTCACATTCACCAATTTTGAAAGACTCGAAATCGAAGACGCTCCAATCACTCCAACTGTGGAACTAGCGGTCATTAACTTGCTCCTCCACCCCTTACCAGAAGGTGAGAATTCTCGTGTGCGTGTGCCGTATTGGGTGCAAAATAATTGCTCAACCGTTGCCACAAATGTGTATGTCGATTTTACGATTGATTCTCGCCTATCTCTATTGGAAACGTTTATAGACAGAGGAACATTCGACGTTGGTCTCGGACGCTGGTATGTGGGTACACTCCAACCAGAACAAGGCGATTGGATTTATCTTGATGTGCGGGTTGCGCCGGGAACGTCGGAGCTAAACCTACCGATTGACGCTGTAATTTCGTCGAGTGATCCGGTAAATGTTGTTCAAAATGAGTATCTAAGCTATCAAAATCTAGTGAGCGTGCATGGAATCTTATTAGGTGTAGACATAAACTCAACACCTTGGAACTTTGCCACCACACCCTTGCAAGAAGGCGATTCAATTGAATTCGATATTTATGTCTCCGGTGGCTACGGCAACGGGATAGTCTATGATGTTGAAGCTTATATACCTATTCCAGATGAGATCACTGTCGATACGATTAATGTAGGTTCGGGAACGTATGATCCAGTTACGGGTATTTGGGCGATGGATGTGTTCCCGCCACGTCCCGATGAGAACGTCCATCTGGAAATTATCGGCACTATTGCTGAAGGAGCGTCCGGGCAAACAATCGAGCTGATCGGGGAAATTATCTCCGCCAGTCAACCTGATGTTTTCGGGGGCTTCGGCGGATATAACGATAATATACGTATTCCAATAGATGGTTTTGATGCGTCCTTTGGGTTTGAAGTAACCCCAACAAATCCTTCACTTGGCGAGATTTATACTATTAATGTTCAAGCTTCTGCAGATGAAATGACAGCTACGAATGTCGCGTTAGCAGTTAACTTGCCATGGCGCTCTAGTTTCCTGAGTGCTACGCCGTCCATCGGAACTTACAATCCATCTACGGGTATCTGGTTCATTCCATCATTAGATTCAATTGGCGAAACGTTGCAACTTCAACTACAGGCACCGTTTGCATCTGCTGGATACAACGGTGTTTACGTAGAGATAATTTCGGCAGATCAGCCTGTGCAAAGCGTACTCAACAGCAACTTTGATATTGTGTATGCGGTCGATGCTTTAGTTCGGCTTGAAGACAATATTGGTACACCCGGTGTCCACTCTGTAGTTGATGCTAACGTTGGCGATATTGTTGACTACGTTGTAACCGTCACTAACGATGGTCCGGAAGTCGCAATGGATGTACAAGTCGATTTTGATATGCTTTTCGGTATTGACCTCAATTCGACCATCGTTTCTCAAGGTACATATGATCAGAATTTTAATGTTTGGTCTGTGGGTTCACTAGAGGATGGCGAGACTGCGACGATTACACTCAACATGACAATGGTTGATGTATATCTTTTTAGTTATTCATCCGAAAGGGATGTTGTTGCACGCCTTGTGCCGTCTCATCAGTTCTATGGTGATTCTTATCCTTATGGAAACGTCAGTGTTGGATATCGGACTCCGCCACCAGTCGTTGATTTGGATTTGCGGCAATATATTGATAATCGCAATCCTAATCCAGGAGAGGAAATTAGGATTGGTATCGTCGTAAAGAACATGAACGATGGCGCGGCTTCAAACGTGGTTGTCACTGATCTAATCCCCGACGGATTGGAATATGTCTCGCACTTCCACAACAGTTTTTCAGACGATGTTTACGATCCTGTCACCGATACGTTGACGGGGGAATTCGTCGTAATTACGGCACAAGTTCCAGCAAATGCGGAAGGGCAATCCTTCATCGCAAATATGAGTGTAACTAGCGATCAAACTGACCTTGATCCTATCAATAATAGCGACATAGTAACGATTGCCGTTGGCGAACCGACCTGCCCGGATGGCACGCCAGATGACGACATCATCGTGTGTTCAGTCAATCCCCCTGTTGGGTCGAATACAGATGGAGATATTAGTGGTGACATTGGCGAAGATCAAATTACCATCAATGCAGGTGTGATTTTTGATAATGTAACGGGTGATGGAGTCGCGGGTAGCTCCTCACCAACAGAAGCTGACGGCGCTGACGATATTATCATTATTTATGGTGATCTAGTGATTTCTGAATCCACTGGCTATATCTATGGCGATTTTGTCACAGGAAATGCCGGAAATGACACGATCACAAACAATGGTGACAACGGGTTTCTAATGTTAGGTGATTACGCCATTGATGACACACATGAGACGGTTGGTGGCAACGATATACTTGTAAATAATGGCACACTTCTCGAGGGAATTGCTGGTGATTGGTCAACTATCGGTGGTGATGATGAGATCGTTAACAATGTTGATGGAATAGTTAGTACCTTAATAGGAGATACAGTTTTCGCCATCGAAGGCGTTGGTGCAATAGGTGGTGATGATAGCATAACGAACTATGGCAGTGTTGTCAGGCAATCTGGCTTCGAAGGAAATGGCGGAATCATTGGTGATGATGCTCTAATCGGTGGTGACGACACGATTGTCAATATCGGTAGTGCGGTCTACATAATGGGTGATCGCGTTTATCTTGGTGGAGAAGCGGGTGAAGATACGATCACCAATATTGGGATTATAGAACTCGATATTTATGGCGATTATGTGTTTAGCAATGTAATCATCAATCCTGATCCACTTGACCTTACCTATCAAGAATATGCTCCGACAGGCGACGGCGCTTCCGACACGATCACGAATTCTGGCACAGTCAGCGGCACGATCTTCGCGGAAGGTGGCAATGATACCGTCATTCTGCAAGACGGCGCGAATGGTGGCGCGGATAATAGTTTGCCGCTCGACGGTGGTGCTGATATTGACACCCTCAACTTCGACTTCACTTCACTCACGCAGACCGAAATTGATGCGATTAACAACGCAGACCCGGCAAATGGTAGCGTGACCATTGGTGGAGAGACTTTCACATTTGTGAACTTTGAAATTCTGCAAATTGAAGGCGTGTCGGTTGTTTCTGGCGATTTTTGTCCTGACGGCACGGCTGGCAACGACACAATTGTGTGTTCCGTCAGCCCGCCCGTTGGCTCAAATACGGATGGTAATGTGGACGGTGGTGCGGGTGAAGATAACATTACCATAAACGAAGGTGTGACAGTTGCTGGTATCCTTGGGGAAGTCGATACAGATTCCGATGCTACAGTTATGAACGGTTCTGATGACACAATTATCAACAATGGGCAGGCTGGAATCATTTGGGGTGATGGAACTCCTTATGGTGATGATTACGATAGCGGACTAACTACAAGTATTGGTGGCGATGATGTTATTCATAATACTTCTACGGGTTTTGTAGAAACTAATATAGCGGGTGACATTCTAGGTGCATACAGCGCGACAAATGGAAACGACACGATCACAAATGATGGGCATGTAGGCGGTGTCATCATTGGTGATGGCACATCTACATATGAGGTTATCGGAGGGAATGACATAATCTACAACTCTGGTAATGTAGATGCCTTCATTGCTGGTGATGGGGTAGAAGCAGTAGCTGGAGAATTACGCGCAGGTGATGATTCAATCATCAACACAGGTATGGTAAGTGAAAGTATCTATGGTGATTGGTTCATTAGCGCCTTTGAAGAAGCAGTTGTTCTTGCTGGTGAAGATATCATTAACAATTTGGGTACCGTTGGCGAGAACATCTATGGCGATTATGTAGGATATTATAATGGTGAAGTGGAGCCTTACGGGAATACTCCCACAGGTGAAGGCGCGGTGGACATCATCACCAATTCTGGCACAGTCGGCGGGACGATTTTCGCGGAAGGTGGCGATGATACGGTCATTCTGCAAGATGGCGCGAACGGTAGTGGCGACAATATTCTGCCTCTGGACGGTGGTATTGGTATTGACACCCTGCGCTTTGAATTCACCGGCTTGACCATTCAACAAGTGGGAAACATCCTCGATGCTGATCCCGCGAATGGTAGCGTGACAATCAATGGACAAACCTTCACCTTTGTGGATTTTGAGAGCATCGAAGTCCCGAATTATGTGCCGGGTGCGCTGACACAACTCGCGCCAATAGGCACAATCACTACCGCTTACGGCAATCCGACATATTCATGGTCGGATCGCAATGTGGCGAGCTATGAATTGTACGTAGGGCGGGTGGACAACACGCAGGTCATCAATCCTACGGTCTCCCGCACAGGCATCTGTAATGGCGCGACCTGCTCCATCGACCTGACCACCCTCGCAGAAGTCAATCGTCTGACGAATGGCGCGCATCAATGGTATGTGCGTGAAGCGGGTGGTGTGTGGATCGGTCCGATGAACTTTACCCTCAATGCGCCACCGCCGGGATTGGTGACACTCGGCGCGACCACTGGCTTGGATAACCTCAAACCAACGTTCAACTGGACACTTTCAGGCAATGCGATCAATGCGACGTACTTCAATCTCTATTTGCAAACCTCTGCTGGCACACTCGTATTCGACCACTGGTTCACCCGTGCAGAAGCGTGTGAGGCAGTGAATGGCACAACCTGTTCGCTGATGTCGCCCGTTGAACTGACGAATAACGCGTCGTACACGCTCTATATACGAAGCTATGGACCGGGTGGCTACAGTGTGGGTGGACCGTTCAATAATGGCTACGCGGGACCGGCTAACTTTACAATTACCGCGACATACCCAATGCCGATTTCTCCGAATGGTACAGTGAATTTACCGCTTGGAAATCCGACCTATACATGGACGGACATCGACGGAGCAGATTATTACTATGTGTATGTGGCGAATGTTGCAGGACAGCAGGTCATCAACGAAGTGGTCTCGGATGTCGGCTATTGCAACGGTACGCAATGTCAAATTGACGCGACGACCTTACGCGAAAGTTATCGTTTGCCGAATGGCGCGTATACATTTTACGTGCGCGGTTGGAAAGACAATCAAGCAACGCCGTGGTCCGGTGGCATGAGCTTTACGGTGAATTCAACGTTGCCCGGTGCGGTGACCAAAATCTTCCCGCTTGAGGGCGAAAGTAGTGACTACGCCACGTCTTTCCAGTGGAACGAAGTCGCGAATGTGAGTGGTTATAATTTGTATCTGGTCAATCCGAATGGCGTGGCAAGTGGCGTTCTGCGCGGCGAAGTCGGCGACGAAGTGACCTGTTCGACAGGCACTTGCGGCTGGAATATGACACTTGCATCCGTTCCGGGGACGTGGACATGGTACGTGCAAGCGTTCAATTCTGCGGGCGCGGGGGCATGGTCAACCCCGACAACATTCACCGCCCCGACAGCGATCCCTGATGTGATCGCCAAAGTCGCGCCGACAGCAAATCAAGCTCTGACAGATAGCACGGTGGCATTCTCGTGGACAGCGGACGGCGATGCTACTCAGTATCAACTGTATATGATCGGACCGAATGACTGGATTAGCGATATCACCTACATCATCGGGCAGAATGTCACCTGTGCCAGCACTTGTGATTTAAATATCGTTCTGCCGTATGTCGGCGATTATCTGTGGTATCTGCGCGGCTATAGTGCGGCAGGCTGGGGCAAATGGTCAGCCGGAGAAGCGGCAGATGGCTACGGCGCTCAAGCGTTTAGTGTGACAGACATATTGCCATCGGTGGTGGCAAAACTCGCGCCAACGAACGTCCGAAAATCTCGATGATTTGACCGTCACGTTCAGCTGGACACCGGACACTGAAGCCACCTACTATCAGAGTTACGTGCTTGGTCCGAATGGCTTCGTCTCGGATCGCACGCTGATGATCGGTACGGAGGTGACCTGTGCGAGTACCTGCGATAGTACGCTGACTCTGCCCGTCAACGGCGCGTATAGCTGGTACTTACGCGGGTATAGCGCGGCGGGATGGGGTGCATGGTCGGCTGGTGAAGCGGCGGATAATTATGGCGTGGTCAACTTTACCGTCGGTCAGCCGTTGCCGGGTGTGATCGCTAAAACGGGTCCGACTGCCAGCGAAGTTGTTCCGGTTGCGGATATGGTTTTCGACTGGACACACGATGCCAACGCGACGAAATACGAAGTCTCTATCGTTGGACCCAATGGCTATGCAAGCTATGCGCCGTATATCGTCGGGTCGGGCGTGACCTGTGCGAGCAGTTGTGCGCTGAACCTGACTCTGCCCGCGAATGGCGCGTACACATGGTATTTGCGCGGCGGGAATGCGGCGGGATGGGGTCCGTGGTCAGCCGGAGAAGCGGCAGATGGGTATGGTGCGGTGACCTTTACCGTCAATCAACCATTACCGGGGGTGATCGCCAAGATCAGTCCGGTGGCGAGTGCAGTCGTGACGACGCTCTCCAGTTCATTCAGCTGGACACCGGACGCAAACGCGACCAAATACGAAGTTTATATCGCCGGACCGAACGGGTTCGTGAGTAACGCGCCGTATGTGGTCGGTGCCGGCGTGACCTGCGCGAGTGAGTGTGTGCTCGACTTCACCTTCCCCGATAACGGTGCCTATACGTGGTATGTGCGTGGTGGCAACGCGGCGGGTTGGGGTCCGTGGTCAGCTGGAGAAGCGGCGGATGGTTATGGTGGCGTGGCGTTCAGTGTGGCGCAACCGTTGCCCGGCGCGGCGACTTTGCTCACGCCTGCCAATGATGCGGTAATTTACCAGACCAACCGTCCCACATTTACGTGGAACACGGTGGCAACGGCGACTTACTATCGTCTGTATGTGGTCAATGGGATGGGATTACCCGCCTACGATCAATGGCACACGGCGGCGAGTGTTTGCCCAACATCGACGTGCAGTTTCCGTCTACCAAATCCGCTGGCATTCGGCGGCTACACATGGCAAATCCAGACGTACAACATCGCTGGAATCGGGGCGCTCTCCGAAAGCCGGAGCTTCCTGTCGCTGTCGTTCAACCTGCAACCGCTGATGGTTCAGGGCGAGAACGGTGCGATCACGAGAAGTGGCGCATGGACGCAAGAGAATAGTCAAAGCGCAGTCGGACAAGCCTATCTGCAAAGTTCGACCAGTGGCGCGGACACCCTGACCATGACCTTCACGGGAACACAGGTCGATGTGGTCTACGTCGCTGGACAACAATACGGCACCTTCGTCGTCGAAATTGACGGTCAACCGATGCGTGGCGTGAATGCTAACGCAACCCAAACCGCGTTCGGGCAAATCGCTAGTTTCACCGACCTAAGTGAAGGCGAACACACGCTCAGGATCATCCCGCTCGGTGGATCTCCGGTGGCGATTGATGCGCTGATCGTGAACGGGCAGGTATTGACGACGCAACCGATAGCAACGGAAATGCCTGTCGTCATTCCAGCACAGCCGACGGACGAAGCGCCGATCAGCACACCAGAACCGGAAGTCACAGATGAAGTCGTGGTCGTGCCCGTTCAGCCGGAAATCACCCCCGATGTCGAAGTGACCGACGAGCCTTAAAGAAACGGCAACTACCTTTATTTCATACAGAACTATAACAGCCATATTTTACTCTTATGGCTGTTACAGTTCTAATTTTACTATCCGCTTACGTCATGAACCCGTGCTTTGATCGCGATACGTTTACTCATCATCTATCAGGTAGCAGAAGCGCAAATTCACATTTTAGGGAGATGAATTTGACAAAATTGATAAAGCGGTTTATCATAAGCAAAATTACAGATAAAGGATCATATGGCACGGACAAAACGCCCACGCATTGCAGATGTCGCTAAACTTGCCGGGGTTTCAGAAGGCACAGTCTCTGTAGTGCTGAATAACCGTGTAGGTGAAAGTGTCCGCGTCAGTGAGGATACCCAACAAAAGATTTGGGTAGCGGTTCGTGAACTCGGTTATGTCGCCAATCCCGTTGCACAAAGTCTTGCGGGTGGACACAATCGTATTATTGCCGTGTTTACATTTGAATCTATTTTTCCGATTGATTCGCGTAACTTCTACTATCCATTTTTGATTGGGATTGAAGAAGAGGCAGATACGCAGGGCTACGACCTTTTATTGGTAACGGGTTCAAACGGCGCAACGAATGGAACACGTCATATCTTTCAGAACGGCATCAATCGGCTTAATCGTGCTGATGGGGCAATTCTATTAGGACACGGAGAACGTTCCGAAGTTCTGCAATTACTAGAGGAACAATACCCATTTGTGTTTGTCGGGCGCAGGGATTCACCGTTGGATACGATCTCATATATAGCGGCGGATTATAGTGCCGCAACGGTGGAACTGGTGCATCATCTCGTGCAAAATGGGCATCAGCAAATCGCCTATGTTCGATCAACACGCGATACAGAAGCGAGTCAGGATCGTGAAAACGGGGTGCGCACAGCTTTTAGTGTGTATGACGTGACGCAATTCGATGATTATCTGTGGCGTGGTGTGGCAAACTCATTTTCGGTGGAAAGTTTTACGCACTATCTAACGCGTGGCTATACCGCATTTGTAGCAGAAGATGACGAGCTAGGCCGGCAGATCTTGGCGGTTGCTGAAAAGTACGGCGCACAGTGTCCACGAGATTATTCGCTCGTCGTGCTAGGCAATCCTTTGAACCCGATGATTGATGTACCGAATTGGACAAGTTTTAATATTCCGCGCCGTGATATGGGCAGAGAGTCATTCAAAATGTTGCTCGACCTGCTCACTCAACCAGAAGACGAACGCGAGACTCCGCTCAGGAAAACCCTTAGTTGTGTTTTTTATGAGGGAGACACAGTTCGCAAATTGTAAGGCGCTATTTTTTTCGTAAATTGATAAAGCGGTTTATCAAGGAGGTAAATGTCCAGTATTTTTCAAACAAGCCATCGATAATTCTCGTAAATGAACTTAATTTCTTGGAGGTTTTACCATGCGTACAAAAGTCTTCTTAACAACACTATTGATGCTCGTCTTCGCCGCGATGACGTTCAACTTAGCGGCACAGGATGAAGAAATTACCTTACGATTCACACAATGGATTCCGGCTGATTCCCCGCGCGGTGAGCTTTTCGTTCAGATCGCGGATGAATATAGCGCCATGCACCCGAATGTATCGGTTGAATATGACTTCATCCCCTTCGCAGATTACAACACCACCCTGCCGTTGCGCCTGAGCGGGTCAAATCCGCCAGATGCGGGCTGGTTGGTGGAAAATGTCGCACCGACATGGCTGGATTCCGGTATCCTTGAAGATATGGGCGACGCGTTGCGTGCAGATGCAGATTACAACTTTGATGATCTGTCGGCTCCGGCGATGGGCTTGTGGACTGAGGACGATGCGGTTTACGGTATTCCATTCTCAACATCACCCTTCCTGCTAATTTATAACCGTGATCTGTTTGAAGCGGCAGGTGTTGATGCACCGGACACGATGATCGCAAATGGCGACTATACATGGGAAAGCCTTGCGGCGGCGATGGCGACCATCACCGAAGAAACCGGCGTGGTTGGCTTGCAGAGCATCAATGGTGCGCTGTATACCGGTGACCGTGTCTGGCATACCCTCATTCCGATCATCCGCGCTTACGGTGGAGACGCATGGGACGAAAATAATGCCTGCATGATGAATTCACCTGAAAGTGTCGCAGGTCTTAGTAAATTCCACGAAATGATTTTTGTCGATAACAGCGTCGAACAACCCGGTCAGGCGATTGACTTCTATACAGGTAGTGCCGCCGTCCTGATGGGGCAACTCAGCCGTGTTGCACCGCTCGTTGATGCCGATTTTGCATGGGATATTGCGCCGATGCCGGCAGGTCCTGCCGGACAATCAGATGTTATCGGTCAGGCGGCGTTTGTGGTCTTCAGAAATAGTGAACATCCTGCGGAAGCGGTGGATTTCGTCAAATTCTTGACCAACGAAGCCAACACACTTCGCATTGCTGAATTCTTCCCGCCGATCCGCGCATCGGTCTTAGCAACAGATGTATTGTTGGATGCCAACCCGACGATTGACCCTGAAAGTATGCAAGCCGCGGTCATCAACCCGACCTTGAGTGGTTTGGTGCTACCGAGCCATCCCAACTATCCCACAATTGACCTCACAGCCCGTCCCTTCTTTGATATGATGTGGACAGCGGATGCCGATGTTCAATCGGCGATGGATCAACTGTGTGAAGCTATTCAACCTCTGCTTGACCAATAGTTGTTATGATCTATGGGCGAGTGTGCTTTCGGGCGTGCTCGTCCATATACTTCCCAACAATCCCAACAAGTAACAAGGTGCGACATGGCATCCCAGTTGATCCAAAATGACATGCAAAAACCAGAGAATAAGACCCAATCAAAAAAACCACGCCTGAGTCTGGCAACCAAAGATGCACTTTACGGCTATTTATTCGTCGCGCCACAGGTCATCGGATTTCTGCTCTTCGTTGTGGGACCGTTGATCGCCGTTATTTTTTATTCCTTTCAAGAACGCAACATTCTAACTGGCATATCTCAGCCAGCCGGTTTTGAAAATTACGAGCGCATGATGAATGGTGATCCGATTTTTAGAACCGTTATCGTCAACAGTATGATCTTTACCGCTGGATTAGTGCCACTGAATCTGATTTTCGCACTGGTTTTGGCGGTACTGCTTAATCGCCAGATGCGCGGGATTACCATTTTTAGGACGCTCTTCTTTGCCCCGGTGGTGACTTCTGCGGCGGCATGGGCGATTGTCTGGCGCTTTATCTTGCAGGGAGAAAGCGGCACGCTCAACCAATTTCTGGCGATTGTAGGCATAGACGGACCCAACTGGCTACGTGAACCCGAATGGGCGATGTTTTCCGTTATCTTCACCCGTGTGCTGAAGAATGTGGGCTTAAACATGATTATCTTTCTGGCGGCACTCCAGAGTATTCCGCGTGAATATGACGAAGCGGCGAAGGTTGATGGTGCCAATGCGTTCCAGCGATTTTTCCGCATCACCATTCCTATGCTCTCGCCGACGATTTTGCTGGTCACCGTGCTGACGATTATCGGCTCACTCAAGATATTCGATCATATCGTGCTGATGACCAACGGCGGACCGTCAAACTCAACAACTGTGCTGGTGTATTACATCTACTTCCAGGCATTCCGCGTCTTTAATACCGGCTATGCAAGTGCGCTGGCAGTCATGCTATTCGTACTGGCGCTGGCGGCGACCATGACGCAATGGTTTATGCGTAAACGCTTTGTCTATAGCGAGCGATGACATGAATACGACCTATCAAAGATTCTTAAGAGAAGTCCGAAATAATTTTTCCATCTATCTCTTGCTGAGTGTGATGGCAATCCCATTCGTCTTCCCGTTTTTGTGGATGATTGGAAGTTCCTTCAAATCTTCACGGGAGGTATTTGCCAGTCCACCTACTCTACTGCCGACGACTTTCCATCTGGAAAATTACTCGCGAATTTTCGATTTACAACCATTTGCGTCCCAATATTGGAACAGTGTCTGGATCGCCTTCGTCGTAACTGTTGGAACGATCCTGTTTTCGTCATTAGCGGGGTATGCCTTCGCACGCATTCGCTTTCGTGGGAGTAGCGTCCTGTTTGTTCTCCTATTAAGTGGATTAATGATGCCGGAAGAAGTGACGATCATCCCGCGTTTCATGTTCGTGCAGGATTTAGGTATTGATAACACACACATCCCGCTCATCATCTTTCCGATTTTCGGCGCGCAGGGGGTGGTAGCTACCTTCATGATGCGGCAATATTTTCTAGGAATGCCAGAAGAATTAGAGGAAGCCGCCAAACTGGATGGGCTGACGCGTTGGGGGATATTCTGGCGAATCGCCTTACCCATCGCCAAACCTGTGCTGAGTACTGTGGCGATTATCACCTTCCTCTATAGCTGGAACTCCTTCTTAGAACCGCTGGTTTTTCTGGAAGATGTCAATCTGTTCACGTTGCCGCTGGCATTACGTGGCTTTACCGATGAATTTGGCACGCCTATCTGGGAAGTACAACTCGCCGCGACCACGCTTTCCGTCGTTCCCATCCTGTTTTTCTATGTGCTGGCGCAACGTTTAGTGGTAGAGAGCTTCGCTTCATCAGGGGTAAAAGGATAATTTTATGCAGACCGAAAAACAGACAGATATTCTTATCGTCGGCGCGAGCGTCGGCGGTGTTGCGGCGGCACTTTCTGCCCTGCGGATGGGCTTTCGGGTAATTCTTACCGAGGAAACTACGTGGATTGGTGGGCAACTGACCGCGCAGGGCGTACCACCGGATGAAAACCCGTGGATTGACCGTGAGCAGACCGGATGCACGGCAAGTTATCGCCAATTGCGAGAAAGCATCCGTGAATATTACCGCCGTTACTATCCGCTCAATGCAATGGCAAACGAGTCAGAATTTTTCAATCCCGGCATGGGCAATGTGTCACCGTTGTGTCATGAGGCGAGTGTTGCGCTTAACGTGCTTAACAGCATGTTCGCGCCCTATAATGCCAGTGAGAAAATTGAAATTTTGCTCAAGCATCGTCCGGTAAGCGCGGAAAGTGATGGAGATGTTGTACGCTCGGTGACTTTGAAAAATGCTGATAGCGGCGATACGGTCACCATCAGCGCACCGTATATCATTGATGCAACCGAACTTGGCGATTTGCTGGAGTTGGCAAATATAGAGCATGTTATCGGCGCGGAAAATCAAGCACAAACCGGTGAACTCCACGCACTAACAGGCGATCCCGATCCGCTGGATCAACAGGCGTTATCATGGTGCTTCCTGCTGGAATACCATCCAGATGGGGACTTCACGATTGAAAAACCGGCGACCTACGATTTCTGGAACGCCTATCAAGCGGATTTCTGGCCCGCTAAACAACTCAGCTGGACAACCGCCGATCCTGAGACACTCGCGCCGATTACCCGCCCGATTATTCGCGGGGATACCGATGCCAAACACGCGGATGATCTCTGGCATTACCGGCGTGTGCTCTATCGTCGTTTCTATCCTGATGGATTTTACAAAAGTGATGTGATTGCCGTCAACTGGCCCCAAATTGATTATTGGTTAAAGCCACTTGTTGGTGTGGATGAAGCCACTCGCAACGAAGCTCTGAATGGATCGCGTGAACTCAGCCTGAGTATGCTCTATTGGATGCAGACCGAAGCGCCACGCCACGATGGTGGTTATGGCTATCGGGGATTGCGCCCGCGTGGAGACTTGCTCGGTTCAGCCGATCATCTGGCACAAGCACCCTACATCCGTGAGGGTCGCCGTATAAAGGCAGAATTTACCGTGTTGGAACAGCATGTCGGCGTAGAAGCGCGCGGTGATTTACTCGGTTCGGAAACTTTCTACGATAGCGTTGGCATTGGCAGTTATCGCATTGACCTGCACCCCAGCTATCGGCGTAATTATATCGACATCAACAATTACCCGCACCAGATTCCGCTGGGTGCGCTCTTACCACAACGGGTTGAAAATTTGCTTCCGGGATGCAAAAATCTGGGTGTGACGCACATCACCAATGGCTGTTATCGACTGCATCCAATCGAGTGGAACATTGGAGAAGCGGCGGGCGCATTGGCGGCGTATTGCCTGCAAAATGACCTAAAACCGCGTCAGGTACGGAACAATGCGGCGCATCTTGAGGATTTTCAGACGATGCTCACGGAAAAGCTCGGTTTCGTGCTCGCATGGAAAGAGCATTTACGTATTACACCGCGCACCAAACTCGATCCGCTGGGGATTTAGCACAGGAAATTGCTATGTCGGCTAAAAAGCCAAATATCGTTTTCATCATGCTTGACCAATGGCGTGGGGATTGTCTGGGAATCGCCGATAGTCCCCATCCGGTTATGACACCGCATATTGACCAGATTGCTTATGAAGGGATCTGGTATCAGCGCGCGTATGCGGATTGTCCGCTGTGTATGCCCCAACGGGCAACGATGCTCACGGGATATACAGGGTCGCAACACGGGATGCCTTATAACTTTCTGGTCGGTCCGCGCTCGCCGATTTCGCTGGAACACAGCCTACCCTATCGACTGACGCGTGAAGCAGATTATCAGACGAAAGCCATCGGCAAAATGCACTTTTATCCAGAACGGTCCCGCTTTGGCTTTGAGCATGTCAGCCTGCATCCCAACGATTATGTGAATTGGTTAGAAGATAAGGGGTATGGCGGGATGTATCGCGGTCATGGGCTGGGTGGCAATGAAGTCTATCCAGCGGTGAGTGCTGTGCCAGAGCAATTTACCCACACACATTGGATCGTGGACGAGAGCATCAATTTCTTGTCTCAACGTGATCCAGATAACCCATTCTTCTTATGGATGGTATTTGAAGCACCGCACAGCCCGTTTGATCCGCCTGCCCCTTTTGATCGTCTATACAATGATTTTGAGATACCGGAAGCGGTGATGGGTGATTGGGTTAACACAGACGGCGAACCTTTCTCTCTCATCGAACAACGCATCAGCAATAAGGCGGATCGCATCACGCCGCAAATTTTACGCAAACTGCGCCGTCATTATTATGGACAAATCACGCATATTGATTATCAACTGGGGCGTTTTTTCGGAGAACTCAAGCGCAAGAATCTATATGACGATACGATCATCGTCATTACGTCCGATCATGGCGAGCATCTCGGCGATCATGGGTTGTTTGCGAAATATACCTTTCTGGAATCCTCTGCACACATTCCCATCATTTTGCGATTACCAGCGAATCATCCAATCACAACGCATCGCGTAACCGATCCGGTGTTAACTGCGGATATTCCGAGCACGTTGCTTGAATTGGCAGGGTTACAGGCGAATCCAGATGCTGATGGGCGATCCTTACTGAATTTGCCACAAACACGCTACATTTTTGGTGAAACTAAGCATTCTGCTTTTGTGACGGATGGGCGTTGGAAGTACATTTACTATCTCGACAGAGGCATAGAACAGATATTCGATGTGCAGACCGACCCCGATGATCTGCACAATCTAGCGGAAAATTCACCAGAAAAAGCACGTTTAAAAGAGACCTTGCGTGCCTATTTACAACAACATCAACGTCCCTTGGTGGGTGCGAACGGTCAATTTGTGATGACAGCCGATGAGATCGACACCGATCAACTCCGGGCACAGAATAATGCCGCATGGCGCGGACCGTTGCGCTATGGACAAGGTTATGAGTAACGCTGGCATCATATCAACAAAGTCTAACTCGCTCTAAAATTTGGGTGAGCGTATCCCTTCTCATTGTTCCAGTTTTCTCTAGTGACCCTCCACAAACTTATAAAATTCTTGACAAACTTTCAAAACATGTCATAATTTACTTAAACGTTTAAGAACACACGGCATTGTAAGATCAAATATGCAAAATAGATTCTGGACACTTAAAGAATATCCTTTTCATCCTGAAAAAATTCACCATTACGAAACGATCTTTGCCATTGGCAACGGGTATCTTGGACATCGTGCCAGTTTTGAGGAACGCTTCGATAATGACACCCCCGCGACTCTGATTCATGGCATTTTTAATCATTCGCCAGAAATACACGTACCGGAATTGGTCAATGCACCGGATTGGGCAGAGATTCAACTTACCGTTGATGGCACACCCTTCAGCCTCATTACCAAATCTGAAAATGCACTCAATCCGCCGGACGGTCTGATACTCGGCTATGAACGTAAACTGCACATGGATCAAGGGTTGTTGCGACGAATCGTTTTATTCCGTGCATCCAGTGGCGCGACAGTTCGCATTATCTTCGAGCGATTTGCCAGCCTGAATAATCAGCATGTGATGGCGCAACGGGTACAGATTTCAGCTATTGATGGCGCGCCGACTATCGAGATCAAAGGGGTTCTCAACGGTGATGTGACCAATAACGGCATCCAACATTGGGGGACGATGGACGCATCTGCTGAGGATGACCATATTGCCCTTTACGGCATCACAAATCAATCCAACTATGAGTTAGCGATGACCGCTTACCTCAACTCACCCGTGCCCATCCACTATTCCACTGATGATAAACGGGCAGTTGCAACGTCTACAGTAGAACTGGATTTAGACGGTGAAGTAACTTTTGAGAAATTCACGGCGATTTATACCAGTCGCGACACGGAGGACATTCGCACCGCCGCGCAGAAAACCGCAAAAGTCGCGTCTTCACTCGGATACTCTGCGCTCTTTGAAGCACACGCCGCCGCATGGAACGCCTACTGGAAAGCAGTTGATATTCAAATTGACGGGGATGAAAGCGCACAACTCGGGTTACGCTTTGCAACCTACCATGTGATGATTGCCGCGCCCCAACATGACGACGACGTGAGCATCGGCGCGAAGACCCTTTCTGGAATGGGTTATAAAGGGCATGTGTTCTGGGACACAGAGTTATTCATGCTCCCGCCATTTTCATTAACCAAACCACACATTGCACGAAATATGCTGATGTACCGCTATCATCGGCTGGCGGGCGCACGGCAAAAAGCACAGGAAAACGGCTACGACGGGGCGATGTTCCCCTGGGAAAGCACCGATACCGGCATCGAAACTACGCCACAATGGAGCGATGTGCTGGATAAATCCGGCAAGCCCATTCGCATCTGGACGGGCGACCACGAACAGCACATTTCTACCGATATTGCCTACGCGATTTTGCAATATTGGCGCTGGACGGGCGATGATGAATTTCTCGTCAACTTCGGCGCGGAGATCGTATTAGATACCGCTGTCTTCTGGGATAGTCGGGTTGAAGCGAAAAACAATCGTTATGAACTCCACGACCAAATTGGACCGGACGAATATCACGAGAACATCAGCAACAGCGTTTTCGTAAATCGCATGGTCGTCTGGCATCTGCAACAGGCGCTCACTTTGTTGGATTGGCTAAAAACCAATGCGCCTGAGGATGCCACGCGTCTGATCGATCAACTTAACCTCACCGATACACGCATTGCAAAGTGGCAGGATATTATTCAGCGCATGTATCTGCCGTTCGATGAAGACAAACAAATTCATATTCAGTTTGATGGCTTCTTCGATATGGAATACATTCCTGTACAAAAATATGAGCCGCGTGTAGGGGGAATCTGGGGATTTCTGGGGCATGAACGTGCGCTGGAATCACAGGTCATTAAGCAAGCCGATGTGGTGATGTTGATGGCGCTTCTTGGTGACGAAGTTGGATCGCCGGAGGTACTACTCAACAACTGGGAAACTTATTATCCGCGATGCGATCACGGATCATCGCTCAGTCCAGCGATGCACGCATGGGTTGCGGCACGTTTGGGACTGGTTGATGAAGCCTATAGCATGTTTGAACACGCGGCGGCGATTGACCTTGAAGACAACAAGGGCAACGTCTCCGATGGCATTCATGGTGCGGCAAGTGGTGGCTTGTGGCAGGCACTCGTGTTTGGATTTTGTGGGCTTCACCTCACCGATGAGGGACCCAAACTGGATCCAAAACTGCCACCACACTGGAAAAGTATCCGATTCAATGTCGTTTACCAGGGCAAACCGTTCACGCTTATCGCGGAGCAATAGCCCTGTAACGAACCCGGACAGTGTGGCGGGTTTTAAATTTTAACCACACTGAAACGTTTAAGACTATTATTTTTGGAGGATTTACAATGAAATTCAGTTCTCGTTTCGTAAGTTTGATGTTGATGGCAGTTTTGTCCATACTGCTCGTTGGCGTTACCTATGCACAGGATGATACCGTCAACTTACGTGTGTGGACGGGTTCATCGTCGGATGTTGAGAACGCGTTTAAAGAAGCACAGATCGCCGCCTTTGAAGAAGCCAATCCGAATATCGACGTGGAGTTGTTGATTTCGCCGGATTACGGCACACAAATTCGTGCGGCATTCGCGAGTGGGGATTATCCCGAAGTATTTACGATTGGTCAGTTCGATTTCCCGCAATGGCAGTCTGATGGGCTGTTGGCGGTAGGCACGGATGCTATTGAAGCACCGGAAGAAATTTATCCCGGACTGAGTGCCGCCTTTACCGCAGATGGTGAGCTTTACTGTGCACCGAAAGATTTCTCCACACTTGGCTTGCTGTATAACATTGACGCATTTGAAGCCGCTGGTGTTGACCTCCCCACCGCAGAGTGGACGTGGGAAGATATGTACGCCGCCGCAGAAGCGACCACCACCGATGATATGGTAGGCTTTAGTGCCGCCGCTGATAAATTCCGCTGGATGGCATTCTTCTATGGCAATGGCGCGCAACTCTTCAACGAAGATGGCGATGTCGCTTTTGATAGCGATGCCGCGATTGAATCACTTGAGTTTTATCAGAGCTTTGTCGCTAATGAAGTCGGTGATTTACCCGGAAACCTCAACGCTGGTTGGAATGGTGAAGCCTTCGGTCAGGGTTCCGCCGCGATGACTGTTGAAGGCAACTGGGCAATCGGTTACTTGAACGATACCTTCCCCGAAGTCAATTGGGGCGTTGCTGAATTGCCAATTGCGCCGAGCGGTGAGCGTAGCACCCTGACGTTTACCGAATGCTGGGGTGTGAGTAGCCGTGCCGAAGGTACAGTCGCAGAAGCCGCATGGACGCTCGTCAATTTCCTGACCGGCTCCGGCGAAGGTGGCGCACAGGCGGTTGCAGAAGCCGGCTTCGGTGTGATGCCTGCCCGTAGCCAATTTGGTGAGTTATGGCTGGAAACGGTTGGGGAAGAATACAGCGCCTTCGTGACCGGTGCAGATTATGCCGTCGCGCCGATCTTCCCGGTGGGTTATGCAGACTTTAACGCCGCCGCCGATGATGCAACCACGCTGGTCATGACACTAGAAGAAGATGCGAGTGACGCACTCGGAGAAGCCGCTGATGTCGCCCGTGAAATTCAAGAGGAATTGGGTGGTTAGGCGCATCGCCACCTGATTAGTTGACGTGCTAATATTTCGGAAAGAGAGTCTTATCTACACGGCTCTCTTTCTGACAAAATAGATTTCCTTCCTAAAAATATTCATTTTTCGAGAGGTATATCATGGCAGATTCCCCTCAAGCGAGCGTCGCACTAGACGGCTCACTGCCTCCACAGGTAACCACAAAATCACAACAGAAACGCGCAGATACTATTGCCGGATTGACCTTCGTCGGTCCAGCGATGCTCGTCCTATTTGTGTTTTTGATCCTCCCGCTTCTGGTGGCGTTATTTTTTAGCTTTACGGATTGGTCAGGCACGCGTCCATTGGACTCGCCGGATGCCTATGACTATGTTGGGTTTGATAATTATGAACGCTGGGTCATTGATGGTAGGCGTGTGGACGATTTTTATCGTGCGATCAGAAACACGGTCTATTATGTGATCGGCGTAGTCCCCATCCAAACGATGGTTGCGCTCGTGCTTGCAGTAATCGTCAATCAGAAGTGGCTACGCGGCAAAACCTTCTTCAGGACGGCGTTTTATTTCCCATCCATTACCTCGTCTATTGTCGTCTCGTTTATCTTTCTCTTTTTGTTTTCCGGCGGCGGTCCCATCAATACGATCATCGAAGCCATCAACCCGCGCTATGAGCCAGTATCGTGGACGACCAACAACGATGGCATTTTTCATCTGGCGTTAGAGACAATCGGCATTGATGAAGACAACGCAGGCGGTTGGACAGATGCCGAAGTTCTAGGGCTGGATTTATGGGATTGGGTGGCGGGTCCCAGTGTGGCGCTATCCACCATTATGGCGCTGGCGGTGTGGACGACCACCGGAACGCTGATGATTATTTACCTGTCGGCATTGCAAGGCATACCATCTAGTGTGTATGAAGCCGCTGAAGTGGATGGGGCGACGGGCTGGGCGCAATTCCGTTTTATTACCCTACCCCTATTGCGACCCACTACATTTTTTGTGGTGACGTTGGGCTTAATCGGCACATTTCAGGTCTTTGATCAGATTTATGTGCTCCAGAATGACCAGACCGCACGAACAACCACCTCGGTTGCCTATCTGGTGTATTCCACCGCCTTCGAGGGGACAAGCCCGAATCTCGCGGAAGCCTCCGCAATTGCGATTGTGCTGTTCCTGATTATTTTCGTAGCGACGATCTTGCAACGCCGATTCGTTGGTGGCGATCAGGATGAGACCTAAAGGAGGATATGACTCATGACAACCACGACTGTAACGCCCCAACCAAAAACGAGTACCAATACCGTTCGAGTCACCCTGAGCGCCCTCGCCATCGGTTTTCTCATTCTGTTCGCGCTGATCCAGACCATGCCGTTTGTATTGACCGTTGCCAATTCGTTCAAGTGTGACGCGGCGGTAGAAAATCGTCCGATGGCATTTGTGCCGAACTTCAGCACAATCTCTTGCCGCAATGCAGAAGGTGTGTTTGTGTCTGCCGATGCACAGGTGGACGGGTTATTTTTCTCGCCGTCTGTGGATGGCTATAATCGCATTCTGGACGATCAACTGCCGCGATGGGCGTTCAATACCGCATTTTTATCGGTTGCAGTCACCCTGTTACGTGTGGTTTTCGACTCGATGGCGGGGTATGCGCTGGCACGTTTGAAGTTTCCCGGTAATCGCATTTTCTTCTTCGTCATTCTCGGCACCATGATGATTCCTGGTGTCGTCCTATTGATTCCACGATTCCTGTTGTTGAAGCAATTGGGCTTGCTTAGTACCTATCAGGGATACATCATCACATTGGCGGCGGATGCGTTTGGTATTTTGCTCATGAAGCAATTCTTTGAGTCGATCCCGAAAGAAATCGAAGAAGCGTCTATGGTGGACGGTGCGAATCGCTTTGTGATTTTCTTTCGGATTGTGCTTCCGATGGCAACACCGGCACTCACCGCCTTAACGATCTTCAGCTTTCAGGGCAACTGGAACAACTTCATGGATGCGTTGATTATTCTCGGCGGCAAGACTGACCTGTATAATCTGCCATTAGGGTTGACGGTGTTACGTGGCTCCGGGCAGGATATTCAGTATGATCTAGTTCTGGCGGGTTCGGTCATCACCACCATACCGATGGCGTTGATCTTCTTGTTCTTCCAACGGTACTTTGTTGAGGGGATTAGCTATAGCGGTCTTAAAGGTTAAGTTATAAGCTGGCGCTACCTACGGATATTGAATCAGATGGTTATGCGTGAATGGTTGTTAAGCAATCAAAAGCTAGTCAGCAGATCAGCTAGTCAGTATGCTGGTGTCCTGCATGGGACAGATCGCATGAACTGAAATGCTGAAATGCTCATTAAGTCTAAGTTTTCAGCACGTTATTTGAGTAAGGTTAAGTTATAAAGATATGGGCGAGGCGGGCGGGTTGTCTCGCCAACGGGTCATTAAATGATGTCACTCTTAGGGGTATATTATCGGACAATCAGGCACATTAACCTGAACGGCTATCTCTATGTTTGGGCGAATATTTTATGGGTCGCCCTCTCATTGCCGATCATCACTGCGCCGGCGGCATGGGCGGGATTAGTGCACCTAAGCCACACCGCCCAAACCCGACGGCGGGTGAATCTTTCCGATTTTTGGGAGGGCTTCAAAGCGAATTTTTGGCGTGGAACGCTCATGGGGACGGTTACGTTGCTCATTGTGATCGTCAACATCACCAATCTGCTCACCTACACGACGAATACAGGCGTGCTTAGTCTTGTTTTTCGACTGGCATGGATCAGCGCGGTGTTCTTCTGGCTTAGTACACAGCTTTATTTCTGGCAAATTCTGGAGGAAATGGAACACCCGACGCTACTCGGTGGGTTACGCAACGCTTCGTTGATGGTGCTTCAAAATCCGATGTTTACGGTGGGTATCTGGCTTGGCATTATCGTTCTTGTGTTCCTCAGCATCGTTTTCTTCCCCGCATGGTTATTGCTAACCGGTAGTTGCCTGTCTATTTTGACCACAACTGCTGTACTGGATCGTCTAAAAGCTGTTGGCTATGAAAATCCAGATCATCAACATCCACTTGAAGCGCTTGAGGAAGTTTAGGATTGGTGAACGTTAAAGTATTGTGAAGACAGGCATCGTCATTTGTCGCTAGTTCATGCTATGATTGATCTGTTTGAAATAGACGGACTAGCTATATGCCTACGATTAAAGATGTTGCGAAAGAGGCGGGGGTCTCAATCGCGACGGTCTCATACGTACTCAACAACCGTAATGACATGGTAGGTGAACAAACCCGCCAGCATGTCCTGAAAATCGCCAGCAAACTCGGTTATAAACCCAACATCATTGCCCGTAATTTGCAGTCTAGCAAAACAAGCCTGATTGGTTATGCGTGGCATCAAAATCCGGCAGATCAACCTAATCTGGTGATGGATCAGTTTATCTATTTTCTGGCGCAAGCCGCTGAGAGTGCGAATTATCATCTGCTTACTTTCACACATCCCAATGATGATCCGATTGCCGTCTATGATGAGTTAATCCGTTCCGGCAGGGTCGATGGCTTCGTGCTCTCCGAAACAACTTATGACGATCCACGTATTAAATATTTAATGGGCAAAAAGGTGCCGTTTGTTAGTTTTGGACGGTCAAATCCAGCATGGTATTTCAACTGGGTGGATACAGACGGTCAGGTCGGCACACGCCTTGTCACCGAGCATTTGCTTGATCTCGGACATCGACGGATCGCCTTTCTCGGATGGCCGAAGTACTCCTTAACCGGAAATCATCGATTAGCGGGTTATACGGAAGCGCTCGAAAACGCCAACATTGATCTGCGTGAAGATTTTGTGGTGCACAATGACTATGCCAATAATTCGATTGAACGCGCCTTTAGCTATTGGCAATCACTCCCCGCCAATGAAACCCCCACAGCGGTCGTCGCCGTTAGTGATTTTGTTGCGATTGCCGCCATGCGGATCGCCGAACAATGCGGCTATCAAATTGGCGAAACGATGTCGATTGCAGGATTTGACGATGCGCCGTTCGTGCGCTATCTGCAATCCGGTTTGACCACTTTGCGCCAACCATGGACTGAAATTTGCCAACTGTTGATAAACCGACTGGATGCACTCATCCATGAGGAGAAAGCGCCGGAGATGAATACACTCGTATTGCCAGAACTTGTCATTCGTGGCTCAACTGGCGCGCCATTAACTGACGAATAACATCATCGACTGTGATCTGTGACAAATCCCGGACAACGATATCGGCATGGTCAACATTCGCCGTGCCAATGCCCACGCTGTAACATCCTGCGACTTTCGCCGCGTCTATGCCTGCCTGTGAGTCTTCAAAGACGACGGTTTGGTCAGCTGGCAGTTGCATCCCACCCGCCACCCACACAAATAAATCTGGTGCCGGTTTAGAATTGACGACAGAATAGCCATCGCCAATGATTTCAAAATAGTGACCCATCTGTAATTTTTCGATCACCGATTTTGCATTTTTGCTTGCGGAACCGATGCCTAATTTTAGATCGGCAGATCTTGCCATATTCAAGAAATTTACCACGCCCGGAAGCGCATCGTCGGGTGTAATCGATTCTAAGGATTCCACATAATAGGCGTTTTTGCGTTCCATCCATGAGAGAAGCGTTTGCTCAGGAATGCGTTTACCTTTAAGTAAGCGTAACAGACTTTCCCGCCGAGAAACCCCGCGAAGCTGTTCATTATCTTCACGCGTAAAGGGTAGACCTTCTTCATCAGCCAGCCGTTTCCATGCCAGATAATGATATTCAGCCGTATCTGTAATAACCCCATCAAGATCGAAGATGAACGCTCGTATGTCACTCATTAATCGTTCCATCATATACTAACTTAAACGTTTAAGTCATTATATCTACAAAGCAATTTTTTATCAAGCCACCCACGAAGTTAAAATCACTTGTGGAGCGTAAAGCGGATGAAATCTGAAACATGCGGGATTGGGCGGAAATACTATTCGCTTACACTTCAAAGCGAATCATGTGTGAGAATCCAAATTCGAACGAAAATTTTATTGATCCATAATGCTAAATCTAGGTATCCAGCTTTCAATTGGGTTACTTATTTATCAACATATCAACATAGAGAGCGGCTGACCAACCAAACATATCAATTGCTTTTGGCGATTTTTGCCCGATTAGTGGATTATAGTATTCTGCAATATGTCCAGAATGGTTGATTAACGTTAGGCTTTTCTGGCGGAGTTCCTGTGCAACATCTGGAAAACCTGAGCGTTTTAAACCCTCAATAAGTAAATAGTGAACATTGAGCCAGATAGGTCCTCTCCACATCTGACTAGCATTAAAAAGTGGATCGTCGAAGGCGACTGTTGGAACGCCGTATTTTCCCCAAAATTGTGTTGGGTCTTTTAAGGTCTGAACCATGCGATTGCGAATGGATTCAGGCAAACGCCCTGTCAATAGGGGCAACAGTTGAAATGGTGTTCTTACAGGAACGACTTCATTATTTCTTACCGCATCAAATAATCCGAGTTCAGGATTCCAACGCTGTTCGATTAATCGGTTTGTGATTGTTTCTGCTTGCTCGCGCCACATTGCAGAATCTGGCTTACCCAATAACTCTGCTATTTGCGCGAGGGTATCCGCTTGCATGATGAGATACGCATTCAAATCAGGCGATTCCAGCGGCACACCGCCATCAAATAACGGGTTATCGTCCAATCCAGAAGAATAAGGATGCGTATATTCGTAAAGACCATTGCCGTCTTGGTCACATTCGTTTAACCACCACGCCTGACTATCAACAGCATGAGCGTATGTCTCTTCCAAGAATCCGATGTCACTATCAACTTCGTAGATTTTCCATGCTGTCCATGCGAGTAAGGGAGGCTTGGTGACCTTCCCTTCCACATAATCCGTTGACTCAGTGATGATGCCACCATCATGAATAACATCGGGCAACATGCCATCTGCTTGTTGATGATCTATCATGGTGCGGAGTTGTTCTTTTGCAATTGCCGGAGAGTGATGACGATAGGCAATCGCATGGAAGTAGGCATCCCATAACCAGCATCCAACATAATGTAATTTAGAAGGTGACATCGCCAGACGTTCAGGGTGGGCATAATTACGAATCCGGTTCACATCCATAAGCCACCATGCGTAATCATACATAGGAACATTTTCAGATAAAGCAGGGATCGCCTTTTGCCACTTTAACCAATTCGTTTTGACCTGTTCAAATTCATCTTCAAAATTATATTCTGATACGGCGTTGATTTCGCCACGCTTGATCGCAAATGCAATGGTAATTTTTGTATCTTTGTGCCAGCCAAGCGTTATTTGACCGTCATGAAATTCCTTACTCTGTGGCTCTGGCTGAATCGCATAATTGATATTGATTTCGCCGGATGCCTGTCCTCCCTGTACTATGAATTGATGCTGACCCTCAAGCATAAAGCTGATGGCTGATGTTTTACTGTGTAGAAGGAGCACTTCCGGTTTTGTGAAAATCCATTGAGTCTGCCCTGCTTGCACTGCAAAAGGGAGCGTTTCTGGTGGCTGTGCGCCTACAATCTGAATGTGGTGAAGTGGCGTTTGCGTCTCATAGGTGAAGTAAGATTCCGCTAGTTGAACGCGATAGCCGTTTTTATCGTGGAATAAAAGTAAACGAGATTCACGGGCAGTAAACGGTACATTGATGAGGTCAACTTCATTCATTAAAAACGCTCTCTGTTGATCCACGAATCATCAATTGTGTTGGGAGTATCACCCGTTGGCGATTCTGATTATTATTATTCAAACGCTCGATTAGCATTTTGCCGGCGGTATACCCTATTTCTTCAGCTGGTACAGCCACGGTTGTAAGCGGCGTATTGAGATAGGCGATTTCGTCAAGATTACCAAAGCCCACAATAGAAATGTCTTCAGGAACAGACAAACCCATATCGTTTACAACCCGAAACAGCGCGATCGCAATCTGGTCATTGGCGGCGAAAACAGCACTGATCTGGTTGTCCCGCAGATAGGCGGCTAGCGGTTCCGCATCAATATCAGGATAACTGCTGACCTTAGCGACCATCGCATCGGTGACGGATAACTGATATTCAGCCATCGCCTGACGGTAACCCAGTTCTCGATGAATCAAACTGGTTGACGCATCTTCCCACGTCACGAAACCAATTCGTTGATGCCCTAACGCGAGCAAATGCTGGGTCGCCTGTAATCCACCGCCAAAATTATCCGCCACCACATAATCGGTAGCCACGTTATCTAAGTAGCGATCAACCAGAATAATCGGATATCCCTGCGTGACCATTCTGGTGACTTGTTCATAATGCTTGGAATCGACAGGGTACAGCACCACACCCGCATACAGCCCATCTCTTAAATCATTGAGCGCATTTTCTTGTTGATTGATGTCGTTACTCACATGACGGAACGTTAGCGGATGCCCTGCTTCTGTGGTTGCACGTTCAATCCCGGTAAGGATGCTCGTCACAAACGAATCACGCACATACGGCACAATAAAGGCAAGCGCAGAACTCATCGTCGGCAAACTGTTCGCGTTTCTCTGCCGATTAATGAATGTACCACGCCCACGCTCCCTGCTGAGATACCCGTCCGTTTCCAATAACGAAAGTGCCTGTCGCAATGTCCCGCGGGAAACATCATAAATTTCACACAATTCAGTTTCCGGCGGCAGTTGTTCTATCCATTTGCCATCTTGAATATTTTGTTTAAAGGTTTCATATAACTGTTGATATAGAGGATGTGTGCTGTTTCGATTAATCATTGTTCCCTACTTACTTACAATACAGTTGTTAAATTGGTATAAACAATAAACACAGAAATTGACAAAAGTTATAAACAAATTTACCATACAAATGGCTAATCAAGAAGAGATATTGAAAAAATATATGCTGTGATCGGCGTTACACACGCCAAAACAGGCAGTTTATAGTCATCATATAGGCAATTGTACAATCTAAATGTTTCTAATATTCCATTAGTACGGAGAAAATTTATGACAGTTCCAATTATACCAACGAATGGCATGATTATTACAGAGAATATCAGCCTTGCAGAAGGTGTTTTTCATTTACCGGATGGCATTCGCATTGGTGCGGATGGTATTACTGTAAAGGGCAATAAAACCACCATCATTAGCGACCAACAAAGTAACGTTGGAATTCATATTGACGGTCACAGTGATGTGAGTATCCATGATGTGACAATTACGGGTTTTTATCATGGCGTGCGGATTGACCATGCAAAAAATGTAACGTTAGAGAATCTCACCATTCGGGGCACGCAAGAAATTGAAGGAATCGAGACATTTTTGTATCTGTGGTTGCCCATTGAGAAGGCGTATGGTGGCGCGATTTTGTTAAACGATGTGCGAGATAGTCAAATCATTGGATGTGATGTTCAGCATCAGATGAATGGTATTTTGGTGTATGGATGCCAGAATTTGCTGGTCGAAAAGAATAATGGATCATTTAATAGTGGCTGGGGATTGTATCTCTCCAATACCAACGATAGTACGTTTCAGGACAATCAGCTAGATTTTTGTAATCGTGTGTTTCGCCGTGAAGATGGTTCAACCCGCGTGGAAGCTGATGCGTCCGGTATTGTGTTGGTGAAAGGTGCATCGCGCAATAAATTCTTACGGAATAGCTGTTTATGCGGGGGTGATGGTATCTTCCTGTGTGGCTATGAGCACCCTGGCATGATAACTCCCTGTAATGATAACTTATTTGAAGAGAATGATTGTCGCCTTAGCCCCAACAACGCCATTGAATCGACGTTTTCAGGGGGCAATATTTTCCGCCGTAATGATTGCAGTCGGTCAAATTATGCGTTCTGGATGGGCTATAGTTGGGATAATGTCATTGAAGACAACATTGTTGAATTTAGTCGATGGGCGGGCATGGCGATTGAACATGCTTTTGGCTTTAAAATTCGCGGCAATCGCATCCATAATAACGGAGAAGGGGTGCGTCTATTCACGCGGGGCGGTCCCGTCCTCGATTACTTCCCCGACCGTAAAGCCTGCTATAACTTCACCATAGAAAACAATGACTTTTCGGGTAATAACATCGCATTCAATGCCTATACCGGCGCTGAAGTTCAGGATGATGAATGCCATGATTTTGTGCTGACCGAAAACCAATTTACGGATAACCGTATCGGGGCGCAATTTAAACGCGTGAAATCAACCACGTTAGAGAACAATACCTTTAGCAACAACCTGATCACAGCCATCCAAAAAACCGCCAATGATGATTTAACGCTCATCGATAACCATTTCGAGGGAAATTCTAAAGATCATCTTGAGGTGAGTTAAGGATGCACGAAAACGATTATGCGGAGCGCATTTCGCTTGCCGGTGATTGGCAAATTGAGATTGATAATCAACGTGGAACAATGACCGTACCCGGTGTATGGGAAGTTCAGAGCTATCCACGTGATGCCACTCATGCAACGCTTGAACGCCACTTTGAAGTTCCCGCTGATTGGCATGGAACGCGACTTATGCTGGCAGTATCGGCGGCAAGTTATGATGTGGCGTTTGAGGTTAATGGGCAACCTGTGGGACGGCACATTGGCATGTGGTCACCGTTTGAGTTAGATATAACCAACCATGTGCGTTTTGGGGAGAGTAACCGCCTCACTGTACACATCATCAAACCCTCGAATAGTGCTGAAGGAACCTACCCCTATCGTGAGGTGCTTGTCGGTTTTGTTCCTTATGTATCGTCGACGTTTGGCGGCATCTGGCAAGCAATTGACCTCGTATCCTATCCAGCTCTCGCATGGCAAAATATCCATATTCAGCCGGATGTTGCCCAAAGTTGTGTCACAATCCAAGCGCAATTGGAAGGCGCTGAAAAGGACACTCCTTCAACGATAACCATCTATGATGCAGATGGAAATACGCTCATTACGGAAGAAACCAACGGCGTAACATTAGATGTCATTCTTTACATTCCTGATAAACAGTACTGGCAACCGGATAATCCCTATTTATACAGCGTAGAACTGACTGCACGGGATACAAAAGCAAGCAGGAATTTCGGCTTTCGCCATTTAGAAGCACAGGGAAACACATTACTCTTAAATGGTGAGCACTGCTTCCTGCGGGGTATACTCAGCTGGGGTTGGAATCCAGATCAACTTGCGCCTGTTTTCAGCGACACATTCGTTCGTGAAGAATTTAAACGGGTGCGTGATTTAGGCTTCAATCTGTATAAGCTATGTTTGTACATCCCACCAGAAAATGTATTTCGCATCGCCGATGAGGAAGGGATGCTCCTGTGGCTTGAGCTACCCATGTGGTGGCAACTTGATAATCCTCATTTACGTGAGCAATTGCCAAAAGAATATGCTGAAATTATCACACGGGTTCACCATCACCCATCAATTGTTCTCGTCAGTTTAGGGTGTGAAATTGAAGGTCACATGGTCGGGGAAGGTCTTGTTCGGCAATTAGAAGGCATCGTCCGCGATCAAATGGCAGGTATTCTGCTGTGTGAAAATAGCGGCTCAGGCGAAGCATATCATGGGTTAACTGCCGACATTGCTGATTTCTATGATTATCACTTTTACGCAGATGCCCATTACTTTCAGCCGATGATTCAGCACTTTCGACGGGATTGGCGCACACCCCGCCCCTGGATTTTTGGCGAATTTGCCGCACAGGACGATTATCGTAATCCTGAAAAATTAGTCGATGTACAGGGCACACGTTTATGGTGGCGCGAGTTGCTCGGCACGGATGGCGGAATTCATCGCTGGGCATATCGTGAGCAGGAAAGTCGTATAAAGGCGTTAGGACTGCCGTTCAATCATGCTGAACTAGAGGCATTATCACGCAAACAATCCTATGCCTTGCGTAAAATGATATTAGAAACAACGCGCCGATATGATGGCATGGGCGGGTATGTCATCACAGGGTTGCGAGATACCCCCATATCCACATCGGGTATCTGGGACGACGATCTAGAGCCAAAATACCCTGCCGAAGCGATGCGCCAAATTAACAATGCGAATGTACTGTTGCTTGAGCAAGGTCGGCGGCGCATCTGGATTGAAGGCGATAGACCCTTTCCACAGGATAAATTCAATCATTGGGCGGGGTCGCAAGCAGATTTCTACATCCTGTTTAGTGGCTTAAGTGCGTCCGATTCCCCTTTAACATGGCAATTACAGACAGTATCGGGTGATGTTTTTGTGTCCGGTAAGCAATCAATCGCAACGCCACCGCTGGATGCCAATCCGCATCAGATCGCCCGTATCGGGTGGACGTTCCCGCAAATTGAGTCTCCGGTGATGCTTGAGCTTCGGATTGCGTGGGGTGATACGCTAAACAACACATGGAAACTCTGGGTGTACCCTCAGAAAAATATACATATCGAAACCGCTAGCCGTTATGATCCCGCTGGAATTCTCACCGAACTCAATCATTTACCAGTGGCGAATCTAGAACATCCTGAACGCACAATCATCGCGTCGACGTTAACAAAAGAATTAGAGACCGCGATTCACGCCGGGGCAAATGTTGTCCTACTCCAATCCGGTGATGGCACGCTACCCGCAATACGCATCGCATTCTGGCAAGAAGCGTTGAATATAGTGCTAGATCATGCCTTGTGGAAAGACATTCCACATGAAGGTGTGACTACAGAGCAATTTTATCATGTAGCAACTGATTATGGCTTCGATCCGTTAAAATCTGAATCCCTGCCCGTACTGCGTCGCTTGCACACACGACACTTCACCGCAACCGATATGATTGTGGATATGAAAATCGGATCAGGACGACTACTTGCAACCACATTAAATCTTCTCGGTGGTGCAGGAGATCAGGCATTCGGGTTGCAGAATAACGTATTCGGTGCATATTTGCTCAATCAAATGCTTGCTGTACTGAATAATAAGGCGTAAAAGGGATACTATTGGTAGAAAATCAGAACGAATTACCAGAATTTGCAAAAGATGCACCCTGGCAAGCCCGCCCCATATTATTAGTCATGATGGATATGCGCGATTGGATATTCCGGTATTCTGCAATAAATCTGGTCTGGTTTGCCTTAAGCCTAACAGTGGTTCTGATGCCGCCTGCAACCGTCGCATTATATGATGTTGCATGGCACAGTTACCACAATCGGGAGCCATCGATTGGTCAATTCTTGCGAAGTATGAAAGCCTACTTCTGGCTAAGTTACGCGTGGGCATTGCTTATGCTCAGTGTGTTGACACTTGGCGGGAGTGCGATCCTGTACTTTACGCAGAATCAGATGTTTATCGGAATCGCCTTTTCTGTAGCCGTAACATTGCTGTGTTTAGGGATGTTATTTCACTATTTACCCTATCTTGTGCTTGAAAAGCATCCACTTCGGGCATTGAAACTCTCTGTTTTCACTGCCCTCGCAGATCCGCTAAATATTTTGATGTACGCCATCCTATTTTTTATTTTCGGTGTCCCCTCTATCATCGTTATTGCACCGATTATGTTTATACTGCCGATTGCATTGGCTCTAATTGGTATGTACAATTTATTGAATTGGCTGTACAATTATGAACGAATAGCAGGTCAGGTGCGGGAAATCTGACGTATTGTCTATTGATTAGTATAGACATATGCTATTTGTAAGGTTTACTGTTCTGTCATAACCTCATGTACAGGACAAATTCAAGATACTTAAATGTATGATACGAAAGGAAATTAGATGTTAAGCAAAAGAACTTCGCAAGCAGGTCGTTTGATAGGTCTGATGCTCATTGTCATCAGCGCATTTACCGTTTTTGCTCAGGATGATGCAGTTACGCTCGATGTAATCGGTTTAACTGTTCCGCCAGATGAAATCGGAACCCCACTTGATATTTCACGACAGGAGTTCATTACAGACTTCCACGAAGCAAACCCCACAATTACCATCAATGCCATTGAAGCGCCACCTGAATTTGACACGCAGATCATCATTGACCTGGCGGCTGGTACTGCGCCGGATGTCTGGTATCAGGGGTCTGGTAATTTGCCAAATCTCGTTGCCGCTGAAGGCATCCTTGATGTGAGTGTCTGTCTTGATCTTGTTCCAGAGTTGACCTTAGATCGCTTTGACCCGAACTTCCTCTCCATTCATCAACAAGGAGATGCACTCTGGGGTTTACCTGATGGTGGTACGCCAATGGTGATGTACTATAATCCAGAAACGTTTGCCAACGCAGGCATTGACGAACCGAGCATGGATTGGACATGGGATGATTTCCTGACAACCATGCAAGAACTTACCCTTGATTCAGCGGGACGTAATCGCCTCGATCCAGAATTTGACGAAGAAAATATCGTTCAATACGGTTTCCGTGTTCGTAACTTCTTGTTCGAGTGGATTTACTTCGTGTGGCAAAATGGCGGCGATGTTATTTCACCCGATGGCACGACAGTAGACGGTTACTTGAACTCTCCAGAAACCATCGAAGCCATTACATTCTTACGTGATTTAGTTCTGGAATACGGTGTTGCCCCAAGCCCATCAGCACTTGACCAGTTAAATCAACAATTCGGTTTCTTGACCGCGTTCTTGCAGGGTGATGTTGCCATGTTCGCACGTGGTCACTGGGAAATGGTCGGTCTGCGTAATAATGAGATTTACACAGAAGACCGTGTAAATATCGTGGCGAATCCGCGTAATGTAGAAGCCGCCACCGTGATCTATGAATCCGGTTGGGTCTTGAATGCCGCTCTGGCTGATGATCCTGTACGCCTTGAAGCGGCTTGTACCTTGATCGAAGGTTTGACGGATGTCCAATTCCAGAGTAGTAAAGTGATTTCCGGGCTGGAAATTTCTGCCAATGTAGAAGCCGCCGCCGCCGCTGTAGAAGTCTCAGAATATCCTGAAATTAGCGAACGTTTCGTGATGGCATTGGCTGATGGTCGTGCAGATTACGCAACACGCTTTGCAGGTTGGGCGGTCCTCGTTGAAGAGCCAATCAACCTGATGATGGAAAATATTCTCGCAGGCGGTGATATTCAAGAAGAAGTTGATATTACCGTTGAAGAAATAAACCGCGAATTAGAGCGCGCTAATCGCTAAACATAAGCACTAAATTTAGAGAATCGCTACCGGATGCGTGGCGATTCTCTTCTTAAAATATTGCTAAGGAGCATCTTTTATGGCTTCAACAACACAACTTCCAACAAGAACGGCGAAATCACGAAAAAGTTTGTGGCAGAAATTTTGGTCAAGCACCAATGAGCGCATGGGCTATCTGTTTATCCTGCCGTCGTTAACCCATATCATCCTTTTTTTATTCATCCCACTTGGTTTTAGCCTTTTCCTCTCCTTTACCGATTGGCGCGGAACAAATATTTATAATGCGCCCTGGGTCGGTTTAGATAATTACGAATTTATGATGGGCGATCGTCGCTTCTGGAACGCGATGCAAAATTCCGCCTACTACACCCTGTTATCTGTGCCTCTAGGCATGGCGATCAGTCTGGGTGTCGCTGTGGTCATGAATCAAAAGTTACGGGGAACTTATTTTTTCAGAACACTCTTTTTTATGCCTGTAATTTCTTCATGGGTGGCTGTTTCTGTTATCTGGATCACGATCCTCGATCCGCAAGCGGGTATCCTCAATTATCTCTTGACAAGTATTGGTTTGCCATCTGTCAATTGGCTGGGTGACCCTTCTACCGCCATGCCCAGTATTGTGATTATCGCTATCTGGAAAGGGCTAGGTTTCCAGATGATTATCTGGCTCGCTGGCTTACAAGCTGTTCCTGAAGTGTTATACGAAGCGGCATCAATTGATGGGGCAAATAGCTGGCAAAAATTCCGCAGTATCACCATACCCCTCCTTGCGCCCACCTCTTTCTTTTTATTTGTGACAGGTGTGATCGGATCATTTCAGGTATTTTCACCCGTTTACGTCATTACGGGCGGTGGTCCTCGTGGCGCAACAGATGTCGCTGTGCATCGCATCTATCTTCGGGCATTTGAAGGCTTCGATATGGGCTATGCCTCAGCGCAGGCGTGGGTCTTATTTTCAATTATTTTCGTATTGACGCTAGTGCAATTTTGGGTACGTCGTCGTCGTGGTGAAGAAACCCTATTTTAGAAAGCGTAAAGTATGATTTATGAAAAGAAACCATGGGATTTGCCCTTAAAAATTCTCGGCTATAGTATACTTTGTCTGGTTGCTCTAGCGATGATCGTCCCATTTATCTGGATGGTCAGTACATCGCTCAAGCCATCTGGTGCCGAATTTGCCTATCCACCGCAGATTTTGCCAACTTCCTTTAACCTAGAGAATTATAAGAATCTGTTTACTTTAGTTCCTTTTGGTCGCTATTTCCTGAACACCATCATTGTGACGTTCTTTACCGTGTTCGGGCAAATCATTATCTGTTCGATGGCGGCTTACGCCTTTGCGCGACTGAAGTTTATCGGGCGGGATGTGCTTTTCGTCTTATATCTGGCGACAATGATGATCCCCTTTCAGATTATTCTGATTCCTTTATTCCTGATTGTCTTCGGCTTAGGTTGGGTCAACACCTACCAGGGCTTGATTATTCCGGGAATTTCCAGCGTATTCGGGATTTTCTTGCTCCGGCAGGCATTTATGAGTGTGCCGGGAGATTATCAAGATGCGGCGCGGATTGATGGTGCAAGCGAATTTGTGATTTATTGGCGCATCTTCTTGCCGCTCAATGGTCCTGCGCTTGCTACATTGGGCGTGTTCTCATTTATGGGAACGTGGACTGATTTACTCTGGCCACTACTCATCGCCCGTGATCAGGATATGCGAACACTTGAATTGGGCTTAGCCTATTTCAACAGTTCACTCAGTGCCTTTCAGCAGACCAATTGGCCGCTTGTTATGGCGGCGGCAGTCGTTTTAATGTTGCCTGTTTTGTTGGTCTATATCTTTGCACAGCGTTATTTTATCGAGGGGATTTCTCTCTCCGGAGTGAAGTAGCCATGTTCACCGAAATAAATTAGAGACCGGGTTGATGGACAATCGTTGCTTTTGAACAGGGGCGTAGTACGGTACGGGTAATTTTGGGAATATGCACCCAATCAATGTTTATCAGACCACGCCCCCTATAAGCCACAATCACCTTTGTGGGACACCCTTAAGAATGCATAGGATTAGAATTAAAGTGATGATTCGATCCTTGCGATATATCTTATGGGCGGGGCAATCTTTCTGATACGGGCAAAAGGGTTGGGAACGTAAGATGTGGTTCCGTCTGATACCAGTAGGCGGTGGAAGAATAATCTAAAGACAGCGTATTCGCGTGTCCATGTTCGATACTGAATTTGATGGATTTCTCAAAGAAGATGGGGTCTTCGATGTGGTATCGATAGAGGCTATTTTTGCCTTTCCAGCGAAAATCAGGCGTACCTTGATTAACGATTACGCCATGATACGGTGCAGAGTATTCCTGTGTTGGGCAGAAGGCAGTATTAAAGTAATCCTCTGTCCCCGTGCCATAGATAGTCGGTAATTCATCACTATCGATGAAAAACATATCATCGCCTTCACCATACCATGCGTTCGCTTCACGACGGAAATTATCAATATCAACGTGACAACCGACATAATGTCCGCGCCCTTGAGCTTCCAGAATAAGATAGTTGTCTTTACCGTCAAGATTAGGAGTTTCCCATGCCTCTTTCATCGCCTGTGCATTATCTTCCCACCAGATTTTATGATCTGCCGAACCATTTGTGGGGTTAACACGTCGCCACTGTGCATGAAAATAAGCGTACTCATCAATCAGTTTGGTGTCGTCTGCATAGGCTTCGTAATCAATATAAAAATAAAAGTTGAGTTTACTATCACATTCATTATGAATTTCAATGCGGGCATTTTTTTGAAAAGGCATGGGGAACCAACAGTTGAAGCTACGTCCATCTTCAGGACTCATTTGGAGGGGTAATGAGACGAAATTTTTGACCATATTATGTCCTAGCCCGAAGAAATCGCCGATGGGAACTTCGACACTAGGTTGTTCTTCATCATCCCACCAGATACGCAGAACGATTTTTCGATACTGATAGCGGTCTTCTGTCCATAAGGTACACCATATATGCTTAATACAGGCAGGACCGACGATCTCTGCAATATGTTTCTTCTCACCGGCTTCGACGACAACCCAATCCCGGTTGCCGCCTGTGCCATCATAGCTAGAAATACGATTCCGACGAACATTAGGGCGTAATCGGGCGAGACTTGCGAGCGATGTCATACCAATCATGTTATTTATCCTTAGAACTCTGATTTTCTGTTGTACATAAAAGACTAGACAAATTTTACACGAAGGCACTCAATAACCCAATAACGCGATCATTGATATAGACAACTTATAGAATATCATCGGCAAAACTATACAAATTTTAAGAGGCGCACATTATGGCAGATAAATTACCTTTATTTTATACATTCGGAAATCACATGCACTGGGTCGATATGCAATGGTTATGGGGCTATGATGTGTTGCCAGATTCGATTAACGATATGTTGACTTTATGCAATGAAACAGGTGCGCGAGGCAATATCAATTTTGATGGGATTGGCTATGAAAAACTTGCGAGCGAATCCCCTGCTGACCTGAATATTCTGCGAGAGGCTGTTCATAACGGGCAAATTGAAATCGTCGGCGGCTCTTATGGACAGCCTTATGGTTTGTTTCATGGGAGTGAATCCAACGTTCGGCAACGTATATGGGGCGTTCGAACAGTGTTGCGCCTTCTAGGAGTACGTCCGCGCACCTTTTGGGAAGAAGAGTTTGATTTTTTCCCACAATTGCCCCAACTACTCAAGGGTATGGGGTACGAGTACGCCTCACTCTTTTTTCAATGGACATGGCACACGCCAGAAATCCCTTATGAAGAATTGCCAGCAATCTGGTGGGTTGGGCAGGATGGAAGCCAACTCTTAACGGCACCACGCAACAAATTAAATGTGCATCAATGGCCCGAAGATTTTGATGGTTTACTGGATAGCCCCCTACTGCATAAGATGCCCGTCGCGGGGATTGTTCAGTGGCTTGAACTGATGCCATCACCCGATTGGATGTGCCGGAGTGAATTATTATTGCCCCGCCTAAGAGAACTGCTGAATGATGAACGTTTTGACATCCGCATGGGAACGCTCTCTGAATATCTGGAATCAGCACGTCCTTACGCAGAAAAACGTCAGTATACACTCGATGATGTTTGGCATGGCATGAGCCTTGGCAAAAACGGCGATGATATGCGTCATCGCAGTCAACAAGCAGAAGCAAGCCTATTAACAGCGGAATCACTCTCTGCCTTAACGGGCTTATTCGGCAGACCGTATCCGCATTGGGATGTCTACCCGCTATGGGAAATAGATGAAGCATGGCGTGAGTTGTTATCCGCACAACACCATGATAATGACGAATGTGAAGGACTCTGTGGACACGTTGGTAAATTTTCTTATGAACGTAGCTTGAGTTTATCATCCGAAATAGTTGGGCGATCTCTGCGCTTACTTGCCAAACGTGTTCAAAGCGAGGCAGGTCAAGTCCTTGTCTATAACCCGCTTGGATGGGACAGGCTATTTCCATCAACACAGGAACGTATCCCTGCATTTGGATACAGAGCAACGAAATCAATACCTGTGAACGATGCCGAAATCGTTGAAACCGAAACAACAATCACTCTGAGCCGTGATGATTTAAGTGTGACCGTGGATAAACAATCCGCGACCATTACTCGCTTAAGTAGCGTCCTTTGTCCGACATGGCTAACCATTTCGCTCCTCGATATGGTTATGATTCAAGACAGTGCAAAGCGTGTACCTCAGGTCGATCAAGTACGAACGCAATCCAACGAAATTCACATTCAATTGGACTGTACACTCAACATTGTGATTCGTTTGTCGGATACAGAGGAGGGCATTGATGTTGTCCTCCGCGCTTCAAAATTGCCCCGACCTGATGGAGGGATGAACACCGGCTTACAGATGATGATTGATCCCCAACTAGCATCGCTAAATTTATTTCATGACCATCCGTACGGCGTGAGCTTAATCGAGGCAAAGGGGACGTATCAACGCAAATATCCGACAGGTGAATGGATGACATCACCGCAACGTTTCGAGACGGTTCACGCACCATTTACCGCCCTATCGTTGTTGGATATGGTGAATGATGAGGGGCAAGGCATACTTTTACTCCACAAGGGAAATCAAGCCTTTTTCCGGTCAGAGAATTCGGTTCGATGGTTGCTCACAATGTATGATCCGTGGGACGAAGACTACTTCAACGACACCTTAGATATTCACTTTCGGCTTGTACCACATCGCACAGAACTCACCCACACTGACCGTTGGCGTATGGCACAATCATTTCAGCGTCCGTTAATAACCGTACCTGTTTTACAGGCGGGCGGTGATCTTCCTCCGCTGTTCTATCCGATTCAACTCGATTCTGAAAACGTCACTGTGAGCGCGTGGTATCGTGAAAACGAGCGTTTTACAGATCAATTGAATCAATATGCAGGTGATGGGATTCAGTTCCCAAATATATTGCGTCTGGTCGAATTCAATGGTGAGGCATCAACCATCAAGCTAATCCTTGCAGGTAATGTTGAACGGGTCATCAAAACAAATTTGCTTGGAGAATTCGAACAGCTTATTGAGTTTTTCTCAGATAATCATCAAACGGAAATTACGTTGGAGATGCGTCCATTCGAGATTGCAACGCTCTATATTGATTGGGTTGAAGGGCGCGCGATACACCGTAACTTAGATGAGCATCGTCATATCTGGGCAAAAATCCACCGTACAGCAGAAGAAACGAACGAGAGGCAATGATGGCTAAAACACTAGGCATTGGCATATTAGGGCTACACGAGGGACGCACATTGTTGATTGGATTAAATCAGCCTATTCCCGCAACCGTAGGCACAAACCAGAATGCACCCTATCGAAGTAATCTTGTACGCGCAGTCGCCGGTTGTGATTTGAATGAACAAAAAATTGCATCCGTGAAACGAGAATGTCCTGATCTGTTCTATACAACCGATTATGATGCGATGCTTGCCCGTAATGATGTTGATATTATCGCCATTTATACGCCCGACTCTGTGCACGGAGAGCATATTGTCCGCGCATTTGAGGCGGATAAGGATGTTATTTGTACCAAACCAATCGTTAATTCGTTGCAAGATGCACAACGAGTTTGGCAATCAGCAAAGAAAACAGGACGCAAACTTCTTGTTGGGCAAAGCACACGCTTTTTTGAATCGTTTCAACGGCAACGACATGCTTTTGAAAATGGTGCTATCGGAGAGATAGAACTCGCAGATGCACATTATGTTCATCGCATGGACTGGTTTTATGATAAGAGCCAATGGGCGACGAACAGCACAGATTGGGTTTTTCTGGGGTTAAGCCATCCTGTGGATTTAATTCGTTGGTATTTAGGCGACATTGTTGAAGTGCAAGCCTACGGAACAAAATCCGAATTGGCACAAAAATATCATGTGGACTCCTTTGATATTTATTCGGTCAACGTACTGAGCAAATCGGGAAAAATCGGGCGGATTATGGGGAATTATGGGTTACATGAACTGCCATCCGCGCGTAACGCGATTGAATTGATGCTCTATGGGAGTAGAGGAACGAGCATGGCGCAGTATCACGATATGCGCTATGTCTACACCCTACCCGATGGCACCGAGGTTAAGGAAGATATGTTATATAGCAAACGTGGCTACTATTTCAACAATGAGGTGCACGGAATGCACTATGGCGAATTTTCGAATTATGCCGATCATTTTGCGAACGCCCTCTTGAATGATCTTCCCCATTCACCTAACCTCCGCGAAGGGTTAGAAACTTTTGCACTCATGGAAGCGATACGGCAAGCGGCATTAAGCGGCAAACCGGTGCATGTTGATACGGCGTGGTTGGACTGAGAATAACTCTCCTGTCCAGTTCTAGTAAACAGTGTCAGAAAAACTATAACGTGTACAATATACGCTTTTTCCAGCACATAGCTGACATTCTATTGGTCGCTATCGGTTTCCAGATGATTGGCGAGATAGCGCATCCCCTCGGCGAATCCGCGCACCCAAACATCCCAATCATGTCCGCCGTCGTAAACGCGGAATTCAGCGCTAATCCCTGAAATCCGCGTAACGCGATTGTAGAAACGATGCGCTTCAAAATCGAGATCATGCTCTATGTCTTCAAGGTCGGGATGTCGCCATTCGTCATCACCGACTGCGATAAAGAGATTTAGGCGATATTGACCGTCAAAATCTGATAGGATCGCTGGATAATTGAGGCGGGTATAAATATCGGAGTCAAACAGGGATGCCTCATTGCCAAATGCGCCGAACTCCCGCGTACTGGAATCCGCGGGTGGCAACGGAGTATATACCGCCGGACTTAACACAATCGCGCCCATAAACTGATCGGGATGTGCCAACACAAAACGGATTGCACCGTATCCGCCCATCGAATATCCACCCACAATGCGAGATTGACGATCCGCTAATGTACGATAAGTGTCATCAATGTGGGGGATAAGATCATCAAAAAAGGCACTCTCGACCGCTTCAGGACGATACAAATTGCCGGTATATGCGGAATCCACATAATAACTGCCGCGCTCACTCGATGGCATATCCGGCATCACAGCGATCAACGGCGGAACTTCACCATTAGCAATCAACTCATCCAAATGCCCCCGTATATTAAGCCATGCAGACATCGTATCGCCACGCCCATGGAGTAAATAGATCACCGGATAGCGTGTCGCCGACGAATCATCATATCCAATAGGAAGATATACCTGATATTGATAAACACGGTTCAATGTTGTCGAGTCAAATGTCACTTCAAGCATCTGGCTTTCACTTTGACTTGCATCCTGCGCATGGACAGAAAATGACAGTCCTATGACCATTAAACATAGTAGTTGTACAACTATAAAAAGCACTTTTGTCATGAAGATTTCGTCCTAAGAGAATTTATTCAGCCATTTCGCCATCATAGATGGATGAACGCGGGTAAATAACGCGCATCGGTTTTTCGCGTTGTCTTTCTTCGGTGATATGTGCGATTAAGCCGGGTACACGCGCAATCATAAAAAACGCGTTTCCGAGTTGAGCGGGAATCTCAAGGTCATATAGAATTCCTGCAAGTGCGCCATCAACATTAATCGGCAGTGTTTTTCCGGTAATCTGCGTGAATGCTTCCCGCAATGCGTTGATTGTCGCCACTCCCGCGCCGGAAACCTGACATTCTGTTGCCAATGCAAATAATTGGCGGGTACGTGGATCTGCTGTGTGCAGACGATGCCCCAAACCTGAGAGCTTTTTTCCATTTGCGCGATATTCGACGATGAGTTTTTGCGTGGCATCAGCCAATGTTTGACCGGACTGCACCCGATTCTGAACGTCAGTAATCATGTGCATACAATCCTCGATTGCACCCCCATGAAAGGCGTTGATACTTAGCAATCCAGCAGAAAGCGCGGCGTTGAGCGGTGCGCCGGTGCTTGTAGCGGTTCGTGCCGCAAGCGTTGATGGTGGCATCGTCCCGTGATCAATCGACGAGACAAATAAGGCATCAATAAGCGGTGCGATACGGGGTTCAGGTAAACGTCCGGTCAGCGCAAGGAAAATCCCCTGACTAAACTTAATTTCTCCCATAAGCTCATCAATCTTGTGTCCGCGCAAACGGATACTGTTGGGCTTAATCTCGGTAATTGCCGTGTACCATGATTGGTCTGTCACTGAATCAGGTTTTTGTGTTTCTTTTTGTGGCAGATTTGCAAGTACATGTGCGGCGATTTTGGGAATATCGGCGAATGCTTCTGCTATGTGAACACCTGAATCACGTAACTTTTCTACCTTTCCCTCATATGTACCGCGCCCACCTTCGATAATCGCTCCGGCATGGCTGAAACGCGTGCCCTCTTTTGCCGCTTTGCCACCGATATAAGCGATCAATGGCTTTGTAAACAGCCCCTGTGCGATCAAATCCGCTACATCTTCTTCCTGTGAGGTGCCAATTTCGCCGAACATCACCACCAGTCGCGTATCAGAGTCGCGCTCGAACTGCTTTAATACCTGTGCATGAGGCATCCCGACAATACTATCGCCACCGACATGCACGACAGTTGATGTACCAATACCCGCCTGAGCGAGATAGTACGCCATACTAGTGCTGATGCCACCACTCCGACTGCTAATCCCGACAGGACCCGTAAAAGCCCACTCACGGAGCGCGGCGGCACGCCCACCCATCATACCGAGTACCGCATGTTCAGGACTCAGCACGCCCAGCGTATTCGGTCCGAGAAAGCGAGCGCCATTTTGACGAGCGGCATAATCGATCTCAAGCACATCGTAAACCGGCACTCGATCCGGCACGATAATGAGCGTTTTGACACCCGCATCAATCGCTTCAAGCGCGGCATTTCTCACTAACGGAGCAGGGATGAATAATACGCTGGTGTCGATTTCGCCGAGTTCAGCGACTGCCTGACGCACACTGTCAAATACAGGCACACCTTCCGCAAGTTGCCCCCCTTTTCCGGGCGTTACACCGCCGACAATCCGCGTGCCGTAATCCAGCATAAGCCGTGTACGCGAAAGTCCCTCGCGTCCGGTAATGCCCTGTACAATAACCCGTTTATCGGCTTTTGCGATGATCGTCATGAGTCCAACCCCTCAATCGGCAAATTGACATAGCCGCCCCGATTGCCATGAAAATAACAATTCACTTCGCACCCCAGACATTCGGTACAGCCGCCTTTTTTGGCTTGATCCATTGTGATATTGAGTACAGGCACATCATTTTCCAGCGAAAGGATTTGCGGGGCACAAGCCGTAATGCAAACCTTACTTTCGCAATCTCTACAACGGGCATGATCCAACGTGACTGTGCCGCCTGTAACCGTATCAAAGGTGTATGGATCGGCAGGTTTAGGGCGTTCCCGCACTGGAATCTCGTCCAGTGGCACATAATGTTCGATGAGATCACGCAGGCGGTCTGTGCAGGCTTCCGGCGAAGCATCGCGTCCGTAGGCTTCTACGGGTGCAGGAAAATCGCCGTTTGCATTTTGTAAAACCTCTATGGCTTGCGCTTCTCCATTGCCACCAATACGGATCACAGCAGGAACGTTTAACTGAGCGTCCATAAATGCCTTCACCAAACCCCGTGCGGAGTAAAATTGTTCCTGACTGGCAACTCCGCTTCCTCCAGCGTAATAGCCATCAATACCGGATTGGCTCAAGATAATGCGCGCCGCCCGATAGACCTTACTGGCAGGGGGATTTCCGCTGGTATCTACAAAATTGGCGATTTTGTAGCCCGCATTGATGAGGGCATCCATATTCATCATACTGCCGCCGCCACCCGCGCCGTGAAATCCGATAACCCCGCTTCCTTTTTCAAAATCCTGTTCCATTTGTATGAAATAGAATGTGCCACGATAGTCCTGTTTTTCAACCTGCCATGCGATTTTCTCTAAGCGCGTAGGCGGGCGATCAAATTCTCGCGCCATGTCGATGCCCAGATCAGGATGGCGAAAAACCGCATAATCATCAACGGTGATACGCGCATCAACAGCCATGAACTCGCCGGATGTGGTCAACACAAGTGGGTTAATCTCAGCAGAACGCGCTTCATAGGTGCGGACAACATCGTAAAATTTAAGCATGACCGTGGCGAGTTTGTTGAGCAGTCTACGATCAACACCCGCCGCAGACGCGAGATTACGCGCTTGATAATCCCTGAGACCCGTTTGAATATCAATCACATGACGGGCAACCTGTTCGGGGTTTTCTTTTAAGACGTTTTCAACGCCGCTCCCGCCAGTCGCGCTAAAAATCATCACAGGAGCGCGAACATGCTCATCCAGAATCACGCCCAGATAAAACTCATGCTGAATATCCACACGGGATTCAACCAGCAATTGTTCAACCTTAAAATTGCCGATTTCCCGCCCCAATAAATCGGTGGCAATCTGTTCAGCCTGTTCCGGTGTATCTGCAAATTGGATTAAACCTTGCGCGGCGCGACTTGTCGTCCACGCCTGCGCTTTGATAACGACCCGACCAAATTCGGTTGCGGCATCACGCGCTTCAGTGGCGCTCGACACCAATTTTGATTTCGGGATTTTTATGCCTGCCTGTTTCAACAATGCTTTGCTTTGATATTCGTGAAGTTTAGCCATGTGACTTTCCACCTAGCGCCGAGTCAACCGGCTGGACGCTCACTGACTTAAACGAAGTGTGGCTCCCATGCCATGTACATAAACCGATCTGACCATGTAAAAATGGTTCTGGATCAGTCCACGTCAGCGCTTGACCGGTATTGCCATCACTGATATTCGCCGTGAGAACATTTCCAATTACCGCAACAGTCAGAGTATAGGCTTGGTGGAGTTCCCACTCATAAGGCAATTGTGCGACGGGTTCATATTTGCCATCATTACGATAAATCACAAGCTGGTTTTCCGGTGAAAGACAAACAGCATACCCACGCCTTGAACCACCGACCCGCACTAATGCTCCGTGATAGTCCCCTATCAACGGCACAAGATTGACGGTCATCTGATAATCCTGCCATGAAGGATCGCCGGTATAGGATTCGCAGAGTGCCGTTCCACTTCCATGATAAGCGCCATCTTCAATGCGCCAATAGCCACGAATTCGCGTCCATTGGCTGATTCCTCCGGTTTCTGTACGTTCCCCGGCGAAGGTTGTGCGCCATGATGGAATGCCGTCCCAATCCAACGATTTCAAATAAAAAGCGCCGGTCTCCCATAATGCGCCCGTATTACGGAGCAATACGCCAACCTCACCAATGCACGCATCGGTCAATTCTGGCAAAGTGTATGTGAGGGTGTGCCATTGACCGGGAACGAGCGTTGTCCCTGCTTCTTGATAGCGTTGTTGGGCATTTTCATCAAAGGCGAATAACGTCGCCTGAATTGTCGTCGGCGCGTCAGTAGGGATAAAAACCTCAGCTGTTAGGGTTTGCCCACCACAAATGAGTGGCGTGAAGGTCGCGCCATAATAATTGCCACTTAATTCTGAGGGGCGATAATAGGTGCGCGTGCCGATGAGAATCTCGCCCTTTTTGTTCAGTTTGCGAATACTTGTTTGGAGCGTCGGCACATCCTCAATGATTCGTTGCGTCTGATGAATCGGTCTGCCCCGTTCCCCACGTGCATTGAAGTTATTGGTTGAGCCAGCATATGCAAAATGATAACGGGGACGGCGCGCGCGCTCTTCGTGCTGATTGAGTGCCCTGCCCAGCCGCACAAATAAATCGGCACATTGGGGAATAGTCAAAATATTACGTGTGCCGATGATACTCGAAGCGATTAGCAGATCATTCATCGGGTCGCGCCAAGATGCGTCAATCTCATCTAAGCCAACCGCTACGCCCATAATCGCGCCGACGTTCCCCACATTGCAATCGGTATCCCAGCCTGCCATATTCGCAATTTGAATCGAACGGCTAAAATCGCCGTTTCCATAGAGCATCGCCAGCGCAATTACACCCGCATTCGGGATAATATGCACCACACCGGGGTAGCGATCATAGCCAAAATTTGCTTTAAGGAAAGCATATCCAGCGTGCCAATCTTCGGGATGTGCTTCCTGAAAATTAATCACGGCGTTGATGACCCGCGCATATTCACTGTAAGCCGGAATCTGTTGCAATCCAAGATTCAATAATGTTGATGGATTACGTTCTTCAAATGCACAACTGACCATCGCGGCGATAAAACGTCCACCATAAATACCGTTACCATCGTGCGATACTGATGCGGCTTTTTCGGCAAGGTCTGCCGCAAGAGTCGGGTTCGACGGCGCGACCAATCCCCAGATGTCGCTAAAAATCTGCCCGCCGATCTGCTCTGCCATCGTTGCGCCATTCAACGCAATTGACCCCGAAAGTGGCGCGGGAATACCTGCCGCCATGTTGCGGTATGCGGTGTGTTCGGTGGAGATACCGTAACCACCCCACCACAATGTTCCGTGTTCATCGCCAAGATAATTAAGCCACGTTTCACCAATGGCTTGCGCGGTAATTTCGGAAGATGTGCCATAATCTTCTAGCACACGGATCAAAATCATCGGTAGCGATGTGTCATCATCCGGCTTAAAGATTTTGCCCACATCTTCTTTAAGATAGCCGGACAGTTCCCCTAAATTGTCACGAATTTCTTCATATGTCCAATTTTCCAGCGGCGCACCAAAACGTACTCCGATACATTTACCCAACCATCCAGCATAAACACGTGCATCATAATCTTGTGGGATCATCACGGTAACCTTTATAGTATGCTTTAAACCCTATACATAAATGGGATGGGATGATTTACAGCTCATCCCATCCCATTCCGTTAGTACTCTTGCGTATTTAGTTAGTTCGAGCCGTAGTTATCATCCAAACAGGTTTGCGCCTGTGCCGCTCCTTCGGAGAGCATCGCGGCAACATCACGTTCACCGTTTTCGATCCAGCGAACACGCGTGTCGGTCAATGGTCCGGCAACACAATCCCAGAAATATTGACTACGCAGATAGTTCGGGACTAGTTCCGAAGTCAGTAGTTGATTGTAAGACACGCTTCTGATCGGATCTTCGTTCCAGCCGAGTTCTTCCCAGATCGCAGGTCCGTTCGGTGTCCATACGCCTGCTTCAGCGGCGATGCGTTGTGCTTCAGGACCGCTTAACCATTCAATCAGTTCCCATGCGGCATCTTTGCGATTGCTACCATTCCACATATAGTACATGTAGGAATCTGTCCACGGTTCAACTTCGGTTTCTTCGTTAAAACGCGGCGGAGCAACTACACCCCATTCAAAATCTGCCTGTTCTGTGATGGCGGCAAGTTCCCAGTCAGAAATCGACTGCATCGCCACATTACCTGACAGGAAAACCAGTTCGCCGAATTGATCTTGTAGTTCAACAGGTGCAGTTACTTGATCTTCTGTCACCATTTCCAGACACCATGTCATCGCCTCGGCGGTTTCAGGTGTATCCATATAGCCTACAACTTCGCGCCCGTCACTGCTGGTGATATTCGCGCCAAGATTAAAGGAGAATGGAGACCAGAGCATACAGCCTTCACCACCAACAATCGCGCCGACACCATAGATGTCTTCGTCTTGATTGGTTAACTGGTTTGCCAATGCGCGATACTCGGCGATTGTCCAACCATCTTCGGGATACGCCACACCAGCCGCATCAAACAAATCTTTGTTATAGGCGATAAAGCCGGAAACAGCATCACGCGGAACGGCATAGGTACGTCCTTCATACATCCCGCGATTCACCCCGCTGGCGAACCAATTCTCTGCAACGCCGGATTCTTCGAGATACGGCGTTAAATCTTCCAAAAAGCCTTGATTTGCAACATCAGGAGCGAAGTAGTGATAAAAGATATCCGGTCCTTCATCTGCGGCAACGGCGGTCAAAACGCGTGTGGCAAAGCCACGGCTAGGATACATCGACAGGGAAACCTGAATATTCGGATGGCTTTCCTCAAATGTACGGGCAAGCGTAAAGTGCATATCGCGGGTGGCGGCTGTATCACGCCCGCGCTCGGTTGCCCACCATGTCACCGTGACAACCTCCTCATCCTGTGCGAAAGCCAATGTGGCAGACATCACAGCCAATAATGCAATAACAAGTGTTGAAAGTAAGAATTTTTTCTTCATGCTAAATCTCCTAGAATATTTACTAATGGTTTTTGTATACATGGGCTATCCTTTCAATCCCTCAATAGAAATACCTCCAATCAACTGACGTTGTGCGATAAAAAAGAGAATGAGCGGAGGAATGGTTGCCATTAGCGAACCTGCCATCAGCAGATTCCAATTGGTTTCCTGCGCTCCTTGAAAAAAGCTGAGTCCCAGTGATACGGTAAACAGCTTTGGATCGTTGAGATAGATTAACGGCTGTAAAAAGTCGTTCCATGTCCCAACGAAGGTAAATACGACGACGAGTACGAGTGCTGGACGTGAAAGCGGCAGAATGATGCGCCAGAACACGCCAAAGCGCGTTGCCCCGTCAATGGAGGCGGCTTCGTCCAGATCAAACGGAATGCTCATCATGTATTGACGCACGAGAAAAATCATAAATGGACTACCTGTAAATGCAGGCACAATGAGCGGGAGATATGTATTTATCCACCCGATTTTTGCAAATAAGATAAAGCGTGGTACCAGTGTGACGTGATACGGAATCATCAATGTGGATAGCATGATTAAGAAAAGAAAACTACGCCCCGGAAAGCGCACCCGTGCGAAGCCATACGCAACGAGCGTAACCGAGAATAGCTGACCGATGATGTTGAATATCACGATAATCACCGTATTAATTAAGAAACGCCCGAAGGGTACTTCCTCAAATACTTGCGAAAAATTATCCCACTCAATCGGGTTGGGAACCCATGCCGGCGGTAGGTCAAACATCTGATCTGGACCTTTAACCGCCGTCGATAGCATCCAATACAAAGGCAGAATAAGGACAGCCGCAACCATTAAGAGCAGGAGATAGCCAACCATCATATGGAAGGCATCAATCTGCTGGAAATTGAACAGTGCTTTTTTCGGCGCAGGTAACGTGTGTGTTTGCTCAGTCATCATGTTGTTCCGATCACTTATTCATATTGCGGTCTGTTTCGTAGTACACCCAATAACGTGAACTACGAAGGACAATAATGGTGATGACTAAAATGAAAGCCGTCATGATCCATGCCAATGCAGACGCATATCCCATCCGTAAGGAAACAAATCCACGGTTATAGATGTACAGCATGTAAAACAAGCCGGACTGTAACGGTCCGCCAGTCTCTCCAGCGGCGATGAATGCCGGTGTAAACGTCTGGAATACACCGATTAAGCCTAAAACCAGTTGGAAGAAAATGGTTGGTGTGAGCAAAGGTAACGTAATGCGGAAGAATTTCTGGAACGAGTTTGCCCCATCGACGGTGGCGGCTTCATAAAGCACTTCGGGTATATTTTGCAAACCCGCTAAGTAGATGATGGCACTGCCACCCACCCCCCAAAGCGCAATCAAAATCAGGCTTGGCAAGACATAATCAGGGCTTCCGAGCCAGTTAGGACCATCAACACCCACACCGCCAAGTAATGTGTTGATTACACCGTAGCGCCGGTTCAACATCCACACCCACACGAGCGCCGCGGCGACTTGTGGAACAACCGAAGGCATATAAAATAGCGTGCGAAAGATGCCAATTCCGCGCAATTTCTGGTTCATCAAAACTGCCATGCCGATGCCACAGAGCACTTCCAATGGCAGATAGAATACTGAATATGTGAGGGTGACTTCGACAGCTTTTTTGAAGCGGATGTCTTCGGTGAAAATCGTCTGATAGTTATCTAAACCGACCCAGATCGGATCGCCGACGATGTTCCAGCGCGTAAAACTTAGGAACAAAGAAGCGATAATGGGACCCAGAAAGAAGACGATAAATCCGATCAACCACGGCGAAATAAACAAATAGCCAGAAAGCGCCTCGCGTCGTCGGTTTGGAGAAAGATCACGCCATGTTTGAAAAATGGACAAACGGATCATAGTTTAAGTCTTTCACTTTTTACAAATATTTTTTAGCAACGATTTAACTTTTTAAATTGCTATTCGTCCGCAAAGTTGGCATCAGCAGTTGACTAATCTGCACCTGCATCCAAGCGATACTTTAAGGCAACGAGTTGTCTTGCAATATCAACAATATCCAGACGGGACGCAAAACGCAGACAGACCCCTGCCGGTTGGCGTACTTTTTCTACCCAATCTGCCGGAATAACCGCCTGACCATGAATTGCCCCAGAAAGCGCCCCAACAACCGCGCTGATTGTGTCCGCATCCCGCCCGAAGTTGCCCGCCCAGAACATTCCTTTTCGGAAGTCCCCTCCTGTCATTTTAAAGATGCTGTATGCCTGTGGAATTGCTTCGGCGGCGGTGGAGTGAACGGGAGTCCACAGCGCAGTGTGTAAACCTTCCCAAGCGGATTCAATACTGTCGGAAGAGTCGCAAATGTCGAAGGCGCGCTTCATGGCACGTCCAAGCCAACTGTCTTCGGGGATAACGTCTAACCCCGCCTGAATGATTGCATCAACGGAGTCATCAACCATAGCGACTGCGATACTTGCCGCAACTGCCTGTGCCGCCCAGATGCCGTCGTTAGCATGGCTGATTTCTGATTCGACCTGAGCAAGTTCGGCGGCACGTTTGGGATCACCCGCACACAAAATTCCGATGGGTGCAATCCGCATGGCGGCACCATCATCGTTGTTTTGCACATTATCTTTTCCTGAGAGCGGCGGTCGTATGCCACGTTCTAAATTAGCAACAGATCCGTATAAGGGCTTCCCGCCACGCTCTGCCACACCACCCTCGTTGATGATGTACTTGTACCATGACTCCACCAGATGTTCGGTTGTGAGGTCACCGTTACAATCAAGCAAAGTCTGTGCAGTGAGTACGGCAAATTCAGTATCGTCGGTACTACGCGCACCTTCGAATAAATTTGTGATGATGCCGTAGCGTTGTCGATAGGCATCATTTCGTCCGATGTCACCAAAGGCATCACCGACAGCAAGTCCGATTAAACAACCAATTGATTTATCTTCAAGTGAAATATTGTTAACCATAAAATGTCCTGACAGTCTTAAATAAGCTTCTATTTAAAATGGGAACGTTCCCATTTCTGTGTAAAAAAATGTCATGTATAAAAATCAGCTGTTTTCTATTGCGGTATTCCTCATAAATTGTCCTTGTGTGGCGCGGTTGAGTCACGGATAATCAACTCGCAAGGTAATTTCAGATTTTGTGTTTCTAAATACGTTTCATCATCTTCATCCATACGTGCCAAAAGAATTCGAGCCGCGCATTCACCAATTTTGTATTTAGGTTTTCTCACGGTTGTTAATGCTGGTGACGTGACGGCGGAGGCATAAATGTCATCCATGCCAACAATCGAAATATCTTCAGGAACACGCCATGAACATGCTTGTGCCGCTTTGAGCGCACCAATTGCAATCGTATCATTTGCGGCAAAAACGGCTGTCGGTTTCTGCTTTTGGCTTAATAAACGTTGCATTGCTTCATACCCTGCCTGATCGGTAAAGTCGCCCTCAATCATTAAATTCGCATCAATCGGAAGTTGATGTCGCGCATGAAACGCAATATATCGCTCATATTGGATCGAAAATTTACGACGATTTAACCCTGAAATCAACCCAATGCGTCGATGTCCAAGATCATAAAGGTGCTTTAACGCTACGTCTGTCCCGCTTGCAGTGTCACTTCCGACGCTATCAAGCCTGACACTATGTTCGCCACCGCCTAGAATAACAACCGGAATTCTGAGCTTAAGCAATTCAGCTTCATTAATATCTACAATATTGATGATAAGCCCATCGAATCGGCTACGTCGCACCATTTTTAGCATGGTATCTTCCCGGTCTTTTTTCCAATCACTATTGACGGTAACTGTGGTATACCCGACAAGTTCCGTCGTATCCTGAACACCTCTAGCAACTTCCGGCCAAAAAGGATTTGTAATGTCAGGAATGCTGAGTGCGACGATGAAGGTGCGATCTGTTCTCAGGCTTCCGGCAATGGCATTACGTATATAGCCCAGTTGTTCGGCGGCGGCGACTACCCGCTCACGGGTAATCCCTCGAACCAATTCTTCCTGCCCATTCATAACACGCGCCGCAGTCGATTTTGAAACACCGGCTAATTTGGCTACATCTATGATCGTCGGTCTACGTGTCATAATGGTGGTTTAACCTAAATGAGAACGTTCTCATTTAGAGTATATTCCGAGTTTGTTTGATCTGTCAAGCAATTGTATGTAGTGATAGGTTGAATGTTTATCTTCTTGATTAATGAATTCTTTTCAATTTCGCAACAGTTTTTGATTGATACCAAACTGCTGTGCCAGCGCTCTTATGCTCACTTCACGATTTTGGATTGCTCGATGGATTGCCGCCGTCATTCTGGCACTATCATGGAGGGCTTGTCCTAAGGATCCTCCCAAATAATGCTCTGGAAACGTATAGAATCAGCGATTGATCTAGGGGAAGTGGCATTATGAGTTTGAGCAAGACCGAATAAACTATACGTTAGCCGTGGGTAGTCATAAGATTTAAGCGGATAAAAAGTTTATGGACTATAGGGGTTAGATTTGACACAAAAATAAGATCGTGACAAAAACATAATAAGTGTTTATCAAACACGATATTATGATCTAGAAAGTTGTGTATGTTGCTAAGAAACGCACATCTATAGTACATTTTCCAATGTATCAAGCTGACATACTTGAAATGATACCTTTGGTAACTTGAATGTGATACAAAAAGCGCCACCTCGTTGTGAGATGGCGCTTTGGTTTTGAACTAGATTTTTCTTACGGCTCGGCGGTGACTTCGACATCGGGTGTGATTTCCGGCTGAACGGGCACGATCACCACTTCATCCGTGACTTCCGGTTCTGGTGTGCTGATCGGTGCTTCGTCCGTCGGATTGACCGGAATGACCACTGGCGTTTCGACTGGCACTTCTTCGACAGGTTGTGTCGTCAACACCTGACCATTCATGATCAGTGCGTCAATCGCCACCGGAGATCCGCCGAGCGGGATGATCCTCAACGTGTGTTCGCCGTCTGTGAGATCCGTGAAGCTGGCGATCTGACCGAAAGCGGTCTGGGTTGCGTTAGCATTGACTCCACGCATTGGTTCGCCGTCAATCTCGACCACGAATGTCCCGTATTCCGCGCCTGCCACATAAACCACATCGACCTGCGTTCCGGTGAAGGTCATCGTCAGGCTGTCCGCGCCACTGGTCGAACTTTGCAGATAGGCTTGCCCGACTGCGCTTTGACTATTCTCTTGCGTCCACGCACCACTTCGCGTGATCGCACCATTTTCGACCTGTACCATCAACGGTTGCAAGTTGAATGACAGCGACAGGAAACTACGTGTCGCCGACAGCGCACCGACTCCGGTGATGTTGTAGGTCTGGATTTGCCATGTGTAGCCGCCGAACGCCAGCGGATTTGGTAGTTGGAACAAACACGTGCTTGAACAAACACTCGTCGCTGTGTGCCATTGATCGTAGACGGGTAATCCCATCCCATTGACCACGTATAGACGATAATAAGTCGCTGTCGCCACCGTGTTCCACGTAAATGTGGGACGATTGGTCTGGTAGATCACCGCATCATTGGCTGGTGTGAGCAAAGTCGCCGCGCCGGGCAACGGTTGCGCCACACTGAACGCCACGCCACCATAGCCATCCGCCGCTTCTCCCGCCGACCACGCACCCCAACCTGCATCGTTTCCACCACGCACATACCACATATACGCGCCGTTTGCAGGGAAGGTGAAGTCGAGCACACAGTCAGTCGTGCAGGTCACGCCCGACCCGACCACATACGGCGCGTTACTCACGAACCCGTTCGGTCCTGCAACGTAAACTTCATATTTGGTGGCATTCGCGTCTGGTGTCCACGTAAACGTACCGGAAAGCGTATTTACTACCGCACTTGGCGCAGGGCTGATCTTGGCGATCACAGCCGATAAGGGTTGATTGACGGTAAAGGTCACCGCACCATAACCGTCGAGTGCTTCTCCGGCTGACCATGGTCCCCAGCCTGCCGCATTGCCGCCGCGCAGATACCATATGTAAGCACCGTTCGCGGGCAGAACTATGTTGAGCGCACAACTGCTCGTACAGGTCACACCCGACCCGACCACATACGGCGCATAGCTCGAAAATCCATTCGGTCCGACGATAGAGACTTCATATTTCGTCGCATTCGCGTCCGGTTGCCAGCTAAAGGTTGCATTCGCATCGGTCAGGGTAGCGCTTGCTATCGGTGCAGATTTCACGATCACGCCCGGTAACGGTTGACCCACCGTGAAGTTGACCACGCCGTAATTGTCCGCCGCACCACCCGCCGACCATGCACCCCATCCCGCCGCGCTATACCCGCGCAGATACCACATATACGCGCCGTTGACGGGTAGAGTAATCGTCGTATCGCAGGTGGTCGCGCAGGTGACATCCGTGCCGACCATCAGCGTGCGATCCGACACGAATCCGTTCGGACCTGCCACGTAACTCTGATAGTAAGTCGCCTCCGCATCCGGTGTCCAGCTGAATGTCACGGTCAAATCATCCAGATTTTGGGCGTTTGTCGGCGCGATTTTCACTACCGCTGACGGCAACGTATCTGTCACACTAAACGCTTGAGCGCCATAACCATCCGCCGCTTCTCCAGCAGACCACTTACCCCATCCCGCCGCATTATATCCGCGTAAATACCACGCATAGTTGCCGACATAGGGCAAAACGACCTCAACCGAACAATTTGTCGCACAGGTCACAGTTGACCCCACCACATACGTCACATCGCTGACCCAGCCACTCGGTCCGACGATGTAAAGTTCGTATTGGGTCGCATCGTTGTCCGGTGTCCACGAGAATCCGACTGTGCTGTCCGTCAGCGCTTGATTTTGGGTCGGCGCAACTTTGGCAATCAAGTCTGGAATGGCGGTTGGTGCGGTGAAGGTCACTCCACCGTAGCCATCTGCCGCGCCACCGACTGACCACGCCCCCGCGCCTGCCGAGTTGAACGCCTGCACATACCATGTCCACGTTCCCGGAACGGATGCCAGCGTATAGTTCCAACCGCAAACGCCCGCACCACAGACCACTTCATCGCCTACTTCACCACGCAGGATGCCTGAATTTCCGCCGTTAGGATCGACCAGATATAGATTGTAGCCACTCACATCCGCCACTTCATTCCATTGGAAAGTCGTGTTGTAAGCGGTTGATTCACCCTCCAGCGGGAAGGTTTTCGTCACCAAACCCGGCAACGTTGAATTGACCGTGAAGCTCATGCCACCTGACCACGGCGTGGCTTGATTATCCTTCCAGCCACGCACATAGAAGGTATACGCACCATTCGGCAAGCGATAACTTTCGCGCAGAGTCGTCGCATCAATTTGACATTGCGTGCCGTTACAATAGCCGACATCCGAGACAACCTCGTTGATGACCTGCTGTCCTGCAACATTCGCCACATACAGATAATAATATTCCGCGCCTGCGATGTCCGTCCATGTGTAAGTCGGGTTTCCAAGCGGTAAATTCACTGTGCCAGACGGAGAAATCGGCGATGGGTATGTCGCCATAACTGTAAAGTTAGCCGGTCCGCCGTAACCATTGTTGAAGGGTCCGCCCACGCTATACCCACCCGGTCCGTAGCTTCGCATGTAAAGCTGATACTGCACACCATTGGCAAGTTCAACTGGCGAAATCATAGAGCAGGTTATGCCATTGACTCCACCGCAGGTTGCGGCACGGGTAAACCATTGATCGAACACGGGCGTTCCAGAAGAGGTTTGTAGATAGAGATTGAAGTATGTCGCATTGATCGCATCGCCTGAAAGCGTCCAGTGGAAGGTTGGTTTGAGGTTATCCAATCCGCTGGTTGCGCCGAGTGTCACCAATCCCGGCGGTGGCGCGTTGAGTGTAAAGGCTTGCGGACCGACCCACACACCACCCGCCTCACGCACATACCATTGATACGCGCCATTTGTCAGGCGATTCGTTTCAGCGAGGGTGGTCAAGTCGATGGAACAGGTCGCACCATTGCAGATATTTGCTCGTGAAACCATCGGGTTGATGATCTGTGTGCCATCAACCCGCGCCACATACAACTCGTAATGCGCCACATTGCGATCCGACCATGAATACGTCGGGTTACCATAAGCCGTGGTGATTGTGCCTATTGGAGCAATTTGCGTCAGCGCGCCAGGCATGTAATTCGGCACTTCGATGCTCTCGAAATCAACAAAAGTAAAAGTCTGACCATTTATAGTGACACTACCATTCGCGGGATCAGCAGCGAGTAATTCGATGGATTGTTGTTGCGTTAGTCCGGTAAATTCAAAGCGCAGGATGTCGAAGCCGATACCGCCGTCGAGGGGCAAGATGTTATCCGCGCCACCGTTCGCACCATCTTGCAAAATGACGATATCATCGCCACCTTCCGCGAAAATCGTCCCGCCGACTGTGCCAGAATTGGTGATGATGTCCGCCGCGCCTTCCCCTGTTAATTGTTCGTCTGAATCGACAACATAATCGCCATAAATATTCTGATTAACAATACCTGAATTGATAATAGTATCTGTACCAGCCGAAATCGACGCATTCTCTATTTCAAACACAAAATCTCCGTAGATATCCTCTACAACAAGTCCTGTGTTAGTAATAGTGTCATTTCCTGCCTGTGATCCATCCTGACGAGTATCAAAAGAATCACCAGCAATACCTCCAACTGTGCCCAGATTATTTAATACATCATTCCCGCCTAGCACCTCAGACGCAGAAGAAACATCACCAAGAATGTATCCCGTAATTTGACCTTCGTTAATGATAGTGTCATTTCCATTGACTACACTGTATGTAGTTATCATGTCACCAGCAACAAAACCTACCACCTGACCTGTAGTGGTATTGTGAATGAAATCATCGCCACCGCTACCATTACTAAATTCTTCACCTGAAGGAATGCCGTCGCCCCAAATGTCGTTTTGAACGAAACCACTATTGATAATGTTATCATCATCACCTTGAGTTATTGAGGACGATACTTCATTAGTATTCACCTCACCAAAAACATTTCCTACAGTAACACCTTCATTCACAGTGATATTATCCGCACCTGCGCCACCATGAACGCTCGCATCCCCATTCGTCCCGACGGGTGGACTGACTTCGCAGACAATCGTATCGTTGCCCGCAGTGCCGTCGGGGCAGAATTGAGGCGGATTATCGACCTGAACAGCTTCAAAGTTGGTAAATGTTACTGTTTCGCCTTTATAGGTGATGCTACCACCCACAGGAGTCGCATTCGCAACATCGGCGAGGAGTTGCGTGTATTCCGGTGAGCCATCGTTCGGCATGGCGAAAATGAGTGTATCCGTGCCGTCTCCCCCATCGACCAGCAATTCGTGGTCAGTACCACCGCGACTGTTCTCAGTGATGAAAACGGTGTCATTGCCATCACCTGCATCAATATTGTAAAATGTCTCTACAAAAGAAGGTGAATTACCCCCTAAGAAACCATCATTAATAATAACGTTATCTGTCTCACCACCCAAAATTGCACCATACATAACACGACCATGATTGATAATTGTTGTTTGACCACTAAGGACAATCTCACCCGTAGACAAATCCGAATACACATGAGAGCCAATTAGAGCAAAGGTAATCACACCATGGTTGACAAGCGTGTTATCAATTTCAACATCTACATGGACATTGGGTTGAGGGAGAACTGAAAATGTCTCAATGATAGAAACAAGTCCATAGTTTATGCTTGTGTTTGTGATGGAATATGAAGCCTGATCTTCAAAATCTGAAAGTTCATTACCTATTGTTCCAAGTAAGAACGCGGGTATTACCCCATAATTCGTGATGGTGTCTCCGCTAAATGAGGGACTACCAACCCCTCCATTAATTCTTGAATACACTAGTCCGTGGTTGGTAATAACATCGTTACCTTCTTCAGACTCATAAACATTCGCGTTATCACCATAGATGGCCGAAATACTAACACCGGGTAAAGCAGTCATCGTATCATTGCCAGCAAGCCCCATAAAGTAATCTTCAGATGATGGATCAGGTGGATTCGTTGAGCATACTAGAACGTCATCGTTTACGGTTCCAGAAGAACATTCTAATGTATCCACAACAAAAGTCGTGTGCTTGATGACCTCAAAATTGGTGAAGTTCACCGTTTGTCCATCAAATGTTACACTGCCGTTTGCGGGATTGGCGGAATCAAGAACATTGGTAAATTGAGATTCCGCGTTGGCATCAGTAAACGTCCAGTAAAATTCGAGCGTATCACTTCCATTGCCACCATCTACAGCAAGACTATTATCCGCACCACCGCTAAAACCGGGATGGAAAATAATCTGGTCGTCGCCATCACCGCCGAGAACCGCACCCTCAACTGTGCCGAAGTTATAGACAATATCAGCCCCGCCTTCACCCTCAATATTCGCGCCGACTGTGCCGAGATTGAGGAAGACATCATCACCACCAATACCCGCTCCACCATGATCGCCATAAAGCGTGCCACCAACCGTGCCATGATTCTCAAAGTAATCCGCTTCACCGGCACCCGTTGCCACATCACCGAAAATATCACCGGTGACAGTATCATGATTAAAAATCACATCGGAGCCACCATATCCCCCAACACCATCACCATAGATGTTGCCATTGACCACATTGGAGTTGCTTATCCAATCGTGACCGCCATTACCAAGGGCATCGTCGCCATAGATGTTGCCGTTGACGGTTCCGAAATTATTAATAAAATCATGATTACCATGTCCAGTGACATTATCGCCACGAATAACACCGTTTACAGTTCCGCTATTTTCAATGAAGTCATCTCCACCGTCACCATCGCCGCGTTCATCGTCAACACCGGGTAAACCATCCCCGTCAATCATACTAACAGTGACTATGCTTAAATCGATAAAATCATCACCAAGATCACCATCGACTTGATTTTCAGGATTAACTGGATTAGTGTCACAATTAATATCGTCATCGCCTGGCGTGCCATCGCAGTCACCCGGATCATTCAGGGCAAATCGGCTCACGAATGAATCCGCGTCCGTTGACTGACTTTGACCCAGCACATAGACCGATCCGAGTTGATCGGTCACTATACCCAGCCCATAATCTTGATCGCTACCACCTAAAAAGGTGCCAAATTGCAAAACATTTTGATCACTATCCAACGTAATCAAGAAAGCGTCCGTAGCACCTGCACGCGTGGCTTGTGTAGCATTCATCAGTGGGAAATTATCCGATTGCGTGACACCCGTAACAGCCACTTGCGAATTATTGATGACGGAAATGCCCATCGCAGAGTCCCATTCCGCGCCGCCGAGATAGGTACTATATAGAAGGGATGAGGAACCAGACAACGCCGGGTTTATTGAAGAAATGAAGCCATCACGCACGCCACCGAGACTATTCAAGTAAGCGTTTTGTGTGGGGAAATCCGCTGAGCGTGTTTCGCCAGAGAGGAAGATAATGTTATTATCTGTAATCGCTATTGAAGGGAATAGTTCCTCTCCACTACCGCCAAAATAGGTACTGTAAAGTAGGGTATTCCCACTGGCATCGAAGTGACTAAGAAAAATGTCGCCATAGCTAGTCCCGCCAGAAAACGATGTGGTGTAGGCAGATGCAACAGGAAAATCATCGGACAAGGTGGTTCCTACAACGTAAACGTCACCTGAATCCGTGACAATGAGTTCACGCACTTTGTCAAATGCTGATCCACCAAGATACGTACTGTAAACCAGATCAAAATTTCCAGTACTGAATTTGCTTAAGAAAACATCATACCCGTCTTGATCCTCCTGAAATGGATTTAAGGTAGGAAAATCCGACGAGCCTGTGTTACCTGCCACAATTATATTGCCAGATGCGTCCAAACCAAGATCGCGTACTTCATCATAATCGTCACCACCGAGGTATGTGCTGAAATCTAATTGTTCGGTATTCTCATTGTAAACAGCAACAAATCCATCCCCAACACCCTTGAGTGTGTTCTGAATTTCCTCATTCAGCGGAAAATCAAGGGACTCTGTGATACCAGCGATAAACAATCGATTATCTTGATAAGCAATCGACTCAATATGGTCAAATCCACTACCGCCAACATATATGCTGTAAATCAACGTTCCGGTATTCGAATTGATTTTTGTGATGATAGCATCAGTAGATGGGCTACTATCTGTAGCAAGAGGATAATCTGACGAATTGGTCGACCCACTAACATAAATACTACCCTCATCACCCAATACCATATCCACTAACCGATCATCATAAGTACCACCAATTGCTGATGAATAAATTAAGATAGGATCAATCGTAAGTTCAAAGTTCGGGTCGTAGTTTCCGAGCGTGAAGCCGACCGTGTTATCCACATTTATAGTGAACGCACTTTCGACTTCAACTTGAGTACCATCAATTTCTTGATAGCTAAAAGGAGCTTGTTGACGCACCACCCCGGCAGACGTATTAATCAATAAATCGCCATTCGCGTCAAGTTCAAGCGACTCAGCTTCGGCAAATTCGATACGAATAGAATCAGTGCCAGTATGTGGTGCAACAACAAGATCGTATTGCAATTCGGAATCGTTGCCGTAGTAAACTAAATCGATCCCGGCATAAACATCCCTATAATGCACCGCACCGTAATGGGGGACGTTGGTCTGCCATTGCGTCGGATCATTTCCGATGAAGTAATTGCTCACGCCGGATTGTAAGGCTTCACCACTCACAATCATTGAAGGATTACTTCCAACAAGTGCCATCGTTAGTACAGTTTGTGTAGCTAACCTATTCGGTAATTGTGTTGACTGGCGTAAACTGAAAACCGCCTGATTATCCGTTAGATAGAGTGTATATCCTCCACTCCTCGACAAGAAGGTGACAGAATCATCTGCCTGCCCTATGTTTTGTTCGAATGTCAAAGGTAATTGGATGGAGTCAAATGAAGATGCTGTGCTATCGAATGTTAGAGCAAATGAAATCGTTGTGAACGATGTAATAAGCAATGTGAGCAAGGCAGAAAAGGCAAATCTACGAAATGGCAACATTAAATATCCTCATAAATCACACAACGTGATTAGTCATAACAATCTATATTGCGATTGTACCGGATACAGGACATAAACAGAGTAAAAGTGCGTTGAAATTCATGAATTATTCCAAATAATGCATGACAAATTTACATTTTACAGACATTCACAGCATCACTTTTAGTACTGATGCTTAATATGCAATAATTACAGTGAATGACGATCCTGTACCACTATACTCTGGGACTATACACCTAGACAAGTAGATACTGACAATGCCCCGTTTTTATAGACAGTGAGAAAGTCTCACAGATTGTTGCTCATACTGGTATGGACTTTTGTAGTCCAGTGCAGAATGTAGACGTTTGCGATTATAAAATCCCATGATGTAGCTGAAGATTTCAGTGCGTGCTTGCTCATGGGACTCAAAGCGGTAGGTCACACATTCTGTTTTCAAAGTTCCCCAAAAGCTCTCAATAGGAGCAGCATCCAGACATTGGTCAGTGCGGCTCATACTAACGTGCATGTTCAGGTCTTTCAACCGTTGCTGGTATTCCGTACTGGTGTACTGGTTGCCGCGATCACTGTGATGCAGTAATCCAGGTTGTGGATCACGCTCAGCAACTGCCATGTTTAGCGCAGCATCAACAAGATTAGTGGTCATATGATCTGACATCGCCATGCCCACAATGCGACGTGAGTACAGGTCCATCACGCCTGCGAGATACATCCAACCCTCGTGTGTGTCAATGTAGGTGATGTCCACCATCCATTTTTCATCGGGATGATGTGCCTCAAAGTCACGATCTAAGCGATTTTCAAAGACTGGATGCTCAGGGTTGGCAACCGTGGTTCTCGGTACATAACGCTTGCGTCGTCGTGG
>JAVJSU010000002.1:0-19579 GCA_040219275.1 Aggregatilineales bacterium | reverse complement strand
TCTGGAATGGCAAACGGCGACAACGGCGCGACCGTGCTCGTGCTCGTCGACTTCACCGGGTAGGAGCTTCTGCGGCAGTCACTCACCGACCGATTGAGCGGCTCAACAAATGGCGTTCTTCATGCCATTTGACCCACTAGTTCTGCTACTTGTGACGCAGATTGTCTATTCAACAATGCCCATGATTGGTATAATATTGAGTTAGCTCCGTAGGCTTCCGCTAAATTAACGCAAAAAGTCCAAAAGTGGCGCTTTTCGCCAAATTTAGGACTTCTATCTTAATATTATGTTTATTGTGGACCTGAGGGTCTCAGTTCCGTTAACTAGGCATATACTCCGCTTTGATATTCCTCTTCCAGCCTCAACCGAAAGTGATCTAGGCAACCCTGATAAAGCTCGACTCCACGCTGATATTCTGGCTATGCGCGAACAGGGCATGAGCTATCGGAAAATTGGCGTAGCGCTTGATATCCACTGGACGCGGCTAAGTCAAATATTTAAGAAATGTGATTACAACTGTAATTTGTAAAGACATAAAAGACGGTAAAAACATCTGACACGATTTTGATCTGCCAAAGCTACAATAGCCTAATCATCTTGGTAAATGGATACTATCTTACCTTGACCAAGAATTAGCATTTGTCACAGAGTTCAAGGGTTAATGTGACCAACGGTACCAGATGAAAGTTGAAAATCATGGATAAAGCTCTAAACTTAAGAAGTTATCTGAAATGAAAGCGCAATTGTTTTTAATATTTTCTGGTGTCCAGCAAAGTTAGGATGCAACCCATCTGCCAGATATAGTGACGCATCTGGATCATCGCCCAACGTACTGTACAGATCGACAAATTTAGTTTGAAATTCGTCACTCAGTTCACGCACAATCTCAGAAAACTGTTTTATATCACGATTCTGCCAGTGCATGTAAACTGCTTTAAAATCCTCATTGGGATCAACGATTTCAGAAACAATCGGTGTAGGTGTTAAGAGAAAAATTTTTGCATCGGAATATTGTTGGAACGCATTAATAATCCCACTGATGTTGCCACGATAATCGTCTGCAGAAACCAGTGTTCGTCCATTTGCACCACTAAACCGTTTGCAGTCATTGACCCCATATTTGATGAAGACCAGATCAGGTTGCAAACCGAGAAAACGCGTATGAGTCAGTTCTAATCCATGATTTGATGTGTAACCGGAATAGCCGTGATTGATAACTTCAGCCTGTGGTAACAAAGGGGCTAGCATACGAGCATAGCTATAGCGATAGGTCGTGATAGAATCTCCTATTGCTAATATACGTTTATATTGACTCAGGTTATTGACCATTGCCCCAATGCTTTCATCGGTCGAAAGCAGTCGCGTCGCCACCTCTGTAACGGTCTGATTCGCTTCGTTTATATACGCTACAAAATCCGCTTCGCTTGTATCAAGGATTACTGCGCCTGCCGAAGCCGAAATGTTAAATCCAAGCGCCACAGCGACATCTTGCACATTAAAGTCAATGAGAAATTTTGTTTCGTCAGAGAGATTTGGCATGATACTTACTCGCTGTTAGCCGATTGGCATGTGGATAGCAGATCGGCATAGTCTTGTTCAATTAAATAATTACGGAGCGGATAGCATGGGCAATGCGCTCCACATTAGGGATAGCACTGTCTTCAAGCGGTGGGCTGTAAGGAATCAGCGATCCACCAAAGTTCACACGTTTAACGGGTGCTTCCAGATAATAAATCCCCTCGTCTGCCGCGAGTGAAGCAATATCGCCACCCCAGCCTGAGGAATGTGGTGCTTCTTCAACAATCACAAGACGGTTAGTCTTCTTGATAGATGCTAAAACAGTTGCTGTATCTAATGGTGCCATACAGCGCAGATCAACCACCTCACAACTGATGCCTTCTTTTTCCAGTTGTTCTGCCGCTTCAAGTGATCGGTGGAGCATCATCTGTATAGCAACAATTGTTACGTCAGTGCCTTCTCTTACGACGCGTGCTTCGCCTAATGCCATCGGTTGTAGGTCATCAGGGACTTCACCCTTCATATTATATAGTGCTTTATGCTCAAGGACATAAACCGGATTATCCTCACGAATTGCGCCACGCAGAAGACCATACATATCGGCTGGTGTAGCAGGAACAACCACTTTAATGCCGGGGAAGTTCATCAACCAGGACTCTGCACATTGGGAATGCTGTGTGCCAAAACCCGCACCACCACCCTGTGCAGAACGTATCGTCAGTGGAATCACAAATTGACCACCACTCATATAGCGATACTTAGCAACCTGATTCACAATTTGATCCATTGCTACCGGAATAAAATCCGCGAACATCAACTCCGCAACAGGGCGCAAACCGGTAATCGCAGACCCTAACGCCGCTCCAACAATTGCTTGTTCGGAAATGGGTGTATCTCGTACTCTATCCGGTCCAAATTCTTCCCACAGACCCGGTGTTACTTTAAACGCGCCACCTGCTTCGGCAACATCTTCGCCAAAAAAAATGACATTTTCATCTGTTCGCAATTCATCCGCAAGTGCTTTTTGAACAGCTTCACGATAGGTTATCACAGTCATGAAATAATCATCCCTCGAAATAAATATCAGTCAATAATTCTTCCGGGGTAGGGAATGGTTCATCCTTTGCCCACGCTAATGCTGTATGCACTTCAAGTTCAGCAGAATGCTGCATCTCAGCAAATTCATCATCATCAAGCTGACCATCATCGATCATTCGATTCTTCAGAATGTCAATAGGATCGCGTTTCAGCCATGCTTCAAGTTCACCTTCAGGGCGGTAGGGACCTGTATCTGTACGTGAATGCCCCTGATAGCGATAGGTTTTCAACTCAAGGAAGGAGGGTCCCTCTCCTGCCCTTGCACGATCCGCCGAGGTCTTAACCACGCTATAAACAGCCTCGGCATCCTGACCATCAACAATGATTCCGGGCATATTATAGGAGTCTGCGCGGATAGCAAGATCGGTTATCGGGGTTGTTTTGTGAACTGCACTATATTCGCCGTATTGGTTATTCTCACAAATAAAAAGAACCGGCAATTTCCAGATTGCCGCCATATTCATCGATTCATGAAAAGCACCAATATTTGTGGTTCCGTCGCCAAAAAACGTAACGGCAATTGCGCCTGTTTTCTTAATTTGGGCTGTCAATCCTGCACCGATAGCGATAGGAATTTGCCCGCCGACGATAGCGTTTGCGCCTAAAAGACCGATAGATGCATCAGTCATGTGCATTGAGCCACCTTTGCCTTTGCAAGCACCACTTGCTTTGCCCATCATTTCCGCCATCATCGCTTTGACTGTCATGCCAAGCGCCAACGCATGGTGATGCCCGCGATAGGTACAGGTCACTGTATCGCCATCTTGCAAAACTGCCGCCGTACCAACGGCACATGCCTCTTGACCAACTGCCAGATGAGTAGTGCCTCTAACGAGATTCGCTAGAAATAATCCTTGGATTTCATTCTCGGTTTGGCGAATCGTTAGCATCTGCCTGAGCATTGTCTGGCGAACGTTAACGGGCAAAGCTGGAATGATAGTTGTCATTTGCTTGTCCTTAATAACCTGAATTCTGTTTAAGGTGAACATCTGCGAAAAAGTGCTTTTAGCCGTTAGCTTTTAGTTTGAAAAAACACCGCTTTTTGCTAGAAACTAAGAGCCAATAGCGACGATACTCATGGTCCATTACCAAAAAATGACTGCCAATCACGATGGTCTGTTTATCCAGAATTGACGCTAACTAAACCGGTCTAAAGCATCCTGAAATGCCTTCATAAATCGCGCCAGATCCATACCATCGACAACGCGGTGATCTCCACTAAGCGTTAGATTGACCGTGGTTCTGGCATAAAATCCGTCATTGATGATGACCGGGCGCGGCTTGACTGTACCCACTGCTAAAATGGCAATTTGAGGCGGATTGATAATGGCGGTGAAATGATCAACTTGCTTCACAACGCCTAAATTGCTGATGGTAAATGTTCCCACTTGCGTATCCTCTGGTGTCAGTTTACTAGCGCGAGTACGTTGAATAAGGTCACGACCAACCTGTGCTAAACCATTGAGTGAATAGTGATCGGCATTTGGAATGGTGGGTGTCACCAAACCCGTATCCAATGCAACCGCAACGGATAGGTGAACATTTTCATAGCTATACACGGTATCGTTTTCAAAATGCCCATTGAGTTCCGGTACTTGCAATAGTGCTTGAATCGTCAAGAACTGCAACAAATCATTCAGCCCGGCTTTATAATTTTTCAAACGATCAATCGCATCGCTTAGATCGAATTCGCCCGTCACATAAAAATGAGGCGCTTCTTGCTTGCTCGATACCAAACGACTTGCAATGCGTTGACGAATACGACTCAAGGGTGTGCCCGTCGCACCTTCATGTAATGCTTTTTGTTCAGGTTGCGTTTCCGGGAGTGTTTGTGCAGTGGGTGCAGTCTGCAATACCTTTAAGTCTGCCACGGTGATGGGACGATCTGTGATTCCTAAATCTGAGAGATTAATACCTGTTTCACGGGCGAGTTTGCGTACTTTAGGCAACGCCATAGGGATATTGTCACTGCCATTTTCCAAATGTGCGTCAATATCACGCCGCATAATGCGCCCACGATTACCGCTTCCCACAACATCGGCAATATTAACCCCTTTATCTCTTGCAACTCTTTCAGCAAGGGGCGATACACGCGTGTTTTCAGAGGTCGTTTGAAGCTCTTCCGGGGTGCCAACCCGCGCAATGACAGTACCAACGGCTATCTCTTTGTTGGTTTCCACGAGAAGTTCTATCACGATACCAGCCGCGATGCTTTCAAGTTCAACATTGGATTTGTCTGCTTCGACAAGGGCAATTGCCTCACCTTTTGCAATTGCCTCACCGGGTTGCACGTACCATTCGATGATGAGTCCCGATTGCGTATCAAATCCCAGATTGGGCATGACAATATCAGTTGCCACAGAATTGTCCTTTCTTATCGCGTTGGCGGACTGTGAATAGCCATAAGCTCTACAGTCTCTGCATTCGGATTGTCCAAACTATGCTCAATTCCAGAAGGGATAACTGCAAATCCACCTGCTGACAATTGATGTCGGGTACCTTGCATAGTAAGTACAGGTTGTCCGGCTAGAACATAGATAATTTCTGTCTCGGTGGGATGTACGTGCGTCGTAATTTCAGCACCTTCCTCAACAAAAACACGAAGCATACTCACTGCCGGGGTATGATCGCGGGATATGAGGAGTTGTAATGAAACACCGGGAAAGCGGGGATCATCTCCCCATTCTATCTGGTTGACGTTCTTAATACGCTCAGTCATATAGTGATTCTACTGTCACAGGCATACCGTCCTGTGCGGCGGAGCGGTAAGCGGCATCAAGCAACTCGACAGTATACAAACCACTTGGGAAACCGGGATGTGGATTCGGAGCGCCATCAAGCAACATATTAACAAATTGCTCGGTAGATTTTTCTGCTGGATAACCGGGATTGTCCGTTATGCGATGCACTTCGGTGCCATCATGCAATCGCATGTAAAACTCGCCTTTAATTGCTTCTGCATAAATGCGCCCTTTACTCCCATGAAGATGCACTTCAACTAACCCGCCGTCTCCCTTGCCAATATTGCCGGTACTACCAACTGTTGCAACCGCACCATTTGTCATTTTGACCGCAATAGCATCTGCAACATCGACCTTTGCATCTAAGTTATTCATGAATGCGGTGACTTTTTCAGCTCTTAGTGAAGGTGCAAGGTGAAACATCATTTCAACCGAGTGTGTGATCTGTAACTGCGCTTGCCCACCCCCGGCGATATCAGGATCACCGTAAGTTTTGGCACCCGGACCGGTAAGCGGATATTCAAATACTTCTGCGTATTTATCGGGGTTTCCGCGTAAGAATTCGACAGTCATTGAGGACATTGAGCATGTAACATATTCAATATCTCCGATGGCACCTTCATCCATATATTTTTTGGCTTCTTGCATCGTATCGATATACGGAAAAATGTACCCAATGAGAATTTCGAGATTTTTCTCTTTCGCTAAGTCAACCAGATGTTTGGCTTCTTTTGTATGGAGGGTCATGGGCTTTTCTAGCAACAAGTGTAAACCACGCTCAAGCACCTCTTTTGCTACTTCATAATGTGCCTGATGGGGTACTGCAACGACCGCTCCCTGAATATCTTTGTGAGCATTTAGGGCATCACTAAGACTTGAGTAAGCGTCGGGGATTTCGTATTTTTCGCTTGCGGCTTTAAGGGCGTTGTCATTTTTATCTATGAGTACAATTTCTGCTCTGTCATTTTTCAGTAAATTCGGTACATGAAACTGAGTCCCCCACCATCCCATGCCGATTACAGCCAATTTGACCTTAGTCATAAAGTTACCTTTCAAGAAGCTGTATTTATGTATTTAAATGAAAAAAATAGTATCAATTGTTTGGTTAATTATTGGAAATTGTTATACTTTGTTGAAATGTATCATTTTTAACAAAAATTGTCAAACGCCTTAAAAAGGAGATTAAATGGGTTATCAAAAATCAGGATCACTCACGGTTCAAAAAGTGGAAACAGAGGCGATTCGCGTGCCACTTGACCAGGTGTATCGTGGAAGTAAGTACAAAATGGAAAATCGGTGCACAATTATCACACGTATATATACACATCAGGGTGTAATTGGTGAGGTTTACTCCGGCGATACAGATGAAGAACAATCAGTTATCCGCAACATAATTCATAACGAACTCGCACCAGCTATCGAAGGGATGGATGTTTTCGATATTGAAGCGTGTTGGGAGAAGATGAAGCCAGCAACTTACGACATTTTGCGTGATCGAAACATGGTCATGCAGGCTATTTCGGCAGTCGATGCGGCATTATGGGATACCTTTGGCAAGGCATTGGAAATGCCCCTATATCGGCTGTGGGGTGGTGCCAAGAAGCAACTCCCTATCATTGCCATTGGTGGGTACTATGGGCAGACTGATGATGAACTTACTAGAGAAATTGAGAACTATCGCGATTATCAAGTTATCGGTATGAAGTTCAAAATCGGTGGTGCAACGCCAGAAAAGGATTTACACCGGCTTCAAATTGCTGTCAAAACCGCGGGCGAGGGCTTTCGTTTTATGGTGGATGCGAATCAAGGATACGATCTCCATCAAGCGATTAGATTTGTTCGTTTAGCTCAAGATGCAGGTATTGAACTACACTGGTTTGAAGAACCGGTACGCTGGTACAACGATAGACGCTGGTTACGTGATATGCGCCTTGCAACTGGAATCCCTATCACGGCAGGGCAAAGTGCGTATACGCTGGATTCGGTACGTGATTTGATTGTTGATGGCTCAATTGATTACTGTAATTTTGACGCTTCATGGGCGGGTGGTCCGACAATGTGGCGAAAAGCCGCCGCAATGGCTTATGCTTTTGGAGTCGATATGGCGCATCATGAAGAAGCACAAATTGCCGCTCATTTGCTCGCCTCAATCTCCAACACGAGTTATGTTGAATGTTTTCATAAGAATCGTGACCCGATTTTCTGGCACATTCAAACCGAGGCTCCTGACATCAAAGACGGCATTTATACAATTTCTGATCGACCAGGCTTCGGCATTCAACTTGATACTGATTATATTGCCAAGTATCGCGTTTAGGGGGATCCATCATGTCAAGAATTATTAAGGCAGAGGCTTTTCCACTAACGTATCCTGAGATCATAGATAATAACAACATACGCCACATCGTTGTTGTACGTTTGGAGACGGACAGCGGACACGTCGGTTGGGGAGAATGCGTCACAATTTTCCGCGAGAATGCAGCCGGTGTCGCCGCCTTGTTACGCCATGGTTTACTCGATGTTGTACGCGATAGAGACCCACTCGATAATCAGGTATTGTGGGATGAAATGAGAAATCGTGCGTGGTGGTATGGCGATGTTGGTGGTGTTGCTGGCTTCGCGATCAGTGCAGTTGATATGGCATTATGGGACTTGAAAGGGAAGATTCTTAATCAACCTCTGTATGCGCTACTAGGAGGAAAACGCCACGAACGCCTTGCCGCCTGTGCAAGCGTTCATCCCAAAGGTAGTACCATCGATGAACTGGCAGAAGAACTGGCGACCTATATTGATAATGGCTATCAGCTCGTAAAGGTGGGGTTTGGCAAGAAAGGCAATGCGAATTTAGGCTTTGATGGCAAGAGGGATATTGCATTTGCCAACGCTGTTCGCTCTGCAATTGGCGATGATGCCGGCTTTATCATTGATGTTGGCGCACGGATGCACTGGGATATTCCCTATGCGATACGCATGGCAAAAGCCTTTGTAGAAGCTAACCTGACATGGCTAGAAGACCCATTTCACCCGGATAATTTGACAGCATACCGTCACTTGCGGTCTGCTGTGCCAGAGATGCCAATTGCCTTTGGTGAACGCCTATTTACGCTTGATGCGTTTCACCGTATTTTAGACGCTGATGTGTGTGATTACATTCTTGCTGATGCGGGACGCGCCGAAGGAATTACAGGCGTAATGAAGATTGTGGAGCTTTCCTCACAATATAATGTAAAGTTCAATCCACATACGTATAGTTCAGCCATCAATACCGCGGCGGCTATTCACATCGCATTATGTGCTGAAAAACCAACAATATTTGAACTGATGCCACTGCCGAGTGTTATGCAAGTTGAACTTGCATACAATCCGCTTACACAGGTTGATGGTTGGGTAACAGCGCCTGATTCTCCTGGATTGGGTGTGGATGTCAATGAAGATGTTGTGCGTAAGTATCAATTTGACCTATGATGTTTAGGAGGGATGTTGGACTCATACCACATCCCTTTATCCTATGATCTTATATCGCCTGGATAGTATTGATCTACGTTATCCGGGTTAATAAATAATTGGTCGACATAAACAGCAGGGGGAACAGATTCCCCATGTAAAATCCGTTGCGCTAAGGCGGCTAGTTTTTCTCCATATGCCTCAGGACGAAATGCTGTAGACCCAACTATCCGCGTATTAGGCTTTCGCAACTCAATCCTCATCAGTCGATCTCCACCCTGTCCAACGATCAAAATACTATCTTCAGCATCAAGTTGCTGTGCCGCTTGTAACGCTCCGATTGAGGCATCATCATTGAAGCAAATAACCGCAAACCGTTTTTGTGTACCCACTTGTTGCATCATTGACATAACCACACGCTCACTGACCTGTGTGGTATTGCCACTATCTAATCGGATAATACGGTTGGATGGAACGATATCGAGGATTTGCTGAAATCCGTCCAATTGTCCCTTTATCCGCATAGCAGGCAAGTTTCCTGCGCGAGGATGTTCAAGTGCAATCAGAAAATCGAATTCTCCTTGCCACTCTTCCAATACAGCCTTGCCCAGTGCTCTACCCGCAACTAACCCGACATCGTAATTATTAACCCCGAAAAACGTCGCACCGACCATAGGAATATCAATAGAAATGATCGGGATATTGGCGGCATTGAATTTGCTTGCAATGAGATTACCTACATTTTCGTCAATCTGATATTCGATGAATAAATCAATGTTCTGGTCAATGAGATTATCAGCGACGGTGAGCGCGATTTCAGGATTTAGCTGGTTATCAGCGACGATAAGCTCAATGTTGTTTGTTCGTTGAAGTGCAAGTTCAAGTCCGCGCCGTACATCACGCCCAAAGGGGAGTTCTTCACTTATATTGGCAAACCCGATCCGATAAATACCATTTGTTTCATAAGATGAGTGCGTCGTCACTGTACTTTCATCACATACTGTTACATTCGTGCCTGATTTGCGAATTGCCTCAATCGTTGCATTGTTCATGTTTGTATCGGTGACAATGTGATCCACATCATCGAGTGTTATGAAGGGTGTTAAAGCCCCCTTGCCAACCTTACTTGAGTCAAATAGAGCGATACGTTTCCTACAAGCAGAGAGAATTTGTTTCTTCAATTCTGCAATCTGTAAATCACTCTCAAGGAGTCCAAATTCGGTTGAAAAACCAACGCAAGAGAAAAAACCAGTTTGAATATTTAATGTTTGCAGTAACACATTATTGGCTGTACCGATCAGCGAATTGCCGTCAGGTTGTAGCACACTTCCAATGAGAATGACCCTATTCGTAGGATTTGCCGAGAGAATTCTTCCAACCTCCACACCATTCGTCACAATGGTGAGGTTGGTTCGATCAACCAGATACTGGGCAATATGCAAAACCGTAGTACTGGAATCGAGCAAGATCACATCGCCGCTATCTATCTGACCGCTTGCCCATTTAGCGATCCATTGTTTTTGTTCAGCATTTACCTGTGCCTGTGCATGTAAAGAAGTACCATGTGCGATAAGGTGTTTTGGAGCAACAGCGCCACCTCGAACACGTCTTAATTGACCTTGTTCGTCAAGTGCCTGTAAATCATTCCTGATCGTACCTTCAGACACATCCAATGTCTCTGAAAGTTCAGTGACACTAATGCTTGTGCGCTCCTTTAGTAAATCAAGGATACTTTGATGTCTCTCGAACACCGTTGATGGCTTATTCAATATTAAATCCTTCGAAATTTACAACCGGAATATCAATCCATCGTAAATGATACCACGATTTTTTCAATAATTTGATAATAGCTATGAAGCATGGTAAATTTATTGTCAATTTCAACAAAATTCAACAATTAAGGATTATTAATATGAAACGCGTCGGTTTTTTATTACAGGTGAAAAAAGACAAGCTTGAAGAATATAAGAAGCATCATGAAAACGTGTGGCCCGAAATGCTAGACGCATTGAGGCGAACAGGCTGGCACAACTACTCGCTTTTCTTACGTGACGATGGTTTGCTTTTCGGATATTTTGAGGCAGAAAAAAGCCTTGAAGCATCAATTGAAGGCATGGCTAGTGAAGAGATTAACCTCAAATGGCAGGAATTTATGGGACCTTATTTCGAGTCTATCGAAGGTCGTCCAGATGAAAATATGATTGTTTTAGAAGAGGTTTTCCATACAGCATAAACAATTATCGCTTATTTGACATTTATTGTTGAATATGTTAAGTTTCGATAAGTTTCAACAATTGTGCTTTAAATGTACGATTGTCGCCAGAATTAATGGATTTTATATAAACTATTTCTCAGGAGACATAAATGAATATTCTTCGTAAGTTTCTTTCAGCATCCCTCGTAACTTCTCTCGTGCTCAGTTCCTTCATGTTTCTTTTTGCCAGTGCCACCGTTACATACGCTCAGGATGATGAATGCCCGACTGCTCAAGATAGCTATGTGATCGGCTTCGCTAATCTAACAGAAGATATTATTTTCACACAGTTGGTCGGCGAAAGTATCGCATCTGCGGCAGAAGAAGCAGGAAATATTGAACTCATTACTGCTGATAACCGCCTTGATGGTGCAACCGCCCTCGCTAACGCAGAAAACTTCCTAACCCAGGGGGTAGATGGTGTCATCGAGTTCCAGACTGATGCGGCATTTGGTAACGTAATCATGAGCCGCTTCCGGTCTGCCGATGTACCGGTTATCGCGATCGATATCCCGATGCCAGGTGCAACATTCTTCGGTGCAGATAACTATTTCGCTGGTGAGTTAGCCGGTATTGCAGGTGCAGAATGGGCAATTGAAAACTGGGATGGGCAGGTCGATTACATACTCGTACTTGAATTACCACAATCGGGTCCAATTCCGGAAGCTCGTATGCAAGGTCAAGTTGCTGGTATCCAGGAAACCCTTGAAAATCCCGTTCCTGAAGAAAATATCTTCTACCTTGATAGCAAGAATACACAAGAAGATTCCTTTGAGGTAACAACCGATACCCTTGCAAATATTCCGGAAGGTTCAAACGTAATTGCAGTAAACATCAATGACGGAACCTCCTTAGGTGTTATCGCCGCATTTGAAACAGCCGGACGCGAAGATGAAGTAATTGTTGTCGGTCAAGGCGCGGATCCTTCAGGTCAGGAAGAAATGATCCAGGAGGGTAGTCGTTATCTGGGTGCAACAGGTTACTTCCCTGAAACTTACGGCGATATTCTGATCCCAACAATGCTTGATTTGCTGGAATGCCGTCCGGTTGCCCCATCAGTCTATCAGGAACACGTATTCATCACCGCTGACAATGTATGCGAATACTATGCTGAGGATTGGCCAGAGTTCTGTGCAACAGAAGACGAAGATTAATTCCATCTAATTTAATCAAAATAAGTGGTGATCATTGCATCACCACTTACTTTTGAAAAGCCATGCAAAACTGTTCAAGCAATCCTAATCATCGCGTTTCCTTACAAAAATCTATTTTCTTACTAGCACACAAAATACTTGAAGATTATGTTTTATTTCCCGCACCTGGCACGCAATACTCAATATCATGCGTTACTTAGGCTCACGCTCTTTACAGATTTGGCGACTTTGCGACAGCCATCTATAGCCGTTTAGTCCAATCATAGATACAGGACTATTGAATAATTTTATTTCTCATATAAACACAATGTAAGTAGGACTATTTTATGAGTCATGGATCTTCCTCAAAACACCTCGAACAAAAGCGTGCTAATCGTTTTGCACGGAGAATCGATGACAACCTGACTACGATTACCCTCATTGGTAGCTTCCTCGTGATTTGCATAATCTTTGCAAGTATGTCGGATAATTTTCTTTCCATTTCTAACTTTAATAATGTTACGAAACAGCTCGCTGTTGTGGGAATAGTTTCCATTGGAATGACGATTGTGCTGATATCCGGTGGTGTTGATTTATCTGTTGGCTCGGTTGCCGCGCTATCCGGTGTCGTGACCAGCCTTTTATGGATTGAGCTGGGAATTCCACTTCTGCTTGCCACCATTTTAGGGGTATTGAGTGGAACGCTTGTTGGGTTCCTTAATGGCTTCATGGTTACGATCTTGAAGATTAATCCACTAATAACCACATTGGGGACATTTTCTATTGTACGGGGGCTTGCCTTTGTTTTGAGTGAAGGGCAAACAAATCAACTCAATAATGAAGCGTTTCAATTCTTAGGTCGTGGCGCGATTCTTAACATATCATTCTCACTCATCCTCATGATCGTCCTCTATCTTGCATTTTCTGTGATCTTACGCGACACGCAGTTTGGGCGAAACCTTTATGCAATTGGCGGTAGCCCTGAGGCAAGCCGTCTCGCAGGTATTGCAGTCACCCGTCACCTTCTCATTTCATATACTTTGTGTGGCACATTAGCCGCACTCGGTGGCTTGATTATTTCATCGCAGTTGGCTTCTAGCGCACCACGCGCGGCAACTGGCTTGGAATTCACAGTGATTACTGCTGTTATTCTAGGTGGAACCAGCCTTGCAGGTGGTAAAGGGACTTTACTCGGCACGTTTGTTGGGGTCATCATTTTACGTACTCTGAGCAACGGGCTAACCATAACGGAAGTACCCTCCTGGTATCAAGATGTTGCAAATGGGGCAGCCCTCATCATTGCTGTAGGCTTTGACCAGATCCGCATACAAATCACGGAACAAGTGTCGCGGAGAGCAAAACAATGACCATCGAACAAACACCACTTTTGCAAATGAGCGACATCAATAAGAGTTTCTTTGGTGTCGATGTCCTGAAAAACGTTTCTTTGGATTTGTATGCTGGTGAAGTTCTTGCATTACTAGGGGAAAATGGCGCAGGTAAGTCCACCCTCATTAAAATCCTGAATGGCGATTACCAGAAAGATAGCGGCACCATCTTCATTGAAGGGAAACCCGTTCATTTTACGCAACCGCGTGATGCCGAACACGTTGGAATTCGCATGATCTATCAAGAATTACACTACGCTCCCGACTTATCGGTAGCAGAGAGTTTGCTCATCGGCGACTTGCCTAAGCGACTAGGTGGCATTTTTATAGATTGGAACAAAGCATACGAGATTGCCCGTGAGTACTTAAACCTCTTAAGTGTCGAAATTGATCCACGCACTTTAATGCGCGAATTGACTGTCGTTCAGCGTGAAATCATTGAGATTGTCAAAGCCCTGTCTAAAAAAGCACGCATCATTGTCATGGACGAACCCACAGCCGCGCTAACTCCGCCTGAAGTGAAACAACTATTTGGAATCGTTGATAACCTTCGTAAGCAAGGCGTGGGCATTATTTATATCTCCCATCGTCTGGATGAAATTTTCCATGTTGCCCAACGTGTATTTGTTTTGCGTGATGGTAACCATGTCGGCACGAAGTCTATTGACGACGTTACGCAAGATAATTTGGTAGAAATGATGGTCGGGAGGACGATTGAAGATCGGGTTGTAGTACGCCAAAATGCATCTGACATATCACTTGGCGATGTCGCTTTACGTGTCAAAGACCTGACAAAGCTCGGCGCATTTGAAAATGTGAGTCTCGAAGTTCATGAAGGCGAAATTGTGGGGTTGTTTGGGCTACTCGGAGCAGGACATGATACCCTAACGCGTTGTATTTTCGGTGCAGAGAGAGCCAATAGTGGAGTTATTGAAGTCTTAGGACAACAAGTCAAAATTGCCAATCCTCAACAGGGCAAAAACGCAAGTATCGGGTTTGTGCCAATTGATCGTAAAGTCAATGGTCTCGTACTAGAGATGAGTGTGCGCAAGAACACTACGTTATCCAACTGGCAGAAGCTCAATAAGTTTGCTTTCTTTTTACAACGGAAAGAGAAGCAACATACACAGGGTTGGATTGATGATCTCGGTATTCGTATGGCAGGTGGCATGGAAGTCGAGACGCGATTTTTGAGTGGTGGCAACCAGCAGAAAGTCGTACTGGCGCGCTGGTTAGAGGCAAATGTTAAAGTACTCGTCCTGAATGAACCAACATGGGGCGTTGATGTTGGCGCACGTTCAGATATTTACGACCAATTAGAATCTCTGGCAAAGCAAGGATTAGCTATCTTGATGGTTTCATCCGACATACAAGAAGTTCTTTCAGTTAGCCATCGAATCCTGACAATGTATGACGGCAAAATCAACGGAGAATTTATGCAGATGGATGCGACTGAAGATACGCTCTTAGATGTGGCGGCAGGGGTGAAGCATGTCAACTAATTCAACAGTAGTCACTCAAGAGCAACGCAAAGGCACAGTAAATTCGATCTTACAATCATCCTTAGTGCGAGAATTGATGGGGCTTATCATCATGCTTGCCCTGATTATGTTTGTGATGTCGCAACTATCGGATGTCTTCTTTACCTCGCGTAATATCAACAACCTTCTTTTGTCAACGTCAACGGTTGGAATCATCGCGGTGTTTACCACCATGCTCATGATTGGGGGCGGTCTTGATCTGTCGGTTGCTTCCACCGCCGCTTTAGCTGGTGTTGTGATCGGGGCATTACAAGAATCACTAGGATTGCCCGGTGCAGTCGTCGCCGGCTTATTAACGGCAACTCTTGTGGGATTTGTCAACGGATTTTTAGTGACCTATATCGGGATCAACTCGCTGATTACAACACTCGGTATGTTATCTGTTGCACGCGGTTTAGCCTTCGTGTTTTCTGATGCTTTGACGATTCCTGTCTTTGATTTGACAGGCGAAAACACTGAAATGTATGCCCGTTTCACGAGTATCAGCGAGGGTAAAGTTCCACTGGGATTTGCCGAAGCGCCCTTCCCAATTTTCTTCACGATAATTCTGTTTGCAGTCGGCATTTATGTCCTGCGATTTACAACCTATGGACGCGCAATGTATTCAATTGGTGGAAACGAAGAAGCCAGTCGTCTAGCTGGCTTATCCGTTAAACGTTATCGTATGATGGCATTTACCTTATCTGGTATGAGTGCTGGGATTGCCGGGATTTTCTTAACTTCACGTCTCTATGCCGCTGATCCTCGTGCCGCTCCGTCGGTAGAGTTAACTGTGATTACTGCCGTTGTTTTAGGAGGTACCAGTCTTGCTGGTGGAAAAGGTAGTTTGTTGGGCACACTGCTCGGTGTCTTGATATTGAGTACACTGCTCAACGGACTTACGCTACAAAGCGTCTCAACAGAATACCAGAATATTGCACAGGGAACTGTTTTGTTAGTCGCCGTACTCATTGACCAAATTAGACTTGGTACAGTCAATATCGGTTTAGGGCGTTTACGCCAATTCATTCAACGAAATTAACTTATATTGTGTGGAAAAAAACCTGAAAGATTGTTGAACATTTTTATGATCGTTCATAAAGGTTCATCTATCACTCTAGGCGACAATTTTATTCTAAAAGTTTATCAAAATTTACAATAGAGAAGAAATTATGTCAAAACAATATGCTAAAGCAAAAGTTGGGATATTTGGTATCGGTTTGGCGGCATATTGGCCCCAATTCGACGGTTTAAAAGACCGCTTAGAAGGGTACCAGAAGGGTGTCGAAAGTAAAATTCGCGATATGGGCGCTGAGGTTGTATCGGCAGGGTTAGTCGATGATGCGCCCGGTGCAAAACTTGCCGGCGATTTATTTGCCCGCGAAAATGTGGATATCATTGTCTGTTATGTTGGCACATACTCAACATCGTCACAGGTACTCCCCGCAGTACAAAGGCGTAAAGCACCCGTTCTGGTTCTAAACTTACAACCCGTTCCTGCACTAGATTACCTCGATACGGATACTGCTGAATGGCTCGCGAATTGTTGTGCCTGTTGTGTGCCAGAAATCTCAAATGCTTTTGCACGTAGTCGTATTCAATTCAACGTGGTATCTGGTTTGTTACAGCCTGTTGAGGGATATGCCAACAAGTATTATGAGCGTGCCTGGGCAGAAATTGAAGATTGGGTTCGTGCCGCTAGTGTCATGCGAGAATTAAACTACAGCAGAATCGGGTTTCTCGGACACACCTACCCCGGTATGCTGGATATGTACTCCGACTTCACAATGATACACGCGCAACTGGGTGCACACGTTGAGGTTCTCGAAATGGATGACCTTCATGTACGTGTGAATTCAGCAACCGAGCAAGAAATCAACGCGAAAATCGAAGAAATTCATGCTACATTCCAGATTGCCGAACAAGGGCACGACAAAATTTCTATGCCCGTCACTGATGAAGCCATGCGTTGGTCAGCAAAAGTCTCTGTAGGACTAGATCGGCTGGTGACCGATTTCGATTTGAGCGGTCTCACTTACTATTATCGTGGTCTGGATGGAAATCCCAATGAGGAACTTGGCGCTAGCCTGATTATAGGCAACTCCTTGCTCACTGCACGGGGCATCCCTGCATCCGGTGAAGGTGATCTAAAAACGTGCATCGCCATGCTGATAATGGATCGACTGGGTGCCGGTGGATCTTACACCGAATTCTATGCAATGGATTTCAATGATGATTTTGTCTTGATGGGGCACGACGGACCTGGTCATGTCAAGATTAGCGATGAGAAACCGTTGTTACGGGGTCTCGGACTCTTCCATGGTAAGCGAGGCTATGGTCTATCCGTCGAGTTCAACGTCAAACACGGTCCAATTACAATTCTGGGTGTTACACAATCTGCCGATGGTAACCTCAAGTGGCTTCAGGCACAGGGTCAATCAATTCCTGGACCGACCATGCAAATCGGCAATACAAACTCAAGGCTCAAATTCGATCTCGATCCCGCCACCTTTATGGATTCCTGGTGTGAGGAAGGCCCGACACATCACGTTGCGCTCGGAATAGGTAACCAGAAAAACCGTATTCGTAAACTTGCACGTCTAATGGAAATTAATCTCGTTACTATTGAATAGCTGATACATCAAGGAGACCAATAATGCGATTAACAGTCACCAATCATTCCTTCGAATTACTGCCACTAGAAGGCACGCTTGCTCTTGCCCATCACATGGGATTTAAAGGAGTGGATATTGCTGGTTTCCATAATCGTGGTCGTTGTAGCTTTGCGCCAGAAGATGTACTTAATGACCCGGTTGGGCAGGCAGATATCTTAAAAGCGCTGTTAGACAAATACGAACTGGACGCAGTGGACTTTTTCCCGCAATATGGCTCACATCCGGGTGAAAATTCGATCAACGATCCTGATGATAACATCAGAGCAAAAGATGAAGAATACATTCGCGCATCAGCCCAATTTTGCAAAGCCGTAGGTATTCCGGGCTTTACTATTCTTCCCGGCGTGGATCATCTGGGACGATCATTGTCTGAGAATCTTGAAGCATCTGGTAAAGCACTAAAGCGCGCATCAGAAATTGCTGGAGAATTCGGTGTGGAACTCCGCTTTGAGCCACATATGGGATCAGTGGCAGATACGCCTGAGCTAGCCCTACAGTTAATCCAGATGGCACCTGAAGCAAAAATTACACTGGATTATGCCCATTTTATATTGCAATACATACCCGAATCGCGTATCCATGCGCTCATCCCTCATGCCGGACATTTTCATCTAAGACCTGCGCGCTTTGGTAAATTGCAGACGGCATGGGATGAGGGCACAATTGATTTTGTCGACATCATCAATCGCCTGAAAGCTGTAAATTATCAGGGGGCTTTGTCAATCGAGTATGTTTACGCAGATTGGTTTGACATTAATCGCAACGATACGCTCGCAGAAACCATCATCACGAAGGAAGCATTGCAAGATCACGTTGGTAGTCTGTAGTTAGTATTCTGTAGGATGAAGGGTGAAATATGGCTGTGAAAGAAAGAGTAGCGATCGTGACCGGCGCGGCGCGTGGTATAGGCGAGGCTACCGCGACACTCTTATGCACGAAAGGTGCGAAAGTTGCACTGGTCGACGTCGATACAAATTTGATAGACGGTCTAACAGCTGAACTTGTTGAACAAGGTCATGAGGCGGCGGCATTTACGTGTGATCTATCCGTTCTTTCTCAGATAGATCAACTCGTGGAAGATGTCATTAATCGCTTTGGTAAAGTAGATATTCTGGTGAATAATGCAGGCATATGCCCAAGAATCCCGATAGAAGACATGACCGAAGCCTGGTTTGATCGCATTGTGAATATCAACATGCGGTCTGTATTTTTCTTGACGAGAGCCGTAGCCCGCGATATGGCTACCCGCAAGTGGGGACGCATTGTCAATATAAGTTCAACTGGTGGACGCATAGGTGGTGTGCATAATTCTACGGTATACAGCGCGACTAAAGGTGCTGTGCTTTCTATGACAAAGTCTATGGCACGAGAATATGCAGAGTCAGGTATTTTAATCAATAGTGTTGCACCGGGTGCAGTCGAAACGCGAATGTTTGATATTGACCCTGACGCAAAAGCAAAATACATCGAGACTGTTCCGTTGAAACGCATGGCAGAACCTATCGAATTAGCACAATCAATTGTTCACCTTTGCTCTGAAGAAACGACATGGGTAACTGGCGCAACGCTCGACGTGAATGGTGGTGTCGTCATGGTATAGCGTTGCATTCGGGAAGATTGTTGAGTGATTGCAATAATGTTCTCGTCTCAATTCAGTGTCCATTGAATTGGTTCATCCGCACTTTATGTGAAAAGCAATATGTGAAGAGTGATGTGAAAGAATAAAATAGTGGTTTACATATTTGGCATCTGGAGTGGCAAGAGATCATCGGTACACTTCCATATACAATTGAAGGCTTTGAAATCGT
>JAVJSU010000001.1:0-16252 GCA_040219275.1 Aggregatilineales bacterium | reverse complement strand
ACTCTTATGCTCTCTTCACTATTTTGGATTGTTCGACGGATTGCCTCTGTCGTTCTGGCGCTACCGTGAAGTACTTGTCCCATAATTCCTCCCTCTGTTTAATGGATACTGTACCACTATACTCTGGGACTATACACCTAGGCATAAGCTGTACTTCGATATTCCTCTGCCCGCCTCAACCGAAAGTGATTTGCGTAATCCCGATAAAGAACAACTCCGCGCGGACATTCTTGCCAATCGTGGAGCAGGGCATGAGCCACCGACAGATTGCACAAAAGGTCGGTATTCACTGGACAAGGGTAGGTCAGATCGTTTATCGGGCAGAGTAATTTCAATAGTAAAGGTGATAAGTTAGACGGTACCTGTATTCATAACGGATACCAAGGTTTCGCAACGCCTGTATGCTCGTTGACTATTTTGAATTGTTCGACGGATTGCCTCATTTGTTGTGGCGCTTCCATGCCGTGCTTGTCCAATAAGTCATCTTTTTGTTTTTGGGAAACTGTACCACTGAGACTAAAAATTGGCTTTCCAACATCATGCTCTTGGAACTTGAAGCCAAAAATCCATGTGGGAGACATCGGCTGTTCGTCTGTGAAGTCGTGCCCACATGAATGCTATACATTTGGTGTGATTTTTAGTTGATTTGACGTAACCGTTCCAGCGAACTTGCATCTACGGCAAGTTCAATTTTGTCGTCACTGACGTGTGCAACCCACGACTCGGGGATCAGCTTTTCTTCCGTGAAGAATACCCCGCGCTCAACAAGAAAATGAGTTATACGCTCGGTTTCTGCATCGGTATAAATTTCCTTCACATTACCAACATCTTTACCATCACGGCTAATCACATCCGATCCTTCTTTGAGCGCAACCTTGCCGTCCGGAATATTTTGTTTCTGTGATACAGGGTGTTGCGTCAGATAGGTGCCTCTTGCCCATGTGGTTGAGCCAATCGGTGGATAGTAGTAGACCGGTCCGACGTAAGGGTCCATAGAGCCTGCTCTCCGTTCGGCATCACCAGGCTCGATATAGTGCACTTCTTCATAGGGCGGAAATTCATCCGGATCACCGACGTTCTCATGCAGGGTAACACGGTCTTCATCCGCAGTAGCGACTGCATCCGGCGGAATTACCTTGTCTTGCGTAAACAGGAAATCCTTACGCACTACCAATCCGCTGATTTCATGCCCACGCGGATCTAAGACAAAGCGCTCGATACTTCCGACTTTCTCACCTTCAGCTGTGTAAACTGATGTACCTTCTTTAAATTTCATAATGATCCTTTCGAATTGAGATATGTAAATAAATGGTCAAAACGTACTATGGTTCAACTAATTTTGATGGACTAAGGATTCGGGATTGTTCCGCAGGCGTAAGTGAATAGTGACCAGAAAGCAATCCCATAAAGTAAAACTAATGCCGTAATTCCGGGCAAAACGAATGTCAGCAGACCGGCAAGAATGCCGACAACCCCACAAATCGTGAAATACGCGGAGTTATCGAAGACATCTAACCTGATTTCTATGATTCATACGACGTGTTGAGATTCTTTAGCAATTGTATTCATGAGCGCATCAAAGGGCATCATGAATTTCTCAACACCTTCTTCTTGAAGTTCATCTCCGATTTTCAACAGGTTGATATCATGTTTCACCAGTTCAACAAGATGTGTATCGGCTTCGTCAACCCCTTGATTGACTGTTTCCTGAACGTTGCCATGATCGAGAAAGGCATCTAATGTATCCGGTGGCATGGTATTCACCGTATTCGCTCCGATTAGATTATCGACATAAAGCGTATCCGGGTAGGAAGGGTCTTTTGTGCTAGTACTCGCCCAGAGTGGTCGTTGAACACGCGCCCCTGCATTTGCTAACTTTTCCCAGCGCCCCCCACTGAACATTTCGTTGAAGCGCTTGTAAACTTGTTTCGCATTGGCGATGGCAATTTTACCCTTCAGGTATTCCGCACCTTTCTTTTCAAGTATGGGATCTAATTTTGCATCCACACGACTCACAAAAAATGATGCCACAGAGGCAACACGGGACATATCCCCGCCTGCTTCATAATAGGTCTCTAAACCATCAATATAAGCCTGTGCGACGGCGTTGTAATGCGATAAGGAGAACATCAGGGTGATATTCACATTAATCCCCTCGCTCACCAGACGGCGCACAGCAATAATGCCCTCATTGGTTGCCGGGACTTTAAACATCACATTGGGACGGTTCACACGCTCACGTAAACGATGCACTTCGTCGATTGTGCCTTGTGTATCGCGTGATAAATTTGGGTTGACCTCTAAACTTACAAAACCATCCGCGCCATTGGTTTCATCATAAAGTTGACGAAAAAGATCCGCCGCCGATTGAATATCCTGAATGGCAATCGCTTCATAAATCTCAATCGGTGTTTTGTGTTCATCTTTTAGCGCATTTAGTTGTTCATCATACGCTTCACCATTTGAGATGGATTTTTCAAAGATTGACGGGTTAGAGGTCATTCCCCGTAACCCCTGTTGAATGAGATCGGCTAACTCACCGGATTCAATAAGGTCACGACTGATAAAATCCAGCCAGACTGCCTGACCAAGTTGATTTAGTGCATGTAGTTTTGTCATAGTTAAGTTCCTCCTAAAAATTGCGAATTGCCGTTAGACTGTAGCAGTTGTCTATTTATGGTAGCTCATGATAGAGATTCTGGGATCAGTAGAACTGGTAGACACAGATGGGTCGATTGACCCATATTTATCATTCTGAACATGACTGGTGTGCAGATCAAATTTCACATAATTACGGAGATTAATTTACGTATAGAAACAGGTTCAATGTGAGCCATTAGGGCTAGTTCTCTCATGTTGGATGGTCTTAAAGAGCCATGCACATTTCGCTCTGGTGACCCATTGTGGCTCAAGCACAATGATGCTAGCGTCGATAATAACGTCAAAAATTCTGCGTTTAATGACAATTAGCCATTTTCAATACCGCATATTCGTGAAGCATTTAAACGCGTTTTTGACCGAAGTGATAATGTGTTTGATGGAGGTAATTTATGAAATTTACTCGCCGAAGCATAGGCGTATTGTTAATTTTAGTTTTCTCTGCATTTTTGGTGAACGCACAGGAAGATGATAATAACATTCCGCCACAACTGGATATTGTACTTGCATCGCTGAGTCAGGGATTACGCGAAGATGTTTCTCGTGCTGATCTCATCAGTTACGAATGGATCCGTAGAGATTTTAGTGATACAAGTCTCGGTTGCCCATCGATGGGCGCTAATTATGCACAGGTAATTACACCGGGCTATCAGTTCTTCCTGACTTATGACGGAACTCTATATGACTATCGTGTGTCTGATAGTGGTGATTCGGTTGTTCTGTGTGACTCGCGTCCGGCGGTAACAATGCCAGATGAACCAATGACACCTTTACCGATGACATGTGAAGATACTTATACCGTTGCTGAAGGTGAAAACCTCTTTGGAATCGCACAACAATGTAATACCACAGTTGCGGCACTCATAGCGACTAACCCTGATATTGAGGATCGTTCGCTCATTTTTGCCGGGCAAACCATTTCAATCCCTGAAAATGACGGTGAAACAGTTGTGTCCATTCGTCCAGATAGTGGTTCAGCAGGCATGACCATTCGTTTATATGCGGCAGGCTTTCCGCCCGGAGCAAACGTCTCATTAGGAATTGGTCCGCCAGAGTCAGAATATATCGTTGTTGGAACACGAGAAATCGGAGACGATGGGGAGCTTGATACTACGCTACGCCTTTCCGATAATCTGGCGGTCGGTACAGAGCGAGTCGCTGTTGTCGTCCTGAATAATGAAGAGACCGTTTCTGAAGTTTTTACCGTGACAGATGAGGTTTTCCAGCCGACAGCAGTACCGACCCAACCGGCAGACGGGGCATTCTTTGAGCAAAGCCAGATTTATCTTGTCGCGCTGGGAGATGCGGGACGTTCTGGTAATCCCATTGGATGTGATGATAGCATCATCCCTGTGACCGTCACCTTCGAATCTACGCAAGCTCCTTTAACAGCGGCACTCACCGAATTGCTTGATATTAATTCAAGGACATATGGGCAATCAGGATTATATAATGCGCTCTATCAATCTGATCTGACTCTTACGAACGTCACCATCCAGAATGGGGAAGCGGTCATTAACATGACAGGCTCACTTACAATCGGTGGTGTCTGTGACCAGCCGCGTGTTGAAGCTCAACTCCGCCAGACAGCATTGCAATATAGCACGGTAGATACGGTGACAATTAACGTCAATGGAGAAACGTTGGACACAGCATTTTAGTGTGGAGTATTTCTCTAAATCAAAATGAGGTATAAAGGCGCGATATTAATTAAAATATTGCGCCTTTAAAATTTGCATCAACTAAGATTTAGCCCGCCGATATTAACCAGCCATTGTTTTCCCGCCGAGCAGGGTTAACACTTCACCTGTGATATAACTTGAATCACTCTCTGCGGCTAGAAATACGTAAGACGGCGCAATCTCTTCAGGTTGAGCAGGGCGTTCCATAGGCACATCAGAACCGAATTTAGCCACTTTTTCAGCGGTTTTGTCGCTGGGGTTTAACGGTGTCCAGACCGGTCCTGGCGCAACACAATTGACGCGAATTTTGCGATCCACCAAATGTTGGGCGAGTGATTTGGTGAACGCATGAATTGCGCCCTTTGTCGCCGAATAATCCAGCAAATTCTTACTACCTTCCAGACCAGTTTCAGATCCCGTATTAATGATGACGGCTCCCTCATCCATATGCTGGATGGCGGCTTTCACCATATAGAAATACCCGAAAATGTTTGTCCTAAAGGTATGCTCCCATTGTTCAAGCGGAAGATCTTCTATTTTTGTCACATGTTGTTGATAAGCGGCGTTATTGACCAGAATATCCAATTGTCCAAAACGCTCGACAGTTTTCTCCACTGCATTCTGACACTGCTGAAAATCGGTAACATCGCTAACCAGCGACAAGACATCGCGACCTTCATCTTCGACTGCCTGCCGGGTTTCCTGCGCGTCATCACTTTCTTCAGGCAAATGTGTAAAGCAGATATCTGCCCCTTCGCGTGCGAACAAAACCGCTACTGCTCGTCCAATTCCTGAATCGCCACCTGTGATGAGTGCGACTTTCCCCTGTAATTTACCACTTCCATGATACAAAGGTGCTTCATAACGGGGACGGGGATCTAATTCTGATTCGTCACCGGGCTTCTGCTGATGTTGTTCCGGGAAGGGAGGTTTCGGTTGATTTTGCATACATTACTTCCTTTCGCGCTTTGTTAAATTTATGTCCCTTTATCAAATCATGCTTAGTCGATTATGGTAACGCCCAGGTGGGTTAATGCTGTTAGGTCATCCGGCTATAGTCGTGAATGCGAACTCTGTGGTTTATGCTTTTTCTTACCCAGGTGGGTGGTTTCAAAAAGGTACGGGTAACCGATGCAGAGATAATTGTTGCGTGTTACGATTAAATTATCGAAAGTACACGGATTCAACGTCAATTTTTTGTTGAGATGGCGTGATACCTATCTTAGGGACATCCACTGAGCGTTAAATTGAATAGTGAGGCGGTAAAGCACGCTAAGCACCTGATCAAAAATGATGATTACATCACGGACACAGATTGGAGTGCTAGCCAGCCCGATGCAGACGAGGAAAATAAGGAACTCGACAAGCAGGGTTGGGGCGAGTTCAGCAAATGGTATCTAGGCATTGATACAGATTCAAGTAAGAAGACCAAAGGACGCTGGGAATTTCCCTATGGCGATTTTAAAAAGGTGCATCGCGCTGGTGTAATCGCCGCTAAGCAACGTGCCGCGCAGTATGACCACACAGAAATTGCTCAGGCGGCAGATGAATTGTTACAGATTCTCGATAAACGCGAAGAAGCGTAATAAGTTATGGAAAAAGTATTAAGCGGATTTTGAATTCACCGGTCAATTGAGCGGGCTGATTAGCCGCTCTGAAGAATTAAAGGTTTTGGAAGATTACCTCTAAGAGATATTTGTTGCGATTAATTCTATGTGAAGGCACCTTGGTGAATACTGCACTAGCGCTATCATCTCGACTTTCAATAAATTACAAATTATATTAAAGTATGATAGAATATTGTTGTAATTCTTAGGGAATTTAATTTAAAATAGAGGTAGGTTTTTTTAGGTAAATGATTAAGGCTAAGTTTGACTGAAATTAGGTTGTAAACAAAAAAGCAGATTTCTGAACTTGCCTAGGGAGAGAGAGGGAAGAATTCATATGGTCAAAACCGGTACTATCAGAATCATGATTGTTGATGATCACGATATCGTCCGGAATGGACTAAAATTTATGCTGGAAACACAGGATCAGCTTGAGTTTGTTGGAGGAGCGGCTACTGGAGAAAGCGCGCTTAATATCTGTTCTGAAGTCGCCCCGGATGTGATTTTGATGGATCTATTTCTACCCGGTATAAACGGTATGGAGACCACTCAAAAAATTATCGCCTCACATCCAAATATTAAGATTATTGCCCTGACTAGTTATAATGACAAGCACCTTGTTACGCAGGCATTGCAGGCGGGTGCAATTAGCTTCATCAAGAAGGATGTTTCAACTCAGGAACTGATTGAAGCTATTCGTAACGCTTATCGCGGTCTCCCGACACTTTCCTCAGATGCGGCACAAATACTAATTGCATCCACCAAGAACTCTATTCGTTTAGGGGAAGATTTAAGTGATCGTGAGCTTACTGTTTTAGAGCTATTGGTTTTAGGTTACAGTAACCAACGTATCGCGGATGAATTAACGATCAGCCACTCAACGGTGAAGCATCACGTCAGTAGCATTTTGTCCAAGCTACACGTAAAGAATCGTGCTGGTGCAGTGGCAATTGCGCTAGAGAAGAAGTTACTTTCATAATTAATTATTAAGTGTGCATAGACAATCCCATAGTTCCTGCCTCTGCTTAGTTGATACTGTACCCCTAAAAGCCGGGATTATGCACCCACGATGACTCACTTCATTATTGTGCTTCTCTATTAAAACCAAAATCCTCTGGAGAGGTTGGATACACTTGTGTACTGGAATCGGCTACTTGCCGATTACTCTGTTAATTTAACTCATATTGGTAGGCACCAATGGATGAAAATCAAAATAGACTGCTCCGACTCCGCCGACGTGTCGAAAAGGCGATGACTCGTATGGGCAATATGCCCCACTCTGATGTGACTATTGTGGATGAGCTGATGCATGAGCTGAAGGTTTATCATGTCGAGTTGGAGATCCAGAATGAAGATTTAAGAGTCATGCAAAGTGCGCTGGAATCATCCAGGCAGGAGTTTGAAGATTTATTTGATCTGGCTCCTATAACATATCTCATTACGGACAACTCTGGAACGATACGCAAAGTGAATAAAAGAGCAACCGAGCAATTTGGTATGTCTCAGAATGATATGCAGAGTCATATACTTGCGGAACTGATAGCTCCGGAAGACCAAGATTCATATTATTTATATCAACAGCGTATGATTCATACACAGAAAATGCTATCTGGCGAATTCACCTTTCTGCGGCAGGATAAATCCCGTTTTCATGGCAAGATCGAAAGTTTGGTAAGTATAACGCCATATGAGCGTACATTCCGGCTAACAATAACGGATATAAGTCAGCAAAAATTGCTCGAAAAACGCTTGCAGGGATTGCGAGAGCTTGACCGGGCAATTTTGCGTCTGCATTCTGCCAACGATATTATCAATGTGGTATTAGAACATATGCTGTCCCTCACCGATTGCCACAGAGTATCCGTCCTACTTTTTAAAGAGGACAGGTCAGGGATTATCACTTATTCAATGACTCAAGATCAATCCAGGATTGAGATTCTGGAACGCAATCACGCTGAGTTTTCGCAGTCACATATCTCTCAGGAATATCAGGTACTAGATACCGTAGCGGATAATTCGGAAGCAATCCTGAGCATCCCCATTTTTCAATCCATGAAGCATGTCGGTAATATTTGGTTATTTGCAGAACAACTAGAACATTTTGATGAGAGCGTCATTCATGTTTCTGGAGAAGTTTCATTACAACTTGGTATTGCATTGCAACAGATGGCATTACTTCAACAAAATCGGAATTATGCGGCAACACTAGAGCGCCGTGTTGAGCAACGGACTAAGGAGCTACACGAGCACGAGCAGAGCGAACACATTCAACGCGTTTTTGCAGAAGCAATGTTAGATATTGTACATGGCTTAAACAGCACACTCGATTTAGAAGAAGTGCTAGATCGAATTTTGATTAATTTGGAGAGGATGGTTGCGTTTCATGCCGCAAACATCATGCTGTTAGAGGATCATTCTGGAAGTATCGCCAAATGGCGCGGTGAAATTCCTCAACATACTGAAGATATTAATGTTATAAAGTTATTGAATGTGCCCATTTTCCAACAAATACTACAAACAAAACAACCGGTAACGCTATATTATGGGCAACAACAAGATATATCTGTGTGGGATGATCTCTATGAATCGAACACCTATATTGGCGTTCCTATTCAATCCGACGGTGTTATTCATGGGATCATAAATATGTTTCTTCCTAAAACAGTATCTTTTAGCCCACAATTATTGGAACGTTTAGAAGCATTAGCCAACCATGCGTCTATCGCAATTAACAACGCTAGCCTTCACCAGAAGGAACGGGAATTGGCAATCGTTGAAGAACGTCAACGCATTGCGAGAGATTTGCACGATGCTGTAAGTCAGGGACTCTTTACATTGCGGATTATGGCGGAGTCATTATCGCAGAGGAAAAAAATAAGCCCAGAGCGCCAGAGTGAAATTCTAAATGACATGGTGAATTTATCACGCGGCGCTCAAGCAGAAATGAGATTGCTTTTATTTGAATTGAGACCGTCACGTTTTGAGGACGTGGATCTCAGCGATTTGTTGGAAGAATTGATTATTGCTTTTAGGGGTCGGAAAGATCGCCAGATTGACTTAATTTTAGGTGAGAATCTACCGACTCTATCTGTAGAGATCAAAACGCAACTTTATCGTATTGTGCAGGAAGCACTTAATAACATTGTGAAACATACAAAAGACGGCAATGTCATAGTTCGCTTAGAACAGCTTGATAACCAATTATCCTTACGAGTCCAGGATTTTGGTGAGGGCTTTCATCGACATGCCATTGAGAAAAAGGGTGGTCACGGCTTATCAATTATGCAGGAGCGTGCGGAGAAAATCGGTGGTGAACTCTCTATTTCGAGTGAAGGAAACTCTGGTACGTTAGTGAAGGTTCTGTTGGAACTCTGATTTCCAACACTAAAGTGTCCGACTCGTTTTGACGACTTACAACTAAGAGGCTGTATTTAATAGAATTTGGCGGATTACATCAGCATGTTCATTGGCTTCACGAGCTTTAGCCTCGTATTTTTGTTTCATGGTTTGATCGCTCCATTCACTGACATGCTCTACCATTCGTTTACAGAGAGAATTCCTTTCTTCAAGGGCGCGGACAGCCGCCCATAATGCCGCTTCCGTTGCTTCAGAATGATGCAACATCATTGACTGTAAGGAGTAGCGATGACCAACACGACATTCAAACGCGACAAGTTGTCCATCCTTGCCGCCCTTGAATTCGACTAAAACACCACCACATTCAGGGCAGATTAAATCAGTCATGTTGCCTTCATCATTTTGATAGATATTATCACTCGCACCAGTTTCAGCATTATCGGGTTTTTCGCCTATAGTATTCCCTACTTTAAGGTTACTTTGATCCTTTTCCGGGACTTCATGTGTCGCCAGAGTGACTAGCATCGCAGGAATTTTCGCAAGAGGTAGAATGTAATCGACATCAACAACGTGCATTACACTCTCTGGCATAGAGGAAAACATCGCTTCTTTAGGGTCTTGGACAATGACTTTACCGCCACTCGCTTTTACAGCGACTGCACCTGCACTTCCGTTATCCAATAGACCGGTTAAAACGACACTCACCACGCGTTGTCCATAAGCCTTAGCGGCAGTACGGAATAGCGGATCTATACTGGGACGAAAACCATTTTCTCGGGGACCAGTAGTGAGGGAAACATATCCCTCGTGCACCAGCAAATGATGATCGTTTGGGGCAATATAAATCTGACCATGCTCAATAGGTTGATTGGATTGTGGGAAAAATGCTTTTAAGCTACCGACATGAGATAGAATTTGGGGCAACTCACTCGTACCTTGCCGCGCCAAATGTAACACAATAAAAATCGCGGCGGGCATATTCTCCGGTAAGCAACGCACAATTTCCATAAGCGCCTCTACCCCACCGGCAGAAGCACCCATAACAATAATATCTTGTTTAACCATCTACTCTTAGTCTCCAATTTATATGCAAGTGTTTTTGATAGGCATGAGCAGTAAGTACCGCTTGCAATGGTTCAACAGAAAAATCCATAATCTATCTATGCGTGAAACACCTATTCCTTTTTTGTGTGGAGGCAGTCACGAATTATGGAAATTTGAATAAGTGTAGCCTTTTTAGAGAAGTCAGTAATCGGCTTGGGGAAGGACTCTTAATTAACCAAAGCGTCAGTTATATATAGGTCTTCTGACCAATGTGTCCTTTGCCAGATAACCCTTATCGTTCGGATTATTGGCTATGTGATTTAGGGTCGAAAGTTCAGGAAATATGAACCGAAAGTCTAATGCGAAAGTTCTCGTATTCGACTATAGTATGGGTGGATTGTTGATACCCAGAATACGTTGCACTCCATGCAAAGGCTAATCTATAAGTTCACCAAAACCCCCGTAGCCCAAACGGGGTTTTTGGTGAACTTTACTCATTATCCAGCCTCGTCCTTTAGATCATGCTCTTCGGTTTCACGATCACCTTCAGCCTGACATGGTTTTTCATCTGGTTTGTAATCGTCATTTTTATCTTTGAGCAAACTCTGACTGGTCAGCATTTGTATCATATAAATCCTGCTCTTCACGCGTGCTTTTCCGAACCGGTGGTATCATTACCTATCTATCTAGTTGTTCTTAATGGGTTTCTGGTGTGTAATCCAGTTCGACAATGGCATTTTCAATGTCTTTCCATTCGGCTGGGTCTGACCATTGGATGGCAAAAATCTTCGTTTCAAAATCACCTGTAGTACTTTTGACACCCGGAATCCGGTTCAGAGCATCAGTTATATGGTCAACTTCTTCTTGACTATGCACTTGATAGATATGAAATGATTTACTCTGCATCGGTTACTCCTCATAAATAGCATCGATTTTCCATATCTTAGTACGTTAGCGATCTCCAAACATCACCTAAGCCGACGGTTTATCTCCAGCTAAATGGAGGATATGAAACTAGGATAATCTGACATGAACAAGCTACAGTCACCAAGCGATGGTTGCATCTCACTATCAAGTTCTTTAATACTTTAGTGCCGTGAAGAGTTGCATCAGGTGGCTCATCCTTATTCACTCTGATACGGTTATGATTCGGGTAACGGACAGTGTTGAAAGATTCCTGTTGACGCAGTTAATGAAAAAAGGATTGGTTTATTTTTATGTCTCAAATTCCTCAGAAACGCGGGTTCGACAGTACACTTTCTTTTTTGAATAATCCCTATCGCTTCATCTCTCAAAATTCTAAAAAACTCAACACGTCTTTGTTTAAAGCACGCGTGATGTTACAGGACACCATTTTCTTAATCGGGCGCGATGCCGCGCATATATTTTATGATTCTGAGCACTTCGTTCGTGAAAATGCTATGCCTTCAGCTATTCAACATACACTGATTGGAACAAGTGGCGTGCAGGGACTAGATGATGATGAGCATAGACACCGCAAACAGATGTTTATGCTCATGATGACACCTGCAAGAGTCGATACACTCAAGACGATTGTAGAAGAATACTGGTGTGATTACGCTTATAAGTGGGAAAAACGCGACGAAGTGATTCTCTATGATGAGTTGCGGGAAATGTTGTGTCAGGCAATTTTCCGCTGGGTTGGCTTGCCTCTGGAACAATCAGATGTGGAAAAGCATACAAAAGAACTCACCGCGCTGTTCGGTGATGCTGGTTCAGTAAGCATCAAGCATTTTGGCGCACGTCTGGCGCGTAAACGGGCAGAAAGATGGGCAGGGGACTATATTGACCGTATTCGTGCTCATAAGGAAAATATTTCTCAGGAAAGTCCTGCCGCAGTGATTGCCTTCCATCGTGATCTTCAGGGTGAATTGCTGGATAGACAGGTCGCCGCTGTTGAATTGCTCAACATCCTGCGTCCTGTTGTAGCAGTCTCGGTTTTTATTACGTTTACTGCTCATGCACTCCATGCACATCCTGAAACACACGCACAGTTAGATGACTCCAATTATTTAAGTAGTTTTGTGCAGGAAGTGCGCCGTTTTTATCCTTTCTTTCCCGCAGTGGTTGCACGGGTACGGCAAGATTTCGAATATAAAGGTTGCCCTTTTCATAAGGGAACACGAGCCGTGCTAGACTTGTACGGAACAAATCATGATGCAGAGACATGGGTTTCACCCGACCAATTTCACCCGGAACGCTTCCTGAATTGGGATGAAGATCTGTTCGGGTTTATTCCGCAGGGCGGCGGCGATCCATTCACCACACATCGTTGTCCCGGCGAGACAATAGCGGTTGAACTGATGAAATCCGCGGCATTATTTTTAACACGACGTATTCGTTATGAAGTGCCGTCGCAAGATCTCTCACTGGATTACACCAGCTTGCCCGCATTACCGCGTAGTCATTTTGTTATGCGTAATGTACAGGTTCAATTTTAAGGGTGCACACGTCCATTTCTTTTTCGTAGCGACGGATGTATCCCGGCTAATTTCACAGGTGGTACATGGTATATGTGTTAATTAAATCACGAAGATAATTTACGGGGTCAACTGGTTTTCTTTAGTGAAGACTTTCGATCATAGCGAAAGCCGTCCCAATAAAATTTTTCTATGGTTCATCAATTTTAGAAACATCCGTAATCACTAACAAAATCCGATCTAGCTCGCTGATTTGGCGGGCATTTAGCCGCATTGTTCGTAGTCCAAGATTCGGAAAATTATGTGTCACCGCAAAGTTGTGCACAACAGTTTGCGCAGGGATAACTTCTGTCAGTAAGTGGCGTAGCTCTGGAATATCCCACTGGCCATTACCCAATTCATAGAGCAATTGCCCTTTGGTTATTTCCGGATTAACCAGAAATTTGTCGTAAAATAGTTGATTCGCTTCTACGACCCGTAATCCACTGTCCAGTTCAATCAAAATGTTGTCTATAGTCTCAACGACCTGTCTAACATAACGGGCGTGTAGTTCTACCTGCGCTATTGTATTTTTCTGTGAGGTAATATCAGAGAAAGTAAGGACTAATCCGTCTATGACGTTATTCGTCGTGCGGTAAGGTCGAATCGCGAGACTATACCAGCGTCCGTTAAGTGCTTCTACCTCTCGCTCTACATTAATGAGTGTGTTCAGGACACTCTGTGCATCTGCGATAAGCTGAGCGTAGTTCAATTTACTCGCAATTTCAATTAAGGGGCGACCGGTATCGCCGGGACGCAATCCAAAGAGATCAGTTACGGCGAACGTATATTCGCGCACGCCGAGGTCTTTGTCCAGAAAGATCATACCGATCTCGGAAGATTGCAGGAAATTATGAAGTGTATTATTGGCACGCGTGAGTTCATAATTTTGATCTGTTAACTGGGTATTGAGAGTGTTAAGTTCTTCATTCATCGACTCTAGCTCTTCTTTAGAGGTACGTAGTTCTTCGTTAGTTGTTTGTACCTCCTCATTTGCTGAGCGAATCTCTTCCATGGAAGATGTCAATTCTTCACTCTTGGCTTGCAATGCCTGAGTTACATTTTTCAGAGCCTTCTGGGTCTGTTGTAATTCTTCCCGGAACTGGGGTGGTGGCGCTTCATCATTATTACTAGAGTTAGCAATACCCGTTTTTAAATGCTCCCCTTTGAGGGCGAGTTCGAATATGATGAGTACCTGCTTGCCTTGATCCAAATTCTCCTCAATGGGTCTAACAATAAGATTGATGATACGCTCATGACCGTTGGTTTTTACCCACACTCTTTCACGCGTAGTTTCTTCATTTGTTTCGAAAACCTGATGCAATGCAATGGTTAATTCGACATCTAAGCCCGGTCTTGCCCGCTCTAAAACGTTATGCTGACCATCCCTCCCCGGAACGGTGCCCAGATAACGATCAATTTCACCATATGTATATTTCACCCGATAATGCTCATCAACAATAGCGCAAGTACTCCTGTAATGATCCATCAACATGCGCTTGATGATCTCCATCTCATGATCCTCCCGATCTCGTCCGGTGAAAGAGGGTAATTCGGGCATAGTAGCCTCCGAAAATTCAGGTACTTTGATAAAAAGAGGATGGTCAAGCTTCATCCAGGCGCGTTTACCCGCTGTTGCAACACGATAAATCTTGTACTTGCTATCAATCGCAATAAAGGTATTTAGATTATAGGGCATTGTTTCTGATGTCCCGAGAAATAATAATCCGCCAGAAACGAGCGCGAATTGGAATAGTGCCATCACCCGATCTTGTAAACGGCGTTGAAAATAAATAAGGACATTTCGACAACTGATGAGATGCAAATTAGAGAACGGTGGATTCTCTACAAGATTATGTTCCGACCAGATAATCATGCGACTTATATGATTTCGAATACGATAACCATCCTTCTCTTCAACAAAATGAGCCTGTAAACGAGCGGGACTGATTCCATCTTCAGTATTTCGGGGATAAAATCCGCTTCGCGCCTGCTTTATGAGATCGCGGTTGAGATCAGTAGCAAAAATACGCACCTCTAACCCCAAAATATTAAGCTCCTGCATACATTCATGAATGAGAATGGCAATAGAAATGGCTTCTTCCCCACTGGCGCAACCAGGTATCCATACCCGGAATACTGTGTCAATATCAAAGTCTTTGAAAAAGGGTAAGAGCGCATTTAGTTTGAGGGATGCAAATGCTTCTGAATCGCGAAAAAAGCCGGTCACGTTGATGAGTAAATATTTTCCCAGAGCGGTAGATTCGCTGAGATGGGTATTCATATACTCTAAATAAGCATCAACCGTCTGCAATTGATGAATACCCATGCGGCGGGCAATTTGGCGACGTAAGGTGCTTGTTTTGTAATCTGTAAAGTTCCGATCAGTTTGGCGTTGAAGCCGGGTTGTAATACGCAAAATATCCTCGTCTGAGATACTTTGTGTTAAATCTTCAAACGGGATGGTCATGGGTAATGAAATGCCAAAGTGACGCAGGAGTGCCTCAGGCATATGATCCGGTGGCAAGATTGCATGAGCATAGCCGGCATTTATCACATTCGCCGGCAAGTGAGGTTGTATAGCAGTATTTACATCTTGAACCAGTACTAATCCACCGTTTTTATGGATTGTCTCTACGCCTACCACACTATCTGTTCCTGCTCCTGAAAAGATGACGGCTACGGCACGTTCACCCCGATCGACTGCGAGAGATTGCAAAAAACGATCAATGGTTTTGGGCCAGCCATTCAAATGTTTAAGTTCGGACAAATGGAAGTGTCCATTTACAATTTCGACCTCAAAACCGGGGGGCAGTACATAAATATTATCTGAATCCACTCGCATATCGTTGACGATAACGTGAACTGGAATCAACGTATGTCGTTTAATCAAATCACCTAGAATACTCTCCTGCCGAAGGGCAAGGTGCTGAATGACTACAAAAGCTACTCCACTCTCAGCAGGCATCGCATCAAAAAATGTCTGATAGGCTTCTAATCCTCCTGCGGAAGCGCATAGAGCGACGATTGGCATACGCTCTTCATTTTCAGCATGATAATCTGACATTGCTTCTTCCCCCCTAATTCAACCTCATTTAGAGAGACGGAATGTGAAAGGACTATTCTAACATCCTTATTACTACTCTACATTATTTCCTGAGGCGGTCATTGTCATCATGATATGTTGTGTTGCTTTTACAATTATCCTGTCAAAACCTTTATTGGGTACTTGACACTCATAATATAAACTGAATTGTTTTATGACTGATCTTGCCCCATTTCGGTGGTTCATCCGCACTTTATGTGAAAAGCAATATGTGAAGAGTGATGTGAAAGAATAAAATAGTGGTTTACATATTTGGCATCTGGAGTGGCAAGAGATCATCGGTACACTTCCATATACAATTGAAGGCTTTGAAATCGT